>NZ_QHJK01000013.1:0-96128 GCF_003947475.1 Amycolatopsis sp. WAC 04197 | reverse complement strand
GTCATCGACTGCACCGAAATCGGGTGCTCGCTGCCGACGCCCACCGGCCCGACCTGCAGCTGTCGGGTCTTGCGACGCTCGGAGAGGACGGGAGGAGGAAGCGCTGGCATACCAAGAGCGACAGTCATCGAACGCTCCTCGCGGAGGAAGGTTCGTCTCCGGCGAGGGACGGGATCGCACCCAGCGCCGCCCGGGCGATCGACGGGCCGTCGAGGCCGCAAGCGCGGAGGATGGCGCCACGGTCACCGTGCGCGAGGAAGGTCTTGGGCAATCCCAGGTTCATGACCGGTGTTCCGACACCCGCGTCCGAAACGGCTTCCTTGAGCGCGGAGCCCATCCCGCCGCCGCGGACGCCGTCCTCGACGGTCACCACGAGACGATGCCGTGCCGCGAAGTGCACGAGCGCTGGATTGACCGGCAGGATCCAGCGAGGATCCATGACGGTGACCCCGTGGCCCCGCAGTTCCAGGAGTTCGGCGGCCTCCAAGGCCGCGGAGGCGGTGGTCCCGGCGGCGACGATCAGGACGTCCAACGGCATGGCGGAGCTGCGGTGCAGGAGATCGACGCCGTCCATCCGCTGCATGGCGGGGATCGGAGGGCCCGCTGCGGCCTTGGGGAACCGCACCGCCGTCGGCCCGGTGGACACCGCGACCGCTTCGCGGAGCAACAGCGATAGCTGGTCGGCGTCCCGCGGGGCTGCGACACGCATTCCGGGTATGCGGCCGAGCAGGGCCAGATCCCACATCCCGTGATGGCTGGGGCCGTCGGGGCCGGTGACCCCCGCGCGGTCCAGGACGAACGTCACCGGCAGTCCGTGCAGCGCGACGTCCATCAAGGCCTGGTCGAACGCGCGGTTGAAGAAGGTCGCGTACACGCAGACCACCGGGTGGATCCCGCCCATGGCGAGACCGGCGGCCGAGGTCACCGCGTGCTGTTCGGCGATGCCGACATCGAGGACCCGATCCGGGAACTCCCGGGCGAACCGGCCGAGCCCGACGGGCAACAGCATGGCGGCGGTCATCACGACCACTTCTTCGTGCTCGGCGCCGATCTCCGCGATCACGTCACCGAACAGACTTGTCCAGCTTCGTCCGGAACCGGGTTTCGCGACACCGGACAAGGGGTCGATCGCCCCGACGGCGTGCATGCGGTCCGCCTCGTCGTTCTCCGCGTGTGCGTACCCGTGGCCTTTCTCGGTCACGCAGTGCACGACCACCGGCTTGCGCCGCGTGGCGGCCAGCCGCAGCGCCGCTTCCACTTCGGCGACGTCATGCCCGTCGACCGGCCCGAGGTAGTCGAAGCCGATGAGCTCGAACAGGTTGTTCTCCTCGTTCTCACCCCCGCGAAGGGTGGCGAGATGGCCGGCGAATCCTCCGACGGTGGGCGCGTAGGAACGACCGTTGTCGTTCAGTACGACGACGACCGGCGAACCGCTGACCCCGAGATTGTTCAACGCCTCCCAGGCGAGGCCACCGGTCAGCGCCCCGTCGCCGACCACCGCGACCGCCGTCCTGTCGTGTTCGCCGCGCAACCGGAAGGATTTCGCCAGGCCGTCCACATAGGACAGCGCGGTCGACGCGTGGGAATTCTCCACCACGTCGTGGACGGACTCGGAGTGCTGCGGATATCCCGCGATACCTCCGGCTTTGCGCAGCGTCCCGAATTCGACGGCACGTCCGGTGAGGATCTTGTGCACGTAGGCTTGATGGCCGGTGTCGAAGACGATCTTGTCCCTCGGTGAGTCGAACACCCGGTGCACGGCGAGGGTGAGCTCGACGACGCCGAGGTTCGGGCCGAGATGGCCGCCTGTGCGACTCACCTCGTGGATCAGGAAAGTCCTGATCTCCTCTGCCAGCCCGGTCAACCGGTCGTGGTCGAGTTCCTTGAGTTCAGAGAGGCCCGGAAAAGATCGGGACACGTGACTTCACCTCTTCCGATGAGCGGTCAGTCGGTCTGCCGCCGTACGGCCACGGGCAGCCCGAAGTGGACCGTCTCGTGGGCGACGGCGTGTTCTTCGATGGTGACCTCGCCAAGGCCGCGCAACGCGGCCACGACCTGATCCACCGGCCCAGGGGGAGTGGAGGCGCCGGAGGTCACTCCGACGGTACGCACGCCGGCCAGCCATTCGGGGCGGATGTCCGAGGCGTCTCCGATGAGGTGCGAGGATGTGCCCGCGCGGCGTGGGGTTTCGGCCAGCCGGACGGAATTCGACGAGTTCGGCGATCCGACGACCAAGACGAGGTCGGACTTCTCCATGATCGCCTTCACCGCGTTCTGCCGGTTGGTGGTGGCGTAGCAGATGTCGTCAGTGGGAGGTTCGCGAAGGGCCGGGAACCTGGTGCGCAGGGCCTTCACGACCTCCGCGGTCTCGTCCACGCCGAGCGTCGTCTGGGTCAGGTAGGAGACACGCTCGGCGTCGGGCAGGTCGAGTGCGGCGACATCTTCCGCGGTTTCGACCAGAACGGTCGAGTCGGGTGCCTCACCCATGGTGCCCTCGACCTCTTCGTGCCCGGCATGGCCGATGAGGACGATCGTGTCACCCCGCGCCGCGAATCGTTTCGCCTCGGAATGTACTTTCGTCACCAGGGGACAGCTGCCGTCGATCACTTCCAGGCCACGCCGCGCGGCTTCCTGCCGCACGGCGGGGGAGACACCATGGGCGGAGAAGACCACCGTGGCCCCGTCGGGTATCTCGTCCAGCTCGTCGACGAACTTCGCGCCCCGGCTCGCCAGGTCGTCGATGACGTGCGAGTTGTGGACGATCTGCTTCCTCACGAAGACCGGGCTCTGCCGGCTTTCGAGGATCCTTTCGACTATTTCGATCGCCCTTTCGACCCCCGCGCAGAAAGAGCGCGGCGAGGCCAGCAGCACTCGCCGCGACGCGGTGACCGCGCTCCATTCGGCCACGCTCCGTTCGACCGTGGCACGGTGTTCGTCAGACGCTCCGGCGAAGATCGCGAGATCATCGCGCCCTCTGACGGGCTCGCGGTACACGGTCAGCGAGTCGTCCCCGGTGTCGAGCGCCGACCGCTCCCGGATCGGAACGCCGGCGCGGCGGAGCGAACCACGGAGCAGCTCGGACGCGGCGCAGCGAACGACCTTGCCCCGGTCACGTAACTCCGGGCTCAGCACCGCGAAGCCCACTGAGGTCGCCTCTGTGTCGGCCTGCCCCAGAACGGCCGACCGGCTCTGCTGTGTCATCTCCGGATTCTCGAACAAGACACTAAGGGGCCAAAACGCGCGTTCCACGCGGCGGACCCCGGTCCGCCGGTGTGAACGGTCAACCTGGCTCGGCCGACGGATCTTCGACTGCCGGGTAGAGGGGGCTGGGGGCGGCTCGTGATGTGCTCGCGGACGAGGCGCCCGCAGCTTCTTCCGGCGTTTCCCGGAGGTTGAACAGTTCGATGGCGACCTCGTCGGTGGGTGCGCCGTCGTAGGGGCGTGAGCCGATGCGAATGAAGGACGCCAGAAAAGACCTGTTCTCTTCCGGGGATCCCGCATCGAATGTCGATTCACGACGTGTGGCTCGCTCGTCGAGTTCTTTGGCCATCCATTGTACGGCCAGGTCTTTGATAGCCCGCGCGCGAGTCTTGCCCAGCCGTTTCGACCTCGACGCGTTTTCGGATCGGGTGTCTTCGAAACTGGTGATGACCACCTGAGGAAAGGATTCCGCCTCGTCGTAGGCCTCTTGGGCGTGAAGGTATACCTGCCGAAAGAGTCGTTCTAGCTCGTTGCGGTAGCGTAGTTCGATTCTGTTCGATTCCGGAGAGAACTTGACCATGGTCTGTTCGGGAAGTTTCACCGGTTTGGAGGCGCTGGGCAGTGGAGGCGGTGGATTGATGTAGGCCTCCGCTGCCGCGGCAGCCGCCTCTTCTCGTGCCGAGGTCGACTGGTCCACGTCCTGTGCGGGCTCGGGGTGCCGCGGGGATTCCAGGCCGGCGGCGGCGACGGCGTCACGAACCGAGGTGCCGGTGTGGTAGCCCGTTCCGGGACGTTCATGGACACCGAGCAGCCTGCCGTCCTGGAACAGTCCCCAGCTGTTGGCGTGCGCTTCGCCTCCGTACGTCCAGATCGTGCCCGTGAGCGGGGTGAGGACGCGACCGTGGGTGATCGAGGACAGGATTCCGGCGAGCGAGGCCGCGGGCACGCCCGGCTGGTTTCCGGTGCGTCTCGGTTGTTCGCCACCGTGGCCGGTCAGCAGCAGGAGCCGCTGGGAGTCCGGCGCGCCGTTCAGCATTTCGTGAACCCAGGTCGCGAAATCGCGGTAGGCCAGGCTTATTCCGTCCCGGAGCACCACCTTTCCGAAATAGTGATCCACCGTGAGCGACAGCGAGATCACTCCCTGATACTTGCGAATCCGATCCCATCCCATTCCCATCGCGAACAGGAAGGTAGGGAAGATCATCGCCCCGGTCGGGCTCTCCAAAGCCAGGGCGGGGCCCGGGGGGACGATAAACTCCCGGGGAACCCTGATCGGTTCATCCCGGCTGCCGAACCGAAGGGGCCCCAGCCGGGAGACGTCCACACCGGACGGGTTCCGGTACGTGAACGTGGGCACCCGTCCGGCGGGCAGTGGGAACGCCGGTATCCGCACGAACACACCACGGCGTCGTTCCTCAAGATCGCGACCGCTGCTCAACGGGGATCCCGCCCGGCCGTGAACGATCTTCTCGAACGCCTGGATCATCAGACCGAAGTCGGGAATTCTGTCGGCGACGGGCCGGTTCTGGTGGGCGCCGTTCAGGCCGAGCAACAGCGCGACGACCACCGAATCCACGCGGGCCACACTGGTGGCCATGGCCCGCCCCGGGCGCCGGGAGTTGCCGTAGCCGTGGACCTCGATGGCGGGAATCGCGCCGCCGGACTCGTGGGCGTTGAGCAGGCCGTCGTAGAGGGATTCTCCCAGCTGGACGACCCGCTGGGCGGGGTGATCGGCGTAGAACCAGTCTCCCGCCATCAGGTCACGGGCCCCTTTGGCGAAAGTGACCGTCTGGCTTGTGGGGTTGAGGACGATGGCGTTGGGGTGGGGCGTGTCGCCGAAACCGAGTGGACGTGCGCCGCGGTGCTCGGTGATTTCGGTGTGGGGGCCGGTGGTGGTGTGGATGGTGCCTTGATAGCCGAGTTCTTGTGCGGCGGAGCGGATTCGTTCGGTGTGGGTGGGGTTGGGGAGGCAGGTGACGAGGAGGATGTCTTGGTGTTTCCAGGTGGTGCCGAGATGGGTCAGGGTTGTGTCGAGAGTGGTGAAGAAGGTGACTGGGTCGGTGGGATGGGGGATGGTGTAGCCGGTGTGGTCGTGGTGGGCGAAGACGAGCCGGGCGCCGGGGTGGCCGAGTTGGGTGGCGAGGTCGTGGCGGGCCGCGGCAGCGTGCAGGATGGAAGCTTCGTGGTCGGGCAGGAAACCGACGGCGGTGATGGTGCCGTCGGCGGCGATGACCTGCTGGTAGTGCGTGCCCGTAACGGCCTGTGGCGCTCGTGCCGAAGCCGAGAAGCTCACGCCGGCATGGGCGACATCGGAGCCGAGTGGGGTAGCGGCATTGCGTGTGAGGGCGTCGTGGGCGTGGGCGGTGAGCAGATATTGGGGCCCGGTGACGTGGTTGAGACGCATCTGACGGACCAGCTGCGTGAGCCGGGCACGATTGTGCGGGTCACGCAGCGAAGGGGCCGCGGCGACGAGGTGATCGATGCGCTCCCGCAAGGCGAGATGAAAGGCGGGACGGTCGGCGGGCAGGGGCACGAGCCGGTCGCCGTGCCGGTCGGCTTCGGCTACCGCGTCCGAGATCAGCCGGGTCAGCTCCTTGTCCGGGCCGGTGACCCCGTCTTCTCGCAGTCGTTCTGCCAGCCGCTCGACGGTGTCGGTCTTGTGCGTCCAGGCGGTGGCATAGGCGAGGTGCCCGATTATTTCGCGTTGGCCGGCATCGCCTGAGTCGAGGACCCGGCCCAGCACCGTCGCGACCGGATGCGGGGACAACAACGCACGGGCGGTTTCGACGTCCATGGCAGGAAGACCGAGTTCCTGCTCCCGCGCGAGCTGGTCGTGGCGGTTCTCCACCATCCAGAACAACACGTCCAGTCCGCCCTGGACGTCGTCACGCAGCCGGCGCACCAGCGCTGGAGTGCTGATACCGGGTTCGGTGAGCAAAATTGCGTCTATCAGCGAGTGGATTCGTGCGAGATCGCTCGGTTTGGTCGCGGACAGGGGCCTCTGCTGGTCTCCGATAGCGGCATCGATGGCCAGCCCGACGTCGGCGAGGAGGGCCGCACGTCCTCCGAGACCCGCCTGCTCGGCGCGGAGCGCCAGTCCGGCCGTGGTCTCCCGGTGATGGTCGACGGCCAGCCGCCACAGCAGAAGCGTGGCCGGCCCCGGTTCGTCCGCGTCGAACCTCTCTGACCGGTGCTCTCCTCGGAAGGTGGGATGCCACGCCGAGCCGTCGGCTTCGGCGTCGTTCAGCGCCTTGGTGATCGCCGGGCCCAGCAGGTGCGGATGCCTGATGCCTTCGTCGGCCAGTTTGTGCCGTACCGCGGCGGGCGTGAGGTTTCCGTGTCCGTCGACCACTTTCCGGGCCAGGATCTCGGCGACCCCCCGCGCGGTGACCAAGTCGCCCGACAGCGCCGCGACCTGGTCGAACGTCGGTAGCCGAACCCCCGCGGAACGGCGCTGATACTGGGCCTCGACCCAAGCGTCAAGGTGAGAACCGAGAGCGGGATCGAGCTGGAACTGCTCGCGCACCATGGTCAGCACTTCCGGGGGAAGTCCGGCCAAACGGGACGTCCGAGGCCAGACGACCTGGTTCACCAGGAAGTCGCGGAACGTTCGATCAACTCCCGGCCGCCAGGACAAGACGTCGAGTGGCGGGGTGTCGACGGCGGGCAATTCAGGGGTGCCAGGACCGGGCCCCAGACGGAGGGTGCCGGCGGGGAGTTCACCGTTGTCGACGTTACCGATCCGTCCGGCAGGGGTGATGAAGACCGGTTTGCCGGGGTGGCTGACAAAGAGGTCGATGTCGTGCCGGCCGGTTCGATGGCGGATGAGCCCGGTGAGGTGCGGTTGTTCTCCGGGCGTGATGTAGCAGGAGAGGAGTTCGATCCTTCCGGTCTGTGTCCAACCGGCGATCGAGGACGGGACACTGGCGATGACCTCGGCGAGCTGGTCGAGGTCGTGGCGGATGTCGGTGCCGGTCATGAAGTCGGGGAGGGTGAAAGCGCCGCCGGGACGATGCTGGCGGCTGACGACGACCCAAAGGGTTCCGGGTTTCGGTTCGGGGAAGGCGTTGAGGACGTTGCGGGCGTAAGCGTCGTTGACGAAGGCGATGCCGCCGGGGAAGGGGACCGCACGCACCGGCCCCAGGGGCGAGGCGACAGGTACCGAAAAGGTGCCGGGCAGTGGCTCGTCGGGACGAACGGCGAGCACGGTCTCGGCGTGCTCACGCAGAATGTGCTGTGGGCCGGCGACGTTCCGCGCTCGCATCTCCTGGACGAGACTGGTCGATCGATCGGGGTTGGCGCGATCCCGTAGCCGTGGGTTGGCCAGCATGATCTCGCCGATACGCTGATACAAGACTTGGGTGACGGCCGGAACCGTAGGCAGGTCGCGATGCTCGGCCCGGGTCCTCGCGCGGACGACCAGATCAGTCAGCGTCGACGAGTCGCCGGTGACCCCTTCCGAGGAAAGCCGGGCGATGAGCTCCTCGGTACCGGCTTCTCTGTTGAGCCTCGCCGCGGCGAAGGCCAGTTCTTCGATCGTGGTCCTATCGGCTGCCCGGCCGGTATGCAGTGTCCGGCCGAAGAACGCCTGCCGCGCACCCGAGTGCAACCGCGTCCGGGCAACGCGGACGACACCCTGATACACCGCCGGATTCGACTTACGTGTACGAGCCAGATCCGATTTACGGGTCGTCACCAAACGGTGAAGGCTCTTTGTATCACCCGCCACGTTGTACGACGGCAGGAGCGCCAGGATGGACCGCACCTTGGCGTCGGGTGTGTCGGCGATCAGAGCGTTGACCAGCGTTGCGATCTGGGCGTGATCCTCGGACACGCTTCCGTCCAAGAACGGATATCGGCGCTGGTTCCGTACAGCGGCATCGATGACGTCCTCGGCGTGCCGAAGCAGGCCCGGAGACGAACTGAGACCCGCGAGTTCTGCGCGCCGGGCGATCTGTGCCGCGGTTTCCCGAGGATGATCGACCGACAGCAGCCACAGCATCGCCATCACCTCGCCGAGGGTGTCGGTGCGGGAGGACAGTTCTTGCGCGGCGCCGTCGTCCGAGGGAGGTGCCGAGTCCCCGGGCTGTGCGGGTTCCGGGCCCGTGCCGTCCCGTCCGCTGTGGAGAGTGATGGCGCCGAAAGGCTCGTCAGGCATGGTCGTCGGATCGGCGAGCAGTTCCTCAATGGGGATCCGCAGCAGCACGAGGGCTTGAGCCCGCAAAGCCTCCGAAGGGCCGGTGATATGCCGCATCCGCATGTGGCTGACCAGTTCAGCCAGCCTGTCGGACGTACGGAGTTCGGGCGTGCTCCGCAGAATACCGCCGATGCGGGCGCGGACAGCCTCGCGATGCCCGGGGTCGGTGCTGGACAGCGTGGGAAGCCGGTCCCCGTTCATGGTCGCTTCGGCTATGGCCGAGTCTGCCATAGCCGTCAGCGATTCGCGAGATCCTGATATCCCTTCGTCCTCCAAACGCGCCACGATCCGGCTCGCCGTGGCCTCCTTGTCCGCCCAGGCCGCGGCGTAGGCGATCTTCATGATCAGCTCGCGGTCGATGTCCGCGGACCGGCCTTTGAACAACGGGGCGGGGTCCAGTACGGGAAACCGGGAGGGGCCGGAGACGGCATCGTCCTGTCGCGTGGTCTCTTGGGACTCAAGACCGGCGAGCTCTTTCTTTCGGTTGATTACCGCCTCGCGAAGGGTGTGTTGTTCACCCTGAAGGTTGTAGCTGCGCAGCTTGTTTGTCGCGAATTCCACGGACTCATCGGGGTTATCCGCGACAACAGCATCGATGATAGTGTTGATCTGTGCTTTCTTTTCGATTGAAGAGATATTCAAGAGCGGGTGTCGCCGCTGGTGTTGTTCGGCGATTCGGATCGCTTCGGAGGCGCCGGGCAAAAGTATGCTGTATCCGGTGAAGCCGGCGTCCTCGGCCAGGAAGGCTATTCTTCCCGCATCCGATTGGGGATTGTCGACAGCCAACTGCAGCAGGAGGACGGTGAGGTCGTTGGGTGCTTCGGCGAGAAATATCTCATTGCGCCGTTTGCCACGGTAAATCGGGCCCCATAGTGAGCCCTCGGATTCGGCGGTAGTCTTCGCTCGGGTGAGAAAGGGGAGGGTGCCAGTCTTCGTATCGACTCCTTTTCGGATCAGCTGGGAGCCCAATCTATCCAGATGAAGAGCGCCGAACTCGTGCACAACATCTTGGGCCAGTGCTTCGATGGTATCGTGGTGGTGGGGATTCTGAGGGTCGAGTTTGTTCTCGATGAGAGCAGGGCGAAGTTCCCAATCCAGGTGGATCGTGGGATCACCGAGCAGATCGGCGATCGGTGTCCCCAGCGCTTGGGAGGCGTAACCCGTCAATTCATCCTGGTCACCGGTGATGTGCCGCATCCGCATGTGCTTCACCACCGTACTCGGCTCGCCGGAGGCGTGCAGGCCCGGTGTGTTGAGCAGAATGCTGGCCAGGCGGCCCTGGATGGCGTTCCGGTGAGCGGGGACGCCGGTACTCAGTGGTTCGAGCCGATCGCCGTTCTTCTGGGCCTCGCTGACGGCGTTGTCGACGAGACTGGTCAGATTGCCCTTCGAGCCGCCGATCCCCTCCTCTCGCAGCCGGGTGGCGAGCCGGACGGCGTCTGCGGTCTTGTCTGACCAAGCGGCGGCGTAGGCGATCTTCTCGATCGCGCCACGATCGCCCGGCCGGTCGGCATCGAGTGATCGTCCGAGGAACGGCCGTGACGGAAGACTTGCTGCGAGTTCGTCGGCGGAAGTTGCTGTCTCGGCGTCTTGGCGCGGATTCTTCCTCCGCCGGCTGACCGGTTCCCGGATGTCGTCGCGGAGCCGGCGGCCGTCCTCCTCGGCTGCCCTGATTGCTTGTTTGGCATCGATCGTGATGTGATAATAAACGCCGATAAAACCGGCGCCGCGTGCGGCGCGGACGATCGCCTCGAAACCGTTCTCTGGCTGAGTGATCGCTTGCCAGTACATGAAGGCTGTGAGCGAGTTTATATCGGCGAGGTTGAATCGCTCCGATATTCTTTTGTTTCGATGAACCGGTTGCCATAGCATGTCATCCTGCTTGAGTGTCTTCCGGGCTGCTGAGACCACCTTCTTGGCTGCGTTTGACTGACGTGCTGTTATTCCGTCTTCTCTTATGTATCCGAGTATTAGTTCAGGGCCGAGGTCGCCTCGAAGAATGTACTCCGTGGTCGCGGAGGAGGCGAGTAATTCCCTTTTTTCGGAGCTGATGGGGAGCGGGTTGGGGCGAACGCGTTTTGTGCTGTTCCCAGAGTCCCTTTCCTGTTTGCGCTTGCCGCCGAGGACGAGCGTCCTTTCGGGCAAGTCGGTGGGGTCGGGCATGCCGGTGGCGACGGCGCGAATCTCGGCGGAAGGGGTTATGTAGATGCGACTCTCGAGATAGGCGGGAGTGAAAAAGAGGTGGTTGATCGTACGTAGGGCGGGGTTGGCGATGAGGCCGTCGAGCACGTTCAAATGGGCCGAATCGAGATCACAGGCCCAGAGCCGGATCTCGCGGAAGCGGCTCCAGTCGGCGAGTCCGGTGGGAAGCTTCGCGAGTGTGGTGACGAGTTGTTCCGGGGTGCGGGAGAGCGCGCCGCCCCGGAAACCGGGGATCGCGTACATGCCGTTTCGGTGGTGGACGACGAGATTGAAGATGCCAGGGACGGGCTCCGAAAAGGCCCTGAGCACATTGGGTGCGTAAGTATCGGTGATGAACGCGACGCCGTCGGGTAGAGGCACCGCCCTGGCTGGCTGCCCGTCGGAGTCGACAGGAACGCCGAAGGTGCCGAAGCGACTGGTGACCGCGTCGGGCAACGTCTCGTCGGGCGCGAGTGCGAGGATCGTTTTGGCATGGGCGCGCAAGGTGTCCGGGGACCCCGCGATGCGGTGGGCCTGCATCTGCTCCACCAGTTCGGTGACCCGATGTGGGTTCTCCGGATCGCGCAGTGACTCGTTCGCCAACACGATCTCGGCGGTACGCCGGTGGATTTCCGCTACGGACGGGCCGATCAGCGCGTCAAGGGATTCTTCGGCGTGACTCCGCAGAAGTGCCTGAGGGCCTTCGATGTGCCGGATCCGCATCCGTCGCACCAGCTCGGTCACCTGGGTGGCCCTGTCGAGGTTCCGTAGCTCCGGGGAGTTCGCGACGATCTCGGTGGTGCGTTGACGGATGGCTTGCCGGTAGGTGGGCACGTCGGTGGACAGCGGCACGAGCCGGTCGCCGTGGCGGGTGGCGTCCCCGATGGCCTGGGTGGCGAACAGCGAGAGAGCCGCGGGCGTTCCTGCGACCCCGTTCGTGGTCAGCCAGGTGACCAGCTCGTCGGGTGTGGCGTTCTTTCGGGCCCATGCCGCGGCGTAGGCGACCGCGAGAATCCGCTCTCGATGGCTCGGATTGCCGGCGTCCATCGTCTCACCCCGGAACGACCGGTCCGGCCGCAAGGTCAAGAGTCGCTGAGCGGCGGCGACGGCACCGGCGTCGGGTGGGTTCTTCGCCATTTCCCGACTTCTGGCCTGTACTGCCGCGTGCACCTTATTTCGTACGCCTCGTACGTTGAATTCGTACAAACGAATGCAGGTAGAATCCACGCCGAGGCCGGGTTCGGTGCTGAGCAGGGCGTCGATGAGCTGATGGATCCTGGACTCGTGCGCCTGGTTGGAGATATGCAGCACAGGATGGCGGTGCCCGAGCTCCACCGCCAGGTCAATGGTTTCTCGCGCATATTCGACAACAAGGGCTTCCTCAAGGAAGCCTGCGTTCTGAGCACGGCGAGCGATCTCCATCGCGGTGGCCTGCGGGTGATCAAGGGCCAGCTGCCACAGCACGGCGTCGCGATGACGCGATCCTATAGGTTGCTCGACGCCTTGGTAAACAGGATGCCAAGCCGAGCCATCTTGCCTGGCTTGGCCGGCCGCGGCGGTGAGTGCCTTGGCATACCCGCCCTTGCGTTCCATCCCTTCGCGACTCAAGTAATAGGACAAGGCGTGGTGGCCGAGAGTGCCGTGCTCCGCGACGACCTTCCGGGCCAGTGCTTCGAGGCTCGCCGCGTGTTCGGGACTGGTGTGATCGATTTTGCGCGCGACGGGACCGAACGTTCTTTCAGGCTGGGTCGACGGATCGTCGAGCAGAGCGTCCGGTGATTTCTCCAGAAACGGTCGAGCGGCGGATTCCAGCTGGTCCTGGGGCCCCCTGATGTGCCGCATTCGCATATGGCTCACCAGTTCAGTCAGCC
Source organism: Amycolatopsis sp. WAC 04197 (assembly GCF_003947475.1). NCBI lineage: Bacteria > Bacillati > Actinomycetota > Actinomycetes > Pseudonocardiales > Pseudonocardiaceae > Amycolatopsis > Amycolatopsis sp. WAC 04197. The sequence goes on along the minus strand of NZ_QHJK01000013.1, from coordinate 83,678 downwards.
GATCCGGGGCATGGAGGTGCGAAGTACTGAGCAGAATTCCGCCTATGCGGGATCGGATGGCGCCGTGGTGAGTGGCGTCTCCAATGGACAGGGTCGCGAGCCGATCGCCATTGCGTGCCGCGTCGGACACCGCACCGGCCACCAGTTCGGCCACCACGTCGGGCGAGCCGGTGACCCCCTCCGTGGCCAGCCGGGCGGCCAGTTCTTCGACGGTGGCGTCCTTGTGCACCACGGCGGCGGCGTAGGCCAGTTGCCCGATCGCCTTGTGGTCCGCGAACGAGTCAGCTGTGAGAGACCGGCCCGCGAACGTGGCGTCCATCGAGAGAACTGGCAAGGCTGGGGCACCCGCTTCGCCATCGACGGGTGACTCCGCGGCGGCGAGCGCTTTCCTTCTCTCGGCCACCGCTCGCTCCACCTGCATCGACCAACCTACGACGTTGTACTCGCGCAGTTTTTTCAGTAGCACCCCGACGGAGGTTTTGGTGCGGAGCAAGGCGGTGATCAAGCTGTCTATCCGGGGGCGATGGGCGGGATCGGTTATCTCCGAGATCGGATGCCGCCGGCCATGGCGCACCGCCGCCGCGACAGCTTGCTCGGCGGCCAGGAACAGTTCGCTCGTTCCGGCGAAACCGGTCCGCTCGGCCCGTCGTGCGATCTCCGTCGGGGTTTCGCGAGGGTAGTCCACTGCCAGCAGCCACAGCATGACCGTCAGCTCATTCGGCTCAGCCGGGGTGAATCCCTCCAAGTGCGGGTACTCGAGTGCTTCGCGGCCGCGATGGACAGGGTGCCACAACGAGCCGTCACTCTTCGCCTGTCGCAGTGCGTGGCTGATCGCTCCGGAGAAACCGGATGCGTAGCGCACACCCTCACGGTTCAGAGGAATTTGCAAGCTGTGGGTGTCGAGCCCGCCGTTTTCTGCGACGACCTTCCGGGCGGCTGCCCGGATCGCCGCCTGGTCGCCTTCGCGAAAAGGAACAGGTCCACCTTCGCGAAGATTCAGAGGGGCGAGTGAGACGTCGCGCGCGGTCGCGTGATCGGCTGGCGGAGTGTCCGCGCTCTGCTGCAGGTCGGTGGCGAAGTTCACCAGTTCCGGCTGGGAACCGGTGACATGTCGCGTCCGCAGATGTTTCACCAGTTCGATCACATTCTCAGGTTTCCGCAACCTCTCTGTGCCGAGCATGATCGCCAGGGCGCGGCCGCGAAGCTCGGCTTGGCGGCCGGGGTCGGGATCGCCGACGAACAAGCGCGTGAGCCGGTCACCTTGGTAGTCGGCCTTTGCCACGACGTCGCGGACCAACCGGACCAACGCCTCACGGTCTCCGGCCACGTTCTCCCGCTGCAATCGCGTGGCCAGTTCGTCGGGAGTCGCGGTCTTGTCCGACGAAGCCGCGGCATATACGACCAATTCGAGCAGGTCCCGGGTGGACTGGTCCCCGACGTCCAGGGGCCGTCCGAGGAATGTCCGGTCCTGTCCGGGATCCTGCCGGCGGGAGGATCCGCCCGTGGGATGAGCCGGGTCGTCGCCTAGCGTCAGCAGGTGCTTACGTACCAGAGTACTGACCCGTTTTGACTCTCCACGTACGTTGTGCTCGACCAGAGCCGTGGTCAGGTCCTTGACGTCACGGTCGCGTCCATCGGCGAGAATACGGTCGAGCCTCGCGAAGATCAGCTCATGATGCGCAGGGGTCCTCACGTCCAACGCGGGCTCGCGGCGGCCGCGCTCCTCCGCGGCCTTGATCGCCGACTGAACTTCTACGAGCAGCTGCTTGTAGGGGACGGCGAAGCCGGCTTCCCGGGCCTCTCGCACCAACGTGGTCCCGGTGACGCCAGGACGGGTGGCGAGCTGCCACCAGAGCCAGGCGGTGAAATGGTTGGGCTGCGCCGAATCGAATCTCTCGGCGCGGGGGGCACCCGCGTAGTGGCGACGCCACAGTGCACCGCTTTCCTCCATACTTTGTCGCGCTTGGGCGGCCGCCTTTCGCACCTCGGCGATGTTGACATCGCCGAACCCGGCGGATTGCACGAAGGGCGCCAGGTATTCACGGCTGCCATCGCCGTGCTGGTGGAACATCTCGATGGCCATCGCGACCATCCGTGTCTGCTTTTCGGGGTCGGCGGGCGTGGTGCCTGTGGCGCCGCTTCCTTCGGTACGGGGTCGTTTGGCGGTGCTGGCCGATTCACCCGCCGTGCCGGACGGGCGTTTGGGCCCCTTCGGGCCGAGCCGGAGTGTCCCGAAAGGCAGCTGACCGTCGTCCGCGGTGCGGATACCGTCCTCGGGGAGGATGTACACGGGGCGTCCGGGGTGGGCGACGACGGCTTCCACGTGATGGAGATGGGGGTGGTGGTGGAGTAAGCGAGTGAGGTCCTCTCCGTGGCCCAAGCTGAGATCACAGGAGTAAAGCTCGATCTTGGTGAGCGCGGCCCAGGGCGCGATCGCGGTGGGAAGTCCGGCGATGACTTCGGCCAGTTGAGCGAAATCGTGTCGGACGAGAGCGTCGACGGAACCGGGCAGCAGGAGATCGGCGCTGGTCGTGTGGTCGCGGGGTACGACGACGCGCAGGGTGCCGGGGGTGGGCTCTCGGAAGGCATTGAGAACGTTACGGGCATAGGTGTCGTGGACGAAAGCCACCCCGCCGGGTATGGGCACCGCTCGCACCGGTTCTCCGAACGAGGCGACCGGGATCGAATAGGCACCACGAACCGGTGTGTCAGGGCGGATCGCGAGCATGGTCTCGGCGTGCTCACGAAGAACGCTCTCAGCGTCGGTGATACCTCGGTCTCGCAGCAGCTGAAGCAGTTCTGTCATCCGGTCGGTGTTACCGGGATCGCGGAGTGCCGGATTTGCCAGTAAGACGGCGCCGATGGTCCGGTAGATGCTCGGGTCGATGTTCTGCGCTGTGGGGTGCGGGGGCCTGGACACGGTCCGGTGCGGGTCGGCCTTCGCCACGGTGAGAACGACCAGCGGCCGTAGTTCCGCGGCGTCCCCCGTGACTCCTTCCAGGGCGAGCCGGGCGATGAGCTCGTCGATCGTGGCTTCTTTGTCCAGTACTGCCGCGGCATAGGCGAGCTTGGCGATCATGTCCTGGTCGGAGGCGCGTCCGGCGTCGAGGGTCCGGCCCAGGAACAGCCGCTCCGGCCGCAGGGGCAACCGGCTTTCGGCGGCGGCGGCGAATTCTCGATATATATCGGGTTTCTGCTTCCGGGTGCGGGCAAGATCCGCTTTCCTGGCTCTGACCGTGTTACGGAGTCTTTCGGCGTCTCCCGTGACGTTGTAACCGGGAAGGGAAGCGACCACGGAATCGACGGTGGTGGTGTCCGGCTCGGCGATGAGCAGGGCGTCGACCAGGCTTTGGATCGAGACGATGGCCTTCTTGTCGCTGATGTCCAAGAACGGATGCCGACGCCGGTGTCGCGCAGCGGCGTCGATGGCTTTCTCGGCGTGTCGCGCCAGATCGTCGTGGCCGGTCAAGCCCGCCGATTCGGCGAGCCGGGCGATCTGTGCGGCGGTGTCGTGAGGACGATCGACCGCCAGCAGCCACAACATGGCCGCCACATCGTCCGGAGCGCCGATTTCATCAGGCCCTCCGGGTATGTCGCCGCGGCCGTCGGAGGGTGTGGGGGACGGGTAACCGGATTCGGCCATCGTGGAGGCCGGGACGGCCAGAGCGCTTTCGAGGCGGGGCAAAGCTTGCCCGGTGTCGTGGAGGGTGATCCGGCCGAAGGCCGGCTCGGGCCTGGTCGTGGGGTCGGCGACCAGGGTTTCGTGAGGTATTCGCAGCAGCTGCAGAGCCTGAGTGCGGAGGGCCTCTTGCGGTCCGGTGATGCGCCGCATTCGCAGATGCTTGACCAGCTCGGTGAGCCCGTCGAGGGTGTGCAGTTCAGGGGTGCTCCGCAGGATGCCACCGATCCGTGCTCGGACGGCCGCTCGCTGCGCCGGGTCGGTGGCCGACAACGTCGCGAGCCTGTCACCGCTCATGGTGGCCTCGGCCACGGCCGCGGTGGCCAGGGCGAGCAGCCCATCGGGATCCCCGGTGACGCCTTCCGCGGTCAATCTCGCCGCGACATCCGCGGGTGTGGCGCCCGTGTCGGACCAAGCTGTGGCATACGCGATTTTCATCAGCAGAGGCCGGTCGGTCTCCAGGGACAGGTCGCGGAACAGCGGGATGGGATGAAGCACCGAGAGCTCGACGGGATCTCCGGCCTTGTCACGCGGGCGAGTCGGCACGCTCCCCTGCTGGAGCTCCGCGATCCTCTTTCTCACCGCGTCGCGGATCTTCTCGTTTCTCCCGCGGACGTTGTGCGCCCGGAGCAGGGCGATCACAGACTCAGAACTGGGGCTGGTCAGGCTGGAGAGCGCGGTGTCGATCAGGGTGTCGATCCGTGGCCGGTGTTCGCTCACGGTGATGTTCAGGTGCGGGTGACGTCGTTCGTGGCGCTCGGCTGCTTCCACGGCCCTGGTGGCGTACTCAAGGAGCGTGCCGCGGTTTCCCAGCCCGGCGCTTTCGGCGCGCATCGCTATTTCTGCCGGGGTTTCACGGGGGTTATCGACAGCCAGTTGCAAAAGCGCGATCGTGAGATCGCCAAGGGAGCTGAAACTGAAATTATCGGCAGGTCTCGCCCCTCGGAAGACTGGCGCCCATGATGATCCTTCGAGTTCAGCCTGTTCTTTCGCGTCGGCGATGAGGTTGCTGAGCTTTTGATGGTACTTGATACCCAGGTGGGCCAGCTGCATTACCAAAGTGTCGATGTCGAGGTCGCCGTGGTCGTCGACGACTCTTTTCGCCAGCTCTTTGATGGTCCGGTGGTGCGCTGGATCCGTGATGTCGAGTTTTTCTTCAGTGGCTATGGCTCGGAGATCCCAGTCGACGTGGATCGAGGGGTCGCCGAGCAGCTCGGCGGCGGACATCTGTTGGAGCTGGGTAGCGTACGCCGACAGCTCTTCCTGGGACCCGACGATGTGGCGCATCCGCATGTGCTGCACCACCCTGGTCACCAGGCCGGTGGGGTACAACGTCGGCGTTGCGAGAAGGATGCTGCTCACGCGACTTCGGATGGCCTCCCGGTGCGCGGGATCGCCGGCGCGCAACGTTTCGAGCCGATCGCCGTTCTTGGCCGCTTCGGTCGCGGCCTTGCTGACGATGCGGGCCAGATTCTCGGTCGAGCCGGTGATGCCCTCTTCGCGCAGTCGGATGACCAGCTGTTCTTCGTTCGCGCTTTTATCCGCCCAGGCCGCCATGTAGGCGACCTTCTCGATCGGATCGCCGTCCGTTCGCGTGTCCGCATTCAAAAAACGGTTCAGATATCGCCGGCGTGGGGGGTGTGCGGATTGTTCGCTGACATTGGCCGTAGATCCGCTGTTCCCCTGTCGAGCCTTCTTGTGGTCACTGACCAGCTTTCGGACCGCGCTGAACTCACCCTTCACTTTTTGGTGTTGCAGAAGCAGGGCCAGGTTCGTCGTCTTCTGGTTGCCGGCTGTGCTCGATATCCGATCGAGCCGGGCGAGGATGCCGGCTCGGTGCGCGGGATCGTCGATCTCGAGTATCGGTATGGGGCGACCGTCTTTCTCCGCGGCTTTGATCGCCAGGTCGACGTCTTTGAGAAGAGTCCGGTAGTCGGACTTGAAGCCGGCTGCTCGCGCGCTGAGAGCGATCGCTTCGGCGCCGTCGGTGCGAGTTGCCGCCTGCCAGTAGAGGAACGCGGTGAATGCGTTGATGTTCGCCAGATCGAACCTCTCCGATCTGCTCTCCCCTTGGTGAACCGGGTGCCACAGGGCAGCGCGCTGTCTGAGTTCCGCTCGTGCCGTCCGCGCTGCCTTCGAGACGTGCTGGAAAGTTCCTGTTTCAACGCCTTTCGCGTTCAAGTGAGCGCGTATGGCCGAGGAGTCCATGTCGCCGTGGTGAAGGAGTCCTTCGGTGACTGCGGACTGAAGTGCGGCTGTCGGTTCGCTGCCGGTGATCGCGGGGCCGTGACGGTCTTCAAGACGAGGACGTTTGGCACTGCTTTCGGAGTCGTTCGCCGACCGATCGCGTTTACCGCCGAGGGTGAGCGTATCGGCGCGTAGTTCGGGAATCGCCACGCCGGCTGGGGTGGTGTCGATGTCGCCATTCGAAGCGATGTGGATCATGCTGCCAGTGCGGGCGAAGGTGAGTTCGGCGCCGGTAGCCGCGCGGACGATCGGGGCGAGCTGGTCGCGATGGGCGGGGGTGAGGTCGCAGGCCCACAGCTCGATTTCGGTGTAGGCGCGGCGGGCGGCGAGCTGGGGTAGCAGCGGTTTGAGGACTTCGGCGAGTTGCGCGGGCCGGTGGGGGAGTGTCCCGGCGTGATCGCCGGGTAGGTGGAAATAGCCTTCTCGAAGATGGGTGACAACGCGGAATACGCCGGGTTTGGCCTGTGGGAAGGCGTTCAGGACGTTGGCGGCATGGGTGTCCGCGACGAACGCGGCGCCCCCGCCGCCAGGCAGGGGAATGGCTTTGACCTGGCCTAGTGGGGAGTAGGCGGTGATGCTCGGTGACGCGGGGAGTGGTGTGCCGCCCTGTTCCAGCGGTGTGTGCTGGTGGGGCGGGGTGTCGGCGGAAGCGGTGAGGAACTCCGCGGTGGTGGCCGCCAGCCTGGTTTCGGTGACCGGTTCGGCGCTCGCCCTGCTGATGATGTCCGGCCGTGGTGGAAGGGGTGTCGTCGCCGAAGTCGCTTGGGCGAGGTTCGTGATGGCGGGCCGCTCGGTTCGCGGTTGTGCGACGTGGTGTTCTGTGCTTCGAGTGAGGTCGGCCGCGCCAGTTCGATGGTCGGCGAACGCGGTCGGGCCTGCGGTGATGTTCGGCTTGGCCGCCTGTGACAGGGGAGTGATGGAGACGCCGGCCGTCGCGGCTTGTGGCGCGGGTGCGGATTCTTTCGCCGGACCGGCCGAAGCCGCTGGGACCGGGTTCTGTGATGTGGCCGTGGAGGTCGTGGCGACATGGGCCACATCAGGTGTCGCCGAGGTGGACGCAACGGTGTGCGTGGCCGTGGTGCCGCCCGGAGCGGTGGACGGTGACGGGGATGAGATCGGGTTCCGGCCAGGCGCGTTCGCGGCGGCTAAGGACGTGACTGCCGTGCTGGTCGGAGCGACGCCTGTGCCAACGAGTGCGGCGAGGTAAGCGGAGGCCGCCGGAGTGGAGAACAGATTGCCGACGGCCTGGGGGCTGGTGGTGTAGGCGGGTGTTTTCTCTGGTGGTTCGGGTTTTTCGTCGGTGGTGATGGTGGTGTAGGGGGGTGGTGTTGTGTGGGGTTCGGCGGTGTCGGGTGTGTGGGTTTTGGTGTCGGTGGTGGGGATGGTGAGGGTGGGTGGTGCGGTGATGTGGGTGTGGGGTGTGGTGTGGGGTTTGCCGCCGTGGGCGCTGAAGGCGCTGATGATGCCGAGGAAGGGGTTGGCTCCGGGGTGGCCGGTGAGGGTGTTGATGAGGGGCGCGGTGAGCAGCGCGATGCCGACTTGTCCGGTGCCGTAGGTGAGGTGGCCGAGGACTTTTTGGGGGCCGGTGATCTTTGTGGTGGCGGTGCCGGTGGTGGTGGTGACGATGCGGCCTTCGAGGGTGAAGGCGGTGGTGCGGACGAGGCCTGCCGCGGCGTGGAAGAGGCCGGCGAACGCGCCGCCGAGGGCGCCGCCGATGGTGGAGGCGGCCAGGGAGCGGGTGTCGAAGGTGTCGCGGAGGCCGTCGGCGATTTGCTGGGCTTGGACGCCGAAGTCGGTGCCTGTCATGAGGCCGACGCCGATGGCGGTGAATTTCGCGGTTTGTTTGCTGGCTTCGGCGAGGCCGCGCAGGAGCAGGGGTCGGGTGAGGGTGGCGAGGCGGGTGACGAGGGCTTTCCAGATCGCGGCGAGGCTGATGCGGGCGGCGGCGATGACGGGGCCGGTGAGCAGGGCGCCGATGATCGAGGTGAGGAGTTCGATGATGGTGGCGAGGGCGAACGCGGCGAAGACGACGAACATGACTTTGGTCTTGTAGACGTCGGCGGCGGCGGTTTTGGCTGTGCTGGCCAGTTGGGCGGCGCTTTCGGCGAGCCCGGTGAGGCTGTCGCCGACGGTGCCGGTGAGGTAGTGGCTGAAGAAGTCGCCGGTGTGGCCGGTGAGGGTGTGGGCGGTGGCGTGTCCGGCGGTGGTGGCAGCGGCGTGGTAGGCGTGGGCGGCTTTTTCGAAGTCCGCCCACGCGAGCCAGAGAGCGGTGAGGCCTTGGTCGTCGCTTTCGGGCCAGGAGAAGCCGAGGGTGACCTCGAGAAACCTCCGCAGATGCGGAGGCACATGCACACCCCCCTCAGCCACGGGGCAGCACCTCCTTCACTGGCCAGCCGACATCGTCAGCCTGCAGTGAATCCGAACCTGCGACCAGACACCTTGCACTCGAATGGGCTAACCGGAGGGATTTACTTCGCGAAGGGGTAGCGGTTTCAGCTGAAATCGAGTCCTGAGGACACCAGTTCCCGGCGTCCGGACAAGTGGAGCTTGCGGTAAACCCCCGAGAGATGGAACTCGACCGTTCGCACGGTCAGCCCGGTCTTCGCGGCGATCTCCTTGTTGCTGAGGCCGGCCCGAGCCAAGCCGGCGATGCGATGTTCCTGCGGGCTCAGCGATTTCCGTGGCGGGGCGTCGTGCACTTTTCCCTGTTCAAGGGCTATTTCGGCGATCAACCGCCGGTTGCCGATCTCCCCGGCCAGTTCCGCCGCCCGCGTGAGCTGAGTGGCCGCCGGACCGGGCTCCCCACCGGCCAGCAGAGCGCGTCCGAATTCCAGGCAGACCGTGGCGAGTTCGACGCGGGCACCGGCGACGTCGAGCAACTGGACCGCGTCGGTGAGCAGCGCGACTTTCTGGTCCTGACCGGAGACCATCGCCTTCACATACAGTGCGTAGCCGACGCCGGCCGGGGCACCGCAGTGCTTGGCGGCCTCGTGTTCACCCTCGGCCAGGGAGTGTGCCAGGTCGGGGCGTCCGCATCCCGCGGCGGCGAACGCGGCCAGGGCACGCCAGTGCAGCACCGCCTGGCTGGCCATGTGCTCGAAGGCGTGCGTCTCGCCGCAGGCGAGGAAGTCGGCCAGCGCTTCCTGATGACGCGCTTCGGCGAGTCGCACGGTGCCGCGCGCGGCCAGCAGCAGCGGCCGATGGGCCGAGGAACGTCCGGCCAGGCCGTCGAGATCGCTGAGCTTGGCGAGAAGGGCGGCGTCCTCGACCTCACCTGCCCGGACCAGGGTTTCGAGCTGCCAGGCCAGTGCGATGTGCCGGATGCTGCGTGGAACACCCGGGCCGACCAGACCTTGGAGCATGTCCCGTGCACCCTTGAGGTCGCCGGCCAGCCGGGCCAGCTGAGCGCGGACCAGCGGCCACACCAGGTCCGTGGCGGGACCGGCCGGACCTGTCCGCCCGGCCAGGCGGGTGCAGTGCGCGTCGAGCGCCGAGAGCGCGCGAGCGATGAGCAGTACCGACACCGCGCGCCACACACAGCGGAGATCGTCCTTGCAGGGGGAGGCGGCGAGAGCGCGATCCGCCAGCTGGGTCGCCAGATTCCGGTCGGTACCCTGCAGCCCGACCGCCATGGCCTCGGTGGCAAGGCAATTCGGGTGCGCGGGAACGGCCAAGGCCTCCTGCGGCACTTCGTTCCCAGGAGCCTCCACCGAGTGAGTATGGTCGAACAGCTGGGTCATCGCTTCAGCCTCGCAAAGACTCGAATCGACGTCGGAGACTCTCCGCTTCTCCGCCGGGTGCGGGTGGGCGGGTTTCTTCCGACGATATGCGTGTTCCGTGAGGACCATCGGTACCCACTTCGCCGCTCGCCCGATCCCGGAGAGCCAGGTCAACTGGCGATCCGGACATTTCGCCCCTCAACGGTAGGCTGTCCGTTGACAGGGGGTCAACTGCGGAAATCGCTGCCGCACCCACTGTGTACCCTGAATCGTCACTGGTGGAACCTCTGGGTGACGGTATCGTTACTGTCAGAGTGGTGGAAAGAGGACGGACCGGAGCCCGTCGCGCCGGGAAATCCCGAGCTTCCGGTAGACCGTGGACAGGCAGAGTTCCACCGTTCGGAGTGACACGTGCAACCGGCCCGCGATGTCCTTGTTGCCGAACCCCAGCCTGGCGAGATAGGCGACCCGGAAATCCTGACGGCTCAATTCGCGGTAGCCCCCACCCTCGCTCCAGTTACGGAGCGCCGCGTCGATCCGCTCGGTCCAGAAACGGTTACCTGCCTGTACGGCGAGTTGCCGGGCGGCGGCGAAGGCCTCCTCGCCCGCGTCGAAATGTCGTTCGAGACTGAGCTTGGCGCCGAACGTGTACCAGAGGTTTCGCAGGTCGGCGCTCGCGCCACCGGTTTCCAGCAGGGCTGCGGCGGTCCGCAGAGGATCTGCTTCCGCGTAGCTGTCGGTGATGAGGGCGTCGACGCCGAGGGCTCTGCCGATGGGATTGGGAGCGCCCCAGCGGTGTGCTTCCACGACCTCTTCACGGGCGAGCGCGAGTGCGATGTCCGCCCGTTCGGTGGCGGAGGCGTTCCGGGCGGCGGCTGAGCGCCACGGGATGACGGCAGGGTTGATCACGGAGCGTTTCAGCAGCTCGCGGCCGCAGGCCATGAAGTCGGCGAACGCGGCTTGCGGGCGGTCGACGGCTTCGTGTAGGAGCCCTCTGGCCCACAGCACCTCGGCCCGATCGCCTTCGTTGTCGAGTGTGCTGGTGAGGCCGTTCTCGCGGAGCAGTTCTCCAGCGCTTTCCAGGTCGCCGAGATCGATCAGGGCGGCGACGGCCCATGCCACCACCAGACCGCGCTGTTGAGGGTGTACGCCGTCGTCGAGAAGCAGGGCGAACCGGTTCGCAGCGGTTGCCGAGTCCCCGGTCAGGAACGCCACCCGCGCATGCAGGACGGCCGCCGCGTGGCGGTGGCGTTCGGAACCGGATCGTGAGGCGTCGTGCACCGCTCTCGCGCAGTGCGTCCGGGCGGAGTCGAGGTGGTCCGCGTAAACGAGGGCCAGCACCGCGTACCAGAAGGTGCCCACTTCCCAGCGCCCGGGAGAACTCAACGCGGCTTCCGCGGCTTCGGTCGCTTCGTCCAGCCGTCCGATGCGATTGACCACCGACAGGGCCCGCATCGCGAGTCCGCGTTCCTCCGGAACGACCAGACGCTCTGACGAAGGTGGGACCTGACCTGGCCGGGGCCCGCCGGCGACATAGACCAAGTCGGCCAGCTCGGACGCCAGGACACCCGCCGGTTCGGCCTGGAGGCGCCGGACGGCTTCCATGGCGGCGTCGTTCGCTTCACTCCATCGGCCCAGCCTGGCGAGTTCGGCCAGCGCACCGCGGTTGGGAGCCAGGCGGTCGACAGGCGACATTCGGCTCCTCCGTCGGCTCGAAGTGGTACTGACCAGGCATCGTACTCGTCACGGAAGGTAGCGAGGGGTAAGGCGGCGGTGTTGAGTCGGTTAACTGGTCCGTGCTCTTCCGGCTGTCGAACGTGTCGCGAAAGCCACTTTCGGGACATCAGGCGTCGCGAAAGTGGCTTTCGCGACACGGTAGGCCGCCACTCACAGTTACCTGCCAGAACCCCCGTGAGCCTGTTCGGACCCCCGCCGCCCGGCACGCACTCTGGTCGCGAGCAGGTGAGGACGGCCCCGTGGCGCGGGTTCGATCACGCCATGTTCGACCTACCCCTCACTGACTGGTCCGTGAAGGCGAGCCGACAGGGGCCGGTGGCCGGTGTTTCGGGCGGAAAGCGGTGGAAGGAAAGACGAAAATCCCCTCAGCGTGAGCGCTTCCTGCCTAGGGTGCTCGAAAAACGTCTGCCGGAGAGGATGAGGATGATCGACGAGGAGCCGACGGACCAGGCGGGCAGGCTGCTGCTGGTCGATCAGTTCTGGTACCCCGACGAGTACGAGTACGAGGACGAGGAGGACCGGCCGGCGGAGGCGATCATCGGATATTGGCCGGTGTCCGACGACGGCCAGCTCGGGAGGTTCTCGGCGAATCCGGGCTATCGGCCGTCCGATGAGGAATCCCCGTCGGACCCGCTGGACGCGGTACTTCACCTGCTGGTCGACGGGGAAGCAAGGTCGGCGCACCTGCAGGTGATGATGGCCGGCCACACGTTCGACGTCGCGATGAACGGCGACGGCAGGCCGATGGTGCTCAAGGAGGAAGACGGAGTCATGTCCGTCGTGGTGACCACCGGCGAGCCACATCGGGAACGGTTCAGGTCTCCGGATGTCCGGCGAACCGATCTCGCGGGCCTCGTGGACCTGATCGGTGAAGACCACGACGTCGTGCTCAATCCCGGTGGCCCGTCCGCGACGCGGCTCGCCAATGGTTTCGTGCGCTCGACTGCGGAATTCGGTGCCGACGAACTGGATGCCATCACCCAGACGTTTCGTGACATCGACCAGCTCGTGATGGCGGGTCCGGACGCCGAACTCGATCAGGCCCTCGCGACAAGCTGACGGATATCGCGCCGCGGTCCATGGGGTAGGGCTGGAATGAAGTTTCTCCCTCGAAGATCACTTCATGAGTGAGTACGTACTGCCCCCGCCTGGGCCGACTGGCGGGACGAACTATTCGACTTGCAGCCATCCGATGGACTTCGCGTTTCTTCGCACGGCGAACGGGCGTGCCGAGGTGCGCGGACATTTCAGCTATGACAGCCGGGATCCGTTCACCGTGCGGGCGTTCTTCATGCAGGGCCAAGAAGACTTCGTCGAATGGGTCTTCGCGCGCGATCTCCTGGCGTCGGGGCTTGAGCGAGCGGCGGGACACGGAGACATCCGAATTCGCCCGTCGTCGAACGACTCCGCGATGACCGTGATCGAACTGGCCAGCCCGTTCGGGACCGCGGTGCTCGCGACGTCGAGCAAGGCACTGGCGGGTTTCCTGGCGTGCACGGGTGAAATAGTTCCGTTCGGGCAGGAAGACCTGATGCTGGATTGGGAATCGGAGCTCGCGCGCCTGCTCGCCGGCGAGCACTGAACGGCCCGCGTGTTCGTGAGGGATGTCCACCCGATCCTGTCGGTACGCCGGGAACGGGGTTATCCGGACGTCGTCTCGCGGGAACCATTCCGTTCGGACGTGGGAAACCTCCGTCCGGAAGGACTCGTCGGACCTGCCGAAGGAGCACGTGTGTCATTCTGGAAACGGCTTCGCGCACGAGCCGGCGCGAGTCTGAACGCCAAGTCCGAAGCCGGGGCCCTGCTCGAGCGGACCCAGGTCGGCCATGCCGAGGTCGTCCACCTGGCAGGTGGCGTACCGCACCGGGCCCGCCTGTTCGCGTCGTCACTGGCGCCGGATCCGCAGTACCGGCTGGTGATCGTCGATCTGCCCGAGCGGACCCTCGACGAACTCGCCGCGGTGCTCCCGGTCGGAACGCGAGGAGTCCGGCTTGTCCCCGTGCCGTCGGGCGAAGACCTCTCGTTGGTGGACGGCCAGTCACTGGCGGAAGCGGTCGGAAGTTCGGTAGTGCTCCCGCTCGGGGCGGTGCGGCCGTCACACGCGGGCGTTTCCTTCGATGATCCCCGTATCGACGGCCGCTGGGTGCGGTACCGCCCGGGCGCGGAGGCGAGCTGGGCCGGAAGGCGGCTGCCGCAGCCGCCCTGGGACGTACCGGGAACGCTGGCCGAAACCCGTTCACTCGAAGGAGAAGTCGTCGCCGAGCCGTTGCCGTCGGGGGTATGGCTGCGAGCGGCAGGCGACGACCGGTGGACGCGTGCCGCCCGGGCCCGGCTGACTCGCTGGGTGCCGTGCCGGTCCGACGAGATCATCGTCGCCCTCGGTGCCGAAGGGCTGGCCCCGCTCTCGGTCGAGATCGTGTCGCGATGGTGGGAATCCTTCGTGGGGCCACACCGGGAACTGCTCCGTTTCGTCCAGGTCGGCCCGGTGCGGACCGATGCCGGAGAACCGGCCGGGCAGGCGCTCGCCGACGCGATCGGGACGGAGATCGTCTTCTACTGCGGTTTGCCGGTGCACTCCCTGAACGGCCCGGAGGTCGTGGCGCTCCGGCCCGACGGTTCGCACGGCTGGTCGTTGTTCGCCCATACGGTGACTTATCGCCCACGGGAGTCGAGCGTTCTCCCCGCGATGACGCCGACCCTGCACTCGTATCGGAAACCGATCCCGCGGCTGCCGAAGGTGACCACAGGCGTCTACCGGTACGACTCGGACACCGTGGTCGAGGTCGTCCCGGCCGGCCTGTGGATCCGAGGCGAGGCTGAACCCGACTACAGCGATTTCGTGCGCACACTTCCCCCGGACCCGCGGACGCCGACCGTGTTCCACAACTCGTCGGACGGGGAAATGACCGCGCACCACTGGCAGTGCGCGGAGGAGGTGGCCGAGCGGCTTCGGCGGACCACCGGTGCGGAGGTGCGCGTCCAGCCCACCGACGGGATCGAGCCCGCGCCGCCCACCAGCTGGATGAGTCACCCAGGCAAGCAGGCGCCGGTACCCGAGATCGACGTCCCGGCGACCCAGCAGCCGGCGGACGAAGAGGAGCCGCTGGTCCTTCTGATGCAGCTCGTCGGTGGTCACGACGCTCCCACCGAGGATCGGGAAGCAGCCGTACCTGAAGTGGCTCCGGCGGCCAAGGTCATCGAGATGGCCGAGATCGCTGCGGCCGATCCTGTGCCGGATCCCCCTGTCGTGCCGGAGCAAACCGCCCCTGCCGCGTCTGTTCCGGACGACGTCCGCGATCGCGCACTCATCCGGGAGGCGTGGCCTGAGCACTTCGCCGGGGTCGGCGACACCGAAGACCTGGACGCCTTCACCGATCTGATGGCGGCGCGGCTCCACCTCGGTCCGCTGGGTCTTGAAGCCCGCCGCCCGGACGCGGACACGAGCGGTCCGCTGGCCGCGCTCGGCCGTCGCGCGGTGGAGGGGCTGTCCGGTCTGGCCCGGCACCGCGGGGTGACGGCGGCGGCGGTCGCCCCGACCCCTGACCAGTGGGCGCGGCTCGGCGAGCACGGCGTTCTCGTCGAACCGGGTCTCTGTGCGATGTCACTCGCGCAGCCGGCGTCCGGGACCGGCACGACCGATCTGCTCATCTGGTCCATGACCGGCCGGGTGGTGGAGCGGCCCGGTGGGGACGGCAAGGGCGTGCTGTTCCCGCCGGGGACGTCGTTCGCGGTGCTCGAGGTCATCGAGCCCCGGGAAAACGAACGTGGCCGAGTCCTGCTCCGGGAACTCAGCGACCTCAAGAGCCGCGCGCAGTCACTGGACGATCTGATCCTGTCCTCCCTGCGGCAATCCGCGGAACGCTGGCGCCGAACCAGCGCCTCCGAGACCGTGCTGAACACCGAGGGCGAGGTCGGCCGTCTGCCCGGCATGCCCGCCGAAAACGTTCTCGAAGGGAGCACCGGACGATGACCGAGGAACAGGGCGCCGTACCGACGCTGGCGGAACTGTTCGACGGAGGTGAGGTAAAGCTGCTCCTGGATCCCACCTGGGTCGCGGAAAACGACGACGAGGCCGAACCGCCTCCGGAGGCCGTCATGGGCGGCTGGGCGGTGACCGCCGACGGGATGTGGACCAGGTTCCGCTCCAACCCCGGATACCGGCCGCGTTCGGCGGACGCGCCGCTGGACCCGGTGGACGGCGTGCTCCGCGCGATGGCACGCGAACCGGGCGAGGACCTCACTAACGACCTGACTTCCACCCTGTTCGACACCGTCTTCGGGGTGGCCGTCGACGAGCGGAACGTCGCCCTGGTGCGGGCCGCGCCGGACGGTGTCCCGTCGGTCCTGGTCACCACCGCGTACGGGCACCGGTCCCACCTCGACGTGCCGGGCTGGGTGGAGGTGACCCTGCCCCAGCTGGCGGCCGCGTTGCCCGACTCCGGGGTGGACGTGCTGCTCAATCCCGGATCTCCGGCCGCGATGCGAGTGCTGGCCGAGGTGATCAAGGCGACCGCGGAGACAACGGACGGCATCCTCTCCGCGGGAGCGCGGTGAATCAGGCGGGCGACGTCCCGGCGGAGAACTCGCCGTTGAGCAGCGCTTTCGACAGTTCGATCCGTGACCGGTGACCGGTGCGCGAGGCGAGCCGGCTCAATCTTCCTTCGACGCTTTTTTCGCTGGTACGCAGGGCCGACGCGAGTTGCTTGTTGCTCAGGCCCTCGGACATCAGCACCGCGAGCAGGTGTTCGTTCTCCGCGACGGCCTCCTGGCGGCCGGGTACCGGGATGGCGTGGGCGCGCATGATGCTTCGGGTCCGTGCTCGTACCAGAAGGCAACCGTGCCTGCCGAGGGTCTCGTAGATCTCGGTGAGACCGGCGGGATCCGCGACGCCGTGTTTGATCAGCTTGGCGTAGATCTTGGTCAGTTCGAGTGGCTGTCCGCGTTCGCGGCAGCGGCGCAGGCATTCGGCCGCCGCGTCGCGGTCGCCGGTCACGATCGCGCGGACGAACAGCGCGTGGATGACGTTGCGGACGGTCGGCGTCTTCTCGGCGAGCTCGTCGATGTCGGCGAGGCACCGTTCCGCGGCCGCGTGCTCGCCGAGATCGATCGTCAGGTCGGCCAGCAGAGCCCAGACCAGATCCAGGCCGATGACGATTTCGTGCGCTTTCGCGTAAGCGAGGGCGTTGCGCGCTTTGGCGGCCGCGCTCACCGGGTCGCCCAGCAAGAGGTCGTATTCCGCGTCGGCGAGGTCCAGCAGGTGAGCGAGCACGGGCCTGGTCGCCCGTGCACCGGCGAGCAATTGCCGGGCGGTGGCGAATTTGCCGCAGGAGGACAGTGTCGACACGATCATGTAGTGCATCCCGCTGTAACCGGCATCGAAGCCGCCCCCGGATCGGTATGCGACGGCGCGGCGCGCGATGTCGGTCGCCGACTCGATGTCACCGTGCAGAGCGGCGATCATCACGCGGCTGCTCGGCTGCAGATCTTCTGCCGGAAGCTCCTCCTCGGCCAGGAGTTGCTCGGCTCGGCGCAGTTCGCCGTTCGTCAGCAGACCCGCGACGTGCAGATTGACCTGATCGGCGTGGTATCGCCGGACCGTGCGCAACGGCCACCGGGTCCGCTCGTCGATACCGGTCTCGAAATGGCGCAGGTCTCCGACACAGAGCCGGGCGAAGCTCTGATATAGGCGCGCGAACATCGCGGACGTGACTTCGCCGCCGACCCAGTGCCCGGCGCCCTCGGTCAGCTGACGGTCGGTGTCGGCCCACCGGTCGAGCATGCCGCACGCCAGTGCCCTGGTCACGACGGTGGCTTCCGGGGCACCGGGCCAGTGATGGTGCCCCTCGGCCAGCGTCGACAACGGCTCGGTGCGATCCAAACGTCCGAGCGCCACCACGGCCACGACCTGCAACTCCTGTGCGGTACCGGGGGAGAGGTGGTCGGCGAAGTCTTCCAGCAGCCGTCGCGCGCCGTGCAGGCTTTCGGTGTAGTTACCCCGCGAGTGACAGATCGCCGTATGGGTCAAGAGGATCATCATCCGCTGCGACCGGTTTTCGGCCAGCTCGACGGCGGCGCCCAGCCAGCGCAGCGCGGCATCCATCCGATCTTCGCTCGCCGCCGTGCTCTGCCGGAGGAGATGGCCGAGAGCGCGGCGCGAGTCGACGAGTTTGCCCGCATCGACCACGAGGTCACTCAGGTAATCGACGTCCGGGCAAGTCGCCACTCCGGACCACACCGCGCTGACCGCTTTCGCCGCGAGCTGCTGCCTCGTGCAGGGGCCGATCCCGGCGATCAGCGTGGAGGCGATCTGCGGGACGACGAAGCGCCACCCGCCGGTTTTCTCCTTGTGCAGGATGCCGTTGCCCCGCAAGGTTTCGAGACTGTCGGCCACTTCCTCGTCCGAAACCTCCAACGCCTCGGCGGCCAGCGCGGGCATGGCAGGCCCGAGGGGAGCCAGGACGGCGGCCGCTTCGGCGGTTTCCAGTTCTCGCGGTCCGAGACCCGCGCACACCTCTGGGAGCCTGCCGCCGGGCGTCGGTGCGCCGATCGGCGACGACGGCAGCAGATATGCCCGCTTGTCCACCACCCTGATCCGGCCGAGCCGCTCCAGGTAGCCGTAAGCGTCGTGAAAGGCGGCACGGACCCCGCGGCTGCGGGTGTACAGGTACTCGACCAGTTCCGGTTCCGGCAGCACACTCGAGGTAGCCGTCACTTCCTGCCCGATCCGCGTTCGCGACATCGGGCGCATCCGGACGTGGTCCACGAGACCGGACCGGCGTAGTTCGTCCACCGCCTCCGAGGCCGCCACCGGTTCGCGCGCCGGTGTCCGGACAGCGCAGACGCAGCGGATCGCACCGCCCGCCGCACGGCGGGCCAGCGCGGAAAGGATCGCGAGCGAATCGGCGTCCACCCATTGGGCGTCATCGATCAGCAACAAGGACCGGCCACCGGGTTGCTGCAGGGAAGCCAGCAGCGCGGTGGCCGCTCGTTCGGCCACCGCCTGGTCGGACCGTGCCCCCGAGATCGGGCCGAAGGAGGTCAGCCCGGGTTCGCGCGGCACGGAAACCGGACTCGCCGCCCGAGAACGGCCGGATCCGGATTTGAGCAGAAGAGGCAGGACATCGCCACGAGCGGTGAACCGCACCGCGGAAACGCGGTGGCCGGCCTCGCACGACCGCACACCGAGGTCGGTGAGGGCCGTGGTGCGACCGGTACCCGCCCGTCCGGTCACCAGCACCAGCGGCGTATGGGATTCGCTTATCGCCTCGAACAGATCCTCCACGCCGAGGATCGTCGCCGATGAGGGGCTCTGCCCGGGGCGTTACCGGCCGGGTCAAGCCAAAACTTCCGGCGATTCTGCCCCAAGGAACGCGATGAAGGCGAGGTTTCCGGAATGCACCAGGTCGTTCGCCAATTGTAAAAACGGGCGACCTGGTTCACCGGGAACTCGTGCTCGAGATCACCGGTATTCGTTTTCCCGGTGCCTGTCTCATAATAGGGCTCAATTGTCCCAGCGGGCGAGACATTGATTTTGCGTCCCGGGCAACCCGGAACATACTGCGTTCGGGTCGAGACATCCAGTGTGGAAGTGTTCACCGGCGGGCTTGAAACTTTCGCCTGGCCTGATTCTCCGCGTTCTTGCCGAGGGGTGCGGGAAAACACTTGAGGTGATGGAATAGCATGGCTTGCCGTTGGTGGGAGCAGGAAACAAAGCGGAAGCGGACGTCGCGGTCGCGGAAGCCGGACAAGCGAGACGCGTGGCCTGCCGACTGTTCGTCGCCGTCGGACGGCGCGATGCCGGTCGAGGTCGCCGGCGGGGTGGCGGTGACGGTGACGGTGCATTCGGGCGGTCGGCGGGTGTAGTGCCTGCCCGAAACGAATCGGCTCGCCCTGGCGCGTTTTCATCGATCGGTTTCGCCCGAAAGCACACCGGGCCTGCCCCCGAGGCATCGGTACCGGCGGATAGAGATTTACTTGAGTCGCGAGCGGTGTGCTGAAACTCGAGAATTTCGCAGCGGAAGGGACTATGGGATGGCGCGGCAAGGCAATGGTTTTGTCGGACGCCGTGCGGAGCTGACCACGCTCGCCGCGGTGACCGCCGACATCTCCGGTCCAGCGCCCCTGTTCGTCCTGTCCGGCGACCGTGGAGCCGGCAAGTCGGCGACGCTGAGCCAGCTCGGCCGCCGGATGCGCGAGGGAAACACCATCGCCCTCGGTGTGCCGTGCAAGGGGCCGCTTCCGCCATGGGACCGCTACGGGGTCACCCTGCTCGTCGCCGCGATCCGGAGTGGATTCGAATCCTTCGCCGGCCGGCCCCGGCTTTCCGAAGCGGTCGACGCCGTGGTCCGCCAGTGTCGAGAAGAGGCCTATTCGTCGCCATGGGCCCGGTACCGGTTGCTCAATGCCGTGGGCGCGTTGTTCGCCCGGCTCGGCGGGACCCGCCGCGTGGTGCTGCTCCTCGACGACGCGGATCGGCTGGCGGAGCCCGAGGCCGTGCTGACCGCCCTGCAGCGGTTCGGCCGCCCGGTCGTGGCGGCCTGCACGCCGGGCGGGCCGGTGGCCGGCAGGCTGACCGCCCTCGCGGACACTGTCGTCGAGCTGGGACCACTCACCGGGGAAGAATCGGAGAGGCTTCTCCGCAAGGCCGCCGGCGCGCAAGTGGACATCGCGCTCCGAGAAGCGGTGCGATCCGCTCTTGGTCCGCATTGGGGAAACCCGGGCACCTTGCTGTCCACTGTGGCCGATCTGCGGCGGCGGGGGAGGCTCGCCCCGGTCTGCGGAGCGGTCTGCCTCAGGGAACCGGACCGGGCGATCGCGCTCGCCCCGGACCATCACCTGCTGGCGACCGTCTCGACGTTCGGTGCGGCGGGCCGGGATCTCGTGCTCCTCGCCGCCGGGCGGGGTGGTCTGGACATCGACGGCCTCCCGGTCCTCGCGATGGCAACGGGCGGTTCTCCGACCGGCTTCACCCGGCGGGCCGACTCACTGGTCCACGCCGGAGTGCTGCACACCCGGACACCCGGCAGGCTGACCTGCACGTGCCCGGCACTGGCCGCCTCGGTCGTCGAACAGGCGGGAGCCGACCGGGTCACCTGGTTGCACCGCATGATCGCCCGTCAGCTGCTCGACACGCATTCCCGGTACTCGCGTCCGATCTCCATCCTCGCCGAGCACGTCGCAGCCGCCGGCCAGGCGCTTTCGCCCCGGCCGGAACTCGTCGGCCTCCTTCGCGACGACGAAGTCCGCCTGCAGCCGTTCGACCGGCAGAAGCTGATCGCCCACCGGTACGCGTCCTGGTGGCACACCGAGCCAGGCCCGGAGCGCGATCGGACGGAGGGCGAACTGGTCCGGCTGCTCGCCTGCTCCGGCGATCCGCGTGGACTCGCGGGGCTGCTCCTCGGGCAGCACGCCGGGTCCGGTGAAACGCACGCGGCGGGCGCGGCGCTGGTGTCACTCTGTGAAGGAACCCCGGACTCCGCCGCGTCATCGGCGGGGGATGACGTGGGCCGGGGGCCGGCCTCGGTGGTGAACAGCTGGCTGTGCGGCGATCCTGTCGTATTCGACGACGTCCGGATGGCGTTCGGCCCTCTCGCTCTTCAGCCGGGTGATGTGCCGGGCTCGGACGTCGGTGTCGAGGCGGCGTGCGCTTCAGGGGATCTGGTCCCCGCGCTCGAATTGGTGCTCGGTGCGGATTTCCGCCTGCCCGCGCACGGGCCCTTGACGGCCTACCACCGCGTGTACGCCGGCTACACCGACGGTGAGTGGGACGAGGCACTCAGCGCCGCCCGGGAGGTGGAACTCGACCCCGCGTCGCCGGAGCCCCTGCGGACGCGCGCGCGGCTGCTGGCGGCCGAGATGTGCGGGTGGCGCGGAGACGAGCGTGGCGCCGCGGCCTGGCTCGACAAAGCGAAGAAAGAGGCGGCTTCCCCGCTGGCGGTGTGGGCGGCCCTGGGGCCGGGCGGGGTGACATCGGAGGACGCCGAGGCAGGCTGGCACAACCTACGTGCGGGTGCCGACCTGCCCGATGAGGCGGGGGTCCTGCGCCTGCTCACCCGTTTGCTGCTCAGCGCGGCCGAGCGACGGGAAGCGCTCTGGAGCCGCCGGTTGCGCACCGAGGCGGACGCGCGGCATCAGCGGTTCGGGACGGCGTGGAGCGCCGAGGTGGCCGCCCTGGCCCACGCCTTGGCGGAGGGCGACCGCTCCGGGTTGCGGGCGGCCGTGGAACGGGCACGGAGCCGGGGCGACCGGTTCGGGCTCGCCGCCGTGTGCCTGGCCGTGGGCAGGATCGTCGAGGAACCGGAGGGCTTGCTCACCGAGGCCTACGGGATCGCCCAGGACCTGGGGGCCTCCAAGCTGACGGCGGCGATCCGGCTGGTGATGGCCGAGCGCGGTATGACCGCGCCGGTGGTGCGGGTCCGGAGTCTCGAACTGTCGGAGATCGAAGTGCGCATCGTCGGGTTCATCCGGCAGGGCCGGACGAACCGGCAGATCGCCGGGAGCCTCCAGATGAGCGAGAAGACCGTCGAAAAATACCTCACCCGGCTGTACAGCAAGGTGGGTTGCCGCAACCGGTACGGATTGGCCACGTCCGACCTGGACGGCTGGACCGAGCAGGTCGGGGCATGAACACGCGGGCCGGCGACCGGCTCGGGGGAGGAACTCGGAACGTGAACCAGAACGTCATCATGGTCGCGCAGGGGCCGGGCAACGGATACCGGCGCATCGGCGACGCCGTGGCCGCCGCTCCGCACGGTGCGGTGATCGTGGTGGGACCGGGACGGTACGCCGAGAACCTGGTGCTCACCAGGCCGGTCACGATCACCGCCGAGGACGGGCTCGGCTCGGTGCGGGTGGCGCCTTCCTCCGGGGTGGCGGTGATCCTCGACTCCGAATCCGCGGCGCTCGCCGGGCTGACGATCGCTTCGGCCGACAAGGAGAACCCCGCGATCCTCGTCGCCCGTGGGCAGCTGAGCGTTTCGGAATGCGCGATCCGGGCCGAGGGCTGGACGACCGTTTTCGCCGCGGCGCAGGGAACACTGCTGATGAGGAACTGCGAGATCACCAATCCCGTCGGCGCGGGAGTGGTGGTCACCTCGCCGGAGGGTGGGGTGCTCGACGCCTGTCGCCTGGAAGCGCTCGGCACCTCCGGGGTCGTGGTCGCGGAGGACGGGACGTTGCTCATGCGTTCCTGCTCCGTCGACACCGCGGCGGGAAACGGGATCTGCCTGAACGGACGCGGCAAGCTGACCGTCGAAGACACAGTGGTCGGCCGGGCGGCGAAGCCCGCGGTCGCGGTCGAGCAGGACGCGACGCTCACCGCCACCCGGCTGACCGTGTCCGACGCCGAATCGATCGGCTTCTATCTCGCGAGCTCGAAGGCGGTGACGCTGGAGGAATGCGTGGTCGAGCGGTCGGCGGCCGACGGCATCTTCATCGCCGAGGGATGCACGCCGACCTTGCGCGGCTGCACCGTGCGGGCCGCGGTCAACCACGGGGTGCACTACACCGGACGCGCCGCCGGTACGGCCACCGGTATCAAAGTGTCCGATGTGGACGGGATCGGTATCGGGGTGAGTTCCCGGAGTGTGCCGGAATTCGACCGCGTCACCGTTTCAGCGTGCACTGTCGCGGGGGTGCGGGTCGACGACGGCGCCGATCCGTTCTTCCGCCGCTTGCAGGTGCTCGGATGTGACGGCGCGTCGGTGGAAGTGACCGGATCCGCGCGAGGAACCTGGGAGAACCTCGAAGTCGAAGAAGGGCGCGGTGTGGGGATCATGGTGACCGAGGGCGCCCGCCCGTCGATCACCGGCCTGAGCCTCAGCCGCACCGCGGACGCCGGGGTGCGGGTGCTGGGCGCGGCACTCACGCTTACCGACAGTGCCTTGTCGGGGACCGGCGCCGAAGGAGTGCACGCCGGCGCCGGGGCGGACGTGTCGGTGACCGGCAGCCGGGTCCACGGCAGTGCCGGGGCGGGATGCCTGTTCGCCGACGGCGCTTCGGGCACCATCACCGATTCGGAGTTCACCGGCGGATCGGCCGACGGGATCAGGCTGGACACCGAAGAGGCCGTCCGGGTCTCCGGCTGCACCGTTCGCGACAATCACGCGAGCGGACTCCGCCAGACCCACCCCAACCCGGCCATCGAGGTGCACGGTCTCGTCTCGGGAGGCAACCTGGCACCCGACGCCTATGGCACTTCCGCGTCGGCGGGCGCGGCGGCTCCCGCCGCGCGGCCGGACCAGCCATCGGCGCCCGCCGCGAAAGGTGTGGCGGACCCGCTGGCCGAAATGCAGACGCTGGTCGGACTCGCCGGGGTCAAACGCGAGGTCAACTCGCTGATCAATCTCAACAAGATGGCGCAGCGGCGCAAGGACGCGGGATTGTCGGCGCCACCGATGGCACGCCACCTGGTCTTCGCCGGGGCGCCGGGTACCGGGAAAACGACCGTCGCCCGCCTTTACGGCCAGGTCCTCGCGCAGCTGGGCGTGCTCCGCAAAGGACATCTGATCGAGGTGGCGCGAGCCGATCTGGTCGCGCAGATCATCGGCGGGACGGCGATCAAAACGACCGAAGCTTTCAACACGGCGCTCGGCGGGGTGCTGTTCATCGACGAGGCGTACACGCTGAGCGCCGGTTCGGGCAAGGGCGGCACTGGCCCGGACTTCGGCCGTGAAGCGATCGACACCCTGGTCAAGCTGATGGAAGACCACCGTGAAGACGTCGTGGTGATCGCCGCGGGTTACTCGAACGAGATGCTGAGTTTCCTCGAGGCCAACCCCGGTATGGAGTCGCGCTTCAGCCGGACGATCGAATTCGCCAACTACACCCCCGACGAACTGGTGACGATCGTCCGCGTGCAGTGCGCGAAGCACGACTACCGGCTCACCGAGGACGCCGTCGAGGTCCTGCTGAAGTACTTCGACGCGATCCCGAAGGACGGCACCTTCGGCAACGGGCGGACCGCGCGCCGGGTGTTCGAGCGCATGACCGACCGCCAGGCCTCCCGGCTGGCCGAGATCGACGATCCCTCGTCGGCCGACATGACCCTGTTGACCGCGGCCGACATCGAAACCTGACAGTCCGGACCGGACCACGGCGCCCGCGGGTGCCGGAGCTCGAAAGCTGGAGCGAGAAGATGGCTGAACATTCCGCGGCCGCACTGGTCGCCGACCGGTGCGGAGCGCACCTGCTCGTGCGGGAGCGCCACGAAACCGTGGACCACGCGGGGCGGTTCGCGTGGCCGCCCGTGGTGGACGGACAGTTGTTCGTGCTGGTCTCGCCGGTCGCCGCCAGAAACCCTTCGGTCTTCGGCGTCCTTCCGGACCTGGTGGGACTCGCCCGGCGGGAGACCGGCGCCCTCACCGTCCGGATCGGGCTTCCCCGGCTGGGCGCGCACCCGGTGCTCGCGCAGCGTCTCGCCGACCAGCTCGGTACCGATCTGTTCGCCGCGGACGGCGGCTTCCTCGACCGCCCTGGCGCGGCCCTGTTCGCGGGACACGGCACCGGCGGCACCGGCTGGCGGCTGTTCCGGCCGGGTCAGGAGGCCGAGTTCGACGGGATGCGGCATCCGCGACCCGGGTGGGAGACCGACGTGATCGCCCGGCCGTTCGTCCAGGGGACGGTCGCGGTGGACCCGGTGCCCGCCGGGCTGGTCGTCCGTGACCTTCGCACGGCACCGCCGAAGCTCTCCGACCCGGTGGCCTGGGTGCCCGTGGATTCCCGGGCACCCAAGGTGTTCGTGGGCGGACACGGGGTGGTGCCGCCACCGTCGGCCGTCGCCGACGTGCTCAGGTTGCTGCCGGAGCCGTTCGTGCTCGTCCCGGCCGAACCCGCGGCCGCGGGGTATGCCTGGCTCGCCGAATGCGCCCTGCGCGTCGGCCGTGACCTGGTGATCGCCCCTGGCGGGTTTTCGACCGCCGGGCCGGGGAACCGGCCGCCGCGGTCGCGGTTCCCCTCATTCGCGACCCTGCTCCGCCAGCCGGGGGCAGGTGGGGACCAGGTGGTACTCGATGTCGCCCCGCCTCCCCACGGCTGGGAACGGATCGGCCTCACCACCTACCGGCTCGGTGACGTGCGAGCCGACGTGGTGCCCTCGGGCCTGGTGGTCCGCTTCGGCGAGGTGGACCCGGCCTCGACCGCCTTGCCCTTCGATCCGGCCGGATGGACCCTGCAGCTCGGTACGCCCGGAACGCAGGTGAACAGGTCCCTGCTGCACGCGGTGGAGAAACTGCTGTCCGGTGTGGACCCCGCCCTGCGGTCGCGGGCCAGGTTCCGCGTCGCCGGACGACCGGACGAGTCGACCAAGGCGGTTCTCGGCAAGCTCGCTTCGGCCGGTGGGCCACCGGCGGCAGCCGCGGCCCCCAGGAACGGGGCGGTCCCCCGGCACCGGGTGGTGCCCGACGCGCCGCGACACCGGGCAGTGCCTGACGAGCCCGGGCCCGCTGCTGATTCCACCGCGGTGCCTGACCGCCCCGCCGCCGGGCCGGACCGGGCACCCGCCGTCCCGGAGAACCGCCCGACGCCGGGCGCGGACGCGGCGGCGAGGATCGCGACGATGTCGGCGATTCCCATTCCGACGGTCTCCGGGATGCCGGGGACCCGGCCGGCGCCCGAGCCCGGCCGTCGCGCCGAAACGCCGCCGCCGGTACGAGCCGAAGAACCTCGTGACGATCCCGCCGCCGGGAAATCGTCCGGCGATTCCGGGCGTCCCGCGGCCCCGCCGGCGGTCGGGGGCCCCGGCCATGCTCCGGAGCCCCCGCCCCGCTCCGTCGAACCGCTCTCGCCGGCTTCGCCGGAAGGGTTTCCCGGCCTGGCCGGCGCTGCTCCGGTACCGAGGGCACCGGTCGCCCCGGCGGCACCGAAGGGCGACCCCGTGTCGGTGGCTCCCGGGCCGACGCCACTGGCGGTCGCCGACCGTGACAGCAAGACGACGGAACAGGCCAGTTTCACCGCGGCGGCGGGACACGACTTCAGTGAAGCCCTGGCCACCGTCAACGCGGCGTTGGCGACCTGGCCGTCGATGCGCCAGGACGATTCGGCCGGGGTGAAGGCCGACTACGCGGCGGTATGCCTCTTCTTGGGTGAGGGCCGCGGCGGCGCGCAAGCGGTCAACGGAGCGGTCCGGGCCGGCCAGGGCGGCGGACTGCCCGGTCAGGTCGAGTGTCTGTCCTCGGGGATCCGCCGTCTGCCGATGCATCGGCGGCCCGTTCTGCGCCAGAGCCGGTCCGGCGAACCGGTCGAACCCGGCACAGTGCATGTCGAGCCCGGTTTTCTCACGGCCAGCCTCGACCTGGACGTCACGGTGACCGACGCCGCGGTCGACGTGCTGATCTGGCCCGCTTCGGCACGGCGCACGACGGAGTTGCTGGGCCAGCGGACGCCGGACGAAGTGGTGTTCGGTGCCGGGGCGCGGTTCAAGGCACTGGCGGTGCGGCGTGCCGAGGAGAGCGACGATCAGGACATCGACGGACCTCGGGCACCGCGGATCGCGGTTCTCCTACGCGAACTGGCGCCGGGGGAGGCGCCCGCCGAAACCACCGAACTCGACGAACGTGACCAGCGGGCGCTCGGCAAGCTCGACGCGGTGCTGGCCCGGCGTCGGAGGAACGCCCTCCGGCTGGTGGACGGCCCGGACGTGGTCGCCCGGCTGACCAGCCCGCTCGTCGCGTGGGACGCCGAGACGATGTCGGCGCCGGGACGAGCGGGTGGGCAGTCGACCGTGATGGCGTCGTGAAACCGCCACGGGTCGTCGAGGTGACGGCGACTCTGGCCGCCGTCCTCGTGTTCACGGTCCTTTCCGCCGTCCCGGTGGCCGCCCAGCAGCCGCCGTTGCCCCTGCCGACCGATCAGAAGGGGTGTCTCGGTCCGCCGCAGGGAACCGAACGGGCGGCGCCCTGGGCCCAGCAACGGCTGGCCCCCGAACGCGTCTGGCCGCTGACCAACGGCTCCGGGGTCACCGTCGGCATTGTCGATTCGGGAGTGGACGGCGCCTCGCCGCAGCTCTCGGGCGGGAAGGTGACCGCTGGAGTCGACGTAACGGGAGAGGGTGGCCGGGCGGACACGGATTGTTACGGTCATGGCACGTTCGTGGCCGGCATCGTCGCGGCCGCGCGGGACCCGGCCACGGGGTTCACGGGAATCGCGCCGGGCGCGTCGATCCTGCCGATCCGGTGCGCCAAACTCGGCGAGGACGGCTCCGCACCGGTCCTCACGGCGGCGTCCCTCGGCGACGGCATCCGTGCGGCCGTGGACGGTGGCGCCCGGGTGATCAACGTGTCCGCCAGCACGACGGTGGACGATCCGAAACTGTCCGCCGCGGTCAACTACGCGGCGGGCCGCGACGTCGTGGTCGTCGCCTCGGCGGCCAACAGCGCGCAGCAGGGCGATCCGGTGACTTATCCGGCCTCGTATCCCGGCGTCATCGCGGTGGGAGCGGTCGACCGCGAAGGCAAGCACGCCGATTTCTCCCAGACCGGGTCTTTCCTGTCGCTCGTCGCTCCCGGTGTCGGTGTGACGAGCATCGGCCCCGGCGGACCCGGGCAATGGCAGGGTACCGGGACGAGCTATTCGGCGCCTTTCGTCAGCGGGGCCGCCGCTTTGGTGCGGGCCTACCATCCGCAGCTCACCGCGGGGCAGGTCAAGCATCGGCTCCAGGTGACCGCCGATCCGCCGGTGGCCGGACGCCCCGACCCCGGCTTGGGCTGGGGCACGCTGAACGTCGTGGCGGCCGTGACCAGGGTGCTGCCCGAGGAATTCGGCGTACCGAAGCAGATGGCGGGCCCACCTCCGATGGGCCCGGTACCCGGCCCCGCGAGTGACGAGAACGGGCAGGCGGTCGCGGTGCTCAGCGTGGCCGTTGCGGGAGCACTGGTCCTCGTGCTCGTGCCCGCGCTCCGGATGCTGCGTGGCGGACGGGAACGCAAGTGGGCGGTGCAGCGGACGGTTCGCGTCCGGTCCCGGGACGCCGGTCCCCGGTGACCGGTCGCTCGTGAGGGCGTCCACCGGCCGCCGTTGGGCGATAGAGGTCGAGTGAAGTGTGCGGGCCCAAGCTTTCCCCACTGATGAAATCGGTCGGAGGGAGGCAGCCGTGGAGAGCGCCGAGGTCCTGGTGTACGCGCCCGACCCGTTCACGTCGGCCGGGGTCCGTGCCTTGCTGGACCGGTCCCCGCACCTGCATGTCCGTCTCGATGACCTGGACCAGGACCGGGTCGACGCCCCGGACGTCACGGTGGTGGCGGTCGAGGGTGTCGCGGGGGTGGAGGTGTTCGCCTACCTCAGGCGGCTGCAGAACCGGCTCGGTGCCGACGCGGCGCTGCGGTGCGTGGTGGTCTGCCGGGATTTCCGTGCCGAAGACGTCCTCACGGCCGTGGAATGCGGCGTGGTGGCGTTCCTGCACCGGCAGGACGTCACCAACACTTCTCTCGCCGCCATGGTCACCGCGGTGAGCCGGGGGGCCGCGTTCTTGCCTGGTTCGCTCCAGGGAACGCTTCTCGAACGGCTCAACCGCTTGAGGACCGACATCCTGGAGCCGGAGGGGCTCACCCTGTCCGGCCTGGAAGACCGTGAACTCGCGGTGCTCAGGCTCATCGCCGACGGATACCAGACCGAAGAGATGGCGGACCTGCTGCCTTACTCCGAGGGCACGATCAAGAACGTCCTCTACGGCTTCATCAACCGCATGGGCCTGAACTCACGTGCGCACGCGGTGGCGTATGCCTTCCGGACGGGGGCGATTTGAGGCGGTCTTCGTGGTCCCCGGGTAGCGGACTTCGCATTCGGACAACAGATACAGGGAGCGGGAGGTTCTGGTGAAGACGGTACGGGTTGGGGTACGTGCGTTCGACGCGATCACGCAGGTCGGGCTGACCAGCTACTTCCGGTCGCGGCCGGAAGTGGAGGTCGTCGATTGCTCGGCGTTGACCGAGAGCGACGTGCTGGTCGTCCAGGCTGACCGGATGTCGTCGCAGGTGGTGACGGAGCTCAAGCAACGTGCGGCCGAGGTGGCCGTGCCGACCGTCCTGGTGACGAACGAGTTGCAGGAGCACGAGGTGATGACGGCCGTCGAGTGCCGGGTGGTGGCGGTGCTGTCGCGTGAGCAGGTCACCGCCGACCGCCTGGTGGAGGTCGTGCGCTCGGCGAGTTCGGGCCGTGGGGCACTGCCGCCGGACCTGCTGGGACAGTTGCTGGAGAACGTGCGCCGGCTGCAGCGCGACGTGTTGTCGCCCCGGGGCCTGGGAGCGGCCGGACTGACCTCGCGTGAGGTGGACATCCTGCGGTTGATCGCCGACGGCTTCGACACCGCGGAGATCGCCGAGGAGCTGTGTTACTCCGAGCGGACGGTCAAGAGCGTCATCTACTCCATGACCAACAGGTTGCACCTGCGAAACCGCCCGCACGCCGTGGCGTACGCGCTCCGAGCCGGCGTGATCTGAGCCGACCGGCCCCGCGTCTCAATTCCCGCCCGGGGGACGCGGACGCCGCTCGCTGCATCGTGTTGTTCGATTCGGTATCTGAAGACCCCTTCCTCGCGCCAGGCGCAAGGAGCTCGGCGAAGTCGCATACCCGCTGGCCAAGCGGGTGGCGAAGAGGCTCGTCACCACGGCCTGACATCCCTGGCATCTGTACATAGTTAGTGGTGTTGAGGAATCTATTGCCTGTAAGACGAATGTGGCGTGCTCGGTGCTTGCTGGAGGCCGGCTTTGGTGTCGCGAAAGCCACTTTCGCGACGTGTGCGAGCCTTCGGTCGCGATAAGGACCGCACCACCTGTGGCGAAGGGGCCTTTCCGCGCGTGCGATGAGGTGAAAGCTCCCTTCACCTCGCCGAGCACCCCGAGCGCCGACCACCCGACAGGACACCTTTGCCCTACCGTTCGATAACCACCCTGTTCGGAGGTCCTGTTCTCATCATCAAGAGCGGCATCGGCCCGGCGCTCATGCGACTTTGCCCCCTTCCTTGCGCCAGGCGCAAGGAAGGGGGCCTTCATGTACCGAGCGTCGTGAGCACGCGAGATCCGGGCCCGAGCACGCGAAGTCACATCTCCGCGCCGCAGGCCACCGGGTGCAAAGGAATCCACTCAGGCGGTATACCCCTAGGCAGGCCCCGGCTACTGCGGTTCCGGCCTGCAAGCCAGTTCCGGGGGCAAACGATCCGCCAGCCGCCCTCGGGCCGCATCGGCGAGGTAAGCGCCGGTCGAGATCCGTTGAGGTGGTATCTCGGGCGCGGGCGTTCCTGAGCCGTCCTCGGCGAGCCACCTGAGGAGTCCTCGGTGGACGCCTTCGAGGCGTGACCGGTCGTCGTCGGTCGTGTCCGGTGCCGAACTGACTCGCCGGACAAGCCGCAGCGCCACCTTGGGCGAGCTCGGAGCGAGTGCGTGCCCGTTGCGAAGCACCCACTCGCGTACCCACGTGTCGACGGGAACCGGTGCGGCGGCCAGGAAGCCGGCGACGTGCTCCGCCGGTGTCCCGGCCGCGTCGAGGATCTCCGCGAGCTGCCGGTGCAGCGCGAGGCGGATCGCTTGTGGCATGGTCGCGTGGAACGCCTGGCGGACGACGGGATGCCGGAAGCCGAGCCGCTGACCGTCACGCCTCAGCAGACCCGCGTCGACGAGCTCGTCCACCAGTCGCTCGGCTTCGGTAGCCGGAAGGTCGAGAACCATGGCCAGGTCCCGTGTCGGGAACTCGGGGTCGAACAGTGCCGCCCAGCGCAGCGCCTCCTGGGCTCGGGCGGGCAGGAAGGCCAGGCGGCGCTTGATCACCTGCGCGGCGGAGACCGGCAAGGCCGGCCGGCCGTCGCCGTCCGGTTCGGCCAGTGCGCCGTGTGTCTGCCACGCGTCGACGAGGTCGGTGAGGAACCTGGGGTTTCCCGCCGCGGTCGCGGCGAACTCGGCGACCGCGGGCTCAGGTGAAGGTCCGATGAGGACAGCCAGTAGTTCCGACGCCTCGTCTTCGGAAAGTTCTCGCAGCCGCCGGGTCTCGCCGGTCTGGTCGCGCAGCTCGGCGAGACCCGCACCCGAGGGCAGGGGTCGGTGGGCGCCGATGAGGAGCAGTGGCGAGTCGGCGGTCAACCGGACGAGTTCCCGCCAGACCGACAGACTGGCCGAGTCCATCCAGTGCAGGTCGTCGGCGAAAAGGATCAGCGGAGCCTGCGCGCAGAGCTCACGGACCAGCTCGACGATCGATGCGACGTCGGCCGGGTGATCCGGGTCGCGCGGACCCTTCAGCGCGCGTGCGAGAAGCGCGCGACGGGGGTCGGGGGCGGCGTGCCGGACCCCGAGGCACGAGAGCATCAACCGAAAGGGCGAGGCCGAGCTGAATTCGTCGGCCACCCCGATCCCGACCGGGCACCGGGCATCGGTCAGGGCTTCGGCGACCAGCGCGGACTTGCCGACTCCCGCCCCGCCTTCGATCCAGATCACTCCACCGTGGCCGTGCTCGACCCCGGTGATCGCGGAGCGGAGGTGGGCCAGCTCCGTGTCACGGCCGACGAACACCCCGGGGCGCAGGCGAGCCAGGCCGGAGGAGTCGTTCGTCTCAGCAGGCCACAGCGCCGGATCGTCGGACCGAATCTGGTCGTAGCGGGTGGTCAAGGCGGAGCCCGGTTCCGTACCGAGCTGTTCGATGGTGATCGCCCGGACCGATTCGAAGACTTCCAGCGCCTCGTCGCGCCGCCCGCTTCGGTACAGCGAGAGCAGCAGCAGGTCTTGCAGGTTTTCCCGCATCGGGTGTCGCGAGGCGACATCGCTCAGGTCGGCGGCGACGCGCGCGTGCTCACCGACGTCCACCAGTGCTCGCGCGCGCTGTTCGACGGTGTCGAGCCGTAGTTCCTTCAACCGTTCCCGCTGAGCGGCCGCGAACGGGCCGGGGAGGTCCGCGAGCGGTTCGCCGCGGTACAGGTCGAGGGCGTCATCGAGTGCGGCGATCGCGCCGAGGGGGTCGGAGTTCCGGTATCGGCGCCGAGCCTCCTCACGCAAGGCTTCGAATCGGGCGATGTCGATGGCCTCGTCCGGCACACGCAGGAGATAACCCGTCGCGTTCGATTCCAGTACGGCATGAGCTTCGGGATCACGGGGAGTCAGGGCCTTGCGGAGCGCGGACACGTACGTGTAAATACTCCCGTTCGCGCTCGCAGGAGGATGTTCGCCCCATACGGCGTCGATCAACTCCGAACGGGTGACGACCTGGTTGGCACGCAGGGCGAGGACGGCGAGAACCGTGCGGCGATGTGCCGGCCCCAAAACGATCTCGTCGTCGTCGTACCAGGCTTGGACTTGGCCGAAGAGAGCGAATCGAAGTCGCACGACGGCCTCCCAGCTGGTCGAGTACGAGAATCGGCGATGGCTATCAAATTGCAGGGGCTTCAAGGGGACTTTCCACCCCCTTAAGGCGCGTGTCGAGCGGGGCGCGGCCTCATCGGGGAACTCTGCGGTCCTTCCACAGGGGTGCGGTCTCCCGAGGTCCCGCGAAGAGTGCCGAGCGACCGTTCAGAGCTGGTCGAATCAGCTTTCGATCATGGCTTTGACCAGCGAAAACAGCTCGTCCTGCCGCTCTCTTGCCGCCGATGCCGGACGATGATCGGTCTTCGCTGTCAGGTGACCATCGAGTGCTGTCTGACGCCGCCTTCGTGAGCCGATGGAGGCGCCGCGCCGGCCCATGACAAAGGAGTGGAATTCGATTTTCGTCGCGTGCGAAGCTCGGATAAACGAGAGATGGAATAGGCGCACACATTCATTTTTCGCGTACGCCGAGCGACTATCTCATATCGGCGAACAACGGGCTCGAACCCGTCGGGGAGGTGTGCGACGTACGGTAGCCGACCTCGTTCTTCCCTGTGCCCGGACCAGCGCTGCGGCCTGATAGCACCGCGACGAGGGGAATTCGACCCTTGTGGGCGGAAAGTGGTGCGGAAGGGCAGAGTCACCGGTAATTTGTCAGTGCGGCCAGGTAATTCCACTGAACGGCGGTAGTGTCGGCAGCGGAAGATGACAGGATTACCGAGATGTCCGAGCCGCTGAGAAGGGGGGATATCGTGGTGTTCGAGGATGACCACCGGCATGGCGCCGAACCTGGGGAAAAGGCGAGCTGCGCGCCATCCGATGCCCGCGAAGAGGTCCTCCGTCCGCACCTGGAGCTGGCGAACCACTTCGACGACTACGTCGACCAGCTGGCCGGCCTGGTCATCGTTCAGCCGCGGGGCCCGGTCCGCGACTCCTACATCGACATCCTGGTCGGTTTGACCGACGCCGCCGAGGCGTTCCGGCGGTGCGAGGCGGGCGACTCGCAGGAGGCCACCGAGCGGCTCCGGTCCGCCGTGGAACTGCTCAGCAAGGCGCGGACCGATGGGTTCGTGCTCGTCCACGCCTGATTCGAGGGCCGAGCCGTCAAGCCTCCACCCAGCCGTGCTTGTGTGCCATGTGGACGAGCTGCCGCCGGATCAGCGTGATCTGCTCGCCGGTGACGCTCGGCGCGGCCGAGATCAGTGACTCGGTGACTTCGTCGAGAAACTCCTTGACCGTCAGGACGTCACACATCCCGTCGTCTTGATTGTGTGCCTCGGCCTTCTTGCGGGCGGCGTCGGCCGTGCCGCTCTGCGGGGATTCGACGAGGTCGACACGTGAAGCCTTCAAGCCGCGTTCGCTCTCCATCACGTCGAACTTCACGGCGACACCCGGGCCGAGCAGTCGTTTGTCGAACGTGAGCGAGTTGACGTGTACGAACACGTCTTCGCCGCCGTTCTCAGGTGCGACGAAGCCATAGCCTCGGATCTCATCGAAGCTGACGATCTTGCCTGCGGGCATGCTGGACTCTTCCTCCGGATTTCGATGATGTGCAAGGTGCGTTCACGCACGCACGGATCCCGCGTCCGAAGACGAGGATTGCCGAGACGTCAGACAGTACGTTCGCCGCCGTCGGGCGCCTCGGAGCCGCGCGAGAGCAGGATCGGCAGGCTGTATTGCGGCTTCGGCTCCTTGAGCGGGCGGTTCTTCCCGTCATTGCGGAGGAGAACCAGCAAGAGTCCGCCGCAGATGATGCAAACCAGTTCGGTCGCCGTGGCGCAATATTCCGCGAAGGTGCTGAAGTGATCTCGTTGCGCGAAGATACCGACCGTCTCCGCGATGGCGTAGGAACCGAGGGTGGCCACGCCGAAGTCGACGGCCAGCCACACCATGAGACGGTGGCGCCACGCCAGTAAACCGATCGCGATGAGCGGACCGGATATCGCGTTGAGGAGGAACAGGGGGGCGAGGAAGCCCAGCCCTTCGATGGTCCAGAGGTAGAAGTGGACACCGGCGGAACCCAGTAGTCCGATCACGACGGCGACGCGCAAAGCTGCTTTCATCGTGAACTCCTTCGATCCCTCTGCTCCTTCGCTTCCTACCACAGACCCCGCTGTTCTCCCGGAATGCGTTGCGCCGGGTGGGACGGTCGCCGGTCGTGGCGCGGGAAGGCATCCTGCACCTGCAGCATGTGTCGACGGCGGAGCCGCCGATCGCATTCTGGCACTTCGCGAACCGTGAGCGGTGCTTCGCCGCTGGCGCTGCCCGATCTGCTGGGAATGACTGCCTTTTCTGACGTGACTTCCGCTCGTGGGCTTGCTGTCCGGCCGGCAGGGGCGAGAATTCGGGCATCGATCCGCTGGACTCCCCGGTTGCCGGAACGTCTTCGGCGCGCTGTAATTTCGGGTGAAATCGTTGTCCTGAATTCCGGCTACGATGGATCGCCGGGCCTGGCGGGCGATACGCTGACCGGCCTTGTGTTCTTGGACGGCGACACCAGAGGTGATCATGATTCGGCGCGGGGACGGCCAGCTCCGAATGCGGGACCACCCGGACACCTCCGATGGTCTCGGCTTCGATTCCCGCAGCTCTCCGGGCCTGTGCTCCTCGGAGGTCGAAGCCCAGCTGGAAGTGATCACCCCCGGGTTGACGGCGAGCGTGCCCTGGCTGATGGCCGGGCAGGACACCCGGCCGGTCCCGGACGCGCCTGCCGGGCAGTGCGCCTCGTCCAGATCCGCCCGGGAGATGACTCGCGGACAAGACGTAGGGCTGGCCGTGGCGTGTGCGGAGGAGGCGCTGGAGGAGGCGCCTTGCCGCCACGATCCGTTATGTGTGTGGCGCGCTTTGGTGACGTTGGTGAGCGCGGGCGAACTGGTGACCGTCGACGAGCAATGCGCCCGGCTGGTCGAAGACGTCGAGCCTGGACCCTTCACCCGCGCGCAACGCCGCAGCATGATGCTCCGCGCTCGCGCGAGGGTGGCCCGGCACACCGGCGACCTGCCGGGTGCGCGACGAGTGCTCGGCGAGCTGATCGAGTCCGACGTGACGCAGAACGTCCGGTTGCTCGGCGTCTCGTGGCTGGTCGATGTGCTGCTCGAGGAGGGGGCGATCGACGAAGCGGTGGACCTGATGGAGCGCAGCGGGCTCGAGACGGCGGCGCAACAGTGGCTGATGTGCCGTCCGATGTTGCTGTCGGCCCGCGCCGCGGTCCGGTTGGCCACCGGTGCCGCGGACATCGGATTCCAGGACTTCCTGCAGGCCGAACGGTTGTTCGAGGGACAGCGGATGTCCAACCGGGCCATGCTGCTGTGCCCCACGCAGATCTCCCTGGCGGCCAAGGCCGCTCATCGGGACGAGTTCGCCGCCCGGATCGCCGGGCAGGTGCTGCTCAGGGCCCGCGGCTGGGGAGAGCCGAGGGTGCTCGGAATGGCACTCGGCACGCTGGCGACTGTCGAGGACGGGCCGGACGCCTGTGCGCAGCTGACGGAGGCGGCCGAGCTGCTCGAAGTCGGCGGAGCGCGCAGCGA
Organism: Amycolatopsis sp. WAC 04197; assembly: GCF_003947475.1. Taxonomy (NCBI): domain Bacteria; kingdom Bacillati; phylum Actinomycetota; class Actinomycetes; order Pseudonocardiales; family Pseudonocardiaceae; genus Amycolatopsis; species Amycolatopsis sp. WAC 04197. The sequence continues at coordinate 47,497 of NZ_QHJK01000013.1, read as the reverse complement.
GCTGATCACCGTCAACCAGGAGCTGGCTCGGAGGCTGGCCGCCCGCGACGATGTGGCCGGGGCTCGCTGGCGCATCGGCCAGGCCATGGGAATCGCGAAGGAGATCGGTGCGCACGGCCGAGTCCGCGACCTTCGCGCGGAGTTCGGCGGTCTGACCGAGTCGGTTCAACTGACCAGACAGGAGAGCAGAGTGGCGTCGCTGGCGAGAGGTGGCCATTCCAACGAACAGATCGCCGGAAAGCTCGCTCTCTCACTGAGAGGTGTCGAGTTCCACTTGTCCAATGTGTACCGCAAGCTGGGCGTACAGGGGCGAAGGGGGCTTCGTGACGCTCTCGGCGAACAAGTCGCCGTCCGGCGGACGTGAGAGCAGGGCGATGGCGAGAGGGTGAAATGTTCGAAGAAGCCGGATCGGATGAGCCGGTGGTGGCCGGTCCGGCAGACCTCGGGGGAATCGTGCGGACCGAACTCGAGCGGTTGGTGGCCGATGGCCGGTGGTACCTCGCCGGGCATTTGGTGCGCATGCTTTCGGCGCAGCACTCGCTATCGAAACCTGGTGTCGGGTATACCCAGCTGGTGCACATCGCCGGGGCGCGATTCCTCGACGGGCTCGATCACGACGAATCCGGGCCCGCCAGACGCGAAGCCAAAGAGGTTCTCCGTGTCGTCCAGGCTTTGAACCGTGGCCGGCAGCGGAGCGAGGTGGTGCGGCTGGCGCGCGCGCCGCTGGCGTCCGAAGAACTTCCGGGGCCCGCACGGATCTGGTGCGGTGCGCTCGCGCTCGCGTACGCCGGGAACCTCGCCGACGCGAGGGCGCTGCTCAGGCTGGCCGAGGACACTCGTGGCCGGCCCGGTACCGCGTCGACACGGTCGGCCCTTGCCCTGTTGCGGGCGAGATTGACCTCTTGGGGAGCGGCGCGGGAAGCCGCGGCCGACGCGATGAAGGATATTTTGGCAGGTGAGCTCCCCGCTGAGCTTCGAAGCCTCGCCGTCGCGTGGACGGTCTCCGCGTCGGTTGCGGCGGGTGAATTCGGCCGAGCGTGGGCTCTGCTGCGTGAACACGACTTCGACGGCCCGTTGACCGACGTCGCCGATGAGGCCGAGCTCCTTTTCGCGCGTGGCGGACTGCATCTCGCCACCGGACGGCACGAACTCGGGTACGACGACTACAAGGCCTGCGGCCGGCTGCTGCTCGGCCGTGCCGTGCACAATCCGGCTGTGCTCCCTTGGCGGTCGCACGCGGCGCTTTGCTCGCACGTACTTCAGCGGCCTGTGCTGGCGGCCTCCCTCGCCACCGCGGGAGTCATCGCGGCGCGCCGCTGGGGAGCGAGGGAAACACTGGCGCTTTCGTTGTACGCGGCGTCCACCATCGCCGTGGATTCCGACGGTGCGCCGCGCCGCGACGAACAAGGGGATTTCGGTGGGGTCGTGCTGCGGCCGGAGTTCACCGCGGTGCTGAACGACCTGTGCCGCGCCACCGAGCATGTGCCGTTGACGGATCCGGAACGAGAGGTGACGGAACTGGCGCGCGCCGGACTGCGGAACAAGGAGATCGCCGATCGGTTGTCCGTGTCGACGAGAACGGTCGAAGCCCGGCTGTCCAAGGTTTATCGCAAACTGGGCGTCAACGGGCGGGACGGGTTGCGCGGTATCTTCACCCTCTGATCGGTGCCCGCGACGTCGGACGGTATCGAGCCGTGTTCGGTGAGGTAGCACTGAACACGGCTTGGTCGCCTCCTTCGTGTACTTACGAGGTGGACGCGACCCTCATGAGTTCCTTCGCGGGCTTGGTACGGCAGGGTGCGGGTCCTGAGGTCGGTCTTACCTGGTCTCCTCGTTTGTGACTGTTCTTGATCAGTCGGTCCAGCAGGCCCTCGGCGACGGCCGGGTTCGGAGATCAGCTCGTAAAGGTCGTCGGCCCGGGAGGCGGTCAGGTTCGCCCGCAACCAGCCGCCGGGAACAGGCCCTTGACGCCTTGTGCGCTCCTGGCGACGAGCACAGTCATTCCCACATCCATTCACCTACTCGAACGAATATCCTCGATGAACAGACCGTCGGCCTGGTGGCGTGTTCCTTGAGCCCCAGGGTTCGGTGCCAAGGCCGAGCCGCCGGACGCTGCCTTGATGTGAGCTCTAGCGTTCTGAGTCACTGATTCGCGTGCAGTATGCGGCGAGGGTGTTGAAGATCTGGTCGGCGGCTCAAGGCTCTCGTACGGTCCAGGGCGGCCGGTGCCCGTCTTCGTGCCCGCGGCGATTTCCTTGCTGCCAAGGCCCGGCGTGGGCGTGCTCAGGGCGTTCACCGTGGCGACCGCGTTCGTGCGAGGGCTCTCGTCCGGCGTCATCGTGGTGCCCGCGACGGTGGTCTTCGTGGTGATGGTGTTCGTGGCGGTCACCGTGTTCTGAACCATCGAGGAAGCTCGCCATGGAATCCTGTTCCTCGACCGACTCGAAGGCCTTGTCCACTGCTGCCTCCGCCTCTTCCAGTGCCTGCTGGCGGGCGGGTGAATCGCTGTCGCTGCCCAATGCCTCGATCGCCTGATCGACGGCCTGATGCGCTTGGTCGAGCTGTGCGCGCCATGAGTCCGGCCCGGCGCTCCCACTCGAAGCTCCGCCGCCCTGAGCAGCCGGCTCCGGCTTGTCCGGATCCTGCTGGTCGATCGCCCGATCCAGGACCCGGTCCACTGCTGCCTTGGCTTCCTCGAGCGCCTCTTGCCGTTCGTCGCGATCAGTGACCGCCGGGGCCTCGCCAGAGCCAGGCTGAGTATCGGCAGGTGGAGCAGCGGCGGGTGCGGCGCTACCGGCGGGTGCGCCGGATGAAGCGCCCGTGGATGGCGTGGCCGGGGAGGCAGCCGGCATCGCGGGCGCGGAGCTCGTGGCGGGAAGGGCGTCGGCGGCGGGTGCGGTGGAGGCGGGTGTTGAGCTGCCTGTCGACGAAGGGGGTGCGGCGCCGCCGGAAGTGGCGCCGCCCGTGGACGGTGAAGCGGGGCTGGTGGTCGGTATGGCGGGGGTCGTGGGTGTGCTGGCTGCACTGGGTTTGGTGTCGGCGGCTGGGGTGGTGTCGGCGGCGGGGGCGGTGCTGCTTGCGGGTACGCCGGTCGATGGCATGGCCGGGGAGTTGGCCGGCGTCCCGGGCGCGGAGTTGGTGGGAAGGGCGCCGGCGGCGGGTGCGGTGGAGGCGGGTGTGGAGCTGCCTGTCGACGAAGGAGGTGCGGCGCCGCCGGAAGTGGCGCCGCCCGTGGATGGTGAAGCTGGGGTGGTGGCGGTGGTGTCGGGTGCCGGGGCGGTGTCGGGTGTGGGGGTGGTGTCGGTGGGTGTGGTGGTATCGGGTGCTGGGGTGGTGTCGGGTGTGGGTGTGGTGGTGTCGGCCGCTGGGGAGTTGTCGGCGGCGGGCGGGGTGGGTTCGGGGCGGTTCGCGTGGCCGTCCACGATGTGGAGCGGTGCCAGATCGTGGACGCGAGTCTCATACTGCCGGGCGAGCGAGTTGAAGAGTTCCTGAAGCTCGCGGACGAGATCGCCCTCGGTTCTGGTCTTCAGGGCTTCGAGGTCCGTCTTGAGCTGCGTGTTGATCTGGCTGACCTCGGCGAGGTCCTGTGCGTTATCGATTCGTACACTCGCGTCTTTTTTTAGGTCGTCCTGGGAACTCTTGTGATTCTTCTTTGAGTTGCTCTTGATTTCCCACCACTTCGCCGCGAAAGACTGGATCGAGTGTCCGACGTTCCCGATGGTGGTTCCGTACTGTTTCTCGGTAAGGGTGCTGAACAGTTCATCGCTCTGCTTGTGAATTCCGGACGCGTAGTCCTGGAAGGCGTCGGCCGATGCACCGGAAAGCGAGTCCTGGACGCCCTTGATCTCCTTCGCAAACTTTTCGTTCACCTCGCCGAGGTGATCGACCGCCGACTTGAAGTCCTTCTCGAGCCGATACCACCGTTCGGCCGAGGTACTGTGCTCCAGGCTGGAGTTACCGCTGAGGTACTCGAAACCGGACACGTCGTTCTTGGCATTCTTGAGCAGCTTCTCCGCGGCACGCTCCATTTCGGACACCGACTTGTACAGGCCGGCGTCGAAATCCGGGGCAGGCTCGACGTTCGCGCCGACGAGGAATTTGTTTTCGTTGTCCGCCATGGAGCATCCTAGTTTCGATTGAACGAGTCGTCGTAGCCGTTGCCGTCATCGGGGTCGTTCTTGCCGCCCGAGAAGTTGTGTTGCCGCTTCTCGGTCTTCGCATCGTCGGCGGTGATCTTGCCGACCAAGTCGCCTTCCAGGCTTTTTGCGATCTTTTCGGCGTTGCCTCGATCCGCGTCTTCCATCGAATCCGCGATCGATTTGAGCGAGCTTTCCAGCTTTTTGAAGATGGTCTTGAGGTGAGCGGCGTGGGAGACGAGGCCGTTTCGTCGATCGTCCACCATTCGTTCGAGCCACTGGGCCGTGGCGAAAGAGCCCGCGTCCGGATGCTGGCCCTTGATGGTGTCGAAGGCGTCCATGTCGTTCAGAAGTTTGCCGATGTTCCTGGCGGACTTCCGAAGTCCCTCCGCGTCGAAACTGGTGTCCGACATGCAGACTCCTCAAATCCGGCGAGCCAGGCCTGCTCACGGTGCGGACATTTCTGGACCGTGACGGTAACCTTGGGCTGACCGCCGAGCCGGAACGTGCACGGCGAGGTCGGACAGATGTAGGGGTTCCATCCGCGAGACGGCCGGTGCCGTGATCATCGGAGATCACCGCAGATGAGCGGCCCCGACGAGAGCGAGCAGGTCGTTCTCACCGTCGGCGAGCTTGAACGACTGCGCGTCCCTGAGCAGCTTTTCCGGGTAGAACACGTCCCCGCCGGGGAGTTCGACACCTTCGCGGCGGGTCGCCCGCGCGCCGCAGAGCTGGATCGCCAGGCTGCAGACTTCGAAGGCGGCGTCCGTAGTGAACACCTTGCTCGCCGCCGCATGCGCGATCGAGCCGAGATCGCCGACGTCGGCCAGGCCGTAGTTGTGGGTGTAGACCGCCCGGTTGAGGGCGCGGGCGGCCTCGAGCCGCGAAAACATCCGGAACAGCCGGAGCTGGACGGACTGGTGCTCTCGCAGGGGCTTGCCGCCTTGTACCCGGTGCCCGGTGTAACTGAGCGCGCCCTCGTAGGCCGCGCGGCCCGTTCCGAACGCCAAGAGCGCCATGGAGACGCTCGCCAAGGCGTGCGTCGCGTGCATGGCGGTCGCATAGGCTTGCTCACCGATCAGCAAGTATTCCTTGGGCAGCCGGACGTCGGTGAAGGCCAGGCCGCCCTGGTTGAGGGCGCGGAGCCCCAGTTTGTCCAGCGGCTCGCCGCGGGTGACACCGGCAGTGTCGAGTGGGACGACGAAGATCCCTCCCTTGGCCAGGCTGTCGTGGTCGAGCGTGCAGCAGACCAGGGCGTGGGACGCGGTCAAGGCGCAACTGGTCCACTCCGCCTTGCTTCCGTTCAGCACCCACTCGTCACCGTCGAGGTGCGCCGTCGTGTCCCCGCCGCCGACGGTCAGGGCGGGGGTGTGCGCCGCCATCATGTCGGAGCCGTGGTGCGGATCGGTGATGGCGAAACAGCTGGACCACGACGGCCGCTCGCCGGTGAAATAGGGGCGGCTGAGCTCGTCGACGAGCCGGGGGCTGCCGAAGTTGCAGACGAACTGGAAGGCCAACGGCGCGAGGAACAGGCTGGTGGCCAGTCCGGCGTCCCCGGTGGCCAGCTCCTCGAAGACCAGGAACTCTTCGAGCCTGGTCAGGCCGATGCCGCCGAACTCGGCTGGGGCGGTCAGGGTGAGGAAGCCGGCTTTGCGGGCCTCGGCCATGAACTCGAAGTACGGCGAACCGGCTTCGACCGCCTCCGCCGCGGTCATCCGGTCCAGCCGGTGGCCGGTCGGAGTGGCGTGCTCCCGCGCGAACACCCGTGCCCGGTGCCGCCATTCCTGCGCGTGGTCGCTGATCGTGAGGTCGAGCTCGGTGTACGGATCCTGTCGGGTCATTTCGCGTACTCCCTCGGACTTGTCGAAGTTGCCAGCACTTCGGCGCACGCGGTCAAGATCGTTTCGCGATCGACGATTTGCCAGTGTCGATCTGTACCGAGGGCCTGGAGGTCGTCGTCGGGCTCGAAGGCGAAGGCCGCACCCGCGTGGTCGAAGATCTCCGCGTCGATCGCGCCATTGCCGATGGCCACGGTGGCATCGTGCTCGATGCCCTCGGTCGCCATCAGTTCCCGGATCACCGCCGTCTTGCCACCCGGCAGGCCGGGGGTGGTCAGGAGCTCGCCGGTGAACCTCCCCGCCGCCTCCACCAGCCGCGCGCCATGTGCGGAGTACAGCCCCAGATCGCGTACCGCCTCCAGCAGCGGGAGATCGGAATTGCCGGAGACGAGGACGATCCGATAGCGATACCGCTTGAACAGGTCGATGAGCGGCTCGACGAAGGGAAAGAGATCGTCGCGGCAAGTTCGCCACGTCCGGGCGGCGGTCGCCTGGGCGTCGGCGACCGAGGCGCCGCGCAACCCGGCCGCGTAGGCCCGGTAGGCCTCGGTCATCGCCGGACGACGTGACCTGCCGCCGGTCGCGTAACGGCTGATCGCCCGCAGACAGGCCTGTCCCTCCTCCTGCCCGCAGACTCCGTCGTCGATCAGGTTCTCCAGATAACGGCGCCCCATGATCCCCGGCGACAAGGTGCCGTCCACGTCCAGCACGGCGTACCTCACGAGTCGCGCTCCACCAGGAGAGCACCGATCAGGCGCAGCTCCGCGGTGACCTCCGCGGGCAACGATGAGGTGTCGAGTACCGCGAGGGCTTCGGCGTGACGGTCGGCGATCATGTCTTCCACGATCACCGGAGCCCTGGTGCCCTCGATGACGTCCATGACCCGGATGGCGTCCTGCTCGGTCAGCGCCGGGTCGCCGAGGTGCCGTTCGAGTAGCGCGCGTCCGGCGGTGTCCGCGCGTTGCGCGGCCAACGCGAGCAGCACGGTGTGCTTGCCTTCACGCAGATCGTCGAAGACGGGTTTGCCTGTTGTGGACGAGTTTCCGAAGAGACCGAGAAGGTCGTCCCGTAGCTGGAACGCGTCGCCCAGTGGCAACGCGAACCGGCTCAGCAGATCGAGGTGCGCGGCGTCCGCGCCGGCCAGGAGTGCCCCCAGCTGGAGCGGACGTTCGACGGTGTACTTCGCCGTCTTGTACCGGATGACGGTCATCGGCGTGCGGTGATCGTCGACGGAGCCGAGGGAAGTGAAAAGATCGAGGTACTGGCCGTAGTGCATTTCCTCGCGCATCGTGTCCACCAGCGCCCTGACGGCGGACCGGCAGCCGGCCGGGAGCGCCGCGCTCGTGAGCAGTTCCGTCGACCACATCAGGGCCATGTCGCCGATGAGGATCGCGGCGGCTTCACCGAAGCGCCGCTCATCGTAGACCTGCGGATACCGGGCGGCGATCGAGCGGTGGACCGTCGGCTGGGAACGGCGCGTCGCGCTGCCGTCGATGACGTCGTCGTGGATCAGGGCGAACGTCTGATACATCTCCAGAGCCGCCGCGACGTCGACGACGACGTCGGGAAGCCCCGCGCCACCGGCGGAACGCCAACCTGCCGAACAGAGCATGGGACGGAGTCGTTTCCCGCCCGCCGTGACGAAACCCCTGATCATCTCGGGAATTTCCGGAACGAGACCCCGCCCGGCGGCGGCGTCGCGTTTGCCGGTGAGGAAGGTGGTGAGCCGGGTCAGCACTCGTTCCCGGATCTCGTCGAAATAGAGCGGGGTGGCGGTGTGTTCCGTGTGGACGCTCATGGTGACGGCTCCTCCGATCACGAGGACGGGCGTGCTTCGTCGAGGGCGAAAATGCGGAACTTTCCGCGCCCGCTGGTGGTCAAGTAGTCCTGATAGGCGGGTCCATAGCTGGTGATGAGGCGCCAGAGCGACTCATGGTCTTCCCCGGTGAGAAGGCGCGCGGTGACCGGGAAGACCCTGCTGCCCAGGGTGACCGTGGCCCTGGGGTCGGCGAGGAGGTTTTCCGACCACTGCGGGTGTTTGCGGTCACCGTAGTTCGACGCGACGACAGCGACGGCGTCACCGTACGGGGTGAAGAAAAGGGGCGAGGAGTAGTGCTTGCCGGTGCGACGGCCGGTAGTGGTGAGCAACAGCGTGCCGGCGCCCGTGGTGCCGCCGAGGCTGAACCTGCCGTTCGTTCGCTTGAGCAGGAATCGGTCCGCGGGGACCAGAAACGTGCGCATGAAGCGGATGAACCACCGCTTGGGCGCGAGGCGGATCATGATTTTCCAGAGAATGGCGTTCATCCGTTTTTTCACGACGGTCACTCCCGGTGGGTGATGAGGTCGGCGGCGCGTTCGGCGATCATGACGGTCGGGGCGTGGGTGTGCCCCCGGGTGATGCGCGGCATGACGGAGGCGTCCACGACCCGGAGCCCGGCCACCCCGCGCACTCGCAGCTCGGCGTCCACCACGGCGTTCTCGTCCGCCCCCATCCGGCAGGTACCGGCGAGGTGGTAGACGGTGTCGGTGTGGTTCCGGATATGCCGCTCGACACTGCGGGCGTCATCGAGATCGAGTGCTGGATGCCATGACTTCCCCACGTAGGGTGCGAGAGCGGCCGTGCCGAGCATCCGGCGCGCGATCGTCACGCCGTAGATCAGCCGGCGCAGGTCGTCGCCCGCGGAATCGGTGAAGGTGCCGAAATCGATCTCGGGCGCGTCGGCCGGATCCGCCGATCGCAACCGGACCTGGCCGGAGCTCTCCGGCTGCACCAGTACGACGGCGATCGTGAGCGCGTGGTCGGACGGAGGATCGACGCCGTGGTCGACGAACGCCACCGGGAGAAAACTGATCTCCAGGTCGGGCGCCCGCCGTCCGGGGTCGCTGGCGACGAAACAGGCGGCTTCGGCGACATTGGAGGTCAGGGGCCCGCGACGTTCGGACTCGTAGAGCGCGGCAGCGGCCGGATCACCTGCCGAAGCCAGGGTCACCGGTTTCGGGCAGTGGACGATCAGCGGGGTGAACACGTGGTCCTGCAAGCCGAGCCCGACACCCGGTACATCGGCGACGCAGTCGATGCCGTGTTCGGCGAGCTGGGCGGCCGGGCCGATACCGGACAGCATCAGCAACTGCGGTGAATTGACGGCGCCCGCGCTGAGGATGACCTCGCGGCGCGCGGTGATCGACACGACGGACCCGTCGGATGCGAGGGCCTCGATGCCGGTGGCCCGGCCGTCGGTGACGACGATCCGCCGAACGTGCAGGCCGGTGATGACCTCCAGGCCAGGGTGGTCCAGGGTCCGCAGATACCCGTCCGCCGCGCTCCAGCGTTCGCCACGGCGCTGGGCCGTGGGCATACGGCCGGCACCGGTGTGATCCGCGGTGTTCACGCCCGCCGATCGCGGGAGACCGAGCTCGGCACAGGCATCGAGGAAAGCCGACGTCGCTTCGGACTCGCCCCGTACGTCCTCGACGTATAACGGGCCATCGACGCCGTAGACAGCTGACGCGTCATCGCCGATGCGGTGTTCGGAACGCCGGAAGTACGGTTCGATGTCTTCGTAGGACCAGCCGGTAGCGCCGGCCTCGGCCCAGCCGTCGAAGTCGGCGCTGTGGCCGCGAGTCCAGACGTTGGCGTTGAGGGACGAGCAGCCCCCGAGCATCCGGCCACGGGGGACCCGGACGACCCGCCCGTCGAGGCCCGGCTGCGGGGTGCTGCGGTAGTCCCAGTCGGCCGCGCCGCCGAAAAGCGTGGGGAACGCGACGGGAATCTTGACGGCGGGGTCGTCATCGGGGCCACCCGCTTCGACGAGTGCCACCTTCACGCCGGGGTCGGCGCCGAGCCGTGCCGCGAGGGCGCATCCGGCCGATCCCGCTCCGACGACGATGTAATCCACGGTCCGCGCTGGCTCCTTCATAAGGGATTTCCCTCCAACTGGTCGTGGCTGGGAGGCTGATACGCCGCGGTGGTGCCGAGGTTGGTATATGCCCTGTCGGTCTACCCGATGGCGGCCGCTTGATTGTGGTCGCCTGTGCGAATTTCCGCCTTTTCCGCCCCAAAGGACACTGAGGGGACAATGTCGCATTGTGCGAAAGCGCCGAGTCGTTGACCGGAAGATCCGTTGGCCGGTGTCGAGGGCAGGCCGTGTCGCAGAGTTCTCAGTGGAGGCAGAGGCTTTGGCGGGCGCCACGCGACCTGGGTGGCGGGGAAAGGTCATCCGCTCCACATTGTGTGCTGGGTCGAATAAAGGTCGTCCACCACGCGCCGAGTGGCCATTTCCCGTTAAGGTCGACGAACCGCTTTGAAAAGAATCGACGCGTTGAACGCTCAGCTGAGGAGCCGACATGAGTACGACCGATCGACGGCATCACGTCGTCTTCCTCGGCGCGGGATACTTGTCGATCTGGTCGTACCGTGCGCTGAAGCGGAAGGTCGGCAAGCAGGTCGACTTCACCGTGGTCGCACCCGCGACCGTCCACACTTTTCACGGTTGGACCGGGGAGGTCCTGTCCGGTGAACTGCCGCCGGACGCCCAGCTGAGTCCGATCGCCGAGGCGATGCCCGCCGCGCGGCACGTGCGAGGTTTCGCCAGGAGCGTGGATCGAGCGGCCCGGACCGTCGAGGTCGAACGGGTCGACGGTGCGAAACAGACTGTCCACTACGACCATTTGATCGTGGGAACCGGGCAGTACGAGGACTTGGGGCGGGTAGAGGGAATGGAAGAGCACGCCTTCCGGTTGCGGGACGCGGGGCGGACCGGGAAACTCGCCGCCCACCTCGACCATTGCGTGGAAAGCGCCCGTTCGGCGAAAGACGAAAAGCTCCGGCGGAAATCGCTGAGCGTGGTGGTGGCCGGCGGAGGGCTGGCCGGCGTCGAGGCGTCGGTCGCGATCGCGCAGCGGCTGGCCCGTGCCACCGAAGGAACCCCGGAACGAGAATGCGCCGACGTCGTGCTCGTCAGCACGACCGGTGAACTGGCCACGGAGATGCCGCCCAAGCTCCGTGCGCACGTCCGCGAGGAGATCCAGGGCAACGGTGTCCGTGTACTCGCTCCGGCTCGAGTGGTCGCGGTGGCGGCCGACGGCGTGAAGCTCGACGACGGGGCTTGGCTCTCCGCTTCCACCGTGGTCGCGGCCGTCGGGAACAAGCCGCGCCCGCTGCCGGGGCTCGACGATCTCCCGGTCGACGACCGGGGCGCCGTGCGGACCGATCGTCTGTTGCAGATCGCCCCGGGAGTGTGGAGCGGCGGTGATGCCGCTTCGGTGCCGTTGGCCTCCGGTGAGCCGTGCCCGGTCGACGCGGCCTGGGCGATCGGGCAGGGAAGCTGGGTGGGCGCCAACGTCGCGCGGGTCATCCGGGGCCGCCGGCAACGCGCGTTCACCTGGAAGAGCGTCGGCGTCACCGCCGGATTCGGTCGTGATCACGCCGTTCTCGAGGCTTGGGGGATGGCGTTCCGGGGTCGCGTCGCCTGGCTTTCGCGAGCGGCGTTCTTCGGCTACTACCTGCCTTCGCGGCCTCAACTGCGCCGAGTCCTCCGGGCACTGATCTCGCGGCGCCGCGGCAAGCGAGCGTGACCGGCCGATCGGAATGCCACGTGGCTCAAGTGGATCTTGATTTGTCGCCGGTGGCGATGGTCGCACGTTGATCGGCGAGGTGATGGGAGCTTTCCCCTCATCGCGCGCGCGGAAAGTCCCCTTCGTCACCGGTGGTGGCGTCTTTGTGTGCGACGGCAGGTTCGGACACGTCGCGAAAGTGGCTTTCGCGACGTGGCGTGTCCCGAAAGTGGCTTTCGCGACACCGAAGCCGGCATCCAGCAAGTGCCCGGCGCCCCTTGTGGACAGTCGCGCTCCGGTTCGCTGCTGCGACTTAACCCGCTTGATCGGACTTGACCGGTTACCGGTTCGTGAAGTGATTCCCTCTTCTTGGGCTCACGCCGTCCCCTGGCATGGACGCGGAGCTTCACCGCCGTGAAGGTGGCTTGACGGAGCACTGGGCCCGAGGAGGAACCATGCGAAATCGAAGACTGCTTACCTTGCTCACCGCGCTGATCGCCTTGTTCGCGGCGACCGTCGCCGTACCCGCGACGGCGGGCGCGCAGCGTGTGGTGGCGATCGAAGGCGCCACCCAGGTCGCGGATTCACTCGGCTTCGCGTCTGGGGGAGTCCACCTCGAAAACGGAAAAGCCGTCGTCAGCGTCGTGGACGGGGTCGCGGAGCGCAAAGTACGAGCGGCCGGCCTTACCGCGAAGAAGGTCAAGCGTTCCTTCTCCGCGTTGACCGCGGTCAAGAACGAACTGGACAAGATCAAGAACGTTCCGCAAACCGCCTGGGGTATCGACACGAGCACCAACCAAGTCGTCGTCAGCATCTACGACTCGGCGACGAAGGCGACCGCCGACCGGGTCACCGCCGCGGCCGCGAAGTACGGCGACAGCGTCCGGGTCGAGCGGCGCACCGGGAAGCTCTCCCTGCACATCGCCGGGGGCGAACAGATCAGCAGCAGCGCCGGGACGAACTGCTCGCTGGGCTTCAATGTCACGCGCGACGGTCAGCCGTTCATGCTCACCGCCGGGCACTGCACGAACGCCGGTGGCACGTGGTCCGGTGGCGACGTCACGGGCGCACCGGTCGTGGCCAGTAACAGCCCTGGCGCGGACACGGGGCTGCTCGCTCGCCCGAATGGCACCGGGCCGGGGCAGATCGTCACCGGGCAGCGCATCACCTCCGCGGCGGTTCCCCTTGTGGGGCAGCAGATCCAGTCACACGGCAAAACGACCGGGACGCGTGCGGGGCGGATTCTCGCGGTGAATCAGTCCGTCAACACCAACGTCGGCGTGATCAACAATACGTTCATCGCTGAGATCGTGACGTTGCCCGGTGATTCCGGCGGTCCCGCGTACGCCGGGACCAGGGGACTCGGAACTCTGTCGGGTGGCGACGACCGCGTGAGTTTCTACTATCCGCTGACGCTGGCGATGCAGGCGTACCGGCTCAGGCTGGCCTGACCGACAGAGAGACCGACGTCGACGCTCCGGGTCGCGCGCACGACCCGGAGCGCTGGCGAGCGAGCACAAGAAGTCTTGGCGGACAACGAATCAGGGAAGGAGGTGAAGTGGGATGGCCGGGGGTTCGGTGAAGTTGCCTGCGGAGTTGCAGAAATTCTTCCTGGTGACGTTGGGGATGTCGTGGCCGGAGGGTAACGATCAGGCGTTGGCTGCGCTGGAGCGGGCGTGGCGTGAGTTCGAGGTGGCGGTGCGGGAGTTCGAGGACGCGGCGCGGACTGGTGGTGGCGGTGTCGGTGCGGCGTTGGCGGGTGACACGGGCGACTTCTTCGCCTCCTGGCTGGGGCGGGAGGTGGTGTCGGGGGCCGAGGCTCTGGAGAAGTCCGCCGAAGGCCTGGCGAAGATGGCGAGGACGGCTGCGGCGGATGTGGTCAAGGCGAAGGTCATGATGATCGCGATGGCGGCGTTGGCGCTGGCGACGATCATTCACTTGCTGGCGACGTTGGTCGGTGCGGCTTTCGTGGGTTTGGCGATGTTGACCGCGCGGCAGGCTTTGATGGCGGTTTGGCGGTCGCTGGTGGCGAAGATGCAGGCGCTGGGTGCGTTGAAGTTGAACAAGGAGTTGGCGGTCCAGGTGGTGAGGGCGGCCGGGCGGGCGGCGGTTCCGGTGGTGGGGTTCGCGGCGGCGGGTGCGGGGATCATGGGTGGTTTGGATCTGTCGATCCAGTTGGGGCAGATCGTCGCGGATACGCGTGACGAGCTGGATGGTAAGTCGTTGGTGGGGTCGTTCGTGGGTGGGGCGCTGGGGGGTGCGTTCGCGGGGTTGTTCCATGGGGGTGCGGTGTGGGTGCGTGGGGTGGCGGGGAGGGGGGCGGAGAAGGAGGCGGGGGGTCTGCTGGCGGAGAAGCTGGCGGTGAAGGGGGTGACGGCGGAGTCGTTGGCGGCGGCGGGGGATCGGCTGGTGGTGGCGAAGGAGCTGTTCCCGGGTTCGGTGCAGGCGTTGGGGCATGTGGGTTATGGGGCCGGGCAGGTCGCGGTGGTGTTCCTGTCGGCGCCGGCGGTCAACGCGGCGACGGGGTCTCCGCACGCGAGTCCGTGGCTGGGGATGCTGGGGGCGTTCAGCGGTTTCGGCGGAGGACGCGGTGGCTCTGGGGGCGGGCGGCTGGACACGCTGCTGACGGATCTGGGGCATCTGCCGGGTGCGCCGAAGCTGACGATTCCGGAGCTGGGCGGACAACTGGACACGTTGCTGACCGACCTGGGACATCTGCCAGGCGCACCGTCGCCGGACTACACGACGTCGACCGGAAAACCGGCTGATACCGGAGGCGATGGCACGACCGGTGGTGACATCAAGACCGGCGGCGAAATCAAGACCGGCGTCGAGCAGCGGGAGGTCGTTACCGCTGAACCGCCACCGTCCTATGCGGACACGATCGCTGCCGACCAGCGGGCGGCCGCCGCGGAAGCACCGCGGACGGTGACCGCCACGGCCGGGCAAACGTTCGGGGCCCTGTTCACCGCCACACCGGAAGACACCTCCGCCCTAACGGGCTCGACACCCTGGGCGACCGGCAACGTCGCGGCAGAGCCCGGCGGCACCAGCACTTCCCTGACCGATACCGTCCACACAGGACTTACCGGCAAGGAGACGGGCCTGTCCGAGGCCGGCCCGCACCAGTCCGGTCCGGCCCCCCTCACCTCGCCCGCCGAATCCGCCGAACCCACGGCCCCGGTACCGGAAGGGAAGCCGGGAACGACGACAGACTCCCTCATCCCGGTCACGCAACCGCAGGCGAACCCGGGGGAGACCGGCCGGCCCGCTGTCACCACCGCGCAGGCGTCCGCCGCTGCGGACGGCGGCAAGTCGGCGGTCGACCGGTATCTGAACGGCGGATCCGAACCGGCTGCCGGGCGAGACGGCCGCGCCGCCGCTCCCGCGCCGGTCGCGCAGCCCGAGGCGAAGGCCGTCGACACCTCGTCGGCCGGGCCGAAACCGGCGGAGAACGCCCCGGCGGACTCCGGCGCGGCCACCTCGGCCCCCCGGACCACCGAGAGCGGAGCACCGTCTCCCGAAGCCGCGGCGATATCCGAGCAAGCGGCCGCAACCTCCGTCACCGTCGCTACCCCGGCCGACCAGGCACCGGCCGCGGCCGCGCAACAGGCCGCCACCCGGCCGGCGGCCGCCGAGGCACCGGTGGCCGAACGCGCGACAGCCACGGAGAAGCCCGTTGCTCAGCGGGCGACCGGCGGCGAACCGTCCCTCCGGACCGGCAAACCGGACCTTGTGCAGACGGAAGTCCAGTCCCGGGCCGAACCGCCGGCGTCGCAGAGTGCCCGGCCCGGCCCGGGGACGCCGAACCGGCCAGAGGCCCGGCCCGGAGTGGAGACCGTCGCCGCGCAGCAGTCCGACGCGCCCGCCCGCCCGGCACCCACCCGGGCGGAGCCGGAGAGGAAGATCGCCGAGCCGGCGACCTCGCCCGCGCGGGCGGCCGAGGTCAAAACACCGGTCGTGACCGACTCATCGGTGCGTGCCGCCGGGACCGGCCGCGCCGACGCTTCCCGTGGCCAGGCCCGCGACGACACCACCGCCGACCATGCGTTGCTGATCCCGTTCGCGTACGCCGACGAGGCCGCGCACACCACGGCGGGAGCGATGTCCGGTGAGACTGCGCGGCCGCCGCTCGGGCGCGCGGAGTGGGCGGAGTGGGAACAGCTCCGGACAGACCTCACGGCGACGCCGTACATGGCCGAGCGGTTCGAGCCCTATGCCAAAGCCGAGCGCGACGACGGCAAGCTGGGGGGCCGGATCACTCAAGTCCGGTTCACCGTCCGGCGCGGCCGGCTGGCGAACGGGATCTGGATCCGCGAGATCACCGTTCCGCTGGCCCTGGTCTCGGACGACGTCGATCAGAAGACCCGGGAAAACCTCATCAAGTCGCTGCAGACCGAACTCGGCGAACTCGAAGCCGCGACCGATCCGAAGCTCCTGTGGCTGGGCAACGGCGACCGTGCCCATCTCCGGCTGGAAGCGATCGCCGCGGACGGGTTCGCCGAAGGGTGGGATCGCTACTCCGGGGAAAGCCTCCCGGTCACCGTCAAGGACGGGACAGGGGAGACCAACCAGGTCGAGTGGTTCCTCGGCTCCGGCAAGGGCGCCATGCTGCACGAGATCATCCACGCGGCGGGCGGCAAGGACGGCTACCGCGACTCGTCCGCCGGCGCTCGTCGTGAGCTGGTACGGGGCATCATGGGCGAGTCGCCGGAGACCGATCGGTTCATCGCCTCCGAGACCATGGCCGTCCTCGACCAGTTGTCCCTCGCGGCCGGGGACCACGGTGGGGGCCTGCGCAACCCCGACCCGGCACGCGCGGGTGTCACCTCGGTCGTCTCCAGCGAGCCGTACAACGCGATGCACCGCCCGGCCGAAGCCCCGAGGAAACCCAAGAAGGACCCCGACCCACCACCGACACCCACCGATCGACGAGGCTCGTCCGGGTCTCGGCCTCGCTCGCAGGGCTCGGACGGAACCGGACGTCGCGGTCTGTGGCGGCGGTCGAACCCCTCGCTCAGCGCTCTCACCTCGCCCTCCATGCCGACCCTCCTCGAACACGCCGAGGACCGTGCCGGCCTCGCTCGGCTGACGCGTCCCTCAATCGTCGGCGATCCGGATTTCGAAGCCATTCGGTTGGCTGTGCTGGAGAAGGCGCCGAAGTACGAGCAGTGGGTGCGGGAAAATCTCACCGACGCCACACTCAAGGTCTTCGAGGAGACACTCGACGGGCTGAAGTGGGATGTCGGCCGGATGACGATCTCCGTCCAGGTGCACGCCATCGAAGAAGCGCGGAATCCCGTCGACCGGACGGTGGAAACGGTCGCGTCGAGTGAGCACCTGGCGAAAACCGTCCAGACGGGCGAACAGATCGAGCGCACACCGGTCAACCCGACGAGCTTCAGCGCTCCGGCCGGGCCGGTGACCGTCTCCGGCGGGCTCCGCGGCATCGGCTCGGCCTCCCAGAGCGCCGCCATGGCCAAGAGGGAATCGATCAGCGCGTTCGACCTGACGGAACAACGGCAGGTGACCCGTTCGAAGAACGAGGTGACTTACCGGGTGAAGGTCTTCGAGAAGACGCACTCGCGAGGAGGGCGGGAGCGCGATCCGGGCACCGACGTAGTGCTCGACCTCGAACTCGACTGGCCCAAGAGCGCCCCTGTGGAACCCTTGACCCCGGCCGACGGGGGCCCGGCCAAGCAGCGGGCGATCGACTTCGCCGCGGTGCGGAAACGCATCAAGCACGTCGAACTCAAGGGAACGAAGAGGGTCTTCGACGCCATTGTCGAGCAGCTCGACCTCAAGGAACGGCGCGACAAGGAGGTCGCCGCGCTCAAGACCTGGCTGGACAACCTCGGGGACGACCACGGCAAGGACCTCGTGACCGGCGGGATGGCCAAGCGGACGTTCGAATTCACGCGTCGCGAGCCACTGGAGATCCTGGTGCGGCGCCAGCGACAGGAACCAGGATCGCGGCCGCAGTCTTCCCACGCGGGGGGCAGCCAAAGTTCGCTCGGGCATCGCCGTTCGGTCAACGCGAGCGAAGGAGACGACCGGAGCGGCAGCCGGGAATGGGGAGGCTCCATCGGGAGCGGGTTCGGCGAATCATTGACCGACCTGGTCGGCGCCAAGGTGACGGTGAACATGTCCTACGGCCGAACGGCCTCGGAGTCGGCCAGTCAGGTCACCAGCCTCGACCGGGAATCGACCGAGCAGATCCACGGGGCGTTCGAAAAGCACGACGAAGCCTTCCCGTTCGCCGTGACGATCATGCCCGCGGCCGGTGACCGGCCGGTCAGCCGTGGCTCGGGATCCGCCGGCCCCCGGCGGCTCTCGGTCCGGGACGACGGCGTCCACGAGCTGGTGGTGGACGGGACCGTGCATGTGTACCTCGCCGAGGCCGGGCAGATGGACTCGGAATCCTCTATGGCCTTCGACTCGGGAAGTGACGGCCAGGCCTCTTCCAAGGCGGGGATGACGGCGGCCGAGGCACCCGATCGTGCCGCGGCGCACTGGAAGATCGCCGAGACCGACCGGAAGAGGGTCGCGGGTTTCGTCGCGGCCGCGCTGGCGGAAGCGGGGGAGATCACCGACGCACAGAGCCAGATGTTCCAGGACGACATCGAAGTGCTCCTCGGCGAATCCGGCCAGGTCCGGGAATTGGTGTCCGGGGTACGGCTGACACTGCCAGGCGAGGAGCGCAGTCTCTTCATCGACGCGCAGTTGGAGCGGCGGCGTGGCCACCACAACAAAGAGGCAACGTGGAAGGAGCTCGCCGACAAGGTCACGGTGGGGGAGACCTTGCAGGTCGGCAGCTCGCGCCTGCGCGAAGGCATCCTTTCCGTCCAGGTCGAAGCGGAAGCGGGGCCGGTGACGATCCTCGGCTCAGCGACGGCTTCGAGGGAACACGAGCGCTCCTGGAATATCGGCCAGTCGGTCCGGAGTGAACTGGGCTGGGCGGGCGGCGGGAAGGCCGTTCACCTCTTCAACTATCCGGCTGTCCTCAATTTCCGGGTCGGTACCGATTGGGCGCATATCGACAAGGTCCTCGAATTCGACGACCCGGCGTTCGGCGAGCGGATGCCCGGCCTCGAAGCCCGGCTCCAGATCGCGGTACCCGCCCGGCGAGGCGAGCGGCTCGGCACGGCGGTCGTGAATCTCAAGGAGACCGAGTGGCTCGATGCGACCGAGCTGGACACTTCGGCGTTGAATCGAGGAGGCAGGGCCGTCCGTTCCGAGCTCGACTCGCTGCAGGCGTTGCTGGACTTCCCGACAACGATCATCGCGGAGCTGTCGAAGCTGCTGCCCGAGTCCGAACGGACCCGGGACCGGTTGTCGGGTGCGATGAAATATCTCACGGCCGGGGACAAGCCCACCGCGCTCGGGGTTCATCACGAAGGGGAGGCCGGACGAGACGTCTCGCAGCAGAAGATCGAGACCTGGGCGAGCCACGCGGCACGGCAGGCGAGACTGCCGCTGTCCGCGAAAGCGGACGTGCTCTCGCTGGACAGTTTCAACGAGGGCGGCTTCGTCCCCATCGGCAGCCGCGACCTGCACGGCACCGTGGAACTGCAGACGGATCTTCTGGCACCACAAATCCTCCGCAAGGACGAGAACCACGTCTTCGCCGACACGACGCAGATCACGACCGAGCTGGCGCCCGACGAACGGAAGAAGCTCGGCGCCGGCTTGTCCGGCAAAGTCACAGTGCCGGCCGGGGGCCTCGCGACCGTCGGCGCCGAAGTGAAGGGAGAGCTTGCCCGCTCGCGGATCGACGACCGGTCCGAGCATGTGGTGGACGAGAGCCGCCGCGTGATCACCGAGCGCGCGTACCTCGTGGCGTGGGATCACCGCCACCGCTTGACCCTGTCCCTGCTCGAAGCACGAACGGGGATGTTCGGCGGGCGGCATACCGGCACACTGCAGAGCCGGTCGCTTGAGAAGTACGTCCCGCTGGCGGAGCTGCGCTGGGTGCCGGCGTCGGCGCTGAGCGAGATCGGCAAACTCGCTCCCGAGGGCCTGGCGAGGCTGGCCGTGGAAGACGCGAAGGCTCTCGAGTCGAGCGGTGCCTCGGCGCACCCTCTGCCCCGAGGGGGCCCTGAGGAGATCCTGGGCGACCTCGACCCGGCGACCTCGTCGGTGGTACCGGGCTTGATCAAGAAACTGACCAGCGACCTGCGCTCCTGGGAAGCCAGGATTCCCGACGCGAAGGTCGCGGGCGAATTCAAGGTGCTGCACGACCAGATGATGGAAAGTCTCAGCACCCACCTCACGATCGGTGGATTCGGCGACACCTTGCGAGCGATGCTTCGCGGTGGCGCGCCGCGGTTCGGCAGGCAGATCGGTAGCTCGGGCAAACTCGAGCAGTTGCTGGTGCTGAAGGCCGTGTTGGTGGACGGCCACGAGCACCCGGCCGGTCTGGACTACCACGTGGAATCGTCCACCACGATGTCGACGCGGCATCGGTCGGGGACCGCTTGGGAACAGAAATACGGCCTCAGCGCCGAGGGCGCGCCGAAGCTGCCTGTTCCGGAATTCACGGGGTCGTCGAAGCTCGGACTGGATCAAGCGATCTCCCCGCACGCGGGGGTGACGGGAACTCACACGAGCTTCCGCGGGCCCGAAGAGGTGACGGCCGTGACCGTGAAATTCAGCTGGGAAGGCAAGGCGACACAGCGGGTCTACGGCATCCAGGTCTGGGCGGAAGTCCATCCTTGGGCCAGGTCGGGGGTTTACAGCCGCCACATTCCGGGCGTGCGTAAGGAAACCGTGCGGACCATCGAAAAACTGAGCCCGGGCGTTCTGCGTTCCTCGGTGCGTTCGACGCTGCCGTCGTTCCTGACCGACACCTGGTCCCCCTCGCCCGCCGTGAACGGATCACTGCGAGAACAGTGGCAGGGGCAGGGCCGTGGTGCCGGCTGGCCGGACGACGTACCTGTTCGGGGATTCCCGATCGAAGCCCCCAAACTCTACGAGGAGATCCAGAAGACCGTCGAAACCCAGAACGCTGGCAGGTCGTTCTCGGTGTTGGTCGGAACCGAGGCGCCCTTGCTCGGCCGGCGCCTGTCCGCTCTCCTGTCCGAAGACGGCTACCGCGTCGAAGTGGGTAGCAAGACCATCGATTCCTTCAAGATCAAGCTCGATCTCGGTGACCGGCACGTGGAGCGTGAGATCGAAGGCGCCACTTTGACCGTCGGCCGGGACGCGGCGACACGGGCTATCGTCGAGCGTTCGCACGAGGGAACGGTGTCGGGCGGGTTGCTCGGCGGCCCCATTTCGGAGCTGCTCGGTGAACTCGGCGCAGAGCGGCAGTTCGGTGCTCCGGCGGAGGAGGTCCCGATCGAGGTCGGCGGTATCCCGGACGGACGCGGAAACGGCGTCTACTGGGTCAGCGCGACGCCGGACTTCACGATGATCTTCACGCAAGCGAACGGGCGGGAGGGGAAGCCCGTGTCCACCGGCCCGGACGGCCGCATCGATCTGCTGGTCGATCGGGAAGGGCTGGCGTTGCTCGGTTTGGAGCCGCCCGCGGCGACTCGTGGCGGGGTCTCCGGTCCTGCCTTGACCATCCCGAGCATCGCGGTCCGGACCGCTACCGGCATCAGCCGGGCCTCTACCTTCGCCAGTGAAACGACGGTCAAGGCCGGCGATGCGAGGGAGAACGACACTGAGGTGCACCGTGCCGCGAACAAGGAGAAAGCCCTCGCGGCCCTGCGCCAGGATCTCGCCGCTCTGGCGGGAGGGACGATCCACCAGGCTCCGGTGAGGGTGGAGACAGACCAGAGGTTCACGCGGATCAACGCCACGATCGACAACGTGCCGGGGCCGATCGGGACGCGGGCACTCAAGGTGATCCGCGAGGCGAAGTTCGCCGCCGAGAACTTCCCAGGTCGCCGGCTCGACCTCGACGGCGTACCGCGGCGGCAAACGATCCAGCCGCTGTCCCAAGAGACGTTCGGACGTTTGCTGGACGACCTCGCCTTCCAGCTGGAGCTGGGGAACGATCCGTTCCACCATTCGAGCTCGTCGCTCAAGGGGCTCGGCCCGCACCCTGACGAGGCGCTCGTCACCCGGCTCGGGAGGCTCTCCACGGCGAACCTCCCCGAGGCCGACCGTCGGGCTCTCCTCGACAGCGACGTTTTCAACAGCCTGGTCGCCAATCCGGAGGCGATGAAAGAAGCCCTGTACGCGGCGGGCGAACTCGAACCGGACCGGCGGGACCCGGCCGGTGCCGCCGTGAACTCGGCTTTGCGTGCCAGGATCCCTCTGCTCCCCGCGCTCCTGAAGGTGGGCATCGCCGGTGTCACGAGGTTCCTCAACGACGACGGACGCTTCGACGACCGGTCACTCGCACCCGAGCGCGAGCAGCAAATCGTCAATGCCGCGAAGGGAGTCCAAAAGGCTCTGCACGAAGCGTTCGACAAGATCACCGATCTGGCCGCGAACGAGCGGCAGGACCCCGCGAAATGGCACGCGATCAGCGAACAATGGGCGCACGCCATGCAATGGTTCGCCGCCTTGGCCGGCGTCGGGCTCACCACGCCTGCCTCACGCACCGACGCTTATGCCCGCTACGTGGGTGAGGGCGTGCTGCCGCCCTCGGATATCCCCGTCACGCAGGGCCCCGCTTCCCGCGTCCCGCTGGCTTCCCGGTTGTCGGATACCCGTGAGCTGACCGCGTTCTGGGAACGGCTCGCGGCCGGACCGGGACACGTCTTGGTGGGCGACGAGATGGCGGTGTTCGTCCAAGCGAAGGAAACCGGCGGTAGGCCGATCTTCGTTGTCACAGACCCTGAAGGCCTGCCGGTCGAGTCGAGCCTGGCGAATTTCAGGGACCGGGCGGCCGAAAAGGGGCTCGCGGCACCTTTGTCGCTGTTCCCGGCGGCCAGGATCCGCGGATCGTTGCTGACGGTGCCTTTCCCCGGTGGTCTCTGGGCGGGGGAACCGGGTTCCGTACCGGGAATGGGCGCAGGACGGCCGGGAACGTTCGAGGTGGTTCTGGGCGAGGGCGGGGCGCGGCCGGAGGTGGCCCAGCTGGCGGCCGCGCTCCGTGACAGTGGGTGGAACCACGCGGACGAGATCATGTTGTCCGGCCGGACCCGGGAGGATCTGGAGTCCCTCAGCGTCGGACTGGGGCGTGACCTGGGCGCGGTCGTGCGTCATGAGTTCGAGCGGGGGAAGTCGCGTTTGGTGCTGAGCGCGGACGGGCACCTCGCGGTGGGAGGCCCGGCCGCCGGGCCTGCCCGGCCCAGGCTCCAGCCGGTGACCGAGGAGTCTCCTGCCACTGTGGTGATCACCCGGACGGCCGTCGGTGGCAAGGCGGATGCCCTGGCCGTGCCGCGTAACGCGGTGGTCGCGTTCGTCGAGCCGCGTTACCTTCGCAACATCACCAACGCTTTCGGTGACCGGCCGCGGGGGCAGGTCATCCCCCTGGTCGTCCACTACCGGGACGGCCGGTACGCCCTCCCCGACGCGGGTGAATTCGTCCGGCACGACGACTCCCAGTTCGCTGCGGCTCTCGCGGGATTGCCCGCCGGCCTGGTGGCCTGGGGCGCGGTCCGGCGGATCAGGTTGTACGGATGCCTGCTGCCACCGACTGCCGCGTCCAGTCTCACTGCGGCGCTGAAGGCCGTGCCGGCCTTGAAGCATCTCACTGTCGAGTCCGCTTACGTGAACGAACGCGTGCATTTCGTGCCTGATGGCGAAATCTTGCACGGTGACGTCCGTGACCTGCCGGAAGGAACACTCACCCTCGCGACACCTGGTAGTGGCCCGAGTGGTTGGAGGCCGTCCGCGGATATCGTCCCGGTCGTGGTGGAGTCGCCGGCGCCCGATCCGGGGTTCGCGACGGCACGGTTCGGGAATGACGGGATCCCACCCGCCGGTTTTCTCACCTGGGAACCCAATGGGCCTGCTGGAACTCTGCTCGACACTGGACGTCGGCACGCGATCAGGACTTTGGATCGGTCCCTTGGCGAACTCGATACCCTTCGGGGTACGTCCTTGCCGAACGAGCTCTGGTTGGACGTGCGAGACCGGATCTCCGAGAGCAGGGAGCCGCTTCCGGAGAGCTGGGTGCGAGCCTGGGTGGAAAACAGGCTTCCGGGAGGTGGCAACCCGTATGGCCTGGCGGAAGTGACAGCTGTCAACTCTGGTCACCTGGTGAATTCCCGGCAAGCCGAGCAGGCTTGGGGCCGTGCGAGGGTGCTGTTCCAAACCAGGCTGAATCAGTTCGGCTCGCTGAGTATGTTCGATTCCCCTCGCATCGCGGCTATGGTCGAGGGGTTCGTCGATGCGGCGGTTCAGGCGCGGCCGGACGCGCTTCCCCGGGTCAGGGGCGCGGTTTTCGTCGCGCCGGGTTCGCTGGCTGGGGTGGCCGAGGTCGCCTCGTTGGTGGAGTCTCGTATTGAGAGCCGGTTGGCCGGCTATCCGCCTGGTGTGGTGACGGTGACTGTGGATCAGTTGCTGGCGCGGGTGTCGCTTTCCGCGCTTACTCGTCCTGTGACCGATGGGCAGATCGGTGAGGTGCAGGTTTATGTGGAGGGGCAGCGGCGGCTGTCGGGTCCTTATGGTCCGGAGGCGTATTCCGATCCGGACAACCCCTTGCCCGGCCGTCAGGCAGACCTCGCCACAGCTCGGGCGTATCTCGCGAGCCTCGCTCCGGATGATGCGGTGTTCACTCAGGCGCGCGAGGTCATGGGTCGGCACCACCAGCCTCCTCCGGTGTTCGTCGAGCAGGAGCCACGGCATCACCTGGCATATCGGGAGCGGCACCGGGCCGCGACCGATCTGGTCGCTTGGACGCTGACGACGTTCGGTCGTATGCGGGCGGCCAGGCTGGCGCAGGACTTGGTCGCAGCTGTGGGCTGGCCGCGAGAAGGCGGAGTGGTCGGTGGTGCGCCGAGGGACGCCGACGGTACGTCGCCATCGGTGGAGACAGGGCAACTGGTCGCGTTGGCTCCGCGGTTGACCGATGTCCAGGCGTTGGAGGCGTTCTGGGAGCGGCTGGCGGACGGCCCGGAGCAGGACGTGATCACGGTTGTCGGCGCACGCGTGTCCGTCGAGGCCGTATTGTCCGATGACCGGCCGGTGTTCGTGGTAGTCCCGGAAGATTCGGTGACCTCGGGGATCGAGCTGACGCCGCAAGAGTTCTCCTCGTGGGTGACCGAGAACGATGTCCTGGTGCCGGAATCGTTGTTCGCGGAGCCGACGACGCGGTTCGGGGTCGAGGGGCCTCCACCGGCTGAGGTGCTCAACTGGCGGCCACCCGCGGAGGGTGCGTCAGGGGCGAAGACGCTCAACGATTTCGTACGGCGCCACAGCATCCTCAACGAAGACCGCTTCGTCAGCTTCGTCGATCGCAACAACGGGCCTTCTCTGCCCACCGAGCTTTGGCGAGAGGTACAGGGCTTCCTGGACCAGGATCCGACACCGCTGAGCTGGGCCCGCGCCTGGGCCGAGTCGATGAAATCCGCCCGCACACCCGAAGGACAGGGCTACCGGCCCGAGGCTGTGGCGACGGCGTCGGGCGGCTTGCTGACCAAGTGGGAGGTCGAGCAGGCATGGGGACACGCCAGGGTCACCTACGAAGGCCGGATCCGCGACGGTGTCCTCGAACGAGCCCACTACGTCCCCATGGCCTTGATGATCGAGGGTTTCGTGGACGCCGCGATACAGGCGCGACCGGACGCGCTGCCCCAAGTACACGCCGCGCTGTTCGTCGAATCCGATTCCGTGGTGGGCGGACGAGAGGTGCGTTCTCTCGTCGAGTGGATCGTCAAAACCCGGCTCGTCAGCTATCCGGAGGACGCGAGGTCGGTATCACTGGAACAGTTGATGGATCGAGTGTCGATCGCCGCGATACCGCGCCCTGCGGGCGACACTCAGGTCGGTGTCGTCCAGCTGCGAGTGGACGGACAGCGCGGCCTGACCGGGCTCTACGGTCCGAAGGCATACTCTGACCCGGCCAACCCGCTGCCTGAACACAGTGCTGACCTGGCGAGAGCTCGTGCGTTGTTCGCCGAGGAGCCCGGGAGCAGACCGTTGTTCTCCGCCGCGCGGAAAATCCTGAACCGGTACCACCAGCCTCCGAAGGTGTTCGTCGACCAGGAGCGGCCGAGGATCCACCAAGCCCACTGGGAGCGTTATCAGGCAGCCACCTATCTGGTCGCTTGGGAGATGACCAAACCCGCCGGCCATTTCGGTCCTGCGCAGAGGGCGGACAGCAAAGCGAAAGCCTTGGTCGACGTCGTGGGCTGGCCGCGAGAAGGCGGCGCCCTAGGCGGTGCGGCACGAGCCGACCTGGTGCCTGCAGAGGATGGCTCGTCGAGGCCGGCTGAGGGGGGACAGCTGGTGCCGTTGGCTGCGCGGTTGACGGACCCGTCGGCGTTGGAAGCGTTTTGGGAGCGGTTGGCGGCTACTTCCGGGGAAGTGCTGACGAGCGGCGAAACCCTGGTATCCGTTGAGGCTGAGCGGTCGGGCGGGCGTCCGGTATTCGCTCTCGTCGAGCTGAACGATCCGGAGTTCTCGCGGGTCCGCCTGAGCCCTCCGGAGTTCTTGTCTTGGGCGACCGAGAACGATGTCCTGGCACAGGAATCGTTGTTCGCGGTGCCGGAGGTGCCCGGGATCGTGCTGGCCGTTCCGTTCGACGGTGGTGTGTGGGTGGGGCCGGCCGTCGCCGGTCCCGAAATGGTGACCGGCCCGGTCGAACCGCGGCCGGGGGTGTTCCGTGTGGTCCTTGCCGAGGACGGCGAACTCCCGGTCCGTGATCTGGCCACGGCCGTACGCGGCAGCGCGTGGAACCACGTCGACGGGATCACGCTGTCGGGTCGGAGCCGCGAGGAACTGGAGACCATCAGCGCCGAGCTGGGGCGCGAGCTGGACTTTCCCGTGCGTCACGAAGTGGGAACCGGGGAGACCTCGCCGGCCGCCGCCGGCCGGAGCAGAGAGCTCTCCGAACGCGACGTCCCGACGGTGGTGTGGCAAGCGAGCGCCTCGGTCGCGGACGCCGCCGTGTTCACGGACGAGGTCATGGCTGTTCTGGCGAAGCCGGCGTCGACGATGTCGATCCTGGCTGCGTCGAGCGAGACGGCACAGGGGAGCGCTACCGCGTCAACGTCGGTCGGCATGCTCGAGATGCTGCTCGCGGTACCGTTTTCAGTGAAGCTCTCGCTGACGTCCGCGTTGTGGGGTGGGCGGATCCACATCTCGTCGGATGGCGCTGTCGTGTCCGGCGGGACGCTCCTGCCCTCGCCCGGCATCCTGTCCTCCGCGCCGGGGGCCGTCCTCGGTGAGCCGGCCATGCCGGCCGGGATGATCAGATGGAAACCGCCCAGGCAAGGCCAGGCGGGTCCGGCGACCTTGAACGAGCGCGTGGCGCAACACACCATTCACGACGCGAGTCGTCTCGGCAGTTTCCTGGATCATTCGCCTCAGAAGCCTTTGCTTCCTGAGCTCTGGCGGATGATTCAAGACGAGCTGGCGCTCGACGCGGTACCGCTGAGCTGGGCACGTGCGTGGATCGGGGCCAACGACTCGGTCTACGCACGTGACACCAAGATGGTGGAACTCGTGGGCAACGGCTTGAACGAGGAGGAGATCCGCAGCGCCCGTGGACACGCCCGCACGACCTTCGAGCGACGCGTGGACTCACTCGGCTTCCTCGCCGACGCGCCTCGACTCAGAGTCGTGGCCATGGTCGAGGGTTTCGTCGATGCCGCGGTGCAGGCAGCGGCGGCGGATTTACCACGAGTGAGTGGAGCGGTATTCGTATCGCCGCGGTCGTTGACCGGCGTCACCTCGCTACTCGACCTGATGGACTCGACGATCAAGAGGCGGCTGGGAGAGTATCCCCCGGGCGTGGTGACGGTGACAGCGGATCAGCTGCTGAAACAGGTCTCGGTCACCGCGATCACCCGGCCCGCGGGTGACGAGCAGATCGGTGTCGTACAGGTCCGGGTGGATGGGCAACGCGCCCTGTCCGGACTTTATGGCCCGAGGGCCTACTCTCTGCCGGACAATCCGTTGCCCGACTACCGGGAGCATCTGGCCGAAGCCCGGACGACCTTGGCCGGGCTGAGCAGGGACGGTGAGGTGTTCCGTGTGGCGCGGCAGCTGATGGATCGGTATCACCAGCCGCCAGGACGACCCGGGGAACAGCCGTCGTCACGACTTCACCAGGCGTACTCCGAACGGTACGAGGCCGCGACCGATCTGGTCGCCGTAGCACTTTTCGATGCGGTCAGGCACAATGCGGAGAACCCCGTGAAAATCGCGGGATTGCTCGCCGCCAATCTGGTGGCGGAGGTGGGCTGGCCGCGGCAGAGCCGGGCTTCGTACGACGTGCCCCAGTTGGCCCGGGTGCTCACTGCGCGTTTCAACGAACAGGAAATCGCCGCGCTGCCTTTGCCGCGCAATACGGGTGTGGCGTTCGTTGACCCGCGGTTCCTCGGCAACGTGGTGAAAGCCTTCGAGCTGCATCGAGACGGAACACTTCCCGTGGTGTTCCACAACCGTGGCGGCCACCTTATGCTGCCGGATCCATCGGGTAAGGAGAATTTCTACGGCCATGGTGAACTGGGACCGGCCTTGGCGGCTCTGCCGGAGCGCCTGGCCTCCTGGAAAGCTGTTTCCGGAATCACCATTTTCACCTGTGATCTGACCGACGGCCAGTTCGCCGACATAAAAGCAGGTATTCAGCGAGTTCCGGCGCTGGCGCACCTTACCGTCACCGCGTTCCGGATCGGCGAACTGGCCCACTTCACTCCTGGCGGCGAGATTTTTTCCGGAGAGGTGCACAATCTGCCGGAGGGAACGCTCACTCTCGGATCGGCGGAAACGATGGCTGCCGGCAAGAAGGCGCCTCAGGCGGCGATGGACGCGATAGCGTCGATCGCGACAGGGTTTCGCGAGGCCGTCTCCGCCATGGCGCGCCCCGCCCGGTGGCAGGAGCGCCTCCATGTCGGCGCCGACGGCCGATCACTCACGCCACCGGACGTGCTCGCGTTCCGGCCGTTTCTCCGAGGGGCGGGGCCGGGGACTCTGAACGAGTACGTACGTTATCGCAGCATTGTCAACCAGGAGAACTTCGACGATTTCATCGGAAACGATCGCGGCTGGCTTTCGAAGATCCCGAATGAACTCTGGAACCTGGTGCGGATGGAACTCATTCTCGACGTGAATTCGACACCGCATAACTGGGCGGGTGACTGGGCTCAGGAAATGTCGCAGGCCGAGCGGCCGAGAATTGGCGAACCTGATTTCCGGCCGATGCGGGGAACGTACACCGCACGGGATACCGCATATTTGTCGGGATTCGCTTTGAGTGAGGAAGGTGCTGTTCTTGCTCTGAAACGCGCCAGAGTGGAGTACCACACGCGGTTCGACTACGGGCGGTTTTTCGAAGGCACCGACATGCACATCGCCTGGATGGTGGAGGGTTTCGTCGACGCCGCCGTTCAGGCTCGGGCGGGAGCTTTGCCGCTGTTCCGTGGTGAAGTGGTCACCACGAGGTGGCGCGGTTCCGCGGCCGCCGCGCTCCGGAATCTCGTGCGGACGACAATCGAGGCTCGGCTGGAGGAATACCCGGAGGGTGCCGTTTCGATCACGGCGCGAGAGCTGTTGCGGCAGGTCGAGATCTCCACGATCACCCGACCGAAGGGTGACGAGGAAGTCGGTACGGTGCGGGTTCGCGTAGCCGGGCAGCGTGGCCTATCCGGCCTCTACGGCCCGTCGATGTATCGCGAGCCGAAGGACCTCATGGCGGGGTACGAAAGCGCCAGGGCTGCCGCGCGCGCCACTCTCGCTGCTCTCGCCGGCATGCCTTTGGCGGATAGGGCGATCGAGCGCGCACGGGAGATCATGAGCTGGTACCACCACCGCCCGCGGGTATTCGCGGGGCAGGAGCCTCGGCCGCACGCGGCCTATCGGGAGCGCTACGAAGTCGCCACTCAAATGGTCGCCGCGAAGTGGCTGGACGGCGGTCACCCCACCGGGAACGCCAGGGACGAGGCTGCCGTGGCCGAGGCGCGACGCCTGATTCCCTTCACCGGCCGGCCGCTCGTGGCGAGGAACCCGGCCACCACATCGGGCCTGTTCACCGTCGCTTCCCCTGTCGGCGGGAGGGTCGCCGCCCTCGCGGTGGGGCCGGACGCCGGTGTCGCCTTCGTCGATCCTCAATTCGTCGCGAACATCGTCGGTGCCTTCGAGTCCTACGCTCGTGGCAAGGTGCTTCCCTTGGCCGCGCATTATCGGCAAGGCAAGTGGATGCTTCCGCGTCCCGAGGGGGCTCTCGTGCCACACAGCGCCCCTCAGCTCGCCAGAGTGCCCTCGGGCTTGCCCGCCAGCCTTATCAATTGGCGCGTCATCGACGAGATTCAACTGCTCGCCTGTGACCTCACCCAAAGCGCGGTCACAGAAGTTCGAGAGGCCCTGCGGAACGAGCCTGCCCTGGCGAATATCGCAGTCACAGCGCGACGGCTGGACAAGCGGCTTCACATCTTCACCGGTGGTGAGGTGAGAACCGCTGGACAAGTCGGGCCTTTCGGCCACGGAGAGCTGGTTCTCGGCACGGATTTGCCCTCGGCTTCGGGTGATCCCGCGCCAATCCTCATTGAGGTCGCCGGTGAATCCGAAGCGATCGTGCCCTGGTACGAGAGCCGGACCGGGCCGTCGGAAGCCTTGCTCAGCTGGCGGCCTCCCTCGCCCCCGGAACGCCGTGCGGCGACCTGGTACGACATGGTGAAGCAGCACAACAACGGAATCGTTTCTTTCCTGAGCCGAAACTATGCCGGCGGGATGCCGCCAGAGCTTTGGTCGCTGGTGGGTGAAGCGATGACGACCGGCGTGGACTGGGTGCGCGCCTGGGTCGAGGGAATGGATACGGTCAAGAAGCCGGATGGATTCACGTATCGGGACCAGGATCTGGCGCCCTTCACGGGGGTTCTGAACGAGTGGGAGGTCGGGCAGGCTCGCGGGACCGCGCGCGTGAACCTCAAAGGCAGGCTGGAGGAGGATGGTTCTCTTGCCTACGAAGCCAAGGGCATGCTCAACGACATGGTCGATGGTTTCGTCGATGCCGCGGTACAGGCGGCGCCGGACGGACTACCGCGAGTGAGAGCCGCTGTCTTCGCCGTGGATCAGCCGTCGGCAGGGGCGGACAAGCTGCGGACGCATATCGAAGCGAGGGCCAAGCTTCGGTTGGCGCAGTACCCGGAAGACGTCGTGACGGTGCAGGTGGAGCAACTTCTGGAGCGTGTCGACGTCGCCGTGGTGACTCGTCCGGCGAATGACGAACGGATCGGCACCGTCCGGGTCCGGGTGGACGGGCAGCGTGAGCTGACCGGACTTTATGGTCCGGAGGCCTACTCGGTCGTCGAAAATCCGTTGCCTCGTCATCAGGACAGGGTTGAGCGTGTGCGCGCGGAACTTGACCAGTGGGACAGGGAAGACGCAGAGGTCGTCGAGCATTTCGCCTTGGCGGAGAGGATCATGAAGCGGTACCACCGGCCGCCGGTGCCGTTCGCCGACCAGGAGAAGCCGAGGCTGCATCAGGCGCACGAGGAACGTTATCGTGCGGCACTGGACATGATCGCCTACCAAGTGTCACTACCAGTTCCTGAGCCGTTTAGAACCCGAAGCGCGCACACTCTTGCCAGGAACTTGATCGAGGATGTGGGTTGGCCGATGCCGAGCAAGTTCCTGGGAGATCCAGCGAGTAGCGACACCGACATCGCGCCTCCTCCTGCGCCCGAGCCGCCTTTGACGCTGTAGGACCTGCGATCAAGCGGTGGTACGGCTCGGCTGACCGCAGTTCGGCGTGCTCGCCTTGGTGAGGGAAGTTCCTCCACTTGCCGCCCGGGGCATTGGCGACCTGTCAGCAAGATGTGAGGGTGGGGCCGTGTTCGATCCCGCCAGGAGTTGATCGCCATGACGCGTACCGTCGAAAAGGCCACCGGAGCAGTCCGTCAGCGGGTCTCTTCGCTCACCTCGATCCCGTTGCCTCACGCGGTCGACCGACGCTGGTTCGGCGCGACCTGGCCGGTCCGGGAACTCGCGCCCGCGCCTGCGGGCCTCAAACCGGTCCTCGGCGACGCGGGAGCACCTCTCATCGGGCACACGCTGGACTACATGCGTTTCGGCAGGGATTTCACCCTCAAACGTTACGAAATGTACGGCCCGGTGTCGTGGATGGGCTCGTTCGGTACTCGGCTCGTGACCATCACCGGCCCGGAGGCCACGCAGATAGCCTTGGTCAACAAGGACAAGGCGTTTTCGTCGCAGGAGGGATGGAAGTTCTTCATCGAGCGGTTCTTCGAACGCGGTCTGATGCTGTTCGATTTCGGAGAGCATCACCTACACCGCCGGATCATGCAGGCGGCGTTCACCCGGGACAAACTCGCCGGCTACGTCGGCCAGATGGGACCGGTGTTGCGCGAGGGAGTGAAGGCCTGGGGCGGGAGTTCGAAGCCGCGCATCTATTGGTCCTTCAAGCAACTGACACTCGACGTCGCGACACGTGTGTTCATGGGCATGCGGTCCGGGGACGACGCGGAGGCGATCAACCGCGCGTTCGTGAAGTCGGTACGCGCGGGCACCGCGCTCATCCGGTTCCCGGTACCCGGCGGCCGGTGGGCGGCGGGGCTGCAGGGCCGCAAAGTCCTCGAAGACTACTTCCGCGCGAACCTGCCGTCGAAGCGAAAAGGAGACGGCGAAGACCTTTTCTCCGCGCTGTGTTCGGCGACCACCGAAGACGGGGATCAGTTCACCGATACCGACGTCGTCAACCACATGATCTTCCTCATGATGGCCGCGCACGAAACCGCGACGATCTCCGCCGCGACCGTCGCCTATCATCTCGCCAAGAATCCCGGCTGGCAGGAACGGGCGCGCCAGGAATCGCTCGCGCTCGGTGACGAGGTGCCGGACATCGAGGCATTGGAAAGCCTGACAACCTTGGACATGATCTTCAAGGAAGCCTTGCGATTGAACGCCCCTTCGCCCTCGTCGGCGAGGATGACGCTGAAGGACACGGAGGTTCTCGGCTACTTCATTCCTCAGGGAACACTGATCAACGTCACGCCCACCGCCAATCACTTCGCGCCGGAATGCTGGTCCGACCCGATGCGGTTCGACCCCGAACGGTTCAGTGAGGAACGCCGCGAAGACAAATCGCACCGCTATGCGTGGCTGCCGTTCGGTGGTGGCGCGCACAAGTGCATCGGCCTGTATTTCGCGACCTATGAGGTGAAAGCGGCGCTGCACGAGATGCTACGTGCCTATCGCTGGTCGGTGCCCGAGAGCTATACGGCTCGCTGGGACTACACCTCCCTGCCCATTCCCGCGGATGGGATGCCGATCCGGCTCGAGCGACGCTGACTCCTCGCCACCCGGGTACAGGGCCGACACGCTTGATCAGCGGTCACTCACCCGCGTCGACCACCTCGTAGGTGGCGTCCCGTGTCGCGAAAGCCACTTTCGCGACGCCTGATGTCCCGAAAGTGGCTTTCGCGACACGTTCGACAGCCGGGGAGAGCGCAGGGCCAGGCGGTTGTGAGCGGCGATTCGGGTTATTGGAGGGGAAGGTCAAAGGTGGCGTGGTCGGGTACTTGCTGGAGGCCGGGTTCGGTGTCGCGAAAGCCACTTTCGCGACGTATCCGAGCCTTCGGTCGCCATAAGGACCGCACCACCTGTGGCGAAGGGGCCTTTCCGCGCGTGCGATGAGGTGAAAGCTCCCTTCACCTCGCCGAGTACCCCCGAGCGCCGGTCCGTGAAGGCCTCCTTCCCTACCCTGAGAGTAGGGAAGGAGGCCTTCACGGACTCGCCACCCGACAGGGACACGACATTGATCGGGCGCTCGATCGGCGCGGGTTTTCCCTTGTGGACATATCGCCCTGGGAGCGTCCCGTGAGTATGTTCGGAACCCTGACGCCCGGGACACACTCTGGTCGCGAGCAGGTGAGGACGGCCCGCGTGGCGCGGGTCCGATCATGCCATCTTTGGCTTACCCCTCAAATAGCCCTCACCGGCGAAGGTGGTCGTGGCGGGGAGCGGGCCGTCCGGACGAATCGTGAGCCCGTGGGCGATCCCGGCCGGGATGTGCTCGACGTTCGTTCGAAAGTGCGGTAGCACCGCGTCGAGGAGGGCGACAGACTCGCGGAGCGCGAACCGCATGCCGATGCAGGTCCGGGGTCCGGACCCGAACGGCAGGTACGCGCCGGGATGCCGTGGACGGCCTCCTGGTGTGCCGAAGCGACCCGGAGAGAAGACTTCGGCGTCGGGCCACCACTGTGGATCGCGGTGGATCAGGTAAGGGCAGACCATGACGTCCATCCCTGCGGTGACCGTGCGGCCGCCGAGGGTGTCCTCGGCGACCGCCTGCCGGGGTACCAGCCACACCGGCGGATAGAGCCTCATCGCCTCCCGTACCAGCGCCTCGGCGACGGACGTCGGCTCGGTGGCCTCGGCAAGGAGGCGCTCCCGTGCCACGGGGTTGCGCTGCAACAGAACGAAGGTCCAGGTGAGGGCGGTCGCCGTGGTTTCGTAACCGGCGGCGAACAGCGTGACGAGCTCGTCACGGATGAGTTCGTCGGTGTACTCGGGAAACCGGTCCGCCGCGGCCACGAGGGTGGACAGGAACCCCGTCCGGTCGCCGGCCGCGCGGGCACCGGCGATTTCCCGCTTCGCCAGGCCGTCGATGCGGCCCAGGTCTTCGGAGACCGCCTTCCGGGCGGCCTCGGCGTCTACGGGAAGCGCTTTCAAGGTGGCGACGATCCGCTCGACCGAAGCCAGCTCTCGCGCGACCTCGTCGTCGAGCGGCCGCCCGGTGATCGCCCGCCAGATGACGTCCTGAGCGAACATCGTCAGCTCGTCACCGAGGTCGAACCGACGTCCGGTGCGCGCGTGTCCTGCCCAGCGTTCGCCCGTGGCCCGCGCGCTCTCGGCGATGGCGTTCTCATAGCGGTGCAGCGCCCGGGCGGTGAACTGGGGCTGTAGTACACGGCGCTGCCGGCGCCACGCCGCGCCGGTCGCGTTGATGAGGCCGTCACCCATCAAGACACGGGTGCGGTGGCTGCGGGTCAACTTGGTGTAGTTGTCGGCGTGCCGCACCAGAACCCGGTGTGCGCTCTCAGGTTCGGACACCACGATCGTCCGGTGCCCACCGAGGACGATCTCGGCGACACCGCCCTGCCGGTTCCGGGCCCGCGTCAACTGCTCGACCAGGGAGTGGTGCTCGTCCACGATTCTTCCCCCTCGAAGTAGCCCGGTCACCCGGTCCGCACGGTCGCGGCGAAGAGAAGCGCGTCCCGGGTCTGATCGACGTGCGGCGGGATGAACATGCTGAAATGATTACCACTCACCGGAAAGACGCGCACCCCGGCGGTTTCGACGTGCTCCCAGCCGTTGGCGGGGTCGTCGAGATGCAGCTTCAAGCCGAAGTTCGCCGAGGGCATCGGCGCGAACCCGTCAGCGGTCTTCAGCACGTGCAGGGTCAGGTCCGAAGGCGGGCAGGGGTAGGTCGCGTAGGCGCGGATCGAACTCAGCTGGACTTCGACGATCGAAGCCAGGTGCTCTTCGTAGCGGGCGGGGTCGCTGGCGCCGAGCGCACGGGCCAGTGCTTCACGTTGCCCGCCGAGCGGCGCGTTCAGGTCCACACCACAGTCGCAGGCGCCGAGCGCGACGCAGGACATGTGCCGCACCACGGCTTGGTCACGCAGGGCCCCCGCGATGTCGTCCTCCGGTACGGGTTGGCCGTCGACGGCCACGAACGTGTCCAGCAATGCCACCGGCGCCACCTCCGCTCCAGCCGCGCGAAGCTGCCGTCCGACTTCATAGGCGACGACGCCGCCGAAGGAGTGGCCGCCGACCCAGTACGGCCCGTCGGGAACCATGGCCCGGATTCGCGACGTGATCGCCTCGGCGATCTCCTCGACGTCGTCCGTGGCGGGGCCGGAGCCGGCGTCGAGCCTGCCGGGAATCTCGAAGGGGAACAGGGGTTGTTCCGGGCCCAGTGCCGCGGCGAGCGGACGGAGGTAGGTACCCGCCGCGCCGATGCCGCCTACACAGAAGAAAGGGCGTACTCCTGGTGAGAAGTGCCGGCGCACTGAGACCTGCCAGCGTTCCAGTTCGGATGGTGATCCCTCTTCGGCGAGATAGCCCGACACCGCGTCGATCGTGGGTAGCTGCAGAAAAAGGGTGTGAGGGACCCGGAACCCGAGGTACGTGGACAGCCGGGACATGAGGCCGGCGAGAGCCAGGGAATCGAACGGGAAGCCGGAAAGCGGGGCGCGCGGGTCCGGGGCGGGGGATCCGGTGGCTTCGCCGACGGCTTGGACCAACCAGGCCCGAATCTCGGCGCTGGTCCGGGCGGCGGGGCGCGCGGACGAGTCCGGGGAGGCCAGGGTGTCAGAGCCCGAGAACTGGCGTCGGACCAGGTCCAGCGCGTGACTCATCGCGCATTCCACCGATTCGAAGCCCAGGAGTCCGCCGGTGAAGTAGGTGTGGTTCTCGCCTTGCCGCGCTTCGAGGTCTTCCAGGACCCCGGCTCGGACGTCCGCGCTCGTGAAGTGCGGCATGAGGGCCCAGTCCCGGTGCAGAAGCGGTCGCAGGTCCTCGCCCCCGTGTGCGGCGAGGTCGGACTCGAGCTGCCTCGCGGTGTCTTCGCCGAGGTAGGAGTAGCACGTGTAGACGTCACTTTCGGGATACCGATGCTGGAATCCGATGCAGTGCCCGCGATCCGCGGAGCTGTCCGCGAACTCGCCCAGCAGGTAGAACGCGTCCCTGGGCAAGCCGGACACGCCGGCCACCGTCGTCCGGTAGCGCTGGTAACGCACCCGGCGAGCCCAGTCGTGTTCGCGCGCTGACAGGTCGAAGGCAGCGGCGACCCGGTCCGGCGGCACCGCGACGATCAGGTCGTCCGCTTCGACGTCGCCGCCATCGGTGTGGACGAGCACCCCGCCCGTCGCCGTGTCGCGGCGCTCGATCGAGAGGACCTTCGTACTGAGCCGCACATCCTCGAGTTCCGCCGCGACCAGCTCCCATAAGGTCCCGAAGCCACCCTTGACGGTGAAGCGCGCTTCGAGCGTGTCGGCGGTGTGCACGGTGTCGGAGAGCAAACCTGTCGTCTCGACATACTTGACGAAGTACAACGCGGGGAGGTCGTCGTCGGGATATCCGTAACCGGCGCACGTGTAGCCCAGCCCGAAGGTGGTGTACATCGAGTGGAGGTCGTTTTCGGCCAGCCATTCGGACAGCGGCGCGGACAGCGCTCGCGCGGAGTGGGCAAGGCCGGGCTCACTGATCCGGGGGAACCGAGCCGCCCGTAACCGTTCGTAGCGCTCGACCGAGCCGTCGACGAAGAACCGCATGTCGGTGGTGGTGCGGCCCGATCGGCCGGTGCTCAGCACTCGCTCGGCCGGGGTGGGCTCGGTCGCGACGCCGAGTTCCGCGGCCAGTGCGGCCAGCCGGCGGTAACGTCCGGTGCAGATATGGGCACCCAGGTCATGTGGATGCCCGTCGAATTCGACGGAAGCGGCCTTCCCGCCGACGTGGTCGGCGGATTCGAGCACGATGGTGCGATGTCCGGCGCGTTCCAGCTCGCGGGCGGCGGTGAGACCGCTCGGCCCCGCTCCGATGACGCAGACCGTCCGCTTCGCCGACCCGGTGTCGCGCCGCGGTGGGCGCAACAGTTCGGCCAGTCGCGGCGGTATGGGCTTCCCGAGGCGCGCGAGAGAGGTCATGCGGTACATCAGCGCGCGAAGATGTCCCAGCGACGCGGTGGACCGCGGGGAGCGCGACAGCGTGATACCGAGCCCCGGGGGAGCGAGTGCGGGATCGAAGGCCAGGGCGTCAGTTTCCGCGTCGGGCAAAGACCGGTCGAAATGGATTTCGGCGAGATCGGTCCACTGGTAAGCGGTGGGCCACGGCCTGCTGGCATCGAGAGCCGCTTCGAGTCTTGCCACATCGGATTCCATCGGACGCAGCCGGATTTGGAGCACGCAGCCGACCCCGCCGCCGTCCAGCCGGGCCCGCAACTCGTCCCGCAGGGCGGTGGGTGAGCCGGTCTCACCAGCGGGCCGGCCCACTGCCTCGGGAGGGGTCGGCGGCCACCACTGGTCGACCGGGTCGTAATGCCCGTGCTGTACCGG
Source organism: Amycolatopsis sp. WAC 04197 (assembly GCF_003947475.1). Classification (NCBI taxonomy): domain Bacteria; kingdom Bacillati; phylum Actinomycetota; class Actinomycetes; order Pseudonocardiales; family Pseudonocardiaceae; genus Amycolatopsis; species Amycolatopsis sp. WAC 04197. Next base: position 9,826 of record NZ_QHJK01000013.1, on the reverse strand, counting down.
CTCCCGCGCCGGAAGCACCCGGTACCGGGCCAGCCAGCGCGTGCCGTCGGCCGCGACGAAGGGCTTGGGGGCTTGACTGTGGAGTTCGTAGGCCGCGTAGGAGGTCGCCACGCGCTCGGTTTCCCAGAGAGCCTCGCGCAATCGCGGATGCCGTCCGAGCACCTGGTCGCGTTGTTCGGCGGAGCCCGCGGTGAGCTGCCGGAACGTATGGGCGTCGGGGGCGAAGAAGTGCTCACCGGTGTTGAACGTCAGGTCGAACAGCCCTGTCCGCGCTCCAGGGTCGAGCAGCCGGAGGGACAGGCCACGGACCGAAACCTCGTGATCGTCGTTGCCCTGGGAGTTGCTGTAGCGGCCGAGAACGGGAAGGACCCGGCCAGGGCGGAAAAAGTCATGGGCGGGGAAGGCCTGGTCCGTCACGAACCTGAGGCTGCCGCGAGCCCCGGTCGACGCGGGGTGGAGGAACCGGGTCCGATGACGGGCCGAGTAGGCGACCAGCCCGGACAGGTCGATGAGGACCTGACGGAAGTCGTCGTCGATGTCGTACAACCGAGGGTCTTCGGGCCCCGAGGACGGCACGAATCCTGGTCTCACATCGCCTCCTGGAGCTCGTGACCGGAAGAACGGAAGGTGTGCAGTACACCGTCCTTTTCGGACAATGCGCCGTCCGTGAAGGACTGCCTGACGACCTGTCGTCTCAGCTTGCCGCTGGAGGTCTTCGCGGCGACGCCGGGACGGCCGATCACCAGCGTGCCGACCGTGAGCCCGTGCTCCAGGCCGACGTGGGTGCGGACGTCGTCCCAGACACGTAGGGCGTCCTCGCGGTTCAGCCGGTCGGTGCGGACCTCCACGAGTACCACGAGGTGATCTCGCACGCCGTCGTCGACCGAGAAGGCCATCGTTCCGCCGGGCCGCAGCAGCGGATTGCAGTCCCGGACGGTGTCCTCCACGTCGCCCGGGTGCACGTTGCGGCCGCGGAGGATCATCAGGTCCTTGATCCGGCCGGTCACGTACAGTTCGCCGTCCCGCAGGAAACCCAGATCACCGGTCCGGAGGTAGCCGCGGGGATCGCCGACACCGGCGAGCTTCGCGTGGAAGGTCTCGGCGGTCAGTTCCGGCCGTCCCCAGTATCCTGCGGTGGTGGTCGTGGATCGCACCCAGATCTCTCCGACCCGATCGGGACGGCAGGGTCGCCGGGTGCCCGGGTCGACGATCCGGATCTCGTCACCCGGCTTGCTCGAACGTCCGCAGCCGCGGAGGACGACGGCTCGGCCGTCCTCGACGGCGTTCACGACCTCTCCCCGGGACAACGCCTCCTTGTCGAGCGTCGCCCGGCCCTGTCCTCGATTGGTGACACTGGCGGTGTTCTCGGCGAGGCCGTAGGCAGCGAAGAACACGTCGTCACGCAGGCCGGTTTCAGCGAACGCGGCTGAAAACTCGCGGGCGGTCCGGTCCCGTACCGGCTCGGCCGCACAGATCGCCATCTCCAGCCGGCTCAGATCCCAGCCGGCGCGCTGCGCCGCGGTCGTCTTGCGGACGGCGAGGTCATAGGCGAAGTCGGGTGCCGAGGTGATCGTCGCCCCGACCCGGGACATGACCTCGAACCAGATCGCGGGATCACGCAGGAAGGTCACGGGCGACATCAGGTGGGTGGCGGAATTCCCGCTCACCGTGCTGAGGATGACGTTGATCAACCCCATGTCGTGGTACTGCGGGATCCAGAACACACCGCGTGTCCCGTCGTGCAGCCGCAGATCGGTGACGTTCGCCGCGAGCTCGTGCGCGATGTTCCCGTGTGTCACCACGACACCTTTGGGTGTGCCGGTCGAACCCGAGGTGTACTGCAGGAACGCCGTCTCGTCCGGGGAGGCGGGAACGTGCCTGAGCCCGGGCGCGGCCGGTTCGCGAACCCGCCGATCGGTGCGGTGCCAGGTCAGGTCCGGGGTGTTCGCCACGCTACGGCCGAAGAATCCGGCCACGGCCGCGACCTTCCGGGCCCGGTCGTAGGTAGCGTTCGTCAACGCGATCCGGGCCCCGCAGTCGGCGACGATCCTCGCGAACGTCTCCGACGAGCGGCCTGGCCGGGTCGGGTCGGGCGGGTACACCGGCACCGGGATCACACCGGCGGCGAGGCAACCGGTGAAAGCGGGAATGAAGTCCAGACCCGGTGGGTAGACCAGGACCGCCCTTTCGCCCGGGTGCAGATCCCACCCCCGCAAGGCCGTCGCGACCTTGTCCGTCGCCTCGCCGAGTTCGCCGGCGGTCACCGTTCCCGTGTCCCGGCCATCGTCGCCTACCCAGGTGAAAAGTAGCCGGTTCGGCTCCACCGAACACAGCCGGTGTAACGCACCGAGCACCGTGGGTGAAGTGGGAGAAGCCATGACTGATCGTGTTCCGCCCGGTCGCCTGGCCGGAAGACGGCCATCGGTGGAACGTACTTTTCGGATAGCGACCCTGCCCTGAATGTCACTCGTCGAATGATCAGAGGAAGAGGCTGATCGTGTCCGAATTCATTCGAGCCGGAGTTGAAGTGGATCTGTTCCGGCACATGGCTTTCGACTGCACCTAAGGGCACAAAGGCTATCCTGCCGAGCGGCTCGTCAGTCTCCGCGTTGAAAACGCGGGTACGAATGAGCGAGTCTTTTCCTCGGCCCGCGACGGCTTGAGGAAGGGTAGGAAAATGTTCGTGGTGTTGGCGGCCGATCCGAGTGTCGATCGTATGATCGAGGTGGAGCGGCTCGAAAGGGCCGGTCTGCACTGGGCCTCAGCCGGCACGATGCGTCCCAGTGGCAAGGGCGTCCACTTGGCACGGGCTTTGGCGAGCCAAAGGCTCAAAGCTCGTGTCGTGGTGCCCGCCGGGGGCCAGGAAGGAGACAACCTGGTCAGCTTGCTCCGAGCCGAGGACATCGAGGTGATCAGGGTCCGCACCGAAGCGACGGTGCGGACGAACATCAGCCTGGTGGAGCCGGACGCGACCGTGACCAGGGTGAACGAGGTCGGGCCGCGCTTGACCGGCGGGGAAGTGCAGGTTCTCGCCGACGCGCTGGTAAAGCACGCGGACGACGCGGAGTGGGCCGTGCTGGCGGGACGGACGCCGCGGGGAATGGACGCCGAAGTGCTGGCCGAGCTGGTCGCCCGGCTGACCGTCGCCGGGGTCAAGGTCGCTGTCGATACCAGCGGGACGGCTCTGGTCGAGGCGGTGAAGGCCGGCCCGGCTTTGGTCAAAGTGACTCTCGACGAGCTCAAAAGTGCGACCGCCCGGCAACTGACCACGTTCGCCGATGTCGTCGACGCGGCACAGCAACTGCGTTCCCTCGGCGCCGGTGCCGTGCTGGCCGGATTCGGTGCGAAAGGCGCCGTACTGATCGAGGACACCGGAGCGTGGCGCGTCAAGGTGGTGACGGCCAAGCCGGTGAACCCCGGTGCCGGAGACGCTCTGCTCGCCGGGTTCCTCGCGGCCGGTGCAGAGGGGAAACAGGCGCTCGCCGCCGGTGTGGTCTGGGCGGCAGCCACGTTTTCCCTGCCGGGAACCTTCATGCCGTGGCTCGGCGACCTCGGAGTCTGCGAGGGGGAGGTGGATGAGAGTTCCGAGTGGGAGGAGGCGGTACGCGGCTGAGCGCCGGGCGAAGAGTCCGGAACCCGTCCGCCGGTACCGCGGGGCGGCGAACGTGTGATTGAGGGGGAAGCCTGTGTTGGACAACGTCATCTGTTCGGCTGTGCGGGAACATGCTTGGGTGGGGAAGGTGCACCGGATGCCTTCCGGGGCGCTGGAGGTCGAGCCCGCGCGAGACGCCCTCACCTTCGGAGGCGCGTCCTGGGCGCTCGTGGGTGAATACCTGCGTAACTGGGCAGACCTCTACGAGTGGGCCTTCGCGTCGGCCGATCTCGACGCCGGCGGGGCCGATTTCGCCGGCCTGACCGCCGCCGGCCCGGTGTCGGACAAGGATGTCTGCGACTGGATCGAGCACACCGCCGCGCTGGTACTCGAGTCCCGGCCTCGCCGTGTGGTGGAGCTCGGCTGCGGAACCGGGCTCCTGCTTCGGCACCTTCAAGACGAGGTCGAAGCGTACGTGGGGGTCGACCCGACGAAATTCGCGGTGGACGGGATCCGCGCGGCGAACCTCCCCGGCGTGCAAGCGGTTCTGGGCGGGGCCCACGACTTGTTGTCGCGCAGGGTGAAGCGCGCGATGGTTGAGACCATGGGGACGGGACGTAAGCCGGACTGTGTGGTGATGAACGGTGTCGTGCAGTGCTTCCCCGGAACGGAGTATCTGGCGACCGTGCTTCGCGAAGCGATCGATCTGGTCGAACCCGGCGGCCGGGTGATCCTTGGGGACGTGAGGAATCTCGCTTTGGTGGCCGAGTACGACCAGTGGTCGCGCGCCGAGACGGGCGTGGAGCCGGGGTGGTTCCGGGACGAGGACGAACTCTGGGTGGATCCGCGACTGATCGAGCTGCTCGCCGAAGCGTCGGGTCGCGAGGTCAAGGTCTCCATCCGGGCGAAGACCATGCCCGGGGACAACGAATTCACCAGGTTTCGGTACGACGCGGTCATTCATGTGGAACCTGAGCGGGAAGAACCTCCCTCCGAAGCGGTGGTCTGGGACGACCTCGCCGAAAGGCGTCTCGAAACGGTGTCGGAGCTCGCCGGAAGCGGGGCCGTCGTGGTCACCGGGATACCCAACGCCTTGCTGGACGCGCGACCTCATGCCGTGACGCCCAGCGCGTTGAGCGACGCCATTGGGGGCACCGGCTTCGTTGTGGCGGTGTCACTCGAAGACCCGGCATTGCTGGAAGTCCGGCCGAGTGGTGGCGACAGGCCCAGGGCCGCCTCGGTGCCTTTCGAGGACGATCCGCTCGAAAGGTTCGTCGCCCGCAGGCTTCCGGAACTCTTGCGAGCGTACCTGGCGGAAACCTTCCCCGGCGCCCGCTTGCCGGAGATCCTCGTCAGGCGTCCTTCGTACTCATGAGGTATGCGAAGCAATTCTCCTTATTGAGTGGGAATTCGCGCGTGGCCGAACGGACGACACGCGTGATCAGGCGGACGACACGCGGTGGGAGGGAGAGCGCCGTCGATGCGTGGTGACACCGCACGGATGCTGCGACGGCACAACCAATCGCTGATCCTCACCGCGCTCTATCACGATGGGCCGTTGAGCCGGGTGGAACTGAGCGCGGTCACCGGACTGGGTGCCGCCGCCGTCTCCCAGCTGGTGGCCATTCTGCTGCGGAGCCGGCTGATCCGCGAAGCGGGGCAGGTTCGCTCTCGCGGCGGACGGCCGCGGATCCTGCTCGAAATCGATCCTGGGGCCGGGTATCTGGCCGGTGTCGACGTGGCCGAGGGTTGCGTGGCGTGGGGATTGTTCGATCTGGCGATGCGGCCGATCGACGCGCAACGCCGTCAGCTCCGTAGTGAGCTTCCGGACATCGGCAAGGTGGCCGGTGAAATCACCTCGGGGCTTCGGGAGCTGCTGAACGCGGCCGATGTCCGCGAACCGGACCTGCTGGGCGTGGGGATCGGGCTGCCGAAGACAGCGGCCGGTGGCCCGGCCACCGAGTGGTCCTCGGACCGCTGGCGAGCCTCGACGGGGCTCGCCGCCCCGGTGTTCGCCGGCCGCGGAGTGCACAATCTGGCCTTGGCGGAGAGCAAATTCGGTGCCGCACGCGGTGCTGATCGTGTGGTCGTGATCGAGCTCGGCGCGGGCGCGGACGCCGCCCTCGTCGTCGACGGACGCGTCGAGCGAATCTGCGAATGGGGGCATACGACGATCGACTACGGCGGACGTCGCTGCCACTGCGGCGTGCGAGGCTGTATCGAGGCGTATGTCGGCGCGAGGGGCGTTCTCCGGCGGTATCACGAGTTGTGTCAGCGAAGACCGCTTCAAGGCGGAAACGAAGTCACCGAACTGACCGCACTTCTCGCTTCGGCGCCCCGATCCGAGACGGCGGCGGCACTCGTACGGGAGACTGCCGGGCATCTCGGAGCGGCGATCGGAAACCTCATCTCGCTGTTCACGCCGACCAAGGTGGTCCTTGCCGGCTGGGCCGGGTTGCTGCTGGGCGGCCGCTATCTGGCCGAAATTGGGAGAGCCGCGGCCGGGTATACACGGCCTCTCTCCTACCAGCGCGTCTCCCTCGAACTCGGCCGCGCGGGGCCGCGCGCCGAGTTGATCGGAGCGGCCGCCCTGCCGCTCGCGGCTGTGCTCGACCGCGGCGAGGATCCGAGGACCGGCGGCGGGTGACAGCGAGCGGCTTCCGTCTGACCACTCGCGTCGCTGTCCTTCCGGGCCGAGGGCTTGCCTGGAACGCCCGGAAGAGTCCTGGAGCCCTTGTCATCACCTGGAGCCTGCCTGCCCACTGGAGGTGGACGTTCGTCACAGTCCACACGAGAACCACTTCAGGATGGTGATCACGGTGACCCCAGGAGAACTGAACCACCGAGAGCGCGCGATTCTCCGCGCCGTCGCGGACGGTCGTGGTGAACTACTCGCCGGATGCGAGCCGGATCTGGCGATCGACGGCGGCTGGTGCGACCGGATCGCCGTCGCGCGCTTGATCGCCGGAGGCTGGATCTGCGCGGTGCGGCCGGCGCGCGCAGGCGATCGCGTTCCCGCGCGGATCACCGACGTCGCACGCTCACGGCTCGACATCGCGCCTGCGTTGACAGCCTGATCAGCCTCCCTTCGGGCAAGCATCCTGGACGAACGACCGCGTATCAACGCCGACCGCGGTCGATACCACCGCCGAACGGGTTACCGTCCGATTCTGGGTGAGCTCCTCGAAGGGGAAAGAATTGTTCGAGCGTGTCGAGAAACGTACCGGCGCCGTTCTGGCCGCCGTTCTGCTTCTGGTGACCCCACTAAGCGCTTGTAGTGCATTCTCGGAACCGGAATCGCCTGCTCCGGAGAAGGCGAAGATCACGGTCGCCGCCCTGCCGACGATCGATCTGGCGCCGCTGTGGCTGGCGCAGGAGGGCGGCCACTTCGAGGCCGAGGGGCTTCAGGTGAATCTGAAGCCGCTCAACAGCGCTCAACCTCCCTACGACGACATGAACACCGGCAAGGTCGACATCGTCCTGTCGAGCTACGTTCCGTTCATTCTCAGTAGCAGTACCCGCACTCAGAACATCAAGCTGGTCGCCGACGGCTCGTCCACCGACAAGTACAGTAGCGCGGTCGTCACTGTGCCAGGATCGCCTGTCCAGCGGGTCCTCGACCTGCCCGGCAAGCGGGTCGCCGTCGTGGGGACCAACACGATCGCTCAACTGCTGACCCGTTCGGTGATGGTCGACCATGGCCTTGACGACGACAAGGTCGAATGGGTCGAGATGCGGTTGGAAGACGTTGCCGCCGCACTGACCGAAAAACGCGTCGACGCGGCGTACCTGTCCGAGCCGTTCCTGACTCAGGCCCTCCTTTCCTCGAGGGCTTCCGTCGTCGCCGGCCTGTCGACCGGTTCTTCCGTGGACTTTCCGTTGACCGGGTATGCCGCGACCAACGATTGGGTCACCGGCAACCCGAACACGCTGGCCGCTTTCCGGCGGGCCATGGCCGCGGCGAGCCGCGACATCGTCGACCGGTCGAAATTCGAGCCGATCGTGGTCAACCATTTGAAGGTCTCCACCGATGCCGCCGCCCTGATGTCCCTCCCCACGTTCGGTGCCGTGGTCAATCCCCAGCGGCTGCAGCGAGTATCGGATCTTCTGCAGACGATGCAGGTGACGGCCGAGCGATTCGACGTCAATCCGATCATCGCACGGTGAGGAAAGCCTTGCCCGATTCCACCGGATTCTCTTGGACGAACGCTCCGCTTGGCGACCCGGCTGACTGATCGTTTTCTACCATCGTCTTCTTCCGTCGACACAAGGTGACGGAACCCCGACGAAGGCAGGCACGATGTCCAAAGTAGAGGCCCGGAAGGGCGAACGTCCGGCGTCCACACTGGACCGGTTCTTCAAGATCAGCGAGCGCGGCTCGACACCGGGGCGGGAGATCCGCGGTGGGATCGTCACCTTCTTCACGATGGCCTACATCGTGGTGCTGAATCCGCTGATCCTCGGCAGTTTCTCCGCCGAAGACGCGGGTGCGCACAAGGACGTCCTCGGCAACATCCTCCCCGTGCCGCAGGTGGCCGCGGTGACCGCGCTGGTCGCCGGCGTGCTGACGATCATCATGGGCCTGGTCGCGAACTACCCGTTCGCCATCGCCACAGGACTCGGCATCAACAGCCTGATCGCGGTCACCTTCGCCTCCCAGATGACCTGGCCGGAGGCGATGGGCCTGGTGGTGATCGAGGGCCTGGTCATCGTCCTGCTGGTGTTCGCCGGTATCCGGACGGCGGTGTTCAACGCCGTGCCGCCGCCGCTGAAATCCGCGATCGCGGTCGGCATCGGCCTGTTCATCTGCCTGATCGGCCTGGTCGACGCCGGTTTCGTCCGCCGCGTGCCGGACGACGCGAAGACGACCGTGCCGGTCGGGCTGGGCATCAACGGTTCGATCGCGTCGTGGCCGACGCTGGTGTTCGTCGTCGGCCTGCTGGTCACCGGGATCCTGGTGGCGAAGCGGGTCAAGGGCGCGATCCTGATCGGTGTGCTCGCGTCGACCGTGCTGGCGATCGTCGTCGAGGCGATCACCAAGGTCGGCCCGTCCAAGGGCGTGAACCCGCTGGGCTGGAACCTCGGCTACCCGGCGCTGCCGGATCAGGTCCTGGGCCTGCCGGACCTCTCGCTGGTCGGTGACATCTCCTTCGGCGCCTGGACGCGGCTGCCGATCATCACCGTCGTGCTGCTGGTGTTCACCCTGGTGCTGGCGGACTTCTTCGACACCATGGGCTCGATGACCGGCCTGGCCAAGGAGGGCGGTCTCCTCCCGGAGGACGGCAAGCTCCCGAACGTCGGCAAGGCGCTGTTCGTCGACGGCACCGCCGCGGTGGCGGGCGGCTTCGCGTCGTCGAGTTCGAACACCGTCTTCGTCGAATCCGCCTCCGGTATCGCCGAGGGCGCCAGGACCGGGCTCGCGAACGTCGTCACCGGCGTGCTGTTCATCGCGGCCATGTTCCTGACCCCGCTCTACCAGGTCGTCCCGGTCGAGGCCGCCGCCCCGGCGCTGGTCGTCGTCGGCGCACTGATGATGAGCCAGGTCAAGGAGATCGACTTCGCCGACTTCACCGTCGCGCTCCCCGCGTTCCTGACGATCGTCGTCATGCCGTTCACCTACTCGATCGCCAACGGCATCGGCGCCGGCTTCGTCAGCTACGTCGTCATCCGCGCGGTCACCGGCAAGGCCAAGGGCGTGCACCCGCTCATGTGGGGCATCGCCGCCATGTTCGTAGTTTATTTCGCCCTTGAGCCCATCCAAGCCGTTTTCGGATAGCCGCACAGACGCACGGCCTCCGGTGCGATATCGCCGATATCGCACCGGAGGCCGCGTGCTGAACCGTTCATTAGGTGAGGCTTTGTGCCCGATTTTCCCTTCGCTGTCTCGGCTTCTCGTGAGGGATGTCCCCTCGAATCGCAGTCCACAGTGTATTCGTCACGTGCCCGATAAATCCCAGGAAAAAGCTGGGAAGAAGCGGGTGGTGATCTGCGGCACTGGATCGTTCGCACCTGACGCCAAGGCAGAGCGCCGACGACTTCGTCGATCGTCCGTCGAGTGTGTGGAAGGAGGTGAGGTGAGTGTCTGGTGGTTCGGTGCGGTTGCCTGCTGAGTTGCAGAAGTTCTTTTTGGTGACGTTGGGGATGTCGTGGCCTGAGGGCAACGATGTGTCGTTGTCGGAGTTGGAGCGGGCGTGGGGCGAGTTCGAGGTGGCGTTGGGGGAGTTTCGGGTGGCG
>NZ_QHJK01000012.1:0-249567 GCF_003947475.1 Amycolatopsis sp. WAC 04197 | reverse complement strand
CTGAGTTGCAGAAGTTCTTTTTGGTGACGTTGGGGATGTCGTGGCCTGAGGGCAACGATGTGTCGTTGTCGGAGTTGGAGCGGGCGTGGGGCGAGTTCGAGGTGGCGTTGGGGGAGTTTCGGGTGGCGTTGGCTGCGGGTGGTGGTGGGGTGGATGCGGCGTTGGCAGGGGAGACGGGCGAGTATTTCGGGTCGTTTTTGGGGCGGGAGATGCCGGCGGGGGTGGAGGGGTTGGAGGAGTCGGCGCGGGGGTTGGCGCGGATGGCGCAGACGGCGTCGGCGGATGTGGTGAAGGCGAAGGTGATGATGGTCGCGATGGCGGCGATGGCGTTGGCGACGGTGGTGTCGTTGCTGGCGTCGTTGGTGTTTTCGTTTATGGCGGGGGCGGCGATTTTGTCGGCGCGGGCGGCGTTGATGGCGGTGTGGGATGGGTTGGTGGCGAGTATGCGGGGGTTGGCGGCGTTGTGGGCGAAGCAGTTGGGGTGGAAGGCTGGGGGGGGGTTGGGGGTTGGGGGGTGGCAGGCGGGGAAGTTCGGTGCGGCGGGTGCGGGGATCATGGGTGGTTTGGATTTGTCGATTCAGGCGGGTCAGGTGGGGGCGGGGAAGCGGGCGGAGCTGGACGGTAAGTCGTTGATGGGGTCGTTTGTGGGTGGTTTTTTGGGGGGTGCGTTCGCGGGGGTTTTTCATGCGGGTGCGGTGTGGGTGCGGGGGGTGGCGCAGAAGGGCGCGAGCGACGCGGCGGAGAAACTCGGGGCGGAGGTGGCGAAAGCAGCGGCCGCGAAGGAGGCCGCTGATGCCGCCGTGCCCGGCCTGGCGGGGAAGGTCACGCCGGAGAAAGCACCCGATGCCGCGGTGGGGTCGGAGAAGGCACCTGATGAGGCGGCTGTGGCCGGTAGGGAGGAGGCGGAGGCGCCGAAGCGGGTGTTGCCGGGGTCGGTTGAGGCGTTGGGGCATCTGTCTTATGGGGTCGGGCAGGTCGCGGTGGTGTTCGTGACCGCGCCGTTGGTCAATCTGGCGACCGGGTCCCCGCACGCGAGCCCATGGCTGGGGATGCTGGGCGCGTTGTCCGGCTTCGGTGGCGGTCGTACCGGCGGCTCGTCGGCCAGCGCGAACGCTGGATCGCTGGACGCGTTGATGACCGCGCTGGGACACCTCCCACAGGCACCACGGCTGACCATCCCTGAACCCGCCTCAGCCACCACCGACACTAAACCCGGCACCGACGTCAAGACCGGCACCGACATCAAGACCAGCGCTGACATCAAAACCGACACCGACATCAAACCCGGCGGTACGGCCGCCGGGAGTGTTTCCCTGGTGGAGAAAATCCCAGTCGAGCCACCACCCTCCTACGCCGACACCATCGCCGCCGACCAACGTGCCGCGGCGGTCGCCGCGGCACCGCAACCGGTCAGCACCACCAATGGGCAACCAACGGGCACCCTCTTCACCCAGACACAGGCAGGTGTCTCCGGCGGCGCCCGTGGTGCCACGGCACTTCCCGGTATCTCAGCCGAGTCTCCGGCTGTGACCACCTCGACCGCGCCCGGCCGGCCTGGTTCGATCGACGGTCCGCTCGCCGTGGCAGGCCGGGACCAGGCGATCGGAGCACAGCCCGGTGCGCCGGTCGTCGCCGCGGCCGCAGTGAATTCGGTGACCGGACCGACGTCGGGTGAGGCCGGCGGAGGAAGGACAACGGCCCCCGACTCGACCCCGGTCCGGCAGCAGGCGAGCACGCCGGGGCCGGGGGAGGGCCTCCGCCCCGTCGTCGCACCGGATACTCGCGGCACGCCTCCGATCAGCACCGTCGCCGCCGCGGACGGCACCGGTCAAGGCCGGTCGGCCGGTGGACGCCCGGAGACGGTCGCGAACGCCGCCCCGGGGCGGGAAGGTCACAGTAGCGCCGCTGCCCACGCGACCTCTCCCGAAACCGGAACGGGCCCCACCACCCGGGACACGACCGATACCGCGACCACCGAGCCTGCGCGCTCGCAGAACGATCAGGCGAGCGCTGGACGAGACCGGGCGACCGAGCTCGAAGGCGAGCGCACTCCGGTCGAGCGCACGGTGGCGGAGGCACGCCCGCTGGTCTCACCGGAACAGTCGGTGATCGGTGCTTCGTTCCTGCCCGACCACGAAGCGGGCAAGGTGGCTGACGCTTTCGCGGCGGGTGCAGGCAAGGATTTGAACGCGGACTTCGTCGTGACGTGGCACTCCTCCACCGAATCCGGCGGAGGACCGCGGCCCGGGGCGGTCCGGATCGAGCAGGTCGTCGACGCGCTGGCCGACGTGAACCGGAGCTTGTCCGCCACCGGGCAGCCGAAGCCGTGGAACAAGCTCATGGTGATCACCTGCGCGATCACCGAACCCGAGACCGCTCGATTCGCGAAGCTCGCGCGCGACGCCGGAATCGCGCGCGAAGTGGTGCCGTTCGCGCCCGGGCAACGGGTCGAGGTCACCAAGACGGCGCTCCGGCCACTCAACGCCGGGGAGTCTCCCACCCCCGGTGCCGTGCTTCTCGGCAAAGGCGCGGGCTTCACCGAAGCCGGGCCCAGCCGGAAGTCCTCGATGGACACCCTCGCCTCGTATACCGAAAGCGAAAGCGAGGACGGCGCTTCGACGATGGCCGGCTCGCATCACGACGGCTTCGGGGATGAGAAGACCTCGCCGCCGACCGACCTCCGTTCGGCGCTGCCCGTGTACGCGCGGGACGGGGAGGCGCTCGGCGGTGTCACCGTCACCGGGAAGGCGAGCGGCGACAAGGAACTCACGACGATGGTCCGTGACTTCGTCGCGGAGCTCAAGGGCAAGGAGATCAAACACGAAACGGGTTTCGGGCAGATCGCCACGCGCTTGACCCGTACAAGGTTCGAAACTCTGTTGGGTCCAGGCCGGACCTTCGGAGTATGGGCGGACGGCGAGTGGTACGCGGTCAAGATCCGCGCGAAAATGGACCTGGACGGGGCGACCGTCAACGGTAAGGAACCGTTCGACGTCGGGGTCGGTCACATCAAGGACTTCGAGCAGTTCGCCCATACCGCGGCTCGTAACGACACCCGACCTTGGGTGGTGGGCGGTGGCGCGTCCACGATGCTCGCCACGGCGATGGTGGCCGCTTGGGCGTCACTGACGGCGTTCGTCGGGCGTCCGCCCCGACGGCATATCGCCGCCACGACCACCACGAAGCTCGGCTCAATCCGGGCGAGTGGTCCCGCCTACGCCGCCGACGCCCGGGTCGAATACGAGGTCACCGTCACCGACGGCCGTGGCCGGGAGAAAACGGGCACTGTCACCGACCAGACAGTGAAACTGATGATCCCGGAGCACCTCCGGGGACTGGGCAGGCCGGCGAACGTCGTTCGCGAGGGCGATGCGCGGCCGAACTGGGCGGAGCGCGTCGAATTTTCGATGACCGAAGTCCTCAAGGTCAAAGACGAGGCGGCGCTGTTCGACAAGGTCGCCCAGGCGCTGGGCCGAAAGGGCCGCCCGTCGGTCACGGCGCTGGGCTCACCCGGCTGGAACGAGCTGCGTGAGTTGCTGACCGGCACCGGGTTGCGGCCGTCCCTGTCGACGATGTTGTCCGGGACACCGGTGCTGTCCTCGGACCTCGCCAGCTTCGACGGCTCCACCCGGCACGCCGTCAAACTCGAAGTGGAGCCGCCCAGCGCCAAGAACGTCGAACTCGTCGGCGTGCTGCCGGGCAACTCGATGCTGGGCTTCACCGACGTCACCGACATGACGGACACCGCCGTTTCGACCGCGACCACCGGGGGCCAGTTCGAGGCCGGGCTCGGGGGGCTCGCCCCCGTGTCGAAACTGTTCCGGGCGGCGGGTGGCCTCACCGCGGGGGTGGGCTACCGCCGGGTACGCAGGACCGCGACGGGCGCCCACACCAGCACGGGAACCGGGCTGTACGCCACCGGCGGGATCGGCCTGTACAAGGTGACCACCAAACTCAAGGTGACACCGTTCGGTGGCAAGGCGATCGAGCCCCACGAGATCACCGCCTACGTGCGGATGGGTTTGCCGGAGGCCAAGGCACAGGGGCTGCCCGTACCGCCCGGGACGCCGGACAAGCTCACCCGTCCGAAGGAGAGGGTCTTCGAGCCGCCTTACCTGCCGACCACGGCCGCCGGTGGGCAGGTCGCGGCCGGTCTGTTCGAAGGGGCCACGAAGGTGGCGCCGGCGGTCGAGAACTTCCTGCGGTCTCTTCCGGGCTTCGCGACGTTCTTCCCGGCTGTCGGCGGGCCCTTCGCCAGTCCCCTGAAGGTGGACGGCTTCCAGGTCCGCGAGCAGACGGCGAATCTGCGTAAACTCCTGACGGCGTTTTCCCCCACCGCGATGCGGTCCCGGCTGGACAGCCTGATCGGGCCGGGAATCAAGGTACAGCTGAAGCGACGGGGCCTGTTCACCAGCGAGTACGTCGAGGTGCGGGTCAAAGCCAAGCTGTCGCAAGGGGAGTATCTCGGCAAGGCCGAGAACCGGGCCATCCTCGCGACCGCGGCCCACAGCGCGGTCAACGCCAGCGGCACGGCCACCGAGCGCGGCGTGACCGTGGGCGCCGAGGCGCGCTTGGTCCTGGTGCCGGACACCGCGGTGGCGAGCGGGATGGCGGACTTCACCGTGGCGCCGTTGCGTTTCGCCGGAAGTCAGTCGCGGCGGAACGCGGTCGACATCGAGGCGGAGCGGCTCGATTGGAATCTCAGCAGCCAGAACACGCACGTCTTCAAACACGACGTCGATTTCGAGATCGAGGTCAGGACTTACACCCGGCCCCGTGCCTGGGTACGGCGGCTCACACCCGGTTCCCCCTTCCGTCAGGTGCCGGAACCTGCCGTCTACAGCCAGGACGCGGTGGGCAAGCCCATCGAGGGCAAGGTCGAACTCTGGCTCGACGAAGCCGTGGTCTGGCATCAGGACCCGGCCGAAACCGCCCCGGCGGGCAACCGGGGAAGCGCACAGCCGGAGGTGCGCTGGCTGTCCGAAGAGGACACTCCGACACTCGCCGAACTCTCCCAGCAGCCCGGTCACCCGCCGCAGTTCATGCGAGCCGAGGCGGTGACCGGGATCCCGCGCCTGCAGAACCTGCTCGAAGAACTTCTCGGCAAGGTGACCGGGGGCGACTCGGTGCTGACCCTGCCCGGACCGTCCGCGGAGCGTCTCGACCGGATGTTCACGCCGGAACGTCTCCGTACCGAGCTTCGCGCTCTCACCACACACGGCGAGCTCACCACCGGCCTCCGCTATCAGCGCCGTCTGCAGGACCGGGTCGCCGACGTCGGGATCCGGATGGATCTCGAAAACCCGGTCGTCATCTCGCCCGGGAGCCACTGGGACGCGGAACGTTCCTTCGTCGGGGGCAGCCGTGCCCTCGGTGAGACGGGCGAGCGCATGGGGCTCGGGGCTCTGGCGTCCATCTCCAGCTACTTGCGGCCGCCGGACGGAGACGCGCGCGGTCAGACGTACCTCGGGGCCCACGCCGTTCCCTTCAACCGCAGCCGCGACGAGTCGCTCGAAGTGGCGGGGGAGTACGAGCGGATGCGCCGCGGCGGCGCCGACGGCACGGGCCGGAATATCGTCGTGCGCTACGACAACCGCGTCCGGATGGTGGTCGAGACGCGCAAGGAAGGGCTCGTCGACTCCGAGGTGAAGCGGGGCGGCGTAGAGGTGCTCCTCGGCGACCATCCGCACGAGCAGCAGCACACCTACGTGCGCATGACCGAAGAGGAGGCGCGGGCACAAGGGTTGCTTCCGTCTCCCGAACCGCGGGCACCGATGCTTGGCGAGTTCGAGGCACCCGAACGGAGCGCCGACGGCTTCGGAACGGAATCGTTCGAGGACGTGCCCGATCTCGGGAACTTCACCGCCAAAGCCATCGAAGAACTCCGGAAGATCGCACCGGGTCTGCTTCCCGTGTCCTTGCTGGACGACACGATGCACAACCTGCGCAGGCTGCGCGACCTCGACACGCCGCAGACGGTGCTGGCGCTGATCGACGATCTCATCTCCGGCGGCGTGGGGATCCCGCTCCACGAACGAGGGACCTTCACAACCGAGACCCATCAAGTCCGGCTGCGGGCCGTTCCGACCAGGACCGAGTTCCTCGACGTCGTGCACGACAATGTCGACAACGATGCGTGGACCTACGGGTCGCGGGTCACGGTCGACGGCAGGGACGAGGGCTCGTCATACGGCGGATCCGCGCGACTCGGTGCCCGTGGTGTCTACAGTGACGGCGACACGGGGGGTTCGGCCGGCGCCACGGCCGGCGGCAGCGCGAGCAAGACGACCATCTCCCGCCGCGAGAACTACAAGATCAACGCGGTCAACTACAACACCTCTTCGAACGGTCCCTTCGCGCGTTACCGCCAGCACATCCGGCTCGATCTGGAACTCGTCCGCCGCGATGGCGAATCGCTCACGATCGCGTCTCAGGACACATCGCTGACCAGGCGAACCGTCGCCGACGATCAGCGCATCGCCTCGACGACGCCGGCTCCCGCCGGGCGGCGCGAGGAGCCAGTGGTGGCCCGGGTGGACGCGGCGGAGATGGACGCGGCGGGCATCCGGCGGTGGATGACGGGCGGCAGCGGCAAGCCCTTGCCCCGGATGGCCGCGATCGCCCAGCTGTCGAACGCGGAGGCCATCCGTGACGCGACGGATGAAGCCGTGAAACAGGCGCTCAAGGCAGCCGGCCGAAGGGGCATCCCGGAGGCGGGCATGGCCGCCGACGCCGTCGTCGCGGCCGCGACCTCGAGCAACCAGCTCAAATCGCATCTGCGGGCCGCGCTCGACCATTCCGGATCAGGCGACAAGTTCACCGCTTCCGGAGCGGAACTCCCGGTGCTGTCCGAGCAGCGGGTGGCCGGCGGGAAGAAGGTCAAGGTCCGGCTGTACGCGCGCATCGTCGAGGAACAGCTCGCCGGGATGAGCGGCACGGTACGGATCGACCGGACGGCCCGCATCCGGGAACAGGCGAACACGAGCACCGACCAGACGATCGGCGGGGCCACGATCGTGAATCCGCTCGAAGCCTTCGTCGTCGACCCGAACGACAACTGGATCGCACCCGGTCCGCTCACCGCGAACAGCCCGGGCGAGTACCACACCCCGGCCACCGGGAACCTGCTGCGGCGAGCCCACGAGGAGCGCACCTACCAGTCCAAGTCGCTGCTCAAGCAGCACCTGGAGATCCGCGTGGTCGCGGAGACGGAAGACGGCCACCGCGGGGTCGCCGAGGCGCCGAACGTGTACGCGAAGACCAGGATGCAGACGAAGGAACTGGCGTCACGGGGCATGAAGCTGCCTCCCTCCCTGTACGCCGCGCTGACCAAGGTGACCGACGCGGCGGGGGCGTGGCGGGCGGCGGAGAAGAACGCCGAAGCGGCCCAACGAGCGCTCGACGACCAGTATCTCGAGCAGATCGCGGCGGAGCGCCGGTTCGAGGCGCCGACTCAGGAGCTGGCCGAGATCGTGGGACATCCGGGCGGCACTCCCGAGGATGTCTTCGAAGCGGCCAAAGAGGCCTCCGCGGCCGCGTTCAGGGAGTCCAACAGGGCAAGGGCCGCGGTGCCGATCCTGCTGGAAAGGATTCGGCGGGCCGAAGAGCGGTCCGGTCCGGATTTCGAGGAACGGCTCAGAAAACGCGAACGCCTCGAAGCTCCCGAACGCCTCGAAGCTCCGAAGGATGAGCAAGACCTGCCACTGGTGAGCCCTGACGCGGTGGAGCGGCTGCAGGAGGACAAGGCTCAGATCGCCGCGTACGCCGAAGTGCAGCGAGCACGCGCGATCGAACTCTCGAAGGCCATCGACGACTTCTACCCGACGTACGAAGCTTGGAGGACGAGCCGGGCGGATTTCGCCGCGGCGCGGCCTGGGCTCCAGCAGGATGCCACGGCTGCCCGGCAGTCGGCTGACGAGGCTCTCGCGCAGTGGTGGTCGGCGAAGCAGGAGCAGCAGGATCACATCGACCGGTTCAACCGCCAGCGCGCGGGCGACGAGGAAAGCCGGGGCCGCACCCACGGAAAGCGGCCGGAACACGTGCTGTCCACCATCCCGGAGGACGCGGTACCGCCGCCGGCCCTGAACCAGCCGGAAGTCGCTGCCGGTCAGAGGGACGCCGCACCCTCGAAGGCCCGGTACTGGCTCGGTGACCGGAGCTTCGGGCCCGCTCGTCAGCTCGCGAAGACCGAGAACGTCGGCCAGGTCGCCGACGCGGTGGGCCCGCGTGGCGCGGACACCACGGAACTGCGGCACGCGCTGGAGAACGACGTCCGGTCGTTCTACGGTGGACGTGAATTCACGGTCGACGGCAAGCCCTACCGGATCTCCGCCGAGCCCGAATGGGCGCGGGCGAAACCTGTGGATTCGCCTGGCACGACGACCCCCGCGAGCGGGTCGCGGAGCCACAGCACCCTCGGTGCCGTCTCGTCCGGCCGGTCGCCGATGGCTCGTGTCGCGTTCTTCCTGCCGATGGTGCCCGGCCTGTTCGGTCTCGGCCTCGTGACCGCGCCGACCAACGTCGCTTCCGGCCGCCGGGCCGAGCACAGTGAGTCGGCGAGCGAAACCACCTCGATCTCCCTGCCTGGGCAGCGGTCAAAGGTGCTGGACGTGCCGCTCGTCTTCCGCGCGACACCGCTCGACAGCGCGGGCCGGTCCGCCGGGCCGACCACCGTCTTCGGTTCCCCCTCGCATCCGGACAAGACACAGGCGCCGGTGACGGTCCGGGTGGCCATGCCGGAAGAGCTGAGCGCGGCGGAACAGGCAGTGCCCACCCCCGCCTTCCTGCCGGCCGCGGCAGTCGAAGCGGTCAGCGTCCGGCAGGAAACAGTCGCCGTCCACAAGGGCAAACGTCAACCTCCGCGGGCGGGCCACGACCGGTCGATGGCCGGACAGCTCATGCGGCTCTGGAAGGTGACCGGCGCCGAGGAACGCGGTTCCTTCCGGAAAGCCTTGAGCCCTGCGACGCTGGAAGAACGGCTTCCGAAGGTGGCGGTCAGCCGGAAACAAGCCGATGACGGACACGGCTGGGTGGGTGTGGAGACGCTCCTGCCCGCGGGGAGCCCCCTGCGCAAGCTGATGCCCACGCGCCAGCGAGAGCTGGAGATGCGGGTCATCGCCGAACGGGTCGCCTACCTCGAAACGATCGAGGGCGGTACCCGCCGGCGGACGACCTCGGAGGCGGCCACGGCGGAGAGCGGTGCCACCGCGACCCGGGAATGGAGTGCGAGCGTCGGCATGGGGCCGGGCTTCGACCTCGGGGTGCTCTCCGTGGCAGGCGGCCCGATGGTCGGTGCCGGCGGGAACGTGACGCGCGACCGGACCACCACGCGCGAAACGGCCGCGAGCCAGGTATCCGAGCGGACTGAACCGGTCGTGCGCTACAAGACGGAGTACCGGGTCGAGGCCCGTATGCCGGGCAAACCGATCGTGGCGTTCCCCAGCGCCCTCGACGCCTACCACTGGACCGACGCCACGAACGCGGCACAGGCCGGGATCACCGGCGAGCGGGGCGAACCGGTGTGGCCGGTGTCCGCGGCCGAGGCCCAGAGCGTCGTCACGAAGGCAGCGCTTCAGCTACCGGAAGCGGCCGAACGACTGAGCGCGATCATGCGGGCTTCCGCACGCACGATCCCCGGTCATCACCGGTGGGCGTGGCGGAACACGGAGTTCGTCGCCGATCCCGGCGCCGCGCCGCCCTCGAGCGGCCGGTCGACCGCCGAGATGCGCCGGGTCGCCCGTGGGCGCGCGATCGCGGGCGCCGTCTCCGGCGAGAACCTGGCCCGCCGGGCGGCCGACATGATCTCCGACGGCCCGATGACCGTGGATCTCACCCCCGAGCACGGCTGGGGACACGATTACCACGCGTCGTTCCAGGTTTCGGCCAAGCTCGTGGGCGAGCTGGAGCCTTTGGACACGGCGGCGGAGACACCGGTCGCGAGCACACTGACCGAAAGCGAGCAAAGCACGGCCACGACGTCGGTCACCAAGTCCTATCTGGGCGGTGCGGTGGCGCGTGTCTACACCTCCGTGGTGAAGTCGATGGCACTGCTCACGGGGTACGCCAAGATCACCCACACCTCCGGGAAAGCGACCGGCACCGGGCGGCAGACCACCACGACCGACCGGAGCGACGTCGGGACCGAACTGGACGCCGCAGGGAACGTCCGGCCGGAACCCCTTCGCCGGTATCGAGCCCGGGTGCGGCTGAACGTCGAAGGGAACTATTGGTCCCGGGACAACTCGGTCGTCCGTGGTCTCACCGTCGGGAAACCCGGTAGGGACAGGCCCGAACTGCACAAGCTGGAGATCGTCGACCCCGAGGCCGGCGGGCGCGGTGCGGTCGAGGTCGACGTCGTCCTCGAACTGCCGCCGTCCCGCGCGGTCGAGCTGACCCGTCACGTCGAGCCGGAGGGCTGGGAGATCCTGGCCGGGCAGGAGCTCGCTCCCGGTGGTGAGCCGCATCGAGGCCAGTCGCGGGAACTCGACAACATCCGGGTGCTCTCGATCAAGGGCATGGAGCACGTGCGGAGGTACGGCGGCGAGGTGCAGGAGCGGGCGGGCGACGACCCGGCGCTGTCCTTCGCCGACGGGGAGAACTCACGGCTCCGGGACGAGCAGCTGTCCGAACGATCGGCGCGCTTGAACCCCCGGTTCTTCAGCCGGCCGACGGTGATCGACGGCCAGCGGTGGGACCGGTCGCGCGCCGACGCACAGGCCGCTTTGGAAGTGTCCTACACCCTGCACAAGCCCGAAATCCTCGAGACCTTCCACCGCCAGCCGGATCGGACGGTGTCCGGTACCAGGACGACCGAACAGGGCAAGACGAAGGGCTGGGCGCAGGCGACCTCCGTCGAATACGCCTGGGTTCCGATGAGCGACACGGTCCGGGAAGCCGTCGGCGTCACGAGCCGCGCGATGGGGGCGCTGCTGCAGGAACTGGCCATCTGGAAGGGCGGCCGGACCAAGGGTTCGGTGACGAGGACGGAGACCGGTGTTTCGACCGGGTTCCGGGGCGAACCGGAGACCTACCACCTCATCCGGGCGACCCTGGGCGTGACGGAGATCGCCGGCTCCCGCCACCGCGGCAACCTCGATCGGTACGGCATTTTCAAAGCCGGAGCTCCGAAGTCGTTCGGCGTGCGCTACCGGCTACCCGACGCCGCGACGGTGCTGGTGTCGGAAAAGCAACTGAAGGCGATCCTCGCCGAAGACGCGCGGACCACCGCGGCGGAAAGACACGATTCCGCTATCGAAAAGGCGGAGGTGCCGCGGCCGGACTCGGCGGAGGCCCCAGGGACGACCGGGTTCCCGGCCGGCTGGACCCGTGGCGTACTGGATCCCCTCGACCTCAGCGGCGAGCTCGGTGCCTTGCGCGAGAGCTTGGCGGGCAAACTGGGACGCGAGCGTGCCGAGCGCCTGCTGCCGCGGACGAGGGTGGAAGGGGAGCACGACAACCTCGGGGACGCCCAGCGGTATCTCGCGAGCTTCGAGAGTTCGATGGCCGATCTCGCGAATGGGGGGACGAGCACGCCGCTGCGGCTCGAGGACCGCGTTAGCGGCGAAACCTACGACCTCGTCGTCAGCGCCGAGCCACTGACCGGACCGGGCGCGCCGTCGCTCGAACACGGGACGTTGACCAGGGGCAACACCGTCGCGAATTCCCGGACCGAGTCGAAGACGTCGGTACGGATCCTCGCCGAACTGGCCAGCTTGTTCGTGCCGGCCGTTTCGCTGAGGTCGGAGCAGGCCGTGGCGGCGTCGGAAGCGCATCCCGGCCGGCACGGCGCGCCGTATGTCAACGTCGGTTTCGGTTTCGGCGGTATGTCGGAATGGCTCAAGCAGTTTCGGGTGGAACAGCGGAAGGGTACCGAAACGCTGGTCCAATCCGAGGTCGCCCGCGGTGTCCTTTCCGCGTCCGAGGCCGCCTTCCGGTTCGACCTCCGCATCGAACGCAAGGGCGAAAGGCTGGCCGAGACTTCTGCGGAGCGCACAGTGACCTCCCGGTCGCTCCCGGAGGACAACCCGGAGACGACGGACAGCGAGCTTTCGGCAGGAACAGTGACCGTTCGCCCGAGCGCGGAAGGCACGGCGGACGGGATCGGCCACTGGCTGGAAGAAAGCGCTGACGCACGGCTTCCCGAGGCCGGCCGGTTCCGCGCTCTCGACTTCCGCGGGAACACCGCAGACCTCGTGCGGGGACTGGAGCTGGGCCTGCAGACGGCCAGCCGTACCGTTGGCTCGGAGACTCTCCGGATGGCACGAGCCGCGTTCTCGCCGACCCGGCTGGAGGCGCTCGCGGGCCGCTTCGCCGACGGTGTCGAGCTCGAACTACCGGCTGAACTCGGGGTCAAAGCCACCGTGTACGGGCGGCCGCGGAGCGGGGGCAAGCTGCTCGGGGCCAGCGCCAGGGTCGGGCTGACCGCGTCGTCGAGCCGGTCCGGTCACCGGGACGCGGAAGTGGGCACGGAAAACGAGCACGTCCCACTGGCGCTTCCCTTCCTCGCGGCCGGTGTGCCTCAGCCGAAAGGTTCGGAGACCTACGCACAGGGGCGCGAGACCCTCGGGGGGATCGGTGACTGGGTGATCCCTCTCGAACCTCTCGGCGCCCGGGGGACGGGAAGCGAGCAAGAGACGGGGAGCAGCTTCGGCGGCCCCGAACTGCCCTCGGCGCGAAAGGAGGCGGAAGCCGAGAAGATCACCAGCGTCTGGGAGGAGCCGTGGGACTTCCGGATCGTCATCGAGCCGACCGCCCGGTTCTCGGGCCGCCGCGCGGTGGTCGACGTCGAATTCGACCGGGGCTATGTGACCCGCTATGGAGACCGCGCCGACCGGCTGCCTCTTTCGGTGAAGGAAGCGGCGACCGAGATGGCCCGTGCGGACGTGGAGTGGGACGCCGCCCGCGCCGCTTTCCGCGCCGAGCCGGGTAAAGAGCGCAGGCTCGCGGAGGAAACCGCCGAGGCCGCGTGGCGGCTGGCCGAAGCGCGACACCGGCTTGCGATCGCGGACGTTCGGGACCCCTGGGTGACCGGAGCCGCCCCGACCGCGCGACTCAATTACCAGAGGCACAGGAACGGAGCGCGGGAGCGCCGGGCCGTCTTGATCGACATCGTCGGCCAGGTGCTGGAAGCGCGGCGCGACGGGAACAGGACGGTTCTGCGATACCGGATCGAGGGCGAAGCAGGTCTGGACCGCGACGCGGCGCTCTTGCAACGCGAGCTCGGTGAACAACTCGCTCTCGCCCAGCAGCGGGCGGGAAGCCAAGAACGCCTCTCCATGACCGAGCTAGGCATGGACACCACACCGTTGTTCGCCGCCAGGCGGGGTGACACGCGGGTCGACATCTGGGTCGAGACGACGCCCGGGGGCGCCCGCTCCAGCGTCGGAAGCGACTCCGTCCGATGGGAATCCGACTCGGTCGTCGAACTCGGGGAGTCCAGGGCGGATCCCGGATCGCCCGGTCCGGAGTGGGCGACCGTCCCGGAAGACGCGCCGGGCCGGTCTGAACCGGTCACCCGGGCTCTGGACGCGGTGACGGAGCTTGCGGCCTTCCTCGACCCGGACGAGCCATCCGCCGGGCCGACTGTACCTGGTCGAGACGCCCAGCCCGTCCGCCAGCTGACGCAGGACAATGTTCCGGGTCCACGGGCTCTGTCGCGAATCCCCGAGATACGTGATGTGCCCGCCGCACCGGTGATCGAGAGGGTGCTCGAAACCCCGGCAGGCAACGTGGTCGCGCAGGTGTTGCCCGGTGAAGGCGACACGCCCGCCGGCGCGGCGTTCCTGCTACGCGACGATTTGGAGGCCATTCCGGCGATCCGCGCCGCCGCCGCGAGACTGGAGGCGGAGGTTCCGGGCACGTTCGTCCTGCTGTCCCGGCACCGTTACGGACGAATCGCCGTCGCGGACGAAGGGGGAAACGACGCCGGCTTGTCGGCCGCGGACGCGTTCTCGGCGGCCGCGGAACATCTGGTGCCGTGGTCGTCGGTGAACCGAGTGGTCGTGCTGGCTTGTTATCTCACCGATCCCATCTTGGCTCCGCTGAGGCAGGACCGCGCTCGACGGCCAGAAGCCGCGGACGTGCGCATCGAGGCCTATCAACTCCAGGATCGGCTCCATGTCCAGCACGACGGCTCCATCGTCGTCGGTGAGCGTCCGTGGCCGATCGCCCCGGCCATCAGCCTCCATCCGGACGCCGCGCGCGGTGACCGGCCCCGGCGGGGAAAGAAACCGAAGTACACGGTGGACGAAATGGATGACCTTGTCCGAGGAGCGATCAATGCCTTGGCGGGCGAAATTCAGGAAGGCTCGACAAGAAAAATCCTGCAAACTGATGTGCAGTCATATCTCGGAACCGAGAAGAACGTTCCCTCTACCAAAGCGATCGCGGCCGCCTGGCATCGGGTGAATGATTCGACTCCTGTTTCGCGCAATCGTATCAACCCGGAAGTGCTGCGGACCACGCTTGCCGAGATCATCAAGAGTGAACCTGGCATTGGTAAGGGCGAGGCCGAGCGGGCAGTGATGGCGAAGCATCCCGAGGTGGGCCCTCACTCCTTCAAGCGAGCTTGGCAGAGCCTTGTGGGAGCCGGGCAGTCCTCCGCTGCTCCGGTACGGATCGCGGCAGAGGTGGACTCGGTCGTGCGGGACACGATCGCTCGCAATCCTGGGCTGAGCACCGAGCAGGTCGTCATTCATCTTGTCAGCTGGGACGTCGCCGACGAAGCTCAGCTGCGCGCTGCGGTGGCCGGCGTTGGCGAGGTGTCCCGGCCGTCGCCTCTCGATGTCGTCTCCGCCGGTCGGCTCGAGGAGATCGTTAAGGAGGTTGTGGCCGAGAAGGGGAATCCCGCCATCGTCGACGTCTGGGACGCTGTTCGGTCCAGGGGGGTCGATGCGCGCTATGAACGAATCCGCGAGGTGGTGCGTAGCGTGGCTCCATCGTCGGTCGGTCATCATGCGAAGCGGGTGTCCGATGCGGTGCTCGCCGAATTGGCCAAAGAGGTAGTCGGTGTGAACCCGCGGCTGAATCACAAGGGGTTCGCGGATTTCTTGGCCGAAAATGAAATCCAAAGTTCCAGTGTTCGCGCCAATTATCAGCTTAATCGTGCCAAGATGGTTCTGGGAGTGAGCGCTCCGCGCTGGAGTGACGCGGCTCTTGATGTTCATGTTCGCGATGCGCTGCGCGCGAACAAGGGGCTTGGTGCAAATCAGCTACATGAAGTGCTTCTCGGTCAGGGAAGAGATGTGCACTACAACCGCTTGCGCGACTCTGTCGAACGTGTACGAGAGAAATACCCGGATTTTACGACCCTGGACCCGGTCGACGATGCCGCTTTCCTGCATCCGCTGTCGGAAGCCGACCTTGAGCTGGACGCGCTCGTGCGTGACGCCCTTGGCGAGAATGACGGTGCTGCGGCCAAAGATGTAGTCGATCTCCTTCTTGGGCGAGGGGTCGCAGACGAGAAGAGTCTTTACCTTTCGGTGAGTCGCGTGACGAGAGTTCCGTTGGAAAGGATGCTCCGGCGCGTGGATAACGCCGAGTTGGACGATGTGCTCAGGCGTGCCTTGACGGAGATGAAGTCCCTTGCCTACCAAGAGGCATATAAAGAGGTGAAGCGTCGTGGAGTCTTCGCGTCGCAGTCTCAAATCATCGAATCGATGCGACGGGTGAACCCTGGTCAAGCTCGCGGTCCCGTGAAAACGATTTCGCAGAATTCAATGGACGCTCTTGTTGACAGCCTGTATCGGCCTGAATCGGTTCCTGCGCTGCCGCAAGTCAGAGCTCGGCTTCGAGTATTGGGACTCAACGCCTCGAATCGAGCGGTCAATGGTTCCCTGAGTCGTGTGCGCGAGCGGCGTATGTCGGCACTCGGTTCGGAACCGATCGAGAACGTGGTCTCCCGAGTAATGGACGATCTGCCCGTTGATCGTGGAGCTGATCAGGTCGCCGACACGGTCCGGCGGATAGTGGACCTGCTCAAAACCGAACCGGCGATCACTACTGAGGACGTCAAAGACCGGTTGCGGATCGGGGTCTCCATCGCAGGAGTGAAGACCGGCCAAATGATCAAGCGAGTGAGGACGCTGCGTGTCGTCGGCCCTGAGTCGGCTCGGGTGGACGAGGCAGTACGCACGGTCCTCGAAAGCGATCCTGAGATCTCCGTTCATGACCTTTTCTCGAAGGTGAGGGATGCGGTACCGGCGGTTGAGAACGAGCAGATCCGGGTGGCGGCTTCCTTTGCCAAGGGTGAATGGCTGTCAACCGCCGAGTCAGGCATGGGTAAGCGGGCTGCGGACGGGGATGTGGTTTCTCCGGCGAAGCGTCGTGTTGTGGGGAGCGAGAACCGTCACGTGGTGGTGGGTGCTGGGGTTTTGGATGCGGGTGTGGTGGCGCATGTGGTGGGTTTTGATCCGGTGGTGAATCGGTCGCAGTCGTCGTTGTTGGGGATGGTGGAGGCGATGCGGGGGTGGGATGCGGGGATTGTGGTGGAGCGGGGTGTGGGGGGTGTGCGGGCGTCTGCGGCGGTGTGGGAGCTGGCGGATCGGTGGGGTTTGGCGCGGTTGCGGGAGGGGGCTGAGGGGCCGTGGGTGGTGGAGAAGTCGGGTGGGTTGCTGACGGCGGAGCGGGTGGCGTCGCTGGTGGAGGTGTCCCGGTTGGGGGAACGGGTGCTGGAGACCTCGGCGGGGCGTGTGGTGGCGTTGGAGTTGCCGGGGCGTGATGGTGGTGTGGTGGGTGCGGCGTTCGTGGCGCGGCATGAGGTGGATGCGGTGCTGGCGGCGCGGGCGGCGGTCGGCAGGTTGACCGCTGATGACCCGGAGGCTTTTGTGTTGGTGGGTAAGCATCGGGATGGGGTCTATCAGGCGCCGGCCGAGTCCGGTGGTGGGTCGGTTGGGGTTGCTGCGGAGGAGGCTTTCGCGGGTGTCGCGGCGCAGATGGTGCCGTGGTCGGTGACCGAACGGGTGATCGTGTTGTCGTGCTATCTCAGCGACCCCGTCCTCGACCAGTTCCGTTCTCAGATCGACTATCAGGTCGATAGCCGTGGGCTGGCTCATACGGTCGATCTCTCCCCTTATCACCTCGGCGACCTGGTCAACGTCCACCACGACGGCACCATCACCCTCGGCCCCCACACCGGACCCTATCCGCCTGCCCTCACCCTCCACCCCGACGCCGGCCCATCGACGCGGCCCGCGCAGGGCAGGTCGGTCATGTACCCCGGTGAGCAGCTGAAAGACGCGATCAAGCTGATCCTCTCGAGCCCGGCCAATGGGCAGAAAGCGTCCTTGAAGGAAGTCAAAGATAGGCTCAAGGACCCACATTCGGGAAAACGACCCGGTACTGATAGAATTGAAAAGGAATATTATTCGCTCACGGGAACGCGTCCCGCGCCACGCGGACCCCAGTACAAGAACGCCGTCCACGACATGGCGCGCGAGTTGGTCGAGAACAATCCCGGTCTCGAACGAAGCGAGGCCTTGAGCCTGCTGCGGGAAAGGATTCCGCAGGTCACCGAGCAGCACTTCGACCGGGCCTGGAAGGCGGCCGAGGGAAATCCGCCCGGTACCGTGGTCGCGGCCGGCCCGGTCGACGCGAGGACTCCTGCGGATCGTTTCCTGGATTCGGTCGTGCACGACAAGCTGGACGGCCGCACAGAGGTCGTCGAGGTCAAGCTCGCCATCGACGAGCTCCTGGCGCGGAAGATAGCCGACGAAAAGCAGATCTACGCCTCGGTGCACCGGTTGACCGGCATCGCCATGGACGATCTGCTCCGGGTGGTCGACAGCGGCGAACTGAACCAACTGGTCGAAAAGGTCGTCGGGACCGCGGAGTCGCTGCTCTTTCTGGATATCGCGAACGAAATTCGTGCCCGAGGAGTGCGGGCGTCACACGGCCATGTGCTCGATGCGCTGAAAACAGCCGCCCCTGGCTGGTCGCAGAGAATGCCGGAGCGGATCGCAACCGGCGACCTCGACAAAATTCTCGGTGAATTGTACGAAAGAGGAACTGAGCCTTCCCTTAACAAAGTCGTCGAACGGCTCGCGGACTTCAACTACGGAGTCGGCCGAGGGAGAGCCTTCGCATCCTTGGCTCGGTTGCGCGAGTCGAGGACACCGACCGTCGATTCGGTCCCCCTCGACGTCCTGGTTTCGCGCGTTGTCGAAATCCTGCGGTCGGTGCACGGAACAGGCGGCGCCAAGGTCGAGCGGTTCACGCCGCATATCGTGCGGGCCTTGCGCACCGAGGCGGCCCTTACCGACGTGGCGATCGGGAAGAAGATTCGTGCGCAGAACGAAGGAGCCGGCAACGCCAGGCTGGTCAAACTGACCGGTCAGGTGCGTGCGGCCATGGAGGAAGTGGCTGCTTCGTTACCAGTGGAGAGGGCGATGGGCGCCCTTCTCGACCGTGAACCGGGTCTTTCCGCCGAACAACTCTTCGCGAAGGCCAAGGAGACGATGCCGGCCGCCAGGGACGCGCTGCTTCGCGCGGCCGCTGTCCGGCTGACCCGGCAGGAGGCGCCCGCTACACGCGAAGTAGCCACAAGTGCCGAGGTTAGGTCTGCGGGACCACGGCGGACCGGGAACCGCAGGCCGGTCTCGACGATGGTCGCCGATGTGCCTCCGAGGAGCCCGGCGTTCACCGGCGGTGGCCCCACCCGGCAGCCTGAGGCCGTTCGCCGGATGGACGAGGTGCTGGACGAGCGCGGCGTGGAGTTCGTCCTGGCTTTCGACCCCAGGTCCGGCACGTACCAGCCGTCACCACGGACGAAACTCGAGAGCTTGTCTCGCTGGTACCCGGCGATCGATCTCCGGCTTCGCGTGGACGGCCTTCTGGAATCGGGCCAGCTGCGAGCGGTGCTCGACCAGTGGGGTCTGTCCCGGCTTGCGGAGGGCTACCAGCCGTCATGGATCGTGGACCATTCGGGAGGATTGCTGACGCCGGTCCGGGTCGCTTCGCTGCGGTCGGAAGTACCGGTGAACGAGCGGGTGCTCTCGACTCCGGCGGGCAACGTGGTCGCGGTGGAGCTGCCCGGCAGGGTGGACGCTCCCGCCGGTGTCGCTTTCGTCCGGGCCGCCGACCGGGAGGCGGTGCGCGCGATCGTCGCCGCGCTCGCGCGGATGCGAACGGCCCCCGGCACAGTGGTGCTGTTCGGCAAGCAAGCGAACGGACAGTTCGTGTCACCGCGCGAGGGTGGCGGCGACGTGGGCTTGCCCCTGTTCGCCGGACTCGAGGCGATCTCCCGGCACATCACCCCGTGGTCCGCGATGTCGCGGGTGGTCGTCGTGGCGTGCGATCTCACCCTTCCCCTCATGAGCGGAATGCAGTGGGAGGTCACCGGCCGTCGCGATGCGGCGCACGTGCGGGTCGAGCCTTGGCAGATGTACACGAAGTTGCATCTCTTCGAGAACGGCGACATCGTCGCCGGTGTGGTCCCGCCGGGGCGTGTTCCCGCCATCAGTTTCGACCCCAAGGGTGGTCCGAGCCAGGTCGTTTCGAAGAGGTCCACGGGCAGGCCGAGCGTTCCCGCCGCCGAAGTGCACGGGGCCCTCCGTCTGCTGGAGCGAGGCCCGGGTGGCATTACCCGGGAGGACGCGTTCGGGGTCCTCAAGAAGAAGTTCGCCGAGGCAGGTTACGAGAGCCTCGCCAAGAGCCATTTCGACCGAATTTGGGAGACGGCGAGTCGCCCGGCGTACACCCCGGAGCAGCTGGAAGCCGCGACCCGATCAGTGATCGCCGAGCTGGAAGCCGTTCAGGGGAAGGTGACTCAAGACGCTGTCAAGACCTTGGTGAGGGAACGGCTCAAGGACTCGGGCCTCCGCGGGGTCGGCAATGACGCAGTGCAAGCCGCCTGGCATCGGGTGCGTGGTACGGAGCCTGACTTCAAGCCCCGTCAGGGGGTCGGGCCTGCTGCGGACGACGGCGCGATCACCGCGCGGGCAAAGGAACTGCTCCAGAAGAACAACCGGCTGACAACGGTCGATTTCGTTTCGGTTCTTCGTGCGGAAAGAATCAAAACACGCACCACGCGGGCCAGTAAGCTCTTGGTCGCGGCGAAACTGGAGATGGGGCTGCCGGTGCGGACCACAGGGCCGCGTCCACCGGTGAGCCGCGAACCTGGCCATACCTCGCAGGCCAGGTTCGGCACACAGCCGGCGGAGAACGGCGCACCATCCGCCAAACGGCCTGCCGAGGACCCGCGCCCTGATCCTCGGCCGACGAAACGAGCTGTTGTCGCCGAGCCGGATGTCCGTCTGGATCCGGAAGCGATCGACTTCGTGCTGGCGTTCGATCCGGAAAAGAACCTGAGCCAGGGGACGCTGCGGGAGATGTTGACCGCGATTTCCGTGTGGCGTCCGCAGCTCTCGCTCCGAGAGAGTGGGGGCACCTGGTTGGCGTCTCCGCAGGTATGGGAGCTGGTCGACCGATGGGCACTGGCCAGGTTGGCCGACGATCACGAGGCTTCATGGGTGGCGGAGAAGTCCGGTGGCCTGTTGTCGCCGGAGCGCGTGGCGTCTTTGACCGAGTCGCCGGTGATCGAGCGGACGCTTGAGACGCCTGCCGGGCAGGTGACCGTCTTGGTGTTTCCTGACCGGGGTGGCGCGTTCGGCGGTGCGGCGTTCCTCCGGAGGACGAATGTCCCAGCCGTGCGCGGAGTACGAGCCGCCATCGCGAGGTTGCGGGAACACGATCCGGCAGCGTTCGTGATGCTCGGTGAGCATCGGGACGGCCGATTCAGCGTGCCGCGGAAGGGTGAGGGCTCCGCTGCCCTTGCCGCTTCGGAAGCGCTGGCCTCGATCTCTGCGAATCTGGTGCCGTGGGCCAAGGTGCAGGGCGTGTCCGTCGTGGCCTGTGATCTCACGGCTCCGGTCATAGCCGGCATGCAGCGTCGGGCTGACGGCTTGCCCGATGTGGGCAGCGTACGAATTGCGGCACACCGTGCGCACGTTCAGTTGAACGTCTTCGAGGACGGCACCATTTCCGAGGGGACAGGCCCATGGTCACGTCCGCCCGTGTGGAGCCTCCACCCGGAAGCGGAGCCTTCGGGTTCAAGCTCGCGAAAGCCGGGCTCAGCACCGAAGCGCAGCAAGGATGCGGTGGTCGACGCTGTGCGAGCCGCGATCTCCGATCTCGAGACGGAAGGGAAAGTGGTGACGATAAACGCGGTCGTGACCTCGGCCCAGGACCGGCTCAGGGACCCTGATACCGGCGGAAGCGTGGGCAATTACCGGATCACGCGAGCCTGGTACGAGGTCACGGGCAAGCAACCCGCTCTGAGGGGCGTCGCGGCCGATCGAGTCTTTTCCGATGCCTTGCGCAGCCTTGTGGACGAGGACGCCACGATCGAGCCTGCCGCGGCCATGCGGGCATTGGCGGAGCTGAGTTCGCGGCGTCGCGACCTGCCCAACCTCGACAGCACGCGATTCCGGCACCTTTGGGAACGTGTCCAAGGTCAGCTGCCTTCGCGAGCAGGTGAGAACACTGGCGGGCCTCGGACGGTGGGTGAAGAAGGTCGCGATGGAGCGGCGGCCGTGGAGCGTCTCTTGGGCGAGCTCATCGCCGAGAAGGAAGGTCCGGTCGCCGCGGTCGAACACGCGGCGCGTCCCGAATTCGAAAGAAAAGATATTTCGGACAAGCGGCTGGCGGAGTGGACCGCGGTCATCATCGACAGGATGAACAATGACGTGACGAGAGAGCAGCTGATCGTGGCCCTCCGTGCGCATGGTTTCGCCATCGGTAGTGGACGCGCCCGGGAGGCTCTCAAAACGGCGAGGACGGCGGCGGGGCTCCCGGATCGCGGGTCGAGGATGGAACTTCTGGACGAGGCGGTGGCCACGGTGATCGGAGAGGGGAATGTCCCGACTTTGTCCACCATCACGGGGTTGGTGGGGGCCAGGGCGGATTTTCGTATCAGCGAGGCCTCCGTGCAGAAATCGGTGGACCGGGTGAACACCAGGGTGAGCAAACAGCGGTCGGCGGCAGAACACGGCTCGCACATCGATGCGGGTGGAGCCTTAGCCCCTCCGCGGCTCGTCCCCAGTAAGGATTGGCGTGCCGCCTTGGCCGAGATGGTCGAGGCTGCCGGGCAGGCCAAGCCGCTTGTTTATGCTGATTTCACACGAACCCTGAATGAGCGCTTCGCTGAGGAAGGCTACGCGAAGATGGGCGAGAATCGGGCACGTATCATTTGGCGGGAGGTTCTCGGGGAACTGTCGGCGTCAGCTCCCCCTGGGCGCGGGCGCGAGGAAATGGACTCGGTGGTTCGGGCTACGATCGCCGAGAACCCGGGTTTGACCGTCAGACAGATCGTCGATCTTCTCGTTTCCCGGAACGTCGGCGACAGGGATGCCTTGTTCGCGTCGGTCGGCCGGGTGGGGCAAGCCGTCCAGCATGATGCGCCCTCTCGGGCAGGGATTCCGCAGCGAGTCGAAGGCCAGGGATTGCGAAGCATCGGGAAGCGAGAACTGCTCGGCGTGGTGGAGCGTCTTCTCGCGGAGAACTCCACACTCTCGATGGCACAAATGGTCACCGCGGTGACCGGCGAGGGAATGTACGCACCGGCATCCTGGATCCACGACGCGGTCCGAATTCTGGATCCGGAACGGATAAGGGAGGGAGGGAAAATCGCGGACGAAGATCTTCCGGGACTGGTCGATGAGCTGGTCGCTCGGAACCACACCATGGAAGAGGTGCTGGCCGAGGTTCGCGCCAGCGGGTACCTCGTCGTACGGCAGGTCGTTCGTACCCTGTACGGCCGAGCGAGGATCGCGGCAGGATTTCCCGTCCCGTCGCGAGTCGACGACCAGGATCTCGATCACCGGGTGGCCGAGCTGCTGAACACGGAAGCGAAGCCCACCGTGACGGGCATCCACAGACAACTGGAAGCCCAGGGAATCAGCGTCGATTGGCGTCGGGTCGACGCCTCCTACCTGCGCGCATCCGTCGCCGCCGAGGTCCGAGCCCTTCTCGGCGAGAACCCCGGACTGTCCCGGGACGACCTCGTGGAGGCCGTGAAACAGAAGGTGCCGAAAGCCGATGCCGCACAAGTCATCGCGGCGGCGTCATCGGTGAGTGGGATACCCCAACCGGACGCGTTCTCCCCGCCGCCGGGGACGACTCGACCCGGACAGCAGTCGGAGGCGTCCTGGCGGGAAGCCGCTCTGGCAGCCGCGCGACGGGGCAAACGACCCGCCGACACGCAGGCCAGTGGAGCAGCGAAGCGGGTCGCCGCGATGACCGGCCGTATGGCGAGGGTGGACCTCGCCGAGTCGTTCGCGCCTCGAAGCGTGAATTCCGCAGCCGCGCTGGACCTCGCTCCCGATGCGAAAGCCGCGTATGAGCGGGCTGTGGATTTGGTGCTGTCCTACGTTCCGGAGGCGCACCGGCCTCAGCCGACGCTGAACGCGATCCTGGAAGACGTGTCGCGGTCGGTCCCGTTGCTCAGCCCCGAGCAGCGAGATGGTGTGCTGGTTTCGCCGCTGGTCCAGGAAGTGGTGGATCGCTGGGTGTTGACACGGTTGGCGGAAGGACGCTCGCCTTCGTGGGTCGCGGAGAAGTCCGGTGGGTTGATTTCGTGGAACGATCTGGCCGTCGGCGGAAATGGCCTGGTCTTGCCTCGATTGCGCGAGATGGTGGAGCACTGGGGGCTGGCACGCTTGGCCGACGGGCGCGCGCCTTTGTGGGTCGAGGAGACGTCGGGCGGGCTGCTTCCCGCGGAGCGCGCGGTGGACCTTTTCGTACAGTCCTTCGATCCGGCGATCGACCACAGCCAGCCGTCGCTGCGGGCCCTGCTGGAGAGCCGGTCGGACTGGTTCCCGCGGTTCGACCTGACCGTGGACGGCCAGGGTGTGCTGGTGTCGCCACGGCTGCGGGCGGTGGTGGACATGTGGGGGCTGGCGCGGTTGGCAGACGACCGCGTTCCGGCGCTGGTCGCGGCCAAATCCGGCGGACTGCTCCCCACCCATCGGGTGGCGAGTGTGTACAACACGACCTCGGAGACCGGCGCGCCGGAGATGACCGTGGGTGGAACGACTATCTGGGAGGATCAAGCCCATTCCCGCACGACTTGGCCGGTACCCCCGGGCACGTCGGCGGATCTCATGCTCTCGGAGGCGGGCCGGACGGGGCTGTACCCCATCGAACGCATGGACGACCTCGTGTACTGGCGTGACTCCGCCGACCCGCTGTACCGGGTGGCGGATTTCCTCGCCGACGCCGAGGGCCGCGTGCATCCCGAGGTACAGAGGCGAGCCGGCGAGATCGAGGCCAAGATCCTCAACGGCAAGAGCCACATCAAGGACATCGCCCGGAATCCGGCCGACCCCCGGATGCCTGTGACCGCGGTGCGCGACCTGGAGCGGATCTGGCCTCGGATCGAGCACACCATCGCGGAAGAGGTGCGCAGGGTGGTCACCCTCGGCTACGTCCCGCCCCGGGAAGGCGGCCCTGAGGTGCTGTTGCGCCCGCAACCTGGCCGGAAGGTCTACGTCGGGCGGGTGAAGCCATTGCACACCGCTGCTCATGAACAGGTCGTGGTGGGGCAGCTCGGGTTGAACCTGGCCGATCCGCCGGGTGCGATCCCGCCCGCGGAGCAGCCTTCGGTTCTCAACGGCGAGATCATCGCGATCTATCTCGGCGGGTATCTGGGCAGGGCGGACGAAGAAGGAACCGAAGCTCAAGCGGCTGTCGAGGCCGCGTGGAGGAAACGGTTCCCCGCCTATCCGTCGTATCTCATGCAGACGGGAAACCGGCAACTGGGCGACCTGGTCAGCGCCGAGGGCGTCGCGAACTCGTCCGCTTTCGTCAACGCCGCGACCACCCCCGAGGGGAAGACCGATTTGTCACGGGTCAATGTGACGATGCTCGCGACGAAGATCGTGCTCCCTGACAAGGACCGGCCACGACGGACGATCGCGGTCTCGGCGAACGTCTTCGTGGCGCTGGAGAACGCGTTCGATCCGGAGGCGAACCCGTTCGGAGTCCTGTTGACCAACTACGGTGACCTGTACAAGTTCCCCGCTCCGGAGATCAAGACCGAGGAACCCTGAGTGTGGCCCCGGAGATCTTCCAGCGAGCCGGTCCGCCGCCCGCCCGGTGAGTGAACTTCCCCTATTTGGCGGTTCCACGGTCTGAGCCGGGCACGTTCCGGCTGCCGGACAGTAGTTTCCGGACCAAGGTCTGGCTCTGGCAGGAAGGACCCGGCGCCTCATGGAGGAACAGACACAGCAACGCACGACCAGTTCGGTCCGGTTGCGTTTCGTGCTCGGTCAACGGACGGCCGAGCTGGCGCTGCCGGCCGAGGTCCCGATAGCGGATCTGCTTCCGGCGATCCTGCTCCAATTCGGCGCCGAGACGATCGAAGAAGGAGCGGAGCACGAGGGGTGGGTCCTGCAGCGGCTGGGAGAGCAGCCACTGGACGAGGACCGGTCTCCCGGACAGCTCAACCTGCTGGACGGCGAGAGCGTCTACCTGGCGCCCCGGGCGGACCAGCTCGCCGCGATCGACTACGACGACCTCGTGGACGGCGTCGGCGACCGGGTGCGGGAACATCCAGGCAAGCTCACGCCTGTCGGCGTGAGGCGGATGCTCGAAACCGGCGCGCTGGTGGTGCTGCTGTCCGGCCTGTATCTTCTGCCCGGATCCGGGGCGCCTGCTGTCCAAGCGCAGCTGGTCGGCGGCTGCGCCATCGTTCTCCTTCTGGTCGCGGCACTGGTCGCGCGTGGGGCGGGCAGCTCCCGTGCGGCGGTCACCCTGGCCGGAGGCGGAGTCGGTTACGCCATCCTCTCGGCTTGGCTGATCGTGGACGTGCTCGCGCCGAAAGCACCTTTGATGGTCCAGATCACGGCCGCCGGGGCGGGTGGGCTGATCGCGCTCACAGTCGGACTGATGGCGGTCGCCGACGCGGCACTCCTGTTCGCCGGCGGGATCATCTTGTCCCTGACCGTGGCGATCGCCGGGCTGGTCGGCTCCATCGCGCCGGTGAGCACCGCGCAGGCGGCCGGTGTGGGGCTCGCTGTATCCCTGGTCATGGGGGTGTTCGTCGGCCCGATGGCGTTCCGCCTGTCCGGGCTGAGCCTGCCGATGCTGCCGACCGGAGCCGACGAACTCAGTGATGACATCGATCCCGTCCCGTTCGAGACGGTGGTGGATCGTGGCGCCGCTGTCGTCGGCTACTCGACCGCCCTGCACGTCGGTCTCGGCCTGGCCCAAGTGCTGCTGATCCTGCTGCTGGTGAGTGAGGCGGACACCTGGTCGATGGTGCTCGCGTTGGTGGCGGCCGTGCTGCTCGCCCTGCGTTCGCGCCATCCCAGCGGCACTGTCGCGCGGTGGTCGATGCTCGTTCCGGCGGCGGCGGCGCTGTGGACAGTCGTCGCGCACTTCGCCGCCGAGCTCTCACCGGCCGGACGGCTCCTGCTCGTCGTCCCGCTCGTCCTGCTGGGTTCCGGGCTGCTGCTGGTGGCGGCGGAGCGTCTGCCGGGCGCACGGCTTCGGCCGTACTGGGGCCGCTCCGCGGAGATCTTCGAGACGATCACCGCGATCGCGATCCTTCCGATCCTGCTGCAGGTTCTGCACGTCTACGCCACCGTACGGAACATGGTGAGCTGATGAAGTCGCGCAAGGACCAGGTGCAGGCGTATTTCTTCGTCGTCGGCAGGCTCACCGCGGCCGTGGCCCACGGTGACGCCGACGCCATCCAGGCGCCGGGACGACGCATGATCACCGGGACCATCTTCGGGATCATGATCGCGGTCCTGCTGGCGGCGATTTTCGGCATCTACGGGCTTTTCGTGCCGGGTACGGACAACTCCTGGCGACAAGCCGGGACCATCGTGCTGGACGAGGACAGCGGCGCTCGCTATCTCTATGTGGACGGTCAGCTGCGCCCGGTGCTCAACTACTCGTCCGCACGGCTGCTGGCGCCGAAGGCCGACGGCAAAATGGTCGCTGTGTCGCCGGACTCGCTGAAAGGGACCCCGGTCGGTCAGCCGGTCGGCATCTCCGGCGCGCCCGACGCGTTGCCCACGTCGGCCGAACTCGACACCGGCGCCTGGACGGTGTGTGTGAGCCCGGAAAGCGACGGTGGCGACTCCAAAGTCGTCACCGTCCTTATCGGACGGCCCGCGGGAGGAGCGCTCACCGACCGTCAGGCGTTCTTGGTGTCCGGTCCGAACGGGACGGTCTACCTGGTCTGGAACGGTTCCAGGCTGCGCATTCCCGACGTCACGGCGCTGGCGTCGCTCGGCTACGGGAACGCCAAACCCGCGCCGGTGTCCGCGGCCTGGCTGAACCCGATTCCTCAAGGACCCGATCTCGGCGTTCCACCGGTGCCCGGGCTCGGCGGACCGGGGCCGATCATCGCGGGAAGGCAAAGCCTGGTCGGGCAGATCTACGAGGTGCGCAATGCCGCTCTCGGAACCGATCAGCTTTATCTCATCCGGGAAGACGGAGCGGCCGCGGTGAACCGCACCGTGGCCGCACTGGTGCTGGCGGCTCCTTCGACGGCGCAGACCTATCCCGACGGGCCGGTCGAACCGATCCGGGTGGGCGTCGCCGAGATGGCCGGGGTTCCGACCTCGGGCGCCGTCCTGGGAACGGGGCTTCCCGCCTCGCCTCCCGAACTGGTCGGCGACTCCCCGGAAACCCAGCGCTGTATGCGTTACGGCACCGGAAGTGCCGACCCGCCGGTGCCCGAATCCTTGCCCTCGGACAGCGTTCGGGCCGCGTCGGTGCCGTCCGCGACACATGAGGCGGGCACGGCTGCCGGTCGCGTCGGTGTACCGGCGGGGCGGGGTGTGCTGATCACCCCGAAGGCCGTACCAGGCGCTCCGCCCGGCCCACCCTTCCTGGTGACCCCCTCGGGGATGCGATATCC
The DNA here is from genome assembly GCF_003947475.1 of Amycolatopsis sp. WAC 04197. Lineage (NCBI taxonomy): Bacteria > Bacillati > Actinomycetota > Actinomycetes > Pseudonocardiales > Pseudonocardiaceae > Amycolatopsis > Amycolatopsis sp. WAC 04197. The sequence continues at coordinate 221,699 of NZ_QHJK01000012.1, read as the reverse complement.
GCTGGCCGGCGCGGACGAACTCACGGCCTTGGGATATCAGAACGTGGCACCGGTTTCCGTGCCGCAGGAGCTGCTGGACCTCTTCCCCGCAGGCCCCTTGCTGAGCACGGCCGCCGCCTCGGCGACAGCGGCCTCCTGATTCGCGCGGTTCGTAAGGGGACCTCCCCAGAGTGAGCGAGCTGCAGCCGATACGCCCGACACCATCGCTTTTCCCGCTTAATCTTCAGATACGGCCGATACCGAGGAATCGAGTTCGGTGGCCGGCCGGAATCAAGACCAGACTTGACCACAGGAGGAACCTGTAATGGCGAAGACCACACAGCTTGACCCGGCGGAAATCGATGTGCAAGCCGGCCGTCACGAAACCACTGCCGACAACATCATCCAGCAGCTCGACCAGCTGAAGGTCCAGGTGGACGCGACGCTGGCCGGAAGCGGCAGCGCGGCCACGAAGGCCCTCGCCAGCACCTGCGAAAACTGGATCTCCGGTCTCAAGAGGACGATCCTGGCCGACCTCACCGCAATGGCGGGTTACATCCGCAAAGAGGCGAAGGGACAGGACGAGCAGGACCGGACCGCGCAGCAGACGATCACGAGCGTCCCGATGGAGACCAGCAGCTTCCTCGGCGCCTGACCTCGAATTCGACTCACTTTCCACTTCTGAAAGGCTGAAAAATGAGCGACTTGATCACCTATGATTACGACGTCATCGACCAGTGCCTGACGATGATGAAGAACAAGGCTTTGGAAATCGAAGGCCAGACGACCGACCTCGAGAACGATGTCAAGCGCATCATGGTGGGCTGGATGGGATCGACCGCCGAAGCCTACGACGCGAAATGCCAGCGCATGAAGGGCAACCTGATCACCAGCCGGGAACAGCTGGACTCGCTCCGCTCCGCTTTGCAGGCAGGCGCCCAGGGCATGCAGGAGCAGGACGCGCGGGGCGCGCGCGGGCTCTGATGACGCCGCGGCCGGTCCGGCGGTGCGTCCGAGCGGACGTACCGCCGGAAGCGGCACACTTCCTCTTCTCGCCTGAAAGGAGCTGATCATGAGCACCAACTTCGACGCCGAGGCGATCAAGGCTTCGGCCGGAAAACTCGGCACGATCATGGACGACATGAGCGCGTTCCAAGCGCTCAAGGAACACTGGCCGAACGCCGGGAAGTTCGAGACAGCGGTGTGGCTCGAGCAGATCGTGGACGATCGTCGTAATGGCATCGTCGCGCACGGCGAACATCTTCAGACCGTCCTCAACGACCTTCGCGCGACTCTCACCTCCATCGCCGACGGTTTCGAGAGCACCGACGACGAGAACGCCAAAGCGATCCTGAAAAGCATTCAGGGGCTCGAAGCGAAGATCTCCGGCGATATCGCCCAGTACGACCAGCAGACCGAAGCCGTTCAGCAGAACACCGCCGGCCAGGCCACGCCCGACGATGGCGACGGCTACAACGATCCGGCTCAAAGCCAGTCCGTGTAACGCCCCTCGACGCGCGCCGCGCTCGGGTGCGACCAGCTGACACCGCCTGAAGGAATCCTGTCATGTCCGATGCACCCGCGACAATTCTCGACGGAGCGAAATTCACTCGGTCGGCGCCCGCGTTCGATCCGAGCAGGTACGTCAACCTGACGGAGATCACCAAGGCCGTCCACGATCTGACGCACAACAGCGACGATGCCCACGCGAGCCTGGCGCACTCGTCCGCAGCTGAGCGGTTCTACGCGATGGAAACCGCGATGAACAACGTGGTGCAGCGCATCGGTGAGGTCAACGAGGCGGTTGCCGCCGAGCTGAAGGCGCTCCGGGACAGTCTCGTCGGAGAGGCGGGTGACGCGCTCCAGTCCTATGGGACCGCGATCCTCAAACAAAGCGAGGATCTCTACAGCACCCTGAGCGGTGGCCAGTACGGAACCGCGGTCGGGAACATCGGACACGCCATCCAGGCGTTCGCGGCAGGCTGGTGGCAGATCCACGCCCAAATGGACGACGATCAAGCCGCCGCCAAGAAGATTCTCGAGAACGAGGCCTCACGCTACATTCAGGAATCCACGACTCAGCAACAGGTCGACAGCGTGGCGCCGTGGCTGAAAAAAGAGCTGGACAGCATGTATGACCAGGCCGCCACTGAACGTCTCAAGCGGCTGCGGGAAGCTCTCGGGGCATTGGTCAACCAGTACCAGAACCGCGGGAACGATCTCGCCCCGATTCAGATCATCAGCGGATTCGCCGATCCCGCCGCGGCGTCGGACGTGGCCCGGACCCCGCAGGAGCCTGTGGACCAGGCGCATGGCCTGGATTCGCTGCCGGCCGATGGTGAACTGGACCGCCTTCAGGACCCGCTGTCGGAACAGAAGGACTCCGCTCTAGGCGAGGAAGCGACTGAAGCGGACCTCCAGCAGCAAGAGGCGGCGACCGAAGGCGGGGCCGGCACCGGCGCGGCCGGCTCGGCTACGGATCCGGCCTTGGAACAGGCCAAACAACAGGCGGCGGACGCCGCCGGCGCGCTCACCGACGCCGGTGCGCAGGCGGGAACCGACACCCCGGCCGAGGACACGGCCACACCGGCCGAAGGCACGGCCACACCGGCCGAAGGCACGGCCACACCGGCCGAAGGCAGTGGCTCGGCGGGCACCCCCGCTACGGCCCCTGCCACGGATCCCGCGGCGGAACAGGCATTGCAGGACGCGAAGCAGGCCGCCAACGACGCCATCAACGGCCTCACCTCTCCTGCGAGCACCGGCACCGAAGGCAGTGCCGGAACCGGCGGGGGAGCCGCTCCGGGTTCGGAGGGCAGCGGCGCGGTCCCGGCGGGAGGTGTCGGCGGTGGAGTGCCCTCTGCTCAGCAGTCGGCCGCGGACGCCAAACGCAAGCAGGCACTCGACGATGCGAAGAAGGCCGCGAACGACGCCATCGACAGCCTGACCGGACAACCGGCCACCGAATCCAGCGGGCCCGCCGGTGGCGGAGCCGGATCGTCCGGCGACCCGGCCGGGGCGGCGAAAGACGCGGCGGGGCAGGCGATCGACGATCTCGCGAGCAGCTCACCGGAGCAGCAACAGGCGCTTGACCAGGCTAAACAGGCGGCGCAGCAGGCCATCGACGACCTCACCGCCGGCGGCGTCACTGATCCCGCACAGCTTGCTGAGGGAGCGTCCGAAGCCATCGACAAGCTGGGGGCGCAAACCGAAGACCCGGCGACGCAGGAAGCTCTCGCGAACGCCAAGCAAGCCGCGCTGGATGCCATCAACGGCGACCCCGCCGCGGACACCCCGCGTCAAGCGGCGCTGGACGACGCGAAATCCGCTGTGCACGAGGCGATCGATTCACTCGACCAACCTGATTCGACACCCGAGGAGAAGCAGGCGTACGCCGACGCCAAGGCCGCTGTCGACAAGGCGATCGACGGCCTCGCCGACTCGGATCCGCTGGCGGACTTCCTCGGCGGTGACCAGACGGCACAGGCGGCCACGTCACCTGCGCCGTTGGGCAGCGGCGTCGGTGCGGGCTCCCTCGACCTCGGTGGTTCGGGCGGCGGTGTCGGTGGTTCGGGTGGCGGCGCCGGCGGCTCGGTCGCCCTCCCCGCGGCGGCCGGCTCGGCCGCGCTCGGCCAGTTCGACACCCAGCCCGCGCAGGCCGCGGTGCTCCCGGCCGCGGCGGTGCCCGCGGGGACGGCGATGCCGGCGATCGACCCCAACCTGGCGGCCCAGGGTGGTATGCCGATGGGCGGGATGCCCATGGGCGGCGCCCCGATGGGCGCCGGCGGTATGGGCGGCGGCGCGAACGGGGAACAGCGGGAGCGCGAGCCGCAGATCTGGCTCCAGGCCGAAGAGGGCTCGTGGGGCGATCAGGACGGACCGCAGCACCGTCCGGTGCTGGGGAGGGACTGAGTCATGACCCAGCCCGCACCCCCCGTCGACGACCCGGCACTGGCGGGTCTCACCTTCGATCAGCTTGCCCAGCTGGTAGAAGGCGAGAGCCCCGACGCGCTGTACCGGCAGGCGGCCGCCTTCGACGGTGCTCTCTTGCGGATGCACGACCTCCAGGCCGAGATCCTGCGCGAGAGCAGGCAGATGAGCGAGCTCTGGGACGGTCAGATCGCCGAAGCTTTCGACTCCTTCGCCGCTGAGCTGACCGGTGGCGTCGACAAGATCATCCAGACGATGGAGAACCCGGGCCATGGAGCCCTGCTTCGCCGTGCCGGTGAAGCGCTCACGCTGGCACAGCAGCGTTTTCGGGAACTGAGGGCACAACCCGGGCATGAGGCGGACAATCGGCCCGCCCTCCAGATCATGCACGATCTTTCGGTCGCCTACCAAGAGGCGGGCGGGGCGATGACGACGTCGCCGGACTTCGTCCGTCGCTTGCCTGGTGCGGTGGCCGATCAGCAGGGTGCGACGGGTGGTGGTGCCGCGACAGGCGGCGCGTCACCCGTGCTCGCGACGACCGGTCCCATGACCGGCGCGGCGACGGCGGGGCCGGCACACGGAGACTGGGCGGTTCCCGGTGCCGGCTCCGCCCTCGGTGTCGCCGCGATGACCGCGGGACCGGCGGCGCCGGTGGCCGGTGGAACCACGGCCGGTGGCGTCGGGGGCGGCGTCGGCGCTCACGGCGACAGAAACCCAGGCGTGTTGGGCCGTTCCGCGCCCATGGCCGCGCAGGCCGCACCTCAGCTCTCCGGAAGGGCCGAGAGCGTCGCGGGCCCGGCGGGAGGCGGTTTATTCGGCGCGTTGGGCCGAGGCCGATCCGACAAGAGGCGTGAACGCGAAAAGAGGACCTTCGCCGTATCGCAGGAAGGCACCGCGTCACCGCAGGACGCCGTCGAGGACGCGCGGCGAAGGGCCGCCGGTGTGAGCACTACGTCTTCGGTACCCGACGCCGTCGGTATGAGGTCGTTCGCGCCGGTGGACACCGACGTGATTCCCGCTGTCGCCACCACCGCCTCGCCTGTCCAGGTCGGCGTACCCGGTGTGGCGTCGGCGAGCACAGCGGCATCTGTGAGCACAGGGGCATCGGCTAGCCCGACGGCATCGGCGAGCACACCGGCAGGAGTGCCGGTCCCGGCCTCGGGACCGGCTCAGCCGTTCTCCGCCGGCCCTGTTTCGGGGTCGTCGGGTAGCGGCGCGGCACCTTTGTCCTTGTCTTCCGGGAGTGTTCCGTCAGGGGGTGGGCCCTCGTTGCCCGTCGGGCCGGTATCCGCCGGTGGCGGAACTCCGGCGGTGCCGCCGGTCAGCCGGCTCGACTCGGCTTTGCCGGGCCCACCAGCACCCTTGCTCACGGGCGCGCCGAGCTCGGCCGCCGCCGCTGGAGCCGGTGCGCCCATGATGCCGATGGGAATGATGGGGCGTGGGATGGGAGCCGAAACCGGTGCCGAAGGACGAGATCCGGACGTCCCGATCGGCGCGGGACCCGAAGTCTGGGATTCCGGGGCCGGGGCCGCGGTACTGGGACGGCGGCCCCGCCAGGAAGCTCAAGAGAGCCCGGAAGACCTCATGAACACGAATGATCTGCTGCTGCCCGGATGGGCGAACTCCGGCCGCATCGATGGACGAAAGAGCTGAATGACATGAACGATTGGACCTCACCGGGCGATTCTGACCGGATGCTGGAAAAGGCATTGGCCGATCTTAATGCCGAGCGAGAGAAGCTCACCGAGCTGAGCCGGGTGTGGAAAGAGGAAACCACCACCGTCAAGGCGAAAGACCAGTCGCTGTCGATGACCTTCGACGGCCGGGGCGATTTGGTGGACCTCGTCTTCAACGAATCCAAGTATCGCGCCATGCCACCCGCTCAGCTGGCCAGCGTCATTCTCGAGACGTTGCGCAACGGACGCGCGAAAAGCCTGGAACGCATGAACGAGATCATGGGGCTGGGCGAGTCGAAGGGCGGTCTCGATCTCGCCGCCTTCGCCGCGGGCGAGCTGGACGCCGAACAGATCATGGAGTCGTTGATGGGACCGATGTACGAGAAAATGGACGAATTCGGTGTCGAAATGCCCGGTCGGCATGAGACGCCGCGTCACAAGGAGTGATCATGGCTGACCGATTCCAGCTGGACCCCGAGGCACTGGAGCGAGTGAACGGTGACCTCGCGGCGGCCACCGCGCGATTCAAGGAAGCGCTTCGCGACCTGGGCGGCAAACTCGCCGAACACTACGGTTGCTGGGGCGAGGACGAGGCGGGCAAAGCGTTCGCGAAGAACTACGTCCCGATGGCCCAGGAGACCAACGCGGGTGCGCATAGCACCGCCGACGGCGTCGACAGTACCTGCGGGAGCTTGCGCGACGCGTCGAACCAGTTCGTCGGCCTGGACGAGGAAGCCGCTCGTGCACTGGACAGGAGCATGGGGGAGCAGTTCGCCGAAGGTAAGTAGCGTATCGAAGCCATTACGGGCCGCCCCATCGATCGGCGATGGGGCGGCCCTTTGCCGGGGGCTCGACGGGCGGGTGCCGGGATATCCGAGGGGGATTTCCCGGTACCCGCCCACAGGGCGTTCACGGGGGAAAGTCCCCAATTGGGGGATGGTGGGCCGAGAGAGGGGGTGCGCGCGCGGACGGCACGTGGTCCTCTGAGGTTGAATCGGTTCGGTATGTCGGTGAAAGGGTGTGGTGATGGTGGTCGTGGGCGAGGATACGGCGCAGGTGACCGCGGAGCCGGAGTCGGAACAGTGGTTGCTGCTGCTGGATCCCGCGTGGAGCCCGTCGGAAGAGGAGCAGGAGCCACCGATCGAAGCGGTGGTGGGCATGTGGCCGGTGCTCGAAGAGAACAAGATGGGGAAGTTCCGCGGTAATCCGGACTACCGGCCGACGGACGAGAACTCGCCCGCCGATCCGCTGGACGCGGTGCTGCGGTTGATGATCGACGGCTCGGCGGAGACCGAGCAGCTGCAGGCGATGCTGTGCGGGTCGCTGATGGACGTCGCGATGAACGGTGACGGCCGGCCGCTGGTGACGATGTCACCGGACGAGATCCGCTGCGTGGTGGTGGCGACGGCGGGCTCGTACCGCGAACTGGTCGTATCACCGAGCTGGCTGCGGACTGACTTGGCGGGGCTGATCGAGTTGCTGGACGACCAGTACGACGTGTTGTTCAATCCGGGTGCTCCGGCGTCGGTCCGGCTGACCGGTGATTTCCTGCGGTCGACCGGGGAGTTGTCGGAGGATGAGCTGGAGGAGATCCAGCAGGCTTTCCGGGAGCGGGCCCAGGTTCAGGTGGTGTCGGGTGACGCGGGTACTCCGGCCGAAACCGAAACCCCGGCCGAAACCGAAACCCCGGCCGAAACCGAAACCACGGCCGAAGCCCGGACCGCGACCGTGACCGAAGCCGGTGGCCGAGAGTCCTGAGGGGTTCTCTTGCGGAGTAAGGCACAGGTGTCGTGTTCGGGTGGAGTGTCCGTGAATGCCTCCTTCCCTACGCTCAAGGTCAGGGTCTCGGCAAAGTCGCTGGAACGCCGGCAGTTGGGCTCTTGATGATTCGAACGGGTCCTCCGAACAGGGCAGACGACCGAGGATCCGGACCGGCGGTGTCCACACAGGACGCCAGGCGACCGACGAATGTCCGCTGATCCCTATATGCGCGGTTTCCCCCTGTGGGGCGTGAGTGGTAAGGACGGTTATTGACCCGTAAGGCAGATGTGGTGTGCTCGAGCGCTTGCTGGAGGACGGCTTCGGTGTCGCGAAAGCCACTTTCGGGACATCAGGCGTCGCGAAAGCCACTCTCGCGACGTGTCCGAGCCTTCCAGCGCCCACAAGGACCGCACCACCTGAGGCGAAGGGGACTTTCCGCGCGTGCGATGAGGGGAAAGCTCCCTTTCGCCTCGCCGAGCGCTCCGGACTCGCCACCCGACAGAAAACCTTTCCCCTACGGCTCATTACTACTCACGACCCCTCCCACAACGCCCGAATCGGGCGAAGCCGCCCTAGCAGTGTCCTCTATGGACAGTCGTCAGAGTGTCAAGCCTCTTCGTCACCCGCTTGGCCAGCGGGTAGACGACTTTGCCGAGACCCTGACGCTCAAGGTAGTGAAGGAGGCCTTCACAGACACCCGAACGCACCGTGGCCCCAGAAACACCAGTATTCACAGCGAGGCCGCGTGAAGGGCCCCTTCCCTGCGCTGGACACCAGGAAGGAGGCCATCACGTACTTCAGGCAGCAAAGATGACGGCAGGCTCCCGACGCAGAGAAGCGTGGCCACCCCACGCTTTGCCCTACCCTTCAATAACTCTCCATTCAGCGGCAGAGAGTGTCCCCTGCGAACACGGGAGCGACTGGTGCTCGCCGACAGGTCCAGAACTACGCCGCGAAGGCCGCCTCTCAGCCTTGCAGCCAGCGAAGGACTCCTCTATCGCAGAGGTTCACGGATTTCACGACCAGAATGCCCCTGGGCAGCTTCAGCAGGCGCGCATTTCACGCGTTCCGGCGCTGAACTCGCACCCTTCCTGCTCCGGCGAGAACCTGCCCGCGTTCTCGCCTCGCCGTGATTTCCGGAGTGCCTGAGGGACGGCGGGATCGGATTCGGCCGTGGCCGAACCCGGAATTCCGGACCAGAGGGGCCGGGTAAGGATCGGCAGACCGGTGGACGACGTGGGACACGGCTTGCGCCGCCTGTCTGACGAGGCCGGGCGCGAGACGACCGTCCGAGCGGGATCCGCCGGCTTTACCCCGGCGGGCACTTCGCTCTCGAGCCCCTTCAAGACGGTCGCCCGCACCCAGGGCTGCGAGAACGCGAGCTTGCTGCCCGCTTCGACGATTAAACCGGCGTCCATCGCCTCGGCGAGTGCCGGAACGAGGTGCGAAGCCGGCTTGCCCAGTGCCTCGGCCACCGAGCCGAAGTCGAACTCCTGGCCGTACATCGCGGCCTGCCGGAGCAGCTCCCGCGTGTCGTCGGCGAGCTCGCGGACCACGCGGACGGTCGCTCCGGCGTCCGGTTCGGCCGGTGCGGGCACTGGGGTCCCAGGTGCCACCTCCGCGAGCCCGTCGACCACGATCAGCGTCGAATCCGCCAGCAAGGCCGCGGCCAGTTCGCGGAGCCTGCGCGGATTACCCGCCGCTCCGGCGGCGAGACGTCGCAACGTGATGCCTGGGCGCGCGCCGACCAGTTCGCCGAGGAGGTCGTTCGCCTCGGATTCCGCGAGGGCCGTCACCCGGATCACGTCGTCGACACGATGCGCCACCGTTTCCCGCAGCCGGGTGACGGCGTCCCGCCCCGAGACCGGCCGGGTCACCGCGATGGTCAGCAGGGGCAGCCGCCGGCTCGCCGCGGCGAGCCGGTGCCACAAGCGCAGCGTGGCTTGGTCCGCGAGCTGGATGTCATCGATGACGAGCACGAGCCGGGCGTGGGCGCACAGCTCGTCGACGCGATCCAGCAGCTGCTCCACGGCCGCTTCCGGGGGATGATCCGACAGGGCTTCGGCGGAGACGCCCAAGGCACTTGCGACCCGCTGAAGCGGCTGCTGGGCACCGGGTTCGCCCAAGGCCGCCCACACGAGGTGGCAGGGAAACCGGTCGAGCCCGTCGAGGCCGGCGGAAAGCAGCTCCGTTTTGCCGATCCCGGGCTCGCCTTCCAGCCAGGCCGCGGCGCCCTGACCCTCGCGGAGCACGCGCACCAGCCTGTGCAGAGAGGCGATCTCGGTTCGGCGGCCGTGCAGGCGAGGTGTCCGGGCGGACGGTTGCGGCCATACGCGCACCAGCGGTGCGGGCCGCCGCTCCTGTTCACGCGCGGAGTGGACGGGCTCGCCGTCGAGGATCCGGTGATAGGCCCACATCAGATCCAGTCCCGGATTGACCCCGAGCTCCGTGCGCAGCGTCCTGCGTGCCTGATGGAAGGTCTCGAGGGCTTCGCTCGTGCGGCCGTTGCGATGCAGGGCGACCATCAGCGATTGCCACAACGGCTCGCGAAGCGGGTGTTCCCGGACCGCGGCGCTCAGCTCCGGGACGAGGTCCGCGCAGGCCGCGGTGTCCACGGCGGCGGCCGCCCGCTCCTCTATGGCGGTCAGCCGGCGATCCGCCAGCCGTTCGCGGTGCGTCTCCGCGCAGGGGCCCGGTAGTCCGGCCAGGGCCTCACCACGCCACAGCGCGAGCGCTTCGTCGAACTTCGCGACCGCTGCTTCGGGATCCCCCGCGCGAGCCGCCGACCTGCCCCCTTCGAGGGCGCGGTCGAACTCGTCGGCGTCCAGCGAACCAGGGGCGAGCGCCAGCCGGTAGCCATGAGGGCCCGACACCAGCGGGCCGTCGGTGGACCAGCGAGCGCGTCCGGGGTCGAGCACCCTGCGGAGCCCGGAAACGTAGGTGTGCACGCTGCCTGCGGCGCTGGCCGGCGCGTTTTCACCCCATACGCCATAGATCAGCTCGGTCCGGCTGATCGGCCGGACCGTCGCCTGAAGAGCCAGAACCGTGAAAACGGCCTGCTGCCGCGCCTGCCCGAGATCGAGCTCGACGTCACCTCGCCGGACCCTCAGCGGTCCGAGCAGGTCTACCCGCAGGTCGTGCTGTGTCATGACCGGGCCCGCTGATCAGGTACGGCACCCAAGCCGAGGGCCGGCTGGGCCTCGACACGGCCGGAGAGGCCTATACCGAGTCGCATGGCGGCCTCCTCCTCACGTTGGTCGGTCTCCGTTCGCTGCCTGCGTGCCGCCGGAGCGGGCCGGAGAAACAGCCGATGGGACTTTTTACCTCGTGAGGGGCTTGCCGAGGGGGGCGCGGACCCTCCAGCGCCGAACTGTGTGGTCGAACCACAGGGTTCGCGTCAGGGAGGCGTGCGGTACGGGTCCGCGGGCCTCGGGTGCCTACCTGGCGGTACTGGCGATGAAATGCAGTTTTGGCAGCGAGAGGCCGTTCTCGTCAACCGTGCTGTGCGGTCACTTGTTGTGGCTGTCGGGTGACTTCGCCGGACTGTCGGCAGCGCGGCGTTCGACCGAGCCCAGCCGGTTCGCCAAGGACAGCCGATCGCCGCGATAGAGGGTGCGCACCTGTTCGAACGGCTCGCCGGCGGTGTCCCAGGCCGTCCGGTTGACCACGAGAGCCGGCAGGGCGGCGAGCGTGCCCAACAGGGTCGCTTCCCGTGGGCTCACATGCACGGTCTCAGTGCGCTGGTCGGCACCGCCCTGCTGGACGCCGAACCGGCTCCGCAACTCGTCGTGCAAGGACCGATGCCGGGCAGGGCAGCCGGTGAACCCGCGGAATCGCGCTGCCGGGAGGTACGCGGACTCGATCGCCAGGACCTCGTCACCCGAGCCGCGAACGCATTCGAAGTGGAGTACTTCGTCGTCCCGGTGGACTCCCAGCTCTCGGGCGAGTTCACAGCCCGCTTGCCGGCGCTCGAACATCGTCCACGTCCGGTCGGTCAAGATGTCCTGTCCGGGCTGGGTGGTCGAGCACAGAGGCTGGATGATCTTCGGGCGTCCGACGACGAAACTTCCGCGACCCTGCTGCGAGTCGACCCACCCTTCGAGCACCAGGTGCAGCACCGCCTGGCGAAGGGTGGCGCGTGCCACGCCCAGCCGTGCGCACAGGACACGTTCCGACGGAAGGGCGGCACCTTCATCCAGTCTTTCGCGCAGCGCGAGAATCTGCCGTTTCGCTCGGTAGTAGCGGGGAACCTGGCCGTTGTCGGGGATGCCACCGCGGGCCGGACCGGACGTCGAACCTCTACCCGTGCAGCACGGTTGTCCACAGCGAGATTTCACGATAGCCGACCTTAACGCTTCGTCGTATTCCTCTGCCGTGACTCTCTGTCGGAAGGTGTTTTCGTAGTCCTACTTCGGCACCTTTGGCCGCTGACGTCCTTCGAATGGCCCAGCGAAGACCTTTGCAGACTTCGATGACGGGGTGTGCTGCCGAGGGAATACCCCATCATTCGGGAGAAATCCCCTTTCGGGTCGAGAACAACGCCGATTCCTTGGTATCAGGACAACTTCTGGATGCTCGTTTTCCGGCGGCCATGGCAGAGGGTGAGTACGGGAGATGTCTGGTGGTTCGGTGCGGTTGCCGCCTGAGTTGCAGAAGTTCTTTTTGGTGACGTTGGGGATGTCGTGGCCTGAGGGCAACGATGTGTCGTTGTCGGAGTTGGAGCGGGCGTGGGGCGAGTTCGAGGTGGCGTTGGGGGAGTTTCGGGTGGCGTTGGCTGCGGGTGGTGGTGGGGTGGATGCGGCGTTGGCAGGGGAGACGGGCGAGTATTTCGGGTCGTTTTTGGGGCGGGAGATGCCGGCGGGGGTGGAGGGGTTGGAGGAGTCGGCGCGGGGGTTGGCGCGGATGGCGCAGACGGCGTCGGCGGATGTGGTGAAGGCGAAGGTGATGATGGTCGCGATGGCGGCGATGGCGTTGGCGACGGTGGTGTCGTTGCTGGCGTCGTTGGTGTTTTCGTTTATGGCGGGGGCGGCGATTTTGTCGGCGCGGGCGGCGTTGATGGCGGTGTGGCATGGGTTGGTGGCGAGTATGCGGCGGTTGGCGGCGTTGTCGGCGAAGCAGTTGGCGTTGAAGGCTGGGGCGGGGTTGGGGGTTGTGGGGTGGCAGGCGGTGAAGTTCGGTGCGGCGGGTGCGGGGATCATGGGTGGTTGGGATTTGTCGATTCAGGCGGGTCAGGTGGGGGCGGGGAAGCGGGCGGAGCTGGATGGGAAGTCTCTGATGGGGTCGTTTGTGGGTGGTTTTTTGGGGGGTGCGTTCGCGGGGGTTTTTCATGCGGGTGCGGTGTGGGTGCGGGGGGGGCGCAGCAGGGTGGGAAGGAGGCTGCGGAGAAGCTTGCGGTGGAGGCGGCGCGGGCGGCGGCGGTGAAGGAGGCCGGCGAGGTGGTGGCACGGGGGGTGGCGGGCAAGACCGATGTTGTCGCGGTGGCGGGGGCAGAGAAGGCACCGGATGTGGCGGTGACGGCTGGGGCGGAGAAGGCACCGGATGCCGGTGTCGCGGCTGGGGGCGAGAAGGCTCCGGATGCTGCGGCTGGGGATGCGGGGAAGGTGGTGGAGGCACCGAAGCGGGTGTTTCCGGGGGTGGTCGAGGCACTGGGGCATCTGGGGTATGGGTCTGGTCAGGTCGCGGTGGTGTTCATTACCGCACCTTTGATCAATTTGGTGACGGGGTCGCCGCATGCGAGTCCGTGGTTGGGGATGCTGGGGGCGTTGTCCGGGTTCGGTGGTGGCCGTTCCGGGGGCACCTCGGGCAGTACGTCCACGGGGTCGTTGGATGCGTTGATGGCCGCGTTGGATCACCTTCCGCAGGCGCCGCAGCCGACCATCCCGGACGTTACCGGCACCGACATCAAAACCGACGTCAAGACCGGCGGTGTGGCCGCCGGGAGCGCTGCTGCGGGGGAGATCCCCGCCGAGCCGCCACCGTCGTATGCCGACACCATCGCAGCCGACCACCAAGCAGCCACCGCCACCCTCTTCACCCCCGAACCGGTCGATGCGGGCCACAACGCATCACGGCCCGAGGAAGGGAACATCGACACGTCGTCGGTGGGGCCGGAACACGCCGAGGCACAGTCCGCCCCGGTCGAAGCGGTACGCACGCCGGCAGAGGGGACGCTAGCCGTGACGCCCTCGGAGGCGACGCGGCCCACGACGGCGCGGTACGAGGGACGTGCCCGGGTAACGCTCGAAACGCGGCTGACGGACGACGGAATTCTCTCTGGAACCGGAAAGACTTCCCTTGAACTCATGATCGACGGCTTCGTCGACGCCGCGGTACAGGCCCGGACAGGCGCCTTGCCGCGGGTGCAGGCCGCGGTCTTCGTCGCGCCGGAGTCCTCCACCGGTACAGCCGGCCTGAACGCTCTGGTCGAATCGAGGGTCAGGTCACGGCTGGACGAGTTCCCGGAAGAAGCGGTGCCGGTACCGGCCGAGCACTTGCTGGCGCGGGTGTCCATCGAGGCGATCGTCCGTCCTGCCGGCGACGCGCAGGTCGGGGTCGTCCAGGTTCGGGTGGACGGGCAACGTGCCTCGTCCGGTCTCTATGGGCCGGAGGTCTACTCCGATCCGGGGAATCCGCTGCCGGCGTACCGGGAGGACGTCGAAAGGGCGCGCGCGGAACTCGCCGAACTGAACCCGGATCACGCCGTGCTTGCCCAGGCGCGCGAGATCATGAACCGGTATCACCAGCCGCCGCGGGTGTTCATCGAACAGGACCCGCCACGGGTACACCAGGCCCACCGCGAGCGTCATCAGGCCGCGACCTACCTGGTCGCGGCCGAGTTGACCCGGCCGGGTCAACTCCACACAGGCGAAGCCGCCGACGCACGGGCGCGAAGCCTGGTCGACCCGGTGGGCTGGCCGAGGGAGAACCGGATCCTGGGCGGCGCGCCACGCGAGGATGACGCCGTCGCCGCTTTCTCGGCGGACTCGTCCTCGGGTACCGAACCCTCGCACCGGGTTCCCTTGGCCGGACGGCTGCCGGATTACCAGACGCTGCACGCGTTCTGGGAGCGGATTGAGGCTGATGGCGGGCAGGTGTTGTCCAGCGCCGACGAATCGGCTTTGGTCCGAGCCGGGTTTTCGGGTGAGCGCCCGGTGTTCCTCGTCGATCAGCTCGACGTGTTGATGGCGGATCCCGGTGCCGCGCCGACCGAGATGGGCCTGGCGACGTTCGGTGAGTGGGTCGCGGAAAGGACTCTCACCGCACCAGCGTCCCTGTTGCCCACGGAACTGGTGTCCCAGGATGGAGCCGGCAAAGGCAAGGCGGTCGCAGGGGACATCGTGGAAGGTCTGACCGGGCTCGCCGAACCGGTGCGGCTGGATCCCGTCGTCGTGCCGAATCTGTATGGCGAAGAGAACCTGATCGCCTTGGTCCCGCAGGGTTTGGACCGCGCCGGGCCGTACATGTGGCGTAACTCCAGTGCGCACTCCGCGCGGTTCATCCTGCGCGCGTCCGATGACGACCCCGTGGGCCAGATCGAGTTCGCCCCATGGGAGCGCATGGTCTCGGATCGCCGGCCTCATCCGCTCGTGCTTACTCTGTGGCCGCGCGGCAACGGCTTCCTCATCGGCGAAGAAACGCTCACTCCCGGAGAAACCGGACGGCGGCTTCACGAGAGCGACGCATTTCAGCGGTTCCTGCGAGAGCCGGTACGACGGCCCCTCGTCGTGCTCGGTTGGACGGAGGGTACGGAATCGAACGACATCGTCGGAGAATTCGTCAGCGTGCTCGATCAACGTATCGGCCCGGTACACGCGATCGGCTACCAGGGCCGTTTCGAGTTCTGGGAACACGGTTCCTTCGTTTTCCCTCCGGACGCGGTGTTCACGGAGACCTTTGGCGTGCGGCTGGACGACGTCCGGCACGTGACCGAGAACGAGGTCCTCGCCTTCCTGGAGACGGCGGATCGAGCCGAGGCCGACGAAGTGCTGGCCGCGGGCCGGGCGGCCACCGAGGCGTGGTTCGAGGCCCGGCCCGGCCCTGCGCCGGCCGTGGTGGTTCTTTCAGGCGACGACGCGGTCGTGCGTCTCGGCGGACGGTCGGACGAGATCAAGTATCCGGTCGGCGGCGAGGAGATCGTCCGGTTGTACCTCGCCGAGCCAGGGGTGAAGGCGAAGCTGACGGCTGATCCGGAGATGGCCGTCGTGATCGTGGGCGATTTCGGGACCGGTGAGGCCCGGCCGGGAAGTGTCCGCTTCGACGTGGGTAAGGCGCTGGCGCGGGAAGGCCTGTTCAACCCGGTGTACGCCACGACACGCGACACACCAGGTGATTTCCGGTTGGTATCGGGTCTGTTCGCGGACCGGATCAAAACGGAATCGATCGTCGGCCCGGCGGGAAACCCGGTCGCCGTGTTCGTCCGCTACGAAGGGGACGGTGTGGAACTGGCCCGGGTGCGCGCCTGGGCCGCCAGGGCGGATACGGCCGGCGTCCGGACGATCAGAGGACCCGATGGGCGCCGCGTCGAGGCCCCGTGGCAGAACGCCGTCCCTGTCCTCTTCAAGCCCGCAGGCAACGGGCAGGTCCACTTCCTGCGCTCCGACGACAACAGGGCTACCGGAGATCTCGGTCTGGGCCTTCGCGACAGCCGTCATCTACGCGAAGCCCTGGGCCGTAACGAGGACGCTTCTCTGACACCCTTGCTCATTCCACTCAGAGGGGCGTTCACCGAACTCGAGAAGTTCGCATCAGCCCTGGCCGAGGGCGGCTATTCACGGGACATCTTCGCGGCGAAGGGGCCGGTGAGATTCGCCGGAGGCCAAGCCATTCTCACCCGGCCGGGTTTCGATCACGTCGACGCGGCCGCCCCCGATCCCACACGACTGGTCAGTTACCCGTTGGTCGACACGAACTCGAGAATCCATGGCGCCTTCTTTCCCCGGTCCGCTGCCGACCTCGTCAACCAGTGGCGGATCGACGCACGATCCGGGTCCGTGCTGAGCCGGATCTACTTTTCCGAGAAACCCGGAGCGGAGGATTTCGGGGGTGAGGCCCATCTCATACCGGCCGATAAACCGGGTTGGCGCAGCGTCACGCACGGCAACGAGGCCGGAATCGCTGCCGCGCTGCCCACGGGGCGCCCCTATGAATTAGGCGATCAGGTCGTTCTCGAGGGAAACGCGGCAGGCGCGGCGCTCTTCGGGTCGTCGGTGTACCGGGCAGCGCAGCCAGATCCGGATCGACCCCATGTGCTTTTCGCGTGCGAGGGCGCCGGAGCGCCGGCGACGATCCGGGCGATCGAGTCGAGGTGGGGGAAGGGGCCGGTGATCGTCTCCACCGCCAAGGCCTACTACGGCTGGAACGGGGCCGGTATCCACGTGATGGACGACGGTCATCTCATCCGAGCCGACGCACCCCGGGCTTCACCGGTCCCGCTGTCCGACCTCGCGGCCGAGAGCATCCCGTCGAAGATGATCGAGCACGGCGCGGCGGGGCTGCCGATCGCGGTGCGGCACCTGGTACTTCGAGCGGTGCGGGCTTCGTCCTGGCGTCTGGCCAACGGTGGCGACCCGGCGACAATCCAGATTCTCGTGTACGGATCCGATGAAGCCGTCGACACGGCGTGGGCGAGAGAACTCGCGGCGGAAATGCGGGACGAAGCCGACGCCGAGGCGGTTCGGCTGGCCACCGAGTACGGCCTGCCGGATGTCAGCACGCGGTCGATGGAGATCTTCTTCGATCACGACGACACGGGACTGTACCCGCCGGTCGCTGAAGTCGACTTCCACCTGGCCGAGGGCAGCTTCGGTGCCGAGGCGCTCAGATCCGGTCTGCTGAGTTCGATCGAGGAGGCGTTCTCGGCTTTGGATCCGGCCGCCCGTGGTGACCGAGGAGCGGAAGCACCCTCCGGAACGGCACCTCGAAGTGTGAGTGCGGCGCGAAACGGCGCCGAAGAAGGACTTCTCAGCCCGGTGCGGTTCGCTCCGCCCGCACCGCTGGAGTCGATGCCGGCCCTTCGGGAATCGATCCCGGAATTCACCATGGTCGGCAAAGAGCCGGACGAAGTGGAGATGACCGTCACCGTCCGGACCGATTCCCATCAGCCCGCTTTCCCGACGCCACCGGCCGTCGCGCCGGAATCGATCGTGTCGATGGCGAACTTCTTCGGGGAGGAGACCTTGATCGCCATGCTCCCAGCCGCCGCCGACGGCTCTGCCATCAAGGCGAGTTGGGCGGGTTCCGGTGCTCAGTCCGAAATGGTCATCTCTCGTAAGTCCGGCCGGGCGGACAGTGTCGAACACGAAACGTCTCCATGGGCCGACACGATCGCTTATCAGGACCCCGGACCGCTGTATTTGACCTTGACCTCGGCAGACGGGGGTTTCCAGGTAGACGGCCATACCCTCACTGCTGCCGACACGGTGCACACGCTTCTGGACAACGAGGCGTTCCACCGGTTCCGGCAAGATCCGGTGCGCCGGGCGTTGGTCGTCCTCGTGCGTGACACCTCGAACGAGCCGCATTCCGTCTCCGTCAAGGACTTCCTCGGTGCGCTCCAGAACGAGATCGGCCCGGTGCGCACCTTCGACTACCAGGGCCCGTTCGAGTTCGGCCGCCGAGGGCTGCTCGAATTCCCCCGTGACGCGGTGTTCGGAGAGAGTTTCGGGGCGGCGCTCGGAGATGTGCGACATGGGGCTGACGGCGCTGTCCTCGCTTTCCTGGGCACCGGCGGACCGAGACAGGGCACGGAGGCCCTGGAGGCCGCCGCGGAGGTGGGCGCGGGCTGGGCACGCGCGGTGCCGGGCGGGCGGGTGGCGTCGGTGCTGTCGTTGCCGGGGGACGACAGCACGGTCGGCGTCGGCTGGGCGCGAGGCGACACCGAGTTCCGCATCGGGGGAGGGGAGGCCGCACGGCTGTATCTCCAGCAGCCCGGGGCCAGGGAGGCATTGGCCGGTGATCCGGAGCGCCCCCTCATCGTCGTCGGCGACTTCACAGACGCCGGTACCAAGCCGGGTTCCGTTCCCTTCGAAGTGAGTTCGGCGCTCGCGCGTGAAGGACTGTTCAATCCCGTTTACGCCACTTCCACCCTGTCTTCACCGGGCGACCGGGTATTCCACCTGGTGTCGGGGATGTTCGCGGACCGAGTCAGGATCGAATCGCTTCCCGATGCGGAAGGGAACCCGGCGGCTGTCTTCGTCCGGTACGCGGGGGACGAGGCGAAACTGGCGGAGGTACGCGAATGGGTCCGGCAACCGGGGGCACATGGAGTCCTGAGGGTGATCGGACCCGACGGCGCCCGGTTCGAACCGCCATGGCGCGGAAGCGCCGTGCCGATCTTCGTCAAGCCGGCGGCGGGGAACGAGGTCCGCCTCCAGCGCTCCGACGGCGCCCCCGCACAAGGCGCTCTCGGCCCTGCTCTCAGGGACAGTCAGGCTCTTCGTGCCGCACTCGGCCGTACCGGTGACGGCAGCGGGGCACCTCACGAAGAGCGTGCGCCGCTTGTGCTCGCCGTGGAGGGGACGGTGCGCGATCTCGCTGGGTTCGCGCGCGAGCTGGCGCAGGGAGGCTACTTCCGCGAGACGTACGCGCCACGCGGGCCCGTGGAACTACGCCCGGACGGCGGTCTCACGATCACCGAGGTCGCGTTCGACCGGGCCGACTCCGTCGAACCGGATCCCGCGCAGGTGGTCAGCTACCCCTTGCGAAACGCGGACTCGGGCACCTATGGCGTATTCTTTCCAGCCAACGCTTGGGATCTGACAACGCAATGGCGATTCGACGCCTCGGCCGACTCTGTGCGCAGTCGTATCTACTTTTCCAACAGGCCCGATCCCATCGTCACCGGCGACTGGTATCTGGCCCCCGGGGGTGACCCGGGATGGCGCACCGTCGTGCACGGCTCCGAGGGCGGCGTCCACATGGCTCTGGCGACAGGGCGTCGCCGCATCCTCGGGGATCAGGTCCTTCTCCGGAACAGCCAGGCGAGTGCCGCGTTGTTCGCCTCGGCCGTCTACCGGGCCGCGCGGCCTGATACCTCGAAGTCCTACCGTTTGATGGCTTGCGAGATCGCCCTCGCGAGAGAGCTCGTCGAAGCCGTCAAGGCCGATTGGGGTGAGGGCGCTGTCGTCGTTCCCACGGCTGTCGCCTACTTCGGGAACGGTCGTCGTACGCACATCGCCAGCAATGGCCACCTCGTCCGGGTGGACCGTCACGGGCAGGTTCCTGTGCGGCTCGCGCATCTGGCGGCGGAGCGGGTGGATTCGGTGACGATCAGGCTCCGGCAGGGGATGCGCGAGTTCCCGGATCTCCGGCTGGCGGCCGAGTTCGCCGCGCGCCCCACCGCCTGGCGGCTGGCCAACGGCGGGGAGCCCGCGACCATCGAGATCCGGATCCGAGGCGCGAAACCGGAGAACGGCGGCGCGTGGGCAGATGCTCTCCAGGATGTGGCACGGACCGCGTTCGACAGCGAGGCGGGCCGGCTGGCAAGGGAGTTCGAACTACCGGACGCGACCGGCAGGCTGGTGACCACCGTCGAGTTCGATGGCGGCGACGTCGGCGTCCCCAAGGCGGAGATCGAAGTCCGGCTCCCCGAAGGGGACTTCGGGCTTACCGCGCTGAAGAGCCTCAAGGAGAAAGCGGTGGTGCGAGCGTTCGCGGCCTTGGCCCCGCACGTTCCGGCGGATCCTGCTCCCGGCCCGCCACCGATCCCCGTCGAAGGCCGGCTTCTGGCCAATGCCGAAACCCGGCCGAATCTGCTCGATCTGAGCACGGATCCGGCGGTTTCGCAAATACTGCGTGACCGCTGGGGAAGCTCTTCCCATTTCGCTGAACGCCTCCTCGCGAGGCCGGTGTGGAATGAGCATGGGGAGGCCGACTACGCCGAAAGTCCCGCTCCGTGGGCGGAAACGCTGACCGACGGTAGTACGCCTGTCCGTTTTCTCGTGGTCGACGCCGTCGGATCGCCGTTGGACGCGGCGTGGCGGGTCGCCGGGAACGAGCAGTTCCGGACTTTGATGTCCGGCGCGGTGCGGCCACGGCTCGCCGTTTTGGCCGTGACCGGCTCCGGACCGGCGCCACCCCGCTTCGCGGAGCAGTTCACGCACTTCCTGGCGGAGCTGACCGGGCCGATGCAGAGCTATCGGTTCACGGGCCGGCTCGACCTCATCGAGGCTCATGGTGTCTTGGTCGCCGACCCGGGCGATTTCCGCATGGCGGACCACTTCTCGATCGAAGATCTTCAGCCATATGAGAACGGCACGGTGTTCGGGCTCCGGGCGCCAGGTGACGACGCACTGGTCCGGACCGCGCTCGCCGTGGCGCGGGCCCCCGAACAAGCGGACGCGATCGTGCTTTTCGCGGCGGGGCCGGCCACGGCGCATATCCGGGCCGGGCTGGCGGAACACCCGCAGGAGATCGAGCTGACTGGAGCGGAAGCAGGCCGGCTGTTGCTGGAGAAGCCGGACTCGCGGCTGCGAGAACTTCTCGGAGAGGGGCGGCGCGTCATGCTGCTCTCCGATGCGGGCGCCGAATGGGACAGCCACGGGGGTAAAGGTTTCGACCTCGTCGACGCCTTGCTTGCCGAGAACTTCACCAACGACGTCTACGCGCACACCGGTCCGGTGCCCGCTCCCGGTGAACCGCTGGAGCTCGTCGGCGTCTCGCACTGGCGGCACGGCGAGGTCAAGAAGGAAGTACTCACGGATGCGACGGGCCGGCCCGCCGCTCTGTTCGTTCGATATCCAGGTGACGCCGAACGCCTCCGTGAGGTCAGGGAATGGCTGGCCGGGAGTGACGCCGCCCAAAGCAGGTTCTTCGAGGGGCAGGATGGACACCGCGAAGCGATGCCGGGCCGCCCGGTTCCGGTGTTCCTGGGGGCGCGGTCGGCCGAGGAAATCGGTGCGATCCGGGACATCAACGCCGGCACGCCCGCGGTCTTGAGTTACGCGGACGTCTCCCGGGTGCTCCGGGACGACCCGGATCTGCGTACGCTGCTCGGCTTCCAGGGGAATGGCTACGCGGACCCCGCGAAGGAACGGTGGCTCATGCCGGTTTCCCTGGAGCATCCGCTCGCCGGCCTCAAAGCCTTTCACGAAGGCCTCGCCTCGGGTGGCTACTCGCGGTGGACGAGTACGCCCGAGGGCCAAGTGACCCTCGACGCCGACGGCGTACTCGGGGTCCGCAGCGGCCGGTTCGAAGCGTGGGAGCCGGTGAAACCCGGAACGGACAACGTATTCAGCTATACCTCGGAGAACCTCGACTCGGGTGCTCAAGGCCAGTTCTTTCCCTCGCGGGACTTCGACATCGTCAAGCAGTACTCGGCCGCTGTTCATCAGCATCCGGCGAGCGCCCGGTTCTATCTCTCCGAGATCACCGGCACGGACGGGTTGCCGAGCTGGCGGACGTTCTTGACGCCTTCGGCGACGGGCACTCCCTGGTACACCGATCTGCACGCGGTGGACGGTGACGAACTGCTGGTGGCGATGAAGACCGGCTATCCACACCGGCGTGGCGATGTGGTCACCCTGTCCGAGCCGGACACGATGGCCAGGGTGCTGTACGGCAACGCGACCTTCGACACCGCCAAACCCGCCGAGGTCGTCCTGCTCAGCTGCGCTGTCGCCGAAGGCCGCCCGGAAACCGGCAGTCTCGCCAAGATCCTGGACGAGACGCGGTTTCCCGGAACGCACAGACCGTCGGCCCTGATCGCGCCGACGGCGTTGACCGGTCGCGCGTTCGAAGTCGTGCCCGCCGTCGTGGACGGCGGGCATTTCGTGCGACTGGGAATGGAGGACACGGCACCTCTTCCGGTGGCCGACTTGGTACGTGCTGGGATCGATCCGGTGCCGGTCCCCGAGGCGGCCGATGGCGATCACTGGGCCGAGGTAAGGGAATTCGGCGTCAAGCTCGCCCGGGCCTTGGTGTGGCGGTCAGTGAAGGGAGTGCTTAAGGCGCCGGTGCGACTGTGGATCGACGGGTACGGCAGGGACGAACACGAAACCGGAAGCAGGATCGCCGAGACCGCGCAAGCGATGGAGCACGAGTTTCTCGCCGAGGGCGACCGGCTGCGGCGGCTCTACGGATTCGAGCCCGTGGACAGGCGCTTTCTCGACGTCACAGCCGTTCATCACCTGGAGGACACCACCTTTCCGAAGGGTGCGCCGAGGTCCGTGCTGACGGTGAACCTGCCGGACGTCGAACTCGGAGGAACCGCTCTGGCGAAATTCGAGCGGAGGCTGGCCGAATTGCATGCGGCCGGCGAAGCGCCTTCGTCGCTTCGCGAACTGGAAGAGATGGAGCGCGTGTTCGCGCCGCTGGCGAGGAAGGGCGACATACCGGCAGGCGTCGATTCGAAATTTTCCTGAACCGAGAAGACGGTGAAGAAGTCCCCTGTGGTTCGAAGGTGCACCCGTGCTGTCTGGAAATGACGTTTTCGTTGCCGTCGCGTAAAGGTGATGGTCCTCTGACCTTCGGAGTTCGTGTGCTTCAAAGGAGGGGAGTGGCATCGATGTTGGCCGAAAGCGCCGGTGCAGTTCGGACCAGGAAGCAATCCTTCGTGCTGAGCGCCTTGTACCTCGACGGGCCGCTGAGCCGGAGAGCCTTGAGCGCGGCGACCGGAATCAGCGCGAGTTCTGTCTCGCACCTGGTCGCCGAACTCGTCGAGAACGGGCTGCTGCGTCAGGCAGGCACGGTGAGCTCCAACGGTGGACGTCCTCGGACGCTCTTCGAAATCAACCCGGCTTTCGGCCTCACCGTGGGGATCGAGATCACCGCCAGGAAGGCGCGGATAGGCCTTTTCGATCTGTCGTGCCGACGGTTCGCCGTGGTGGAGCGCGCGCTTCCAGCCGATTTGCCGGACGTCGACGAAGTGGCCCGCGAACTCGTTTCGGGTATTCGTGAGGTACTGAACACGGCAGGCGTCTCGCAGTCGGCTCTGATCGGCGTCGGTATCGGCTTGCCCTCGGCGGGAGACGGAACGCGGGCGCTTGCCTGGTCGTCAGGAAAGCTCGAGCGGCTGCTGGGACTCGCCGTGCCCGTGTTCATCGAGCGCGAGGTCAACAATCGTGCTTTGGCAGAGAGCCGGTTCGGTGCCGCGCGTGGTGTCGACCGCGCCATCGTGGTGCAGATCGGCCTCGGTGCCGAGGCGGCCCTTGTGGCTGACGGGACCACGGAGCGGATTCGCGGTTGGGGCCACTTGACCATCGATTTCGGAGGACGGCGGTGCCGCTGCGGGGCGCGAGGGTGCATCGAGGCGTACATCGGCGCGAGTGGCGTATTGGACCGCTATCGGGAATCGGCAGGCGGTGAACTCCAGCCGGAAGGAAACGACTTCGAGCGGATGAGGACTCTCGTCGGCTCCGCGTCGCTTGGTGCGGGTGAGGAATCCTTGCTGCGGGAGACCGCCGGATACGTAGGAGTCGCGGTGGGAAATCTCATCTCCTTGTTCGCGCCGTCGCGGCTCATCATCGCGGGCTGGGCCGGCCAGCTGCTGGGTGCCCGATTCCTGCCGGAGATCCGGGACGCCGCGCTCCTGCACGGAGGCGAACACGTGCTCTCGCCTGCTTCTGTCCTTCTCGGGCGGGTCCGGGCCGACGCTGCGCTCACCGGCGCCGCCGTGCTGCCGGTCTTGGGCTTGATCAAACGAGGTGAGATCCTGAGGGGCACGACGACGTGACGCCGCACTCGCGAGCAGTATTCGAGGGGTAGGGCAAAGGTGTCCTGTCGGTTGGACCGGCGCTCGGGGGTGCTCGGCAGGCTCGACGCGTCCCGAAAGTGGCTTTCGCGACACCGAAGCCGGCATCCAGCAAGTGCCCGAGCAAACCACATTTGCCTTACCCCTCACTAACACACAAGCTGAACGGTGCGGAAGGGGTTCGCACTGTGTTCTGGGATACAGAGGCGCCCGTGGGAGATTCTGCACGTGCATCGGAATGGTCGTCTGCATAATCGAATACTGGTATTGGTGGGGGTTTCCCCTCCCGGTTCAGTCGGCCGACCCGATTGATTGCGGCAATTCAGTAGAGTCGCCCGGTCCGGTTTTGGACCCGGCGATATCGCGTGGCTACAGGCAAAACGTGCTCGCGTCGCCGCGGGAAGCCTTTTGCGTGAAGGTCCCTGCCAGTTTCGATGAGATTGGATTTCGATGCATCCCGCTGTGCAAGAAGAGGGCAAGGAAGAGTATTCCAAATCCCTTGGTAATCGCCATGTGCAGATGATCGCGATCGGAGGTGCTATCGGCGTCGGGTTGTTCCTCGGCGCGGGCGGACGGCTCGCCCAGGCCGGGCCGGCGTTGATCTTGTCCTACGCCGTTTGCGGGATCGCCGCCTATTTCGTGATGCGGGCGCTCGGTGAGTTGGTGCTGCACAACCCGTCCTCGGGAAGCTTCGTCACCTATGCCCGGCGGTTCATCGGGCCATGGGCGGGTTTCGCCGCCGGGTGGATGTACTGGCTGAACTGGGCGATGACCGGTATCGCGGAGATCACGGCGGTGGCGATCTACGTCCACAAGTGGTTGCCGGACGTGCCGCAGTGGATCACCGCGCTGATCGCCCTAGGCGTGCTGCTCGGGGTGAACATGTTGTCAGTGCGGCTGTTCGGAGAGCTGGAATTCTGGTTCTCGGTCATCAAGGTGCTCGCCATCGTCGTCTTCCTCGCGGTGGGCGCGGGCTTGGTGCTTTCGGCGGCGCAGGTGGGTGACAGCACGGCCGGTGTGCACAACCTGACCGGGCACGGCGGCTTCTTCCCGAGCGGGATCGGCATGACGCTGATGACCTTGCAGGCCGTGGTCTTCGCGTACGCTGCGATCGAGGTCGTCGGTATCACGGCCGGCGAGACCAAGGATCCGGCGAAGGTGCTGCCCAAAGCGATCAACGGAGTGGTCTGGCGTATCGCGATCTTCTACGTGGGTTCGGTGATCCTTCTCGCGATGCTGCTGCCGTGGACGGCGTACCGCGGCGGCGAGAGCCCGTTCGTGACCGTGTTCACCCTGCTCGGCATCCCGGGTATCGGCGACGTGATGAACGCGGTGGTGCTGACCGCGGCGTTGTCGAGCTGCAACTCGGGACTTTATTCGACGGGCCGCATCCTGCGGGCGCTGGCGGACAAGGGCGAAGCCCCTTCCTTCGTCGGGCGGATGAACAAGCGCCAGGTGCCGTTCGGCGGCATCCTGTTCACCGCCGGGGCGTACCTGCTCGGGGTGGGCCTGAACTACCTGGTGCCCAGCGAAGCGTTCGACATCGCCGTCGCCATTTCGTCGATCGGTGTCGTGAGTACCTGGGCCACCCTGCTCATCTGTCAGATGCGCTTGCGTAAAGCCGTACTGGCAGGGGAGATCGAACAACCGTCGTACCGCATGCCCGGCGCGCCGTACACGGGATGGCTGACACTGGGCTTCCTGGGGCTGGTATTGGTGTTGATGGGATTCTCGACCGGGCCGGAGAAAATAGCCTTCTACTCCATCCCGGTGCTGGTGGTGGTGCTTGCCGTGGGCTGGCGGCTCGTGTCGCGCAATCGCGTGGTCGCCGGAAGGGATCGCGTGCGCACTCGCTGACGGTGAGGCCGGGATGCCGACGGGGCATCCCGGCCTCATCGGGTCGCTTTATCGCGGTGCTTTCAGCAGCGGGTCGGCGGGCGGGGTCAGGTGCCGGAGCCGGCGCAGCGCGCGGTGTGCGGCGACCCGGACCGAACCGGGAGTGGTGTTGAGCCGTTCCGCGGCTTCCGCGGGGGAAAGGCCCTCGAAGACCCGGAGCCAGACCGCGCCACGCTGGTTGTCCGAAAGATAGCGGAGCAGCCCGTGCAGCCGTGCCATGAACTCCTTGGTCAGGAGATGGTCCTCGGGGGAGGAGCCTTGCTGCGGGCCGTCGGGCGGGGAAGCCACAGGGTTCGACCGGTCACGCCCGTGCCGTCTCCGGGTGTCGATGACCTTGTTCTCGGCGATGCGATAGACGTAACCGAGGAACGAGTGGCCCTGGTCGTGATATCTGGGCAGTGCGGTGAGGAGCGCGATGGCCGTCTCCTGGGCCACGTCGTCGGCGGTGAACATCCGGTGCGTGTCCGGCCCGAGCCTGATCCGGCAGTAGGCGAGGATCGCGGGGTACACCACCCCCAGAAGTTCGCTCATGGCCGCACTCGTCTGTCCGCCGCGGCCCGGGAGCCGAAGTTCCCGTTGGGCGGCCCGCACCAGCCGGAGCAGTCCGGCTTGGCTGAGCCGATGGTGCTCGTCGGCTTCCGCGGGAAGATCAGGACAAAACGTGGTCATCGGGTGCTCCGTCCGGCCGGGCCCGGGTGGGCGCGGCGAACGGGTGCCCGCCAGCGTTCCGGTTCTCTCTGTCCGCAATGATGCGAAGCCGCCCCTGGCGGGTCGAGCGGCAAGGCGAGATGTAGGACTTTCCCGCACGACCGCTGAACAGCCGGGCTCAGCTGCCGCGTCGGCTTCATCCGATCGGGCGGGCCGCCACCCTGCCCGGTACCTTGAAGCCGTCTGTGACAGCGGGATACGGTCAGCCCGTGACCGACCTCGACCTTCGACTGGTGCGATACGCCGTCGCCCTGGCCGAAGAACTGCACTTCGGGCGGGCGGCGACTCGGCTGGCCATCGCCCAGCAGACCCTGTCGGCCCAGATCAGCCAGCTGGAGCAACGACTGGGCGTGGTCTTGTTCATCCGCGACCGCCGCCACGTCGAAGTGACCGACGCGGGCGCGGTCTTCGTCGAGCGTGGCCGCCGCCTGCTCGCCGACGCGGAAGACCTCGTCACCGCACTCGGGCAGACGGCCTTACCGCTCAGGATCGACGTGATCACCGAGGGCCTGGTCACCAACGCGATCGCGCAGGTCCTTCGCGAACGGCTGTCCGGACAGCCCCTCGAAGTCCTCCAGGGACAGGGGCTGGCGGGTGTGCTCCCCGATCTCGCGCAAGCCAGGCTGGACATGGCGTTCGGCCGCGTGCATTGGCCGGGGATGGTGCTGCCGAAGGCGATCCGCCACGAACTCGTGCGGCTGGAGCCCCATGGGCTCGTCGTGCCCGAAGGCCATCCCTTGGCGGGCCGTGCCGAACTCCGGATGCGGGAGATCAAAGACCATCCTCTGCTGCTCCACACTTCCGACCGGGCACTGGACTGGCACAACTGGAACGAGCAACTCGCCGAAGAGTTCGGTCTGACGCACGCGAAGAAGCTGCACGGCCACGGGCGCAGCGCCGCCAACGCGGCGATCCTGGCTTACGGCTTGCCCGCGATCGCACCGTTGACCGCCCCGGTACCCGACGGTGTCGTCGTGATCCCGGTGGTCGACCCGGTCCCGTTGTACCCGTTCTCGGTTCTGTGGCGGCCGGACAGGGCGGATGGCGCCATCACCCGCGCGGTCGGGGTGATCCGCGCCGCCGCCGCGGAACTGGGCTGGCTGATCCCGCCATGGGAATCCTGGTGGTTGCCTTCTTCGGACCGCGAGCACGTGGAGAAGGTGCTGCGCAGCCACCCCTGACCGGACCTGCGTGTGTCACCTGCGGAGGATTTCCCTCCGAAGGGCGGCCGGCCGGACGTGGCGTGCTTGCGTGAGCCTCCGCCGAGGCACTCTCGGTGGAGGCGAACGAGCCCGGAGGAGACGGTCGTGGTCCAGTACGACGTTGCGGCGATGGAAGCGGCGAGCAAACGCATAGCCGCGCTGAGGGACGAGCTGGACCGGGCGCGCAACCTTCTCGGGGACGGTACCGGCGCGATCAGCCCGTTCGGCGGCTTTGGTTCGGGCGGCGGCGCACACGAAGCCGTCACCGGGTTCCAGGCAGGCGTCTATGGGGAATTAGGACATGCCATCGAGCATCTGGACCGTTCGGCGGCGAAGTTGCGGCAAACCTCCCGTGATGCGCAGGGGGTCGACACGGACAACGCGAGGATCGTGCATCACGCCACCGGTCCGTCCTCCGCGCCGGCCTCCCCGGCGGACTCGGCGCGGCCGGCCACGACGGAAGTCGGCAACGCCTGGCTGGACGAGATCCGATGACCGCGCCGATGCCGCCCGAGTGGGCTGCGGTGGAGGCGAAGGCCAAACAGATCGAGGCACTCGAGCCGGAACGCATCGAGGAAACGGCGAAGGGATTCCGTCAGGCGGCGGGACACCTCGGCGACCACACCGGCAAACTGAATGCCGCCGCTCTCGGTCTCC
This sequence comes from Amycolatopsis sp. WAC 04197, assembly GCF_003947475.1. NCBI lineage: Bacteria > Bacillati > Actinomycetota > Actinomycetes > Pseudonocardiales > Pseudonocardiaceae > Amycolatopsis > Amycolatopsis sp. WAC 04197. The sequence continues at coordinate 193,203 of NZ_QHJK01000012.1, read as the reverse complement.
GCGAAGGAGCTTGGACCGGTCGGACGGCTGACGGCTTCTACGGCTACGTGGACGAGCTCGCGGGTGCCGGTCGGCAGCTCGAGAGCCGCCTCGGCGTGGTCGCCGATGAGCTTTCCACCCTTCGCGAACAGCTGAGCGGCATCCGGACCTCGGCCGGCGAGCGGGTCGAGGCAGCCCGGCGGGAAATCCGGCGGATCGACGCTGAAGCGGCCGAAGCCGCCGCGAAGGCGGCCGCGCGCCAGGACGCGATCGACCGGCAGGTCGTCGGCGCGGTGCCGCCGGAGAAACCACCCGCGGTGATCCTTGCCGAAGCCGCCGATCGCGCCGTCGAGGTCGCCAAGGCCGCGGATGCCGACGTCGACCGGTTCTTGACGGAGGCGGACACCAAGATCGGGCACACGCGAGAGCTGTTGGGCCGGCAGACCGGCGGGACCTTCTCGGCGGTACGGAAGCCGTCCACCGACACCCCCGGCCCGGCACCGCGAAGCGCCGGTGCCTCGAGCGGAAGCGGTGCGGCCGACGGTGGCGGTGGCGGGACAGGAAGTTTTCCCGCCGTCACCAGCGGCGGCCCACCGGCCACGATGCCGCCGGGCAATGTCCAGGAGTGGATCCTGGAGGCCATCAAGGAGTTGCGGGCCGCCGGCGTGCCGGTGTCCGAGGCGGATATCGCGAACATCTGGGCGATCATCGAGCACGAATCGAGCGGGAACCCCAACGCGATCAACCTGTGGGATTCCAACGCGGCGGCGGGACACCCTTCCAAGGGACTGATGCAGTGCATCGACCCGACGTTCGAGGCGCACAAGCTGCCGGGGCACGACGACATCTACAACCCGGTTGACAACATCATCGCGGGAGTACGTTACGCGCTCGACCGATACGGTTCGATCGGGGAAGTGCCCGGCCTGCAGGCGATGGCCAACGGCGGGGCTTACCGAGGTTATTGACCGCAGCCCTGTCAGACGAGGCGTCGTGAGTGGCGAATCGGGTTATTGGGCGATAAGCCAAATATGGCACGATCGATCCTGTTGCGCAGCCCTCTTCGCTGCCGAGGACACGGTTTCGGACTGGACGCGATCAGGGGTGCCCCGAGTGTCCACATGGGACGGCTGAGTGTCTGATTTATGGCCATATGGATTTTCCGCGTGGGGTCGTGAGTGCTAAAGGGGGTTAGAACCCTCTTTAGCACTCACGACCCCACGCGCAAGGCCGCACAAAGTCCCCAAAAGGGGCATTTCACCTGGAACGAGTGTCCCTTGTGGGCGATCGGGGTCGAGACCGGCTCCGGTGGGCCAGTTCGGTCCGTGCCGCGAAGGCCATGCTCAGCAGGAGACTCGATCACGCCATATTTGCCTTGCTTCTCAATAGAACCCGAATCGCCACTCACGACCAACCCGACCCACCGCACACCGCCGCTCTTTGAACTTATGACGCGAAATCACGGCGCACTAGTACGGCGCGATAAGAAGCGGTGTCCGGCGAAGGTCGTCGAGAGTGCATCGCAGGTCGGCGAGGGCACAAAGCACGCGGGTGAAGATTTCGGAGTCAGGTTCGCCAGGGAGGTAGTCGAGATCGAACGTGCCGGCATCTCCGAAGGCCGCGATTAGCTCGGGCGTCATACCTGCCAGATCGTCTTCGAGAACGAGGTTGTCATGACTGCTCTCGAAGATCTCCTGACCATCTATAGCATAGCTCAATCGTGCCACGGCATTGATCGAATACTCGGCCGCCGCGGCGTCACGTCCGTTTGCGGACAGCCCCTGCGTCTTGTGGTCGTCGTTCGCCAATCCCAGGTCGTCGTAAACGAACGTCCAGGGACCGATACAGCCTGCCAGCAGTGTCCCGCAGCGGTCGGCTTCGGTCGCGAGGGAGAGGGCGCCCAGGGAGACGTTGTAACCCTGCTTGATCTTCGGCAATTCGCATGGGCGGATGAGCGTCGAATCCGCTCCCAATACCGCCAGTGCAGTCGCCGGAGCAAGGTCACGAACCACGTGCAGACAGTCGCCGCGGTCATGAAAGCAGGCTAAGTCACTGATCCAGATCGGAAGCCCGGTTCCATCGAGGAGGTTCGAAGAAAAGCCCGGCGTCGCCATTCAGCAGCCTCCGCTTCGAGCCTTCTGGATTTGACCGCGCGTGCGCACGGTGATCTTCACGGTCAGAGTCCCGGAAAACTCGTTGATGTACGTCATGCCCGCGGCGACGGCCGGCGAACGGGGTGCGGACGGGGTCCCGATCCGCGCCGCGTTCGCCGGTCGCTGCGGTCGTCTGCGGCGCTCGGACACCTAGGATCACCGTAACTCCGCTGACCTGCCTGAGCCTAGAACGGCTTTCCGGGACGGCGGGGAAATGACCGGTTTTCGGCCAACAGGTGTGCCCCTCGCCCGGGGGCGGACTGCCGGACCGTATCCACGAAGCCGCCTTCTGTGGTGTCGGGGTACGGGGAACGTACTCAGGGCTTGTGGCGTGCCGACGGTGAGGTGAAGAAGCGTCAAAGATCGCGAAGGAGGCAGAGCTGAACCGGCGGACGGTGCGGAAGCACCCTGTGGCGCAGGCCTGCGCGCGTGCCGCGCCGACCCTACACGTGAGCACGTTCATCCGTGTGCGGCTGAACGCCCTGATCAGTACACCGATACGAAATGCCGAATCCGGACTCTAGCGGTCGGTTTCGCGCAGCTCTTCGAGCTCTTCACGTCCTAGAACAACAAGTTCGCCGAAACTTCCGACCGGGTCGCCCAAGCCTCCGTCGTTCACGGTGAGCATGTGAGCAGCATACTCGCCGCCTTCGGAAACACAGGCCGTGTCGAGCAAGAAGACGTCCTCACCGTCAGCCACCATCAGACTGGTGGCGATCTCGCCTTCAGGATCGTGTTCAACCCAGTCCGGATCCTGATGAAAACTGGTGAACCAGTCGATATCCTCACATGGTAAAATCTTGTTGGTCCACCCGCTGACCTGTCCTCAGCCATTGCTGACCAGCAGGAACCCGCGCAGGCTCGGTGGCAATGGAACACCGAGACGTTTTTCGGTCTCAGTGATCATCTGCTCGGTCGCAGGCTTGAGCCCCAGCCATCGATTCGCGAGTTGGTCCTCGGTGAAATTTATGTATTGGAGGGTTCCTGATCTCTAATATACCAATCACTGAATTCAGTCAAGTAGGTACGCCACTCGCTCGCGAGCGACACCTGTCCAAGACTATTTTTTTCGGCGCCGCCACGCCGGGGTGGATGAGCAGGGTTTCCCTCGCGTCGACGGCCACGCGGATGTCGGCGCCGTCCTCGCGCGCCTCGCCCGTGCCCGATCTTCACCTTGCAGCGCTGGAGCACAGGGCGGCCGCCCTCGAAGGACAGGTCGCTGTTGGCCGGATCGACTGGTTCGCCAGGGCACTCGGCCAGAACGGTGCACGAGCCGGACCGACCAACACCTGAGCACGTTCATCCGTACGGGGCTGAGCGCTTTGATCAGTACGTCGACATGTGGTCACCTTTCCGTCAATCGTGTCCATCAGGGAACCTCGAGAGGGAATCCGGTCGGCCTGCCGTTCTCGAGCGGCTTGACCTTGCGTGGGTCAAGCCCGTATTTCAGGAAGGCGCAGACCGGCAGCGCAGCCGCGCCGATCCTGGCGGTGGCCGCGGTGGAGATGCCTGCCTCGACGGCGGTGGGCCGGAACGCGTTCTTGGCGACGTATTCGCGAAGCTCGCCGAGATGCCGCTCGCTCAAGGCGCGGCCGAACCAGCCGGTCAGGACGACCCGCTCGGGCATGAGGAGGTTGCTCATGCTGACGATGGAGGCACCGAGATATCCGACGGTCTCCTGCGCCAGCCCGGGTTGTGGCGCTGTCAAAAGCCGGCGGCCCGCCTTGGAACCCGGCTTCGGTGTGCCGCCGGAAAGCTGACGATGACGTTCCAGTACCCCCGTGGCGCCGATGTAGGTCTCGGCGCATCCGCGCGAGCCGCATCGACACGGACGTCCGTCGAAGACCAACGTCGTATGCCCCCATTCCCCGGACCATTCGATGAGCCGGTTTTCGACAAGGACGATGTGCGCCTCCGCTTCGAGCACCACCACAGCCGTGCGTCCCGGCTTTCCCGCCGCGCCCAGCCAGCCTTCGGCGCGGGCGAGGGAACGAACCCGGTTGTCGCCGAGAACGATACGCAGTCCGCTGCGATCGGCCAATTCGGCCGCCAATTCGGCGCCGTCGGTCATGCCGAGAGGGCCGGCCACGGCGACCCCGGCGCCGATGATGGCACCGCGGTTCGTCTTCGCCGCGCGTTCGACCGATCGCAAGCCGGCGATGATCCGCTGGGAAAGGGCGCCGACGTCCGTCAAGGTTTCCGGGGCTCTGAAATGGGAAACCGCTTGCTGTCGCAAGGTCAAGTCGTAGAGCCCGATTTGAACACTCTCTTCGGTCACATCGACACCTGCGACCGACCCGTAGGCCGGATTCACTTCGACGAGGATCCGCGGTCGCCCGCCTCGTGAATCCGCGGCCCCCGCGGTGCGGATCACCTGGTTCGCCAGCAGGTCCGCGACCACCCGGCTCACCACCGAACAGCTCAGTCCGGTGGCGTCGCTCAGCTCCACCCGGCTCGACGGGCCACCGTGGTATAACGTGGTCAGCACCGAAGATCGATTATGTCGGCGCATTTCCCGGCCGGCTTCGCCCCGCATGAAGTCACTTTCCTCCCCGTTGACCCACCCGAAATATCGACTTCATCATTTTATTTCGGGAAGACGCAATGTTGGCCGCACTTTGGGGCAATCGAACTGCCCGTTCGTGGCGAACCTGTCACCCGAATGCCTCGGAGCAGCGCGTTCGCGCATTGTTGGCGCATTGTCAACACCGTGCCGACGAGTGACATATAGGTTGATGGGGTCAATTTCAGTGTATTACTACCCCGGAGTATTCAGTGTCGAATCCTGGTCGGACGGGCGATTCGTTTGGACGAAGAGTCCGGCGGCGGGATCGGGGACCACGCTCATGTTAGCGTTTCGGAGAGGAGATCTCCGGTAGACTGGAAGAGGGTCGCATGCCCCAGGGTCGTCGAAGCCGGAAGCGTGGCAGATCCGCCTCGCGACCTCCACTGCGCCGTAAGGCCACACCGGTCGTGGACTCGGTGGTCGGAACGACCGCCGATAACGCTGGGCCTGTAGAGCGGGATTCGCCGTTCGCTTCGATCGTGGGCAGCACCGCGCATCAGGTCAGGCAGGAGGAAGCGGTGACCCGGCTGGTCAACTTGTTCCGGAAGAAAGCCGGGCTGGAACCGTTCAAGACTGACGAGCGGCTGCGGATCGCCGCCCGGCGACACTGCAAGGACATGGCGCGCAAGAACTTCTGTGCGCACGTCGCGCCGGACGGCAGTACACCCGCCGACCGGATGCGCGCGGCTGGATACCCGAATCCCGGCGGTGAGAACGTCGCCAGAGGTCAGGTCGACCCGCGTACCGTGGTCCAGGCATGGCTCGACAGCCCGGGGCATCGCGCCAACCTTGTCAATCCACAATTCACCACGATCGGTGTCGGCGTGTATTTCCTGTCCGACGCCGGGCCGTACTGGACCCAGAATTTCGGATACTGACAGCCGCCCTTTTGTCGTCTATTGCCGGTATTTGGTCCGCCAGTGAGCACTTTCCCTTCTTTGAACGCGCCGCAAGTGCGAATATCGAGGCATGAACAACCTTCCTGAAAGAAGTGGCCGGCCGCACTTCGTCGGACGCTGCCGCGTTCCGAAGCGGCCGCCCGATCGAGGCGCCCTCATCGGCTCTCTGCGCAAGAGTCCGCTGGCGCCGGCGGTGTTCATCACCGGAATCGAACATCGTGCGGCGGCCGCAATCGTTCACGCGGTCTTGCCTTCGGTGGTGCATACCCGCCGGAGCATTCACTGGTCGCTCGACGAGCACCTCTTCATCGACGAGGCGGCGAACACCGGTGTCCGGGTCCTCACTCATTGGGATGAACACTTGCAGCGCCCCCGGATGGAGGTGGCGGAGATCGGGGACCGCCTGTTGTGGCAGCGTATCGTCATCCTCTTCGCCGACTGGGAACGGGCGGGGAGACCTGTCCCCGAAGAGACACTGCCCAGTGCCTGAATGGTGTCGTTGGAGACCGGTGTGGACGGCCGACTCGCCCGGGCAACCGGGCGAGCAGTATCGACGGTCGAAACGCGAGAAATCGCGAGGGAACATTCGCGCGGTGGCGACAAGGAGAAACCGGCGACGATGAGGGGTGCATCGTCGTCGGTTTCTCCTTGTCCAGCGGTCCCGCGCGCCAGTGGCACGTGTTCCGCTGTGCTGGCCGGAGCCCGCTCCGGGCGGGGGAAGTGAGGAACCGGAGGAGCCGCGGTCGTTTTCCTTGCGGTGACGCGGATCGGTGGGGGAACCGATCGGGTGTCACGGGAATAACATTATCCGGTGTTGGCTTCGGCGAAAAGGGAAATAAGGGCACAATCCTTGGATCTAGGCATCTCTGGCGAACATGAGCTTGTTTCGTGAATTGCTTTTGTTGTGAAGGTGGGAAAAGTCGATTCCTCCTTATTCTTCGGAAGGGTCGATGTGGGGCGCCAGGTGGGCGCATCGCCCACTCGGACGAACCTTCGCCGGATCGAGACGCCGGCCTTGGGGCCGATGCCTTGGTACGTGGGATGATCGGTACTCTGGTGAACTTTCCGCGTGCCGCACCTGAAAGGTAGACCTAAAGGGCAGGGGTGACCGAAAAACGGGCCGTCTTCTTGACTGTTCATCTGGCTGAATTAAGATTCGGCGAAGCCATGAACGAAAACAATTCGACATCGATGACCTTCGCCCACGTGAAAATTCGGCCCACACCTGATGGGCCGCTGAGTCAGGAATCGGGGCACCCTCGAACCGGGAGTTTTCGAGCAGTTGTGGTGGATTCTCAACACCGCAGGCGGCGCGCTTTCGCCGGGCGGCTGAAAACGATGGGGGCAGAGCGGGTCATCGAGGGCAGTACGCCTCGTATCTTAGGCCGGGGAGCGACCGCGGCGAGCCGGGTTCATCTGGCCGTCCTCCATACGGCTGGAGGTTCGGGCGCCATCTCGGAGCTCGTCGGAGACCTGTACCGGCGAGGAGCGGAGCGGGTGGTCGTGGTCACCGGTTCGCGTGATCCCGCTCTCGCACACGCGGCGCTCCGCGCGGACGCTGTCGGCTATCTGGTGGATTCGTCCCAACCGTTGGCGCGACCGGCTTCCGGTAAATCGGCTCCGGAGGAGAGGCGCGTCGTGGCCGAGTTCGCCGTCCGGAAAGCCGTTCTTTCGGAACGTGAGATCGAAATACTCCGCCTGGTGGCCGACGGGCGGACGAACCAGGAGATCGGCGCCGAGTTGCTGGTCTCGCCGAACACGGTAAAAGGGCATCTCGCCCATCTAGGCCGGAAACTGCAAACGGGGGATCGGTCCAGAATGGTGCTGCTGGCTTTGCGCGCGGGCGTGATCAGCTGAGTCCGTCCTGGTCGCGCCAGGTTCGGCGGCGATATCCGGAAAGCCTTCGGTTCGACCGGGAGAGCGCTGCGAAGACGCCGGAAGCCAACGGTAGCCAGCGCTCCTTCGTCGATGGCTCACGGAGCCACCGGACGGCCCCGCGCGCGCCGACCGTCGGTGGGAGCAGAACCTTGCTCAGCGGCCGGTGGAAATGTACATCGTCGGGCAGGTCCTGATCCGGGATCACGAAGTCGCTCGCGTCGACGAGCGCGTGCACACGGAAATGCGCACCTGGAGTGAGGATCAACGGGCATCGCGAAATCGCGGCGTTCTCCGAGAGGAACCGCTGGTTCTTGGCCTGGAACGGGACGGAGAACGCGGCAGTACCCGCGGTGAGCCGCAAGGCGAGCGTGCGTTCGCCGATCTCGACATCCCACGCGAAATTCGCCCGGTAGAACTCGGCCGCCGCGAGTAGTCGCGGAGAAACCTCGGGAGTGGTCGTCACCGCGTCACGTCCGGCATCGTCCGGGCGAACGCGCTGACCACTGAGCCGGCCACCACGAGATGCATGAGCATGAGCGCGGTGATGTTGACGGCGGTCGCTCCTTCGCTCAGCAGGAGAAGGTCCGGAATCCAGGTCAGGATCAGGGCCACCGGAACGACCAGCGGTGGGGCCTTGGGCGCGAACCGGGCGAGCAGGCTCAACCCGAGGGACCCGATGAGAAAACCCACCGCCGTCGCGGGCAGGTACTCAGTGGGGGAGAGCCCGACCGGTGCGGTTCCCTCGTCGAGGGTTTTCGCGATCAATGCGATGACCATGTTGATGGTCAGCGCCGAAAGCAGGGCCAAGACGATCCTCGGGGCGGGAGGTCGTGAAGGATGGACAACGCGCATCGTGATTCCTTTCCCGAGCCGGTTGGCCGCGCCCTGTCGATGGTTGCGGCACAAGGGCGACCTGATCCAGAGAACTTCGGGCACATTTCGCGGCCGGAAACGCCCGCCTTTCCCCTGCGAACGGCTGTGAACGCTGTTCGCGCGTCGTCCGGTGATCGATTGAGGTCGAATGAAGACATCGCGCCGACGCTGAACTCATGAACCACGAACTTGATTCAGGAATACCGGACGATCTTTCCGGCGGGTATGTGACACATCGGCACGAGATCGTGTTCAGTCGCGTGCTGCCCGACGGCGCGGAGGTGCCGGTCGACTGCGAGCTGATGTATGACACCAGTGACCCGTTCGCCGTCAAATTGCGCTTTCTTCGAGATTCGGCGATCGAGGTGGAATGGCTGGTATCGCGGGAACTGCTTGCCGCGGGGCTGCTCACGCCGTCAGGCGAAGGGGATGTGCGGATCGGCCCGGACCTCACCGGTGCGAAGCGAGTGATGATGATGCTGAATACTCCGGCCGGTACCGCGACTTTCGCCGTACGACTCGGGGAGCTGGTGGAGTTCCTCGATTGCAGTCATGCGCTGGTTTCAGCCGGAGAGGAATGGCGCTGGTTCGATTTCGACCGCGAGCTCGAATGGCTCGCGCCCGTGCGGGAAACCGACGAAGACGGGGTATGAGGCGGGCGAGCTCTCCCGCGATTTCAGTGAAGGACTCCCCGAGTGAATCAGAGGCCCTTGGGGAGTCCTTCGCGAACCAGACGGCATCTTCGTCTTTCGTGCAGTGGCCTTGGCTGGAATGTCGTTCCGCGCGGCCGGCCACGCACTCCGGCTCTAGCGTGGGCCAGAACCGGCGGAAGATCGGACCCCTCCACCGCCGGGTTTCGGGCTGGGGGTCGTTCAGCCCCCCGGACGGCCCCCAGTCCAATCAGCTTCGTCAGTGGCCGTCGGATTCGACGAGTGGTGTCTGCACAAGCCGTACTGCCCGGCGCCGGTTGACGAACTGAGCACGTCCGGCTGGCAGCACCCGAGGCTTCAGGTTACCGAGGAAGGCCCCCTCGGACTTCGGGCACGACAGCATCAGCGCGGGTGTCCCCAGTTCCCACATGCGGCGGATCGCCGGATTCGACATCGACCGGCCACCTCCGGTGGTGCTGCGGGCGATGATCACGTGCAGTCCCACGTCGGCGCCCTGTGCGAGCACCGGAAGCAACGGCTGCAGCGGGCCCGCGCTGCCCGCCGTCTCCGCCAGCTCGAAGTCGTCGATGATGATGTAGAGCCGCCCGCCCTTCCACCAATCGCGCAGCGGCAGCCGGCTCGGGCTGATCTCCGGGCCGGGTATGCGTTTTTCGAAGATCGACGCGGCGCCGGCGATGGATTTCGTCAGCGCCTCGGCACCGACGGCGTATTCGAGCTGGTGTGCTTCCGGGATGCATCCGCGCAGTTCGCGTCGGAAGTCGCCGAACATCACGCGTGCCTCGCCGCTGGAGTGATGGGCCACCACCGAGCGCGCGATGTGCTTGAGCAGGTTGGTCTTACCGGTTTCGGCGTCGCCGTAGATGAGCAGGTGCGGGCTGGCATCGAAGTCGTGCCATTCGGGGGCCAGGTGAACGTCTTCGACCCCGAGCGGGACGCGCATCTCCGCGGCCGGATTCGGCGCCGTCGGACCCGGTAATTCGCGAACGGTCAGCTTGTGCGGCAGCAGCCGGACCTGAGGCGCCCTCGGTGCTTGTGGAGTGGTGAGCGCTTCGGCGAGTTCCACCGTGGCGTCGGCGAGATCGTCGGTCCGGGAGAGGCCATCGACCCGAGGCAGCGCGCTGAGGAAATGCAGCCGGTCCGGCGTGATACCGCGTCCGGGAATGGACGGCACGGTCGCCGCGAAGCGGCTGTTCACCTCCGAGTCGACCGGATCGCCCAGTTTCAGCTCGAACCTGGTGCCGATCACGTCCCGCAGCCAGGGCCGCATCTCCGACCACCGGTTGGTGGCGATGACCAGGTGGATACCGAAGCTGAGACCCCGTGCCGCGAGCTCGCTGAACCGCTCTTCCAGCTCCTCGAAGTCCTGTCGCACCGTGTACCAGCCGTCGACGACCAGGAACACGTCACCGTACGGATCGAGATCGAGAAACCGGCCTTCCCGCCGGGCCCGCCGGTAACTGGCCATCGAGTCGACGTTGTGTTCGGCGAAGATGCTTTCGCGCCGCGCCATCAGGTTGGTCACCTCGAGCACGGTCCGGGTCACCCGGTCCCGGTCGAGCCGGTTGGCCACACTGCCGACGTGGGGGAGTGAGGCCAGCGCGGTGAGGCCGCCACCGAAGTCGAGGCAATAGAACTGGACTTCATTCGCGCTGTGGGTCAGGGCCAGCGAGCAGATCACCGTACGCACCATCGTGCTCTTGCCGCTCTGCGGCCCGCCGACGATGGCGATGTTCCCCTTACTGCCGGCCAGGTTGGCGCTCAGCAGTTCGCGTCGCTGCTGCGCGGGCAGGTCGATCAGCCCGACCGGGACGTCGAGGGTGCCGGTCTGCAGGTCGCCGATCGGCCGTAGCCCGAGTTCGGCATGGTCGACCAGCGGCGGGAGCAGTTGATCGAGCGTGGGGGCCTGCTTGAGCGGCGGCAGCCACACCTGATGGGCTCGCGGGCCGATCCCCTTCAGCCGTCCGAGCAGCACGTCCAGCATGGTGTCGGTGGAGTCGTTCTGTTCTTCGGTCTCCTCCGGGTCAGGTTCCGGGACGGTGACCGGGTCCACGTAGCGCGTGCCGAACGGGACGACGTTCTGATCGACCGACGCGGCGTCGATCCGGCGGCGCTTGACGCGATACGGCGCGGAGGAGTAAGCGCCCTTGAACCGCACCAGGGTCTGGGTGTCCGGGCGGAGATAGCCGTTGCCCGGGCTGTTCGGCAGCTCGTAGGCGTCCGGCACACCGATCACACTGCGGCTCTCCATCGCCGAGAACGTCCGCAAGCCGAGCCGGTAGGACAGGTGGGTTTCCACCTTGTGGATCCGGCCTTCGTCCAGGCGCTGGGAAGCGAGCAGGAGGTGGACGCCGAGGCTTCGGCCCAGCCTGCCGATCATCGCGAAGACGTCGATGAACTCGGGTTTGCTGGTGAGCATCTCACTGAACTCGTCGACCACCACGAACAGCGCCGGCATCGGCTCCAGCGGGACACCCTGGGCACGGGCCGCTTCGTAGTCGCGCCGGGAAGCGTAGTTCCCGGCGGCCCGGAGGTGTTCCTGGCGCCGGTTCATCTCACCGGTCAGCGCGTCCTGCATCCGGTCGACGAGTTCGATCTCGTCGACCAGGTTGGTGATCACCGCCGAAGTGTGCGGCAGCTGATCGAAACCGAGGAAGGCAGCACCACCCTTGAAGTCCACCAAGACGAAGTTGAGATCCTCCGACGAGTGCGTTGTCGCCAGCGCCAGCACCAGCGTGCGCAGCAGCTCGCTCTTGCCGGAACCGGTCGCGCCGACGCACAACCCGTGCGGGCCCATACCGTCCTCGGCCGCTTCCTTGATGTCCAGTTCCAGCGGTACACCGTTGGACGCGATGCCGATCGGGACGCGCAGCCTGCGTTTGCCGGTCATCCGCTCCCGGCGGTACTTCACCGGATCGAAGGTCGCCACGTCGCCCAGGCCGAGCAGCGCCGCCAGGTCGTAGTCGACGGCCAGCGGTTCGTCGTCCCCGTCGGCGGCCTCGCCGATCCGGAACCGGGCCATGGTCCTGGCCAGTGCGTTCGCCGCGGTCTCACTGAGGTGGTCCGGGCGGCACAAGGGCGCTGTCTGTGGTTTGCCTACGCGGTCGAAGGACACGGTCCGGATCTCGTCGGCGTCTATCTCGAGGAAGAGCACGTCCGGACGCTGCTGCCAGGGCAGAGCGCCACCGACGTCCAGTACCACCGCGTTGCGGTAACCCTCGTCGGCGATCCGGTGGTCGGACGGGACGGACACCCCGTCGACCAGCAGGACGACGAGTGGCTCCGACGCGGTGATCGGAGTGTCCGCCTCGAACCGGGGCCTGCCGGTGAACGAAGGACCACCGACGAGCAGCTCGACTTCGTCGAGACTCGTCGTGATCAGCCGGCGGGCACCGGCGGCGTCGTGACTTTCCTGATCCTGGTTGTGGGGCAGCCACTTCAGCCAGTCCCAGCGCTCCAGCCGCTCCTCGGTGGCGCACAACGCGATCCGCACGTCGCCGGGGGCGTGCGCCGTGACGAGCTGGGCGAGCATGGCCCGCAGCACGCCGAGCACCGCCTCGTCGTCCCCGCTGAACTGGATCTGGCCGAAGCCGCGCAGATAGACCGCGATCGGCGAGTTCGGCAACGTCGAGTAGGCACGCATGAAGCGGCGCAGGGCATGTGCCGAGAGCGGCTCCAGGTCTTCGATCGGCTTGCTGTCGGGGGGAGCGAGGTTCAGCGACGATCGCTGGGTGCCGAGGCCGATGCGAATTTCGCCGAAGTCGTCGTGTGCCGGGCGGCGTTCCCAAAGCCGGTACCCCAGGGCCATGGACCAGAGGGAGTGCGGGTCGGGATGGATCCAGCGGGCGGCCGTCTGTTGTTCGGTCAGGGCTTTGCGGACCCGGCCGCGCAGTTGCGCGAGATAGCGGATGTAGTCACGCCGATGCCCGTTGAGCTTCTGCTTGTGCGTCACCGAGTTGCGCAGCATCTGCGCGACGAGCATGCCGATCGTCGACAGGATCATCAGGCCGCCGCCGAGATAGGCGAAGATGCCGGCCCCCGGCCGGACGAACATCATCACCATGGCGAGCGAGCCGAGCCCCATGGGCGCGTACATCAGCACCGAGCTGATGCCGCCGCCGGTGTCCTCGGGGACGCTCGGCGGCGGTTGCAGCTCGATGTCCGCACCCGAGGACGGCGGTTTCGGCCGTCGAGTGCGGCGGGGGAACAAGGTCGTGGCCATGTCGCTCTCCACTCGGTGAGTGAACTTTCCGGTGCATCCACCCCAGGGGCGCTGAGTGGACCGTAAGTCGTTTCCCGCTGCGCCCGTGTCAATCCCGCCGGAACGTTGCCCGCAGCAGCGCCCGCAAGTAGCAGAAAACACCTTGGGCGAGCTGGCGAAGTTCGGCGGGGCGGGTGCTGTGGTGCCGTCGCGTGGTGGTCATGGTCGAGGACCTCCTTCTCGGGTGCTTCATCGTTTTCGGTCCGAAACGGACTCAGCCAGTTCTTCCAGGCCTTCGATCGCCTCGTTGCGGCGCCCGAGCCGCCCGAGCCACTCGATCGCCGCGGAGACATGACGACGGCCCGCCGCTTCGGCCAGATCGCGCGCACCGGTGCGGGTGATCATTTCGGCCGCCTCCGCCGCCATCTCGTCGGTGATGACGGCCCGGCTCCGGTAGAGCTCGCGCAGCCGGCCGGCTTCGAACGTGCCCGTGTCCATCGCGGCGACCACCGGTAGCGACCGCTTCCGGCGTTTGATGTCGGCCAAGACCGGTTTGCCGGTCAGCAGAGGGTCACCCCAGATGCCCAGCACGTCATCGGTGATTTGGAAGGCCAGTCCCAGGTGTTTCCCGTAACCTTCGAGCGCGGTCACGGCCGCGGGCGGGCTTTTCACCAGTATCGGGCCCAGGCTGACGGACGTGGTGATCAACGCCGCGGTCTTGGCCGAAGCCATGTGCAGGTACTCCGCCGGGCTCACCACTTCGCGGGTTTCGAACGTCACGTCGAGGAACTCCCCGGCGATGAGCCGCTGGACGGAGGACAGCAGCAGGCGAACTGACTCGCTCGCTCCGGGCGCCGAACTTCCGGCGAGTACCTCGATCGCCGCGGCGAGCAAGGCGTCGCCCGCCAGGATCGACGCCGGCTTCCCGAAGACCGTCCACGCGGACGGCCGATGGCGTCGTTCGGCGTCGTCGTCGATCACGTCGTCGTGAAGAAGCGAGAAGTCGTGTACCAGTTCGACCGCGACACCGGCGAGCACACCGAATTCTTCGTCCGCGCCCACGGCCCGGGTGGCCAACAGCGCCAGGGTCGGGCGCAGGGCCTTCCCGCCGGGTTCGGCCTGAGGCCGCCCGGCCGCGTCCAGCCAGCCGGCGTGGTACCCGGCGATATGCGCCACGGCGGGACAAGTCCGGCGCACGACGTCATGCAAACGCTTTCGTACCCGAGCGCGCGCGGCGTTCGGGTCAACCGCCAGATCAGAGGTCGAGGTCATCCGGTTACCGGCTTCACCGCGTTCACGAGCCTCGCGTCCGTGCTCAGCCTGACGCCGTCGACGACCCGGTAGCGGGCGCAGTTCCTCGACCATTCGAGGTTACCGCGCATCCAGGTCTGCAGGCCTTCGACGAACAGGTCGACCGCGGCCAGCTCGGTCACGGTCAGTCCGCTCCAGCCGGGCAGGAGTCCGAAAAGGACGGTCCGCGCGCGCTCGAACTGTTCGATCTGCCCGTCGACCAAGTCGTAGACGGCGTCGATCGCGCCCTGCGTCGGAAGGTTCATCTCCTGGCGAAGAACGAGCACGCCGTTGCTGGTCTCCCCGGACCGTAGTTCCTTCTCCAGGGACACCACATCGTTGACCCAGACGACGACGTCCGCGGCACGGTTGAACAGGATCCGGAACTGTTCGGTTTCGTGGAGCAGGGCCGGCACTTCGTGGCCGGACGCGACCTCCAGGAGATCCAGCGACGGGGTGATCCCACCGGTCGCGCGCCGCAGCTGGGTGTAGCCGAGCAGATTGGGTGTCCGTCCGCCGGCGCGGTTGACGGCCTCGTACTTGAACCCGGCCAGGAACTGCCCCATATGCTGCTCGAACCGGGCCCGCCAGTGCCGGCTGCGGCCGTCCACCACAAGTTCCGTGACCCGGGCGAGCAGCGCGTCGAGCCGGGTCATGCCCGCGACGCGCTCGCCGCGCAGGACCGACAGCACGCGTTCGGCCGCCGCGTCGTAGTCACCGACCAGGTCGTCATAGCAGTCGTCGATCACGAACGCCCACAGGAACCAGCCGGCCAGCGCGTCCAGCCGGTCGGCCGTGACATGGGGGTAGGAGCGCGCGATCAGCTCGCCGAGCCGGGTGTGTTCGAGCTTCGCGCGCGCACGATCGTCGTCCAGCACTTCGAATTCGTCCGCCCAGCGCAGGATCCGCTGTTCGAGTTGGCCGGCGTAGGGGGAGAGGAGATCGGGGAGCTGGAGCAAGGTGTGCTCGGGCGGGGGCCAGATCCTGAGTTCGACTGGGTGCACGGTGGTCAGCTCTTCCCGGTTTCGCGGGGTTCGACGATCATGGGCATATGACCGATGGTCAGCTCGGCCTTCGGGACGGGCTTGAGCCGATGCCCTGCCTTTTCCCTCAGCCGCCAGCGTGCGGTGACGGAGGCGAGCGCGACCGTCATCTCGTGGTTGGCCAGGACGTCTCCGAGGCATTTACGGCTCCCGCCACTGAACGAGATGACCGCGTTCTTCGGCAGTTCCCGGAGACGCTCGGGAAGCCAGCGGTCCGGGTCGAAGGAGTCCGGCGCGGTGAACACGGTGGGGTCGCGGTGAAGGGCGTAGGGACTGAACAGGATGCTGGATCCGGCCGGGATGCGGTGCCCGCCCAGCGTGGTGTCCTCCACGGCGCGCCGGGTGATGAACCACACCGGCGGGTACATGCGAAGCGCCTCGTTGACGATCCGGTTCGTGTAGGGAAGTGCGGGGAAATCCTCGGCGGTGGCCGTCCGTGAGCCGAGCACGGCGTCGACTTCTTCGTGCAGTTTCGCTTCGACATCGGGGTGGCTGCTGGTGAGGTAGAGGGACCAGGCCAGCCCGGAAGCGGGCGTTTCCACCCCGGCCGCGAGGATCGTCATGAGCTCGTCACGGATTTCCAGGTCGGTCATCGCGGTGCCGCTCTCGTCCCGGGCCGACAGCAGCACGGACAGGATGTCGTCGTGTTCGCGGTCGTCCGCGCGATAGGCGGCGACCATCGACTCGATGACCGCTTCGAGTCGTGCCAGCGCCTGACGGTAATCCTGGTTGGCCCTGGTGGGGAGTTCGTGGACCACCGGCAGGGGCAGCATCATCCGGCGGAAAACCCCCTTCCAGACCACGGGGAACGATCGCCGTACCTCGGCGATGGCCTCCGTGCCGAGATCGCCTTCGGAGAACATCGCCTGCGCGGTCACCCGCGTGGTCAGTTCGCTCATCTCCGCCAGCACGTCGATCTCCTGGCCGGGCCGCCACGAATCGACCAGCTCGGCGACGTGCTTCGCCATCACCTCGGTGTACCCGGTGATCTTGTGTTTCTGGAAGGCGGGCTGGATGAAGGCGCGCTGGCGCTTGTGCGTGTGGACGCTGCAGGTTCCGACTCCGTCACCCAGGATGACGCGCATCTTGTCGATGAACTCCCCGCCCTTGTCGAAGACGCGAGGGCGATGCAGGACTTCTTGGACCACGTCGTGGGTCACCGCCATGTAGGCCGTGCCGGAGCCTAGTCTCACGCGAACGACGTCGCCCTGATCGCGAAGCCTCGGTAGATAGGTCAGTGGGTCTTTGAAGATCTTGAGCGCGTTGCCGAGTAGCGGCACCCGTCCGGGCGCGTCACCGAGCCGGTATTGCGACGATTCCGAGGTGATGGTCATCTTCTGCTCCTCGTCCTGAGCCGGTCGGCCATCCGGGTGCGAAGATGGTCTGTTCGGCCTGAACGTGAACTGTTCCGCACGAAGCACACGAACGAGCGTTCGGAACGCCTTTTCGTCGAACCGATATGCCCGCTTGGACGGCCTCCCGCGCTCACCGTTGATCTTCCCGCGCGGTCCAAAGTGCACGATCGCTGACCGAAAAAGCGCTGGGTGCGCGATCGTGCAGGCGTCCTTTCGGCTCCTGACCGCACGATCTAGTGGTAACGCTGCCAGGTGGTCGAAGTGGACGGATACCCCATGAGCCTTTCCCCAGCTTCTCTGTCCGGGAACCCGACGAGGTCCAAAGACACACTCAGTGCCGTGGACAAGGCGATGCTCGTGCTGAACGCGGTCATCGCACACGAAAGTTCGGCCACTCTGGCCACCCTGACCAGGGAGACCGGTCTCGCCAAGGCCACCGTGCACCGGGTGCTCAACGTCCTCCACGAACACGGCGTCGTGGTGCGCACTGAGACGGGATATCTTGCAGGTGAACAATTAGTGGACGCCGGGGTCAGCGCGAACGCCGACCTGTTCGCGATGATCCGGCGGGAATCGACGCCGTTCCTACTCGAGCTGTACCGCGCGACCGGGGAGACCGTGAGCCTGAGCGTCCTGGTCGGTGACACCGTGCATCATCTGAACCAGCTTTACGGCCATCGGGCCTGCCGTCTTCCCGACCAGGTGGCCGCGAAGAAGGCATCGGAGGAGTCCGCGATCACCCGGATCTTGCTGGCACACAGCAGCCGGGTGCCCGCCGCGGTGGCCAGGGCCAAGGAGCTGGCCACCGCGCGCAAGACCGGGATCTCCACCAGCCAGTGCCGGTCCGGCTTGATCACCACCCTCGCGGTCGCCGTCCCCCACACGCCGACGCCGTGGCCGATCGCGCTGGCGGTCACCGGCCGGACCGGTCGCGTCGAGGTGAACTCCACCGCGAAGTCGCTCCGCAGCGGTGCTTTCGGTTTCGCCAAACACCTTCGCGTGGTGATGACGCGTGCGTCGGCTCTGGGGCAGGAAGCCGGCTGATCGCGTTTACGTCCAATCGTCGATGTACGTTAGTTGTCGACCGGCGCCGCATCCTGGTCACACTTCCGGACTGTCTGTTGAACTGCGCTGGCCGGGGAACGCACGTAGTCCCCGGCTGGTTCAGAAAACAGTGCGGAAGAGGTCATTTCATGGAAATCCCGGCAAGTGAGCACAACGGTGTGAAGACGTCCGAATTCGTCAAGGGTTGTCCGAGTTCGCTTTTCCCGGTGCCACCGGACACCGAACACAGCGGCTGGACGTGCACGCTCCCCGACGGGCATCTCGTGCGTTGTGACCATCTCGCCGAAGACGGGACGACCTGGTAGCGATTCGGGGCGGCCACGGTGATCCGCGTCCGGACACCTCAGCCATCCTGTGCGGTGTCCTGCTCGTCGATAGACTCCAGTGCCGCCCCGAGCTCTTGTCGCCCGCTATGGACTCGGACGCGACCTTCGTCGAACTCGAGCCATTCGGTATCGGTCATCAGCCGGCCTTCCTCGGTGATCCACACCCTTCCTTCGGTGGCCACGACCGCCTCATCGTCTTGCATGGCAAGCGACATGGCGCGACCCAGCCCGGTCGCGCCGTTCTCGACGGCAAGGACGAGCCGAGCCGAGGGACGGCCGTCCTTTTTCGCCCTGAAGAGCACATCACGGCCCGCGACCACGTCGGCGAAGTCGTCGAAAGAGATCGGGTCGCCGATCCACAGGTCGATCTCGTCCCGTCCGGTGGTCAGGTCGGCCGCCACGATTTCCGTCGTGGGGTAGTGCGGAAACCGCGCGGCGACGGCCACCGCTTCCCGGATGGTGCAGCCCGGCGGAGGGAAGTACCAGCCGCGTCCACCGGGACCGACAATGGTCTGGGCCCGGAGTTCGGAATCGTTCTCGTCGGTCACCGCGAGGGGACGGGTCCAGGCGTGCGAGGCGACCACCAGCTCTTCGGTGGCGCGGTTCATCGGGAGCAATTCCAGAAAGTCCAGCAGGTAGGAGAGTTCATCCCGTGTGTTGGTGAACGCGGGAGTATGACCCACCAGGCGCGGCTGCGGCAGCAGTTCGAGCAACCGACGGTCGAGCGACGGATCTTCGGCAGCGAGCCGCATCAGGCCACTGAGTTCCGCGTGGATCTGGAAGACGGTCTCATCGAGGCCGCCGGCCCAAGATCGGAACTCGACCCGGTCATCGGCGGTGTCCGTCACGTTCCTGAAGCTGAGCGCGTCGAACTTGTCGAAGTTGAGCGCGCGAATGTCCTGGGGTGTCTTGATGTCGGAAAGCGCCAGCGGGAGCGGGTTCGGGCCGACATTCGCAAGGTGCCGCTGAAACGCATCGCGTCCGTAGTGGTTGCCTAAGCGGTATCGGTTGTCTTCGAACACCTTGTCCAGCTGGGCCAGCCTGCCGTAGACCGACAGCGCGGGCTGCCCTGCGAAGCTGACGTTGACGTGGCCACCTACTCTGCCGGCGTCAGGGGGATCGCCATCGGCGTTCCTATGGGACCTGATGACGCGTAGTGCCGTTGCCAAGGCCGTCCAGCTTTCCGTGCCGCCGGGCAGGATCGGCGATCGCAGTTCCACGCCCGCGTCGTGAGCGTCCTCGTTGACCAGCGTCCATCGGGTCGGATCGGTCGCGACGCGGTGGAAGTCCTGACCACCTTTCCAGTCGATGATGCCTTCCTCTTCGAGACGTTGGCCCAAGACTCCGATCTGCTCGGCGAAATGGTCACCGAGCAGCTGGAACTCGATCTCCAGCCCGAACCTGGCGTCCGGACTGCTGGTCACCCCACCCGGTATGCCAGCGGGGTGATACCGCAGAGGGTTCTCATCGCGTTCGATCTTGGCCACGGCGGCATCGTGCGAAACGTGCATCTGCCGTAGCCGGGCTTCCCGGAGGAAAGTGTTCAGCCTGGTGGCACTCTCCATCTGGTTGGGAAGCCCGGCCACGTCCAGCGGTGTCAGATCTTGAACGGTGACTCGGTCCGCCACGGCCTTCCGTGCGTCGATGCCGGCCCGCAACCGCGGGTCGAAATCCGGTGGCAACGCGGCCATATGCCGTTGCGCCTGGGCGAGTTCGTCGGAAAGCCGCGCGAGTGAAGCGACCGCGTCGGCAGGTGTGGGCAGTACGGGTGTTTCGCCGGGAGCCTCGGGGAGCACCGCTCCGCCTGTCCGTGCCGGGTGGCCGCTCGAGATACCGGTGGTCGCGCCGAGGGTTCTCGCGAGGTGCTCCACCAACCAGAGGTTGCGCGGCTTGACCGAGGGCACGGCAAGATCGGTTCGTCCCTTGGCGCGCAAGTCGTCCAGGTAATCGGCGAGGTGCGAGGTGAACAAGCCGTCGTCGGCGGCCACCCTGGTGGAGCCCGGGCCGCGCAAGGCCCAGGGGACTCCGTCAGGGTTCAGCCGGACGTATTCATCGTGAAGCCCGGTGAAGTGGCCGATTTCGTGGGCCACCACGAGGGGATCGATGTCAGTGGGCCAGTGCAACTGGTCGGTCTTGCTTCCCGGTGCCGTGACGGTGATGGTGCCGTGGGCGGAATCGGTGGGGTCGTGCTGAACACGGAGGTGAAAGGCGTCGCCGGTCGGCACGCGGTACTGGTGGTTGTAGACGCTGTCGAGGGCCGTTTGTGCGTGGTCGAGGTAACGGGGCAGTTCGAAACCACGGGGCGCGGTGAAGTTCAGCCGGACGGTGTACTCCTGCACCCACTTTCCCGGCCTGGCTTCGTAACGGCGGTAGTCGTAGGCGATCGGGTGCCGCCATTGCCCGGTCTTGGCACCCGGACGGAGATCGAGTACTCGCGGGCCGGTGACCTCGGCGTGGACGGTGGTGACGGTGGCGCGGTCGCGATCGGCATCGAGTTCCGCGCGCGTGAGTGGTGCCGGGTCGGTCATCCACTCGGCGGTCGCGGCGGGACTGCGGCGCCAGGCGTGGTCGTCGAGAACGGGGTGCGGAGCGGGTGGCCGGTCGGTGGTGATGGTCCGGGTGGTGGCCGGCGGTGTGGTCTCGACGGTGCCGCGGGCGGGCAGACCGGTGCCGCGGAGTTCCCAGTCGACGCGTAGTTCGATGGCGTGTTCCGCCACACCGGAGCTTTGCCGCACGTGGATGGCCGGGGCAGGGGCCGTGGCGTCTGTCGTGTGCCGGCTGAGCAGGTCGGTCAACCGGGTCCGGATCTGTTCCGCCCCGCGGGTTTCCCCGGCGGCGCGCAGTTCGACCGAAGGCTGGGAGAAACCACGGTTCGCCCGCAGGATCGACTGCTCGGCCAGGTACCGAGCCAGCTCGGCCAGAGCGTTCGCCTGCTCCGCGTTCGGTGCCTTGCCGTCGACAGGGTCGTCGAGGACCAGTTCCGGCGCGTCGGGGCGTGGCGGACGGGAGGTCGGTGGAACGGCGGTGAGCTGGGGCGATCGTTCGTGACGCGGGTCGGGCAGTTCCGGAAGCAACGGGCCGCCGCGCAGCGTGGAGCGTTTCGCGAGGACCGCTTCGGCCAAGTCGCGTTCCGGTAGCGGTGCGGGCCACGGCGCGTCGACGGGACGGACACCCCCTCCGGACGGCGACCGCAGGGTGACCGGGACGACGGTCTCTCCCAGGTACTCCACTCGCTCACCCGCGCGGGGAACCAGAAGCGACGCCGCGTCGGGAGGAAGAGCGACGGTGGTGAGGCCCTGATAGTGGAACCGGTCGATGGTCACCGTGCGCACCCGTTCGCGCAGGCTGGGCGTGTCGGCGAGGTAGCCGATCGCGGCGGACCAGACGGCCGCGGGGATTTCGTGCCGCAGCACCACATCCATGACTTCGGTGAGGTGGAGATCGCCCTGGCGGTTCGCCAGTTCACGCACCAGGGTCTGGATCACCTTCGCCGTCAGCGAAGCCGTGCCTTCGAAGTCTGCCGCGGCGACCAGGGGGAGGCTGCCGATGCCGTCGTCGGCCAGCGGGCCACCCAGCCAGATTCCGTGGAGAAGCTGCGGGGTCTCCCGGCGCGGGGGCAGATTGTCCCAGTCGAGGCCCTCGTGTTCCCACGCTCTTTCGTCTGCCTCTGTCCAGGCCGACACATGTACTTCCGGCCGCCCCTCGGCGAGGGCCTCAGGGGTCAATTGGTCAGCAGGCGGCAACGGGCGGGTGAGGTCCAGACGCTCCAGCAGCGTGACACCTTGCGCCGCGCTCAACGCGTCGAAGTCGAGCCCGCGGAGAGCGGCCGGCGTCTCGGGGGTCCGGCCGAGACCGAAAAGGTCCGGGCCGAGTAAGGGCTCGAACGGCCGGCGTCCGGTCGTATCGGCGGCCGCTCGCAGGTGATCGAGCCGATCCCGGATCTCCGCCACCGCGGCGGGGGGCGCCGCCGGGAGGACACCCAACTCGACGAGCGACGCGGCGGCCGCGGTCACGGGGGCTTCCGGCAGCGTGGGTTCCAGAAGGCCCGGCACATCGGCAGATCCGCCCGGATGAGGTGAACCGGAGTCAAGAGCGACGTGCCCGGCGTGGGAACCGTTCGGAGCGGCGGCTTCTGTCAGGAAGAGTCTCGACTCGGGGGCCAACCCGCTTTGATCCCGGGCGGGGGAGGGCACGGCCGGGGAAACCGTGGTGGCGGACGGCACGCGCACTCGGTCGATCTCCTGGCCCGTGGCGCGGGGTGCGACGACGGAGGCGGGTCGTGTTTCGCCGGACGCGGCCGCGCCCAGTGGCGACAGCGTCCGGCCGGGCTGGGCGAACTGTGCCGTGGCCGACAGGCTGAGCTCGGTCGTGGGCCGTCGCTCATCTGCTCCGTATTCCTCCTGCCAGGTCGGATCGGTGGCTTCCCCGGCTGTCGACGGTGTGCCCGGCTTCGGCACTGAGCCGCCATCGGTCGCGGTGTAGGCGGGTGGTTTCTCCGTGACCGGTGGGGGTCCCACGACGGTGGTGGGGATGGTGAGGGTGGGTGGTGTGGTGTGGGTGGGCGCGGTGTGGGTGGGGCCGCCGTGGGCGCTGAAGGCGGTGATGATGCCGAGGAAGGGGTTGGCTCCGGGGTGGCCGGTGAGGGTGTTGATGAGGGGTGCGGTGAGCAGGGCGATGCCGACTTGCCCGGTGCCGTAGAGGAGGTGGCCGAGGGCTTTCTGGAGGCCGGTGAACGCGGTGGTGACACCGGTGGTGACGAGGCGGCCTTCGAGGGTGAAGGCGGTGGAGCGCATCAGGCCTGCTCCGGCGTGGAAGAGCCCGGCGAACGCGCCGCCGAGCGCGCCGCTGATGGCGGAGGCGGTCAGGGAGCGGGTGTCCCAGGTATCGCGGAGGCCATCGGCGATCTGCTGGGCCTGGACACCGAAGTCGGTACCCGCCATGAGGCCGACGCCGATGACGGTGAATTTCGCGGTCTGTTCGGCGGCTTCGGCCAGGCCGCGGAGCAGGAGCGGGCGGGTGAGGGTGGCGAGGCGGGTGACGAGGGCTTTCCAGATCGCGGCGAGGCTGATCCGGGCTGCGGCGATGACGGGGGCGGTGAACAGGGCTCCGATGAGGCTGGCGAGCAGTTCGATGATGGTGGCGAGGGCGAACGCGGCGAACACGACGAACATGACTTTGGTCTTGTAGACGTCGGCGGCGGCGGTCTGGGCCATCGTGCCCAGTTCCCCGGCGCCCTCGGCGAGTGCGGCCAGGCTGTCGCCGACAGCGCCGGTCAGGTGGTCGCTGAAGAACTCGCCGGTGTCACCGGCCAGGGCGTGCCCGGCGCCGCGTCCGGCGGCGGCCACCGCGGCCTGGTAGGCGGTGACCGTTTTCTCGAACTCCGCCCACGCCAGCCACAACGCGGTCAGGCCCTGATCGTCACTCTCCGGCCACGAGAACCCCAGCGTGACCTCGAGAAACCTCCGCAAATGCGGCGGGACGTGCACACCCCCGTCACCCACCGCACAGCACCTCTTCAGCGGTCAGCTCCACAGGTGCACTGTGCGCCATCTGAGTGGCTGTTACCTGGTGGTACGGCCGATATCGGAGCGAACAGGGGGAATTACTTCACGAATCGGTAAGGGGCGGCGTCGCGAAAGCCACTTTCGCGACGTCACACGTCTTGAAAGTGGCTTTCGCGACACACCGGCCACGGGAGAGCGAGCCGGCTCGGAGGAGGTACGGCGATCACTCCAGCAGCGAACGCATCAACGGGCCGATCTGGTCGGTCGCGGTGAGGAAACCGTCGTGCCCGTGTGGCGAGACGATCTCCGAAACACCGGCGCAGCCGGGGATGCCCGTGGCCAGTTGGTCGAGTGTGGAGGGCCGGTACATCCGGTCGCCGGAAAGCCTGGCGACGACCGCCTCGGCGGCGATCCCGGCCAACGCGGCCTCGACACCGCCGCGGCCCCGGCCGAGATCATGGCTGTTCCTGACCCGGGTGAGGGTGACGTAGCTTCCCGCGTCGAACCGGCGGACGAGTTTGTCCGCGTGGTGGTCGAAGTAGGACTCGACGGCGAATCTGCCGCCCTGCAGAGGATCTTCGCCGGCCTGGGGGTCCCGGCCGAAGCGCTGGTCGATTTCGGTTTCGCTTCGGTACGCCAGATGCGCGATGCGACGGGCCGTCCCCAAGCCCCGGTGCGGACCCGCACCGGGGGGCAGATGGTGGTAATCCCCGCCAAACCAGCCAGGGTCGGCGGTGATCGCGTGGATCTGGGCGGAACCCAGTGCGATGTGCTCGGCAGGGGTGGCGGCGGCGCAGCCCAGCACCATGATCGCGGCCACCCGCTCCGGCCAGGTGGCCGCCCATTCCAGCGTCCGGTTCCCGCCCATCGAACCGCCGATCACGGCTCGCCAGCGGGGGATTCCGAGCCAGGTGGCCAGGTGTGACTCCGCCGCCACCAGATCGCGCAAGGTCAGGACGGGGAACCGGCTACCCCACGGGGTGCCGTCCGGAGCGAGGGAGGAAGGCCCGGTGGAGCCTTGGCAACCGCCGAGAGCGTTCGCCGCGACGAGGAAATACCGGTCCGTGTCCAGCGGCAACCCCGGACCGATCAACGCGGTCCACCAGCCGGGACTGGGATGTCCTGGGCCTGGCGCTCCCGCGGCGTGGCTGTCACCGGTGAAGGCGTGTTCGAGCAGGACCGCGTTCGTTCTCTCCGCGTTCAACCGTCCCCAAGTCTCGAAGGCCAGGACGAACCCAGGCAGAGCCCCGCCTCCCTCCAGTTCGAAGGTGTCCGGATGGCTGAACCACTGCCGCCGCCCCGGCGGGTCGCCCTCGCGCCAGGCACCCGTCGCAGGCGGTGGATCCGCCGCCCCGCGCAAAGCGGTCTGCTCGATGGTCAAGTTCAGGTCCTTTCACGCCAGGTGCTCACAGCAGTTTCAGCCCGGACGAGCGGTGCACTCGCCGGTCGGTGTCGACGATCAACACGGCGCAGCCGGGCTGCGAGGCGGCCCAGTCGATCCCCTCGTCGCCCATCGCGAAGGCGGCCGTCGCCAGCGCGTCCGCCCGGAGCAGATCCTCGGCGGCGATGGTCACCGACAGCAGGCCGTCGGCGGGCCGTCCGGTGCGGCCGTCGAAGATGTGTTCGCCGCGTTCATACGATGCGGAGGTCGCGACGGCACCGTCTGACCACTCCACGACCGCGCATATCTCGTCACGCAGTTCGGGATGACGGATCCCGATCCGCCAGCCGCGGCCGGGCTCCGGTTCTCCCGAGGTGACCACGTCGCCCCCGGCGTTGACGCAGAAGACCTTCAGCCCGTCGGCTTCCAGCAGCCGAGCCGCCCGCTGGACCGCCCAGCCCTTGGTGACCGCGTTGGGATCCAAGGGCCTGCCCGGGATACGGGCGGTGAACGCGCCACCGGAGAGCCGCTCGTAGTGGTCACAGATCATCAGGATGTCGAGCAGATCGTCGCTCAGCTCGGACACCGTCAGGTCGCCGCGATCGAAACGGCTCACTTCGCTGTCCGCCCTGAAGGGGCTGAACCTCCGGTCGGCCTCGTGCAGCCACGCGAAAACGCGTTCGATCGACGACCGGTGGTCGCCCTGGTCACGGACGTCGACCGAGACCGGCAAACCCATGACCTGTTCGACCCGCTTCACCTCGCGTCCAGAGCCGCCTGAAGGGACTTGAGGTACGACTCGCTCGTCATCGTCGCCCCTGAGACGGTGTCGATCTCGGCGCTCTGGGCGGCCAGCGTCGCCTGCTGGAGGACTTTGACCGCGTCGGCTCCCCTCCCGGGTTCGGGTTGCCGCAGGAAGCGGACTTCCGAGATCCGGTCACCGGACAGCAGAAGCTGCACCTGGACCGTGCCGTACTTGTCGGTCTCGGCCGACCCGTCCACCGTACGCTCGGCCGGCACGCCGGCCGGAACGCTGGTGGGAATCTCCAGGGCCTCGAAGACGCTCGGAGCGGTGGCAGGGGTGACCGTCGCGGGATCGGGCCGGCCCGGGTCGAAGACGTAGAGGCCGACGAAACCCGCTGTCGACAAAGCCACGATCAGGGCGATGACGGTCTTCTTCATGGATCGGCTGTCTCCTTGCTCAGGTGGCGAGGCTGAAGCGTTCGGCGTGGATCTGCTGGTTCGGCACGCCGACCTCCCGCAGGCTGCGCAACGTGGCCGAGGTCATGCCCGGCGGACCGCAGACGAAGACATCCCGTTCGCGGATGTCCGGCACCAGACGCCACAGGCTGTCGGGGCCCAGCAGCGGTCCGAACGGACCGGCCCGATCAGAGGGCCCCGCGAGCACGTGGACGGCCGCGCCGCGAGCCCTGGCCAGGCCCCTGATCTCCGCCAGGAGCACGGCGTCCTGTTCGGATCGGACCCGGTAGACGAGGATCACGTGCCCGGCGATCTCCTCGAGCAGCGCACGGAGGGGCGTGATACCGACTCCGCCCGCCACGAGCAGCGCCCGAGTCTTGCGCTGATGCATCGCGGTGAACGCGCCGTAGGGCCCTTCGGCGAACACCCAGGTGCCGACCTTCAGCGAGCGCAGGGACGCGCTGCCGTCGCCGGCGGCCTTCGCGGTCAGCCGGAGGGTCTTGCCGTCGGGCGCGGCCGAGAGCGAATACGGGTTGGCCTGCCACCACCGGTCTTTCGTCAGGAACCGCCATAAGAAGAACTGTCCGGCCTTGACGGGCATGCGATCGAGGTGCCTTCCGGTCATGTACACCGACACGGTTTCGGCCGACTCAGGCACCACCGCGACGATCCGCAACCGATGGCGGAGGTTCCGGGCCAGCGGCAACACCAGCCGTCCGACGAGCACCGAAGCCAGCCCGAGAATCCAAAGGACGTGCCAGTAGATCTCGGCGATGCCACCGGACGAGAACGTCTTGCCGAGCAACACCTGGTGGCCGAACCCCAGCACCACCGCGGCATAGGCGTAGAGGTGGATGAAGTGCCAGGTCTCGTAGGACATGCGCCTGCGGACGAGTCGTGCCGAAACGCCCCCGACGAGCAGGATGAGCACGAAAGCGACCACCGCGCGAAGCATGCTCTCGAGCTGGGTGACCATCGAGGCGAACTCATCGACGATTCCCTTGTCGTCGATCTGGCTGTATCCGAAGACGGTGAAGACGAAATGTGCCAGCAACGCCCAGAGAAGAGCGAAACCCGTCCACCGGTGCCAATTGGTGAGCCGGTCCATGCCGATACGCCGGTCCAGCCAGGGCAGCCGGGCGATGAGGACCAGTTGGACCACCATCGCCAAGCCACCGTAGAGACCGGTGAGCCGCCCGATGTCGACGAGCGGGTTGCCCGAAAGCCCGGCGGCGAAGAAGAGCAGTGTCACCGCGAGGACGTTGCCCGTGATCACGATGAGAAGGACCGCGGTGGCGAGGATTCTCGGCCGGACCGCAGCTCGTGACCGCTCGGCGGGCCGCATGGCAACGGTCACCCGTGTTCCTTTCTCTTCGCTCGTGGATTGTGGGTGTCGGTCAAGGACGCGCCGCGAGGTGAAGCGAACCCGCTCGCCTCCGGTTACCGGTCACCACTTTCGATGATCGAGCCACAAGGCCCCGATATGCCAGGTCTGGAAGGGCATCGCTGATAGCAGATTTGCCCGTACGCGAAATCGTCTTCACAAAGGACGGCCGGAAGTGTGGCCAGGCAGGTGGCCGGGGACACGCTCGACCTCCGGTTCGTGAGGATTTCCCCTCGGCTTCTTCGCCAGTTCCAGCCACTCCAGTGGATTCGGGAACGCTGCGCTGAAGATGTGTTGTCGGCTACGAGCCCGGTCATCCGTTATACCCGACGACAGAAGTGAGGCCTCGAATGACCCTTCGAGCAGACGGTATGGCCGAGGATCATGAGTGGCTCGTCGAAAGTGTCAAGATCGCCGCCCGTAACGTCGCGGTCGGCGGTGGCCCGTTCGGAGCCATGATCGTCAAGGGTGGTGAGGTCGTCGCCACCGGTGTCAATCAGGTCACCTCCCTCTACGATCCGACAGCCCATGCCGAAGTGGTCGCCATTCGCCAGGCATGCTGGAAATTCCAGGAATTCAAACTCGCAGGCTGCGTGCTCGTGTCCTCGTGTGAGCCTTGCCCGATGTGTTTGGCGTCCGCGCTCTGGGCCCGGGTGGATCGTGTCGTTTACGCGGCCGATCGGCATGACGCCGCCATGGCTGGTTTCGACGATCTCGCGTTCTACGAATTGTTCGAGAAACCCCGCGATACGTGGGAAGTGCCGGTGCGCGCGCTGCGCGTCGACAACAAGCGCCTGCCGTTCAAGGCCTGGGCGGGAAAAGCCGACCGTATCGATTATTGACGACTTCGCCGAGTGGAAGGGTCGTTGGTCCGAGCCGGGTACGACGGAAACCTGGACTTCGCGCACGCGGGCGATAACCGCAAGACGGGAGTTGAGTTCCCGGCGCGATGTGCTCGACCTCGTGTCCCAGCTCTTCCGATGCTCGGGCTACGGCAGGAACGGAAACCGGCTCCATGAAATCGTATAGGTGTGGCCGCCCGAAGGGGTAGCGATCCGCTCAACACCATTTCGCGGCCTGGCTGCTTGGCAGAATCGAGCCATGACTGACGTGACGATCGGTCCGGTTGACCGAATGGTCTGGCATGACGATGAGCTGAAAGCGCTGTGCTCTCCATATCTGGCCGTCGGCTATCGAAGCGAGAAACCTCGGCTGACGGATGTGCGCCGGACCGAGACGGGGGTGGCGGGTGACTTCGCGGTCGCGGATGGCGAGGTCGACTCTTTGGGCGTTTATCATCTCTCCGCGGTCACCGCGCTGGTCGTCGCTTCTCAGCTGATCGTCGTCGGCGTGCACATCGATCAGGAACTCCGGAGAAAGAGCGGAGAAGTCTTCCTGCATGATATTTCGTTACGCTGCCGCCGCCAGGTCAATGTCCGAGATGGTAGCTGCGAACTCGATTTCGTGCGCCGCAGGAAGACGGCTCATGGCATGTACTACAAGGTGTCGTGCTCCGTCGAATCAGGGGCTTTCGTCGGAACCGCCTCGGTGCTGCACAGTCTTCCCGGGGCCGCCACGGGAAGCTGATGACTTCGCCGCTCGCACGGGTGAGCCGGAAGGGATACCGATACCGGGCCTTGGGGGTGGCCGGCGGCTGCGCGACGCGGCGATCGACCAGCACATGGACCTGGCCGCGAGCCTGCTGGAGCGTCATTTGCGCCGGACCCAGGCGCTGATCGATCCGATCGTCGCCTCGGGGCTGCCCTCGGTCACGCGTGCTTGAACGTCCCCGCCGTCGGGATGCGGGAGGTCCAGTGCCGTCATGCTCTTGAGCAGCAACGCGCGAAGCTGCCGTTGTTCCCCGTCCGTCAGGGTGGCCATGGCGTGCGCGTCCACCGGCGCGGTGAGTTCTTGCGCCTGCGCCAGCACGTCGATGCCGTCTTCGGTGATGCCGATCTCGAGAACCCTGCCGTGCGTCGGGTGTGGTGACCGCTCGACGAGTTCGCGTTGTTCCAGGCCCGCGACCGCCGACCACATCGCCTGTGGGGTGACACCGGCACGACGGCCGAGTTCCGCGCCCGAGAGCCGGCCCGGTGCGCGGAGCGCCAGCTGGGCCAGTGCGGCCAGCTGCGCCTGCGTGAGTTCGAGCGGCCGCAGGGCTCGCTCGATCCTCTGGTTGAGGGTATTGGAGAGCATCCGGACCAGGTAAGCGATCCGCGTCGCCGGTTCGACAGGAATCTTCTCTACCTCCGCTCTCATGTCCTGGAACGATCACTTGGGATATTATCAACCAGTTGATAATCTTCCCGGCATGTTCAGTAGGGATCGCTCATGATCACCCATCTGCGGAACGTCGAGATCCAGACGCCGGACCCCGCTGAGCTCCTGCCGTTCTACGAGGATGTCTGGGGTCTTTCGCGCGTCGCCGAAACCGGCGGCCGGATCCGGCTGCGCGGACGGGGGCCCGAGCATCACGTCCTTACCCTCTCCACCGGTGAGGACCAGCTCCTCGGTGGCATCGGCCTGGCCGCCGGGAGCGAAGACGACGTCGCGAAACTGACCGAGCGCCTGCGTGGCGAGTCGGTCGAGATCCTCACCGCGAACGAGACACGGGTCGAGTTCCTCGATCCCGAGGGGCGCCGCATCGAAGTCACCTGCGGGATTCCCGGACACACGGATCCCTCGCCGAAGTCATACGGGCCGGATCGGCTGAGCCATATCGTGCTGAACACCGTGAACCTGGCCGCCGCCAAGGACTTCTACACCAGGGTGCTCGGCTTCCAAGTCTCGGACACCTACGAGAACGACCAGATGGTCTTCTTGCGCTGCAACGCCCAGCACCATTCCGTCGTACTCGCGCAGGGGGAATGGACCTCCCTCAACCACGTCGCGTTCGAGGTCCGGGACACCGACGAAGTGATGAAGGCACTCGGCCGGATGCGCAAGGCGGGATTCGACACCGTCTGGGGGCCCGGCAGGCACGGTCCTGGCGGCAACGTCTTCTGCTACTTCATCGACCCGGTGGGGAATGTCATCGAGTACACCGCCGAACTGCTCGAAGTGGGAGACGATTGGGTCCCCGGCGAGTGGGCCCGGACCCAGGAGAACGCCGACGTGTGGGGGACCGGTGGCGGGATCACGCCGGCGGTCGTCAAGGCGATGAGCAACCCACCACGGAAGCCGGTCTGATGAAGGCGCTCGTCATCCGCGCGTTCGGCGGCCCGGAGGTGCTGGAAGAGGCCGAGCTACCCGATCCGGTGCCCGGACCGGGAGAAGCGCGGGTGCGAGTGCACGCGGTGGTGGTCGCCCGGACGAAGGATGTCGCCGCCCGGGCGGGGAAGCCCCCCTTCGCCCAGCAGATCACGTCTCTCCCGCACGTGCTTGGCACCGAGCACGCCGGCGTGATCGACCAGGTGGGGCCGGGCCTCGATGACGACCTCGTCGGCAAGAGGGTCGCCGTCTCCGCGGTGTTGAGCTGCTCGCGGTGCCGGGCATGCGGCCTGTCTCGCGAAGAGGCGTGCAGTGAGTTCAGGCTGGTCGGGATCCACCGGCAGGGCAGCTATGCGGAGTACTGCGTCGTGCCGGTGAAAAACGTCCGTGAAATACCCGCTGAGGTCGGCTTCGTCGAGGCCGCGGCGCTTGCCGCCAATGGCGGCGTCGCCAGCGCCCAGCTCGATGCCGGCGAGGTCGGTCTCGATACCACCGTGCTGGTGCCTGGCGCCGGTGGCGCATTGGGGGCGACGGTCGCCGCGCTCGCCGCATTCCGCGGTGCCCGGGTGATCGGAGTGGACCGGCGTCCGCCGCGGTTGGCGGGGTTGCCGCTCGTCGCGCTCGACGCCGCGGCCCAGGATCTCCCGGAGCGGATCCTCGAAGCGGTCGGAAGCGCGGGGCTGGACTGCGTGGTCGACAACCTCGGCGTCACGGCGTTGTGCGAGGCCTATCTGCCCGCGCTCGGGGCGCTCGGCCGGGTCGTCGTCTCCGGCGCGATCAACCACGACCCGATACCGATCCGCCTGCTCCAGTTCTACCTGCGAAGCCAGTCGCTGATCGGCGTGCGGACGGGGAACCGGCGTCAGATCGACCGATTGTGGGCCGACGTGTCCGCGGGCTTCCGTCCTCCCGCCGGTTTCGTGCACGAGATTCCGTGGACGCAGGTATCGGACGCGCACGCGTCGATCCAGTCGGGTGGTACACACGGTCAGCTGGTGCTGACCGTGGATGGCTCGTAAGCCGCGGTCTCTGGAATCGCCTGGTACCAGCCTGGCGGCTGCGGTCATGTTCGCCGGTGACGCCGGGCAAGTGATCGAGGACGGTGATGGCGCCATCGGTGTCGATGAACCGTAGGTAAGTCGAGCCGGGAACGCGGTGGAGATCCGAGGTGTGCCGGTAGAACAGGTCGTCCATCCCGACGACGGGCCGCAGGCCATCGGTCGAACCGGACGGCACCGCGAGCTCGGTAAGCGCCTCGACATCGGCGGCGGTGATCAGCCACCCGGACAGCTGATCGATCGTCGTGGCTGGCCATGTCGCCGACTCGTACGAACCAGCCACCACGCGACCGACGACACCACCGGCTGTCAGGGAGCCCGAGACCACCTCATCGACCCTGTCCGTCAAAACGGGTCAACCCCAAGGCGGTTGGACTCGTTGGCGTGAAGAGCTTCTCGATGCCGTGGTAGTCGGTGAGAAGAAACTGTTCGAAGTTTCCGTCTCCCGCGGCGCACCCCCATCCAGCCCTCGGCATCTCCGGGATTGTTCCAAGATCGGTGTTTCCGACTCGGCACGCCTGGCTGAGGTCTGGCGGGATGGGCACTGTGAGTGATGACATCGGAGCTTGTGAGTCCACGCAAGGGTGAGTCCAAGCCGGCGCGGGAGCTGTCGCCGGAGCAGGCCGCCGCGGCGCGATGGTGGCCGAGGCGAAGGCGCGGGGCCTGGCGTTGACCGGCCCGGACGGGTTGCTGAAGCTGTTCACCAAGAACGTGCTGGAAACGGCACTGAATGATGAGATGACCGAGCATCTCGGGCATGAGAAGAACCAGGCTGACCCGGATCGTGAGTCGACGAACGTGCGCAACGGCACCCGGCCAAAACGGTGGTCTCGGATGCGGCGGGCGAGGTCGGGATTGGCTGACCGAGGTGGACGAGATCGTGCTGTCGCAATCTGCGAAAGGAACGAAGACCGGGGATATCTCGGCGCGTTTCGCCGAAATCTACGGGTCCTCGGTCAGCAAGGAAACGATCTCGCGGATCACCGACAAGGTCGTCGCCGAAAAGAACGACTGGTCCAACCGTCCACTGGATTCGGTCTACGTGGCGGTGTTCATCGACGCGATCCACGTCAAGGTCCGCGACGGTCAGGTCGCCAACCGGCCCGTCAGCGCCGCCATCGGCGTCACCGTGGACGGCCACAAGGACGTCCTGGGCTGTGGATGGGCACCGGCGGCGAGGGCGCGAAGTTCTGGATGAGCGTGCTCATCGACCTGAAGAACCGCGGCATCCGGGACGTGTTCTTCCTCGTCTGCGACGGCCTCAAAGGTCTGCCCGACGTCGTGACGAACGTGTGGCCGCGAACCGTCGTGCAGACCCGCATCGTCCACTTGATCCGCAACACCTTCCGACTCGTGTCCCACCGGGACTGGGACGCGGTGAAACGCGACATCAAACCCATCTGCACCGCACCGAGCCCGGACGCCGCCTTGGACACATTCGAAGAGAAATGGGGTGCGAAGCATGCAGCGGTGATTCGTTTGTGGCGCAACGCTCGGGATGAGTTCACGCTCCTCGTCTACGACGTCGAGATCCGGACGATGATCTGCTCCACGAACGCGATCGAGTCGCTGAACACCCGCTACCGGCGAGCGATCGGCGCTCGCGGCATTTCCCGACCGAGCAGGCCGCGATGAAGTGCCTGTTCCTTGTGACCCGCGGCCTGGACCCCACCGGCACAGGCCGCGCTCGAAGGACGATGCGGTGGAAACCAGTGATCAACGCGTTCGCCATCACGTTCGGTGACCGCTGGCCGGGAGTCGAGACCTGCTGATCAACAACGCCGGAGACACCGATCACGGGATAGACCCGCATCTTTCCTCACTGGCGCCGGACGGGCGTTGCGAGGTGGAGGGTGTTTTTGATGCCGGGGTCGGTGGTGGTGATGTGGCCTTGGAGGGTGATGTAGACGGGAGTCTCGCGGTAGGGGACATCGAGTTCGACGCCGAGGGTGGCGCGGATGGCGGGAGCGAGGCGCTCGACGAGGGCGGGGGTGAGGTCGCAGGCTAGGAGCTGGAGGGTGGTGTAGTCGCCCCATGACACGAGGCGGGCGGGGAGTTCGCGAAGCGCTACGACGAGCTGGCTGACGGAGTTCGCTTCGTGTGGACGATAGGCCTCGGGCAAGGAGAAGGCGTTGTCCCGTTGTTGCGCGACGACGCGGAAGACACCGGGCAGAGGTTCGGGGAAAGCGTTGGCGACATTGGCGGCGTAGCCGTCGGGCACGAAGGCGATGCCGCTGTTGCCGGGGAGGGGAACGGCACGCACCGGTTCGATCGCCGGAACGGCGGAGGCAGTGTCCGGCCGCACGCCCACGACGGTTTCGTCCGCGGCCCGCGGGAACGCGAGATCTGACGGGAGCGCCGGGTCGGCGGTAGTTCGCGCGTCGAGGGCCGAGGTCGTGCCCGGGGTCGAGCCGGTGAGGAAAGGCCGGGCGTCGATGTCCGTGCTTGTCGTCCCGGCGGGGTGGGCTGGGCTCGTGCCGAGATTTCCGCCGACGGTGTCGGGCTGTGCGGCGGCGGCCGCCATGGGATAGGGCACCGAACCGGTTGGGGAAACGGCATGATCGGGCAGGCTATGCGAGTGCGTCGTGTCCTGGCCCGCGGTCTTGGCCTGGTCGGCGGTGTCCAGCCGAGTCTGTCCCTGCTTCGTGTCAGCGACGACGGTACTGGCTGCTGCAGGAGTCTGCGGGCTGAGATACGCGCCGGACGAGCCACGCTCAGCCGAGGTCGTCGGGGATGTCCCGTACTTGTCCGGGGTGCGCGCTGTCGGCGTTTCGGCGGTAGATGGCGAATGCCGGGTCGTGGTGGCCGGTGGTGTGGTCGTACCGGTCTGGGGTTCGGCCACGGGCTGGGCGGCCTCCGGTGTGACGCCGCCTGCCACGGCCGATGCGCCCACATTCGGTGTGGAAGCGGTCTCCGAGGGAAGGACGTTGGCAGTGTCGCCGTTGCTCGGTGCCGTTGTACTGGGTTGGGTGTGGAGGGTGCCGAGGGGTTGCGGGCGGGTGGTGTAGGCGGGGGTTTTCTCGTCGTGGACGTTCGTGTGGCCGGGGGTGGTGGTGTAGGGGGGGTTCGGTGTGGGGTGTGGTGTCGCTGTGGATGCTGTTGGGTTTGCCGGTGGCGGCTGCTTTGCTGGTGATGTCGAGGTCGGCTGGTTTCTCGGTGGCGTGGGGTGCGGGGATGCTGAGGCGGGGCAGCACCGGGGGTGGAGGGTGTCGAGGGTGGTGCCGGTGGCCGGGCTGGTGTAGCCGCCGCCGTATCTGGACAGTGCGCCGAGGGCGCCGAGGGCGGGGTTGCCGGCAGGGGCGCCGAGGGCGAGGTTGATCAGGGGCGCGGTGGCGATGGTGGTGATGGGCCTGCCCGAGGGCGTAGGAGGCGTCACCGAGGGCGGTGAGGGGGGTGGTGATGGTGGTGATGACGTCGCGTGCGGTCACGCCGGCCGCGCCGGGGACGAGGGTGTCGAGATGTGCGGGGTCGATCTCGAGACGGTCACGCAGAGCGAACGCTGTTTTCCGGACGGCTCCGGCGCCGGAGTGGAACACTCCGGCGAACGCGCCTCCCAACGCGCCACCGACGAAGGACGAGGCCAGGGATGTGGTGTCCCAGCCTTACCGGTCGCCGTCGGCGATCTGACGGGCCTGGACACCGAAATCGGTGCCGCCCATGAGCGCGGCACCGAACGCGGCGAACCCGCCGGTCTTGATCGCGAGGTCTTTCGCGGTCTTGAGCAGGGCCTGCTTGGTGGCCTGGGACAGCCCGCCACGCACCGACGGTTCGCTCAGCCGCAGCACGAGAGCGCGCCAGATCGCGGTCAGCGCGACCCGGGCGGCGGCGATCACCACACCGGTGAACAGGGTCCCGATCACCGTGGCCAGCAAATCAATGATCGAGGCCAGGGTGAACGCGGCGAACACCACGAACATCACCTTGGTCTTGTAGACATCCGCCGCCGCGTTCTGCGACATCTTCGCCAGCTCACCCGCGGCCTCACCCAACCCGGCGAGGCCGTCGGGGATGGTGGAGCTCAGGAACTGGCCGAAGAACTCACGGTGTCACCCTGCAACGCCTGCGGGACCACACCGCCGGCTCGACGGGCCGCGGCCTCGTAGACCGCGGCCGCGTCCTTGGCCGCCTCCCACGCCTTCCACAACCCCACCAAACCCCGGTCATCCGACTCCGGCCACGACAACCCCAGCGTGACCTCAAGAAACCGCCGCACCTCCAGCGGAATACGCACACCCCCTCAACCACCGACTGACTCTCTCCCTTGCCCGACCAGCCCAACAGAACAAGGCGGTCCCGGCGGACCACCTGCAACCGTTGCAGACCGAGAACTCGCGGGAGCACCCGAACGACCCAGGTGTAGGGATTTATCGCGAACACCACTCCTGGATGGTCCACCGACCGACGGCCTCATGTGTCACACAAGCGGAATAATTCAGGCTGGACCCGGGACCTTGCTGGATGCCGGCTTCGGCGTCGCGAAGCCCGCGCCACCTGCGGCGAAGGGGACTTTCCGCGCGTGCGATCAGGGAAAGCTCCCTTCGCACCTCGCCGAGTACCCCCGAGCGCCGGTCCATGAAGGCCTCCTTCCCTACCCTGAGAGTAAGGAAGGAGGCCTTCACGGACTCGCATGGGCGCCTTGCCGTCCTTTATGGACTATTGGTGCAGTGATCAGCGTGCGCCACGAAGTCCCGCACCTCGGACTGCCCCGGACGGCAGAGTTCGCACCATGACACGTTTGCCTTGCCTCTCAATAGAACCGTCCTTACCGCTCACGAGGACCGATTCCGCGCGGGCCCGTGGTCAGCCGGACCTGATCAGTTCTGGACGATGTACTGGCCGCTGTCGTACACCGCGACGGCGGCGCCACGGCTCGCCGTGTAGCCGAATGAGCCGATGTACACGTCGGGGTTGTCCGCGTACACCACGTCGACCTGTTCCCACGAACCGTCGCCGTCGAATCTGAAGCGAACACATACCCCTTCGGCGGGGACCGTGGTGCTGCGCATTCCGGCGCGCCAGGGAAAACTGACGTAAGCGCCGTGGGTCGAGTGGTTGCACACGTCGATCTCGCCGGGGCCCGCCGCGGCGGCGACACCGGGGGCGAGCGCCATCAGTGCGACGGCGACGCTCGTGACCGAACCCCACCTGATCCATGCTCGCGACATTTCCAGTTCCTCCTAGGATTCCAGAAGCGGGACTGCGTGGTCAGTGTTCACCCGGAAGATTCGCCGGACAAGCAAAAACCAACAAGTGTCCCGAGGCGGGCGCTTTGAGGCAGGCGTGTTGGACGAAAGCATGAATCATCACCGGATTCACCGAATGCGTGGTATCTCGATCTGAGCCCATGGGGAGCTTTGCTGAGTTGCTGCTCCATTCGGGTGCGACCTGTTCCTCTTTCATTCTTCTCGCAAGAAACGTTCGATTCGAGGTTGGATGGTGTCCGAGTGCCCACATTTCGTCTCCCCGAGCTCGTTTTTCCTTTTCCGCGGAGGGAGCTTCGCCCGGAGGCCGAGCGGCTCAAGATCGAAACCTGCGAGTGGGGGATGCGGCACAATCTGATCGGGCCGCGAGGACGTGACAAACTCCTTTCGTCCGATCTGTTCGACTACGGCATCGGAGTGGCAGGCGACGCGCCCTATGACCGGGCGGCCGTGTTCGTCCGCTGGTTTCTCTGGATCTTCGTGGTGGACGATCTGGTCGATGCCGGTTCCTGGGAGCACAGCGATAGCCTCGAAGCCTTCGCGCGAACGGCGCTCGCCGCCAGGCATGCGCCGGAGCTCGCGCCGAACACCGATCCGACACTGCGCGTGCTGGCGGAGGATCTATGGCCGTCGACCGCGCGACTGGACGGTGGGGCCGAGTGGCTGGACACCTTCGCCGAGTCGGTTTCGTCCTGGTTGCTCGCGGAGGCGAAACTCGATGGGATCCGGCGCGGTCAACGGCCGTTGAGGCGGAGCGAGTATCTGGAGTTCCGTCGTCTGCTCAGCGGGATGGACATGGCCTGGGACCTGCTCGTCGTGATGACGGAGTTCGTAAGCCCGGTGGGGGACGTGGACAAGCTGACGAGGTGCGCCTCCGACATCGTGTCGTGGACGAACGACCTGTGCGGTATTGAGCGCGACCTCAGCTTCGGCGAGCCCAACCTGGTGACGCTGATCAAAGACGAAACGGCTTGCTCCTGGCAGGAAGCCGTCGACGCGGTCCATGACCGCTACCGTCGGTCGGTCCAGGAGTTCCAAGCGGAGTGCGCCGTTCCCACCGACGAGGCCACGGCTGCGTATCGCCGCCGGCTGTGTGATGCCGTGGCCACGGCGGTCGGCTGGCATCAGAGCTCCACCAGGTACCTCCAGGCCAACACCGGAACAGTGGACGTCGAACAGACGGCGCCGAGCCTTTTCTGGCGACAGTTCGACCGCGATCCGTACCCGCTGTACGCGCGGTTGCGGGACCATTTCCCGGTCGTCTGGGACGAATCGATGGAGACCTGGCTGGTCAGCCGGTACGAGGACGTCCGCACTGCCCTCACGGAGCTGAGCAGCAAACCGTACGAGTGGCAGCTGGCACCGGTGGCGGGGGTGACCATGCTCCAGCTGGACGAGCCCGAGCACCTCCCGAATCGGAAACTGGTCTCCGGGGCCTTCCACGGCCGGACGCTCGACCGCTGGGCGGAGGCCACCGAGCGGATAGTCGGGCTGCTTGTCGGACGTCTCCACGGGAAGGACCAGGTCGACCTGTTCGCGGACTTCTGCCGGGAGCTTCCGCTCAGGGTGATGCTGGTGGTGTTCGGCATCCCCGAAACCGACCTGGCGAAATGGAAGACCTGGACCGACGCGATCACCCGCTATTTCGGCAACTACCGCCAGGACCCCGAGCTGCTCCAAGCGGGATTGCGCGCGCGGCAAGCCGTGTCGGAGTATCTCGACCGGCACATCGCGGAGCGCCGCCGCGCCCCCGGCGACGATCTGCTCTCGGACGTGTGCGGCACCGTGGCGGACGGCGAGCGGCTCACCGACGAGATGATCAAGGCGTTCTGCACCGTCCTGATCGCGGCCGGCACCGAGACCGCCTACAAGGGCTTGGCGTCGCTGGTGGCCAACCTGCTCGACCATCCGGACGTGGCCGCCGCCGTGGCCGGGGACCGGGATCTGGCGCGTCAGGTGTGGGTGGAGTCGATCCGCAAGGACTCGCCCGTGCAGCTGGCGAATCGGTACACCGTCGAGGACTTCGAACTCGCGGGCACCCTGATTCCGGCGGGGGCGACCGTCACCTGTCTGCTCGGTTCCGCGAATCGGGATCCGAGCCGCTATCCCTTGCCGGAAAGGTTCGACATCCACCGTGGCACCGACGCGGCCGACGAGGTGCTCGACGCGGCCGGTCCAGGAATCGCTTTCGGCGCCGGGAGGCATACCTGTCTCGGCGCGCAGTTGACCCACATCGAGGCGCGCGCGGCGATGTCGGCCCTCCTGGACGCGATGCCACGGATGCGCTGGGCGGACGGATTCAGGCCGGCACACAGCGGGCGCGTGCTCCGTGGGCCGCGGCGGCTGCTG
Organism: Amycolatopsis sp. WAC 04197; assembly: GCF_003947475.1. Taxonomy (NCBI): domain Bacteria; kingdom Bacillati; phylum Actinomycetota; class Actinomycetes; order Pseudonocardiales; family Pseudonocardiaceae; genus Amycolatopsis; species Amycolatopsis sp. WAC 04197. The sequence continues at coordinate 153,620 of NZ_QHJK01000012.1, read as the reverse complement.
GTGACCACCGGCTGGTGACCCGCGACAGGCCGTGGAGAGGCTGGCGCCGCTCCACGGCCCGTCTGGCGGTCAGCTCAGCTGGTGGTAGGTCGCGAAGAGGTCGGCGACCACCTCTTTCTGGGAGGCCAATTCGGGCAGTACCCGGTCGATCGCGGCCCCGACCTGTTCGCGCAGCTCCCGCCGGTCGGTGAGCGCGGGGTCGATGTACGGCTCGATCCTGCGGACGAGCTCGTAGTCGCTGCCGATGTCGGCCGTCAGCATCGCCTTTTCGAGCGGAGCCGCGGCGCCCTCGGTCAACGGCGGGAGCTTGCGGCTGACGAAGGTGACCCGGTGCATCACCCGCCAGCACGGCGGCTTGTGCTCGGCCTGGCAGGCCCGTTTGAGTTCGATCGCGTTCGGATCGGCGGAGTCGAGCCAGGTGCGGTCGACGACCTTGCCGTAGAAGTCTTCGAAGTTCGCGTTGTCGCTGTCGAGGTAGAAGGTCATGAACCGGTAGGCGTCCACCCGGCCAGGAACCTCCTCCGGCGTTCCCTTGGCATCGAAGACGGGGTTGAAGTCCTTGTCGTACTTCTGCATGTCACCCGGTGTGTCGACTTTCACCTCCAGGCTGAACGAGCGGCTCGCCTCCTTGCTCTTGGCACGGGTCCGGCTGATGCTTCCGCCGAAGGAGGCGTCCATCTGGAACCCGAGGCCGACGCCGAAGACCTCGAACCCGGTGGACAGACCGACCGAAGCCATCCCCGTGAACCGATAGGACCCGGTGGTGGTCTCGGTGACCATGTCGGTCAACCCGGTGGATTCCGCGAAGAAGCCGCCGTCCGCGGACCAGACGTAGGTGTTGACGATGTCTCGGCGCGCGAAGCTGTCCCCTTCCTTGCCCTGACCCCCGTTGGCGCCCGGCCCGGGGATCGGCCCGGTGAAGCGGCTGAGCAGTTCACGGGCCCGTTCCTGCGTCGGATCCTCGCCCAGCGGGCTGTTGGAGACACCCGTGTAGTACGCCTGCCTGCGTTGCTGGTCTTCCACGATCCGGCGTTTGAGCCGGTAGGCCTCGGCGGGTTTGAAGTAGCTGCGTTCCCCCTGGCCCTCGACGTCGGCGTAGGCGTCGTCCTGTCGTTTGACCCACACCTCCTCTCCCGCCGTGTTCTTCTGCTTGACGTAACCGGCCATACCGTCCAAGGTGCCCTGTTTGGTGTAGCGATCGTTGATCTTGAACGGCAGCAGGTTCCAGTCGCGCGGGATGTCGGGGTTGGGCAGCATCCGGTAGGCGACGACGGCTCCGCTGTGCCGCACACGCAGAGCGAAAACGTCGGCGGTCTCGGACTGGACCAGGGCGTAACCGGTGTTGGACGGGGCGAAGCGCCGCCCGCCGTTCTCCACCATCGCCCGCTTGTCCGCCTCCGAGGCCGGTTCGGCCTCCCAGCCACCGCTGAGCCCGACCGAAGTGACGCGGCTGGTGTCGGTGTCTTCGGACACTTCGGTCTGGTCACCCCAGCCGTTTGAGAACTCCAGCGAGCCACCGCCCTCGACGGCGAAATCGGTCTCAACGGCCGGGGTCGCCGTCCCGATGCCGAACGGCGCGGTGATCAGCAGTGTGTCGGGGCCGGCGCTGGTGGACAGTTTGAACGCCGTCGCCGCGTCGAGGCTTTTCTCGCTCGCGGACGACAGGGTCTGCACGACCTGGTCGGCTTGACGGAATTCGACCGTGGTCGCGTTGATGTAGCTGAGCGAATTGGGCCTGCGAGTGGCGATGAGGTTCTCGGACGGGATCGGAGGCGCTCCTTCGATGTAGCCGATCAGCTGGGGATCGAACTGCACCTGCCCCACCCATTCCGAGACGAGGTCCCCCAGCTTGTAGCCGGTGATGAGGTTCCAGGTGCCGTCCTGGACGTAGGCGTAAGCCCGCTTGAGGACGCCCCGGGTGGACCGGTCGTGCCCGCGCTGGACGTCCGCGTACTCGCTCACCGACGGGACCGCCGAGATCGTCTGGACGAACCTGGGCTGGCCGGTCGCGAACACCGGCCGCACCTCGGGGGTCTCCGAGGAGATGGGCGCGGTGGACATCAGTGTGGTGGGCCGTCCGTCACCGGTCGCCAAAGCCAGGTCGAAACCGCGCGGGCCGTGGTCGAGCAGTTCGTCCGCGTCCTGTTCGGTGGACTCGTCGTCGAACGGATAGTAGGCGAGAAGGTCGGTGCTTTCACCGGTCAGCCGTCCGAAGAGGTTGTCGAGGATCTGTTCTTCCTCGCGTGTGGTGCGCCAGACGCGGACCTCCTCCAGCACCCCGAGATAGCGATCGGTCGTCCCGTCGGCGGCGGCTCGCCCGCCCAGGGTGAATTGCGACGGCCCGTAATCCCCGCCCGCCGGAGCCGAGGCGCCGGTGAGCGAGGTCGCCTGTGTCGCCTTGCCGTCGATGTAGAACCGGAAGGTGCTGCCCTTCGGGTCGGGGTTCTTGGTCCATTTCGGACCGTTCAGCCGGGCGACGTGGGCTCCCGATTCGTCCTTGGCCGCGTTGCCTTCGTTCTCTTCGAAACGCCAGTGGGCGATCAGCCCTTGCGGGCGGATCGTGTCTTCCACGGAGTTCGCGGTTCCTGGCGCCGACGGATCGGCGGGTGGCAGGTCGGTGCCGAGGTCTTTCGCCTCCCTGGCGACGTTCCAGATCCGGATCTCGCTGATCTCACCGGTGAAGGACGAGGTGGTCGCGCCCCGGCGGGTCCGGCCGATGTCCAGCGGCCCCGGATGGGACAGTTCAGGGGCGTCGTCATGGCGAACCGAACCGGCGCCCTTCCCGTCGATGTGGAAGGAGATCTCCGACCACTGCTTGACGACGAGGGTTTCGATCGTGTCCACCAGCATCTTCACCGGTTTGCCCGCCGCGTCGAGCGCCGAGATCTCTCGCGAGCCCTTCTTCTCCTCCCGTGAATCGCCGAGTTTCCGCACGACGGCGATCCGGTGGAACGTGCCTGCCGTGATCGCGTCCCGTGAGGTGTGGCTGACCAGCACGCCGTCGCTGTTCTCGAAGGAGAACACCAGCTTCCCCGTCGCGGAAAGCCCGAGCTGATAAGGGACTTTGTGCCCGCGCCCGTCGTCCGCGCGCCCCTTGGCCAGCAGTCCTTGCGGCGAGCCGAGCTCACCCGTCCGCAGGAAGACCTCGAGGGTGAGGTCGCGGCCGATGTTGAGGTCACTCGCGTGCGGTGCCTCGGCGTGGACTCCGTTGCCGAACTCGAGGGCCCACGACTGCCGGAACGTCGCGGCGACGTGACTCCACCGGTCAGGGGGCACGGTGGCGCTCGACGTGACGAAACGGTCACCCACCCCGGCGATCAAGGGGCGTGGCCCGTCCGCCTTGTTCGTCGCCGCCGGGCCGAAACCGAAGGTGAACCGGGAATCGGTGCTCGCGTCCCCGGTATTGGCGTGCACGACTCTGCGCAGGTCCTCCGCCGTCGCACCCGCCGCGGGACGGACCCAGGCCTCGATGGTGAGATCGTCGGCCAGCCGGGCGGCGGACAAGTCGGCCGTCGATGGCAACGCGGGCGGTGCCGAAGTGGCAGCGAAGTTCAGCGCGCGGCCGGGCAGGTCGCTCCACCATTGCGGCGGCTGGGCTTCGCCACCTTCGGCCGCCTCTCCGTCGGCGACGACCCCGTCACCGTCACCGACGGAGGAGATGACCACCGCGGTCACATAGCGCGATCCGTAGCGGGCCTGCGGCCCGGGGCGACTGTGCGTGACCAGATCGGGGCCGTGGGAAACGGACCACACCGTCGCATCATCCGGCACAGTGCCCGGATCGCCCTGCACGGATATCTCGGTCGCCCCGGGCGCCACCGCCGAGGTGACGACGAAGGTCTTTTCGCCCACGGTGACCAGGCTGCCCTCGGCGAGCGCGCGGACCGCTCCGGGAGCGGCCAAGGTGAGGCATCCCTGCTTCACCCCGGCGAGCGGTCCGACGGCGAGGGGCTCACGCCGCCGGCCGTTGAGCGTGGCGGCGAAGTCCTCGGCGGACCGGGGGAGGAGCCGCCAGGTCTCGGTGTCGCCACCGTGGACACTCAGGGTCAGTGAGCATCGATCCGGGCGTCCGGAGTCCCCCGCGGTGACGGAGATCGCCATGGTCGCCAGATCGACACTGGCGTCCCGCGCGGTCAGCAACACGGTCGTGCCGTGTCCTGCCGCCAGCCGTCTGGTCGACCGATCGACGTTGGTGTCGTAGAAGACACCGGTCAGCCTGCCTCGTTCGTCCCGGTAGTAGAGCCCCAGCGAACCGGTGCCGCTCGGCGAAAGGAACGGCGAACCCGAGGTGGTCGCGAAGCCCAGCAGCGCACCGGACCAGCCGAGGCCCAACCGGTCCTGCCCCAGATGCGACATGGGGAAGGACCGGGTGCTGCGGCCCTTCGTGCCGTCGGTGATCACGCCGAGGCGGCGTTCCTTGTTCTCGATCTCCGTGGTCAGCTCGGTGATCTCCGCGTCCCAGGCGAGGAAGGCGGCTTTCGCGCCGGAAATGGCGTCGACACGTGCGAAGGCGGCTTTCACCGCCGCGACGGCTGCTGTTTCGGCGTCACCGGAAGGAGTGATCGGAACGGGATACAGTTCGAGCATCTCCCCGTTGTAAGCCGTGTACCCCGAGTAGTCCCGGATCGCCAGTTTGCCGGACCACCAGCAGACAGCCTCTCCATAGCCGTGGCTGCCGTAGACGTATTTCCCCTCTGCCTCATCAGACGGCCTGCCGTATCCGCCGCCAATGGTGTGCGCCTGGAACAGAACTCCCGCGCCATCACCGAGGGTGACGTCGGGATAGCGCCCAGGCGCGCTCAAGGCCTTCCCCGCTTTGACGCTCGTCAGCCTGCCGAGGACCGGGTCCCACTCCCACTGATCCGCCTCGTCTTCCGTGGCGGGATCCGATACGGCGGTGGGGGTGAATTCTCCGGCTTTCGTCCCGGTTCGCACGGTTAGGTGACGCATCCCGCCCGTGGCGCCACTCGTGGCGTAGACGACACAGGACGCGCGTTTCCCGCGTCCGGTGAGGGAAGCGGTGGCTTTGGCGAGGGCGTCCTTGAGTGCCGCTTGTGCCAGGTAGGGAGCCTTCACATCATTCTGAAGAGCCCGCTTGCCCTCGTCCGCCTTCTTCAGCCGCTCTCGCAGGGTCGCGAGCTCGGCCCGTAGGCGGTTCTCCTCGCCGGGGTCCACTTCCTCCGCGGCCGTGCCGACGACCGGCAGATCGACCACGTCGGGTAGTTGGGCCGCCCGGCCGTCGCGCCCGATAGCCAGATCGAGGGCGGCGATGCGACCCGGCGCGTTGTCCGCTTCCGTCTCGCTGTGTGAGCCCCAGGCGAGGAGAAGCCGTGCCTGGCGTTTGAGCGGACGGACGGCCCCGTCGCCCACCACTCCCTCTTCCTGCTGATGGTAGAGAGTGGCGGCGAGCCCGCTCGTCACCCTGCGGCCCGCCACCACGAACGAATCACGCCGGATACCGGGGTGATCGGCGACCGGTGCCCCGGAGACGGTCCACTCGACCACCCCCGACGACGTGGCATGGGCCGCACGCGGGCTCTGGTCGAAGCAGGTCTTGCCGCTTCCCTCGTCGAAACGGTAGTAAGCCACCAAATCCGGCTCGTCGCCCACCAGGCGCCGCCTCATCGTGTCCACGATGTTCTGCGGGCGCCGGGCGCAGGTCCAGACACGCACTTCGTCCACCACCCCGGTGAACCGGTGCTCCGTGCCGGTCTTCGCGCCGATGAGCAGTTTCTTCCCGGCGACCGCCTTGCCGAGCGCCGACGGCGCGAGATGACGCCCGTCGGTGGCGAGGGTCGCTTCCGTGCCGTCGTAGCGCACGGCCACATGGGTGTACTCGCCGGCTTTCAGGGTGGCTTCCGCTGTGGCGCGCACGGCGCTCTCACCATGGCTCACCATGAGCAGCCCGGTTTCCTCCACGGTCACACCGATCCCGGCCTCGCCGGTGGACAGAACCGTTCCCGTGCCGCCGTCCCACCTGATCCAGGCCTCGATCGTGTAAGGCCCTTGCCCCAAACCCGGAGGAGCGGGCGCCTCCACGTGACCTCGGCCGGCCAGCAGCAAGGCGGATTCCGCGAAGCGATGATCGGGTTCGACCGGCACCAAAGGGCGGCGGGTGAACGGGCAGACACCAGGCGAGCGTTCGAGTACCGAGTCGCGGTGGGCGGGATCGGGGCTCGTGTACAGGAGGGAACCGCGCGTGCCGAACAGCCCGTCCTCGTCCTGATCGACGTTGATCGAATCGATCTGTCCCGAGCGGGCGTTGTACACGAAGAACTGCCAGCGGCTCGAACCCGAGACGGCGGTCGGTACCACCAGTACGGTGAACCTTCCGTCGGTGAGTGGCCCCGCGAAACCCAGTTCAAGGGTCGGTTCGAGAAAGGGTTTCTCGTTCATGTCGGTGCTGCCGAGGGTGTCCTTGGCGGACGCGGGGCGGGTCCGGTGCCTGCTGCGCCGGTACCGGACCTCCCGGACCGGACGCAATTCCCCGCCGGCAAGGACGAACCGGTCGCACAGCAGCGCGTCCGGCGCCACCGCGACCGCCGCCGCCCCCTCGCTCTTTCCTGACAACGCCCCGCTTTCGGTACGGACGACGGCGTCGGCGTGCCCCGCCGCGATCGCCTGCCGGAAGAGGAAGATGTGCTTGCCGTCCGAGACGACCTGGAACGGCGCCAAAGCCGTCAGCCTGCCTGTGCCCGACAGGAATTCGTCGATCTCGTCGTCGGGGATGACGTCGTCGGGATCTTCCGCCTCCCGCCCGCCCGCGCGCACCCGGGGCAGTGAATCCGCCCCCAAGGCGGCGTAACCCGCCCTCGCCAGTTCGCGGGGAAAGACGGCCGGGCGGGGATCATCGGCCCAGTGACGGACGTCCAGTTCCGCGTGCCCGGGCTCGTCTTCCGTGGATTCGCGTGGAGTGGCGTCCAGATCGAGGACGCTGTAGTGGAGACGCCGTTCGTCATCGAGCGCGAACGAAACCACGACCCCTTGATGCCGAAGCATCGTGGTATGTACATAAGTGCGATCGCCGTAGGTTTTCCTTCTGCTGCCGGCGGGCTTTTCGCTGGGCACGGAACACAGTCCTTCCGAGGGGTGACACGATCCTCGATCGACTGTGCAGGATGATGATCATCCGGGATAGCGTCCGCATGGGTACACCGAGCGAAATACCTGAATGGCGGGGGAATATTGCCTTTGCGTGTTCGGCGGCAATACGTCGGTACACTCGATGGAGTTCCTGCGTCACCCGGTATGTCCTTTGTGGACTATTTTGGTCGGGGGCGAATGTCGAGTCCGTGAAGGCCTCCTTGAGGGACTCTGGGTCCCTCAAGGAGGCCTTCACGGACCGGTGCCCGGGACGGTCGTGACCGTCTCTTGTGGACGGTAAAGATGAGGTATTTCGTTGAGTCGCGGCCAAGCCGAAGCTTCGTGGTCAGTCGCGGGCAGGCGTCGCGATCCAGTGTCCGGTGTCTGCCGCGCCCTCCTCGGAGTAGACGTGGCGGTGCGCTTCGTAGATCGAAGGGTGTCCTTTGATGCCGGGCACCTGGTACTCCGTGGGCGGGTACTCCTCGTGTGCCTTGCGCCAGGCTTCCGCGCTCGTCCAGCGGGCGATGTTGACGTATCGGAAGGAGCTGTCACCCACCTCGGTGTTGCGATGCAGATGCGCCTCCAGGAGCGCGCCCGTTTTCCGGAAGGTTTCCGAGGTCCGGTCCCAGTTCGCGAGGAATTCCTCCTCCCGCTCGGGCGGGACGATGAAGACGTTGATGAGGGTGGCTTCCACGAGCTTCCTTTCTATCGCGCGAGTTCTTCGAGGGATCGCTGCCGGGTCTCGATCCCGAGCTTGAGGAAGACGACGAGGCCGATGACCAGTCCCGCGCCGAAGACGACGAACGCGATGACGATGCCGTTGGGCCGTTCCACGAGCAAGCCGAGCACGACCGGCGAGACGACTGCGGCGAGGCTGCGCAGCGAACTTCCGACGTTGGTCGCCCAGGCCCGCATTCGGGTCGGGTAGAGCTCGGCGCTGTACATGTAGATCAGCGGCGCGTTGATGTTGACGCCGATCAGCACGATCGCGCCGGACGCGAACAGCATCTGCCAGCCGCTCGCGCCGAAGAGCCCGATCGAAACGACGCCGAGCACGGCTCCGACCAGGGCCAGCGAGTACCCGGTGATGAACCAGAATCGGCGTCCGATCCGGTCCAGGGTCAACGCCGCGATGTACAGCACGATCAGATCTCCGACCGTGATGGCGCCGGTCAGCAACGACGCCGCGGACGGCGAGAGGCCGCCGATCTTCACCAGCAAGGTGGGCATGAAGGTGGTGAAGCCCCACAGGGCGAAGAATGTGGTCAACCAGGTCGACCAGAGCAAGATGGTGCGACCGCGGTACTCGCGGCCGAGTAACTCGCCGAACCGGGTTCGACCGCGGGATATGGACGTGACAGCGGGCGCGGCCTGCGTGGCCGGCGCCGGGCCGTCGGGCAGGTCCACCGCGCGCTCCATTTCCGCGACGACACGGTCGGCTTCGTCGACGCGCCCTCGTTCGACGAGGTAGCGGGGTGACTCGGGCAGCCGGAACCACGCCCACGCCGCCGTCACCAGTGGGAGCGCGCCGAGCAGGAACAGGCCGCGCCAGGCTGTCTCCGGCGGGAACACCGCGAGGAACACGCCGCCGACGAGAGAGGCGAGCAGGATTCCCCAGATGAACAGGCTTTCGTACAGGGTGACGATCCGGCCTCGCGCGTTCGCCCTGACGAACTCGTTGAACATCGCCGCGGCGACCGGGACCTCGGCGCCCAGTCCGATTCCCTGCACCAGCCGTAGCACCATCAGGCTGTCGACGCTCCACGAGAACGCCGCGGCGAGGGAGAGCCCGCCGAAGATGAGCGACGAAACGATGTACGCCCACTTGCGGCCGTAGCGCTCCGACAGGATTCCGAAGCCGACAGCGCCCACCATCTGGCCGACGTAACCGGCGGCGATGAGGGGGCCCGCGACGGAGAGCGGCGCGCCGAACGTCGTGAGGATCGAGGTCATGGCGACCGCGACGACGAGGCCGTCGAAGGAGTCGATCAGCGTGCCGACGCCCAGGATCGACGCGACCCTGAGGTGGACGCGGGTGAACGGCAGGCGTTCGAGCCGGGTGAGCACGTCGGTGCCGGGAGGTGACTCCACGGTCGGACCGTGCGCGTTCGACGGGGGCGACAAATCGGGCATGGCGGATTTTCTCTCTTTGGGCGAGGCGGGGGGGAAGGTACGAGACCGGGCGAGGCCGAGTCGGGATCTCACCCGGTCTGGTGGTCCTTGCCGTTATGAGGTCCTTTTCGGACTTGGCATCGACCGGTGACCACCCTGGTGCCGAAGGAGGAATCGGGCACGATCGTGTGAGCGGCGGACTGGTCGCCCGGCGTGTCGGCGCGGTCGATCGGCCGCTGCCGTTCTGCCGGGCCCATGCCCCAGCGCAGGGAACTTGACTGGCATCCATATCCGTTTCGCTCATCCGAGGAATCGACCACCGGTACGGTCGGCACGGCGATCGGGGACGCTCATATTCGGGTACGAGACGAGAACGTGCGAACACGGGGAGCGACCGAGGGTGAGTCGTAGGGGAAGCACTCACCAACTCGGACGTCCGGTACTCGATCACCGGTGACGCGGCCGGGCGCGGGGGTCGTGAGTGCTTGGGTTCGGTCAGGTCAAGGGCGCGGAATGGACACGCCGAACCTTGATGATCTCGCGTTTCGCTTCCCCGAATGCTCGGTCTTTCAACGCGGCAGACTCGGATGAGGCGGGCCGTCGCGCCCGGTCACGTCATCACGCGCTTCCGAATGGAGCTTGTGGACTATGCGGTCCAGGTTCCCGTGTGGAAGCGGGAGTTGCGGACTCGATCCGAGGGAAACCCACAGGACGGCGAGAAGATGCGATCCGGCGGACTGTTCGGGGCAACCGACCATAGTCACTGCCTTCGGTTCGACCACCTCGATCGCCCCTCCGGTATCGGAGAGGGGCGATCGAGGATAGTGGCCGCCACGGTTCCCTGACAGCCGATGGTTGCCGATCAGCGATTGGTGAAGAGATAGACGGGCCCGCGCGGAGAAATGACGAAATCGCAGCGTTCGAATTGGCCCGCCCACTTGCCCATGATGCAGGCTCCCTGGGCCGCCTCCATTGTCGGATACTCCCCACGATTGACTGGCTCCACAGCAGAGCTGCCGGGGGCAACCGCTATCAATGTCGCAAGAGAGACCAGAAGGACGGCAAGAGACTTCTTGATCACTGGCACTCCACTCTGTCGTCGACCACATGCTTGTTATCCGGCTGTAATGTGTCAGAACGCCGATAGAGGTAGATGGATCTCATCTTCGTGCCCTGATTTCAGAGGGTCTTCCCTCACCAATGACGAGCGAGGATCGAGCAGGGCAAGGGAAGCCGACGCGGGACCTGCCGTGCTTCGGGAGCGACGTCACCGGTCTGTCCGCTCGGGCTTGCGCTCAGCGCAACGTCGCTTCAATGATCGCGAAGGGGGTCGGAGTGGGTACCACGCGATTGAGCGTGAAGCCGTTCCGGCCGAGCAGGTCGCGCCACTCGGTGGCGGTCCTTTCCCGCCCGCCGAGCATGGCCAGCATGGTGAGATCGATCGCCGCGGTGAACGCCGAAGCGGTCTCGTCGGGAAGTACCATCTCGATCAGGACGAGTCGCGCGCGAGCGGGTGCCGACCGGGCGATATTCGCCAGGATGCGGCCGGCTTGCGTGTCGTCCCAATTGTGCAGTACGACGGAGAGAATGTAGATGTCCGCGGCGGGGACGGTGTCGAAGAAACTTCCGCCGACGACGCGGACCCGGTCGTCGTCCGCCGCGGCGACCTTGCTCGTCGCGCCCGCCACCACTTCGGGCAGATCGAAGAGGATCCCGGCTCGCGCCGGATAGCGGGCCAGCAGACGGAGGAGCACCGTTCCGTCCGAACCGCCGATATCGGCGACGACCTCGCCCGGTGGGAGGTCGTATCCGTCGAAGAAGTCGTCGTCGCGGCCGCCGAGACCGGCGGCCATCGCCGAGTTCTGCAACCGGGTGAGGTGGTCCGACTCGGTGATCCAGTCGAAGAACGGCATGCCGAGATGGTGCCGCGCGGCAGGCTGCCCGGTGCGCGCCGTATGCAGCAGGTCTTGAAAAGGCAGGTAATGGGTCTGCCTGAAGTATCGCGCGATGTCCCTCACCGATCCGGGCACGCCCGAAGCGAGGCTCTTACCCAGCGGAGTCACCGAGACAAGGCCACTGGTCAGCTCGAAGACTCCATAGGGGACCAGGATCCGGATCACCCGGGTCAACGCGTCAGCGTCGGCGCCGACGCGCTGTGCGAGGTCCGCGACCGTTCGCGGCCCGTCGAGCAGCAGGGTGGCCAGGTCCAGCTCGGCCGCGACGAACACGGCCTGGGACATCTGGAACCCGGTCAGCAGCTCCATCATGCGCACCGAGTGCGCTGTCTGATCCGAGGTCTCGGTGGTCATGGGTGCCCCTCTCATCGCGCGGTCATGCCACCGTCGACGGCGAGAGGGTGACCGGTGACGAACGAAGCGGCGTCGGAGCACAACCAGGCGATCGCTTCCGCCACCTCGGACGGCTCCGCGAGCCGGCCGACGGGATGCATGCCTCGCGCGAACTCCTCGGTGACGATCCCCTGCTGAAGGAGCCGGTCGAGCATCGGGGTGCGGACCACGCCGGGGCATACGGCGTTCACCCGGATTCCTTCGGTCGCATATTCGAGCGCGGTCACACGGGTCAAGCCGATCACCCCGTGTTTCGCGGCCACGTACGCCGAGAGCCCCTCGTCCACCCCGACCAGCCCGGCGGCCGACGACATGTTCACGATCGCCCCTCGGGAAGGCTGCCGGAGCATCTGCGCCACCTCGTGTTTGAGGGCGAGGCGGACACCGGTGAGGTCGACGGCGATGACCCGGTTCCAGTTGTCGTCCGAGGAGTCGTGCAGCCGGGTACGTTCGCCGTCGACACCGGCGTTGTTCACGGCGCAGTCGAGGCTCCCGTAAGTGTCCACCGCCGACTTGATCATGGCCTTGACACCGGATTCGGTGGTCACGTCCGCGGCCACGAACGTCGCCTTACCGCCGTCGGCGATGATGCTGTCCGCGACCTTCGAGCCGTTCTCCTCGTCGATGTCGGCCACCACCACCGCGGCCCCGTGCCTGGCCAGCACCACCGCGGTGGCTTGGCCGATCCCGTTCGCCGCGCCCGTCACGAGCACTGATTTACCGGCAAGCATGAGCGGTCACCTCCGCTCGGAACCGTGACACCGCCACCGGCGATTGCGGAACGCCTGTTCCACACGATGGAATGCCGAATGTCGTATCACCCGACGTTCCATCGGGTGGTACGGCGGGTAACACCCGTTCGAGCTACTGCTTAATCTGCCCTTGCGAGGGTGGTTACCGCAGCTTGAAGGGGTGCTCCGATGGTTTCGTCCGCGACTGCCTCGCCCGTCCGGGTGGCGATGTGGTACCCGATGGCCTGGGACGAAAGGCCGGCAGCAAGCTTGCTGGAGGCAGTCGGCGGAAGTCTGCGGGAGTGGGCCGGCAGGGCCACCCTCATTCCGGGAGGCTACCCCCGTGATCTCGTCCCGCTGCGGCACGCCGAACTTTTCGCTTGCCACTCCTACCCCGAAGGTGACCCCGAACGCCTCACCGTGATCGCGCGGCTGCTGACCTTGTGGACGATGGATGACGACGTGAGCGAGCGTTGGGGGGTCGGCGAAGCCCACGCGCAAGCCGTCCTCGGCGTACTGCGAGGGACGAGCCTGCCAGGCGCCGACCCTTACCTTCGCGAGTGGGCTTCGGTGGGCGCGGCCCTGCGTGACGCCGATATGAGCGAGGACTGGCTCCAGCTGTTCTTCGGCCATCTGGAAACGTGGTACGCGAGCGCTCGGCACCCGGAGCGAGGTCGGCGGGAGGCCCTGGAACAGTACTGGCGACGACGGCTGGACGGCACCGGGGCCGTCCCCTGGCTGGACCTGCTCGAGTACGTGCACCGGCGAGAACTGACGCCCGAGCAACGGAACACCGAGCCGGTACGGAACGCCTACGTATTCGCCGCCGAGGACTACGTGCTGGCTTTCAATGATCCGACTTCGGTGGAACGGGACGCGCGACAGCAGGTGCCCAACCTCTGCACCTTGGTCGCGGACGAGCGATCCATCACTCCGGCCGAAGCCGCCGCCGAATTGGCGCGGCAGCATCTGCTTCGAGTGCGAAGGCGTCAAGCCGAGGTCAAGACCGCTCGGCGTACGCACCCGGACTTGACCTGGTGGCTCGACCGAGCCTGCGTCCACCACCTGGGCATGGCACGGGCACATGTTCCGGACCGTTCGCGGTACGGCGAACTCCAGACCGTTTCCGGGTCGTCGTTCCACATCCGGGTGATCACCAGCTGAGCGTGGGAAACCCGCCACCGCACGAGGAAGTGGAGATTTCGTGCTTCAGAAACAGGAAAGTCCCGCTGAAGCGGCGACCGCGCCGGGGGCGATACCGCTGGTCGGACACGCTCTCCGGCTTTTGAGGCCATGGTCGTTGCTGCATTCACTCCCGGCGCAGGGCGACCTGGTCCGCCTGTACATCGGCCGGCTTCCGGTGTACGTGGTGTGCAGCCCGAAGCTGGTCCAAGAGGTCCTGGTCCACGATTCGGACTACGACCGCGGGGGTGCGGTCTTCGACCAGGTTCGCACCGTGATGGGCAACGGCTTGATCACCTGCGGGCATGACCGTCACCGGCGGAGCAGGCAACTCGTGCAACCGGTGTTCAGCCGCTCCCGGCTGCCCCGATACGCGGAACTGATGGTGGAGCACAGCACCCCGGTGATCGAGTCCTGGCGGGACGGGCAAGTGCTCGACGCGCGCGCGGCGATGCACACGATCATTCGGCGCGTCTCGATCGCCACGTTGTTCTCGTCGCGGATCAACGCCGAGCAGTTCGAGCGGCTGCAACAGGACATCGGCACGATCGCGGCGGGCTGGCTCCGCAGGTTGATCACGCCGCGTCCGCTGCGCCGGCTCACCGGCGGGCGGCAATGGGCGAGCGCGAGCAAGCGCGTCCACGAAGCCATCGACGACTCGCTTCGCTCCGCAGGGGCCACGGGCTGTCCCGTCACCGGTGCGACCGCCGACGTGCCCGAAGTCCTGCTCGCGGCTCGGGACGCCGACGGTGGCGGCTTCAGCCACGAGGAGATCCACGACGAGCTGATCAGTATGTTCCTCGCGGCGGTGGAGAGTTCGTCGACCGTGCTGTCCTGGACGCTCGACCTGCTCGCGCATCACCCGGAAGTGCAGGATCGCGCGGCCGAGGAAGTCCGGCGGGTGGTGGGTGAACGGGAAATGGGCTGGCCGGACGTGGATCAGCTGCCCTACCTCAAACAGATCGTGCACGAGTCCTTGCGCCTGCACCCGCCGACCTGGCTGCTGACCCGGATCACGACGCGCGAAACCGTTCTCGGCGGGCATCCGCTCCCGGCGGGCGTCAACATCGCCTACAGCGCCTACCTGCTGGGACGCGACCCCGCGGTGTTCGCGGATCCCGACCGGTTCGACCCGGACCGCTGGACCGGGGCGGCGCCGCCCCGTGGATCGTTCGTGCCCTGGGGCGGCGGCTCCCGGTTGTGCATCGGCAACACCGTGTCACTGGCCGAGATCGTCATCGTGCTCGCGGAGATCGTGCGCTCGTGGCGATGGGAACCGGTGCGGCGCCGCCCCGCGACGGCGCGGGTCTCGATGCTCCACGTGCCGAAGTCGGTACGCGTGAAACTACGCTCGAGGAAGGAAGCCGTCGCGACGACGGGAGAAGTCCGATAGTCAATTCCCCTTCCCGCTGCGGAGCCGGGTCACCCCGATCCCGGCGAGGCAAAGCGCTCCCCCGGCGAGGGCGAGCATCGCGGGTACCTCGTCGAGAAGGAGCCACGAGAGCCCGATGACGATCACGGGTACGACGTAGGTGGTCGCCCCGAGTACCCCGGCCGGTGTCCGCGACAGGGCATAGGCCCAGGTGTAGAACGCCAGCGCGGTGGGCAGGAGGCCCAGGTACACGACCGACCACGTCGCGGAAGCCGGGGCGGTCGCGACGTCGTCGACGAGCTGTCCGGCGAAGGGCAGGCAAGCGATCGCGCCCACCGCGCAGCCGAAAGTGGTGGCCTGAAGAGCCGTGGCGTGGCGCAAGACGGGTTTCTGGGAAACCATCCCCACCGCGTACCCGGCCGCGGCCAGCAGGCACAACGCGACACCGCCCACGGTGGATTCGCCTTGGTGCGAAGCGAAACCCACGATCGCGGTGCCGCCGAAAGCGACGACCAGCCCGGCCAGGAGTTTGGCGGGCATCCCCTCCTTCAGGACGACCGCGGCCAGGATGGCGGCGAGAACGGGGCCCACGCCGACCACGAGTGAGGCAGTACCCGCGTCCGTGTACCGCTCGCCCCAGTTCAAGGTGACCATGTACAGGCCGAACCAGAACACTCCGGCACCGGCGATTCCCGGCAGGCCTTCCGGTTCGGGAGGGGAACCCCCTTCGACATGGCGATCAGGCCCAGGGCGAGCGCGCCCACCAGCAACTGCCCAAAGCGAGCGATCCCGGCTCGTAGTGGGCACCGGCGAAGCGGATTCCCACGAAGGCGGACGCCCAGAGGAACATCGTGACCGCGACCGCCGCGAGCGCTTTGACATCGAACCCGGTTTTCGCACGGATGGTCATCGGGCACCCGCCAAAGTCCGGAGTGCCCGGCGGTCCAGTTTGCCCACCGGGGTACGAGGAAGGGCGTCGGTGACGACGTACTCCTGCGGAACCTCGTACCAGCTGAGGTTCCGTGTCGCCAGCGAGGCGACTTCGGCGATCACCTGGTCCGCCTCGGTGCCGGCGGCCAGTTCGAGGTGGGCGCGCAACAAGGTCGCGCCGGTACTGCCCCGCACCGAGCACACACCGGCCGCCTGGACGGCGAAGTGGCGGGCGAGCAGATCCTCGATCTCGACCGGGTGCACGTTCTGCCCGCCCACGATCTCGATGTCGTCCAGCCGCCCATGGAGGCGAACGAAGCCATCGTGGTCCGCCGTCGCCGCGTCGCCGGTCGCGTACCAGCCGTCCGGCAGACGCCGCGGCAGGTCGGAACCCCGCGTGACGCCCGGCGCGATCGTCGGCCCGCGCACCTCCAGCCTGCCCTCGGTGTACGGGGGCAGCTCTTCACCCGCATGGCCGACGACTCGCATGCGGTACGGCGGCAGGATCCGCCCGATCGTGCCTTCCCGTTGATCGATCAGGGTATTGGCGATCACCGCGTGCCCGAGCTCGGTCGTGCCGAAGATATTGAGAAGACGCCTGCCGAGGATCGCGCGCAGTCCCGCCTCGACGGTACTCGGCAACGGCTCCCCGGCCACCAGCGCCAGGCGAAGCCGACCCAGCGACGCCACCGAAGAAAGCCGGAGCAGTCGTGCATAGAAACTGGGTTGTCCATAGAGGACTGAAACGGAATGCCGGGCGATCAGGTCGAGCGCCGCCGATTCGGTCAGGCGTTCGCGGCTCAGCACGGTGGTGGAGCCTCGGAGAAGCGGCATGAGGATCGAGTTGGCGAAACCATAGGCGAAGTACATCCGTGATGCCGACAGCGTCACGTCGTCGGGCGTCAGCCCGATCACCTCGCCGATGGCCAGGTCGTACACCGCCGGGTCGCCGTGGGTGTGGAAGCAGAGTCTCGGCCGGCCTGTGGTACCTGACGTGAAGAAAGCGAAGGCGGGTGTGTCGGGCTCCGTCGCCGCGTAGTCATCCACGGGTTCCGCGGCGAGCAGATCTTCAGGCGTGACCGAGCCGGCTCGGTCGAGCCCCGGCGTGCCCGGTGTGGCCACGGTGAGATGCGGGACCGCGATTTCGGCCGCCCGCCGTAAGGCGGACTCGTGCATGAGGGTGTTGACCGGGATCGCCACCGCGCCAAGCTGAACGGTCCCGAGTACCGCTTGCACGAGTTCGACACTGTCGGGCAGCGCCAGCAGGATCCGGTCGCCTGCGGTCGTCCCGCGGGCGGCCAGACCGCCCGCGAAGCGTTTCGCACCGGCGTGCAACTCCGCGTACGACACGGTCACTCCGTCGGCCGTGTACGCCGGGCGCGAGGGCCAGCCCTGTACACGAGCGAGTCCGGCGAGATGCGCTGCCAGGTTCACGGCACCATTCCTTCGATCTCCACGAGCAGGTCCGGGCGGCAGATGTCCACGTTGAGATAAGCGACCTGAGCCTCCGGCGAGAAGACCTCTTCACAACGAGCGCGAACCAGTGGGATGTCGGCCGCCCTGCGTACGTAGACCTTGATCAGATCCAGATCGCGCAGGGTGTAGCCGCTTCCCGTCCCGGCGCGGCGCAGGTTGTCTTCGCAGATCAGCGCCGAGATGTTGTCCAGGGTGACGGCCAGCTGGCCTGCGACGTCGTCCAGGCACACGGTCTCGTCTCCGAGGATGCTGGCCGTTCCGGAGATGTACAGAGTCCCCTCCGCCAGCGTCGCCCTGGTGAAGCTCGGCGCTTGGGGGCCGTAACGCTCCGGATAGTGGTAGGCGGGGGTCTGGCGGGGGTTCTCCAGGTGTCGCACGTTCGCATCGGCACGTCCGGCAAGGAAATACAGGTAGACACCCCGCCCGCGGGTGCCGATTCCGGTGGCGGCGGGAATCCGGCCGATACGGCCCGCCCACAACCCGAACGCTTCGGCTCTTCCGATACAGAAGTCGCGGTAGATCTCCATGCCGTCGGCGTTGTCGTCGATGATGCCGCCGACCAGGTTCCACATGCGGAGGACGTTCGGATAACCGAGACGCGTCGCTAGTTCGAAGGCTGAATCGTAGGCGATCCGGGCAGCGTCCCGATACACGGTCCGTTCGGCGACCTGGGCGGTGCAGAACAGATGACGTCCGTCAACGGCGTAGGCCAGACCGCCGTCCCGGCCCGACATCACCGGACCCGACGCGGCGAAGATCTCTTGGAACCCGGCTTCGGCGTCCGTGAGCATCGGCACGCCAAGGGTGGGCACGCCGTCACGCATTTCGGGTGCGAAACCGCGGGCACCGAAGATCACCCGGCCGAGCAGATTCGCGCCTTTCATGATTTCGTCATCGGGTTCGAATGTGATATCCGGTCTCGAGTTTCTCGGTGCCGAAGCGACTTCGACGAATCCAGGCATGAGTATTTCTTTCCGTTCAAGGAATAACGCGGCCGATTCGCGGCGGCCGGCGACGCCGGCTCGGCAGGAAGAATGGCGGATGTTTTCAGGTGGGTCAACTGTCCGGCGGCGGTGATATTTCACCCGGTCGGCCGTTGTGGCCGATGGTCGCTGGATGCGTCTACGCTCGGACTTCCTGATTCGCGAGGGATTTTCCTGAAAATCCTGGCCACCTGCGGATGTTCCGGGCCTTCGGACTTTTTCGCGGATCGGGAAAATGACACGAATCACAGTTCCCGGGCGCGTCGCGTGGAAAGGTGGACATAAGGTGATCGTCCGCCGAAACCCGCCGTGCACTCCTGGCTTTCCGGGGCACCGGCTGAGCCCTGCCGGACGGGGGCGGCGGGCATTCGGATGCTCACCGACCTCGCGCGTGCGGCGTCGTCCAGGCCGGCTTCCCATGGCCGCCGCTTACCTGGTCCTCGCCGCCATGCGCATGGGTGACAAAACTTGACCCTGGTCAGGCCGTACCTAATCTGACAGGGGTCACCCCGTGCGCAGGAGGAAGCCTTGGCCAAGATCACGCCCGACATCTCCGTGCCGGATCTCACCGGTAAACTCGCGGTGGTCACCGGCGCGAGTGACGGCCTGGGCCTGGGCCTGGCTGCCCGGCTGGCGGCGGCGGGCGCCGAGGTCGTCATGCCGGTCCGCAATCCGCGCAAGGGGCAGGCCGCTCTGACGAAGATCCGGGATCTGCACCCCGGCGCCGAAGTCTCCCTTCGAGATCTGGATCTGTCTTCGCTGGAGTCGGTCGCGGCGATGGCGGACCGGCTTGTCGGCGAAGGCAGGCCGATCCACATCCTCGTCAACAACGCCGGCGTGATGACGCCACCTGATCGTCAGACCACAAAGGACGGTTTCGAACTGCAGTTCGGCACGAACCACCTTGGTCACTTCGCCTTGGTCGCCCGGCTGTTTCCATTGCTGCGAAAAGGAAACGCCCGGATCACCTCGCAGATCAGCATCGCCGCCGACCAGCATTCCGTCAACTGGGCCGATCTCCAGTGGCAGCGGACCTACAAGGGTCAGCACGCCTATAGCCAGTCCAAGATCGCGTTCGGCCTGTTCGGGCTCGAGCTCGACCGGCGGAGCCGGGCCCAGGGGTGGGGCGTCACCAGCAATCTCTCGCACCCCGGCGTGACACCCACGAACCTGCTCGCGGCCCGTCCAGAGGTAGGCCGCGAGCGGGACACCGTGATGGTGCGCTTCATCCGCGCGCTGTCCGCACGCGGCATCGTCTTCGGGAAGGTGGAGACGGCCCTGCTGCCCGCGCTCTACGCCGCGACGTCACCCCAAGCCGAAGGCGGCCGTCTCTACGGTCCGAGCGGCTTCCGGCACCTGTCCGGGCCTCCGGCCGAGCAGAAACTGTACTCGCGCCTCCGCGACACCGACGAGGCCCGCCGGATCTGGGAGACCTCCGAGGAACTGATCGGTTTTCGATTCCCGGCGGGTGCGAGTTGCCCGAAAGTCGTGACCGAATGACCAAAGACTCCGATCTCGTCGCCTGAGGCCGCGGAAGTCGGCATGCTTCAGTACATCAAGCCATAGGACTCGCTGCCGATCGTGAGGAGCCGAGGCGTGACGACCGCTGAGCCGCAGACGCCGGTCGGCACCCGGTGGATGCCGCACGCCTCGTTGCGTTGCTGGGCGACGGCCTCCCTGAAACGACGGCTTCCCCGGGCCGAGGTGTGCTGGGATCCGCGAGACCGGCCCGGAATCACCGACGGGGTTTGCCTTCTCGAACTGGTCGTCCCGGTCGTGACCCCCGACCGGGGTTACTTGCTGCTTCTCGACACGGAGCGTCTGCGACGTCAGCTCGACCGCGAAAAGTCCGGCATCGGGCCACCCTTGTTCTACGCTTCGTCGCTCCCGATCGGTCCTGGCCCCCTGAGCTTCCGGAGTCAGTGCATGGGTTCAGGTCCTCGATGGTCCGGGTACCGGTCCCTGCCCGGCTTGATGCGCGTCATGCGCCCGGCCGACATCCTGGAAGCGGTCCGAACCCTCGCGCGGGAGCCGATCACGCCGCTTCCCTGGCCGGGTACGGTGCGCACTCGGCGGTGGACCGAATTCTGGTCCACCGCCGGGAAGGTCCGCGTTGTCGCGATCGGGCGCCCCGGTGCCGGATCGCCGGGCACCCGCTCCGGAGACGCGATGACCGTTCTCGTCGGCACACCCCGGGGGGAGCGGCGATGACCGCGCGTTCGCGTGGCACCGCCGAAGACGTCGATCTGCTCGAAGGGCTCTGGCGACGCTGGGCTCGGGCCGGTCGTGACGCACCGGCGTCGGTCTGGGAGAGGCCAGGACTCGGGGTCTGGTCGGTGAAGGAGCTTTACGCCCACGTCAGCCGGGGCGCCACGACCACCTTGGACCTGACCGGCCGGGCCACCGACGGCGCGCCGGGGATACCGGACGGAGCCGGATACTTCGGGCTACTGATGGCGAAGGGTGTGCGGCCCGATGAGGGAGTGGCGGAGCTGGCGAAGGAATGGGCTGCGCGGAACTCG
Organism: Amycolatopsis sp. WAC 04197; assembly: GCF_003947475.1. Classification (NCBI taxonomy): domain Bacteria; kingdom Bacillati; phylum Actinomycetota; class Actinomycetes; order Pseudonocardiales; family Pseudonocardiaceae; genus Amycolatopsis; species Amycolatopsis sp. WAC 04197. The sequence continues at coordinate 132,881 of NZ_QHJK01000012.1, read as the reverse complement.
GTGACCTCGCTGGCTGAGGCGTTCGACAGCGCTGCCGTTCCGGTGCTCGAAGCGGCACGGAGACGTCCGGACCGGCTGCTGCCGACGATCGCGGGCACCATGCGGACGTTGGATTACCTAGTGACCAGAGTGGTCGAAGCGACCGTGCACCTGCTCGACTTCGACGCGGTCGTGGCGGATGCGCCCACGCCACCGGAGGAAGCCCTGACGAGGACGGCCGTGGTGCTCGCAGACCTCGTAGCGCCCGACGACTTCATCCGCTCGGCGACCGGACGAGGTCCGGCCGTGTTCCCCGTCCTCCGCTGAAGGAGAACCATGTCCTTGCGTCCTGACGAGCCATCCGAAGACCGATCCCGCTGGCATCTGGGCGGTTTGCTCTCGATCCGGGCGGACGCCGCCCTCACCGACGGCATGGTGGCCGTCGTGGAGGAGAAAGTCCTGCAGGGCTACGCCACACCGCCGCACGTTCACAGCCGGGAGGACGAGATCCTCTGCGTGCTGTCCGGGGAGATCGAGTACGCGAAGAACGGGGTCAAGGGGAGGGCCGGAGCCGGCGAATCGGTCTTCCTGCCCCGTAACCAGCCGCACAACTTCGAAGTCGTTTCGCCGGAGGCTCACTTCTTCCTCGTGGTCACCCCAGCCGGATTCGAAGGTTTCTTCCGTGAAGTGAGCCCGGCCGCGGAGACCGAAGAAGTTCCCGCTGCCGGGAGCGCCGCCCTCACCGAGCCCCGGCGGATGGCCGAACAGGCTCTGCGCCACGGCTGCCGGATCTTCGGCCCCCTGCCCGAGACCTTGGCGGATCTGGGCAGGCGTGTGGTTTCGGGCCGGGAGCCGGCCGAACTCGATGAGCACTACGCCACGATCGAAGAGTTGATCGCCACCAGTCCGGAACCTTTGCCCTTTCCGCGAACTCTCGTCGCCGACCTCATTACGGCGGCGGGAAGGGCAGGCCGTGCGCCCGTACACGCTCGTGCCTTCCTGTCACTCGGCATCATCGCCGAACGCACCGGTGTCGATTTCGGTTCCGAGGCCGCCGGGCTGCTTACGCTGGCGCGAGATGAGCCGTCTGAAGCGGTTTCTCTCGGCCTGAGCTACCTCTTCGCGCACTTTCCCGGGCAAGCGCCGCTCATCGAGGCGGCCTTGTCGACACGAGTACTCGCGGAGCCGGACCGGCTGCGGCTCCTGAGGTGCCTGCGACGACCTGATTTCTCTGACCGTGCACCACTGGACAGTCTTGGCCGCGTGTGGCCGACCCCCGGGATATGGACGGATGTCGAGCGCGCGGCCGACCAAGAATGGCGAGACGCGCTCGAACTCGACGAAGTGGCGATCCGCGGCCTATGGGACGCCGAGACCCAGGCTTTGCTCGCCTTCCTCGGCGGGCGAGCCGAACACGCGATCATCAGGGGAGCCGATGTTCGATCTTGACAAGCTCACACCGGCACTTCGCCGGGCGCTCGCGTGCCCAGCCTGTCATGGCGGCCTCGCGCGAACGAGTGGCGGGCTGAGATGTGCCGCGTGCGCGAACGAATACCCGGCGAATGGCGAGTACCCCGACTTCGCCCCCGAGATGCGAATGAAATCCGGGCTGGGACCGTTCTATCTGCAGGATCCCTTGCACGTGCCGCACTACGAGGCGAAGACCCGCGTCGCGTTTCTCGAGATCATGGGCGGTAACTGGGATGGGGCCGTCACGCCGGAGGTGGAGGACGACTACCTGCGGGGACATCTCGGTGCGGGCGATGCCCCTCTGCTGGACCTGGCCTGCGGAGCAGGTCGCTGGACCCGGACGCTGGCCGGGCACCTGGGCAGCGATCAGGTGATCGGCCTTGACCTCGGCAGGGCCATGCTCACCTCGATCCGCGCCGCTCTGCCAGAAGTGCCGGTGATCCGGGCCAGCGCGCTGGCTCTGCCGTTCGCCGACGGGTCGTTGGGTGGTGTCAATTGCTCGAACGCCCTGCAGCTGCTCCCAGACCCGCGCGCCGTCCTGTTCGGAGCCGGTCGTTGCCTGCGCCCAGGAGGGGTGTTCACCGCCTTCACCTTTCTGCGGTCGGAGAGCCCCGCGCGGCGCTACTTCCAGCACCGGCACGAGCGCACCTTCAACGTCCGATCCTTCACCGCAGGAGAGCTGATCACCTGGCTCGACAGCGCCGGCCTCGCTCTGACCGACCTGACCACCGAGGCTGACATGGTGTTCCTGACCGCTCGGCGGCGACGTCTGTGAGGCGGTCGCCGGCGGGCCGATGACCGGCGCGGGCTCGCGAGAGGACGGCACCAGCCGCTCACGGTGCCGTCCTCGAGTTCGCGGCCGTCACTCGGCCCCGTCGTGATCCCCGGCATGCCGGAGTCAGCGGCACCGACGCCTTTGCCGAGCGGCTACTTGCGCCAATACGCCTTACAGGTGGCCGTGGTGTAGAAGACCAGCCTGGCGTCCGAAACCGCGCCTGGACCGACGTAGTCGGAATCCGTGCGGCCGTCCATTTCCACGGACGACCCGTGGGAGACATGGTCGTGCTTGTACTGGGAATGGCAGCCCTTCTGCCCGATCGCGTTCGGTCCGGAGCCATACGACCAGATTCCGCCGCCGACCTCCTTCACCGTCTGCGCACCCATGCTGCCGGAGGTGCCGTCGACGGTGTACACAACCCAGCCGCCGAAATCGGTCTGCTCCTGCGCGAGAACACGAATTTCGGAGCTGGGTCCCTCAGGCGCGGCGGATGCCGCAGGTGCGGCGACGAACATGGCGAGCCCGGCCAGAGCCGCGCACGCGATGGTCTGCTTGTTTTTCATGGTGTCTTCCCCTCGAATCGATTGACTGAGAAGGAAACGCATTTTGGTCTGCACGTGAGAACCGTGTTGTCGAATTCCCCGTTTACCTCGACGCTCCCCGAGATCAAGGTCGCACAAGGGGCGACGGGTGCACTAGCCTTCGGCGGCGGATTTCCCGCGTCCGGGTTAAAATGCGTCATTCGCTTGACCGAGGCGGGCAAGCGCTCCATGATCTCGCGAAACTCAGCGGGCCGGGTATCCGCGAATCGGATCTCCAGGGCGAAGGGTTCGCTGGCGGATGCCGTCCGCGAAACTTCAGTGTTTCCGTCCAAGCTCGCTGCCCACATCGACATCGGCGGTTGCCCTAGGGTGAATACCACGTGGCAGTCCTGGGCGTCACGCCCGCACCCGGGGTGCCACGATGAAGATGGAGGCGGCGGTCCGTTCTCGCCGGAAGGCCCCGGCCGATGGACGGACCGTCGCCGTTCATCCTGTGCGCCGAGGGCCACCGGGTGGGTGCGAATCCTTGAACCGCCGAGACTCGTCCGGGTTCGCGAGGGATCACCCTTCGCTTGAGCCAAGACGGGCTGCATTGGTGTAGACAACCACCCCTGTCTCCCAAGGCATGGGGGCTCGCGGCTGCCGGGTTTGCGTAAAGCGTTCCCCGCGGCGATGTCGCAGATCGAGGAGGTGATTGTGGGTGGTGGTAGTGGTGGAGGGAGCGTGGCGTGAGACACAGTCACCACCGTCGAGTCGAGCCGTATCGGACGAGCTACCCGCGTAGGCGAGTCTCGAACGAGGGAGGATTTATGGCTCACAAACGATCTCGATCGAGGGCGACCGACCGCGACTCAAAGCATGAGCGATCGCAAACGTTCCAGCTCAGGCCGATCGGCGACGACTGAGGGCCACACCCGCCGATTAACCGGAGGGTTCTTGGTTCGAGTCCAAGCGGGGGAGCACAAGCCCAGGCCACAGGCCTGGGCTTCTTCGTTTTCCGGGCTCGATGTCTTCGTCTGTCAGCGCTCGGGGTGCGGGCGCCGGTTCGAGGCGTGCAGGGCTTCGTCGACGGTGTGGTAGAGCCTCAGCACGATGTCGAGTCCGGTGATTTCGATGGGCCGGATCACCGGGCTGTTGGAGTCCACGGCGATACGCAGTGATTTTCCTTGTTCCTTCGCGTAAGCGTCGGTGTTGATCAGCGTGGCGAGGCCGGCGGAGTCGAGGAAGTCCACTGTGGTCAGATCAAGGACACAGGTACCGGCGGTGTCGTCGATCGCGGCCATGACCGCCGTGCGCAGTATCGGCGCGGCGTCGGTGTCGACTTCGCCGGTCACCGCGACCACGACGCGCCCGCTCACGACGCGGCGGACGATGTCCAGGTCGGGCGGTGGCGATTCGGCCTGGGGCGGGTGATTCACACCGGGCGACGGTACCGGACCGGCGACGCGGGGAAAGGCGACGCCGGACCGGGTTCCGCCCGTTCCGCGGCGCACCGCTAGTCCTCGCTGTCCCAGGTGCGCGCCGCCGACAAGTGCGGCGCGTGACCGCTGTTTCCCCCGTGGTGCAACGCGAGTTCGACCCACACGGTCTTGTGGTCGGCGAAATTCCGGACGCCCCAGGTGGCGGCGAGCCGGTCGATCAGCAGCAAGCCACGCCCGCCGGAACCGTCCGGGGTCCGCCGCCGCGGCCGGCGCGGCGAGGCGTCGTCGACCTCGATCCGCACGTAACGGCCCTGATGCGTGAGGCCGAGACGGCAGACGCGGGGCGCGTCACCGTGCCGGTGGGCGTTGCTGATCAGTTCGTCCGCCACCAGAACCGCGTCGTCCACGGCGAGTCCCCGGTAGTGGCACAGCAGTTGACGGACGCCATGGCGGACGTCCCTGGTCGGGGTCGTGTCCAGATCGAAGGTCACGTCGCCCGGATTCGGCTCGTTGCGCTCAGTGGTTCCCGGCTGCGTCGACATCCGTCCCACCGCCTCGTTCTAGATCTCTGATCGGAAACATCGCGCACTGAAGGCAGTACCCGGAGGTGAACAAAAGCAAACGCCAAGGGGTGCCGCGTCACTTTCACCCGCAGGCTCGGCTCAGGAGCTACGGGGCCGGTTTGCGTCTGATCGCGATGACGACGGTGTCGTCGGCGTGCAGGACGATGTCGTGCATCTCGGCGGCGAGGGTGTGCGGGATGGTCGCCGTGGATTCCCCGGCGTGGCGGCGTGCCGCGGCCAGCAGGCGGCCTTCGCCTTCCTGATGGTTTTTGCGGCTTTCGGTCAAGCCGTCGGTGTACAGGAGGAGCAGGTCGCCCGCGGCGAGGGTGCGGCCGACCAGGCTTCCGTTGCCAGGGTCGGGAAATCCGATACCTCGCCCGACGTTGGCAGGCACCAGGAGTTCGGTGTCGCCCGCCGCGGTGACGAGGACCGGGCGCGGATGGCTGCCGTTGGCGACGGTGACGTCGCCGGTCAGCGGGTCGAGCCGGGCGAGCAGCACGGTCGCCATCAGGCCGGGCTCGATGGTCGCCAAAGTGCCGGCGGCGCGGGCGATCAGATCGTGGAGGGGATGGCCTTCCAGCGCCAGCGTGCGGATGGCGTGGGTGACGGTCAGCGCGTGCCGGGTCGAGGTGACGCCGTGGCCGACGGCGTCGACGAGGGTGATGTGCACGGTCCCGTCGGGCAGCACGAACCAGTCGTAGAGATCGCCGCCGGTCGGGGAGTCCGCTTCGCTGGGCGCGTAGTGCACGGCCAGGTCGAAAGCGTCCACGGGTGGTGGTGGCGGGCGCAGCGCGTCTTCCAGTTCGCGGAAGATCACCGCGTGGGCCTGCCGGAGTCGCTCGTCCCGTTCCTCGAGTTCGACGTACATGGCGAGCACGCCGCTGTTGGTTTCGGCGAGTTCGTGTTTGAGTTCGCGCTGCTCCTGGGCGAGGGTGTCGGCGCGGGCGATGAGCGCGAGCATTTCCTCGCGGGTGGCCAGTTCGTCGTCGAGCGGAACCGTCGCCGTGTCGTGGACGGCGGGGAGGTGCCAGGTCAGGACCGCGCTGTCGCCGGCGTCGGGCAGTAGAGGCAGGGCGTTGCGGTGGTCCTGGCCGACCAGGCCGGGCAACCGGAGGGTGACGGCCAGTCTGCCGTTGCCCGCGTGGGTCGACAGCTCGGGCGGGTGCTCCGCTCGCTCGGCGAGCAGGGTCACCGCGAGGACCAGTTTGGCGCGGTCGTCGGTGGTGACCCCCGCGGCGGCGCAGGCTTCACGAAGGCGGTGGCGTAGCCGGGCGATGGGGGAGCGCGTCATGACGTGCCCGTTCCGGAGCCGACCGCGATCAGGGTGGCGTCGTCGTGCGGGTCGCGGTGCCGGTGGGCCAGGTCGGCGGCGAGGAGTGCCGGGACCGGGAGCGGGCCGAGGGGTGCGGCGCCCCGCCAGCCGGTGCCGATTCCGTCGGTGTGCAGGACGAGGACGTGGTGTTCGGGCAGGTCCACGGTCCGGACGTGGGGGTCCGGCAGGGTGAACCCGACGATGCCGGGCATGCTGAGCAGCGGCCTGCTCCGTCCCGGCGTCAGCACCATGCCGCCGATGTTCCCGACGCCGCAGAATTCGAGCAGGCCGCCGGAGACCCGGGCGAGCGCGACGGCCGCGCCGCGGGTCTGCCGCAGCGACCGGTGCATGGCGGTGAGGTGGTCGCGGAGCGGGCGGCCCGGGTTGCGGCGGAAGACGTCGATCGCGGCCACCGCCGCGTCGCCCGCGGCGGGCCCGTGGCCGAGGCCGTCCACGACGGCGATGGTCCGGACTCCGGGCACGCAGGCCAGTGCCAGGCCGTCGCCGCACCGGTCTTCGCCTTCGCGGGCCAGGCGGACGTGCGCGACGGCCGCGGCCTTGGCGCCGGTGACCAGTGTTCGTGCCGCCGCGGTGGTGCCCGAGGCCGTCGCCGACCGGATCCGGAACTCGGTGGCCAGCCTGCCGACGGCGCCGAGTCCCGTGCCGAGTGTCGCGGTCGTGCTGTGGCCGTCGATGCGCCAGTAGTCCAGGTCGGCCATGCCCGGTCCGGAGTCCGCGGCGTAGATGTCCACGCCGTCCCCGGCGAGGGAGCGGTGGATGAAGACCGTGCCGTCGGTGGCGTGTTTGTCGATGTTGCCCGCCAGCTCGGACGCGATGACGGCCGCGCGCTCGGCCAGCACCTCGGGCAATCCCGTTTCCGCGGCGACCTCCCTGGCGGCGCGCGCCGCCGTGTAGACCGCGCTGATGTGGTCGATCCGGATCTGGCGGGTGAGGTCCGCGACGGTGATGGTCATGGCTTCCAGCGCACGATCGTGACCGTGGTGCCGCGGCCGGGAGCGGTGTCGATGGTGAACTCGTCCACGAGGCGCCGGGTGCCGCCGAGACCGTGCCCGAGCCCGGCGCCGGTGCTGAACCCGTCGGCCATGGCCTGCTCGACGTCGGCGATGCCGGGGCCCTCGTCGCGCACGGTCAGCTTCAGGCCCACCCGGCCCTCTCGTACGACGGTGATCGTCATCGAGCCCCCGCCGCCGTGGATGTAGGCGTTGCGGACCAGTTCACTGGCCGCGGTGACGATTTTCGTCTGGTCGACGATGGAGAAGCCCACGGCGACCGCGCAGGCCCGCACGGCGTGGCGGGCGGTGAGGAGGTCTTCCTCGGCGCGGACGGCGTGTTCGCGCGCGGGGATGTCGTGCCCGGAACCGGTGAGTTCGTCAGGAAGCATGAGGCGCCTCTTCGGCGGCCTCGGCGGGGCGGCGCCACCCCAGCAGTTCCATGGCCTGTTCCGCGTTGAGCGCGGTCTGGACGCCGGTGAGCCGCAGGCCGAGTTCGGACAGGGTGATCGCGACCGCGGGGCGCATGCCGGCGACGATCATCCGTGCCCCGAGCAGCCGTCCGGTGGCGGCCAGCTGCATCAGCACCCGGGCGACGAAGGAATCGATGATCTCCAGCCGGGAGATGTCGAGGATGACCCCTCGGATCCCTTCGTCGGAGATGCGGGTGGTGAGTTCGTCGGTGAACCGCAGCGCGGTGGTGTCGTCCAGATCGGCCAGCAGCCCGCTGATCAGGATGTCGCCGAGCCGCAGGATCGGCAGGCCCGCGTCCGCCGTCATCCCGTCACCGCGGCGGTGCGATCGCCGAGCAGCTCCAGCGCGGCGGCGAGGGCGTCGGCCAGCGAGCCGCGGGTCACGATGTGGGAGAGATCGATGCCGAGCTGCGTGACGGTCTGCGCGATCGACGGACGGACCCCGCTGATCAGGCATTCGGCGCCCATGAGCCGCACCGCGCTGACCGTCTGCAGCAGATGCTGCGCCACCGCGGTGTCCACTGTGGACACGCCGGTGATGTCGATGATCGCCACCCGGGCTTCGTGGGTCTGGATCGCCTCCAGCAGGCTGTTCATCACGACCTGGGTGCGGGCGCTGTCGAGCGTGCCGATCAGGGGGACGGCCAGCACCTGCCGCCACAGCCGCACCACCGGGGTGGACAGCTCCAGCATCTGCTGGTGCTGGCGGCGGATGATCTCCTCGCGCCCTTCGACGTACACCGAGAAGGTGAGCAGGCTCGCGGCGTCCAAGAGCTGGTTGACCAGCAGCGACGTCTCATAGCGCATCGCCGGGTCCTCGCTCCGGCGTTCGACCGCGGCCATGGTCGTGTGTTTCAGCGCGAGGATCGCCGTGGCCGTGAGCGCCGGCGCGGTACCCGCGCGAGCGCGTCGTTCGGAAAGCCCGCGCAGGGCGGAGCGGACCGCCTGGTCGCGCTCGATGATCTGGCTCAGCGGCATCCCGATGGCGAGCGCGTCACGGAGGGCACCCAGTAGTTCGGTCGCCTCGCGCCGCAGCGCGGTCTCGTCGAGCCGGGCCGACGAGTCCGCCAGCTGCCATCGGACCCACTCGTCGACCAGCTCGTCTTGGTCTTCACCGAAGATCCGCGAAAGCAGGTCCCGGACGGCGGAGTCGTCCGTCCTCAGCACTGAGGCCTCCCAGGGGCTCCAGGCCGCTGCCCGATATCCACAGCAACCGTTGTCATATGACAATAGTTAGCCTACTGGAGAGAACCGGTCGCGCCATACCCGGACCTAGTCGCCTGCCGCGGCCTCACGGAATTCCCGGAGGCCCGTGGCGAGCGCCGCCCTGGTCTCGGGGGTGAGTTTCGCCAGCACGGCCTGCAGGCTTTCCCGCCGCCGGGCCCGCAGATCCCGCAGATACGCGCGGCCACGGTCGCTGAGCCGCAGCGTGATTTCGCGGCGGCTGGCCGAACTGGGGAGCCGTTCGAGGAACCCGACGGCCTCCAGCCGGTCGCACAGGCGACTCACCAGCGGCGGGGTGGAGCCGAGGACGTCGGCGAGGGCGCGCAGGTTCAGGCCGTCGTGGTGATCGAGCGCCACGACCGCGCGTACCTGGGACGTCGACAGCGGACGCGGTGACGCCTCGCGAGCCCGCTCGAACATGATCTCGAGCAGCTCGGCCGTCTCGGTCACGGCCGCCGCCACCGTCTCGGTGCCGGGCGGCTCGGAGGACCGATTCACAGACCCACTCTCGCATCCTTATGCTGAACTGTCAGCTCAGCTCACCGCGGCACGTCCTGCGACCGGTCCGACGGAGCGGTGCGGACTCATTCCCGTGTACTCGATCCGAGGGCCGGGTTTCGGGCGAGCGGAAGGCAACCCGGTGGACAGATCCTTGGCAGTCGAGCGTGTCCTGCGTGGCGTCCAGCCGCATGCGCTGCTCGACGGGCTGCGCGCGGCGTTGAGCGAACACTTCGGCGCGGGCGACGTCGAACTGCTGATGGCCGACTACAGTCTCACCGAACTGCGGCGAGTGACCGTCCTGCCGTACACGACCGAGCCCATGCCGGTGGCCGGCACCACGGCGGGTGAGGCCTTCACCAGCCAGTCGGCGACGTTCGAACGCGGCGAAGACGGTATCCGCGCCAACCTCCCGGTCACCGTGCGCGGCGATCGGCTGGGCGTCCTGGCCGTCACGCTGCCCGAAGAGCCGGAACCGCCGGTGTGGGCCGAACTCGGCCGGTTCGCCGAGGCGCTCGGGCACGAGGTCTTCCTCGCCGACCGGGACACCGATCTGTACGTGCAGGCCCGCCGCTCGTCCCGGCTGACGCTCGCCGCGGAGATGCAGTGGCAGCTGCTCCCCGGTCGCGCGTGCAGCCGGCCCGAATTCGCGCTCGGCGGCCAGCTGGAACCCGCCTACGCCATCTACGGCGACTGCTTCGACTGGTCGGCCTCCGCCCGCACCTTGGCGGTCACGCTGGTCAACGGCATGGGTGAGGGAAGCAGCGCCGCCCTGCTGACCAACCTCGCCGTCAACGCGCTGCGCAACGCCCGCCGCGCCGGGATTCCCCTGGAAGCACAGGCGGAACTCGCCGACCAAGCCATCTACGCGCAGCACCGCGGTCAGGAACACGTCGCCACGCTCCTGCTGGAATTCGACCTCGCGACCGGGGGGATCACCGCCGTCGACGCGGGCTCGCCGCGCCTCTGGCGGCTACGCGACGGCAAAGCGGAACGCGTCCATTTCGACGAACAGCTTCCCCTCGGCACCTTCGAAGACACCCAGTACGCCGCCGAAACCCTGCAGGCCCTGCCAGGCGACCGGTTCGTCTTCGTCAGCGACGGCGTGTACAACGCGGCCGGACCCCACGGCGAGCTTTATGGCGACAGCGAACTGACCCAGGCCATCCTCACGACCGCGGACCTGCCGGCGGCGCATGTTCCGAGCGCGGTTCTCGCCGAACTGCACGATCGGCGTCACGGCGGGCTGGCCGCCGACGACGCCATGGTCGTCTGCCTCGACTGGTTCGGCTCGAACCCCAGCGCCGACCGGGAATCCGACGTCGCTTCCGCGACCGTCGAGGACACATCGGTCCGAGTGGCGGCGTCGCGGTAGGAACCGGCCCGGACGATCACGAGAGATCGAAGGGGGCGGGGGAGTGGCCTTCCCAGATGCGGCGGGACGCCTGTTCGGGGTAGGGGAGGGTCTTCGACTCGGTGTCCAGGACACGGGTGAGGTGCTCGCCGGGCCGGTGGGCGGGCCAGCCCGCGTCGCCGGTGGTGACGAAGCGGACCCATGTCTGCTGGAGTTCGCGGGAGAGCGCGACGGCGTCGGGAGTGGGTTCCTCGCCGATGAGCTGGGTGCCGACGGGGCTGTTCAGCGTGCCGAACGCCAGGGGAACGTCGAGGCTGTGGCAGGCGCCGAGGATGCCGTCGAGGGCGGGTGCGACCCAGCACAGTTCGAACAGGTAGGAGGTGCCGCCTGCCGCGGTGTTCGCCTCGGCCAGCTGCTGTGACGGCATGCGGAAGAGGGCGTCGGAGTACAGCGTCTCCACCAGTTCCTCCGGGCTCGCTCGCGGGAACGCGGCCCGGTAGGCCTGCGCGCCGTCCGGCCGCGGGGCGTGCAGTCGCAGTGCGGCGTGGGTGTCCTCCTCGGTGAAGGTGCCGTGCCGTCCGCTGATGACGCTGAAGTACCGGAATTCGTCCCTGGTGTGGCCGACGAGCAGTTCGGTCCCGCTCGCGCGCCCGCCGGTCAGCGCGGGCCACGGCGTTTCCGGGAGGACCTCACCGTCGACGACGGGGCACAGCGCGGTGCCGGTCTCCGTGAGGCGTCCCCAGCTCTCCCGGTGCGCGTGGAGGCCGGCGTTGAAGGAGGTGAGCTCGGCGGCCAGGCGCCATGGGTCGATGTCGCGCAGGGCCTCGGCGGTGGGGGCCGTCGCGCCGACCCGGTCCGCGAACGCGGCGGTGACTCGCCGTGCCAGCGCGGGCGTGTTGTGCAGCCCCGGGACCGAATGGGCGATGGCCCGCCGGAACAGGCCGCGCGCGGACTTCATCGTCAGCAGGGCGGCGACCGAGCCCGCCCCGGCGGACACCCCGCCCACGGTGACCCGGCCGGGGTCGCCTCCGAAGGCGGCGATGTTGCGCTGCACCCATTCCAGCGCCGCGATCTGGTCGAGGAAGCCGCGGTTGGGCGGCGCGTCGTCGAGGAAGGCGAATCCCTCCGCGCCCACGCGGCAGTTGATGGTCACCACCACGACTCCGGCCTCGGCGAGTACCGCCGGGTCGTACATCGGGTCGCTCGACGCCGCCGAGAGGTAGCCGCCCACGGGGATCCACACCAGCACCGGTAGTCCCGCAGCGCCGGGATCCGGAGTGCCGACGTTGAGCGTCAGCCAGTCGGTGCCCTGCGGGGGCACGTCTATCGGCAGGGACAGCGGCACCACGGGGCCGAACTCGACCGCCTGCCTCGTCCCTTCCCAGCGGTGCGGCGGCGCGGGCGCGGCGAAACGGAGCTGTCCGACCGGGGGCTGGGCGTAGGGGATACCGCGGAACACCACGTGCCCCTCCCGCCGGAGCCCCTGCACCACGCCTTCCGTGGTCCGCACCTTCGGCTGTTCGGCCATGACGATTCCTTCCCCTCGAGCGAACCCAGGATTATGGGTCAGGTGTATTATGTCAACTGTATTGGAACAGCAGGAGCGGGAAAGGCCGGGCGATGCCGAAACAGGTGGATCACCGCGGACGCCGCGAAGCGATCGCCCGTGCACTGTGGCGGGTGGTGGAGCAGCGCGGCGTCACACAGCTGACGATGCGCGTGGTGGCGCAGGAGGCGGGTATGTCACTCGGGCAGCTGCAGCACTACTTCGCCGCCCGGACCGACATGCTCTCCTTCGCCATGGATTTCGCGTCCGAGCAGACCTCGATGCGCGTACGCCAGGGGATCGAGAAGCTCGGAGACCGTCCGCACCCTCGTGACGTGCTGCGATTGACGCTCGCGGAAATGCTCCCCCTGCACGCCGACGCCCGCGCGACCAGCCGGATGAGCACCGCCTACGTCCTGGAGGCATTGCACGACGAGGCCGTGCACGAACAGGCGCGCCGCGGCCTCGTCCAAGGGCGGGCGCTCGTCGAGCAGTTGGTCCGCCAGGCGATCGCCGACGGGCACATCGACTCCGGCCGCGACCCGGCGGCCGAGACCAACCTGCTCCTCGCCCTCACCGGCTTCGCCTCCCTGCTCGAACTCGACGTGATCAAGCCCCAGGACGCGATCGCCGCGATCGACGTGCATCTGGACCGGCTGTTCAGGAGTACGTGACCGCTGTTGTGCCGCGGGTGTTCGCTCGACGCTGAAGGCAGCCGGTTCGGTTCGCGACAAGCGGACAATGACGTGCTCCATTCGACTCATGCGCGCACCGTGCCGATGGCACCATCCGGCTATGGTCGACATTCAGGTAGTGCGTGGTGATATCACCGAAGAGAATGTGGACGCCGTGGTGACCGCTGCCAACGAGTCGTTGCTCGGCGGCGGCGGAGTCGATGGGGCCATCCATCGGGCGGCAGGATCTCGGCTGGCCGAGGCGGGTGTTGCCATCGGGCCGTGCCTGCCCGGTGACGCGATGGCAACCCCGGCCTTCGATCTCGACCCGCCCATTCGCCATGTCATCCACACGGTGGGGCCGGTCTGGGAAGGCGGTGACCAAGGCGAGGCGGAGATCCTCGCCTCGTGTTACCGCCGAAGCGTTCAAGTCGCGGATGAGCTGGGTGCCCGCAGCATGGCCTTCCCCGCCATCGCCACCGGTGTCTACGGATATCCCGCCGACCAGGCGGCGCACATCGCGATCGCCACCCTGAGGTCCACGCCGACTCGCGTCAGGCAGATCCGGCTGGTCGCGTTCGACCAAGACGTCTATGAGCACCTCGCTGCCGTAATGCGAGAACAATAGGCCGCCGTCCTCGACGTCCCTTTCGCGCTACATTTCCCGCGTCTTGACTCCGACCCCGTCAGGCGGCGAAGACCGCCCGAACGACGGACTCGTCGCCATCGATCTCGACCAGGCCGAGCGCGCGGGCGTCTTCGAGAGTGAGGGCGCCCGCGGCGAGTCCGAGGACGCAGGCGGGGACGGCGCGAACGGTGGCGTCGAGTTCGCGGCCGTCGTGTGGGTCGACCTCGAAGCCGGAGCGCGTCGCGCGGAGCTGGTAGGGCGGGCCGCCGATCTCGAGGCCGATCGTCACCGCGGAGCGGACCTTCACCCGAGTGACGAGCAAGGCGGGAAGGGCGAGCGCGAGCCACTCCGGGCGGAACGAGTCGTCTCCGGGGCCGCGGGTCATCAACGGGGCGGACCAGCGGATCAGGCTCTCGATCGGCTCGCGAAGTTCGGCGCCCCACGGCGTGAGGGCGTACTCGACCACGCTGCCCGAGCCGGCCAGCCGCCGCTCGACCACACCCGAGGACTCCAGGTCACGGAGCCGGTCGGCGAGGAGGTTGGTCGCGATACCGGGCAGGCCGTCGAGCAGCTCCCGGTACCGGGCGGGGCCGATGAGGAGCTGGCGGACGATGAGCAGATTCCACCGATCGCCCACGACTTCGAGGGAACGGGCGAGCCCGCAGTACTGGCCGTAGCTCCGCATCGAGTTCCCTCTGCTTGTTTTTCTCAAGTGCGCGTGACAAGCTCAAGTCTACCGGAGAGGGGTCGCCATGTCGGATGTCACCGCGAACGTGAGGCCCTCCTGGGTCGACGACAACCTGTTCCCGTTCGAGAGCCGTTTCGTCGACATCGACGGGAACACCGTCCACTACGTCGACGAGGGATCCGGCCCCACACTTCTGTTCCTGCACGGCAACCCGACCTGGTCGTTCCTTTGGCGCGACGTGATCCGCGCGCTGCGCGAAGACTTCCGGTGCGTCGCCCTCGACTACCCGGGCTTCGGCTTGTCGACACCGAAGCCCGGATACCGTTACTGGCCCGAGGAACACGCCGACGTGGTCACCGCGTTCGTCGACGCGCTCGGCCTCGAGGACGTCACTCTGGTCGGGCAGGACTGGGGCGGCCTGATCGGCCTGGCCACCGTGCAGCGGCGGCCTGACGTCTTCACCCGGCTGGTGCTCGCCAACACCTGGGCCTGGCCGGTCGACGGCGTCTTCCACTTCGAGTATTTTTCCCGGATCTTCGGCGGCCCTCCTGGCCGTTTTCTGGCCAGGCGACTGAACTTCGTCGTCAACATGTTCGTCCCGTTAGGACATCGACGACGCAAGCCGACCGCACTCGAGATGGCGCATTACCGGCGGCCCATGGACATTCCTGAGCGGCGCCGGGCCTCCGCCATGTTCCCGCATCGGGTCCTCGCCAGCCGCGACTTCTTCGCCGAGATCGAGGCCGGGCTCGCGGACATCGCCCACTTCCCGACGCTGATCGTATGGGGCGACAAGGACATCGCATTCCGTCGCCAGGAACGTGAACGCCTGGAAGCCACTTTCATCGACCACACGACCGTGATCGTCGAAGGCGCCGGCACCTACGTGGAATCCGACGCGCCCGAGGAGTTCGTCGCCGCGTTCCGCGACTGGGCGGCGTCTTAGGCGCGGTCGTGGAGGGTGATCCGGTAGCCGTCGGGGTCGGCGAAGGTGAACGTCCGGCCGAAGGGGCCGTCGATCGGCGCGGAGACGATGGTGTGCCCGCCGGCGACGAGCGCGTCGTGAATGGCCTGGACATCCGTGGCGTGGAGCCAGATCGCGGCGCCGATACCAGGCTGCGCGACGGATTCGAGGTCCGTGCCGGGAATGACCTCGCGGAGCGCGAAAGCGATCGGCTTCGTCTCGAAGACGACGGCGTGCGGAGGTCCGGCCGGTGAGCGGACGAGGCCTAGGTACTGCTCGTAGAACGCCTGCGAAGCGTCGAGATCACGCGCTTGCAGCGAGATGAAATCCGGGCCGGTGGCGGGCATGGTCGTGCTCCTTTTCCTCGTGTCAGTATCCTGACATAGCCGAGGGTATGTCAGGATGCTGACACGAGTCAAGGTGGGCGCCGGTCAGCCCTTGAAGTAGCCCTTGAACAGGATCTCGCTGATCTTGGTGGTGGTCTCCTGCCCGGTTTCGAAGCCGTTCTGGATGACCTTGGTGTTGTTCATCAACGCGAGGGTGTACCGCTCGTGCGGCCCGACGAAGCCGACCGAGTTCATGATCCAGGAGCCGTCGTCGTTGTCGTCGGACCAGCCGTCCTTGTTGCCCGGGCGGGCGGCGGGGCCGGCGCCCCAGACGCCCCACTGCTGGTTGACGTCGACGGTGCGCATCTCGTGGACGATGTAGTCGCGGTGATGGCGGGGGAGCTTCGTCAGGACGTGGTTGATCAGCCGGTCCAGGTCGTTCGCGGTGGTCAGGATCCAGCCCCAGTGATGCGGGTGCTGGTCGGTGAACCGCATGTCGGTCATCCCGTAGGACGGGAAGCGCCGCGCGAATTCGGCCTCGCCGCCGTAGCGGGTCCACAGGGTGTGGGCGGCGGCGTCGTCACTGGAGTTGAGCATGCGGTGCATCAGGTCGCGGTCTTCCGCGGTCAGCTGGACGGCGCCGGAATCGTTGCGCAGCAACAGATCGACGACCATGGCCAGCTTCGGCGTGGAACAGGCCCAGATGAGGGTCCCGGCGTCCGCGCTCCGGTAGACGGCGCCGGTCCACCGGTCCCGCAGGACGATCCCGGTGTCACCGGGCCTGCTGTCGGCGTAGGCCTGGGCACGGATGATGCGGGCTTGGAGTTCCCGGTCGAAGCGGGTCGTCGCGCCCGCGGGCGTGGCAGGTGTCAAGGCCAATACCACCAGCATCGCGGTCAGGACGGCGGAAAGTCTCTTCATGCGTTCCCCAGGTTTTCGGTAGTGGTTCTTCCTGAGGGACAAGACGTTCGCGGGCGGCGGAGGTTGTCACGGCCGGGCGTACGGTCACAGCGGCGGGTCGAACTTGCCGCTGATCGTGTCCATCTTCGTGCCCACAGGCGGGAATTTCGTCAGGAAGTCGTCCTTCATCCGGAAATCGATGAACTTCTGCAGATCGGGTGTCAGGTTCTTGTATTCGGCGTTGAGCACGACGTGGTCCCGGATGCCGCGCTCTTCCGGGTTGACGGCGTCCTTCCATTTGACCTTGTCGCTGGCGGTGACCGAGTAGTCCACCTCCAGGCGCCCGGCCTCTTGCCGGAACTCCGCCGGCGTCTTGTTGATACCCAACGCGTTCAGCTTTCGCTGCAGCTCCGGATCCTTCATTCCGCCGACGGCTTCCTTGACCTGGCCGATCTTGATGTCGGCCTCCTTGAGCTTCCCCTCGAAGTTGCCCGACATCTGGGCGTTCGCCTTGCGGGACAGGGTGGTCATGTTGTCCGCGGTGCCGGAGCCGCCGAGCACCTGGTTCTGCAGGTGGCCCTTGATGAAGTAGCCGTTGGGATGGTCGGGTTTGTAGCCGATCTTGTCGTTGGGGTCGGACGAGCGCAGCTTGTCGAGCTCGGCCCGCAGGCGCGGATCGTAGTTCGAGTGGCCCTTGCCGTTCAGGCCGTCGACGTCGGTGAGGTGGTTGCCCGCGGGATCGGTCCCGCCCGGGTATTCGCCCTTTCCGGAGCCGTCGAGCGTTCCCTTGCCCTCCTTGCCGCCGCCCTCCATCACCGTGCGGCCGGAATCGCCGTGCGACTTGTTGGCGTCGCCGGTGATCGGGGGTTCGTGCCTGCCCGTCTTGGGCTTCTTGGCGAAACCGGCGCCGTTGCCCGCGTTGCCCGCCCCCGGGTTCTGGTTCGCCGCGGGCCGCTTGGCTTTCTTGCACGGGGCCGGGGCGTTGAAGGTGGAGTCGTCGTCGAGGTAGGCGTACGGGTCGTCGGCGTAGTTGGTCTGCTTGCCGGAGTTCCTGGTCAGGCCGAGCGGGTCGGCCTCGAGGAACGGATCGTCGACGTAGGTCTCCGGATTCGGCCCGGGGGTCAGGCCGAGCGGGTCCGGCGAGATGTAGCGCGCGTTGACCGGGTCGTAGTAGCGGAAGAGGTTGAAATACAGCCCGGTTTCCGCGTCGTGGAACTGGCCGGGGAACCGGAGCGGCGTCTCCGGGCGGGTGCCGGGGGCGACGAGGCCCCAGACGCTCGTCCGGACCGGGCTGACCCGGCCGTCCACCGGGCCGACCAGCTCCGTGGGGGTGCCGATCTCGTCGGTGATCACCGCGGCGACCTCGGTGCGGCCGTCGGGCAGGGTGCGCGCCTGCGCCACCACGCGATCCCCGTACGGATGGCGGATCCAGGTCAGGGTCTCCACCGGGGCACCGCCGAAGGTGTGCCGGGCTTCGACGAGGTCGTTGCCGTCCCAAGTGAAATCGACCCGTTCGGCGACCGCGCCCGTGAAGTCCAGCCGCTCCTTGGCCACGCGCCGGTCCAGCGCGTCGTAGCGATAGCGCCACCGGGCGCCGTCCGGCGTGTGCACGGTGACCAGGTGGTCGTGCGCGTCCCAGCCGAACACCCAGGTCAGCTCGGTCCCGTCCGGGGCGGGCAGGGTCCGCCGGATCAGCCTGCCCTGCCCGTCGTGGACGTAACGCGCCACACCCGGGCCGAGCGACGAAGAGAGCAGATTGCCGAGCACGTCGTAGGCGTAGTGCTCCGCAGCGCCGTGATGGTGCGCCGCGGTGACCCGGCCCGCGTAGTCGTACTCGTAGCGCACTCCGCCCGCCGGGTCCTCCCGCGCGGCGACGCTGCCGTCCGGCCGCCGGTGGTAGCGCTTGGTGCCGGCCGGGGTGTGCTGCGCGACGAGCCTGCCAGCCGGGTCGAATTCCTGCCGCAGCAAAGGATTCACTCCGGCGGAGACGGCGACCGTGCGCCCGGCGGCGTCTTCGCGCAAGGTCAGTTCGGTGCCCGCGATCCGCAGCAGCTCCGCCCCGTCGTCGGTCTGTCCCCAATGGACGTCCACTCCGGACGGAGTGCGCATGGTCTTGGTGCGGGTGGAATAACCGACGGCGGTGTCCCCGGCCGTGCCCGCCTGGCGGACGACCCGGCCCGCCTCGTCGTGTTCCAGCTCGACGACGCCGTCCGGGCCGGTGGCGCGCACGAGACGCCCCACCGGGTCGTAACGGTAGGTCTCGGTGCCCGACGGGCTGATCCGCTCGATCGGGTTGCCGAGCAGGTCGTACCGCCACTCCACGGTCTCACCGGCGGCGTTGACCCGCCGCACCCGCTGCCCGGCGGCGTCGTAATCGCACCGGGTGATCCGGCCCGCGAAATCCTGCTGGGTGAGCAGCCGTCCTTCGGCGTCGTAGGTGAAGTGCCACGTCTGCCCGGCGGGGTTGGTCACCGCGACGAGCCGCAATTCGGTGTCGTAGCGCCAAAGGGTGCGCGCGCCGCCGGGGTCGATCGTGGCGGTGATCGTGCCCATCGGGCCGTTCTCGGTACGGGTCGTCCTGCCGAGTTCGTCGATGCGGGCGGTTTCCCGGCTCTCGCCGTCGAAGGCCCACCGGCGGCGGGTCCCGTTCGCGGCGACGACCTCCCGCAGGGAACCTTCCACCGTCCACGCGTACGTCGTCCGGCCGCCGGCCTCCTCGACCGCGCGCGGCCGCCCGAAGAGATCGACCTCGAGCCGGGGCACCTCGTCACCCGGGGCGGGATCGTCGACGTAGGAGTCCTCGAGGTGCTGGTCCTCGGTGACGCCGAGCGGGTCCGTGTACGGATCCGGCACGTTCGGGGCCGTGTACCGCCGCCGGAACACCCGGTCGCCGTCGGTCACCTCGATCGCGAGCTCGGTGTGGGTCCATTCCGTGAGCACCACGCGCGAGCCGTCGGCGCGGAGCACCGAGCGGAGCCGCCCGGCCGCGTCGTGCTCGAACTCCGTCCGCCTGCCGAGCTGGTCGGTGCGGTTGAGCAGCACGTCGCGCGGACCGTACTCGCTCCGGATCACGCCGCCGAGCCGGTCGGTCAGCCCCGCGGTGTTCCCGTCCTCGTCGAACTCGTACACCGTCCGAAGGCCGAAGGAATCGGTGACCGTGGTGGTCCGCTCGCCGTAGCCGAGCGAGGTGTCGAGGTAGCCCTGATCCCCGACGCCCCGGACACAGCGGCCGTGCTCGTCGTAGACGTAGCGGTACCAGGCGCCGCTGTGGTCGGTCCAGCCGGTGATCCGGCCCTCGGCGTCGTGGCTGTAGCGGGCCGGATGGGGCGAGGAATTCGTGCGGACACTGAGATGTCCGCGCGTGTCGTAGTCGTAGCGGGCGACGGGGACTTCGGTGGCTTCGCCCAGCGCGCGGATGGCGCGGATCCGGCCGTCGGAGACGTCGAAGGCGATCCACGCGCCGCCGAAGTGCCTGAGCCTGGCGGGCGCGCCGTCGTCGTCGTGCTCCAGCTCGACGTAGGCGTGCTCCTCGGTGCGGATCTCCTTGAGCAGGAACAGACCCGGGTCGCCTTCGGCCGGGACGAACCGGCGTTCGGTGCCGCGTCCCGGATCCGTCAGGAAGTACTCGGCGCCCTCGCCGCGCAGCCGTCGCGGCGGGCCGTGCACGGCGGTGGCCTCCGTTCCCGGCGCGGGCACCGGGAACCGCAGGATCATCGCGTCGGCGGAGTAATAGGTGACCGTCCCGTTCGCGACGGTCAGCCGCTCGTCCACCAGGGTCGCCCACGACGGGCCGAACCAGCGGCCGCCCCGGTAGGACGAGACGTGGTTGCGGACCACGAGCTGGCCCAGCGGTCCCGGCACGACCAGATCGCTTTCGGTGACCAGCACGTCCCCGCTCTGGACGTCGATCGGGTCACCGCTGCCTTCCTTGCAGCCCGGTTCGTTGGTCTCGGTCCGATCCCGTTTGCCTCCACCGCCTTTCGCGCCGGAGGTGGTGGTCGAGCCGTCGCCGTGCGAACCGTCGATGCCGCGCGAGTTGTCCGGCGGGTCGTTCTTCGGCGGCGGGTCGTTCTTGGGTGGCGGGTCGTTCTTCGGCGGGTCGTTCTTCGGGGAGGAGTGGTCGCCCGACGGCGTGGTGGAGTCGTCGCCGCCCTTGTCCTTGTCCTTGGGCGGTCCCTTGGGCTTCGTGTCCAGGTCCTTGGGCTTGCCTGAGGGAGTGACCTTGCCGCCCTTGAGGTTCTTCAACGCCTTCGCCGCGTCGTCGAACAGGTCCCCGGCCTTCTTCAGCAGCGGGACCAGCGCCTTGAGCGCCTTCACCAGTTTGGTCGTCAGGTCGGTGATCTTCGCCGCCGTCTTCGCCACGGCCGCCACCACCTGCGGCACCAC
Organism: Amycolatopsis sp. WAC 04197; assembly: GCF_003947475.1. Lineage (NCBI taxonomy): Bacteria > Bacillati > Actinomycetota > Actinomycetes > Pseudonocardiales > Pseudonocardiaceae > Amycolatopsis > Amycolatopsis sp. WAC 04197. The sequence goes on along the minus strand of NZ_QHJK01000012.1, from coordinate 112,145 downwards.
CCAGGTCAGCCCGATGCCGAGGGTGAACACCACCTGCAGCGCCCACGAGATCAGATGCCCGATGAGCTCGGCGATGATGTCGCGCACCAGGGTCCGCACCGCGGCGACGACCTCGCCCGCGGTCTTCACCCCGGACGACGCGCCTTCGGATCCCTTTTGCGCGGATTGGATGACGGTGGCGGTGTCGGTCGCTTGTTTGCGGTAGGCGTCGGCCGCCTCGCCCTTCCACGACTCGATGTCCTTCTTGACCAGGACGGTCAGTTCCTCGCTGACCTCGCCCAGTTCCTTGGCCACGTTCGCCCACGTCTGCGCTTGCGCCTGAACCTCGTCGGCGTTGCCCGCCAACGCGTCCAGCGCGTCCTTGAGCGGGCCGACGTGCTCCATCAGCCACGACACCCCGGCCGCCAGGATCGCGCCGAACGGGTCCAGCGCCATCGACAGCGCGTCCAGCGCGGTCCCGACCGCGCCCATCGCGACGCCCGCCCAGTCCCCGGATTCGATCGCCGTCTTCAGCCCGTCCGCGGTCTCCAGCAACGAGACGCCGGTGAACCACTTCGTCGAATCCTGAGTGGGCGCGATCAACGGATTGGACACGCGACTTGCCTCGCTTCAAGGTGATCGGGACGCCGGGGTGACAACCTTGTCATTCAATCATCCCGAGCACGACCGGATCCGGCGCCCTGTGCCGGGATCGCCGGTGGGACGGGGTAAGTCTGCCCGAATGGGCAAGCGGCCCGAACGTTCGAAAACCGCGTTGTGCGCTCAAAGGGACATTGGCGACATGGTGTCGGCTTTGCGCACCAGCGCCGCGCCGAGCGTGCGGGCGGTGCGGGCGACGGTTTCGGACAGCGCGGCGAGCGGCTGCCGCGGCGCGAGCACGGCCGCGATCGAACCGACCGCGCGACCGGTCGGCAACCTGATGGCCGCTTCGATGGCGACGAGTTCGTGTTCCGCCTGCCAGACGGGGCAGAACCGGCCGATGCGCTGCGGCACGGTCGATCCAGGGCGGAAAAGGAGGTGATCCTCCGGCCGGGCAAGACTGGCGGCGGCGATCAGGAAGTGCCCGTCGCAGGGCACGGCGAGCACCGAACTGGCTCGCGTCGTCGCGGTCAGGCGCCGGAGCTCGCCGCGGGCCAGTTCCAGCAGACGTGGATAGGGTTGCCACGATTGGCCGAGCCGGAATGCCTGCGCGCCGACGCGATAGCGGTTTTCGCTGCGCTGGACAACCTCCAGCGCGGTCAATTGCTCGAGTAATCGATGTGCCGTCGCTTTCGGTATCGAGCACGAATTCGCCAGCTGGGTCAATCCCGCTTCACCTTGATGTCGTACCAAGGCATCCAATAGGGTGAAAGCGCCTTCGAGGACGCTTCTCGGTCTTCTCTTGGTCTCCATTGAAATCCCCTCGCGCGGTCCACTGGACGGAAACCTTGCTGACAAGGCCAACACGTCGGTGTCAGGGTGGAACGGTCCCGGTGCGTATCTTCGGTCAAAAAGCGCGAACTGGGAAGAGTGCATCCACCGAACGGAAAGAGGTTCGAGCAAAATGCGAAGATCCATTCGGCTGGGGACGGCGCTGGCCGGTCTGCTCGCCGGTCTGCTCGTGGCACCCGCGGCGGGCGCGGACGAGGGCGACGTCCGGATCGCCGCCTCGCCACCGTCGCAGAAGACCGCGGCGGACTTCGACGGCGACGGGTTCGCGGACAAGGCGGTTTGGCGCCCTGGCAACGGTGTCTGGTATGTGATCCGCAGCAGCGACGGCGGCGTGGTGACGCAGCAGTGGGGCGTCTCGGGTGACGTGCCGGTCGCCGCCGACTACGACGGTGACCACCGGGCCGACTTCGCCGTATGGCGGCCGGCCAACGGTATTTGGTACATCATCCAGAGCAGCAACGGCGCGGTGGTGACCCAGCAGTGGGGCGTGGCGGGCGACGTTCCGTTGACCGGCGATTTCAATGCCGACGGCCGCTCCGATTTCGCCGTCTGGCGACCGAGTAATGGGACCTGGTACGTGCTGGGTATCGCCACCGTGCAATGGGGCGTCGCCGGTGATGTTCCGGTCGCGGACGATTTCGACGCGGACGGCCGAACCGACTTCACCGTTTGGCGGCCCAGCGACGGGGTCTGGTACGTACGGGGAATCGCGACCCAGCAATGGGGCACCGTGGGCGACATTCCGGTGGCCGGCGATTTCAACGCCGACGGCCGGGCCGATTTCGCCGTTTGGCGCCCGGGTAACGGCGTCTGGTACGTGCTCGGTATCGCCACCCAGCAATGGGGTGTGGCGGGCGACGTGCCCCTGGGCGGCGATTTCGGCGGCGACCCGCGGGCGGACTTCGTGGTGTGGCGCCCATCGAACGGGACCTGGTACGGCCTGAACCTGTTCACCACCCAATGGGGGACGGCGGGCGACATCCCGGTCTGAGCGGTGTGAACGTCAAGAAGCGGCCCCCGCGTCGAGGAGATCGGGCATACCCTTCAGCTGCCTGCGCGAGGTGATGCCGAGCTTGCGGAAGATGTTGCGCAGGTGGGCGTCCACCGTGCGGGGGCTGAGGAACAGGCGCGTGGCCACCTCCTTCGACGTCGCGCCCGCGGCGACCTGGCGCGCGATATGCGTCTCCTGCATGGTCAGGTGGTCGTAGGAATGCCCGGTGCGGCTGCGGGCGACCTCCCCGGTCGCCCGCAGCTCGTCGGCGGCCCGCCGGGTGAACGCCTCCAGGCCGATGTCCGACAGCCGTTCGTGCGCGGTGCGCAGGTGTTCGCGTGCCTCGCGACGGCGGCCCTCGCGGCGCAGCCACTCGCCGTACCGCAGGCGCGCCCGCGCGAGATGTACCGAGAGCGGGCCGTTTTCCAGCTGCCCCAACGCTTCCAGGTGATCGGCCTCCGCGTCGCTGACCAACGCCCGCGCGGCCGCCGCGATCCCGAGGGCGAACGCGGTTCCGGCGGGTTCCGTGCGTTCGGTCAAGGAGTCCAGCGCCGACCGGGCGACGGCGTGCTCCCCGCACCGGACCGCGGCCTCCACGAGCTCGGGCAGCGCGATGCCGGCGAGGAAGAGATCACCGCTCGCCACGGCACGCGTCGCCGCGTCCAGCGCGGCCGGATACTCGGCGAGACCGTTGTACAGCACGGCCGTGGCCCAGTGGGCGTTCGCGGTCAGCTGGCCGCTGCCCCGCGTCGTCGCCTCGGCGAACAGGTCGAGCACTTCCTCACGACGGCCGCGCAGGGCCGCCAGATGCACTCGCGGGTAGAGCTGCGGCGCGTCGCCGACGGCGTCCGCGATCGCCTCCTCTTCCGCGATCGCGTCCATCGCCCGGCCGAAATTCCCGGTGAGCACCGCGTGCAGCGCCACCTGGGACAGACCGAGCCGGATGGTCATCGGCGATCCGGTGTCGCGCCCGGTCCGCACGAGCCAGTCGACGATCGTCGCGTGCAGCTCGATGTCCCACAGCTCGCCCGCGAGCACGGTGGCCAAGGCGGGAGTTCTGGTCCAGCCGGCGTCGTCGCCGGTGAGGACCCGGCGAAGCGCGGGCACACCGGCCTGGTGTCCCTCGGTGGTCAGCCGTACGAGCGCGTCGAGGAGGTCCGGCGGCCCCGGAGGCGCCGAGCGCGCCGCGTCGAGGACGCGGTCCAGCACTCCCGCGGCCCTGCCGACGACGAGCCCCATTTCCAGTGCCGCGACGAAGAACTCGCGCGATCGCCCCGGATCGACGGCGGCGAGCCGTTGCGCCGCCCGCAAAATGAGCTCCGGCCCCCGCACGGCGCCCTCCGCGCCTTGGGCGAACGCGATCCGCCCGCGCAGCAGGTCGACGGACGCGTGCTGCGGCACGTCCAAGGTCTCCGTGTCGACGCTGGCCAGCAGATCCGCCGCCGCCTCCGTCCCGCCCGCTTCGAGCGTCGTCCGCGCGGCCGCGAGGGTGCGCTCGGTCTGCTTGGCGGGATCGAGCGAAAGCGCCGCCGCCCGTTCGAGGAACGCGGCGGCGGCCGCCACACCACCGCGCGCCTGCGCCCGCGACGCCGACAGCTCCAGCTCCGCCGCGACCTCCTCGTCCGGTCCGGTGGTGGCCTGCGCGCGGTGCCAGGCCCGCCGGTCCCCGGCGGTTTCCGCGTCGGTGACCTCGGCCAGCGCCCGATGCGCGGTATGGCGCTGCTCCGGCTCGGCCGCGCGGTACGCGGCGGACCGCGCCAGCGGATGGCAGAAGCGCGCCCGTGTGTCGAACCGGATCAGCCCGGACGCCTCGGCGGCGGCGCTCGCGGCGGGCACGTCGATCTCCAGCCGCCCCGCGGCCGCCCACAGCAGACCGGGATCGCCGGTGGGATCGGCGCTCGCGAGGATCAACAGCCTCCGCGCGTCCACGGGCAGCTCCGCCATCCTGGCCAGGAAACTGCGTTCGATCCGGTTCGCGACCGGCGACGGCTCCGGCGGCGCGAAGCCACCCGCTTTCGGCAGTTCGATCAGGGCGAGCGGGTTGCCGCGTGCCTCGGCGAGCAGGCGGTCACGCACCCGCTCGTCCAGTGTCACGGTCTTCTCCGCGGCCAGCAAGGCGCGCGCGTGCGCGTCGGTCAGGCCGCCGACCGTCAGGCCGGGCAGCTCGTCCAGGCCGCGGACCGGATCCCGGTCGCGGGCGGCGAACACCATCGCGATCGGCTCGGCCGCGATCCGCCTCGCCAGGAACGTCAACGCCCTCGCCGACGCGGTGTCCAGCCAATGCGCGTCGTCGACCAGGCACAGCATCGGACGCGTCCCGGCGGCCGTCGACAGCAGTTCGAGCGCGGCGAGGCCGACCCGGAACGGGTCCGGCGCGCCGTCGGCCAGTCCGAAGGCGACGAGGAGGGACTCGCGGTACGGCGCCGACAGCGTGTCGAGATGCGCCAGCGCCGGAACGCACAGCTGATGCAGAGCCGCGAACGGCAGTTCTCCCTCGAACTCCGACCCGGACGCGCGGATGAGCTGGAATTCCCCGGCGGCCGCCTGCTCGACGTGGTCGAGCAGCGCGCTCTTGCCGATCCCCGGCTCACCACGGAGGACGAGCACCCCGCCCTCGCCCCGGCCGGCCGCGTGGATCAGGGCGAGGAGGCGATCGATCTCGTCGCGCCTGCCGACGAGCGGACGGGACGAGATCGTGGGCATGGCCTGAACCCTAGCGAGACGAACTAGGTGATTGTCGCCGACGCGAGCGGAGGCGGGCCCGCGCGATCGTTGCGGCATGACAGTACGAGAGACGAAACGGATCTGGCGCGGGATGGCGATGGCCGGTCTGGCGAGCGCCATGTTCCTGGTCATCCTCGATGCCGCGATGGTCAACCTGGCCGGATCCAGGATCCGGCAGGGTCTCGGACTCAGCGCCGCCGAGCTCACCGTGGTGGTGGACAGCTACCTGGTGACCTTCGCCGGTCTGCTGCTGCTCGGAGGCCGTCTCGCCGACGTGCTCGGGGCCAGGAAGGTGTTCCTGGCCGGGATGACGGGCTATCTCGCGGCGACCGCCTTCTGCGCGCTGGCCACCGGCGGCGGGATGCTGATCGCCGGGCGGATCGGGCAGGGGATCGGGGCCGCGGTCCTGATGCCCGCCGCGCTGTCGCTCGTGCTCGGCCTCTACCCGTCGCCCGCGGAACGCACCCGGGCGATGGGGATCTGGGGCGCGGTCGCGGGGGCGGGCAGCCTCGCCGGCGTCTTCCTCGGCGGAACGCTCACCGAACTGCTCGGCTGGCAGGCGGTATTCGTGACGCCGGTGCCGTTCGGTGTCCTCGGCGCGGTGGTCGTGTGGCGCGCGGTGGCGCCGGTGCCCGGCAGGCCGGGCCGGTTCGACGCGCTGGGCGCCGTCACGATCACCATCGGGATCTCCGGGCTCGCGCTGGGCATGGTCTCCGCCTCGGACGCCGGCTGGACCGCGCCCGGCACGGTCGCCGGGCGCGCCGCGGGTCTCGTTTCGCTGGCGGCGTTCGTGGTCGTCGAGCGGCGTTCCGCGCGGCCACTGGTCCCGCTGGGGGTGTTCCGCCGGAAGCCGGTGGTCACCGCGAATCTGGTGATGGTGCTGATCGGCGGCACCCTGACGAGCCTGTTCTTCTTCCTGCCCCAGTATCAGCAGGACGTGCTCGGGATGAGCCCGCTGGCGACCGGGATGACCCAGCTCCCGCTCGCCGTCATGATCATCGTCGGCAGTGTCCTCGCGCCGATACTGGCGAAACGCGTCGGACCCGGCCGCGCGCTCCCGACAGCTCTCACCGTCCTGCTCGCCGGTTTCCTGTGGCTGGCTTGGGATCCGACGACCAGTGGCTTCTCGGTCAGCTTGCTGGGCGCGTTCCTGCTGATCGGCACCGGACTCGGGCTGGGCGCCGTCAACGCCACCGCGATGGCGGTCCGCGACAGCGCGGACGGCGAGGCGGGGCTGCTCAGCGGACTGGTCAACGCCGCGCAGCAACTGGGCGGCGCGGTCGGCCTCGCCGCACTCGCCGGAATCGCCATCGGCGCCGCCGGAACCCACGGCGACATCTCGTTCACGACCGCTTTCCTCGGCGAGGCAGCCTTCGTCGTCATCGCCCTCGCGGTGTCGCTCGCCTCCGCCAAACGTTGATCTCGACCGGAAAGGACACTCCACAATGGACACCGTGTTGGTGACCGGCGCGACCGGAACCATCGGCTCCGCCTTGATCCCCGCCCTTCGAGCTCGCGGAGTCGCCGTCCGCGCCATGACCCGGGACCCGGGCCGCTCCGTTCCCGGCGCCGAAACCGTCGTCGCCGACCTGGGCGACCCGGAATCCGTCGCCGCGGCACTGAAAGGCGTCGCCGCGGCATTTCTCAACAGCCCATCCGCGGCCGACGCCGCCGCACACCAGATCCGGTTCGCCGACCTGGCCCGCGACGCCGGCGTCAACCGGCTCGTGCTGCTCTCGCAGTACGCGGCGAACGCCGACTCGCCGGTGCGATTCCTGCGCTGGCACGCCGAAGTCGAGGAATACGTCGGAAAACTCGGGATCGAGCACACCGTGCTGCGCCCCAACCTGTACCTGCAGGCGCTGCTCGCCTTCTCCCGCACCATCGCGCAGGGCTTCATCGCCGCACCCATCGGCGACGCCGCCGTCAGCGCGATCGACACCAGGGACATCGCGGACTCCGCCGCGGTCGTGCTCACCGATCCGGGGCACGCGGGAAGGACCTACACGCTGACCGGCCCGCGCGCCGTGACCCACACCGAGATCGCCCACGCGCTTTCCGCGGTTCTGGGCCGGAGCGTCGTCTTCCACGACACGTCCGCCGACCAGTTCGCCGCCGCGCTGAGCGGTCTGCTCCCGCCGTGGCAGCTCGACGGCCTCATCGAGGACTACGCCCACTACGCCCGAGGCGAAGCCGCCGAAGTGCACACGTCCGTCGCCGACCTGACCGGACACCCCGCGCGTGACGTCACCGATTTCGCCCGCGACCACGCCGCCGCCTTCGAGGCCGCCCGATGATCTACCACTGCATCCGGTTCACGCTCAAGCCCGGAGTGTCCGAAGAAGAAAAAGCGGCGGGGCTCGCGCAAATGGGCGAACACGTCAACGCGATTCCCGCGATCAAGGCACGCGTCGTCGGCCCCGATTTCGGCGGGGAATTCGACTACGGCGCGGTCACCGTGCTCGAAGACATCGAGGGGTACGAGCAGTACATGAATCACCCGGCGCATCTCGCGATGGACCGGATGTGGCGGAGTTGGTTGCTGGGCTTGGGGAGTACACCGGCAGTGCGGCGCCTGGGAGTTGCCGATTCATCATTTAGTCGACTAACCGCGTGGACCTCTTCGCATTTAGTCGACTAAATGCGAGTCGCTCAGGGTGATGCGGCGTTGGCGACTGTTTCACCCTTCAGTGTTGTCGGTGCGAGTTGGCCTGTTGCTTAAAATTACGAACGCGTGTTCGATGGATTTGCGCTATTATGGAGTTGTGTCCGAGACCTTCCTTCCCGAGTTGCCGCAGGAACTGTGGCGCGCCGGCAAGCTGGAGCTTGCCCATGGCGTGCAGCACGCTTTGCAGGTGATCCGGATCGCGACCGCTTGTCTGGGGCAGTTCCTGGCGGAGATCGAGTCTCGTGGCGTCAAAGACTTGTACGGGCATGGGAGTACGGCGAGCTGGTTCGCGGATCTGGCGGGGCTGTCGCGTGGCGAAGCGGGTGCGGTGGTGAAGCGGGCGCTCGCCCTGAATCCCACCCGCGCTCTGGATGGCACGGAAGTTCCGCCTGTCGCACCGGCGACTGCCGCGGTCGCGGCTCAGGGGTTGGTCGGGGATGAGCGGATCGATCAGATTCTGGAGATCTTGAAGAACCTCCCTGCCGATACTTCTGCCGAGGATCGGGAGAGTGCGGAGAAGATCCTCGCTGACCTTGCTCCGAACGCCGGTCCCCGCCAACTCGCTAACGCCGAAGCGAAGCTGCAGGGCTGGCTCAACCCTGACGGCAACGAACCCAAAGCCCCCGAACCGAAAGAACCACGCCGCGAGATCACCTTGGAGCGCCGCAAGGACGGGTTCTGGAAACTGACCGGTCTGCTCGACGACGAGACCGGGGCCCGGACCGCGGCCGCGTTGGAGGCGCATGCGCAGCCGCGGCCGGTGGACGAGTTCGGCCAGGCGGACTTGCGGATGAAGTGCGAGCGCATGGGAGACGCCTGGGCCGAACTGCTCGATCTGGCCATCGCCTGCCCGGACCAGCCGGGGACCAGCGGCTACCGCACCTTGGTGCATGTCACCATCGGACTCGAGGAACTGAAGTCCGGCCTCGGCACCGCCTGTCTCGACTTTGTGGGGACGATGACGGCGCGAGAAGCCCGACTCGCCGCCTGCGACTGCCTCATGTTGCCGGTCGTGATGGGTGCCTCGGGTGAGCCGCTGGATATGGGGCGGCTGAGACGATTTGTCACCCCCGGGCAGCGGCGTGCGTTGAACATTCGCGACGGGGGCTGCGCCTTCCCCGGCTGCCACCGGAAACCCAAGAACTGCCATGCTCATCATATTGAGCACTGGGCAGATGGCGGTCCGACCGATCTTCGGAATCTGGTACTGCTCTGCGGCTTCCATCATCGGCTGATTCATCACGGTGATTGGGAAGTCCGGATGGCGGCCGATGGGTTACCGGAGTTCATCCCACCCCAGTATCGAGATCCGCTCCGACAACCCCGCCGCAACACCCTGCACCACGTCTGACCACCGAGGTGCCCGCCAGCCACCCAGGCGACGGGCCCCTCGGCATGCCCGCAGTCGGTCACTGAGCCTTTAGGTCGCTCATGGCGTTCCGGGAGAATGCTCCGAGCGGAGCAGACCGTAGACGAGCACATCGACATACTCGCCGTGGTAGAAGGATCTGCCGCGCATGACCCCTTCCCGGCGGAACCCCAGGCGTTCGAGGGCTTTCTGCTCGCCGAGGTTACCGCCATTGGTGAGGGCTTCGATTCTGTTCGCGGTCGTGCGGCCGAACAGGTAGTCCACGAGCAACTTCTGCGCCGCCGTGCCCACCCCCTGTCCACGATGCTCGGGTAGCACCCCCACGCCGATCTCGTAGGTGACACCCAAGGGGAAGCCGCGGGGCTTCCAGGAGACGATACCGACAACCGTGTCGTCGGCCCGCGCGATCGCGACCGACGCGGACTCGGCGGAGATGTACCCGTCGAGCTCCCATCGCTTGCGGCGTGCCCTCGGATCACCGAATCCGGGCCACTCGAACTCGCCGAGCGCATCGGGATCCGTGCAGAGACGGTCGAGAAAGGCGAGGTCGGCCTCGGTGAACGCCCTCAAGTGGACTGTGTCCGGGCGGTTCGCTGGAATCATGAAGGCCAGTATCGCGCCCGGAACACCATTCGTCAGGCAGCCTTTGAAAGGGCTCACTGTGTGGGTTTCGGGACATCTGACGTCCCAAAGTCGAGACCACGCGCGCGTTCCCGGTCCGCGTGTGCCAACGCCGGATCGCCGCTCTCGTCGGCCAGCGCCGCTCGTTCGACGAGCGTTTCGATCTGGGCCTGTGTCAGCCCGATGCGTTCGTAGAGCTGCTCGGCCTCGGACAGGCGGCGGTGAGCGTTCGCGTGGTCGCCCTGACGGCGCAGGAGCCGTCCCGTCTCCTGCAGCGCGCGGGCCTGGCCCATGGCCGCCCCGTGCTTGCGGAACAGGGCGAGCGCCGTTTCGCATTGGGTGAGTGCCCGATCGGGTGCGTCGAGCGCGGCCAGGTTCCGCGCCGACCGCAGCAGCACGTACGCGTAGTTGGTGTCGTCCACCGGGGTCCGCGTGCCGCCGTGCTCCTGCGCGAAGTAGCGGACACAGACGTCGAACTCCTCGGCGGCGTCGGCGAACCGGCCGTTCCGGTACCAGTACGAAGCCCGCATCGTCCGCGCCACATGGACTCCGAGCGGGTAGCCGGCCTCTTCGAACAGACGCGCCGCCTCGTCGAAGAGCTTCGGTGACGTCGTGGCGTCGGCGTCGCGGGCGTGGGCGCTCGTCAGGTACACCCGCGCCCAGCCCTGTTCGCGCCGGTCGCCCGCCTCCACCGCGGCGTCCCACGCCAGCCGGGCCATCCGGATCGACTCCTCCGCCCGGTCGCGCAGCGAAGCCTGCACCCAGGACAGATAGTTCCGGTGCACCGCCTCGTCCCGTTTGCTGCCGAGCGCGATGGCCGAGTTCACCGCGAGCCCGAACACGTCGTACCAGACGCTCGCGGTACCACCGATCTCCGAATACCAGTGCATCGACTCGGCGAGGTCGAGGACCGGCCGGTGGTCACCGCGCGCGGCGACGCTTTTGACCGCGGCGAGCCAGTTCTTCAGCTCGGCTTCGAGCCATCTGCCCGCGCCGGTGTGGTCACCGAACGACGGTGTGGCGACCGGGAGCGGGCTGACCCCGTCGGTCGGGTGGAAGTAGCGGCCCGCCGCCGTCGCGGTGCGCACCAGCCAGTCCGTCAGCCGCTTTTCCGCCGCTGCGGCGACTTCGGGGGATTCCTCCCGGGCGAGCCGTTCGGTCGCGAAGACCCGCAGGAGGTCGTGGAACTGGTATCGCCCGTTCTCCTGAGACGTCTGCAGCAGGCTCGCGTCGGCCAGTTCCTCCAGGAAGACGGCGGCGTCGTCCTCGTCGGAAGCTTCGACGAGCGTCATCGCGGCACCCACTGGGAAATCCGCGGCCGGGACGAGGGACAGCCGCCGGAACATCGCGGCGGCGTTCGGGCTGAGCTGGCGGTACGACAGTTCGAACACACTGCGCACGCAGAGATCGCCGGCGGTCAGGGTGGTCAGCCGACGGCCGCGGTCGCGGAGCTGGTCCACCAGACGCGACAGCGGCCACGTCGGACGGCTCGCCAGCCGGTTGCCCGCGATCCGCAGCGCCAGCGGCAGCCTGCCGCACAGTTCGACCAGTTCGAGTGCCGCTCGCCGTTCGCGCGCGACGCGGTCCGCCCCGATAATCGCCGACAGCAGGGAGACGGCGTCGTGCTCGCCGAAGACGTCGAGAGGGAGCCTGCTCGCGCATTCCAGGCCCACCAGCATCTGACGGCCGGTGACCAGGGTGAGACATCGCGGCCCGCCGACCAGCAGCGGGCGGACCTGGGCTTCGTCGGCCGCGTCGTCCAAGACGATCAGGACGGCCCGATCCCGCAGGAGCGACCGGCACAGGCCCGCCCGGTCTTCCGGATCGGCGGGGATGCGCACGGCGTCGACACCCAGCGAACGCAGGATCAGATGCAGCACGTCCGCCGGGTTCGCCGGGTCGGCGGACATACCGCGCAGCTTCAGGAAAAGCCTGCCGTCGGGGAACTCCTCGGCGAGGTTGTGCGCCACGCGGACCGCGAGGGTGGTCTTGCCGGTCCCGGGCGGTCCGCTCAGGATCGCGACCCGCCCGGCCCGGCGCCGTCCGTCGCACAGATCCGCGGAGAGGGCGCGCAGCGCGTCGAGATCGCTCTCGCGTCCGGTGAGGTCGTCGACGTCCGCCGGGAGGACGCCGATCAGGTGCGTCTTGGGGATACCGGGGGAGGGGGTCCGGCCCCGCCTCGCGGCCTTCTGCAGGCCGGTCAGTTCTTCGTCGGTCAAGGACAGCGGTGCGGCGAGTGCTTCGATCGTCCGGCGTTGCGGGCTTTTCGCGATCCCCCGCTCCATGTCGCTGATCGCGCGGACGCTCACCCCGGACCCCTCGGCGAGCTCCTCCTGCGTGAGGTCGGCGCGGACGCGGTAACCCTTCAGCAGCACGCGGAAACTCGTGGCTGCCCGGCCAGGGGCGGCGTTCGTCATGATCGGATTATCCCGTCCCGACCTGCGGCCTCAACTTGACTTTTGTCTCACGGGATAGCGGGCCGTGATCGCCGCCGCCCTGTCCCGCAAGGAATCGCGTAACCAAGGCGGGGCAAGGGCTTCCGCTTCCGCAGCGAGGTTCCACAGCGCCCATTCGGCGTGCCGCGCGTCCTGGAACGTCACCTCCAGCCTCAGCGTGCCGTCCTCCTCGGTCTCCTCCGCGAGGACGGCCAGCGCGGTGCCCACCAGCTGGTCCCGCCGTGCCGGATCCACCCGCACCTCGACCGCGACCTGATCCCCGCCGGTCCGGAACCTCGTACTGCGTTCCTGCCAGGTCCGGTCCAGATCGACGCGCTCCGGTCGTTCCGCGGGTTCCGGGAGTTCCTCGGCGGCCCGCAGCCGGGACAGCCGGTAAGTACGGTCCTCGCCTGCCCTCGTGGCCAGCAGATAACCCTGATCCCGGACGGTGACCAGCCCGATCGGGTCCACCGTGCGCCAGCGCGCCGCCTGACCCGAGGCCGCGTAATGAATGCGCAGCTTGTGCCCGGAGAACACCGCGCGCCGGACCTCGGCGACGATGGCGTCGGACACCTCCTCGCCGGCCACCCGGCGCGAGAGGAGATCGGTCTCCGGGTCGACGAGCAGGCGCCGGGCCGCGCCCGCCGCGGTGTCCCGCTGGCCCTCAGGCAGCGCGTCGATCACCTTGAGCATGGCCGACGCGAGCGCGGAACCGAGGCCGAACGCCTGCGCGCCGCGCCGCGAACCCGCGATCAGCAGCGCGAGTGCCTCGTCGTGGTTCAGCCCGGTGAGTTCCGTCTGGAAACCGGGCAGCAGCGCGAAACCGCCGTGCCTGCCGCGTTCGGCGTACACCGGGACACCCGCCGCCGACAACGCCTCGATGTCGCGCAGCACGGTGCGGGTGGAGACCTCCAGCTCGCGGGCGAGCGTGGTCGCGGACAGCCTGCCCCGATGACGCAACAGCAACACCAGGGAGACCAGCCGGTCGGCGCGCATGTGAAAACTCTAACGGAATACACGACACAGGATGTCGTGTATTCGTTGCGAAGCTCATCCCCATGACAAGCAGGACTGTGGCCACTGAGCCGAACGATCTGGGCAGGTTCTTCATCGAACGAGGCAACGCGGGCGATGTCGACGGGCTGGTGGCGTTGTACGAACCGGACGCGGTGCTGGCGTTCCCGCCGGGCAACGTCGCGACCGGGCACACGGAGATCCGCAAGGTGTACGAGGAGTTCGTCGCGGCCGCGCCGGAACTCCTGCCGGGAAGGCAGCACCCGGCGCTGGTGAGCGGGGACCTCGCGCTCACCGCGTCCACGCTGACCACCGGTGAGATGACCGTCGAGGTCGCCCGCCGTCAGCCGGACGGCTCCTGGCTGTGGGCGCTGGACCAGCCGGTGTTCGTGCCGTGACGCCGGCGGCTCGCCGGTGACGGGTCCCGTCACCGGCGAGCCGGGTACGGCGTCAGACCGTGCAGTTCCTGGCCGTGCCGGTGTTCACCTTGGCGCCGGTGAACTCCTCGATGATCGCGATGTTCTCGGGGGCGTAGTTCTTGGCGACGATCTTGGCCACGTCCGCACTGCCGAGTTTGGCGGCATGGGGCGCGGATTGATCCAGCCAGTAGGCCGTCCGAAGGAACTCGATGAGCACGAATTCGCGTAATTCGGACTGTGCCTTGATCTTGGCCCAGTAATCGGGATGCTTCGTCTTGGCGACGCGCAGGTACAGCTGGAGGTAGCGCATGTTCGTCGCCGCGATGTCGCGGGAATTGCTCGCGCCGACTCCTTGGATGTACTCGGCGACGACGGTCGCCGCGGGCAATCCCATGAGCCCGGCGTTGAGTTCCGCGATGACCCCTTGGATCCGGTACGACCCCTGCTGCTGGTCGCGCAGGTAGATGTCGTCCATCGACCGCGTGAGATCGTCCGTGATCAGCGGGAGTATTTCGCGACGCGGGAATCCGCCGTGGATCGGGACCTTCGTCGCCTTGCGGGAAGCGTCGATCCAGGCGGAGACATAGACGTCCCACGAGGTTCTCGAAGGATCCAGATCCCACATGTGGGTCTCTTCGTGGATCGCCACCATCAGGGACTCGGCGAGCGCGTTGAAGCTGGTCTTGTTCACGAACTGGCTGAAGTACTTGTCCTTGGCCTGGGCGGTCGCGAGGCCTTCGCCGCTGGGCCAGCGCCGCTTGTACACGGCCTGGATCGTCTGAAGCCACTTCGTGGACTGGAAACCGGCCTTTATGTCACTCACATCGGCTTTCGGCTGGACGGGTTCTTCATAACAGAAGGGGGCCGCCGTCTCTTGCGCGGCGGCGGACACGGGGAATGGGGAGAGGGACAGGACGAGGCACGCGGTCAGCACGGTAATGCGATTTCGGCGCATGAATTCCTCGGTTCACGGTAGGGTTTTCCGTGGTCGGACGGAAGTGTCCCCTATCGATCACCGTCACTTCAATGATCGGGCCCGTACTGCGGCTGGACAGGCTAGGAATTATGGCGGCGAACGGGCTATTCCGCGGCCAGCCGGGATCGGCGCATGCTGTAACCGAAGTAGATCAGCAGGCCGAGCGCCATCCAGCCGGCGAAGACGATCCAGGTGGCGCCGTCGAGGCTGAGCATCATGTAGCCGCAGCACAGCACCCCGAGGACCGGCGTGACGGGGGAGAACGGCACCCGGAACGAGCGCGGTGCCTCCGGCTGCCGCCGTCGCAGCAGCAGGACTGCGACGTTCACCAGCCCGAAGGCGAAGAGCGTGCCGATGCTGGTGGCGTCGGCCAGCTTCCCGAGCGGGATGAACGCGGCCAGCGCCGCGACGAAACCGGAGACCACGAGTGTGTTGATCCGGGGCGTGCCGCTCTTGGGGTCCACTTTGGACAGCGCGGCGGGCACCAGGCCGTCGCGCGACATGGAGAACAGGATGCGTGTCTGTCCGTAGAGGACGGTCAGCACCACACTGGAGATCGCCACGATCGCGCCGACGGCGAGCAGCCCGGCCCACAACGGGTTGTCCGCCACGACGCCGAGCACATGCGAGAGCGCGGCCTCCTGGCCGTCGAACTCCTGCCACGGCAACGCGCCGACCGCGGCCACGGCGACCAGGCAGTACAGGACGGTGACGATGGCGAGCGAGAGCAGGATCGCCCGAGGCAGGTCGCGCTGCGGGTTCTTCGCCTCCTCGCCTGCCGTGGAGGCGGCGTCGAAACCGATGTAGGAGAAGAAGAGTTTCGCGGCACCCGCGCTCAGCCCGGCCAGGCCGAGCGGCAGGAACGGGGTGAAGTTCGCCGCCCGCACCGCCGAGAACGCGATCGCGCAGAACAGCACCAGCGTGCCGACCTTGATCACGACCATGATCGCGTTGGCCCGCGCGCTCTCCTTCGCGCCCGACAGCAACAGGAACATGGCGAGCAGCACGACGACGATGGCCGGGACGTTGACGATCCCGCCCGACCCCGGCGGCTGGCTCAACGCGTCGGGGATGGCGAACCCGAACGTCAGCCGCAGCAGTTCGTTGAGGTACTGCCCCCAGCCGACGGCGACCGACGCCACCGAGACGCCGTACTCGAGCACCAGACACCAGCCGCAGACCCAAGCGACCAGCTCGCCGAGCGTGGCGTACGCGTAGGAGTAGGACGAACCGGACACCGGGATCATCCCGGCCAGTTCGGCGTAGGAGAGCGCCGAGAACAGCGCGGTGACACCGGCCAGCACGAACGACAGCACGACCGCGGGACCCGCGACGGGAACCGCCTCACCGAGTACGACGAAGATCCCGCTGCCCAGCGTCGCGCCGATGCTGAGCATGGTCAGCTGCCCGAGGCCGAGGGAGCGCTTCAGCGTGCCGTGACCACTTTCGGTGATCAGGTCGGCGACCGGTTTACGCCGCACCGCCGCGGCTCGCAAATTCATGACGACGACCGTATCTGCCGCTTCGGAAGCCTCCGGGCCCGGCTATCGCCCGTCGAGCTGCCGGTCGTGCGTCCGGCGCCAGACCAGCAAGGACACCACCGCGCCGCACAGGCAGAGGAACATGTCCCACTGGGTGTCCCAGACATCCCCTTGGGTGCCCAGGAAGTCGTCCGCGCCCGAACCGGCGAGGAGTGCGCTGGACCACTCCACGAATTCGAAGCCGGCGGCGATCGACAGGCAGACACAGACGGTCAGGAACGCGACCCAGCCGCCGGGGCGCAGTGGCGTCCGTCGCAGCAGCACCTCGCGGACGGCGATCGCGGGGACGAAACCCTGGACGAAGTGGGCGAACCGGTCGTAGTTGTTCCGCTGAGTGCCCATCCAGGCCTGGAACCACTCCCCGGCCGGCGTCTCGGCGTAGGTGTACTGCCCGCCGTAACACAGCACGAACGCGTGCAGCACCAGCAGCCAGCACAGCAAACGGGTCAAGGGAAAGCGTTTGCGCAGCGCCACCACCAGCGGCAACCCGATCATCACCCAGACGACTTCCAGCAGCCACGTGCCGGGGGATTTCGCCTGGACGCCGGTCACCACGAGTGCCGCGAGCACCGCGCCTGCCAGCAGGGTCCCTTCCGTCCGGCCGACACCGCGCACCATGGAAGGGACCCTACTTCGACGGACTCCGGCCCGCTCAGTTCAGCTTGCGCATGTCGGCGGGCAGACCGCCGCCGGCGTAGACGTCCTCGGTGAGCTTCGCCAGCGCGGTGAGCGCGACGTTCTGGCTGAACGGCCCGTAGGACACGCGGGAGACGCCGAGCTTCTGCGCGGTCGCCAGCGGGATCGAGCCCGGGACGCCGATCAGGTTCACCTTGCGCTCGCCCAGCGCCTCGACCAGCCTGCCGACCTGGCTCTCGTCGAGCTTGCCGGGCACGAAGACGTTCGACGCGCCCGCGTCCAGGTACGCGCGGCCACGGGCGATCGCGTCGGCCAGCACTTCTTCGGGGTCACGGTCGCCCGCCCGGAGGAAGGCGTCGGTGCGGGCGTTGAGCACGAAGTCGACACCGGAGGACTGGGCGGCGGCGACCGCGGCCTCGACGGCCTTGACGGATTCGGCCAGCGGTTTCATCTGGTCTTCGAGGTTGCAGCCGACCGCGCCGACCTCGATCGCGCGGGCGACCGTACCGCCCGGGTCGCCGTAGCCGGCTTCCAGGTCGGCGGTGACCGGCAGATCGCCCGCCACCCGGACGATCAGGGCCACCTCGGAGATCATCTCGTCGCGGGGGATCACCTCGCCGTCGGGATAGCCGCGGGCGGCGGCGATACCGTGGCTCGGCGTGGCGAGCGCCTGGGTGCCAGGGGTTTCGGCGACGACCTTCGCGGTGATCGCGTCCCAGACGTTGACGACGAGCAGCAGCTCGGGGGCGGCGTGCAACTCCTGCAGCCGCGTGGCCTTCTCGGCGGTGGAAACCATGCCTCCAATCTAGAGGTTGCACCCGGATCACGACGAGGAGATGAGTGCGCCAAACCTGTTACGCCCTGGGCCGAGGCCACGACTGGGAGGCATAGCACGTTCGAGGGAGGCCCCATGGAGCTGACGATCAACGCCGCCGGCGACGAACAAGCGCTGACCGAGTTCTACAGCTGGCTCCGCGAAGACGCCGACGTGACGCGGTCCGCGACGCTCAGCCTCGCCGGGGCACGGAACCCCGATGTCTTCGAGGTCATCTGCATGTCCATCGGCTCCCTGACCGGACTGGCGAACCTGGGGATCGCCTGGGGCAACTTTCTTCGCTCCCGCAAGGAAACACCGCCGTTCACCATCACGGTCGAGGGCGAGCTGACGGCGGAACAACGCGCCATGATCCGGAACCTCGACCTGCCATTGTCGTGACGGCTCAAGCCCCGCTTCCCAGCCACCGCAACGTTTCCAGCGCCACGGCCACGTCCACCGCGTTCTCCGCCAACGGCCGGGGGAGCAGTTCGTCGGCCCGCGCCAGCCGCCGGACGACGGTGTTGCGGTGCGTGTAGAGCCGTTCCGCGGTCCGCGTGGTGTTGCCCAGTTCGTGCACGTAGGTCCGCACGGTCTCCCGGGTCTCGGCGTCGGCGTGCCGGAGTTCGCCGAGGGTGTCGGCGATGAACTCGCCCGCCTGCGCCGGATCACCGGTGAGCAGCACGAGCAGCTGGATGTCCTGGTACCGCGCGATCTGCTGCGGCGAGGTGAGCCGGGCGAGCATCCGCTGGGTGGCGGCGGCGTCCAGATGGCTGCGGCGGAAGCCGTCGATCCCGCTGCCGGGCCGCCCCAGTGCGACCCTGACGTCGGGATGCGGCGCGAGGTCTTCGGCGAGCCGGTCCGTGCGCGGCGGCGTCCGGCCGGGCAGCCAGACCCACAACGCGGCGGCGCTCGCGACGACGGTCAGCCGGTGTGAGGCGCCGCTGGCCCGCATGAGCGTTTCCGCGGCGGTTTCGAGCTGTTGTGACGACGGGGTGACCGAGCCACTCCAGACGATCGCGGCCGTATGCGGGCCGGCGAGCGGGTAGCCGAGCTGGGCTTCGGCGCGCGAGCGGCTGATGGGCGCGCCTTCCAGCAGCAACGTGACCGTCGCCCGCCGTTCGGCGTGGGCGCCGCGGGTCAGTTCCGTGCGTTCGGCGGCCATCCGTTCCGACACCGCGGCGACGGTGTCCTCGATGAACGTGGTGATGGACAGCGACGAGACGTCGAGCAGTTCGCGGAGCAGGACCGGATCCGACGTGAGGTCGAAACAGATCTCGATCCACCGGCGCCAGGCCACTCCTTGCGCCCGCCGGTAGGCGTCGAGGCCGCCGGAGTCGAAGCCGCGGCGCACCATGTCGCGGGCGCCGTCGAGCACTTCCTGGTTCAGGTTGGCGGAGACGCGTTTGCCGGGATGCTGCACGTTGGCGGCCGCCCAGTGCAGCAGATTCGCCAGATTCGCGCGTTTGGTCCCCTCGGTGAGCACGGGGTCCTCGGCGACCGCGCGCATGCTGTCGCCGCCGAGGGAGGCTTCGTGCAGCTCCTCGATCCATTCGGCGCGCGGATGCAGCACGATTTCCGCGCCTCGCCGGAAGAGGTCACGGGCCTCGGGCGACAGGGTCGGCCACGGCGATGCGGCACTTTGCACCATGAGTGCAGCATGATGGTGCAGATAGTGCTAGCGCAACTCCACGTCCGCCCCGCATCGTGGAGGGAACCGAGACGAGGCTGGAGTACCGCATGACGACGAGCACACCCGTCGAGCACCTCGACGTGGTCATCATCGGTGCCGGGATTTCCGGGATCGGGGCCGCGCGCTACCTGAAGACCGAGAACCCGGGCAAGACGTTCGCCATCCTGGAGGCCCGCGGCACGTCCGGCGGCACCTGGGACCTGTTCCGCTACCCGGGTATCCGCTCCGACTCCGACCTCCACACCTTCGGCTACGAGTTCAAACCGTGGCGGGACAAGCAGTCGATCGCCGACGCGCCCCGGATCCTGTCGTACCTGCGCGAGACGATCGCCGAGAACGGCATCGAGCCCAGCATCCGCTACCACCACAAGCTGCTCTCGGCCGCCTGGTCGAGTGACGAGGCGCGCTGGCTGCTGGAGATCGAGCGGACCGACACCGGCGAGCGCACCCGGCTCAGCGCGGGCTGGCTGTTCAACGCGGGCGGCTACTACCGCTACGACGAGGGCTTCACCCCGCGCTTCGAAGGCCGCGACCGCTTCGCCGGCACGATCGTGCACCCGCAACACTGGCCGGAGGACCTCGACTACGCGGGCAAACGCGTCGTCGTGATCGGCAGCGGCGCCACCGCGGTCACCCTGATCCCGGCGATGGCGGGCACCGCGGCGCACGTGACGATGCTGCAGCGCACCCCGACGTACGTGATGCCGGTGCCGCGCGAGGACAAGATCGCGAACGGCCTGCGCAAGATCCTCGGCGACGAGCGGGCGTACGCGTTGACACGCCGCAAGAACATCCGCAAGGGACTGGCGGTCTGGCAGTTCTGCCAGAAGTTCCCGAAGACCGCCCGCGGCCTCATCCGGTACGTCAACAAGAAGCAGCTTCCCAAGGACTATCCGGTCGACGAGCACTTCAACCCGCCGTACGACCCGTGGGACCAGCGGCTGTGCGCGGTGCCCGGCGGCGACCTGTTCGCCGCGATCCGCAAGGGGCAGGCCGACGTCGTCACCGACAAGATCAAGACGTTCACCGAGAAGGGGATCCTGCTCGAATCCGGGCGCGAGCTGGAGGCGGACATCATCGTCACCGCCACCGGCCTGAACCTGCAGGTGTTCGGCGGGGCGAAGTTCAGCGTCGACGGCAAGCCGGTGGTCCTGTCGGAAACGGTCGCGTACAAGGGAATGATGCTCTCGGACGTGCCGAACGTCGCTTTCGCGATCGGGTACACGAACTCGTCGTGGACGCTCAAGATCGGCCTGCTGTGCGAGCACTTCTGCCGCCTGCTGACGCATATGGACACCCACGGCTACGACGTCTGCCGCCCCGTCCTCGCCGATCCGGACATGCCGACGAAGCCGTTCCTGGACTTCGCCGCCGGATACGTGCAGCGCGCGCTCGACCAGCTCCCGCGTCAGGGTGACCGCATGCCGTGGCTGACTTCGATGAGCTACCACTCGGACATCAAACTGCTGCGCGCGGACGACATCACCGATCCCGAGCTGCACTTCTCCCGCGCCAAGGTTCGTGAGGCGGTGGGCTCGTGACCGACAGCTTCGCCGACCTCCCCGGCGGCCCGCGGCTCTGCTACCGCGAGGACGGCCCGGCCGACGGGGTGCCGCTGGTGCTGATCGCCGGCCTCGGCCTGGACCTCACGTCGTGGCCGCGGGAAATGATCGACGGTTTCACCCGCCGCGGCTTCCGTGTCATCCGGTTCGACAATCGGGACGCGGGTTGTTCGGATCGCATCAAGGCGCCGAACCCGGGCAAACTCCGGCAACTGCTGGCCAAACCGCTGCCGGGCGCGTACGACCTGGGCGACATGGCGGCGGACACCGTCGGCCTGCTGGACCACCTGGGCATCGAGAAGACGCATCTGGTCGGCATGTCGATGGGCGGCATGATCGCCCAGACCGTCGCCGCCCGGAACCCCGGCCGCGTCCTGTCGCTGACGTCGATCTTCTCCACCACCGGACATCGCCGCGTCGGGCAGCCCGCGAAGTCGACGTTGGTGCGCATGGCGAGGCGGCCCGCTCAGACGGTCGAGGAGTCCGTGGTCGGGCACCTGTCGCTCATGGGCCACCTCGGTTCGGCCTCGTTCCCGCTGGACAAGGACGTCGAAACGGCCTGGGCCGAGGGACTGTGGGAACGCGCCGGGGGACGGCGCGCCCGCAGCGGTATCGCCCGCCAGATCGGCGCGATCCAGGCCAGCGGCGACCGCACCGCCGAACTCGCCCGTATCACCTGCCCGACGGTCGTGGTCCACGGCGACACCGACCGGATGGTCCACCACAGCGGCGGCCGCGCGACCGCCAAGGCCATCAGCGGTGCTCGCTACGTCGAAATCCCCGGAATGGGGCACCACATCGCCCCGGATCTGGTGGAGCGGCTCGTCGAGCTCACCGCCGAAGTGGCCCTCGACCCGGCAGGAGAAACCCGATGAGCGGCGTTCGCGGGAAGGTCGCCGTCGTCACCGGCGCCGGTTCCGGCATCGGCCGTCAGCTGGCGCTCGAACTCGCCCGGCGCGGAGCGCGGCTCGCGGTGTCCGATGTGGACGAAGGCGGACTCGCCGAGACCGTCGCCGAGGTCAAGGCCCTCGGCGCGGAAGTGCAGGGCGCCGCACTGGACGTCAGCGACCGGGCGGCCGTGCAGGAGTACGCGACCACCGTCGCCGGGCAATTCGGTGTGGTGCACCAGATCTACAACAACGCGGGGATCGCGGGCGGCGGGCAGACCGTGCTCGACGCCGAATGGGAGCTGTACGACCGCACGCTCGCGGTCAACCTCTTCGGCGTCATCAACGGCACCAAGGCGTTCCTGCCGCATCTGATCGACTCCGGTGACGGCCAGGTCGTGAACGTCTCCAGCCTCAACGGTTTCATGGCCCAGCCGACGCTCAGCGCCTACTGCGCCAGCAAGTTCGGCGTCCGCGGGTTCACCGAAGCGCTGCGCACGGAGATGATCGCGGGCAGGCATCCGGTGCGGGTCACGGTCGTCCACCCGGGCGGCGTCAAGACCGGCATTGCCTCGGCCGCGCTGAAGGAAGCCGAGGCGCGCGGTATCGAGCCCACCGCCGAACAGCGGGAACGCGTCCGCGTGTACAACGAGAAACTGCTGAAGATGCCGGCGGATCAGGCCGCCCGCATCATCGTCGACGGGGTCGAGGCGGGGAAACCGCGGGTACTCGTCGGAAACGACGCGAAACTGGTCGACCGGCTCGTCCGGTTGCTCCCGCGGCGGTATCCGAAACTGATCGTCGACTTCGAACGGCGGCGCCTCGCCCGCTAGCCCTCGACGCTCCGATGCCCGAACAGGCCGAGCAGCCAGGTGTAACGGACGGCTTCGCGTGCCTGGTCGTAGGCGTCCGGAGTGCCGATCCAGATGGCCTGCGTGATCAGCTCGATGGTGGCGGCGACGACCGTCCGCGCGGTGAACGGCGGCGGTGACGGCAGCGCGGGATCGGTGGCGCGCAACCATTCCGCCGTGCGGTCGAAGACGGCTTCCCCGGCACGCAAGGTCTTCTCGCGTGCTTCGAGCCCCGCGCCGCCGAGCGCGTAGATCTCCAGCAGCGCGGCGCGGACCGCGGTAGGACGCCGATGCACGTAGTCGACGAGGAAATCGCAGCAGACGGCGACGGCGTCCAGCGGTGTCGCGGCCTCGGCACCCGCGGCGACGCCCTGCGTGATGAACTCGGTGGTGATCTCGCGATAGGCGGCGAGGAACGCGTCCTGTTTACCGGTGAACTGCTCGTAGAACGAGGTCCGTGACACGCCCGCCGTGGCGGTGATGTGGCCGACGGTGGTGGCGACGTAGCCGCGTTTGCCGGTGTTCTCCAGAACCGCGTCGATCAGCCGGGCCCGCTGGGTTCCGGCGACCTCGTCGCGGCTGAGGTTGTGCGGCCCCTTCGGCAGCTTGCGGTGCTCGGTCACGTGCGGCACCGTACCGGTCCCCGAAATCCGTGAAGGCCTCCTTCCCTACCTTGAGAGTAGGGAAGGAGGCCTTCACGGACCGAGCGGTCAGCTGACCGGCACCTCCGGGGCGAGGGAGTTGCCGGGCGCGATCTTCCCGCAGCTGGACGGCGCGGTCTTGCCCGCGAACCGGTCGTTGAGCCAGCCGATGGCCTGCGGCGCCCAGGCGGCGGCCGCCCCGACGTGGCTCAGCAGGTCGTACTGGTCGTACTTGATCGACTTGTTGCCGGTGTCGCAGTACTGCCGGGCGAGCGAGCGCACGTCACCGGCGACCATCACGCCGTCACCGGTCCCGATCCCCGGCGGGTTGCCGAAAGTGCCTTCCACGACACCGTTGTTGCCCTGCGCGATGTAGCCGGGCACGGTCGGCGTCGGCGCGGAACCGAGGTTGATCTTGTTCACGGCCTCGACGTACGGCAGCACCTTGTTCGGGTTCGTGTACTCGGGTTTGACGAATTTCTCCCACGTCAGCCCGGGATAGCGGCCGAGCGCGTCGACGATCGACGCCTTCTCCATGTCCTTGAGCACCTGGAGCCCGTACGAATTCGCGTACGGCTTGAGGTCGATGTCGAAAGACCGCGAGACGCCGATGAGCGCCATCGGGATGACCCCGGTCCACGCGACACTGCCGTTGACGTATTTGAGATTGTGCGACGGTTTGACGAGCACTCCGCCTTCGGTGAAACCGACGAGGTTCTTGTTGACCTCGGGCGCGTAATCCGGCGCGAGCGCGGCCGCCCAGCCGGTCGCGATGGCGCCACCCGAATAGCCGATGAGCCCGAACCGGGTCTTGTCGTTCATTCCCGTCCCCGGCGACCTCGTCGCGGCGCGGATGGAATCGAGCGTGTTCTTCCCGTATTCCGGCCCGGCGGCGAAGTTCGCCTTCTGGCCTTCGGTGTCGGGGATGACGACGTTGTAGCCCAGTAGCAGCGCGGGGGCGATGAACAGCGACTCCGCGTTGGCGATCAGGCCGCCGAGCGAGACGTCGCCGGCGATCGCCCTCGACGGGCCGTGCTCGGGATTCAGCGAATCGTAGAACGATTGGTACGAAACGGCTTTGGTGCTGTCGCCGGTGAGGCTGCGCAGCACCGAGGTGACGTTGGCGGACGGCTTCCCCTGCGCGTCGGTGGACCGGTAGAGCAACTGGGTCACCTTGAGCGGCGTGGAAATGCCGAGGACGTGGTAATTGAGCGTCCGGGTCTTCAAAACGGTCCCGGGGCTGTACGAAGACAACGGTTCGCTGCCGTCGTAGCTGTAGAACGGGTCGGTGGCGGGGGCGGCGGAGGCGGCGGGCGCGGCGGCGAAACCGACGATGAGGGCGATCGCGACGGCCAGCAGACGAGCGGGCTTTCGGGTCATGACTCCCCTTTGAATCATGAAGTGGATCACGTTTGGATTCCCGGAACCTACCAGCCGGTAACCGATGATGTACAGGGCCGTACACCATTTACTGTCGCGACATTGACTTTTCTTCCGTTCCCGTTTGGACGGAGCACGGCTCGGACAGGGTGCGGGTTGTGATCCAGCACAAAAGCGGCAGTGCGATCAACGGAATCAAGGCCGTTCGCAGAGAGGTGTGGTCGGCGACCGTTCCGATGACGGGACTCGCGAGACCGCCGATGCTGACCGTCAGGCCAAGCGTGACGCCGCTGGCGGTGCCGACCCGCGTGGGGAGGTAATCCTGGGAGAGGGTGATCTGGAGTGAGAACGGGACGTACAGGCTCACCGCGGTCAGCAGGACGAAGGCGAAGAAGGCCGGGCCCGGCACGAACACGACTCCCGCGACCGTGCCGACGGTGGCCAGATACGACCAGCGGATCACGGTGACCCGGCCCCGGCGTCCGGCCAGCCTGCTTCCCAGCAGAGTGCCCACGGCGCCGCCGACATAGAGCAGGAACAGGGCGGCGCTGCCCGTCGTCGTGCCGCCGCCGGTCCGCTGCTGGGCGTAGAGGGAGACGAACGTGCTCAGCCCGACGAACACGATCGAGCGGAAGACGACCGCCGCCGACAGTTTCGCGAACGACCTCCAGTCGTCGACGCCGACGGCGTCCGATCGCGAGCCGCCGGCGCCGGCCTTCCGCGTGAGGGCGCGCAGCACGGGAAGGCAGAGCACGGATCCCACCAGCGCGGGAACGACGAGCAGCGGCGACATCCGGAGCCCGCCCAGCGCCATGACCGCGGCGACGAGGACGGGTGCGGCGGCGAACCCGACGTTCCCGCCGAGGGAGAACCAGCCCATGGCCGTATGCCCTCCGCCGCTCGCGATCCTCGCGACCCGTGCGGCTTCGGGGTGGTAGGCGGCCACGCCGATTCCCGACAGGGCGACGAAAGCGAGCGTCAGCGCGTACGAGTCGACCAGCCCGCCGAGCCCGATCCCGAGGCCGCCGAGGAGGGTGGCCGACGGCAGCAGCCACGGCATCGCCCAGCGATCGGTCAGCGCGCCGAACAACGGCTGCGCCACCGACGAAAGCAGCGACGCGGCGAGCACGATTCCCGACACCGCCGCGTATCCGTAGGCGCGTTCGGCCGCGAAGAACGGCACCAGCGCGGCGACCGAACCCTGATACACATCCACACACGCGTGCCCGGCCGAGAGCAGGGCGATCGCTTTGATCTTCGGCATCCCGTCATGCTCGTCGCGGGCACCGGTGGCGCGCTTCCGATAAAATGACAAACGATGACGGAAATCCGCCACCTGCCCGCGGCGCCGACCCAGGTCCGCTCCCTGGCCTCCGGCACGATCGTCGACGCGCATCGCCACGACGAGCATCAAGTCGTCTACGCGGCCCGTGGCGTCCTGGCCATCACGACCGACAAGGGTTCCTGGGTCGCGCCGGCCACCAGGGCGATCTGGGTGCCCGCCGGGACCGTGCACGCCCACCAGGCGCACGGCGACCTCGAACTCCGGCTGGTCGGCCTGCCCGCCACGGTGAACCCGTTGCGGCTGAACGAACCGAGCGTGCTGGCCGTCGGCCCGCTCCTGCGCGAACTCATCCGCGCGTACACGGATCCGCCGCGCGACGACACCCCGGAACGCCGCCGGCTGCGCGCGGTCCTGCTCGATCAGCTGCGCGCCTCGCCGCAGCAACCCTTGCACCTGCCGACGCCGGACGACCCGCGGCTGCGCGCACTGTGCGAAATCCTCAGCGCCGATCCCGCCGACAACCGGACACTGGCCGCCCTCGGCGCTCTGGTCGGGGCCAGTGACCGAACGCTGGCCCGGCTCTTCAAGGCCGATCTCGGCATGACGTTCCCGCAGTGGCGCACGCAGTTGCGGCTCTACCGCGCTTTGGTCCTCCTGGCCGAGGACACTCCGGTGACCGCGGTGGCGCATGCCTGCGGCTGGTCGTCGACGAGCGCGTTCATCGACGTCTTCCGCCGCGCTTTCGGGCACACGCCGGGCACGCACTACGACCGGTGAACGCGAAAGCGGGGCCGGTCCACAATGGACCGGCCCCGCTTCGTCGTTCGCTTCTTACGCCTCGCTACGGCGACGGCGCACCAGCAGCACCATCAGCACACCCGCGCCGAGGAGCGCGCCGCCGATGACCAGCGGCATGGTCGCGGAGGCGCCGGTGTTGGCCAGCTCGTTGCCGCCACCCGACTCGGCGCCACCGGGGGTGGTGGGCGCCGGGGTGTCGGTGGCGGGGGCGCCGCCCTGCTTCCAGGTCGCGGTCGCGTTCGCGACGACCGAGGTCTTCTCGGACTCCGCCACGATCAGGGACTGGGCGGGCACCTTCGCGTAGTTCTCGCTGACGAACAGGCGGCCGGTGTCGAGGTGGCCGCTGACCTTCAGCGCGAACGAGCCGTTGCCGTCCTTGGCGTCCTTGGGGACGTCGACGTAGACCTTGGTGCCGTCCTTGACGTCGGCGGCCTTGATCTCCTTGCCGTCGGCGTCGGTGACCTTGACGCCCTCGGGCAGCTTGCTCGTCAGCTCGGTGATGTCACCGCTGGTGGCGATGCTGAACGGACCGATCCGGGAACCGGTCGCGCCCGAGGCCTTGGCCGGGCCGATGTCGAGGGTGGGCTTCGGCTGCTGGCCGATGCCGACGTTGTCCTTGCCGACGAGGTAGTCGTAGACGGCCAGCACGTCGGCGGAGTCTTCCGCGGCCGCGCCCGAAATCGGCTCCGCGCGCTTCAGGTCCTTGCCGTCACTGAAGTGCCAGACCGCGGCCTGGGTCGCGGTGATGGCCTCCTTGACGGAAAGGCCGCCGTTGAGCTTGACGTCGCTCTTGCCCAGCGTGGCTTCGAGAGCCTTCGCCGAGGCCGCCGGGTAGCCGTGGTGCAGCACCCAGTTGATCTTCTCGTTGTTCTTGTTGAACGGCGAGGCGGTGTCCGGGTACTTGTTCCACGGGCGCTCGATCATGTCCTGATCGGTGCGCATGCCGACCTCGACCTGCACGCAGTACATCTTGAGCTTGCTGCCGTCCGACAGCTTCAGCGTGAACAGCACCGTGTCGGCGTGCTTCCCGCCTTCGAAGTTCACCTTGAAACCGCCGGTGCCGGCGTCACCGTCGACCCGGCCGCGCGCCGCGCCGTCGTCGGCGAGGGCGGCCGGAGCGGCCATCGTCAGCGCGACGGCCGCGGTGGCCACCGCGATCCCGCCGCGAACCAGAACTGACCTGCCGTGCATGTGTCTCCCATCCGGATACGGACCACGAATGCCAGCGCCGCGTGCGACCACAGGCCCCGACCGCAACGGCTCGCCCGAACGGGGGATGAACAATCCCATCGAGCGAGAGCGGAGCATACAGAGGTCATACATGTGGCTACTCAGGGGTATGGCCGATGTCCGGATTGCCCCGAAAGAAGGGTGAACGCCAAGAGAATGATCTTGGGCGAGTAGATGACGGGATCCGAGGGAAAGAAACCAACGAAAACCTCGCGGATGGAGGTACCGCCGCTCCGCCGACCGCTGTTGAATTGGACCAGACCATTCACTGGCGATTGGAGTCCTTCATGACGCGACGGCACCTCCGCCGGGGGTTGTCCCTGGTGGCCGGGCTCGCCTTGGCCGGGGCGCTGCTCCCGGCCGCGAGCAGCGCGGAGACCCAGGAAGCGCGGGGTGTTCCGCTCGGCGAGCTGACCGCCACGGCGACCAAGGTCGCGTCCGGGCTGGTGAACCCGACCGCGATCACGGCGCTCGACGACGGGAGCGGCCGGATCCTCATCGTGGAGAAACGAGGGGTCGTCCGGGCTTACCACCCCAGGACGGGACTCGCCGCCAAACCGGTCCTCGACATCAGCGACAAGGTGAACGGCGCGGACGTGGAACGTGGGCTGCTCGGGCTCGCGATCGCCAAGGACCGGCGCGCGTACGTCGCGTACACCCGCAAGTCCGACAGCGCGGTGACGTTGTCCCGCGTCCGGTTCGACACCGGTGAGCTCACCGAGCTGATCACCCAGCCGCACGCCGAGTTCCCCAACCACAACGGCGGCGAGCTGGCGTTCGGCCCGGACGGCTACCTGTACTGGGGGATCGGCGACGGCGGCGGAGGCGGCGATCCGCTGGCCAGCGGGCAGCGGCTGGACACGCTGCTGGGCAAGATCCTGCGCGTCGACGTCAACCGCGCGTGCCGTCCGCTGAAGTACTGCGTGCCGCCGGGCAACCCGTTCGTCGGCGTCGCGGGCGCGCGGGCGGAGATCTGGTCGTACGGACTGCGCAATCCCTGGCGGTTCTCCTTCGACCCGGCCGACGGCTCGCTGTGGATCGGCGACGTCGGCCAGGGCCGGTTCGAGGAGGTCGACCACCTCGCCAAGGGCAAGGGCGGCGCGAACTTCGGCTGGTCCTGCAAGGAGGGGCCGGTCGTCTTCGACGAGACGCGGTGCAAGGAGGGCGTGACCTACACCGAGCCGGTCTTCCACTACATCTCCGGCGCGGAGGGCTGCGCGGTGATCGGCGGGCACGTCTACCGCGGCCGGAAGTACGCCTCGCTGGCGGGCGGGACCTATCTCGCCACCGACTTCTGCCAGGGAACGGCCTGGGCCGTCCGCAAGAAGGCCGACGGCACTTATGAAAGCGCCAAGATCGGCCAGTTCCCACTCGACGCCACCACGTTCGGCACCGATCAGAACGGCGAGCTGTACCTGGCCGACGAGACGCCGGGCGGGCTGCACCGGATCTCGTTCGCGCGCAAGGGCTGAACCGGCTTCCCCTGCCGCGTCCGCCCGGCGCGGCAGGGGACCTGATCGCGTTTCATCAAGTTTTCATCCTTCCTCCATAGCTTGGGTTCGTTCGATGAATTCAGCGATGGAGGGCGACGTGGAGCAATCATTCCCACCCGGAGGCGCGCAGTGGCCGCCGCCGCAGGGCTGGGTCCCGCAACCGGTACCGGCGCCGCCCGCCCGGAAACCCCGGTGGCCGCTGTTCGCCGGGATCGCCGGGCTGGTGGTGGTGCTCCTCGCGGGTCTGACGACCTGGCTGCTGTGGCCCTCGAACGCCGGCCGTGAACCCTTCGAGCAGGCACTGGCCGGGCTTTCCTCGGCGCCCGCCGTCCGGAACAGCACCTCCGCGGTCGGCGGGATGATCGAGACGGACGTCAAGACCACGGCGTACGGCGAGACGTCCGGCACGATGTCCTTCCAGGGCAAGAAGATCGAGATCCTCGTCGTCGGCGGCAAGGTGTTCTTCAAGGCGCCCGACGGGATGCTGCCCGGGGCGTCCACGGACTCGGCCGAGGAGCTGAAGGACCGGTGGATCACCGGTGAGGACGAGCTGTTCGGCCCGGTCCTGCAGCAGTTCGAGTCCCCGGAGAAACTCGCGACCCGGTTGCGCGAGGCGCTGGAGCGGGCGGACGAGATCACCGAGGGCCCGAGTATCCGGGACGTCCCGGCGCTCAAGGCGAGCACGCCCGCCGGTGACCTGTACGTGTCGAAGGAAGCGCCGCACCGGCTTCTCCGGTACTCCGTGAAGATGCCCGGCGGCATGCCTTCCCTGCCCGGCGCGGGTTCGCGGCCGCAGCCGCCGTCGGGTGCCGGTCTCGGTGACTCCGATGTGGACGCCTTGTCACCGCAGGAGACCGACGCCGTCTACGAAGAACTGACGTCGAACACCAAGAAGCTGACCGGCGCCGTCAATACCGGTGTGCGGTTCGACATGGACGGCGCGGCGACGGTCGCGTGCAGTGCCTCGGGCTGCACGGTGACCGCGAACGTCTCGAGTTCCGCCTCGGCGAGCGGCGGGAAGGTCACCGGCCAGGTCAACGCCACGATGACCGCGAACGTCACCATCGGCGGCCGCTCGGCGGGCAGTTGCCGGAACACGGCGACGCTGCCGATGAACGGCTCCGGTTCGATCAGCTGCGTCAACGGCGGGGCCGGCGGCGTCTTCTCGGCTGTCGAGGCGGAGAAGAAGGCGGACGCGGAAGTGCGGTCGCGGGCGTCGGGCGGCGTTCCGGTCCAGTACCAGATCGAGAGCATCGCCTCGGTTTCCGTGCTGGCCGAAGCGATCGGGCAGGTCGAGATCACCCGGCTCGTGGACGAGCTGGGGCAGCGGCGGTCCCAGCTGGGCGGCAAATAAAGAAACAGCGCCGGGCGAACGGCTTCGATGCCGCGCGCCCGGCGCTTTCGCGTCCCGTCTGTTCGGGTCAGTCCGTACCGGATTCGATCGCGGCGTGGTCGAGCAGTTCGTCCTCGCCCGAGGCCTTGCCGCGCGAGGCGATCGCCTGCGCGCCACCCGCGTCCATCGCCCCGATCAGGCCGGTCGACGCGGCCTGCGCGGCGCCGATCAGCGTCGGGTGCCCGCCGCCGACCATGCCGAGCCCGGCGTACTGCTCGAGTTTGGCGCGCGAGTCCGCGATGTCGAGGTTCCGCATGGTGAGCTGGCCGATCCGGTCCACCGGGCCGAACGCCGAGTCCTCGGTGCGCTCCATGGACAGCTTGTCCGGGTGGTAGCTGAAGAACGGGCCGGTGGTGTCGAGGATCGAGTAGTCCTCGCCGCGCCGCAGCCGCAGGGTGACCTCGCCGGTGACGGCCGCGCCGACCCACCGCTGCAGCGACTCGCGCAGCATCATCGCCTGCGGGTCCAGCCAGCGGCCTTCGTACATCAGCCTGCCGAGGCGGCGGCCCTCGTTGTGGTAGCTGGCGAGGGTGTCCTCGTTGTGGATCGCGTTGACGAGCCGCTCGTACGCCGCGTGCAGCAGCGCCATGCCCGGCGCCTCGTAGATACCGCGGCTCTTGGCCTCGATGATCCGGTTCTCGATCTGGTCGGACATGCCGAGCCCGTGCCGCCCGCCGATGGCGTTGGCTTCCAGGACCAGGTCGACCGCGGTGGCGAACTCCTTGCCGTTGATCGTCACCGGGCGGCCCTGCTCGAAGCCGATCGTGACGTCCTCGGCCGCGATCTCGACCTCGGGGTCCCAGAACCGGACGCCCATGATCGGGTTCACGATCTCGATGCCGGTGTCGAGGTGCTCCAGCGACTTGGCCTCGTGCGTCGCGCCCCAGATGTTCGCGTCGGTGGAGTAGGCCTTCTCGGTGCTGTCCCGGTACGGCAGGCCGTGGGCCTGCAGCCACTCGGACATCTCCTTGCGGCCGCCGAGTTCGCTGACGAACGCGGCGTCCAGCCACGGCTTGTAGATCCGCAGGGACGGGTTCGCGAGCAGGCCGTAGCGGTAGAACCGCTCGATGTCGTTGCCCTTGAAGGTGGACCCGTCGCCCCAGATCTGGACGTCGTCCTCGAGCATCGCGCGCACCAGCAGGGTGCCGGTGACCGCGCGGCCGAGCGGGGTCGTGTTGAAGTAGGTGCGGCCGCCGTTGCGGATGTGGAAGGCGCCGCAGGACAGCGCCGCGAGACCTTCCTCGACCAGCGCGGCCTTGCAGTCGACGGCGCGCGCGATCTCGGCGCCGTAGGCCTTCGCCCGGCCCGGGACCGACGCGATGTCGGGTTCGTCGTATTGGCCGATGTCAGCGGTGTAGGTGCACGGCACTGCACCCTTCTCGCGCATCCACGCGACCGCTACCGAGGTGTCGAGGCCGCCGGAGAAGGCGATCCCGACGCGTTCGCCGACAGGCAGAGAGGTGAGTACCTTGGACATGATGGAAGTATATGCATAGGTGTGTATGACCATGCAAGCCGGGGTGAGCGGCGCAACTCGGGTGGGTGGTCGCCTGTCCGCGGGCCCGGCCGCCTCGAATACCCGGCATGGAGACTTCGCGGGCCGCTCGGCAACCACGCCTTCCCTTCTTCGGGGCGGCGCTGATCGGGGTCGTGGCCCTCGCCGCGGCCTTGGCGGCCGGCCATCTGGTGGCCGGGTTCATCAGCGCCAACGCCTCGCCGTACCTCGCGGTCGGCAACGGGGCGATCGATCTGACGCCGGTCGGGCTGAAGGATTTCGCGGTCCGCACGTTCGGCGTCTACGACAAGCTCGTGCTGCTCGGCGGGATGGCGGTGGTGATGGTGCTCGCCGCCGCCGTGGCCGGGATCGCCTCGCGCCGGTCACCCGTTCCGGGCATCGTGCTGATCGCCGCCTTCGGCCTGCTGGGCGGGCTCGCCGTGGCGCTGCGGCCCGACCTCTCGCCGGTCGCGCTGCTCGCGCCGCTGGCCAGCCTGATCGCCGGGGTGGGCGTCTTCCTCTGGCTGCATCGCCTGGCCTCGGCCACTCCCCATGCCGAGGTCGCGGGCGCGTCACGCAGGTCGGTGCTGCTGGCCGGAGCGGGTGCCGTCGTGGCCGCAGGGGCGGCGGGGGCCGGAGGTCAGCTCCTCGCAGGCACGCGAGACGCGGAGTCTTCGCGGGCGGCCGTCGGACGGCTCGTTCCCGCCGAGCCGGCGCCGCCCATTCCGGCCGACGCGGACTTCGCGAAACTCGGCACGCCGACGTTCCTCACCTCGAACCGCGACTTCTACCGCGTCGACACGGCGCTGTCGGTGCCGCAGGTCCGGGCCGAGGACTGGAGCCTCCGGCTGCACGGCATGGTGCGCGAGGAGAAACGGTTCAGCTACGACGACATCCGCGACCGGCCGCTGATCGAACGCACGATCACCATGACCTGCGTGTCCAACGAGGTCGGCGGGACGTACGTGTCCACGGCGAACTTCATCGGCGTGGACCTCGGGGACCTGCTGCGGGAGGCCGGGATCCAGCCCGGTGCCGAGCAGATCTTCTCCACCAGTGTCGACGGCTGGACCGCGGGCAGCCCGGTCGTCGCCGCGCTCGATCCGGAGCGGGGCGCGATGCTCGCGATCGGGATGAACGGGGAACCGCTGCCGGTGGAACACGGTTTTCCCGCACGCATGGTCATCCCCGGTCTCTATGGCTACGTTTCGGCGACGAAATGGGTCAAGGACCTGGAGATCACCACGTGGAAAGCGCGCCGCGCGTACTGGCTCGATCGCGGCTGGGGTGAACAGGCCCCGATCAAAACGCAATCCAGGATCGACAGTCCGAAAGGATTCGAAACGGTACCCGCCGGCAAGGTCCGGGTCTCGGGTGTCGCCTGGGCGCAGCACACCGGGATCGAGCGGGTCGAAGTCCGGCTCGGCGCGAACGGAAGCTGGTTGCCCGCAACGCTTTCCCGTGAGGTGGGGCTGAACACCTGGCGGATGTGGTGGACCGAATTCGACGTTCCGGCGGGCAGCCATCAGATCACCGTCCGGGCTGTCGACAAATCGGGTTACACCCAGACCGACGCGCGCGCCGGAACCGTCCCCGACGGGGCGACCGGCTGGCATGTCATCAGTTTCACCGCACGGTGATCGGCGTCACTCGAATGGGTGGCAATCCGATTTCACCGTGGTTCCGAATACCCGGTAAGAGTCCGAAAAACAAATGGAGTGATTTTCCGTGAGCAAGCTTCGCGTCGCAGGAATCGGTTTCACCGCGGTCACCGCGCTGGCCCTGGCCGCCTGCAGCAGCAACGACAGCGCTTCGTCCGGCAGCTCCAGCAGCGCCCCCGCGCCCGCCCCGTCCTCGTCGATGTCGGCCCCGATGTCCAGCGCCGCTTCCGGTGACGGCGTCACCACCAACGCCGACGTGTTCGGCCCGGCCTGTTCGCAGCTGCCGCAGGGCAGTGCGCCGGGTTCGCTGGACTCGATGGGCCCGCAGCCGGTCGCCAGTGCCGCCTCGACCAACCCGCTGCTGACCAAGCTGGTCGCCGCGGTGAAGGCCACCAACCTGGTGGACACGCTCAACAGCCAGCAGGCCATCACCGTGTTCGCTCCGGCGGACCCGGCCTTCGAAGCCTTGGGCGAGGCCAAGTTCAATGAACTCGCGGGCAAGCCGGACCAGCTGGCGCCGATCCTGCAGTACCACGTCGTCGGCAAGCGTTACGACGCCAAGGGCCTGGAGTCCGCCAAGTCCGTGGAGAGCCTGAACACCGCGGGCGGCCCGGTCAAGATCGAGGGCTCCGGCGAGAACATGACCGTCAACGGCGCGAAGATCCTGTGCGGCAACATCCCCACCAAGAACGCCACCGTCTTCGTCATCGACAAGGTCCTGACCCCGGGCACCAACAAGAACTAGGTCCCCACCCCGCGATCGCGGTGGCCACGCCTCACGGCGCGGCCACCGCGATCCGCGTTTCAGGGAACGAGCGCGGCGGCGTCCACATCGGTCACCACGAGCCGCAGACTCGCGTTCTCCCAAGGGGTTCCGGCCAGCACAGCGCGCAACGCGGCCCCGGCGACCTCCGTGAGCGGCGGGATCGGCACCTCCAGCGCGACCACGCGGATCTCGACGACGTTCTCGGAGATGTCGACGGCCATCACGTCGAGATCCCACGGCACCGCCGACGCGGCGGCCGTGGTCGACGGCGTGGCCGCGCGCAGCCCCGGTATCTCGCGGAGGGCGCTGAGCAACGAAGCGGTCAGTTCGGAACGTGCGGTCACAACAGTCCTCCACGGATTTCGATGTCCAAAATGGACACCGAGACGGCGGACGGGGTGAGCCCGGTCGCCTCGGTGACCGCCTTGCCCACGGCCCGCTGCACCGCCTGCGCGGTCGCGGCGGCCTGGTCCAGGCCGGAGAGCGAAAGATCGATCTCCACCCGTACGTCCGGCGGGTCGTGCTCGACGAACGCGCGGACCCCTTCCGTGGGCGCCGGTTCGAGGCCCTTGATCCGCTGCCGCGCGATCCTGGTCAGCGAACCGGCCAGCCCGCGCAGCCCGGGTTCCAGGCGTACCACGCCGGGGACCCGGGCCGCGGCGTGCGCGGCGACCGCCGCGATCACCGGTGGGGCGATCACCGTCTCGACCAGTTGCCGGGCCGGTGCTTGCTCACGCGTCATAGAGGTCCTCCACCACCAGATCGAGCCGGGCCAGGCGGAGGCCGACCCTGGCACCCGCCGCCGCGGTGACCCGCTCGCGGACGACGTCCAGCGAGTCACCGTCGAAATCATGTGCGATCGCCAGGTTCAGCTCCACGTTCACGGCCAGTGGGTCGGCGATGTCCGGTGCGGGCAGGACCCGGCAGCGCCGCGCGCGGACGCCGTCGACGGAGTCCGCGGCGAACCGCAGCACGGCCGCGACCGCCTGATCGCTCACCTGGACCTCGCCCGGCTCCGGGCTCGCCAGCGGCACCAGATCGCGACGCCGCACCTCGGCGCGGATCGCGGACATGATGCGGCCGGTGAGATCCGGCGACGGCTCGGCGTCGTCGTCGGCCAGTTCCCTGGTCAGCCCGCGCAGCACCAAGAGGCTTTCGCGAGTCGCCCGGCAGTGCGGGCAGTCGAGTTCGTGCGCGTCCGCCCGGCCCGCGTCGACCTCGTCGAGCCGTTCCCAGACCTGTTCCACATCACGGCCGCACGGCAGCAGGTAGTCGCGGGTCGCGTGGTTCATCGCCATGGCGCCATCACCTCCGCCAACTGTGCTCGTGCTCGCGCGATGCGTCCGCGCACCGCGGTGGTGGTCGCCCCGATCGCCTTCGCGATCTCCTCGTAGGAGCGACCGTGGACCTCCCGCAACAGCCAGCAGGCCCGTTGCTCGGCGGTCAGCTGATCCAGCGCCCCGGTGAGCGCCGTCATCTGCGCGCTCGTCTCGGCCGCGCGGTCCGGACGGCCCGCCGAACCGGTGGACTCCTGCTGGTCCAGCTCGACGTCGGCCACCGGCTTCCTGGCGCGGATCACGTTCAGGCACCGGTTGGTCGTCATCCGGTAGAGCCAGCCGACGAACGCCGCGTCCTCCTGCAGCTGGTCGAGCCGCCGCCAGGCGATGAGGAACACCTCCTGGACGACGTCTTCGGCGTCGCCCTTGTTCCCCAGCATCCGCAGCGCCAGCCGGTACATCGGCCCCTGGAAGCGCAGGACGAGCTGCTCGTACGCGCGGATCTCGCCGTCGCGGGCGCGCGCCACCAGCGTCGCGTCGTCCAGCACCGTTTCGCCGGCCGCGAGCGGCTCTGTTCTCGCTGAAGTCGTCATCGAGCGCACCTGTGCAGCGCCGTCATGCCGAAGCTCCCTTCACCCCACCCGGACAGGTGGTCACCCTTCAAGACACCGCTTCCCCGGAAACGTCACGCGGGAAACCCGATCCAGCCGACCACGGCACGGCGGATCGCGCACGCCGAAGCCGGGTGGTCAGCCCTGCCGGGCGAGTGCGGGGTACTCGTCGAGGGTGATGTCGGTGGCGAACCTGTCGGTCACCCACAGCATCCCGCGCAGCAGGAACCGGCGCTTGAACATCTGGTCGCGCAGTTT
Organism: Amycolatopsis sp. WAC 04197; assembly: GCF_003947475.1. NCBI lineage: Bacteria > Bacillati > Actinomycetota > Actinomycetes > Pseudonocardiales > Pseudonocardiaceae > Amycolatopsis > Amycolatopsis sp. WAC 04197. Next base: position 75,225 of record NZ_QHJK01000012.1, on the reverse strand, counting down.
GATCCGCAGCGGGGTCGGCGGTGCGAGGAACGGCCCGGCGTTGGCGTTGCGGGCGATCTTGGCGTAACCACGGAACTTCTCGTCGTACCGGCGGAAGGCGAGTTCGTGGTCACCGTCCGCCGCGGCGAGTTCACCCGCGATGACGTACGCGGCCACCACGGCGAGCCCGGTGCCGAAGCCGCCCAGCGTGTTGCCGTACGCCGCGTCGCCGAGCAGCGCCACGCGGCCGGTGGAGTAACCGTCCATCGTCACCCGGGCGATCGAGTCCAGGTAGACGTCGTCCGAGCGTTTCACCATCTCCATCAGCTCGGGCAGCCGCCAGCCACCGCCCTCGAACGCGGCGGCCAGGATCTCCTTCTGCCGGCCGGTGTCGTAGCGGTCGTAGCTGATCTCGGGGGAGGCGAACACGAAGAACGCGGTCGCCTTGGGCCCGCCGGTGGCGGCCATGCGGCCGGGCTCGTTGTACATCACGGCCGGGCCACCGTCGGTTTCGTCGGTCTCGACCAGGGCGTAGTAGTGGCCGAGGTGCTGCACGTAGTCGGCTTCCGGGCCGAACGCCAGCCGTCGCACGGTCGAGTGAATGCCGTCGGCACCGAAGACGAGGTCGAACCGCCTCGGGGCTTCGCGCTCGAAGGTGACGTCGACGCCGTCGGGGGTCTCGGTCAGCGAAGTGATCGAGTCGCCGAAGACGTACTCGCAGTCCGCCGAAGTCCGGTCGTACAGGATCCGGGCCAGATCGCCGCGCCGGATCTCGACGTCGCCGCCGGTGAACTCACCGGGCAGGACGGCGAGCGGCCGCCCCTCGGCGTCGACGATGGTCTGGTCGAGTCCGCCGGTCTGCTGCCGCTCGATCTCGTCGAGGATGCCCATCCGCTCGAGCACGGCGCGGTGGGTGGCGCCCTTGAAGTCGACCGCCTGGCCACCGCTGCGGAGTTCCCGCGATCGTTCGACGACGGTGACCGCGTAGCCCTGGCGGGAGAGCCAGAAGGCGAGTGCGGGACCGGCGATGCTGGCGCCGGAGATGAGGACTGTCTTGTTCGTCATGGCAGGAGCTTCGCGGCCGGCGTTGACGAAGCGCTGACAGTCCGCTGACCGCTCCTCGTCAGCTCCAGCCGGGGAGCGGAAGGGTGAGTTGCCCAGGGGCGTCCGGCGGCGCGGTCTCGTAGCGCGGGGGTGTCGCCGACAGCCCGATCGGGTTGCGGGTCAGCCGCACGGAGGTGCCGTCGGGCCGCGGGAGATCGACCGTCGGGTTCAGGCCGAGCCGTTCGGCCAGCGCGAACGCGCCCGCGACGTCGTTGACCTCCCCGGCGGGAACGCCCGCCGCGCTCAGCTCCGCCGCCCACTCGGCCGCGGGACGCTTGCCGAAATGGTCTTCGAGCAGCGCGCGAAGGCCGGTCCGGTGCGCGACCCGTGCCGGATTGGTGGCGAACCGGCTGTCTTCCGCGAGTTCCGGCAGGCCGATGACCTCGCACAGCGCCGCGAACTGCCGGTCGTTGCCGACGGCGAGCGCGAGTTCGTGATCGGCGCAGGGGACGAGTTCGTACGGGGCGATGCTGGGATGCCGGTTGCCCATCCGCGCCGGGACCGTCCCGCCCGAGGTGTAGGCGCTGCCCTGGTTGACCAGGGCGGCGAGCAGGCTGGACAGCAGGTCGATCTCGACGCGCTGTCCCTGTCCGGTGCGGTCGCGGTGGCGCAGGGCGGCGAGGATGCCGACGCTCGCGAACAGCCCGGCCAGGACGTCGACGAGCGCGACGCCGACTTTCTGCGGTTCACCCGCGGGGTCGCCGGTGATGCTCATCAGCCCGCCGACGGCCTGGATGAGCAGGTCGTAACCGGGCAGCGTGGCGCCGCCGCCCGAGCCGAAACCCGTGACGGAGCAGAGGACGAGACCGGGGTTCGCCGCCAGCAGCACCTCCGGGCCGAGGCCGAGGCGCTCCATCACGCCCGGCCTGAAGTTCTCGACCACGACGTCGGCCTCCAGCGCGAGCGCGCGGGCGTGCGCGAGGTCGTCCGGATTCCCGAGGTCCAGCGCCACACTCGTCTTGTTCCGGTTCACCGACTGGAAGTACGTCGCCTGACCGGCCGCGTCGTAGGGCGGGCCCCAGCTGCGGGTGTCGTCGCCGGTGCCCGGCCGCTCGACCTTGATCACCGTCGCGCCGAGGTCGGCCAGCAGCATGGTGGCGAACGGGCCGGCGAGCACCCGCGAGAAGTCGAGGACGCGAAGCGGGCCGAGAGCGGTTTCGGACATGGCCCCGACCCTAAGCGGCCGCTGCCGTCCTCGAAGTTGTGATCGCGCTCACGAACCCAATACTTTCCTCTAGGTACCTACTATCTCCAGGAAGGTAGCTTCGGTCGCGTCAACGCAACGTGATTCGAGGAGAGACCATGATCGTGGTGACCGGAGCGACCGGGAACGTGGGACGGCTGCTGGTGGAAACCCTTGCCGCGGCGGGAGAAGAGGTGACGGCGGTGTCTCGCCGGATCTCGGCGGCGGACGTCCCCGACGGCGTGCGGACCGTGCAGGCCGACCTCACGAGGTCCGACGGATTGAAGCAGGTCTTCGACGGCGCGGATCGGATTTTCCTGCTGACCTCGGGGGAATTCATGGCGGCGGGCGGCGACGTCGCGGAAATCGTCGCGGCGGCAGGGGGAGCGGGGATCGTGCTCCTGTCCTCCCAAGGAGTCGGGTCCGGACGGCACGCGCCCGCGTTCGAAGAGGCGGTCAAGGCGTCGAGTCCGGAGTGGACGGTGCTGCGTCCGGGTGGTTTCGCGTCGAACGCCTTCCAATGGGCGCCGTCGATCCGGGCCGACCGGGTGGTCGCCGCGCCGTTCGGCGACGTCGCCTTGCCCGTCATCGACCCGGCGGACATCGCCGACGTCGCGGCGGCCGTGCTGCGCGAACCCGGCCACCACGGCCGGACCTACGTGCTCACCGGACCCGAACCGATCTCGCCCCGGCGGCAGGCGGCCGACCTCGGCGAGGCGCTGGGCGAGCCGGTGCGGTTCACCGAACTGAGCGAGGACGAGGCCCGCGCCGCGATGTCGGAGTTCATGCCGCCGGTGGTCGTGGAGGCCACGCTCTCGATCCTCGGCGCGCCCACGGAGGACGAACTGCGGGTCAGCCCCGACGTCGAAAAAGTCCTCGGCCGGCCGGGACGCACGTTCGCCGAATGGGCGGCGCGGAACGCGGCGGCGTTCAAATGAGCGGGAGGGCTCGATGAGAAAGTTCTCATCGAGCCCTCATCGGCGGCTCACCCGGTCCGGGCAGCCTGGGGGTATGCGAGTCCGAATCATCGTCCTGGCCGGGGTCGCCGCCGTCGTGGTGGCGGCCACCGGCACGTTCGCCGTCATCGCGGCCACCGCGGTCTCGCCGCCCGATCTCGGCCCCGCCGTGGTCGCCCCCGCGGGCCGGGCCGTCTCCGGACCGGGGGAGGCGGGCGCCCCACCCGCCGTCGTCCCGCCCCGGCTGGCCGGGCACGACGACGACGTCGATGATGACCCTGATGACGCCGATGACCACTTCGACCTCGACGACTGAGCGGGGCCGATGAGCGCCCGCGCCCGGATCCTCGCGTGGGTCCTGCTGGTCGTGCTGCTCGCGCTCGCCGGTTCGCTGCTGGCCACCCGGACCGTCCTGCACAACCAGCTGGACCAGCGCCTCGACAACGAGATCGCGCACGAGACCGGCAAACTCCGCGCCTTCCTGGCGTCGCCGGACGCGCGCCCGGCCGGGCAGCCCGCCACCGTCGAGGCGGTCCTCGGCCGCCACCTGGAACGGAATCTGCCCGAGAAGTACGAGACGTTCTTCTCGATCAGCGACGGTGCCGCGTCGAGGCGGAGCGCGATCGAGCCGCCGGTCCGCCTCGACACGGACCCGAAATTCGTCGCCGAACTCTCCAGGGCCACGAGCCCGGCGTACGGCACGGTCACCACCGCGGTCGGGTCCGCGCGCTACGGCGTCGTCCCGGTGACCATCGAGGGCTCGCCGGGCCGCGGCGCGCTGGTGATCGTCGAGTTCGTCGACCACGCCGCGGGCGAGATCAACGACGTCGTCGGCGTGATGGCCGCGATGTCGGGGGCGGCGCTGGTGCTGGCCGGGCTGATCGGCTGGCTGGTCGCCGGCCGCATCCTCGCGCCGGTGCGGGAGGTGCGCCTGGCCGCCGAGCAGATCGGCGAGACGGATCTTTCCCGCCGGATCGAGGTCCGGGGCTCGGATGACGTCGCCGCGCTCGGCCGCACCTTCAACACGATGCTGGACCGGCTCGAAAGCGCCTTCGCCGGGCAGCGTGACTTCATCGACGACGCCGGGCACGAACTGCGCACACCGATCACGATCGTCCGTGGCCATATCGAGCTGATGGGCGAAGATCCCGAGGAGAACGCGGCGACGCGGCGGCTGGTCCTCGACGAACTCGGGCGGATGCAACGGATCGTGGACGATCTGCTGGTGCTCGCCAAATCCGGCGACCCCGGCTTCCTCGCGCCCGGTGAGACCGACCTCGCCGATCTCACCGTCGAAACCCTGGCCAAATCCCGTCCGCTGGCCGACCGCGTCTGGCGGCTCGACGCGGTGGCCGAGGTGAAGGTCCGCGCGGACGGGCAACGGCTCGCGCAGGCGCTGCTGCAGCTGGTCTCCAACGCCGTCCGGCACACCGCACCCGGCGACGAGATCGCCCTCGGCTCCGAGGTGACGGCGACGACGGCGCGGCTCTGGGTCCGTGACACCGGCGAGGGTGTCCCGCCGGATTCGAGGAGCCGGATCTTCGAACGGTTCAAACGCGGCAGCAATTCCAGCGGCGACGACGGAGCCGGTCTCGGCCTGGCGATCGTCGCCGCGATCGCCGAAGCGCACGGTGGCCGGGTGCTGCTCGACACCGTGCCCGGGGAAGGAGCGACGTTCACCATGGAGATCCCCGTCGCGGAAGGTGCGGACCGGTGACCAGTGTGCTCGTGGTGGAGGATTCCGCCAGGATCGGTGCCTTCGTCGAGAAAGGCCTGCGGGCGCAGGGTTTCGCGACCCGCTGGGTCAAGACCGGGTCCGAAGGGCTGACCGAGGCGCTGACCGGCGCGCACGACCTCGTGGTCCTCGATCTCGGTCTCCCGGACCTCGACGGCTCGGATCTGCTGCGGGCGCTGCGCGCGGCGGGCCGCACGGTGCCGGTGATCATCCTGACCGCGCGCGACAGCGTCGTCGACCGGGTCGCCGGGCTGTCCGGCGGTGCCGACGACTATCTGGCGAAACCGTTCGCCTTCGAGGAACTGCTGGCGCGGATCCGGTTGCGGCTACGGGGAAATCCCGAAGCCGAGCCGGCGGTGCTGCGGGCCGGGAACCTCGTCCTCGACCTGCGCACACGGCGGGTTTCGGTGGCCGGGGAGGAGAAGGACCTCACCGCCCGCGAGTTCGCGCTGCTGGAGACGTTGCTGCGCAACCGCGGCCAGGTGCTGTCCCGTGAGCAACTGCTCGGCGGGGTCTGGGGTTTCGACTTCGATCCGGGCTCGAACGTGGTGGACGTCTACATCCGTTACCTGCGCGGGAAGATCGGCGCCGAGCGGATCGAAACCGTGCGGGGGATGGGCTACCGGCTCGGTGAGTCCTGATGAGACGGTTCATCGCGATCTCACGACGGTCTCTTACTCGGGCGGCACAGTGGTTTCCATGACCACGACACTGCTTCATCTCGCCGTCGACCTCGTCGCCGCCGTGATCCTCGCCTACGGTATCTACGCCCGTCGCCATCATCGCGGTGACCTCGCGTGCGCCTATCTCGCGCTGAACGTCGGAGTCTGCGTTTCGGTCGCCGTGCTGCTTTCCGTGTCGACCGCGAGCGCGCTCGGGCTCGGCCTTTTCGGGGTACTGTCGATCATCCGGCTGCGGTCCGATTCGATCAGCCAGCAGGAGGTCGCGTACTACTTCGTCGCGCTGGTGCTCGGCCTGGTGAACGGGCTGCCGTCCGCGGACTGGCGGATCATCGCCGTCTTCAACGTGCTGTTGCTGGCCGTCATGTACGTCGCCGACCACCCGTCGCGCACGCGCGGTCCGCAGCGGCGGACGGTCGTGCTCGACACCGTGTATCCCGACGAGCAGACGATGCTGATGGAGCTGCGCGCGCGGCTCGGCGGAACGGTTGTGCGGCACAGTGTGTCCGAAGTGGACTATATTCGCGAGGTCACCGTCGTCGACGTCCGGTTCCGGCCGGACACCGCCGCCGTCGTCCACGGCGCTCCGGCGGCGCACCGGTGAACGGGCGCGGGACGGCCACCGTCGCCGCGGTGGCGAAGAGGCTTCCTTCGCTCTCGCTGGCCGAGGTCGTCGCCACGAGCGGGCTGATGAGCCGGACGGACCGCAAGTACGTCCTGCCGCTCAACGACTTCCTGGCCGTCGCCGACGTACTGTCGCTTCGCTGTCTGGAGATCGGCGGGCAACGGGTGTTCGGTTACTCGTCGACCTATTTCGACACACCGGATCTGGCGATCTTCCGCGCGCACCGGCAGGACCGCCGTCGCCGGTTCAAGATCCGCACGCGGACCTACACCGACTCGGCCGACACCTACTGCGAACTCAAGGTCAGCGGACGACGCGACGAAACGGTCAAGGTCCGCCGCCCGCATCCGGCCGAGGCGGCGCACGGCCTGACCGCGCCCGCGCTGACTTTCCTGGACGACGCCCTCACCGCCGCCTACGGCCGCCCCGCGCCCCGGCCGCTGCTCCCCGCGCTGGTCACCGACTACCGGCGGACCACCCTCGTCACCGCCGACACGCGAATCACCTGCGATACGTCGCTGATCTGGCGCTCCGGCCCGCGGAGCCTGGCGGCGGGGGACGACCTGGTGCTGCTGGAGGTGAAGTCGGGTTCCGAGCGCAACAGCGTCACCGAGGCGCTGGCGAAACTGCGGATCCGGGAACAATCGGTGAGCAAGTACTGCGCGGGCCTCGTGGCGCTGGGGCTGGCGACCGGCGGGAACCGGTGGCGACCGGCGCTGCGGCGACTCGGGGTGGCGTAACGATCGCGAGGCGGCCGCCGACCCTTGCCTTCGGGTTCCGAGCGAGGGAGGACGAACATGAGGACCAGGGAGAAGGCCGCGCTCGCCGTGGCGGGGCTGGCCGTCGCCGCGGCCGGGGGCACGGTGTTCGCCGGGACGTCCGGCGCCGTCGGCCCGTCGCCGGCGCCGAGCGTGCAGGCCGCGGAGACGTCGTGCGTGACCGACGGCGCCGGGATGTGCACCGTGCAGCACACGCTGGGCGCGGTCCCGGCGGTGGTGGTCGTCTCGGCGAACACGCCGGGACAGTTCAACGCGTACATGCTGAACACGGTGCAGGGTTCGTACACGGCGACCACGTTCAAGGTGCGGGCGATGTTCGACCAGACCACGCCGAAGGTGGGCGGGGCGATCTGGTTCAGCTATGCGGCCTATGGCGGGGCGCCGACGACCAGCCCGACTCCGACGAAGCCTCCGTCGTCGACGACGACGCCGAAGCCGACCACGCCCACTACGCAGACGCCGACGACGATGCCCCCTGATACGACCACCACCTCGTCGGGAGGCGGTTCGGGCTTGGGTGGCTGACCGTCCAAATTGGACCATTAATCGACTACCGCGGCGGCCGGTCGTCCAGCTCGTCGGCCAGGATCGCGTCGATCCGGAGACCGGCTCGCCGCAGTACCCGGATGCTCGCCCTCAGTGACAACACGATGCCGATGACGACCACGACACCGAGCCCGATGGCGACCGGATTCGCCACGAGCGCCTCCCTGCCCGACGGGCCCGGACGGCGAGCCGCCCGGCGCTGGTCCCTGAAACCTAGACGAGCCGGCTTTGCCCGGCGCCGTAAACCAGCTGATCGGCCTAGGCGATCGGGGCAGGTGAACGCTGTGATAGCTTGGAGCGAACTGGGACTTCTGTGCGTTCGCAAACCCGCTGTTCGGGCGGGGACGGCTCCCGCGGAGGTGTCAGGGCACCGTTGGGGCCGGTAGCTCAGTTGGTTAGAGCAGGGGACTCATAATCCCTTGGCCGTCGGTTCGAGCCCGACCCGGCCCACCATATCGATATCGTTGCCAGCCTGCGGGGATGTTGGCCCTCCGGCGGCAATTTCGCCTCGTCGTTAGTCGTGACTGGGCTCCGTTTGCTCCGGCGCGCCGAGGGGGAGGGAGCGCGCACGATATTTACTGCCCGTCGCCGGCGTGGATGTGCGCCGGCGACGGTGGTTTGTGAACCTGAGACCGCAAATCGGCTCTCGGTGTTGACGACAGCACGTTGGTACACATCAAAGCCAACACGTGTGGGAAGCCGGAGGCCGCTCCGTGGCAGGCCGTTCCCTGCGGCGCGGTCAGGAAGATCGTCGAGTTCGTCATCGACAACTTCCGAAGCTGACCGAGGAGTCACGCCCGGTGGATTCGATGAGGCTGGACGACAACGCGAGCCGACTGCTGTCACTTGCCTGCTCTGGTCAAGGCCGGTGACGTCTGCTTGATCGTGTGCCTAACATGAGCACTTCGATAATCGCGCGAGCCTCTGTCGACAACCACGACAGCGTCGGATACGGAACCAAGAGATGCACGTTCCTGGTGCGGAATTTGGCCCAGATAGACGCCAACACACCCTTCGACCGGTCGGCGTTCGAGGCAGGAGTGCGTGAATGTGCTCTGGTACTGACATGCGGGCCGCGACAGCCTCGACGTAATCTCGGGCTTCTTGTGCGCACCTGTTCTAGAAAAGCGGCCGACCGGATTCCAGTTTTGTGCCGGTGAGCGGCGCGGGCCGCAGGCTGATGAGGCTGCCGAGGTAGAGGTCTGTCGCGTTCCCGGCGCGGAGCAACGCGGTCGGGGTGCAGCCGATCAGCAGGCGGAAGTCGCGGTTGAGGTGCGCTTGATCGGTGTATCCGCACAATGCGGCGAGTGAAGGTAACGGTGGCGGGTTGGTGCCGCTGAGAAACCGGATGGCGCGGTGACATCGGGCGACCCGTGCAACGGCCTTCGGAGGCAAGCCGACCTCTCGGTGGAAGCGAGTGGTGAAATGTTGCCGGGTGAGGCCCGCCTGCTCCGCGAGGTCGTCGACCTTGACCGTCTGCTCCGCGAGGGTGAGGCTGCGCCAGCCCTGGTCGAGCGAGCGGGGCAGTTCTGGTTCGTTCAAGATCCACGTCGCCAAGCGGCAGTCGAGAATCCGGAACCGATGGTCCGTATCCTTTGCCTCCCGCAGCTCTTCCGTGAGAACTCGGGCACGTGTACCCAAGAGGTCGTCGAGTGTCACGGTGGTGGCACTGATTTCCCGCAGTGGCAGGCCGAACAGCGCTCTCGCGCCCAGCGGGGTCAACTCGATGACGATCCCTCGTTCCACGCCCGTTCGCTCGTAGGTCATCGGCTGGTTGGACAACCCGACGACGGGGGAGATCGTCGCCAGCGGTGATCCGTCGACCGGACGGCGAACCGGCGTGTCGAGGTCGATGATCACCACGACCGAGTTCAGTGCGGCGACGGTCCGAATCTCGGGCACCGGCGTGAACCGGCGGAAGGCCAGGTAGAAACTCACCCATCGGGACAGCCGGCGTTCCGGTGACCGGGTCTTCCAGAACTCGCCGTCGGATGACGGAGTCTCCTCCACCGCGCCCCCTTGCTCCTGACGATTGTGATGATCGACATTCAACCGAGGGAAAGCATGGCGCGGACAAGCCGTCCTGAAGAGGCTCGGTGCGAAAAGAAGCGGCAACGCCACGTGGTCGTGACAGAGCAGTACGGCGTCGGCAGTCACCTGTGCCGCCGTATGGGGCAACGGGCTCCGGAGAGCGGTGCTCGTTGGGCCGGCGGGCGCCTTACATTTTTACAATCCATGATCTCCGTTCGTCGCTAGCCTTGACCTCGCCGGAGCCTTCCGGGGACGCGGCACCCTGTTCCGACGCAGGGACCGCCTATGGCCTTTCCGGAATCACGTGAACCGAACCAGGGGGATGACTCATGCGCGTGTTGAGGAATGCCGGTAGATCGAAGGCGCATGTTCTTCTGCTGTGCCTCCTGTTGATCGTGAGCTCGTCCTCGGTCACGGTGCTCGACGCCGCCGGCGTGCCGGAGCGAAAAGAGAAATCCGTCGTCAAGGAAGCCGCCGACGACGCGACCGCGGTGGCCGCCGCTCTGCGGCAGGGCATCCGAGTCGAGGTGACCGATCAGCGCTCAGCCACCTCGACGGTGTACGCGGAGCCGGACGGGGCCAGGACGACGGAGATGACCGCGGTCCCGACGAGATTCAAACGCGGCGACGCTTGGATCCCGCTGGACCGAACCCTGGTTCCCCGGAGGGACGGCGCGGTCGTGCCCCGGTCGGTGGGGGAGGACGTCGTGCTGTCGGGCGGTGGCGACGACGCGCCGCTGATCCGCATGGCCGCCGGCGACAAGGAGCTGGCGTTGCACTGGCCGTCCACGCTGCCGAAGCCGATCCTGGCCGGTACGTCCGCGACTTATCCCGAGGTCCTTCAGGGGGTGGACCTCGTGATGCGGGCGGACGCCGGAGGCTACCGGCAGTTGCTGGTGGTGAAGAACGCCGACGCCGCGAAGAATCCCGCACTGTCCAAGGTCCGGTTGCGGATCGCCGCCAAGGGTGTGCGCGTCACCGCGGAATCCTCAGGGGCGCTGAAGGCGGTGGACGACAAGGGCGTCCAATTCTTCGGCTCGGCGTCGTCGATGATGTGGGACGCGAACGGGCGGGCCGAAAAGGTCGGAGTCGAAGTCTCGGGTGACGTCCTGACGCTGAAACCGGACCAGAAGTTTTTTGCGGGTGAGGGCACGGCCTATCCGGTGACGGTGGATCCGGCCTATTTCGCGCAAGGCCACAACTACTGGGCGACGGTGCTGTCCGGCGATCGCTTCCGCAACCAGGCCTTCGATCGCCGGAGCGCGGACGCGACCCACCCGGACTGGGCGCAGGTCGGGCAGTGCTGGAACGAGCACAACGAGTGCAACGGCATCGGTGAGGGCCGCGCTTACTTCTCGTTCTACGACACCGGTCAGCTCGCGGGCAAGGACATCCTGGAGGCGAAGTTCTACACCACGGTGGCCTACAGCCCGAGTTGCCAGGTCCGCAACCATCACCTCCGTCCGGTGTTCCACTCCATCGGAAACGGCACGACGTGGAACAACAAGCCCGAGAATCCGGGACAATGGATCGAGTTCGCCGCGCCCACCTCGTGCAACGGTGCCCACGGCGTGGAACTGGACATCCGCAACGCGGTGAACCAGAGCGGTGCGACGACCTTCTACCTGCATGCCATGGATTCCAACGATCAGTTCGCGTGGCGGAAGTACGCCTCGGCCGAGACCCGGATCTCGATCAAGTGGAACCGGGCCCCGAACCAGCCTGCGAACCCGCGAACGGACCCGCCGTTGCCGACGCCGTGCAAATGGTGCGCCGGCGTGCCTTACACCGCCAACCAGCATATTCAGCTGATCACCACGGTCTCGGATCCGGACAACGAACGGGTCCGGCCGAAATGGCGCGTCCGGCCCACAGGACGCCCTGAAGAAGCGTCGGACGGAGACTTCGTCCCCTCCGGCGTGGCGGTGAGCCGTGGCCTGTCGCTCACGGACAAGGACGGGCTGCAGGTCAGCTGGTGGGTACACGCCGAGGACGACGCCCCGGCGAGCAGCGCGGCGGCCCACGGTCAGCTGTTCGCGGTCGACATGGTGAAGCCCCACGCCACGCCGACCGTGGAATCGAGGATCTACACGAAGGACAACGACTGGCACGGCGGCACCGGAATCCCGGACATGTTCACGTTCGGTAGTCAGGGCGTCGGCGACATCGATCATTACCTGTACGGCTGGCAGGATCCGCCGAACGAGAAGGTCGACGCGACGGCGCTGGGAGGGCCGGCGCAGGTCAGTATCGCGCCACCGGGGGACGGCCCGCGGACCCTCTTCGTCCAAAGTGTCGACAGGGCCGGAAACAAGAGCGACCCGACGCACCACGACTTCAACGTCCGTGCCGGCGACGGAGCACGGCACCAGTGGTCTTTCGAGGGGAACGCCAAGGACAACGCTTATCAGGGCGACAAACACGGTGTCCTGAACGGCGCTGCCTCGTACGCCTCAGGAGCCGTCGGGACCGGTCTGTTGCTGGACGGGCAGCCCGGGAGCGCGATGACCGCGCCGACCACTGTCCGGACCGACACCAGTTTCTCGGTGTCGGCGTGGGCCAGGCCGGACGTGTTCCGCGCGGATCCCATGGGTGTGGTGAGCCAGGACAATCCGCAGAACGGATACAGCGGCTGGCTGCTCCACCTGCGTGACGACGGCCAAGGACCGAAGTGGGCGTTCTGGCTGCCAGGCGGGACCCCGGCGAATCCGGGAGCCGGAATCGCTCTCGAGACGTCCGCGGCCGCCCACCAGCCGCAGCAGGGAAAGTGGACCCACGTGGCAGGCGTGTTCGATCGCGGAACCGCTGAAGCCAGGCTGTATGTCGACGGTGCGTTGGCCGCGAAGAAGACAGCGCCGGCCGGATGGACGCCGTGGCAGGCCGGCGGAGAGCTGGCAGTCGGCAGGCTGCAATGGGCCGGTGTCAAGGGACATCACTGGCAAGGCGCGCTCGACGAGGTGCAGGTCTTCGACCGGCCGCTGTCCGACGCCGAGGTCGGTGCGAAGGTCAGCCGGGACAATGTCCGCACGGGACACTGGCGGTTCGACGACCGGCCCGCGTCCCCTGGTGCGCCGAACACCAAGGCACGCAACGAGATTCCCGGCGCCAGCGCGGGAACGTTGATCAACGGGGCGACCTTTGTGGACAATGGCGAACTCGGTCGCGCGGTGAAGTTCGACAGTCCGGATACGCCGAAGGCCCAGGTTGTGACCGACGGTCCGGCCGTGCGGACCGACCGGAGCTTCACAGTCTCGGCCTGGGTGACCGCGAACAGATTCGTCGCCAAACCACTGGCGATGACCGCGGTCAGTCAGGACGGCGTGTTCAACAGTGGCTTCTACCTGCAGTACAACGCCGATCAGCACAGGTGGGTGTTCTTGAAGTTCTCCGCCGACATCGCCGACGGCGCGGCCCTGCGGTGGCACGGCGTCGTCGCGAAGCAGACCCCGGCGCTGGGTGTGCCGGTGCATCTGACCGGGGTTTACGACGCGCTGACCAAGGAAATGCGGATCTACGTCAACGGCGAACTCGGCAACGACGAGAAGTTCGTCTACCCGGGAACGGACTGGGACGCAGGCGGGAAGCTGGTCATGGGCCGCGGCAAGTTCAACGGCGCCGAGAGCGACTTCTGGCCCGGCACGGTCGACGAGGTTCGCACCTACAGCCGGGTCCTGTCGCCCGATGAGATCAAAGCCGTGGTCAGCCAGAACCGCGTGTCGTCCGGCAGCTGGAAGTTCGACGGCGACCTCGGTGACTCTTCCGGCCGCGGCTTGACGGGTACCTGGGCCGGCTCGCCCGCCTACACCGACGGCCAAAGTGAAGACCCCGACGCCGCGGACAAAGCATTACGCCTGGACGGAACCAACGCTGTCGAGGCCGCGAACGCCGTCGATTCGACGGAAAGCTATACGGTGTCCGCGTGGGTCCGCCCCGACGTCGCCACGGATTGCTCCTGCACCGTCCTGTCCCAAGACCACAGCGCCCTCTCGTCGTTCGCGCTCGCCGCGGGAGCCGACGGGAAATGGCGGATGGCCGCGGCGAGCGATTCGGCGGTCGCGGGCAAGGTCCAAGCCGGAGCCTGGACCCACGTGACCGGCGTCCACAACAAACCGCGCGGACAAATCGAGCTGTACGTCAACGGGACTTTGGTCGCCACCGCGAAACACACCGTTCCGGTGCACAACAACGGCAAGTTGCAGGTCGGCCAAATGAAGTCCGGCGGGACACCGGGACAACGCTTCAAGGGCGCGATCGACGACGTCCAGGTCTACAGTCGCGCGCTGTTCGCCGACGAGATCCGTGTCATGGCAGGCCGCGACCTGGCTCTGGTGCACAACTGGAAGCTCAACGACAGCCCCGCGGACTCGATCGGCGCCCGTATCGGCGCGTTGGTCGGAGGCGCGGGCTACGGTCCCGGCAGGGCAGGCAAGGCCGCCCGGCTGGACGGCGTGGACGACGCGGTCACCGCGAGCGGAGTGGATCTCCGGACCGACCGGAGTTTCACGGTGTCGGCGTGGGTGAACTTGACCAAGCCCGGCCCCTGCGAGGACGAGTGCACCCGCGACGCGGTCAGCCTGTCCGGCGGTGCGGACGACAAGGGGCCGGTGAAATTCCGTCTTGGGCACCGGATCGACCAGGACCAGGCATCGGGCAACGGGAAGTGGATCTTCGAGATGCCGGAGGCGAACGGGACGGTCACCGAGGCCGCGGTATCGGTGCGTCCCAGCCAGTTCGGCAACTGGGTCCTGCTCGTCGGGGTGTACGAGGCGAGTTCCGGGCAGATCGAACTGTACGTCTACAACGACGATCCACTCAGTGAACCCGACCTCGACGCGGGCAAGCTGCTACGGCCGTGGCAGGGGGCGGGGGCCGTTCAGATCGGCCGCGCCGTGGCCGGCCCCGGTGCCACTGCCTCCGAGTTCTGGTCCGGAGGTGTGGACGACGTGCGTCTCTACACCGGCTCGCTATCACCGGACCGGCAAAAGGCGCTGCGCAATTCCTATCCGGCTGTGACGAGCTCGTGAGAGGCCTCCCGATGAGAGCACACCGCGTGAGATCACAGTGGACGATTCGCGGACTGGTCGTCGTCCTCGTCGCGTCGTTGGTTCCCGTACTGACCGTCATTCCACCCGCCGCGTCCGCGGCGCTCGCGGCGAGCGAGCCGTCGATACCGCCGCCGGCGCCATCGGTATCCGTGACCAAGGAGACTCAGCGGACCCGGGAGCCGGATCAGACATCACGGCGCGCACTGGCGAACAATCAGCAACCGGTTTCGGAGCGGCCGGGCTCCGGCCGCCCTACGGCCTCCCCGTTGTCGCCCACCGCCACCTGGGACATCAACACCCACACCGGCGACTTCAGCTGGTCCTACCCGATGCGGGTGCCTCCGGCACCGGGCGGTTTCGAACCCAAGGTCGCGCTCTCCTATCAGTCGTCCGCCGTCGACGGCGCGACCAGCGAGACCAACAACCAGCCATCGTGGATCGGTGACGGCTGGAGTATGTGGCCAGGCTTCATCGAGCGGTCCTATTGGTCCTGTGCCGACGACGACGCCAAGACAGGAGACCTGTGCTGGCGCAGTGACAACGCCACGGCCATGTACGGCGACGGAGGCGGCATGCTGGTCTGCTGCGACGGCGGCGGCAAGTGGCGTTCGAAGGATGACGACGGCGCACGGATCGAACGCCGGACCGGTCTTGCGAACGGCGACAAGTTCGGCGAGCACTGGGTGATCACCACGGTCGACGGAACCCAGTACTGGTTCGGCTCGCAACTGGACTCGAAGTCCACCTGGACCGTCCCGGTCTTCGGAGACGACGCCAACGAGCCGTGCCACGGAGCCACGTTCGACACCTCGCATTGCGACCGGGCCTGGCGATGGAACCTGGACAAGGTCGTCGACCGCAACGGCAACGTGATCTGCTACTACTACGCGCCGGAAACGAACTCCTACGGATTCAACACCAAGGACGTCGCGAGGTCCTACACCCGAGGCGGGACCCTTGAACGCATCGACTACGGGATCAACGAATCCGTCACCGGCCCGGCGACCGGAAGGGTGGAGTTCACCACCGCGAAGAGGTGCGTCGCCGGCTCCGTCTGTGCCGAGGATCAGCGCGGGAACTGGCCCGACACACCGTTGAAGATGTCCTGCGGCGGTCCGTCGTGCAAAGAACACTCGCCTACTTTCTGGACGACCCAGCGTCTGGACACCGTGACGACCAAGGTCTGGCGCGGCTCGTCCTACGAGCCGGTGGATCGCTGGACCCTGGATCAGACCTTTCCGCGGCTGGGCGACGTCAACATCGAACAGAAGGAAAGCGCGGTCTTGTGGCTGAAGGGCATCAAGCACAGCGGCCTGGTGGGTGGTTCCCTGGACATGCCGCCGGTCACCTTCGACGGAACGCTGATGCCCAACCGGGTCGACGGTGACAAGGACGGCTACGCCCCGCTCAACCGGTACCGAATCACCGGCGTGATCTCCGAGTACGGGGGTGTGGTCGCGGTGGACTACGCGCCGCCGGACTGCAAGGCGGGCGTCGCGATGCCCGCCAATCCGGAGACCAACCAGATGCGCTGCTTCCCGGTCAGGTGGGCACCCGCCGGGCACGAGCCGCGGGTGGACTACTTCCACAAGTATGTCGTCTCATCGGTGACGCGCACCGACATGATCGCCACCAACCCCGAACACACCACCCGGTACGAGTACCTGGACGGGGCAGCCTGGCACTGGAACACCTCCGAGTTCGTCAAGGATGACAAGAAGACATGGAACGAGTTCCGTGGCTTCAAACGCGTGCGGATCACGACGGGCGCCGATCCGGCGCAAGACCCGGGACGCAGTCCGAGAACCATGTCGGAGTTGCGGTACTACCGCGGAATGGACGCGGACCGGTTGCCGGACAACCGCAGGCGTACGGAATCGGTTGCCGACTCCGTAGGCGACGGCCAGAGCACCCGCAAGGACGAAGACTGGTTGCGGAGCTTCAATTTCGAGACGACGACCTACGGTTCCGATTCCGCTTCGAACCCACCGGTGGTCAGCAGGATCGTCAGCCACCCGGACTGGCGAGGACCGACGGCGAGCCGAGGCGAGTACCACGCCTACTTCGTCCGGCCCGGCCGCGCACGGACCTTCACGGCTCTCGCCGCGGGCGGCTGGCGAACCACGGAGGCCGTCACCGGCTACGACGACCGCGGACTGCCGGTACAGGTCAACAACTTCGGAGACATAGGCACATCGGAAGACGATTTGTGCACGACCGCGACATACTCGCGTGACGAGAACATCTGGCATCTCAGCCGCAAAGTACGCGAGGAGACCGTCTCCGTCGCGTGTGGCGCCACCGCTCGGTTCCCGGAGCACGCGGTTTCCGACGTCATCTTCGGCTACGACGGCAAAGGAAACCTGAACCGGACGGAAGTGGCCAAGGACCGACCGGCGGCAGGACCCGTCTATGTGAAGACCGGGGACTTCGCCTACGACGCCCATGGCAGGGTGACACAGTCGACCGACGCACTGGGCAACGTCAGCAAGACCGCCCATATCCCGGTGACCGGCGGCCCGGTCACGCAGATCACCACGACGAGTCCTCCGACGGCGGCGGTTCCAGCGGGGCTGGTGACCACGAAGACGCTCGAACCCGCGTTCGGAGCGCCCGTCAAGGTGGTCGATCCCAACGGCCGCGTAACCGAGACGGCCATCGACGCGTTGGGTCGCACGGAGCAGGTCTGGTTGCCCAACCGGCGACGCGCGAACAACCCGGAAGGGAGTTTCAAGTTCGGCTATCTGGTGCGGCGGGACGACGCGACCGTCGTGACGACCTCGAAGATCGGCCCGAACGGCGTGTACGTGACGAAGAACGAGGTGTACGACGGCCTGTTGCGCCTCCGGCAGACCCAGACACCAGGTGTGGGGATGCGGGAGGAGAACGGCAGGGAAGTGCCGTTCGAAGAGGGGCGGCTGATCACCGACACGCGGTACGACTCCCATGGCAGGCCGTACAAGCAGACGAATCCGTACTTCAACGACGGGCACGTCGACACGAGTCTCTGGCGAGCCGCCGACGCCGAAGTGCCGGGCATGACCAGGAAGAAGTTCGATGGCGCGGGCCGGGTCGTGGAGACGATCCACCAGGCGGGCTCCGCTGACAAGTGGTCGACCTTCACCGGCTACGACGGTGATCGTGTGCACACCACGCCCCCGGCCGGCGGGACGGCGACGACGGTCATCTCCGATGCCCGCGGCCGTACCACCGAACTTCGCCAGTATCACGGGCCCAAACCGGAGGGCGGTCACGATGTCACCCGCTACCGGTACACCTCGGCGGGCAAGCTCGCGCAGGTGACCGGGCCGGACAACGCGACCTGGTCCTACGGCTACGACTTGCGGGGGAGGAAGACGACGGCGATCGATCCTGACGCGGGCGCGGTCACCATGACCTACGACGACCTCGACCGCATGACCAGTACGAAGGACGTCCTCGGGAAGGTTCTCGCGACCGTCTACGACGGGCTCGGTCGCAAGACCGCGTTGCACGCCGACGGTCCCGGCGGCCCGAAACTGGCTGAGTGGACCTTCGACACGGCGCCGTTCGGAAAGGGCCTGGCGGCATCCGCGACCAGGTATGTCGCCGGAAACGCCTACAGCTCCGCGGTGAACGGATACACGGCGCTCAACAATCCACTGTCCACTTCGGTCACCATCCCGGCGGCGGAGGGCAAGCTGGCGGGCACCTACCAGACCAACATGTCCTACGGTCAGGACGGCACGCTCACCGGCGAAACGTATCCTCCGGTTCCCGAGGCCGGCGTGACGGAGACCTCGCTCGAGCAGACCGTCAGTTACCTCATGGACAGCAGCGGGCATCTCGTGTCGACCCAAACCGGTACAGGCACCCAGCTCGTCTTCGAAACGCACTACACCCGTTATGGGGAAGTGCAGCGTCTCGAACACGGGACGGTCGGCAGTCGCGCATGGCAGTCGTTCTACTACGACTCGAGCACCCGTCGTCCCAACAGGTTCGTCACGCACGCGGAAGTTCCGCACCCGATCCAGTCGGATGTCCAGTACACCTACGACCCGGCGGGCAACATCACGTCGATGGCCGACATACCGATCGGATCTCCCGCGGACGTGCAGTGCTTCCGGCACGACGGCTTGCGCAGACTGACGGAGGCGTGGACCGCGGCCCAGAGCGACTGGTCGGCCGGCAGCGGCTGCGCGGCGGAGCCCACGGCTGCACCGGGGCCGGCCGCGTACTGGAACTCGTATAGCTACGCGCCGGGCGGGAACCGGTTGGGAGAGACCGAACGCGGTCCCACCACGTCCGCCGGTCGTGCCTACGCCTACACGGAAAATCCGCAGGCACAGCCTCATGCGTTGCGTTCGGTCAGCGACCCGGCAGGTACAGAGACCTTCGAATACGACGCCAAGGGCCAAACCACGAAGCGAACGAAGCCCGGCCTCGATCAATCCATGGTCTGGGACGGCGAAGGCCACCTCGTCTCGATGACGGCCAATGGCGGGACGACGTCGTTCATCTACACCCCCGGCGGCTCCCGATTGCTGCGCAAGGATCCCGCTGGAACCACGCTCTATCTGGGGAAGCAGGAGATCCGTCTGCCCGTGGGGGCCACGAAACCCGTTGTCAGCCGCTATTACACGCACGGCGACAAGACCATCGCGATGCACGACGGCAACGCGTTGCACTGGCTGGCCAGTGATCACCAAGGCACGGCCCAGGTCTCCATCGACACCAAGTCCGCGACAGTGTCCAAACGGCGCCAGGATCCCTTCGGCGCACCTCGGGGCGATTCCGGCACATGGCCGGGCGAACGCGGTTTCGTGGGAGGAACGCGGGATGCCTCGACCGGGCTGACTCACCTGGGCGCCCGCGAGTACGACACCTCTACCGGAAGGTTCCTGTCCGTCGACCCGATCATGGACCCGTCCGATCCACAGCAGATGCAGGGCTACGGGTACGCCAACGGCAGCCCGGTCACCCTCAGCGACCCGACAGGGTTGTCGCCGTGCAGCGGCCCCGACGGAGTCGGATGCAGAATGGACGACGAGGTCGCGCGATGCTGCCCTGGCCCGGAGCAGGTCAGGCACAACGTTCCCCCGCCGCCTTCGCAGGACTCGTTGCGGGAGAAGAGCAAGAAGTCCAATGACGCCAAGAACCGCAGAGACGACCCGAGGCGTTTCGGCACCACGCTCCGGAACCCGGTCAATATCACGACCGACACTTCGCCTTGCCCGTGGGCGGGCCCGGGTTCTCGGATAGTCGAGTGCGGCCCATCGGTGAGGTACTCGGTGTGTGACGACTACCGCTTGCTGACTGGCACTTGTCTTTCCGGTGAGGAGGCGTACCGCGAGATCCAGCGGCTGGAACGAGAGAAGGCCGCCCTCGCCGAGTACGAGGAGAAGGAACGGAAGCGCAAGAGGGAAGTCGCCCAAGGATCCAGCGGTTCGTGCGTCGGGATCGATGCCCAAGCGATCGTCGTCGTGGGGTTCAAGCGCTGCACCATGACAGACGATCAAGGCAACAAGAGGACGGTCTGGTCCTTCAAGATCGGCATCGGCATAGGCGTGGGCGTGAACGCCAGTTCCACGCGATCGTTCGACAACAAGCGGGTAAGTCAATTGGGTGGCAAAGCCGCGTTCGTCGAGACCGGCGGGTCGCTCGGGCCCATCGGATTCGGAGCGTCAGCCTCCTTCGACATCGATGACCAAAAGGGAACCATAGGCCCGGTTCCCGCGATCGAAGCCGGCAATTCGGTGGGTGTCGGAGGCGCTCTCTGGAACACGGGGGTCGAGTTCAGTTGGTGACTCGTTGAAGTGTTGATGTGTTGTGAAGTCTCACGGAGCAGGGCGAAGGCATCTTCGGCGTTGCATGAGGATGCCTTTGACCTGGCCGATCACTTCCAGGCTCCGGAGAGCTGCACGCGGCCCTGGTGGGTGCTAGCCGGGTGTGGAACCGGCCGTCCGAGGCTCGCAAGCTGACACCGGTGCAACCACACCGCACAGCCAGAGCGGAAGCGGGCCACGGCCCGGAGCGGAGTGCTCCGTTCGGGTTGCTCATGACGGTCACCGAGTACGTCACCACGGCTTTCTGCCCGACGGCGAGTTTTCCATGCCGGCGAAGCGATTTCCCGGTCACAATGACGGATCCACTCGTGGCCTTCGCGTCGTCGTTGTAGGTGGCGTCGTCGAGGACCTTGGTCAGGTCGTCGGTGATGGGCCGGCGGCATCACCTTCCTCGCTGCGTGTGGGGTCGAAGCGTTCGTAGCTTGGATCCCGCGGGCGCTATGTGCGGTGGCGCGGCGAACGAATTAAAGTCCACTACCACAGGGTGAAGGGAGGGCGATGAGCTATACGCAGCCAGCAGCCGACCGGTTCGTGGGGGCGCTCAGAACTGCTTACCGGGGGCTGATCGAGAGTGGGGCGGTCTCCCTTGCTGTCGACCATGGCGATGCCGAGACAATAGTCCGACTCGAGCCGACTGCCTCGGGTGCACCGCGCCTGGAGCTACGCATGACTGGAAGCGTCGGGGAACTGTTCCTCGACGATCTGGATCCGTTCGAAGTGGACGAAACTTCGCCGGACGACGTCGAGGAGTTCGCGTCGTTCACACGAGCACTGGTCGATGGGCAGCTTGAGCTGGTCTCCAGGAAAACCTTGCTCGGCTGGCGTCCAGCGGCAGTCGAATGGCCTGGCGGCCAATGGTCACTACCAGGGAACCCAGGCATCGTGGGTTTGTTCTTTCGACCACGTACGGAGAAAGTGCGGGGATACGTCCAAACCGAAACGGAAGACAGAGTGAGATTGGAGCGGAATCGAATCCCAGGCCCGACCCAGCGCGGCACGCACCACTCCTGAGACATCCCCGCCGGTAAGGGTGTGGGCGAGGCTACGGGGCTTACGGTCTCTGCTGCCGGTCATGAGTGCTCCAGTCGTCGATGCGTCCCCGTCGGCGAATCACTGTGCTTGTCGTGCACGTGAAAGAGGTGCCGGGAAGACCCGCTCCGAACGGCACCGGCCGGCGAACGGCACAACACGCGGTCAGGCGGTGTCCTGGGGGAGGTGCAGGTGTCCGGTGATGACGTCGCGGGCTACGTCGGTGATCGCTCGCTGGTGGCTGAAGGCGTGCGCCCTGAGGCGCGCGAGCGCGTCGTCGACCGGGATGGCGAGGCGTGCAAACAGGATCCCGGCGGCCTGGTGCACCTCCGGCGCGCCACCGTTGTGAAAGCCCGGCAAAATCGATGACTGCTCACCGCGCTGTCCAGCTCCGCTGGGACATCCGTAGCGTCGCCGTCCACGACCTCGGGAACGATCCCGTGATCATGACCTACCCCGGGATCCGCATCACCCGTCATGAGTCCGGGCATGTTGTCTCCGAGGTCTGGCTGCCGGTCGGGGAACGCTCGACCTACACCGACGACGAGGCACTCATCGCCGCCCTGCACTCCGCCTGGCGGTGGACCAGGACCACCCGGCAATGACCCAGGTGGCGGTGGTCGCCGACCGCGTCACCGCGTTGTGCGCGCCCTCGGTGGGACAGTCTTCACCTGGTGCGAGGTCGCGCCTCGATCGCGCTCAGACACCGTTGCGCCTGTTGTCGGAGCGCGTCTTCGAGTTCCGGCGGTCCGCTGACCAGGGTGAAATCGGTCTGCACCGACGTGATCATCCACACCAGATCGGATGTCGTCGGAGCGCCGAGGTGCAGGAGACAGCGGTGCTCGTCGACGGCCTCGACGACGCCCATCCCCGGCCACACCCGGTCGGCCACCGCACCGGCCGATTCGTGCAGCTCGACCGTCGCCTGGCACGGCCAGGCGCGCGCGGAAAGCTGCTGCGCCAGATAGGCCGCGACGTCGTCGAACGGTGGCTCGCGGGGCGTGAACCGGGCGCCGGCGGGTGGCCGCGGGGTGAGGCGATCGACGCGGAAGGTGCGCCAGTCGTCGCGGTCGACGTCGAAGGCGACGAGGTACCAGTGCCTGCCGAAGTTGACCAGGCGATAGGGCTCGGCGTGCCGCCGGGAGGCACCGCGGCGCGGGCTGAGGTAGTCGAAGCGCAGGCGTTCGTGGCGGCGGCACGCGTCCGCGATGGTCATCAGCGTGTCCGCCGAGATCCGCGGGCCGGGCGCCACCCCGGCGCGCACGGTCGCGGTCTGGAGTGTGTTCACCCGATGCCGAAGCCGTGACGGCAGTACCTGCTCCAGTTTGGTGAGCGCGCGTAATGCGGTCTCCTCGATACCGGTGACCGAACTGCCGGTGGCGGTGCGCAGTCCGACGGCCACCGCGACGGCTTCGTCGTCGTCGAGCAGGAGCGGTGGCAGGGACGCGCCGGCGCCGAGCCGATAGCCGGGCGTGCCTTGGAGCGCGTGTACCGGGTAGCCGAGTTCCCGCAGGCGCTCGACGTCCCGTCGCACGGTCCGCGTGGTGACGCCGAGGCGTTCGGCCAGGTCGGTACCCGGCCAGTCGCGGTGGGTCTGCAGCAGCGACAGGAGCTTCAGCAGTCGTGCGGAGGTTTCCAGCATGGTTTTCATTCTGCCGTCCGGTTAGGACCGAAGTCGTCCTAACCGGTTTCTAGCGTGGTCTCATGACACAGGACATCCACCCGTTCTCGATCGACATCCCGCAGGCCGACCTCGACGACCTCGCCGCGCGCCTGGCCGCCACCCGCTGGCCGAGCGAACTGCCGGGCGTCGGCTGGAGCCGGGGTGTTCCCGCCGGTTACCTCGCCGGGCTGGCCGAGTACTGGCGCACCGGTTTCGACTGGCGGGCGCAGGAGGCCGCGCTCAACGCCCACCCGCAGTTCGTCACCACCATCGACGGCCAGCGCCTGCACTTCCTCCACGTCCGCTCGCCGGAGCGGGACGCCACGCCGCTGGTCCTGCTGCACGGGTGGCCGGGCGGGGTGACCGACTTCCTCGACGTGATCGGGCCGCTTTCGGACCCGCGGGCGCACGGGGGAGACCCGGCTGATGCCTTCCATCTGGTGATCCCGTCCTTGCCGGGGTTCGGGTTCTCCACGCCGCTGGCCGGACCGGGGATGAGCGCCGCGAAGATGGCGGGCCTGTTCGCCCGGCTGATGGCCGCGCTCGGCTACGAGCGGTACGGCGTGCACGGCTACGACACGGGTTCGTGGGTCGCGCCGGAGATCGGCAAGCAGGATCCGGGGCATGTGCTCGGGGTGCACCTCACCGCGATGATCACGTTTCCGATCGGCGCCGAGGGCGAACTGGACGACCTGCCCGAGGCCGACCAGCGCCGCTGGGCGTCGATGCAGGACTTCAACGACGGCTACCTGCAGTGCAACTCCAAGCGCCCGCAGACGGTGGCCTACGGCCTGCACGATTCGCCCGCCGGTCAGCTCGCGTGGATCGTGGAGAAGTTCAAGGAACTGACCATGCCCGAAGACGCGCTGCCCGAGGAATGCGTGGATCGCGATCGCATGCTCGCCACGGTCTCGCTGTACTGGTTCACCGGCACCGCCGGTTCGGCTGCCCAGATCTACTACGAGGAGATCTCGGCGAACGACTGGAGCGGCGGCGAATCCGGTGACTGGGGATCCGGCGACTGGAGTGGCGCCGCGGCGCCGACCGTGCCCACCGGTGTTCTCGTGTCCGCGCACGACGTGACCGTCCGTCGCTGGGCCGAGCGCGACCACCACGTCGTGCACTGGAGCGAACTCGGCCACGGCGGGCACTTCCTCGCCATGGAGGCTCCCGCCGCGCTGGTCGACGACGTCCGCGTGTTCTTCCGGAAGGTGCGCTGAGATGGGCGCCCGCGGGAGGGCGGTGCTGAGCCCGCGGGCGCTCAACCGCGCCCTTCTCAGCAGGCAACTTCTCCTCGGCCGCGTCGATCTCGGAGTCACCGAGGCGACCGAGCACCTGTTCGGGCTGAACGCGCAGGACCCGGATCTCGCGTATTTCGCGCTCTGGAACCGGCTCGAACGCTTCGGCGTCCAGGACCTCACCGCCGCCATCGAACGCGGTGTCCTCGTGCGGTCCACGATGATGCGGGCCACCCAGCACCTGATGTCGGCGGCCGACTTCCGGCTGGTCCGCCCGGTGCTGGCGCCGCTGCTGCGGCGGGTGCAGCGCAACGCCTTCGGCAGCCGAACCACCGGCGTCGACCTCGACGAACTGGTCGCCGACGCGGCCAAGCTGCTCGACGGCGGCGTCGTCCTCACTCGGCCCGAGCTGGGGCGGGCGCTCGCGCGAACCCGGCCGGGCACCGACGCACAGGCACTCGGCTTGACCGTGCAGTACCTGCTCCCGCTGGTGCACCCCGCCCCGAGCGGAACGTGGGGCAAACGCGGCGCGACCCCGTTCGCCGTCTTTCCCGGTGTATCCGAAACCGCCACCGCCGACGACGTGCGCGAGCTGATCCGGCGCTACCTCGCCGCGTTCGGGCCGGCCACCGTCGCCGACGCCCGGACCTGGTCCGGGGTGAGCGGACTGCGTGAGGTCTTCGAGCAGCTGCGGCCGGAACTGCGGACATACACCGACGAAGCGGGGCGGGAACTGTTCGACCTGCCGCACCACGACATCCCTTCGCCGGACCTGCTCGCGCCCGTCCGGCTCCTCGCGGAGTTCGACGCGACCCTGCTCGCCCACGCCGACCGCACGCGCGTGATGACCGAACCGATCCGGCGACAGGTCTGCCAGGGCGCGGCGGTCGCGGCCACCGTCCTCGTCGACGGCACGGTGGCCGCGACCTGGACGAAGGACCGCACAGGTGTACTCACCGTCGTGCCGCTGCGTTCGATCTCCACCGCCGATCGGCAGGCCATCGAAACCGAAGCCCTGCGGTTACTGGAGTTCGCCGCTCCCGGCGCCGTCCACGACGTCCGCTTCAGCGGATAAGTCCACAGATGACCGAAGCCTTGTGGAGCGTCGCGCGCCGATGCGGTGAAGACCGTCGGCCGGGCGGCTTCGAAGGCAGGCCGGTGGTTCACCGCGACTACTCGTTCAGCGAGCGCGGCAAGCCGAGCGAACAGGATTCTCCGCAAGGTCAAGATCGGTGGCAAGGTATCGGGTAGAAGAGACACCGGATCGCTCTGCACGCTCCTCACGCCGTGAACAGGCGGTATTCCGAGTGCACGAGGCCGCATGGGACTATGGCAGATCCACACGGGTAAGAAGCGGACGGCCAGGCGGGTGTTCCGGCTGAAGGAAGCTTACGAGCTCGGCGGCACTCGCGTGACGATCCTGGGCAGCATCTCGGCTCTCCTCTTCCTGGCACGGTTCACCGAGAGTGCGAGGTTTCGACGGCCTGCGCTCAGCAGGACACCAACGCCACCGTCCTGGTGATTCTGGCAGTGCATCCCACCACGAGCCGTCCCGGCGGTTGCGGTCGATCAGGCCTCGGGTGCCGTTGATCGCCGTCCGGGCGGGCCAACAGCTCCCGGTCGTCTGGACGGCGGGAGATGCGGGACCAGATGGTCTTGCCGGAGGCGGGGTCGTCACGGTGACCACCCGGCACGGTGCGGGTAGGTAGGTCAGCCGTACTTCACGCGTGCCGGGGGTGTGCTCGTAGGCATTCGCGAGTAATTCGAGTATTGCGAGTTGTTTCCGGAAGATTCTGGCGTCCTTGGGTGGAAGGGATGTGCGACGAGGATGAGGGTTAGTCGCAATTCGGCCGGGTCGGGCCGGCATTGCGGCAGGCCGCAGCCACAGTGAGGCTCCCAGAGTCGATGCATGGGTTCATGGACGAACAGCTTCCAAGCTTGAAGGGGGTCGGAGAGGGCCACGAAGCGCGGACATCGAGGTCCGGACCTGGGCGGGCGGGTGCGCATCGAGCATCGCATCGACCTCGCCGGCGACGCTTTCCGTTGCTGAAGAACGGTTTTCAGGCTGGCGGCGGGATCTTGCCCGCGCTCGCAACTGCGTTCCTGGTAGCCTCTGTTCACTTTAGATGGGGGAGATGAGCGCAAGATGTCGAACGTGGAGTGCCCCGGCTCGCTGAGAGCCGGTCGAATCGCAGTGGTTGTCGCCGCGTCGGCAATGCTATTGCTAGCCGGGTGTTCGTCGGACAAGTCTGGTTCGGCGCCGCAGGGCAAGGTCGCCGAGAGTGCGGCCCCGTCGTCCGCCGACCCGGCTGCCGAGACGGCCGCCCCGGACGCTTTGTGTGAACTTCTCACACCGGCTGACCTGTCGATGATTGCTGGAGAGGCGTCCGAGCCGAAGGCGTTGGCAGTCGGCGGATTGCCCGCGTGTCACTGGGAGGCGCCTGCCGGAGGTCGCGTCCAGGTGATCGGTGCGTCAGCGGAGAAGTGGGCAACGCAATTGCCCGCGGCGATAGAGCAGGTGAAGAAGTCGGGACTGCTCGACGATCCGGAGACGGCTCGCAAACTGGAAGCGGCTCGCGACCTGATCGCCTCAGGCAAGGAGATCGCGCCGGATCGTGCCTGTGAGCTGTTCTCCACGCTGCTGGAGGTTCAAGGACTACCGGCTGGCAGCTCCCGCACCGTGAATCTGATTCCCGCCCGGGAGAACCCCAAGGCCATCAACGGACAAACCTGCAGTGGCGGGAGATTTACGTCCGTCCAGCTCGTCGCGCCGAACCTGAGCGGCTCCGACGACGAGGTCTCGAAAATGTCGAGCGTGCTGACCAGGGCACACGAACGCAATCGCGGCTAAGCACCATTCAGTCGGCGCTCTTCTGTCTTGTCGTTTCGCCGTATCCCAATACCGGCGAGAAGCGAGCCGGAAGGGCGTTCCGGATCAACTGGACGAGGTTTCGGGTCATTTGTGCTGCCTTCGCCGTCACCGGACTTGTCGTGGGCGCCTGCGAAGATGGCGGCATGACGGAAGAACCCCCTGAGGTCGATTCGGATAGGTGGTTGCGGCTGGAGACGCTGTGCGATGTCGTCCAGGCTGAGCTGGCGGCCGCCGGGTTGCCGGTGGTCCCCGGCGGCCGTCCGACCGGCGTCGCCGGTGCGGTCGTGTCGGTCGACTTGCCCGATCTGCGCGGGTGCTTGTCGACTGGCAGGAGCACGCGCTCCTTCTTGACACGGGGCAACGACTACTCGCCTCATGAACTCCTGGTCACCCGAAGAGTGGCCCCGTCGGTGTGGAGCGTGCGACGGGATGCCCAGTTCACCCGGCGGTATGACTCGATGCGCGCAGCCTGGAACGCACGGAACGCTGCCGACTGCCCGAACCCCGACTGCGAGATCCACCACAGTCGCTGAACAGACCGACGCACACGTAATGTCCAATGAGGACAGAAGCGGCTGACCGGAACGGCGGGACGGGACGCGAAAGCCACTTTCGCGACGTCTGATGTCCCGAAAGTGGCTTTCGCGACATGGCCGCGCGCCCCGACCTCGTCAGAACGGCCAGTCGGCGTTCCGTCCCGCTTCGAGGAGCGGGATCATCGTGAAAGCGGCGTCTGTGAGGCCGCCGAAGGTGTGCCGGTTACCCCGTCCGGACGTCGAGTGGCCGCGCTCGTAGCCCGCGAGGTTCCACGTGTACAACGCGGTGTCCTTCGGCACGGCCTGGCCGACGTTGCCGGACGAGTGCTGCTCGTCGGTCAGGATCACCACCCGGTCGTGGTGACCGGGACGCAGGTGACGCTGGATCGCGCCGACGGTGTCGGTGCCCGCGCCGATGAAGTAGCCGTCGTTCTTCCACCGGTCGAGCCCGCGCAGCAGTGACTCGCCTCGGGGCACGTCGAAGGCCTTGGAACCGGTGCCGCCGTAGTAGGAGTTCGAGAACGACACGACGTCCGCCGTCTCACAGCGGGCGCCGAGTGCGATCCCGAAGATCGCGGCCGCGTCCCACCGCATCAGCGTGCCGTCCTTGCTGAAGCCCGCGTTCATCGAGCCCGAGGTGTCGACGAGGATCAGGGTCCTCCCGGCGAGCCGCGGCACGTTCGCCAGCGACTGGGCGATCGCCTTTTCCAGCGGGTACGACCAGCGAAGCGACGGCGCCGCCCGATACGCGGAGAGGAACCTCATCGGGAACTGCCGCGACTTCGCGACCTGCTCCGGATCGGCCAGCCGTGCCGCGACGCTCTCGGCCACCTCGTCGGACACGCCTGCTTCGTCGAAGTTCCGGAGGTTCCGCAGCAGCGCCATGTAGCCCATGGAAGGGATCATGGCTTCCCAAGCGCGCGCGTCCATCGGGCCCTGGAGCCAGCCCGCCAGGGACTCCCACGTCATGCCCGCCCGCCGGAGGGCGGACCGTGCGGTGTCGGGCCGGCTGAAGAGCTCGCGCCGCTTCTCCTTGTCCCACGCCATGAGTTCCGCCCGGGCGCCCAGGACTTCCAGTTCGGCGGGGATCTCGCGACCGGGGTTGAACCGGACGTCGACGATGTGCTTGAACAGGGCGTCCTGCGCCGGGTCCTTCGGGTCCGGGTGGGCCAGGCCGAGGACGTCCGCGAACCGGAAAGCCCGCGCGGCGGAGTCCCACTTGAGGAACGACTTCTCGTCGAAGAGCCGGACGGCCGCGTCGGCGACGCCACGCTTGAGCGGCTTCGGAATCCTCTTGCCGTACAGGGAGGCCCAGTACGCGAGTAGTTCGCCGGGCTCGTCGGCGCGCTGGAGCACCGAGCCGACGACGGCACGGTTCGCGATGGGGGCGTCAGACGACGGGTCACCGCCGAGCCGGGCGCGGACGTATTCGGCGGCGCCGACGATCGCGGCGGTCCGCATATTCGCCTCCGTGCGGAGCCAGCGCAGGAACCGCGCGGTCCACTCCGGGTCGGCGAGCGCCGTCTCCCGGACGAGGTCGGCGAATCGCGTGTCGCGCTTGTCGCCGGTCTCGTAGAAGGTGTTCTCGCCGACCATGTTGGTGACGGCGAGCAGGAACAGTTCGGACTTGGTGTCCCGCGCGTAGCCGTCGCCACCTTCGTGGGTGACGCCGCCGGGGCTCCGCTCGCCGGCGATCGGTGAGCTCGTCGCCGGCCGTGTACCGGTGGTGTTGAACTTCGACACCCTCGACCCTCGTTTCGTTCGAGGGGAGCTGCGATTCCGGATGAGGCCCGAGAAAAAGTCGGTGACGGTGGCTGTCCAATGCTCTACCGATTGAGCTACCGGCAGGATGGCTGCCGGGCGGGGCTCGAACCCGCAACCCTTGGGTAATCGAAGTAACCGTCGCCTGCGCACCGGGCACATCCGAAATCATGGCTCCCGAGAAATTATCGGTGACGGTGACGTTCGGATGAGGAAGTAACCGTTACCTGCGCACCGGGAGTGCTCGCTCAAGCTAACAGAGTGCTCGTGCCCGCGTCTCCGGAATTAACCGGCCCGCCTCAGAAGCGGGGAAGCTCCAGCAGGTTGTCCTTCCAGATCCCGTCCGCGCGCGTGCGGAGGAATTTCGCGCCGAAGGTCGGCTTGATGATCTCCACTGCCACCCGGTGGATCCCCTCGTCCACGTAGGCCTTGCCGTCGTCGTCCTCGAGCCACGCCACGATCGCCGAAACGAAACTCTCGCCGGTCTCGCCGCTGCCGGGGTTGATCCAGCGCAGTTTGGTGATGCTTTCGTGGAACTTCCCACCTTCGAGCCGCGCTGCGATGATCTTGATGGCCATGGTGCTACCTCTTCGGCTGGATGCCCTCGAGCGAACAGGGGTAAAGCGGTACTCGCCACCTGTCCTCACCCCGTTACGCCGTCCGGTCGCCGTGCTTCGAACGTTACGAGTTCGAGCGCGGGGCGTCGTTCTGAGTCAGATGACGCAGACCGCGCGCGTTTCGCCATGTCACCGTCCTCACGCCGGCGGGAACACCGGACGGCGGAGAGGGGAAACGAACATGTGCGCTGCCCACAGGAAATCGGCACTGGCGGGAATCGCCCTGGCCGTCGCGGTCTTGGCCGGCTGCGCGCCGGACCCGGCACCGGCGGCCCCGCAGGCGGCGCCCTCGCCGTCCGCGGCGGATCCGGCCGCGGCGGTGGCCTGGATGAACGGCTTCTGCGGCGTGGTCAAGGACTTCGTCGAAGGCAACAACAAGATGCCGTCGGCGAGTGGTGAGACCTTGGAGGCCATCAAGAAGAGCACGAGCGACCAGCTCGGGCACTACGCGGCGATTCTGACCAAGACGGTCGACGGCCTCGGCGCGCTGCCCGCCGCTCCGGCTCCGGCCGGAGACGCGGCGAAACGGGAGTTCCTCGCGAAGTACACCGCGGCGCGCGACAAGACCGTGAAAGCGAAGGCGGGTCTGGACGCGGCGGGGAAGAACGACACCGCCGCGCAGGGCCGCGCGGTCGACGGGCTCATCGCCGCCCAGAAGGACACACACGGCGCGCTCGACCCGGTCGCGGCCGTCTTGGGCGCTCCGGAGCTGAAGACGGCCGCCGCGACCGCGGAACGCTGCCGCCCCTGACTCGTGAGTGGCGAGGACGGTTCTAACGTCCCCGCCACTCACGAGCCCGGCACCCGCTGGCACGCTCATTCCTCGGCGAGGATCTTCCGCAAACGCGTCAAAGCGCGGTGCTGCGCCACTCGCACGGCACCGGCCGTCGAACCGACGACACCGGCGGTCTCCTCCGCCGACAGGCCCACGACGATCCGCAGCACGACGATCTCCCGCTGCTTGTCCGGCAGGATCCGCAGCAGTTCGCCCATCCGGTCGCTCAATTCGTTGTGCAGCGCCCGTTGTTCCGGGCCCACGGATTCCGAGATCCCGTCGGGGACTTCGGCGACGGGCTCGGTGCGGTTGCGGGCGGCGGCCCGGCGGGCGTCGGCGACCTTGTGCTGAGCGATGCCGTAGACGAAGGCGAGGAACGGCCGTCCCCGTTCCCGATAGGTCGGCAGCGCGCGGAGGATCGCCACACAGACCTCCTGCGCGACGTCGTCCGCCGAAGCGTACGTCCGTTCCTGTCTGCCGATCCGCGACCGGCAGTACCGGATCACGAGCGGGCGCACGGTGGTCAGCAGCTGGTCCAGCGCACGCTGATCACCTTTCCCGGCGGCCGCGACGGGTTCGTCGAGGGTGTACCACTGCGACGGCGTCACCTGCTCGGGTTCCGACTCCGCCGGGGTTCCGGGCGCCACCAGGGCGAGTTCCCTGACCATCGCGCGGTTTTTGATCCGGGCGAGGGTGTCTTCGGCGTCGAGCCCCATCCGCAAGGCGTCGAGGAAGGCGCTGTTGGCGCTGTCCAGCCGGTCGGCGAAGCCGGGATCGTGCTCCGCCAGCCGGCCACGCGCGTGGCGCAGTGTCGCGCCGACCGCCTCGTCCGCGATCCCCAGCACCCCGGCGATCTCCCGCTCCGAGTAGCCGTCCAACGTCCAGGCCATGGCGAGTTGCTGGCGTTTCGGCAGGTTCCCCAGCATCGTCAGGACGGCCGACGCCTCTTCGGCGAGCGCGGTGAGCTTGTCCTCCCGGTCGGCGTCGGCGGAGGCCCAATCGGCCCGGACCGCGGTCTGCTCCTTGGCCCGCCGATGCCCGACGCGGCGGACCCACGCCTTCGGCTGCGTGATGCCCGGCCAGTCTTCGTAGGCGTTTAGCAGCGCCTCCGCGGCCGCGTCGCGGGCTGGGTCCAGCGCGAAGCCCGCCTTGCACAGAAAGCCGGTGAGCAGCGGAAATTCGGCGTGGAAGAACTCGTCGAACCCGTCGTGGCCCATCACCCGCACTCACCGCTCTCAGCCGCCTGACGCGAATGCCCTCACAGGACAGGTGCAGTGAGCGGGCCGCTGAGTGTAACGATTCGGTCAAGGTGATGTTTACGGTGCGTACCCGGCCGGATACCCGGAAGTCGTTTGACGGGGAAGGGAAAATCGGAAAAAAGGAGGTGATAGGAAAATGGAAACGAGGATGGCGGGAGACCTGAGTGAGGCCGCTTGCCGCGGTGAGGATCCCGAACTGTTCTTCCCGGTCACCGAAACCGGCCCCGGCGCACGTCAGGCGGCCAGGGCGAAGGCCGTCTGCGCGCGGTGCCCGGTCGTATCGGCCTGTCTGGCCTACGCCGTGGACAACGGATTGGCCCACGGCGTTTTCGGCGGGCTGACCGGCGGCGAACGACGCCAGCTGATTCGCGTCGGCAACGCCGCCTGAAATCACTCGACATCGCGTTCCTCGAATTTCCACCGTGTTCTTCGTGCGCGCGAAAAGAGGGGCCCGGTTCCGCGAACCGGGCCCCTCGGTCGTGGCGGTCAGGCGGCGGCGGTCTCCTCGGCCAGCCGCTCGTTGCCCGACTGGGTCTTGAGCGGCTTGTGCTTGAGGAACGCGACGGCGACGATCACCAGCAGCGCGATCGGCGCGCTGATCAGGAACAACTCGCTGGTCGCCTCCCCGTAGGCTTCGCGGACGACGTTCGCGACCGGTTCGGGCAGGGTGGCGACGTTCGGCACCGCGCCGCCCTCGCCACCGCCGGGCAGCGGCCCGAGCTTTTCGCTCATCAGCGCGACGACCCGGTTCGCGAGCACCGCGCCCAGCGCGCTCACGCCGATCGAGCCGCCGAGGCTGCGGAAGAACGACAGCGTCGAGGTCGCCGTGCCGAGGTCGTGCGCATCGACGTCGTTCTGCGACACCAGGACCAGGTTCTGCATCAGCATGCCGACGCCGACGCCCAGCAGCACCATGTACGCGCCCAGGATGCCCAGGTTCGTCTTCGCGTCGATGGTGCCCAGCAGCGCCAGGCCCGCGGTCATCAGCGCCGCGCCGAGCAGCAGGTGGCTCTTCCACCGGCCGGTCCGGCTGATCAGCTGCCCCGAAACCGTGGACGACACGAGGATGCCGAAGATCATCGGCAGGCTCAGCAATCCGGCGACCGTCGGCGATTTGCCGAGCGACAGCTGGAAGTACTGCGACAGGAACACCGTCCCGCCGAACATCGCGACACCGACGAGGAAACTCGCGAGCGTGGTCAGGGTGACCGTGTGGTTGCGGAACAGGGTCAGCGGCAGGATCGGCTCGGCCACCTTCGACTCGACGTAGACGGCGAGCGCGAGGATGACGACGCCCGCGGTCACCAGGCCGACCGTCCACCACGAGCCCCACGCGAACTGGTGCCCGGCCAGCGAGGACCAGACCAGCAGCGTCGAGACACCGGCCATGATCAGGAACGCGCCGAGGTAGTCGACCTTCACGTCACGCCGGATCGTCGGCAGGTTCAGGGTGCGCTGCAGCAGCAGGATCGCCGCGATCGCGAACGGAACGCCCAGGAAGAAGCACCAGCGCCAGCCGAGCCACGACGTGTCCACCATGACCCCGCCGATCAGCGGGCCCGCGATGGTTCCGACGGCGAACACGGCGCCGAAGATCCCCGAGTACTTCCCGAGTTCACGCGGCGAGACGATGGCCGCCATGATCACCTGCGCGAGCGCGGTGAGCCCGCCCGCGCCGATGCCCTGCGCGACCCGGCTGCCGATCAGGAGCTCGATGTTGCCGGCGAACCCGGCGACCAGCGAACCGACCACGAACAACCCGAGCGAGAGCTGGATCAGCAGCTTTTTGTTGTACAGATCGGAAAGCTTGCCCCAGAGCGGCACCGTCGCGGTCATCGCGAGCAATTCGGTGGTGACCACCCAGGTGTAGGACGCCTGCGAGCCGCCGAGTTCGGAGACGATCCGCGGCAACGCGTTCGCCACCACCGTCGAGGCGAGGATGGCGACGAACATGCCCATCATCAGCCCCGACATCGCTTCGAGGACCTGTTTGCGGCCCATCGAGCCCGCCGGGGCCTCCGGTTCTCGTGGTTCGGTCGTGGATACGGACATGGTGGTCCCCCTTCGTGTTCCTGTGGTGCCGGGCGCGTCAGCGCGCGCGGCCGCCGGGCTCCGGGAGCCCGGCGAGAAGCAGTTCGACGGCGTCGTCGAGCAGGTCGAGCGCGGACATCCGGCCGTCGTGCTGATACCAGAGCATCAGCACGGCGTTGACCGCGCCGCCGAGCGTGGACAGCACCAGCGCCGGATACAGATCGGCCTTCGGATCCACGCCCGTGCGGCGGGCGATCGCCTCGATCATCGGCGCGATGGTGTCGTGGTTCATGGCCACCGCGCGCGAATGCAGGGTGGCGTTCTCCTGAATGGCCTTCATGCGGCCGAGCCACTCTTCGCGGTTCTCGTCGACTTGGGCGAAGTCCTCCTTCAGCGCGTCGACGAAAGCGCGCGGAGTGCTGACTTCCTTCGGCGTGGCAAGGAACTTCTCGATGGTGCGCTGGGTCCGCTCCGCGGTGTCGGCGTGTGCGATGACGACAGCGTCCTCTTTGGACGCGAAGTAGTTGAAGAACGTGCGCGGTGAAACCCCCGCGGCCGCGCTGATGTCCTCGACCGTCACCTGGTCCAGGCCGCGTTCGGCGACGAGCCGGACGGCGGTGGTCGCCAGCGCGCGGTGGGTTTCCAGCCGCTTGCGCTCGCGGAGACCTTTGACGGGTTCGGGCATGGGCGCCACGATACGCGCAAAGATGCAGATACTGCAAAATTGCAGTTTGTGAACCGTGCCACTGCCGGCCGGCGCCGGGCCGCCTGGCAGACTGCGGCGGGTGAGCGGAACGGTGCTGGTACTGGGCGGACGCAGCGAGATCGGCCTCGCGGTCGCGGAACGGCTCGCCAAGGGCGGGGCGCGCCGCATCGTGCTGGCCGCGCGACGGAGCGCGGACCTCGGAGCGGAGTCCGAGCGGCTGCTGGCCGCGGGCGCGGGGACCGTCGACGCCGTCGAGTTCGACGCCGACGACCTCGCCGCGCACGGGCCGTTCCTGGAGAAGGTCGTCGCGGAACACGGGCCGCTCGACGTCGTCGTCACCGCCTTCGGGATCCTCGGCGACCAGGCTCGTGCCGAAGCGGACGCCGGACACGCCGTCGCGATCGTGCACACCGACTATGTGGCTCATGTGAGTGTGCTGACGCATGTGGCCAATGTGCTTCGTGAGCAAGGAAACGGCAGCCTCGTGGTCTTCTCTTCGGTCGCTGGGGTGCGAGTCCGGCGGGCGAACTACGTCTACGGATCGGCGAAGGCGGGCCTCGACGGTTTCGCGAGCGGGCTGGCCGACGCCCTGCACGGCACCGGTGTGCGGCTGCTGCTCGTCCGGCCCGGCTTCGTGATCGGCCGGATGACCGAGGGCATGTCGCCGGCGCCGTTCTCCAGCACCCCCGATCAGGTCGCCGACGCGACGGTCGCCGCGCTCCGGAAGCGCCGGGGAACGGTGTGGGTGCCGGGACTCCTGAGGCCCATGTTCGCGGTGATGCGCGTGGTGCCACGGGCGATCTGGCGGCGCATGCCCCGCTAGGGAAGCGCTACGCGGTCGGTCCGGCACTCGGTGTCGCGATCGGCTGTCTGCTTGATCACTTCGAATGGTCCGAACGGGCTTTAAGACCCGCTTATGACACGTTTCTCAGGTAATTCCCAGCTAACACGGTGATCCTCGAATGCGGGGGGATCATTCACGGAAGCGGGGAGAAGGTCGTGCTGCTCACGTCGCGAGGACGGCGGATCGGCGGCCGTGTCGCACTGGGCCTGGTGTCGACGGCGGTCTTGGGGGTCACGGGTTTCGCGTGGACCCAGCTGAGCCGTTTGGACGAAGCGATCGTCACGGCCGACGTGATCGCCCCCTCCGCGCAGGTACCCGACGGCCCGGCGGGCGAACCGCTGAAGGTGGCGCAGAACATCCTGCTCGTCGGGATCGACTCCCGGACCGACACCAACGGGAACCCGTTGCCGCAGAACGTCCTCGACGCGTTGCACGCCGGGAGCGGCGACGACGGCGGCGACACCACCGACACCATGATCGTGGTCCACATCCCGGCGGGCGGGGCGGGCGCCACGGCCATCTCCATCCCGCGTGATTCCTATGTGGACATCGCGGGCGGATTCGGCAAGCACAAGATCAATTCGGCGTACAGCCGCGGCAAGAACGCCGCGATGAACACGCTGCGCGCGCAGGGCCTGTCCGGTCCGCAGCTCGAGGTCAAGGCCAACGAGGCGGGCGCCAAGCTCACGATCCAGACGATCGAGCAGTTCACCGGCCTGTCCATCAACCACTACGCCGCCGTCAACCTCGCCGGGTTCTCCGCGCTGAGCGAAGCCGTCGGCGGTGTCGAGGTCTGCCTCAACAACCCCGTGCAGGACAAGTTCTCCGGTGCGTCGTTCCCGGCGGGCAAGCAGTTGCTTTCGGGCCCGCAGGCGCTGGCCTTCGTGCGGCAGCGGCACGGCCTGCCCAGCGACCTGGACCGCATCGCGCGGCAGCAGGCGTTCCTGTCGAGCATGGCCAAGACCGTCCTCGACGCCGGGACCTTCACCGATCCCACCAGGCTGAGCTCCCTGATCGGCGCGATCCAGGGTTCGGTCGTGCTCGACCGCGGCTGGGACGTGCTCGGCTTCGCGCAGCAGCTGCGGGGGATGAGCTCGGGGGCGCTGAAGTTCCAGACGATCCCGGTGCAGAGCCTTTCGCTGCCGACGCCGTCCGATGGTGACGCGGTGAAGGTCGATCCGGCCGAGGTGAAGGCGTTCGTGAAGTCCGCGCTGAACGCGACGAGCGTCGCCGCGGTGGGGGATTCGACCGGCGGGATCGGGATCAAGCCGGTGGCGGCCACTTCTTCGATCGCGGCTCCGCCTTCGTCGTCCGGTGCTTCCACGCCGCCCGCGATGGCCGGCTGCGTGAACTGAGCCTTCCCGGCCGCCTCGAGGAGGTGCCCGGAAAACTCTTCCAAGATTCTTTTGAACCGCATCGAGCCGTCGTCCGTGTCGATGGCGTAGGGGAGTTCCAGAGAGCCTGGAACCCAAGGGTGCAGGGGAGAAAGAAGCATGCTTCGCAATCGAGTTCTGCCGATCGCCGTGCTCGTCACCGCCGGGGCGTTGTCACTCGCCGCCTGTGGTTCGCAGAACACCGCGCTGCCGACGGGACCGGCGCCGGCCGAGCAGGTCTCCGAGGGGTTGTCCTTCCTCGCCGGGACCGCGAAGGCCAACAACGCGCAGCCCAAGACCGGTGACTGGGCAACGGGTTCCGACGGCACGGCCGGCACCGCGGACCAGAACGTCGCGCGCAAATGGGTGCAGCTCAAGGCTTCCAAGGCGGGGAACCTCGATCCGGTGGTCGTCAACGGCGCCGGCTTGACGTTGTACCGCTTCGACAAGGACACCGCCAAGCCGTCGAAGTCGACCTGCAACGGTGAATGCGCCAAGACCTGGCCGCCGGTGCTCGTCACTCCCGGAAGCAAGGTTTTCCTCGCCGGGATCAGGAAATCCGCCGTCGGCACGGTCAAGCGCGACGACGGGACCCTTCAGCTGACCCTCGGCGGCTGGCCCGCCTACCGGTTCGCGAAGGACACCAAACCCGGTGACACGCTCGGGCAGGGTGTCGGCGGAACGTGGTTCGGGCTCGCGCCGAACGGCCAGAAGGCGCAGAACGGGCAGCCGGAGGAGACGGCGCCGCCGCAGAAGCCCGCGTCCAGCGCGATTCTCTTCGACGGCAAGAACTTCAGCGACGACGAGCCGTCGCAGGGACTCGCGGGCAAGGGCTGCCAGAACGTCGCCCGCCCGGACGTGACGTCGTCGGTCTCCGCCTCCGGTTCGCTCAAACTCTGGTCCGAAAAGGACTGCAAGGGCAAGTCTCTCGTCATCGACGGTGACGTCAAGGATCTCGCCAAGCTCAAGTTCGACGACACGATCAGCTCGGTCTTCTTCGGTTGACGGACAGCAGAGACGGGAATGGTGTGATGAAACGTCGGTCCGGCTGGGCGATCATGGCGAGCCTGTCTCTGTTCCTCACCGGTTGTGCCGCGACGGTAGGGGGAGCGGCACAACCGGTGGACCCCACCCGCGTCGCGGGGCTCGAGATCACCGACGGCCCCAGCGGGTTCAAACCCGGCGTGCTCGACGCCGGTCTCCCGGTCGTCGGGGGTGACGGCGGCGAGATCGACCGGCTCGCGGCCAACGCCGTCGCCGACGTCCAGCGGTATTGGCGCGAGCATCTGCCCGCGACCTTCGACCGCGAGTTCCGGCCGCTGACCACGCTCGTCTCCTACGACTCGGGCGGCCGCGGCCGCGAGATCTGCGGGGCCTCGACCGCCGGGCTCGTGAACGCCTTCTATTGCTCGGGGGAAGACGTCGTCGCGTGGGATCGCGGGGAGTTGTTGCCGATGCTCAACGATTCCCTCGGACCGGCGGCGGTGATGACCGTGCTCGCCCACGAAATCGGCCACGCCGTCCAGTTCCGGCTCGGTCTGCCGGGCGC
The DNA here is from genome assembly GCF_003947475.1 of Amycolatopsis sp. WAC 04197. Taxonomy (NCBI): domain Bacteria; kingdom Bacillati; phylum Actinomycetota; class Actinomycetes; order Pseudonocardiales; family Pseudonocardiaceae; genus Amycolatopsis; species Amycolatopsis sp. WAC 04197. The sequence goes on along the minus strand of NZ_QHJK01000012.1, from coordinate 36,484 downwards.
GGCACCGTCGATCGTCAAGGAACAGCAGGCCGATTGCTACACCGGGGCGTACCTCCGCTGGGTCGCCGAAGACAAGTCGCCCATGTTCCAGGTCTCCACCGGCCGCGGGCTCAACGAAGTGCTCACCGCCCTGTTCCAGATCCGGGACTCCGCAGGGGTCGCCTTCGACGACGACGGCGCGCACGGCAACGCGTTCGACCGGGTTTCCGCGTTCCAGTTCGGGTTCACCGACGGACCCGCACGGTGCGCGAAGATCGACGTGCGCGAAATCGAAGGCCGGAGCACACAGGGCGGATTCGGTTCGGCCGCGGCGAACGTCCGCCTCGACGACCGGCAGGCCCTGGCCGACCTCACCACCAGCCTGCGGCAGGCCTTCCGGCTCGCGGCCACCCCGCCGGCGCTCACCACCGGAGCGGCCTGCGGTGTGACGGCGGAGGACGCGCTCGCGTCGTACTGCTCGGAGTCCAACCAGATCAACCTCGACCTCGACGGTCTCGTCCGCATCGGGACCCCGCCGCGCAGGGGGCGGCAGGGCGGCATCGGTGACTTCGCCGCGTTCGCCGAGGTCGCGTCGCGCTACACGCTCGCGGTCCAGCAGGAAGGCGGGTTCCGGCTCGACGGCCCGGTGGCCGCGCAGCGCACCGCGTGCCTCACCGGCTTCTGGGCGTCGACCCTCACGGAAGGCGGCGCGCTCACGTTGTCGCCGGGCGACCTCGACGAGGCCATCGCCGAGATGCTGACGCGGAACAGCCTGATCGCGGCGGACGTCCGGGGCCGGACGCTCCCGGCGGGTTTCGCGAGGGTCGCCGCCTTCCGCGACGGTTTCTCGTCCGGCACCCAGGACACCTGCGGCACGAAGTACCGTTAGCCGCCAAGTCCGTGAAGGCCTCCTTCCCTACCCTCAAGGTAGGGAAGGAGGCCTTCACGGACTTGGCCTTCAGATCACACGAAGGCGCTCTGGCCGGTGATCGCCTTCCCGACGATCAGCGTGTTCATCTCCCGCGTGCCTTCGAACGAATAGATCGCCTCGGCGTCGGTGAAGAACCGCATGATGTCGTTGTCCAGCACGATCCCGTTGCCGCCGAAGATCTCACGGCCCCAGGCGACGACCTCCCGCATCCGCGAGGTCACGAACGCCTTCGCCAGCGACGAGTGCTCGTCCTTGAAGATCCCGGCGTCCTGCAGCCGCGCGAGCTGCACCAGCATGCCCCACGACGCGGTGATGTTGCCGAGACTCTTCACCAGCAGGTCCTGCACCAGCTGGAACCGCGCGATCGGACGGCCGAACTGCTTGCGCTCCTTGGCGTAGTCCAGCGCGAGCTCGTACGCGCCGATCATCACGCCCAGCGCCTGCCAGGCCACGCCGCCGCGGGTCGCGCGCAGGATCTCAGCGACGTCGCGGAACGAGTCGATGCCCTGCAGCCGGTTGGCCTCCGGCACCCGGACGTCGGTCAGCGTGATCTCGGCGTTCTCCACGATCCGGAACGCGAATTTGTTCTCGATCTTGACCGGCACGAAGCCGGGCGAGTCCTTCTCGACCACGAAACCCTTGACGTTGTTGTCTTCCTCGTCGCGAGCCCACACGATGACCAGGTCGGCGAAGGTCGCGTTGCCGATCCACTTCTTGGCGCCGTTGAGGACCCAGGTGTCGCCCTCGCGCCTTGCCGTGGTGCGCATACCGCCCGCGACGTCGGAACCGCCGAGCGGTTCGGTCATCGCGAAGGCGCCGATCTTGTCCATCGCCGCCATCGACGGGAGCCAGCGATCACGCTGTTCCTGGTCGCCGCCCGAGTAGATGCTGTACATCGCGAGTCCGTTGTGGACACCGAAGAACGTGGCCACGGACGGGTCGGTGCGGGTCATCTCCATCGCCATCATGCCGCTGAGCAGGTGACTGGTGGCCGGAAGGTGTTCGCCGTAGCCCTCGTAGGGCAGCCCGGCGAGGCCGAGTTCACGGAACTTGCCGACGAGTTCGTGCGGGAACTCGCCCTTGGCCCAGTACTCGTTCACCAGCGGCTTGACCTCGGTGCGCATGAAGTCGCGCGTCTTGAGCAGCAGCTTGCGCTCCTCCTCGGGCAGCAGGTCCTCGTAGGCGTAGAAGTCGGCGGTCATGTCAGTTCTCCTCCCTGGCGGCACTGTCCAAAGCGGACAGAACGGCGAGCTGCTTGCGGTCGCGCGTCTCGGCGAGTTCCGAGTACGTGGAGGAGCCGTAAGCGGATTCCACGGCTTCGATGAGCCGTTCCTGTTGTTCGGGGTCTTGCGAGGGCTGCCCGAGGCCCGCCCACATCTTCTTCATCGACTTGCCGATGTGCTCGGCCATGTGCCGGTAGCCGCCGGGGCCGCCGCCCAGATGCGAGCCGAGGAACGGCCCGACCGTCGACCAGCGGATGCCGAGCGAGTTCGTCATCACCGTGTCCAGTTCGGACGGTGACACGACACCCTGTTCCACCAAGTAGATCGCCTCGCGGCTCAGCGCGTTCTGCAGCCGGTTGCCGACGAAGCCGGGGATCTCCTTGCGTTCCACCACCGGGGTGCGGCCGACGAACCGGTAGAACTCCACGGCCCGCTCGACCGACTCGGCACTCGTGCGCTCACCGGGTACGACCTCGACCAGCGGGATCAGATGCGGCGGGTTGAACGGGTGTCCGATGAGGACTCGCGACGCGTCGTCCAGCTCCGCCGCGAACGCCGTCGAGGGGATCGCGGAAGACGAGCTGAGCAACAGCGCATGAGACGGTGCTTCACGGACCAGGGTCGTGAACAGGTCCTTTTTGAACTCGACGTCCTCAGGCCCGTTCTCCTGTACGACATCCGCGGTCCGGACGGCCTCCGCGACGTCGGTGGCGAGGTGGACGCGAGGGGTGAGTTCCGCGGCGGTCCGGCCGAGATGCGGGGCGAACGCCTCCAGTGCGTCCGCGACGGCGTCGGCGAGGTCGGGCCGCGGATCCGAGACCTGGACCTCCATGCCGTGCGCGGCGAACAAGGCCGTCCACGACAGGCCGATGGTGCCCGCGCCGATCACCGCGGCGGTGCGAAAAGTCATGACCGTGCTCCCTTCAAGTAGTCGAAGACCGGCTTGACCGGGGCGAGCGTCAGGTCGGTGAGGATGTGGCTCGCGGAGACGACCTCCAGCACCGGGAGATCGGCGAGCGGGGCCAGCACGTGCTGGAACAGTTGCAGCCGCGCCGGCCCGGTCCAGGCATCCTTGACCACCACGTCGGTGATCTCGGTGCGGACCAGCTCGAACACGCGGGGCGAACCGTCGTAGTCCGGGATGGTCTTGAGCATGAACGTCGGCACGGTGATCTGCGCTTCGGCCTCGGCCACGTCCAGCCGGTGGTGCTTGTAACCCATGGTCGCGGTCGCGACGCGCTGGCTGCCGTAATCCAGCGTGCCGACGAGCGCGCCGTTCTCGGCGAACAGCTTCGGCGAGCCGATGGTCTTCGGGTAGGCGCTGATCTCGCGGCCGGACGCGGTGGCCGGGAAGTTGTCGAGGTACATCGCGTGCAGGTACTCGCCGCGTTCGCCCTCGAAGCTCACCGGGATCGCTTGCCCGGACTCGGTGTAGGGCCCGTAACCGCTGACGTCGCCCATCTTCATCACCTCGAACCGCACCAGCGGCTCGTCGATCCGCAGCGGTTCCGGCACGACGGCGCGCAGGGCGTCGGCGTCGGTGCGGTAGACGATGTTCAGGTACTCGCGGTTCGTGAACCGGGGCACCACCGGTGCGTACGCGGGGTTCGTGAGCGGCGTGGTCACATGCCGGAGAACGTCTTGCTGTTTCATCTCACTCTCCAGTCCACTGTGGAGCGCGGCGCTCGGCGAAGGCCTGCATGCCTTCGCGGACGTCGGCCGACTTCATCAGCGCCGGAAGCTCCGAACGCTGGGAGGCAAACGCTTGCGCGTCGGGGACGCCGTCCGCCGCGCGGACGATCTTCTTGACCAGTGCCAGCGCCAGGGGAGCGTTGGCGGCGATCCGTTCAGCCAGTTGCAGGGCGACCGCGGCGGCCTCGCCGCTCGGGACGACCCGGTTCACCAGCCCCAGGCTTCCGGCGCGTGCCGCGTCGATCGGCTCTCCGGTGAGCAGGAACTCCATCGCCAGGTGATGCGGGATCCGCTTCGGCAGCCGGATCACCCCGCCCCCGGCGGCGATCAACCCGCGTTTCACTTCGGGGAGCCCGAACTTCGCGTCCTCGGCGGCGACGATGAGGTCGCAGCCCAGCGCCAGTTCGAACCCGCCACCCATCGCCCAGCCCTCGACGGCGGCGATGAGGGGCTTCGACAGTTCGGCCTCGGTCAGCCCGCCGAACCCGCGGCCGGGGATCTCGGGCGATTCGCCCTTCAGCGCCGCCTTGAGGTCCATGCCGGCGCTGAACGAGCCGTCCGCGCCGGTCAGGACCCCGGCCCGCAACGTGGGATCGGATTCCAGCAGGTCCAGTGCTTCGGCCAGACCTGCCGCGACGGCGGCGTTCACCGCGTTGCGAGCCTGCGGCCGGTCGATCGTGATCAGCAGCGTGCCGCCGACCCGTTCCGTGCGTACTTCGTTGCTCATGGTTCTTCCTCAGCGAGTGGTGGCGAGTTCGCGCAGGACGTCTTCGGTGTCCTGACCCGGCAGGGGAGCCAGGCGCCGGACGGAACCGGGGGTCGCGGAGAACTTCACCGGGATGCCGATGGTGCGGATCGAGCCCTCGCTCGGGTGCTCGACGACGTCGAGCAGGTGGCCGTCGCGGACGTATTCGTCGTCGTGCGCGTGATCGAGTTCGAGGACCGGGGCCATCGGGATGCTGTGCTTCGCGCAGACCTCGGTCCATTCCGCGGTGGTCAGCGCCGGGGCGCATTCGGCGATCATCGCGGCCAGTGCCTCGTGGTCGGCGCCGTCGATCGCGTCACCGTTGACCCGCGGGTCCTCGGCCAGTTCGGGCCGCCCGGCGGCGTGGAAGAAGTCGCGGAAGTTCTGCGGGTTGTACGGGATCACGCAGGCCATGCCGTCCTTGGTGTGCACCGCCTGGTGGCCGGGGTTCATCGACGGGCCGAAGCCGGTCGGTCCCTCGGCGGGCTCGAAGACGTGCCCGGCGAGATGCTCGACGAGGTTGAACGCGATCAGCGTGTCGGTCATCGGGATCTCGACCCGCTGGCCCTCGCCCGTCCGGTCGCGGTGCACCAGCGCGGCGAGCACGGTGTAGGCGATGGTCAGGGAGGAGACCTTGTCGCCGATGATCGTCGGCAGGTAGACCGGCTTGCCCAGCGCGCGGTTCGCGACGTCGACCAGCCCGGACGACGCCTGCACCGTCTCGTCGTAGGCCGCGTGACCGGCGCGGTCGGAGTCGCCGCGGAAACCTTGCGCGTGGGCGTAGACCAGGCCGGGGTTGCGCGCGGCGAGGTCGGCGTAGTTCATACCGAGCCTGCCCAGCGCACCGGGGCGCATGTTGGTGATCAGCACGTCGGCGGTGTCGATCAGCTTGAGCGCCTGCTCGCGTTCCTCTTCGTCCTTGAGGTTGAGGGCGACGCTGCGCTTGTTGCGGTTCACGTTCAGGTTGAGCGCCGTCATGCCCGGCGTCGTCCGGAACCTGCCCACTCGCACGGTGTCGGCGGGGGACTCGATCTTGATCACGTCGGCGCCCAGGTCGCCGAGGATCTGCGCGGCGTACGGGCCCATGACGACCGTCGAGAGGTCGATCACGCGAACGCCGTCCAGTGGTCCGGTGGCGGTGTGAGTCATTGTGCTTCCCTTCGCCGTTGTTCGCTCTACAACCGAAGTTAGGCGCGAATTGCGGGAAAGGGAATGATCAAGAAAAGCAGAATGGTATGACCACGGTGGTCATACCATTCTTCAGGTCGAAAGCGGTTCGGCGAAGATCTCGCGCACGCCGGCCACGAGTTCGGCGAGGTCGCCCTCCTCGCCGCGGTCGCGCCGCCAGACCAGGGCGGTCTCCAGCTGGGGGCGGAAATCGGCGAACGGCAGGATGGTCGCGCCGTCGACCAGGAACAGATGCATCGGGCTGGCCGGATCGAGCATCGTGATCGAGAACGAAGAACCGTTCGCCACCAATTCGGAAATGCCCGAATATTCGGTTCCGCCGACCTTGAGCCTTTTCTTTATGCCCGCTTTCGACAGGGTGTGGTCCATATCGTCCGAATAGGCCGGAATGCTCTCCGACGCCGACGGGATGTAGGACAGATCACGCAATTCGGCGAGGTCCACCGTGTCCCGTCCGGCGAACCGGGCGGCCGGGACGACGGCGCCGAGCCGCTCCACCTGCACCGGGATGATCTCCAGCGCGGGATCGGTCACCGGCATCCGGACCAGCGACAACGCCAGCTTGCCCTCGTGCACCGCGGCGACCAGATCGGGGGTCGTGCCCGGCCAGCGCTTGAGCTCGAAGCGGTCGTGACAGCGTTCTTCGAGCCGTTTGACCCGCTCGCGCAGCGCCGGGTGCACACCGGCGGGGATGCCGACGAACACCGTGCTCCGCCGGGGTTTCACCGCTTCCTGCAGCCGCCAGGGGATCGCGTTGACCTGTTCGAGGACGTCCCGCGCGATGGGCAGCAGCGCGGAACCCGCCGCGGTGAGCGTGACGTGGTGCGTGCTGCGGTCGAACAGCCGGTGGCCCAGTTCGTGTTCGAGATCCTTGATGCGCTGGCTCAGCGGGGAGGCGGCCATATGCAGTTTGCGGGCCGCCTGGGAGAAGTTCAGTTCCTCGGCGACGGCCACGAAATACCGCAGGTGCAACATCTCCACCCGGTCACCCTAACCGCAGAGCCACCGTGAACGCGGCTCCGCCTTCCGGCGCCGGGCCCGCCGTCAGCGTGCCGCCCATCCGGGTGACCAGGCCGTGCGCCAGCGCGAGCCCGATACCCGAACCGACCGGACGGCTGTCGCGGTAGCGCCGGTTCAGCACCCCGCGCTCGAACGCGACCGGATAGTCCTCCGGCGCCAGGCCGGGACCGCCGTCGCGCACCGCCAGCCGGGCTTGACCGTCCGTCGCGACCAGCGAGAACACGATCGGCGCGCCCGCCGGGGTCACGCGCAGGGCGTTCTCGGCCAGTCCGTCGACGACCTGGCGGAGCCGCCGCGGATCGGCGATCACCGGCACCTCGCCGGGCGGCCGCTCGACCACCAGCGTGACGTCCTGCCGCGCGCACCGCAGCCGCCAGACGTCCGCGCATTCGTCCACCAGCGCCGCGAGATCGAGCCGCGCCGGGTCGAGGCGGAACTCGTCCGCGCCCAGCCGTGCCAGCTCCAGCAGATCGCTGACCAGGCGTTCCAGTCGTTCCGCCTCGCGATGGATGGTCTGCCCGGCGCGGCGCGCGTCCTCGCCTTCGGCCACGCCGTCCCCGATCGCCTCGGCGAATCCGGTGACGGCGGTCAGCGGCGTCCGCAGTTCGTGCGACACCGAAAGCAGGAATTCGCGCTGCCGCGCCTCGCTGTACTGCAGCGCGTCGGCCAGCTCGTTGACCGCTTTCGCCACGTCCGCGACCTCGGACGGGCCTTCCACCGGAACGCGCAGGTCACGCCGCCCGGCGCGCATCCCGCTCGCCACCGACGCGACCCGGCGCAGCGGCCGCGACAGCATCCGGCTCAGCACCAGCCCGGCGATCGCGGCGACCGCCAGCCCGGCGCCGAGCGCGAGCACGGTGTTGCGCACCAGTGTCCGGCCACGCGCCTCGCCGATCTCCGTCGCCTGGACGAGCGCGAACGCGGCGCCCCTGACGCCCACGGTGCGGGCTTCGACCAGGTACTGCTTGCCCTCCACCGACACCGTGCCCGAGCGCGTGAATCCCGTTCGGGCCGCGGCGATCGCCGCTTCCGTCCCGGCGCCGCCGAGTGTCCCGTTCGGACGGCGGACGACGACGTCGATCCCTTGCCCGCGCACGACTTCGGCGACCTTGCCGACGCTGAGCCGGTTTCCGATCCCGGTCTCGTCCAGCTGGCTCGCGACCACGTCGGCCTGTGCCGAGAGCGACTGCCGGAGCACGTCGGTGCCGGTGGTGCGGATGAGCCGGGCCGCGACCAGCCCGGCGACCACCACCGCGACCGCGGCGATCGCGAGGCAGACCACGGTGATCCGCAGCGCGAGCGACGTCCGGTTCATCCGGCGTCCGCCGCGTAGCCGATCCCGCGGACCGTCCTGATCGGACTGTGCTCGCCCAGTTTCCCGCGCAGCTGGGCGATGTGGACGTCGACGGTCCGCGTGCCCGCCGACGCCGCGTAGCCCCAGACGGAACTGAGCAGCTGCTCGCGGCTGAACACCTGGCCCGGCCGTCGCGCCAGATGGGTCAGCAGATCGAACTCGGTCGACGTCAGCGCGATCTCGGCACCGCCGGCCCAGACACGACGCTGGGTGACGTCGACCCGGACGCCGCCCGCGGTGTAGGTCTCGGCGGGCGACGGCGCCCCGGCGGCCCGGCGCAGCACGGTCCGGACCCGCGCCGAGAGTTCACGCGGGCTGAACGGTTTCGTCAGGTAGTCGTCCGCGCCGATCTCCAAGCCCAGCAGGCGGTCCAGCTCGTCGTCGCGTGCGGTCACGAACAGCACGGGCGTCCAGTCGCCGTCCGCGCGCAGCGTCCGGCAGATCTCGATACCGTCCATTCCGGACAGTCCGATGTCGAGCACGATCGCGACCGGGCGCGTCCGCCGGATCGTGGCCAGTGCCGCGCCGCCGTCCGCCTCCACGTGCACGCCGAACCCGTCCCGCCGCAGGTACAGCGAGGCGAGTTCGGCGATCGCGGGGTCGTCCTCGACGACCAGCACCAGCCCGCGTCCCGGTTGTGTCGTCACCGGCCGATCCTGTCACGGGGCCGGGTCGCCGGCCATGTCCTGCTCGATCGAGTCGAGGGTGTGCTGGACGTCGCTCAGTTCACCCGGCGCCGGGCTCGACGCGGGCTCGTCGTCGCCGCACGCGGCCGTGCCGAACAACGCGAGCGCGGTCAAGCCCGCGGCCAGGAGGCGTTTCACTTGCCCGCCTTACAGTGCGCCCCGGCGAACGCGTCGAGTTTCTGCTTGGCGGCGGTGAGTTCGGGAAGCCGTCCGCTGCGCTTGTCGGCGCGCTTCTGGAGCCTGTCGGCGGTGTCGTTGTGGCCCTTCTTGCGCTGGCCCTCGGCCCTGGCCTTGAGGTTCGCGACCGAACCGCGGACCTCGGGGCCGCCGTTGATGCGTTCGGTGAGCTTCGTGGTGCGCTGGGTGAGCTTGGGCAGCCATTCGGCGCACAGCGTCTGGGACTCTTCGGGGCTCAGGGTGATCGGCGTTTGGGCCGAGGCGGCGGGGGCGAGCGCGACGAGGCCGGCGGCGGTGAGGCAGACGGCGATGGTGTGTTTCAGCATGCGAAGAGCGTGGCGCGGCCGGATACGAGGAATGTGGGGGAAATGTTCGGGTTTTGTAAGCGATACTCGGACGATGGGGCTCGAGACCTTGACCGCCACCGTCGTGGCGACACTGCTGTTCACCGCCGCACCCGCCGTCGCGTCACCCGCGTTCGTCCTGCGTGACGGTGTCAGCGCGCCGGTGTTCTCCTACGAGAAGGCCATCCGGGAGACCGCCTGGGTGGAGACCGGCCAGGACCTCGACCGCGACGGGCAGGCCGACCGCGTCGCCGCGGACATCATCCGCCCGGCGGAACAGGCCGCGCGAGGGCAGCGCGTCCCGGTGATCATGGACGTCAGCCCGTACTTCGAAAAGGTCGGGCGCGGCAACGAGCGGCAGCCGAAGACGTACCTTCCCGACGGCACGCCGTCGCAGTTCCCGCTCTTCTACGACAACTACTTCGTCCCGCGCGGATACGCGGTCGTGCTGGTCGACGTCGGCGGCACCAATCGCTCGTCCGGGTGCTTCGACGACGTCGCGTCCGGCAACGGCGTCGTGAACTGGCTCAACGGGCGCGCCCAGGCCTTCCGCACGCCGTTCGGACCCGAGCGGGTCCGCGCGGACTGGGCGAACGGGTCGGTCGGCGCGATCGGGAAATCGCAGGACGGCGCGACGGCGATCGGCATGGCCGCGTCCGGGATCGAGGGTTTGAAGACGATCGTGCCGATCGCGGGGGTCAGTTCGTACTACGAGGTGCACAACTCGCACGGCGCTTACTTCGGCTGGGCGGGCGGCGCCGGGTTCTACAACGAGCGTGCCGAGAAGCTGTGCCGTCCGTTCGAAGAGGACAACGCGCGGCGCGCGGGGACGGACGGGAACTTCAACGAGTACTGGCGCGGGCTCGACTACGTCGCGAAGACCGGCAAGGTGCGCGCGAGCGTTTTCGCGTCCATGGGCTTCCACGATCTCAACGTCAACCCGATCCAGTTCGGACCCTGGTGGGAGGCGCTGAACGCCCACGATGTGCCGCGCAAGGCGTGGCTGCACCAGGCGGCGCACGTCGATCCGTTCGATCTCGACCGGTCGCTGTTCGTGCGGACGCTGCACCGCTGGTTCGACCGCTGGCTGCTCGGCGTCCGCAACGGCGTCGAGACCGAACCCGCGATCCGCGTCGAGCACACGCCGGACCGCTGGACCGACGAACGCCGCTGGCCGCCGGTCACGGGGACGCGCGTGGTGTGGCCATCGGTGTCGGGCGGGCTGGGGAATCGGCCGTCGCCGGGCACGGCTTCGGTGATCGACGATCCGGCGCGCGGAGCGTCGCAGTGGGTGGAGAACCCGTCGCAGCCCAGCCCGGATCGGGTCGTCTTCGCCGGTGAGCCCGTGCGGGTGGATACGCGCGTGGCCGGAACCGCCACCGTGACGGTGACCGCCCGTTCGGACAAGCCGAGCGCGCGGCTCGGCGCGGTGCTGGTGGATTACGGGCCCGCGACGGTGCGGAACACGACGTGGCCGGCGCTCGGCACGAAGGACCTGGCGACCCGCTCCTGCTGGGGCGCGGGTACCGCCGCGGACACCGGCTGCTTCCTCGACACCGTCGCCGATCTGACCACTGTGGACAAACAGATCGTCGCGACCGGATGGGCGGACCTCGGCCATCACCGGTCGCTGTGGCGGGGTGAGCCGCTCGTGCCGGGTAAGGCGTACACGATGACGTTCCGGCTGAGCAGCCTCGACCACGTCGTCGCGGCGGGGCACCGGCTGGCGCTCGTGCTGGGCGGGACCGATGGGGACATGTTCGACCCGGCGCTGCCCGCGCTCGGCTCCCGGGTGACGTTCGAACTGGGCGGGACTTCGCTGTCGGTGCCCATCGCCCGCGTTTAGTCCTCTGAATGCGAGAGACAAGGAGAACGCATGGCGAAGATCCAGCGCATTTCCGTCCACGGCCACACGAGCGCGAGCCCCGATGCCGTCTACGCGCTCCTCGTGGACCGCGAGCATTGGCCCGACTGGTCGCCCATGGGCTCGTTCCGCCTGCTCGACAAGGGCGACGCCAACGGTCTCGGCGCCATCGGCGTCTTCAGCACCAACGGCGTCAACAGCTGCGAAGAGGTCATCGCGCTCGAACCCGGCAAACGCTTCGGCTACTCGCTGAAGAAGGGGCTCCCGGTGCGCGACTACCGCGCCTACGTCGACCTCACCCCCGAGCGGAACGGCACCGCGATCCACTGGCATTCCACGTTCACGGCCAAGATCCCGGGCACCGGCTGGTTGTATCGCCGCTTCCTCGGCCACTTCATCGGGCGCATGGTCGAGAGCCTCGTGGCGCGCGCCTCGCGCGGCGCACCATAAAGTAGGCGTATGGCAGCCCCACGACGCACGCAGGAGGAACGCAGCGCCGCGATGCGCGTCAGGCTGCTCGACGCCACGATCGACTGTCTCGTCGAGTACGGCTACGCGGGCACCACGACCACCCGCGTCGCGGACCGCGCCGGGGTGACCCGCGGCGCGCAGGTGCACCACTTCCCGACCAAGACCGACCTCGTCACCTCGGCGATCCGGCATCTCGCGGCCAAGCGCACCGAGGTCGCGATGGCGGAGATCGACCGGCTCAAGGCCTCGGCCGACCCGGTCGGGGACGCGTTGCAGCTGCTGTGGGAGATGCACCAGGGACCGGTCTTCTCGGCGACCGTCGAGCTGTGGGTGGCGTCGCGGACCGACGCGGAACTGCGCGCCCAGATGGCGGTGGTCGAGCCGATCGCGACGAGCAGCCTGGTCGAGTTCGGCAAGGCCCTGCTGCCGGACCATTCGGCGCATCCGGAGTTCCTGCACGCGGTGTACACGGCGATGGACGTCGTCCGCGGCATCCTCATCGCCAGCTGGGCGACCCGCGACCAGACCGAATTGGAGGCGCGCTGGGAGCGCGGCCGCCGCCATCTGATCCTGCTGTTCGAGGCGTTGATGCAGCCCGCTCCCTCTCGTTGAGCGTGTTACTCTCCCCGGGAGAGTGAGGAGGTCACGTGCTCGGAAACCCGTACGACCCCGACTGCCCGACCCGCGCGCTGCTCGACCGCATCGGCGACCAGTGGACCGTGCTGATCGTCGGCGTGCTCGGCGACGGCCCGCTCCGGTTCACCGAGATCGGCAAACGCGTGCGCGGCATTTCGCAGAAGGTCCTCACCCAGACCCTGCGCAGCCTTGTCCGTGACGGGATCCTGACGCGCACGGCGTATCCGGAGATACCTCCGCATGTGGAGTACGAGCTGACCGACCTCGGCCGCAACCTCGCCGAACCGCTCGAGATGCTCGACAAGTGGGCCCGTGTCCACATGGGCGAGGTGCTCGACGCCCGCAAGAGCTACGACGGTCAGCTCACCGCTTGACCAGACCGGCCTCGTGCGCGAGCAGTCCGGCCTGGGTCCGGTTCGCGCAGCCCAGCTTGACCAGCATCCGCGACACGTAGCTCTTCACCGTCGCCTCCGCCAGGTGCAGCCGCGCCGCGATGTCCGCATTGGACAGTCCTTCGCCGAGACAGGCGAGGACGTCTATTTCGCGTTCGGTGAGCCCTTCGGTCTTCCGGCGCGCGTCGTCCCCGCGGCGCCGCCCGTCGGCCGACATCGCCACCAGACGGCGCGCCGCTTCGGGGGAGAGCACCGTATGCCCGTCGGCCGCGACCCGGACCAGCCCGATCAGCTCCTCCGGCGGGGTGGATTTCACCAGGAACCCGGCCGCGCCGGCCCGCAGCGCGCGGATGACGTAGGTATCCGCGTCGAACGTCGTCAGCGCGACGACCGCGGGCGGCTCCGGGAGTTTCGCGATCCGTTCGATGGCGGTCAGCCCGTCGACCCCGGGCATCCGCAGATCCATCAGCACCACGCGCGGCTTGTGCCGGATCACGGCCTCCACCGCCTCGGCGCCGTCCTGCGCCTGCGCGACCACCTCGATGTCGGCCGCGGAGCCGAGGATCGTCCGCAGATGCGCGCAGACCATCGGCTCGTCGTCGACGACGACCACCCGGATCACCGATCCCCTTCCGCCGTCGGGACGTAGGCGGGCAGTATCGCATCGACGCGGAATCCGCCGCCCGGCCGAGGCCCCGCCGCGAACCGGCCGCCGATCAGCTCGACCCGTTGCCGCAAGCCGGCCAGCCCGGCGCCCGAACCGCTGCCCGCCAGCGCCGGATCCGGTGGGGCGCCCGCGCGCGTGTTCTCCACCGCGACGTCCACACCGTCCGCGTGGTGGCGGAGTTCGACGGTCGCGGACGAGCCCGGCGCGTGTTTGCGGACGTTCGTCAGCGCTTCCTGCACGACCCGGTACGCCGTCCGGGCGACGGTCGGGGAGATCCGGCCGGGGTCGCCACGCACGATCAGTTCGGTCGAGATGCCCACCGACGCCGATTCGGCGACCAGCGTCGCCGGATCGCCCGCCTGGCCCTCGGTCGGGGTGGGCGGCCCGGCGTTCGCGCCGTTGCGCAGCACCCCGACGAGATCACGCAGTTCGTCCAGCGCCAGCGCGCCTTCGCGACGGATGTCCTCGGCGGAGGTCCGCACCGCCTCGTCCGCCGAGACGACGCCGAGCGCGCCGGCGTGCAGCACCATCAGGCTCAACCGGTGCGTGACGACGTCGTGCATCTCCTCGGCCAGTTTCCGCCGCTCCTCGGCACGGGCGCGTTCGGCGAGCAGGTGCTGTTCGCGTTCGGCCCGTTCCGCGCGGTCCCGCAGCGAGCGCAGCAACTGGCGCCGGGCCTCGAAATACAGCGAAAGCGTCGTGGGCAGCGCCGTGCTCAGCAGCCCGAACGGGGTGGTGTTCCAGTGCGCGTCCCACGGCCGGGACGCGCAGACCGCCAGGATCGCGGTCAGCCACAGCAGGGTCCGCCGGTCGATCAGGCGGGCCAGCTGGCTGAGCACCACGGGGGTGATGGTCGGGACGGTCATCAGCGTCAGCTGCCGTTCCGGCACCAGCAGGCCGGGGGAGAGCAGATCCGAGGCGAGCATCAGCAGCCCGCCCGCCACGATCAGGCCCGCGACCAGCCGGGGGAACCGGAACAGCAGGATCAGCGAGAGATCGAGCAGTACCTGCAGGGTGACGCCCGCGGCGGGCCCCGCCCAGCCGGACGTCGGTTCGCCGAACACGTACAGCGTGACGTCCAGGCCTGCGAACGCGAGCGCCGCCAGCGTGAGCCACCCGGTGTCGACCGGGCCCGGCCGGAACGACCTGCTTCTCTCCACCGGATCACGGTAACCACCCGGCGACCGCGACGGGGTGATCCGCAACTTTCGTCTATGCCATGACCCTCCTTACCCGGTATCCGGACAGGAGCGTCTCGGCTGGACTGGAGATCATGAGCATCGCGACCCAAACCGTCCGAACAGGACGGGAGCAGACCTTCGCCCGTCTCCCGGTGCTCGTCGTCGCCACCTTGGCCGGGGGCGCGCTGCTGGCCACGAGCGGCCGCTACGCGCACGGTTTCGACGAGCTGTACTTCCTGATGGCGGGCAAGGAACACCTCGCGTGGGGCTACTTCGACCAGCCGCCGCTGATCCCCGCCCTGGCCGGGGCGATGGACATCCTGTTCCCCGGTTCGCTGGTGATGCTGCGGCTGCCGATGACCCTGGCGGCCGCCGCCGGTGTGGTCGTCACCGCGCTGATCGCCAGGGAACTGGGCGGCGGACGCGGCGCCCAGGTGCTCGCGGCCGGGCTCTACGCGACGTCCGGCGTGATCGTCGTCAGTCACTGGATCGGCACCTACGTCTTCGATCCGTTCCTCTGGACGGTGATCGTCTGGCTGGTCGTCCGCTGGGTTCGCGTCCGCCGGGACGGGCTGCTGGTCTGGGCGGGCGTCGTCACCGCCGTCTCCCTGCAGACGAAGTTCCTCATCCCGGCTTTCTGGGTGCTCGCCCTGCTCTCGGCGCTGGTGCTCGGGCCGAGGGAGCTCGTGCGGCGGCCGAAACTGTGGCTCGGCGCGGGAATCGCCGTCGTCGCGACGATCCCGACGTTGCTCTGGCAGGCGCGGAACGGCTGGCCGTATCTGATCATGAACGACGTCGTCTCGGCGGAATTCCCCGGCACGTGGCCCTTCCTGCGCGACGGCTTCCTGACCGCGGGCGTCGGGGCCGGTGTGCTCGCGTTCGTCTACGGCCTCGTCCGGCTGAACCTCTCCCGCGAACTTCGCGGCTATCGCTTCCTGGGGGTGGTGATAGCCGCGTTGATCGTGGCGTTCTTGGTGCTGCACGGACGTTCCTACTATCTGATGGGCGTCTTCGCGCTGCCCTTCGCCGCCGCGGCGACGGGCTTCACGAAGCACGTCCCCCGATGGCGGCCGGTGGCGTGGCCGGTGATGGTGCTTTCGGCGGTGATCACCCTCGCGGGCCTGCCGATCTATCCGGCGACCATGGCCAGGACGAGCTTCGGGCCGATCGCGCTCGGCAGTTCCTTCGCCGGTGGTGAACTGCCGCAACAGGAACTGGTCAAGGCGGTCGGCGAGGCGTACGCGGCCCTGCCGCCGGATCAGCGCGCACGCACGGCGGTCTACGCCGAGATCTATCCGTTCGCCGCCGCCACGGAGTTCTACGGCAGGCGGTACGGCATCGACCACGTCTACAGTGGACATCGCGGCTACTGGTATTTCGACCGGCCCCCGGATTCGGCGGACGGCGTGCTGTTCCTGGGATTCGATCCGGGGCTGCTCAAGCCATACTTCGCCACGGTGACCCCGGTGGTGGAAGGACTGCTGTGGCGGTACGACGGTAGACGGGGTTCCTGGGACGAGATCTGGCCCAAACTGGAAAGGCACTGACGATGACCGAACTTTCGTTACCCGCCAAGGCCTATCTGCTCGCGTGCGACGTCGGCGAGGCCAAGCTGCGCGACCGGGCGCGCGCGGGCCTGCTGATCCGCGGCGCCGCGCTCACCGACCTCGTGCTGCGCGGCCGCGTCACCGACGCGGACGGCCGGGTCGCGGTGACGGGCGCCGGGCCGACCGGGGACCTCGTCCTCGACGAGCTGCTGGCCGAGATCGGCCGGGAGAGCCCGCGCAAGTGGAAAGGGTGGGTGCGCAAGGACGCGCGCGGCACGCTGGAGTCGCTGGAGTCCCAGCTGGACGCGGCGGGTGTGATCGACTTGAAGACCGCCCGGATCCTGGGATTGTTCCCGTCGCGCCGTCCGGTCGTGCGGGATCCGGCCGTCGTGGAAAGGTTGCGGGCCTCGGTCGATCAGGCGTTGCGCGGTCCGGCGCCGGCGTCCGATGTGGACACCGTTGACGCCGCGCTCACCGCGCTGGTGGCCGCAGTGGAGCTCCGCGGTGTCGTTTCGGGCCGGGACAGGCGTCGCCACCGGGACCGGATCGAAGAACTGGGCGAGCGTGGCGGGGACGCGGTCCCCGCGTTGCGGAAGCTGTTCCGGGAGCTACGGGCGGTGCGGGCGTCGGCGGCGTCCTCATCCGGCGGGAGCTGAACCGAACAGCCGGTCGAGGTAGTAGTCCACTGTGGACAACGCCTCTTCCGGTGTGCGGTGCTTCATCACGATGTTGGTGCCCTGGGAATCGGCGAGGGCCCACAGGATCGCGGACTCGTGCATCGGATCGGCCGATTTGTCGACAGTGCCCGCCTCCTGACCCTGGCGGATCAGGAGGGCGAGCAGCTCGAACAGCTGCGGGACACCGTCGGTGAACGCGGCCGTGAAGGAGGGGTCGGAGATCGCGCGGATGAAGAACGCGACACCCATCAGCCAGTCGCCGCGGCGGCGCTCGTCGAGCGGCAGGATCTCGACCATGATCGCGCGGATGATGGCCTGCGGTGTCGACGGCAGTTCGCCGGCCTCCAGCTGGGCCTTGATGCGCTCTTCGTAGACCTGCGAGCGGCGTTCGACGGCGAACAGCAGCATCTCGTCCTTGGTCTTGAAATAGTGCTGCACCAAGCCCATCGACATGCCCGCTTCGGCGGCGACGTGCCGGAGGCTGACTCCTTCGAGGCCCCGCGTGGCCGTCAGCCGCGTCAGCGCCTCGGCGATCTCCGCGCGGCGCGCGGCGTGATCCACCTGTTTCGGCACCTTCACCATCCGTTCCGCCGTTTGCAATGCGATCGCATTGCCACTACTGTCCCAGGTTATTACGATGCGATCGCATTGTAAACGAGCTCGGGGGTGAACTCGGTGGAAGCCGAACGGGGGAAGGTGCGGCTGCGGCCGCCGCGGAACGTGCTGGATCAGCGCGTCGTGGGCTGGTGGCGGCTGCAGGGAACGCTTTTCTGGGGCGCGCCGGTGCTGGTGCTGGTGGTGCTCGGGCTGCTCATCACGCCCGCGCGGTTCTGGCTGCTGACACCGGCGGTGGTGTTCGCGGTACTGGGCCTCGCGTGGGTGATCGCGATGCCGCTGTGGTGGTTCAAGGTGCATCGCTGGGAAGTCACGGAGACGGCGGTGTACGCGCGCTCCGGGTTCTTCTGGCAGGAGTGGCGGGTCGCGCCGATGTCGCGGATCCAGACCGTGGACACCCTGCGCGGGCCGCTGCAGCAGGTGTTCAAGCTCGCGACCGTCACGGTCACCACGGCGTCGGCTCGGGGCGCGGTCAAGATCCGCGGCCTCGACCACGAACTGGCCGCGAGCCTGGCGGAGCAGCTCACCGAAACGACGCAGGCGACGCCGGGGGACGCGACATGACCTCGGGCGAATTCGAGGGCTGGAACACGCTCGACAAGCGGACACTCGCCGTCACCGCGGTGATGATGACCGGCGCGGCCGTCGGCGCCGCGATCCCGACCACGGCCGCGATCGTCGGCGGCGGCGCGGGATTCTGGGTCGCGCTCGCCTGGGTCGTGGCGGGCGGGCTGGTCCTCGTCGTCGGCGGAGTGCTGGCGGACCTCTTCTACTGGAAGGGGGTTCGCTACCGGCTCACGCCGGAACGTCTGGAGACGGCGTTCACCCTGGTCTTCCGCTCGCGGAAATCCCTGCAGCGCGAGCGGATCCGCAACGTCGACCTGACGGCGAACCCGCTGCACCGGCTGTTCGGCGTGGCGGTGGTGACCATCGGCACCGGCTCGCACGAGTCGGGCGGGCAGGGCCGGATCAAGCTCAACCCCGTCTCGCGCGCCGAAGCCGAGCGGCTGCGTGCGGAACTGTTGCGCCGCGCGGAAATCGTGGAGACCGACGAGGACGCGCCGCTGGCCGAACTCGACCGGAGCTGGATCCGCTACGCGCCGATGTCGTTCCTCACCCCGGCGCTGGGGCTCGCCGCGGGCGGCGGGCTCATGCAGGTCTCCGAATGGGCGGGTCTGCAGAAGGGCCTGATCGACTGGGTGATCGGCCTGTTCCGCGGTATCCCACTGGTGGTGGCGATCCTGATCCTGCTGGCGATCGCGATGCTCGTCGGCCTGGTCGGCGCGCTGGGCCTGTGGGTCGAGATGTGGTGGAACTACCGGCTCGACCGGGAGGCCGGCGGCACGCTGCGGGTGCGCCGGGGCCTGTTCACCACGCGCTCGATCTCGATCGAGGAACGCCGGATGCGCGGCATCGACCTCGTGGAGCCGCTCGGGAACCGGATCTCCGGCGCGGCGCGGGTCGACGCGATCGCCACCGGCATGCGCCAAAGCGACGACAAGGACAAGACCGACTACCACACGCTTCTGCCCGCCGCGCCGGTCGCGACGGCCAACCGGATCGCCGCGGCGGTGCTGCGCGAACCGGTCTCGCCGACCGAAGCCGTCCGGCTGACCGGGCACCCGCGCGCCGCGCGGGGACGGCTGCTGCGCTGGTGGATCGGCTCGGTGGTGGTCCTGCTGGCGATCTTCGCGATCCTCGGCTTCCTGCTGACCGACGTCCTGCTGGTGATCGGCGCCGCGCTCGGCGTGGTGCTGCTGCCCGCGTCGGTGCTGCTGGCGCTGGACGCCTACCGCAACCTCGGGCACGGGATCACCGGGCGGTACCTGGTCGGACGGCATGGCACCGTGCGGCGGAGCACGTTCGCGCTGGAGCGTGACGGCGTGATCGGCTGGACGGTGAAGCAGTCGATCTTCCAGCGGCGCAAGGGTTTGCTGACCGTCGTGGCGACCACGGCCGCCGGTGCCGGGGCGTACTCGGTGTACGACGCGGGGGAGGAGCAGGGGCTGCTGTTCGCGGAGGAATCGGTGCCGGAACTGCTGACGCCCTTCCTGGAACGGGCTTGACGCTTCGGCCGTCACCGAAGCGTCCGCTGGCTACCGTCGTGCCATGACCGCATTCGCCGCACTCCACGTCCCCGGTTCCCCGCTGCTCCTGCCGAACGTCTGGGAGTTCGGTACCGCCGCCTTCCTGGCCGCGCAAGGCTTCCCGGCGCTCGGCACGACCAGCCTCGGGGTCTCGGCCGCCGAGGGCGAGCCGGACGGTGCCCCGTCCTCGAAGGACGCCACCGTCCGGCTGGCGCGACGGCTCGCCGGGCTGGACGCGCTGATCAGCGTCGACCTCGCCGACGGGTTCAGCGAAGACCCGGGCGAGGTCGGCGCGCTGGCGGCGGAGCTCGCCGAAGCCGGTGTCGCGGGCATCAACCTCGAAGACGTCCTCGGCGACCCGGTGCGGCACGCGGCCAAGATCGCGGCCGTGAAGGACCGCGCTCCCGGTCTGTTCGTCAACGCCCGCACGGACACGCATTGGCTGGGAGCGCCCGACATCGGCGCCGCGATCGACCGCTCTCTGTCCTATGTGGACGCGGGCGCCGACGGAGTGTTCGTGCCGGGGCTCGCCGAGGCCGCGGAGGTCGAACGGCTGGTGAAGGCCGTCGGGGTGCCGGTGAACCTGCTTTTCCTGCCCGGCAAGGTCACCGTCGCGGGGCTCGCCGGGCTCGGCGTCGCCCGGATCAGCCTCGGGTCGCTGCCGTACCGGATGGCGCTGGCCGCCACGCTGCGCACGGTGGAGGCCGTGCGCGACGGCGGCGAACTCCCGCTGATCCCGCCGTCCTACGCCGACGTCGCGGCCCTGCTCCCGGAATCTCATTAACCTCGGGAGCATGCAGACCTTCGGAGCCGAATTCGCCGTCCCGTCCGGCTATCTGAACACACCCAGCATCGGCATCCCGCCGTCGCACGTGGCCGACGCGGTGGCGGAGGCGGTCGAACGGTGGCGGCGCGGCGAGGCCCGGCCTGCCGACTTCGACGAGCCCGTCGCGCGGACCAGGGCGGGCTTCGGCGCGCTGATCGGCGTCCCCGCCGAGCGGGTCGCGGTCGGGGCGTCCGTGTCGCAGCTGATCGCGAACGTGGCCGCCGGACTGCCCGACGGCGCCAGTGTCCTGGTCGCCGCGAACGACTTCACGAGCGTCACCTTCCCTTTCGCGGCCCAGGCGCACCGCGGGGTGAAGGTCACCGAAGTCCCGCTGGCCGAGCTGACCGAGCGCGTCGAAGGGCACGACCTCGTCGCGGTCAGCGTCGTCCAGTCGGCGGACGGTGCCCAGGTCGACCTCGCCGCGCTCCGGGCCGCGGCCGAGGCGGCGGGCGCGGCGGTCCTGCTCGACGCCACCCAGGCCGCCGGATGGCGGCCGCTGGACCTCGGCTGGGCCGACTGGGTGGTCGCCGCGGGCTACAAATGGCTGCTCGCGCCGCGCGGGGCGGCCTGGCTGGCCGCGCATCCGCGGGTGCTGGAGCGGGCCGTGCCGGTCGCCGCGAACTGGTACGCGGGCGAAGACCGCTGGCAGACCGTCTACGGACTCCCGCTGCGCCTGGCGGAGGGCGCCCGGTCGCTCGACCTGTCTCCGGCCTGGCTCGCGTTCGTCGGCGCCGCCGCCTCTCTCGACTACCTCGCGTCCTTGGACCTCGAAGCCGTCCGCGCGCACTGCGTGGGCCTCGCCGACTCACTCCGCGAAGCGATCGGCTCACCCGGTCAGGGGAGTGCGATCGTCTCGCTCGACGCCGACGCCCGCCGGGTGGCGGAAGCGGGCATCGTGGCCGGTACCCGGGCCGGAAGGCAGCGATTCGGCTTCCACCTCTACAACACGGCTGACGACGTCGAACGGGTGATAAGCACGTTCAGGTGAACCGCCGGGAGCGCGTGAACTACCGTATGTTCCCGTGGTTGGTGCGCAATTTACCCCGGGACCGACGGAAACGACCCGGCTTCAGCCGGTGCGACCGGCAGGGCCGGGCGGACCGCCGTCCGCGCCGAAGCCGCCTAGGGACACCAAGGCCCTGGCGCTCAAAGGCGGCGGGCTGGTCGCCATCGCGGTCGTCTCGGCCCTGCTCTGGTGGCTGATCCGGCACGAGCCGGAGCCGACGCCGGTCGCGGACCCGCCGGAGAAGACCGGCCAGTTCCAGTACACGCTGGTCGAAGGCCCGCAGGTCACCACCGACTGCGCGAGCAAGGCCTACGGCGACACCAAGAAGTTCTTCACCGACACGCCGTGCACGCGCCTGTCGCGGGCGCTGTACACGACCGAGACCGGCGGGAAGAAGGCGCTCGTGTCGGTCGTCCTGGTCACCATGCCCGGCGAGGTCACCGCGACCCAGCTCAAGGCGCTGACCGACAAGGACGGCACGGGCAACGTGTCCGACCTGGTGCGCGATGGGACCTTCAAGGCGCAGGGCGCGCCGAAGATCTCGGGGCAGGACGCGGCCTACGACTCCCACGTCACCGGGCCCGAGGTGGCCATCGTGCTGGCCGGCTTCTACGACAAACAGAAGGACAAGCCGGTGCTGGAGAAGATCGCGACCGACGCCCTGCGGCTTTCGGGCGACCTGCGCCGCTGACCGGACCCGCCTCCGAAGTGTCATGAAAGGGCCGTTCAGGACATCTTTTGTCCTGAACGGCCCTTTCATGACATGAGGTCAGGCCGACTGGCCCGGCATCGCGATCGCCACCGGTTTCGCGCCGAACTCCGCCCGCCACGCCGTCCCCCGCCGCGCCGACCCGATCAGCGCGTTCAGCGCCGTCGTCCGCAAAGCGGCGTCGTCGGTGCGGTCGACCACGCCGAGCCAGGCCGCGGACGCGTCCGCTTCGGCGGTCGCCACCAGTTCCATCGCCGAATTCGCCTCGGTCACCGGCCTCGGCGGCACGTACGCGGCCTCCGGCCCGGCGGGCGCCTGTCCCGCCGCGGAAAGCATGCGTTCGCAGACGTCACGGCGTTTGACGTGCTCGGCCGTACCCCGCGACACCGCGCCGCTGAACGCCGCGGGCAGGTACGCGCTGACCAGCCCGTACACCCAGATCGCCGCGTGTTCGGCGGCCAGCGCCTGCTGGACGGCCTCCGCCGCCTCGCCGCCGAGCTGGACCCCGGCGGGCACCTCGACGGCTCCGGCGTCGTCGCCGCGGCCGAGCTTCTCCGAACTCTGCTGCAGCGCCGCGCAGCCCGCCGCGATCGAGGCGACCATCCCGGCGCGGTAGCGCGGCAGGGTGGGCACGAGACCTTCGGCCTGTTTACGGGCCACGGCGAGCCGTTCCTTGAGCCCATCGAGCGACGACGGCGGTGGTATCGCCGCCGGACCCGGTTGCTCCGGCTTCGGCCGGTTCAGCCGGTCCACCTCGGTCTTGAGCGCCGCCGCGTGCGCGGCCCGCGCGGTGGCGACCGCTTCGCCCTCGGCGCCCAGCGCCTTCGCGCCGGCCGCGTCGGTCTCCGCCGCGCGCAGCAACGGGCCCAGCGGGTCGGGGCTTTCGTCGAAGCCGGGGGAGCAGGCGGACGCCAGCGGCACGGCCAGCACGGCCATCGCCCCCATCCGCAGGAAAGTGCGACGGCTCGGCTCTGTCGATCTTCCGGTCACGCCGCCCCATCCTGCCAGTACCCCGTGCGGGGCCGCCGCTCGCGCGTCACGCGGGGGTGACCGGATAAGCTGGTCCACTACCGAACCCGGATCCACGCCGCCGGGTCGCCCACAGCCGAACAGGAGCACTCCACCGTGCCCAACGACCTCGCCAGCAGGCTGGAGCCCATCGTGGCCGAAGCCGTCAAGGCCGCGGGTTTCGACCTCGATTCCTTCGAGGTCCAGCAGGCAGGCCGCCGTCAGCTGGTCAAGGTCGTCGTCGACGGGGACGACGGCGTCGGGCTGGACGAGGTGGCGGGCGTCAGCCGCGCGGTCTCCGCCGCGCTCGACGAGAACGAGCACGTGATCGCGAGCGCGTACACGCTCGAAGTCACCTCGCCGGGCCTGGACCGGCCGCTGACCGTGCAGCGGCACTGGCGGCGCGCGAAGTTCCGTCTCGTCAAGGTCACCCCGGCCGAAGGCGCGGCGTTCATCGGCCGGGTCGGGCACGCGGGGGAGAAGTCCGCGCGCGTGCTCGTGGACGGCGAGATCCGGGACGTCTCTTACGCCTCGGTGACCAAGGCGGTCATCGAGATCGAGTTCAAGCAACCACCTGCCGAGGACCTGAAACTGTTGGAAACCGATGCGTCGGCCCTGAACGCCGCCACCACGGAGCCGAAGGAGGAGCCGAAGTGAACGTCGACATCGCCGCGCTGCGCGCGATCGAACGGGACAAGGACATCCCCTTCGAGACGGTGATCGAAGCGATCGAAACCGCGCTGCTCACCGCGTACAAGCACACCGAGGGCCACCAGCCGCACGCCAGGATCGACATCGATCGCAAGAGCGGGCTGGTGCGCGTCCTCGCGCACACCCTCACCCCGGACGGCCAGACCGACGAGGAATGGGACGACACCCCCGAAGGCTTCGGGCGGATCGCCGCGACCACCGCGCGGCAGGTCATCCTGCAGCGTCTTCGCGACGCCGAGCACGAGAAGACCTTCGGCGAGTTCTCCGCCAAGGAGAACGAGCTCGTCGCCGGCGTGGTGCAGCGCGACGCCCGCGCCAACGCCCGTGGCATGGTCGTCATCCAGGTCGGCGACATCGAGGGCGTGCTGCCCGCGATCGAGCAGGTGCCCGGCGAGACCTACGAGCACGGCGACCGGATCAAGGCCTACGTCGTCACCGTCTCGCGCGGCAACCGCGGCCCGCAGGTCACGCTGTCGCGTTCGCACCCGAAGCTGGTGCACAAGCTGTTCGCCCTGGAGGTCCCCGAGATCGCCGACGGCACGGTCGAGATCGCCGCCGTCGCGCGGGAACCGGGACACCGGACCAAGATCGCGGTCCGCTCGACGGTGCCCGGCGTCAACGCCAAGGGCGCCTGCATCGGCCCGGTCGGCGCGCGGGTGCGCAACGTGATGAGCGAACTCGCGGGCGAGAAGATCGACATCATCGACTACTCCGAAGACCCGGCGAAGTTCGTCGGGAATGCGCTGTCGCCCGCGAAGGTTGTATCGGTGAAGGTCGTCGACGAGCGGGCCAAGACCGCCCGCGTCGTCGTGCCGGACTTCCAGCTTTCGCTCGCGATCGGCAAGGAGGGGCAGAACGCCCGCCTCGCCGCCCGGCTCACCGGCTGGCGGATCGACATCCGCAGCGACGCCGCCCCTGAGCAGGGTGACGAAGCACACGCCGGGCAGGCGCGGCCCGCCGCGGCAACCGGTTCGGCTGAGTGAAGGTCGAAGCGCTAGACTTACGAGTGGTTCAGAGCCCGCGGCCGGGAACCGACCTCCAGCATGACCGGGAAACCCCGGTTCGCACCTGTGTGGGTTGCCGTAAGCGGGCCTTGATCGGCGAGTTGCTGCGAGTGGTCGCGGCGGACGGTCGGTTGGTCGTCGACGAACGTCGGCGGCTGCCGGGCCGGGGTGCCTGGTTGCACCCCGTGCCGGACTGTCTGGCCAAGGCCGAGCGGCGCAGGGCGTTCCCCCGAGCACTTCGTGTTCCGGGGTCGCTCGACGCCCAGGGTGTCCACGAACGCCTGGAGCGGCACGCCGAAGGCTAAAGGGCGCCGGGACATCCCCGGTGCCGGATGGAATCAGGAAGCAGGTCGACCCGTCATGAGTCAGCCGTGAAGCTGAATCAATGAACGCGCGACAATAGGACGAGGTCTGCGGGTCTGCCGCCGGCCTCCCCAGATGAGGAGAGCTGTGCCAGGCAAGGCCCGAGTACATGAGCTCGCGAAAGAGCTCGGCATCACCAGCAAGGAAGTTCTCGCCAAGTTGAAGGACCAGGGCGAGTTCGTGAAGTCCGCGTCGTCGACCGTCGAGGCACCCGTGGCCCGGCGTCTTCGTGACGCTTATTCGTCCAAGGACGGCCAGAGCAAGAAGCCCGTCCCGACTCCCGGCCCGCGCCCGCCGGTGAAGCCCGCTGCCCCGGCTCCGGCCGCGAAGCCCGCTGCGCCCGCGCCCGCGGCGAAGACCGAGGCCCCGGCCGCCCCCGCGGCGTCCGCCCAAGCCCCGTCGGCTCCGGCTCCGGCCCAGCAGCCGTCCCGTCCCGCCACCCCGGGTGCCCGCCCGGGTCCGCGCCCCGGCCCCCGGCCGCCGGCGCCGAAGGAAGAGGTCGCTCCGGCGGCGAAGGCCGCTCCGGCCGAGCCGAAGAAGGAGACCCCGGCGGCACCGGCCACCCCGCCCGCGTCCCAGACGCCGTCGCAGGGTTCGGTCGTGCCGCCCAAGCCGCAGGGCCCCAAGCCCGGCGGCCCGAAGCCCGGCCCGCGCACCCCGCGCGTCGGCAACAACCCGTTCGGTGTGGGTTCCGGTTCCCCGGCCCCGCGTCCGTCCGGCCCGCGTCCCGGTGGCGGCCAGCAGGGCGGCGACAGCCGTCCGCCGCGTCCCGGTGGCGGCCAGGGCGGCGACCGTCCGGCTCCCCGCCCCGGTGGCGGCGCGCCCGGTGGTAACCGGCCGAGCCCGGGCAACATGCCCCCGCGCCCGAACCCCGGCATGATGCCGGGCCGCCCGGCCCGTCCGGCCGGTGGTCCCGGTGGCGGCCGTGGTGGGCCCGGCGGCGGAGCCCGTGGTGGCCCCGGCGGCGGCGCTCGTGGCGGTCCCGGTGGCGGCGGCGGAGGTTTCCGCGGCGGTCCCGGTGGCGGCGGCGGTGGCGGTTTCCGTCCCGGCGGCGGTGGCGGCGGTTTCCGTCCCGGTGGCGGCGGTCCCGGTGGGGGCGGCGCCCCGGCCGGTGGCGGCGGCTTCCGCGGTGGCGGCGGCGGTCGTGGCGGCCCCGGTGGCCGTGGCGGTACCGCGGGTGCCTTCGGGCGTCCCGGTGGTCCCTCGCGCAAGGGCCGCAAGTCGAAGCGGCAGAAGCGCCAGGAGTACATGGACAACATGCAGGCGCCCAGCGTCGGTGGTGTCCGTCTGCCCAAGGGGCAGGGCGAGACGATCCGCCTGCCGCGTGGTGCCTCGCTGACCGACTTCGCCGAGAAGATCGACGCCAACCCGGCTTCGCTGGTGCAGGTGCTCTTCCACCTCGGCGAGATGGTCACCGCGACGCAGTCGGTGTCCGACGACATCCTGGAACTGCTCGGCGGCGAAATGAACTACAACGTTCAGGTCGTCAGTCCCGAGGAAGAGGACCGGGAGCTGCTCGAGACCTTCGACATCACCTACGGCGAAGACGCGGGTGAGGAAGAGGATCTGCAGGTCCGTCCGCCGGTCGTGACCATCATGGGTCACGTCGACCACGGTAAGACCCGCCTGCTCGACACGATCCGCAAGACGAAGGTGCGCGAAGGTGAAGCCGGTGGCATCACCCAGCACATCGGCGCCTACCAGATCGAGACCGAGCTCGAAGGCACCCCGCGTCTGATCACCTTCATCGACACCCCGGGTCACGAGGCGTTCACCGCCATGCGTGCCCGTGGTGCCAACTCGACCGACATCGCGGTGATCGTGGTGGCGGCCGACGACGGTGTGATGCCGCAGACGGTCGAGGCGATCAACCACGCGCAGGCCGCCAAGGCGCCGATCGTGGTCGCGATCAACAAGATCGACAAGGAAGGCGCGAACCCGGACAAGATCCGGCAGCAGCTGACCGAGTACGGCCTGGTCGCCGAGGAGTACGGCGGCGACACGATGTTCGTCGAGATCTCCGCGCGGCAGAACATCAACATCGACGGCCTGCTCGAGGCGATCCTGCTGACCGCCGACGCCGCGCTGGACCTCCGGGCCAACCCGGACATGGAGGCCCAGGGTGTCGCGATCGAGGCCCACCTCGACCGCGGTCGCGGTCCGGTGGCCACGGTGCTGGTCCAGCGAGGCACGCTGCGCGTCGGTGACTCGGTCGTGGCGGGTGACGCCTACGGCCGCGTCCGCCGGATGGTCGACGAGCACAACGTCGACGTGACCGAGGCGTACCCGTCGCGTCCCGTCCAGGTCATCGGGTTCACCTCGGTGCCGGGTGCGGGCGACACCTTCCTGGTGGTCGACGAGGACCGCGTCGCCCGGCAGATCGCCGAGCGCCGCTCCGCCCGGACGCGCAACGCCCTCAACGCGTCGCGTCGCAAGCGGGTCAGCCTCGAGGACCTCGACTCCGCCTTGAAGGAGACGAACAGCCTCAACCTGATCATCAAGGGTGACAACTCCGGTACCGTCGAGGCGCTCGAAGCCTCGCTGGTGCAGCTCGAGGTCGGCGACGACGTCGAACTCAACGTCGTGCACCGCGGTGTCGGTGGCGTCACCGAGTCCGACATCGACCTGGCGACCGCGTCCGACGCGATCGTCCTGGGCTTCAACGTCCGTGCGCAGGGCAAGGCGACCGAGCGGGCCACCCGCGAAGGCGTCGACGTCCGGTACTACACGGTCATCTACCAGGCGATCGAGGAGATCGAGCAGGCTCTGAAGGGCATGCTCAAGCCGGAGTACGAAGAGGTCGAGCTCGGCAAGGCGGAGATCCGCGACGTCTTCAAGTCGTCGAAGATCGGCACCATCGCCGGTTGTCTCGTCGTCTCGGGCGAGATCCGCCGCAACGCGCGGGCCCGTCTGCTCCGCGACGCGACCGTCATCGCCGAGAACCTGCCGATCAGCTCGCTGCGGCGGTTCAAGGACGACGTGGTCGAGGTTCGCGACGGGTACGAGTGTGGTCTGACGCTGGGGTCGTACAGCGACCTCAAGGTCGGCGACATCATCGAGACCTACGAGCAGCGCGAAAAGCCGCGTGCGTAAGTGACACGGGCGGCGCTCCTCCGCATCTGGGCGGGGGAGCGCCGCTTCACTTCTAAACAACCCAGAACCCCACATGTTCGTAGGAGCTCTTGAGCTCGACATCCTGCTGGGCGACGTCCATTCGCTCAAGCAGAAGCGATCCGTGATCAAACCGGTGCTGGCCGAGGTGCGCAGGCGTTTCGACGTCTCCGTCGCCGAAGCGGGCCATCAAGACCTGCACCGGCGCGCGCTGATCGGTGTGGCCGTGGTCGCGGCGAGTGGCGAGCACGTTCGTGACGTGCTCGACTCGTGTGAGCGCCTCGTGGCCGGGAGGCCGGAGTTCGAACTGCTCTCCAGCCACCGCCGGCTGCTCGGCCCGGATGACTAAAGAAGATCTTTCGAGGAGACGAAATCCCATGGCCGACCCCGCTCGGGCTCGTAAGCTCGCCAAGCGGATCTCACAGATCGTCGCGCACGCGATCGAGCACGACATCAAGGATCCGCGGCTCAACCACGTGACGATCACCGACACGAAGATCACGGCGGATCTGCACGACGCCACGGTCTACTACACGGTGCTCGGCGAAAACCTGGAGTCCACGCCCGACCACGCCGGTGCCGCCGCGGCGCTCGAATCCGCCCGCGGCGTCCTGCGCACGAAGGTCGGTCAGGGCACCGGAGTCCGCTACACTCCGACGCTGGCCTTCGTGGCCGACAGTATTCCTGAGGACGCCAAGCGCATCGAAGACCTTCTCGCGAAGGCGCGGGAAGCGGATGCCGAGGTCGCCCGGCGGGCCACTGGGGCGCAGCACGCCGGCGAAGCCGACCCGTACAAGCCGCCGCGGGAAGAGGCCGAAGACGATGAGTTCGCCGACGAGGAGACCCGTCGCTGAGGGACCGGACCACGCCGTGAGCCGGCGTGGTCTCCTGCTGGGAGCCGCGGCTCTCGGCGGCTCGGCGCTGCTTTCCGCTTGCGGCGCCGAGAAACCACCTCTGGTGGGGCCGCCGCCGGTGGCCCCGCCGTCCACCCCGACCCCGCTCACCGAAGCGGTCACGGTGCAGAAGATGCGGTCGGCGGCGCGGAATCGCGACGTCAACCTCGTCATCATCGCGCCGGACGGCGTGTCCCGGGTCGGGATGCCGGTCTGCGTCGCCCTGCACGGGCGCGGCGCGGACGCCAGGACGTTCCTGAACCTGGGCGTGCAGGACGCGCTGAACCGGGCCGTCGCGTCCGGGATGCCCGGTTTCGCGGTGGCCGCCGTCGACGGGGACAACTACTGGGTGGACGTCGGCAAGGACGACGACCCGCAGCGGATGCTGTCCGACGAGCTGCCCGGCTGGCTCGCCCAGCGCCAGCTGCGGCCGCCGTCGGCGATGTTCGGGATCTCGATGGGCGGGTTCGGCGCACTGCGCTACGCCCGCGACCACAAGAACCTCAAGGCTGTCGCGGTCGCCAGCGCGGCGCTGTTCGTGAGCTGGCCCGATGCCAAGTCCCGCAAGGTCTTCGAGGATCGCGCGCAGTGGGAATCGCATGAGCCGCTGCTGCACACCGGCGACCTTTCCGCCGAGGCGACGGGCGTGTGGTGCGGGAATTCGGATCCCTTCGCCCGTGCCGACCGCAAGCTCATCAAGGCACTGGACCCGGCCGTCGCGAAGATGACCCCGGGCGCGCACAACGACGACTATTGGCGCGAGATCATGCCCGACGTGCTGAAGTTCGTGGGGGACCGCATCGCCTGACCCCGCGTTTCGTCCTCTGAATGCGATAGTGCGCGATGCCAACTACCGCATTCAGAGGACGAAACGCGGGAGGGGGCTAGAGGGGTTTGGAGGCGACGATCAGGTCTCGCACGATCGCCTGGTCCACCCGGTGGGCGAAGCCGGCGTACGGGCCGTCC
Organism: Amycolatopsis sp. WAC 04197; assembly: GCF_003947475.1. NCBI lineage: Bacteria > Bacillati > Actinomycetota > Actinomycetes > Pseudonocardiales > Pseudonocardiaceae > Amycolatopsis > Amycolatopsis sp. WAC 04197. Next base: position 6,411 of record NZ_QHJK01000012.1, on the reverse strand, counting down.
TCCCGGACCTCCAGGCCCGCCTTGTCCAGGATCGCGGCGAGTTCCTCGCGCGGCGCGACGTTGGTGTTCCACGAGATGCCGAGCGCGCCGCCCGGGCGCAGCACCCGCGTCCACACCGGGACCGCGGCCGCGAGCAGATCGCGCGGGCTGCGCGCGAGCGACGCGTCCTGGGTGCGGTGGCTGCCGTGCTGCACGCCGTACGGGGCGTCGGTGACGATGAGGTCCACCGAGTTCGGCCGCAGCAGTTCGTCGGTGGTGAGCGTGTCGCAGTTGAGGTAGCTCAGCCGGCGTACCTCGCCCGCCTTGTACCGCTCCTTGGTGATCCCGAACCCGATGTCGAGCCGCCTGCCGAGCCGGACCTTGTTGCGGCGCACCTGACCGGATTCGGCGCTGTGCTTGATCCGCTTCTGCTTCAGCCAGGTCTTGACGAACATCTCGTAGGCGTCGAAATCCTTGCCGTCGACGTCGAGGCCGGTGGCGTCGAAGCCGTACATCATCGCCTGGTTCAGCGTCGTGCCGCGGCCGCAGAGCGGGTCGAGCAGGTGCAGCGGCCCGTCCAGCATCGCGGCAGGCTCCGCCCTCGACAACAGGGTGACGTTGACGAGGAGTTTGGTGAACAGCTCGTTCGTCTTGCCCGGGTACTTCTGGATGGTCAGCAGATCCGAGTCGAAGTTCGCGAGCGGGCTGATCGTCACGGGCTTCAGCACGCCGTCGCCGAGTTCGAACAGCGCGTACAGCGCCGAAAGGTTCGACAGGAGCGCGAGATCGCGTTCGCTCAGCGGTGCGGGCGTGGTGAAGGTGAGGTAGCCGACGCCGCCGAGTTCCGTCTCGCCGATCTCGGAGACCTCGGTCTCCAAAGCGGACAGACCGAACACCGCCAGCTCCGCGCGCAGGAGGGCCGGAGTGGAGTCGGTGTAGACCCGGTTGGCGGACGGGTAGACCAGGATCGCGTACTCGGACATCCGGTAGAGCGTAGCTTGACTGATTGTGACAGCCACTCCAGTGCCGAACCTGAAGGAAGCCGCCGCCCTCCTGGCGCGCGCCACCGACGTGACCCTGCTCGGCCATGTCCGCCCGGACGCCGACGCGCTCGGCAGCGCGCTGGCGCTGGGCCGGGCGCTTCAGCTGCGCGGCGTCAAGGTCCGCGTCTCCGTCGGCGAACCCGAGGAGATGCCCGAAACCCTGCGGAGCCTGGACGTCGGCGGGCTCTACGTCCCGGCGAGCGAGCTGCCGGAGAGCGAACGGCTGCTGGTCGCGCTCGACACGCCCACGCCGGGCAGGCTCGGGAAACTCGCGCCGCGGGTGGACGCCGTCCGCGCGGCGGGCGGCGACGTCCTGGTGATCGACCACCACGCGTCCAACGTCTTCTACGGCACGCACCACGTCGTCGACGACACCGCCGAAGCCACCGCGGTCCTCGTCTTCGCGTTGCTGGAGGAGCTCGGCACCGAGATCGACGAGCCGATCGCGCGCTGCCTGTACGCGGGGCTGGTCACGGATACGAGCGGGTTCCGTCGGGCCCGGCCGTCCACCCATCTGATGGCCGCGAAGCTGCTCGAAGCCGGTGTCGACCCGGACAAGGTGGTCCGCGAGATCGTCGACGACCACCCGTTCGCGTGGCTGCCGATGCTTTCGGAGGTCCTCGCAGGCGCCCGGCTGGAGCCTGACGAGGCTCGCGGCTTTGGCCTCGCGCACGCGGTCGTGACGCTCGACGTCGCGCGGTCCGTCCGTGCCGAAGAGGTCGAAGCCGTCGTCGACGTCGTCCGGTCCACTCGCGAGGCCGGGGTCGCCGTGGTGCTCAAGGAGGCCGAGCCGATCGGGCCACAGCGGCGATGGACGGTTTCGCTCCGTTCGGCGGGCGGCGTCGACGTGTCGGCCGCGGCCGGGGAACTGGGCGGTGGAGGACATCGCCAGGCGGCAGGCTGCACCGCGGAGGGCACGCCCGACGAGGTGCTCGGCAAGCTCCGGGAGGCGCTGTCGAGGGCGCCGCTGCTCTGACGAACGGTGTCATCGTAATTTCATCGGTGGTTCCTAACGTGAGCCACGATGAACGAACGAAACCCCCTCCGCCGCCGGATCCTGGTCACGCTGGGCGTGATCGTGCTGTTCCGGCTGGGGCAGAGCCTGCCCACGCCCCAGCCGGTCCGCCCGCCGCTGAGCGATCATTCGTGGCGCTGGATCCTCGACCTCCTCACCGGCGGTCGCCTGGCCACGGTGTTCGGGTTCGGTGTCCTTCCCTGCCTGCTCGCCCCGTTCGTCCTGCGAGCGCTGATCGTCCTGATCCCGCGGCTGGCGGCGCTCCGGGCGGAAGGTGAAGCCGGAGCCCGGGTGCTGACGCGGTACCGGCGACGGCTCGTCGTCGTGCTCGGCCTGCTGGGTGCCGTCGGCCTGGTCGTGTCCGGTGCCCAGGACGTTCTCGACGGAGCCGTGACGGTGGCGTGCCTGACCGCGGGCACCGCGGTGGTCCTTCGGCTGACCGAGCTGATCACCGACCGGGGTTTCGGTGATGGCGTCCGGATCCTGCTGCTCGCGCAGGTCCTGGCGGTGCTGCCGCCGGAGTTCCTGCGCCTGTACGAAAGGACGGGCTGGGCCGCCGTCGTGGTGATGGCCGTGGTGACACTGTCGATCACCGTGATCACGATCGTCGTCGCGCAGGGGCAGCGCCGCGTCCCGGTGCAGTACGCCAAGCGGATGATCGGCAGACGCGCTTTCGGCGGCACTCCGTCTTACATTCCCCTTCGCTTCCCCCAAGCGAACAGCCCGGCCGTGCTCGCCGCGGTCCTGCTGTGGGTGCTTCCCTTCGGCCTGGGAGATCCCTGGTGGATCGCGGTCTACTTCGTCCTCGTCTGCCTCTTCGCCTTCGTCAGGGCGGCCGTGGCGCAGGACATGGACAAGGTGGCGGGCGAGCTGGTGCGGGTAGGCGGTTTCGTCCCCGGGATCCGGCCGGGGAACTGGACCGCCGAGTACCTCGACCACGTGAACCGCCGGATCATCGCCTTCGGCGCGTTCAGCTTGGGAGTGGTCGCGCTGCTCCCGGTCGCCGGTCTGGCCCTGCTACGCGTCACCCCGGCGACGCTGTTCGTCGCCGGGGTGACCCTGCAGGTGGTGCTCGTCTTCCTGGTCAGTGTCTCGCTCGACACCACGCGGCAGATCGAGTCTCTGCGCCAGCAACGGCGCCACGAACCGTTCCTTCGCTGACCCTGACCACCTCAGAAGTGCGGAAGCCAGCCGCTACCGAGAGCGTCGGCCGGGCCGAACTTGTTGCCGCCCTTGCCGTTCCACAGGTACAGCGTGCCGCTGGTCTTGTTGATGGCGCCGATGTCGGAGTGGCCGTCCTTGTCGACGTCGCCGAGGGACATCAGCGTGGCGTGGTAGTCGCCCCAACCACTTCCGACTGCGTCGGCGGCACCGAACTTATTGCTGCCCTTGCCATTCCAGATGTAGAGCGTGTTGCCATCCCGCACCGCCGCAAGATCGGTCTTGCCGTCGTTGTCGAAGTCGCCCGCGATGGGCGCGGTGAAGGGTTCCCAGCCGCCACCGACCGAGTCGGCGGGGGTGAAGTGGTTGTTGCCCTTGCCGTTCCAGATGTACAGGGTCCCGTCCTTGACCGCCGACAGGTCGCTGATGCCGTCGTTGTCGAAGTCGCCTGCGACCGGGGCGCTGAAGGGCTCCCAGCCGCTGCCGACTGCGTCGGCGGTGCCGAATTTGTTGTCGCCCTTGCCGTTCCAGACGTAGAGGGTGCCGTTCTTCACTGCGGCGAGGTCGGTTTTACCGTCTTTGTTGAAGTCGCCGGCGGCGGGGCGGGTGAAGCCTTCCCAACCGCCGCCGACGGGGTCCGCGGTGCCGAAGTTGTTGCTGCCCTTGCCGTTCCAGATCGTCAGAGTTCCGGTTCCGGTGGCGTAGATGTCGCCGACGCCGTTGCCGTCGAAGTCCCCGCCGTCCGCGGTCGACCGCTGCCACAGTGCGCTGACGATCTTCTGCGCGTCACCGGCCTCGGTCTGGTAGCGGTCCGGATAGGCCGAGACCTGCACCGCCTGGCACACCTCGCCGATCGGCGCCGAGCTCCAGGACCCGTTCGGGTACACCCGCACCATCTTGTCGAGGAAGGCGTTGGTGGCCCAGACAGGGTTGAGCCGGTTCGTCGCGCTGCCCCAGGACGCGCGTTGCTGGAACAGGCCGAGGCTGTCGTGGTCGACCTCCTCGCTGATGTTCTGGAGACTCGTCTCGACGATCACCGTCGCGATGGCGATGGCCGCGGCTCTCTGGCTCAGCCCGCGATCGCGGACGGCGTCGACGACCATGCGGGCGCACGACATCCGGTACGCGGTCAGGTAACCCCGCATCTTCGCGGTCAGGGTGCCGTTCAGCTGGGTGGCCAGGGCGGCGTCGCCGCTGGTCGTGCCCGAGCGGTCGCACGGGGCCGTGGCGTAGGCGGCGGTCACCAAGCCGGCCGGTTCTTCTTCGGCGTGCGCGACGGGGGACAGGGCGGTGATCGCGAAGACGGTCAGGGCTGCCGTGGTCACACGGCGGGTGAAGTTCTTCGACACTGGTCGACCCTCCAAGGTCGTGGGGTGGGGACGGAAGCGGTCAGAAGTGGGGGAGCCAGCCGCCACCCAGGGCGTCGGCGGGGCCGAATTTGTTGCCGCCCTTGCCGTTCCACAGGTAGAGGGTGCCGCTGGTCTTGTTGATGGCGCCGATGTCGGAGTGGCCGTCCTTGTTGACGTCGCCGAGGGACATCAGGGTCGCTTGGTAGTCGCCCCAGCCACCGCCGAGAGCGTCGACGGCACCGAACTTGTTGCCGCCCTTGCCGTTCCAGATGTGGAGGGTGCCGTCCTTGACGGCGGCGAGGTCGCTCTTGCCATCGTCGTTGAAGTCGCCCGCGATGGGCGCGGTGAAGGGTTCCCAGCCGCCGCCGATGGTGTCGGCGGGGGTGAAGTGGTTGTTGCCCTTGCCGTTCCAGATGTAGAGCGTGCCGTCCTTGACCGCGGAGAGGTCGCTGATGCCGTCGTTGTCGAAGTCGCCTGCGACGGGGGCGCTGAAGGGTTCCCAGCCACTGCCGACGGCGTCGGCGGCGCCGAACTTGTTGCCGCCCTTGCCGTTCCAAACGTAGAGCGTGCCGTTCTTCACCGCGGCGAGGTCGGTCTTACCGTCCTTGTTGAAGTCGCCCGCCGCGGGGCGGGTGAAGCCTTCCCAGCCACCGCCGACGGGGTCCGCGGTGCCGAAGTTGTTGCTGCCCTTGCCGTTCCAGATGGTCAAGGTGCCGGTTCCGGTCGCGTAGATGTCACCGACGCCGTTGCCGTCGAAGTCCCCGCCGTCGAGGGACTTCTCGATGACCTTGTCGTAGCGGATACCGCGGTAGGTGGTCATCTCCGACCAGGAGTTGGTGTTGTGGTTGGTCTTCTGGCCGTAGTCGTTTTCCGAGTAGACCCAGGCGCCCGCCGAGTGGTCCTTGGGGTCGACCCACTTCTCGAACAGCTCGATGTGACCGTTCTTGAGCAGTGCGTCACCGGGCAGCAGATCGTGCAGGCTCGGCAGCCAGGACTTGTGCGAGTAGGACTCGAAGTCGCCGGTGTTGAGGTCCCAGCCGTCGGATTTCTTGGGCAGATGCCAGGCCATCGCGACGAGACCGGAGCAGTCGGGCCGGTACTTGCCGCCGGTGCCGTCGGAGATCGCGTCCGCCTGGTCCTGGCTGTACCAGGTGTCACCCCGGTCGTACCAGTACTTGGCGCGGGCGATGATCTCGGCGCGCGTGATCACGCCGCCCACTGTGGACGCGGCACTCGCCTCGTTCCGCGTGCCGAACGTGAGCAAGCCTGCGACGAGGGTCACGAGGACCATGACCGCGGCGGCGAACCGTACCGCTCTGGGAGAACCGGAGCTGTTCATGACGACCTTTCCTGAGCATGATGTGGAGTGGGACGACACAGAGGCTCCGGGAGGCCGCTGTAGCCACGCTTCAACGCGAGCTACAGCGAGAGGGGCGCGCTGTGGCTGGATCCGCTCTGGGGGAGGGACGGATGAGGTTTTCTCTGCTCGGGCCGATGGAGGTGGCGGGCCCGTCGGGGCCGATCGCGCTCCCGGGGGCCAAACCGCGCACACTGCTGGCCGCGCTGCTGCTGGGCTCCGGCCGGACGGTGCCCGCCGAACGGCTGATCGGCGTGATCTGGGGCGAGGAGCCGCCCACGACCGCCCGCGCGGTGGTGCAGACGTATGTCGCGACGCTGCGCCGGACGTTCGACACGGCGGGCTTGCCGCAGGTGATCGCGTCCGATCGGAACGGCTACCTGTAGTGACCATGGACGTTGTTGACGGTTGAGCGGCGTGTTGGGTTGATCATGACGAAGACCTCCGTGTGTGGTGCTGGTGTCTGACGCCATCACCGATCACAACGGAGGTCTTCGTGTTCCACCG
>NZ_QHJK01000011.1:0-374137 GCF_003947475.1 Amycolatopsis sp. WAC 04197 | reverse complement strand
GCGTGCGCTTGAGGTGGTTGTTGATGACGATGCGGTTGTCGGCCATCAGCTTCGCCGGGACGGCGCGCACACTCGTGGCCGTCGGCACGGACAGCGAGGCGTCCATGTTCTTCGCGATCGCCGCCGCCGCGCCGCGGAGCTGCTTTCCGTCGACATCGGGCAGCGGCCGTGGCGGGAGCGATTGCGACACGGGCGGCTCTTCTTCGGCCTCGTGCTTCGTCGGGGTGAAGTCCGCGAAGAACTCGTGCCAGGCGCTATCCACGGAGGAGGGATCGGCCAGGAATCGTTCGTACATCTCTTCGACGAGCCACTCGTTGGCGCCGAACCGGTCACGGAAGGCTTCAGTGAGCATGCATACCAGATACTTTCGTTCAGTCGGTGGTCACCGCGGACTCCACGTTGCGCCCACGTCGGCAGTACTAAGTATAAGCTTAGTACTGCCGGAGTCATCTCGCCTCGGAGGGCAAGAAGCTCTCGCGTCGTAACCCGCGCGGCGAGTCAGACGATCGCCCGGCGCTTGAACGACCACAGGCTTGCGGGCAGGAAGATCAGCAACGCGATCGCGAGCCCGCCGGCGCAGATCCAGCCGGGAAGATGCGGGATCTCCGGGGTGAGGGCGCCACGGAGCCCCTCGCTGACGTAGGTCATCGGATTCAGTGCGCACAGCACGCGGAACCAGGGGACCGCGGTGAGTTCCGGGAACGGGAACTGGGCGGACCCGGTGAACAGCAGCGGAGGCATCACCAGCGAGAAGGTGATCCCGATACGCGCGGGAGACACGAGCGAGCCGATCGTGACACCGACGGCGCCGCCGGTCAGCGCGCCGACCACGGTGAACAACAAGGCGACAGGTAGCCCCGAAGCCGTCCAGTCGAGTCCGCCGAGCAGCAAAGCGCCGATCGGTGCCATCAGAACGGCCGTGATGATCCCGCGCGCGCTCGCCGCGACGACACGTTCGGCGACGATCCAGGGGATGGTCACCGGCGCGCGAAGCCGGTTTTCGATCGTCCGGGTGGTGAATTCCATGGCGAGCGGGAACGACGCGTTCTGGGTCGCGGCGAAGAACGCGTTCAAGGCGATAAGGCCGGGTAAGAGCAGCCGGGTGTAACTAGGCGGTGTGTAGCCGAGCGCGCCGAGGACCTTGCCGAACACCAAGAGCATGAGCAAGGGCTGCATCAGGACCTGGGCCATCACTCCCAGGAGTTGCTTCCGGGTGATGAGCAGATCGCGTTCGAGCAGACCGCGGAACACTCGCCACGGGGGTGGCCGGCGGATCCCGGCGCCGATCGTCCTGGAAGGCATATAATAAGCTTATGCGTGGTCTTTTCGCCCGGCAGCCCGACGGGGTGAACAGACCACGGAGTGCAGTGGTCCGAAGTGTTAGCGTGTTTTGGTGAGTGAGGCGGTTGAGGTGGCGGAGTCGGTGCGCTGGGCGGTGTCCCGGCTCGCGTCCAGGTTGCGGGCTCAGCAGTCCGGCGACACCCGGACCCTGACGCGGGTCGGCGCGTCCGTTCTGGCGAATCTTCGGCACAGCGGCTCGCTGACTGTCTCGGCGTTGGCGGGGATCGAAGGCCTGCAGCCACAGTCGCTGACCCGTGTACTGAACTCACTGGAAGAGGACGGCTGCGTCTCGCGCCGCCCGGACGAACAAGACCGTCGTGCGCAGAGGATCTCGATCACCGAACGGGGACGGGCCGCGCTCCATGACCACGTTCAAGAGGGGAATCGCTGGCTCTCCGACGCCCTGGAAGCGGAGCTGACGCATGCGGAACGTGAGATCTTGCGGGTCGCCGCGGGCCTCATGCTGCAGGTCGCCGAACACGGTGGGCAAGACAAAGCGGTAGTGGGCGCTCCGCCACCCTTGTAAAGGTTCAGTCGAGGAACCGTCCGGCGAGTCTGCTGAACGGCGTCTTTCCGCGCTTGAGGTTCGCGATGCTGAGATCTTTGAGGTACGGCTCCCAGGCGTTCATCTCCCACAAGTGATGGCAGTACGCATCCGGGAATTCCTCGTCACCTTCGTCGAAGAGCATGCTCAGCCCTGGGGCATTCCACGAAGGCCAGAAGAAGCTGCGGTGTCCCTCCACGTGCACCAAATCCGGATGACGATTAGCCAGCATCTCCGGATATCGGACCGAGTACTCATCCCAATGCTCGTCATAGCCGGTCGAACGGAAACCTGACCAGAGCGATTTCGCCGGATCGAGGCCATCACGCCACGTTCGCATGAACTCGGCGCCGGGCTCGGCCAGGATGACGGAGGCGCACAGGCCGTCGCGTCGAAGCGGGCCGCCGGGTGCCGCCGGGTCGATGGATTCCTGAGCTCCGAGGACCACCTGGTGATCCAGCAGCGGAGTGAACGGGCGGACGCACAGGACGTCCAGATCCAGGTAGATCCCTCCTTGCGCGCACAGGATGTCGAGTCTTGCCACGTCCGCACGGTGCGCGACGTGCTCGATGGGGACACCGGCCACGGCCGTGGGCGGCTCCAGGTCCACCAGATCCAGATAGGGGAGACTCCGATCCCACCACTCGCCGGACGGCCGGTGTTTGCAGTGCAGGTAGATCTTGTCCGGCCGGTTGACCTCGTAGGCTGATCTGACGGCGAGATGGTGTACCAAGGAGAACGGCTTTCCGCCGAAGTCGGGGGACAGGCCGAAAACGAAGTGGATGACGTTCGGTATCACGATCCGAACGGTGACAAGCACTCCTTGAGTGCCGCTGGACCGCGGCCCGGCCGCATGCGCTCTGGTGATTCTCAAGCGCCACTGCCTCGTGATGAGCTGTTGTGGAGCCATGCGGGTAGCTCTGACCACTCTGGGTTCACGCGGCGACGTCCAGCCGTTCGTGACACTGGGATACGAACTGCGTTCCCGCGGCCACGAGGTCCGGGTCGCGGCTCCCGCCGACTACGCCGACATCGTGGCCGAGGCATCCTTGGACCATGTTCCCCTGGGCGGCGCTCCCAGTGAGTTCCTGCCAGGAAAACCGTGGGATTCGCTCGGAGCTCCCGACCTGACGGAGAAGGTCCGGCACACCACATCGGCCGTTCGGTTGAGCCGAGCCCTCCATGTCCTGCCCCAGCGTCCTCGAGAAGACCCCCTCGGCCTGGTGCCGGCGATCCGGACCGCGACAGCGGATGCCGACGTCGTGGTCAACGCCATCCTGACCCGGCCTGTCCACCTCATGACAGGGGACGAGACCCCTTGGGCGGGTCTGTCCGGTTGGCCCCATGCCACGACGGGAGCTTTCCCTGCTTTCGGCGCGCCGCGGTTACGCCTGGGCAGTACGTACAACCGGCTCACCTACGCGGTGCGGTCCCAGTTGGAATGGCGTTGGGCACGCCGCGCGGTGAACAACCACCGACAGGCAGCCGGGCTCGCGCCGTTGGGGCGCGTCTCGCCCTTGCGCGGTCTGGGCGTTGAGAACCCGCTGTTCCACCCGTTCAGTCCGAGCATCATGCCTCCGGTACGCGACTGGCCCGAGAACAGCCACATGACCGGGTTCTGGTTCTGGGACCGCCCCTGGCATCCACCGCGTGACCTGGCGCGATTCGTGGAGACCGGCACACCGCCCGTGGTGCTCACCTTGGGCAGCATGTGGCCGATCCACCGGAACTTCGATCTCCTGCGCATGGTGATCGATTCCGTGACCGCATGTGGCCGACGGCTAGTCTTCGTCGGCGAACACGAGGATGGGCTGCCGCCTCACGTGTTCCAAATCGACGAGGTGGACTACAGCTGGCTGTTTCCCCGGTCGGCGCTTGTGATTCACCACGGCGGCCCGGGAACCATGGGCGACGCTCTTCGCGCGGGCGTGCCGCAGGTCGCCGTCCCGGCACTGGTGGACCAGCCCTTCTGGGCACGGCGAATGTACGAAGTCGGTGTGGCCGCCGCTCCTGTCCCTTTGCCGGGGATCACCGCCGAGAACTTGCACGCCTCGATCACCGTGGCCCTTTCCGACGTCCGACTCAAGCGAAGGGCGATGCAGCTCAGTGGCTACGTCCAAGCCGATCGCGGTGTCGCGGCCGCGGCTGACCTGCTCGAGGATTGGGTCGACAGTCGCAAGTCGGCTCCGGCCCCGGTCGCCAGGGCGGGCTCGTGAAGGCGGCCGAAGGCAATCTACGAAGGCCGGCCCTTCTCGCTGTGTTGTGCGCGGCCCAGTTCGCCGTGATGGTGGATGTCGTCGTGGTCAACGTGGCGCTGCCGTCGATCCAGGGCGAGCTGGGCGTGCCGCAGGGAACGCTGCAGCTGACCGCGGTCTCCTACACGGTCGTCTTCGGCAGCCTGCTCATCGTCGCGGGCCGGGCGGGAGACCGGTTCGGACGTCGCGGACTGCTTCTGTGCGGTCTGCTCGTCTTCACGGTGGCGTCCGGTCTGTGCGGCCTGGTTGACGAGGCATGGCAGCTCTTCGCCGCTCGTGCCGGTCAGGGAATCGGCGCGGCGATGGTTTCCCCGAACGCGATGGCGCTGCTCACCTCGTCGAGCCGAGAAGGTGAGCAGCGCGACCGAGCGCTCGGCTTCTGGATCGCCGCCAGCGCGGGTGGCGCGATCGCGGGCCAGCTCCTGGGCGGTGTGCTCACCGAACTGGCCGGCTGGCGCGCGATCTTCCTCTTGCACGTGCCTCTCGGGGTGCTTGTGTTCGTCGTGGCGCTCCGGTTTCTCCCCAGCGGAACGATGAATCGCTCGTCGACGCTGGATCTGCGCGGCGCCATGCTGCTCACCGTGTCACTCGCCGCCTTGAGTCTGCTGCTGGCCGGCGTGACCAAGGACAGCACCATCGCGACCGTCATGGGAATCGTGGTCCTGCTCGTCCTCGCCTCAGTGCTGCTTGTCGTCGAGCGAAGGCATCCAGCGCCGGTACTGCCCGGAGGGCTCATCAGGCGTCGCCCGGTACTCGTCGCCAATATCGTTCAAGGTCTCACCGCCGGTGCTACTACCGCCGCCATCTACTTCACCACGTTGACCATGCAGGGAGCCATGGGATACGGCCCGCTGCAAACCGGCTTGGGCTTCGCACCCGTGACGGCGATCGTGCTTCTGGTCTCTCCCCGTGCGGGCGCGCTGGTTTCGCGTCTCGGTGCGCGGAACATGCTCGTCCTGGGTACAGGAATCGCCGCGGTGGGCATGGGCCTTCTCGGAAGCACTGCCACAGCCTTTGGGAACTACTGGGCGGGGATCCTGCCCGGGTTGGCCCTCGTCGCAGCCGGCAACGGATTGTCGTACACCCCGGCGTACTCGGTCGCCACCGCAGTGCCCGAAGGTGACCAAGGAGCATCCGCGGGCTTGATCAGCACGACTCAGGAGCTGGGGGCGGCACTAGGTCTTGCCTCCGTCGCGCCCGTGGTAGCGTTCATTGTCGGCTCTGAGATGAGTGACTTCTCGATGGGCTACCTAATATCTGCGCTGATGGTCATCGTGGCAGGACTCCTGGCCCTGGTGATTCCGGCCAAGTCCAAGCCGCTCGTGCGAGCCGGCTGAGCAACACCACTTGCTCACCACTGTGCACCGCGTCCCACAACGGCAAGGCGGGCGAGTCGGCCGCGATGCGGAGCACGGCAACCAGAGTTCAAGTTGCGGGTTTGGACATGCCTAAAGCTTCGGTGGGTTCGCAAAAGTACGCCTTCTGCCGGGAGCACCGCTCCAGCAGCGGACGAATCCGACGCGACCCCACGAGTCTGACTCTGGCATCCGTCGTGCGCCCGCCGTCTACTCCGGTCGAATCGCCAAAGAGCGGTGGTGGATCCCCAGAAAATGAAGAAACCTTCACTCGGTAGTGTTGAGTGAAGGTTCTCGCAACTGGTGAGATCTCACCTAAAGCGGTGTCCGAGGGGGGACTTGAACCCCCACGTCCGTTAAGGACACTAGCACCTCAAGCTAGCGCGTCTGCCATTCCGCCACTCGGACTTGCTGATGTGAGAAGAGTATACGTCGCCTGGAGGGCCTCAATCAGGGGGGTACGTATAGTCACGCAGACCTACATTGAGACGATGATCGGTTACCCTCCGACAGCTCCCGCGGTGTCAGAAGGGCAAGTTCCCCCAGGTCGAAGGCGGAAAGTGCGTAGTGTGACCGGCGACTACGGAGGGTGGGGAATCAAAGTCGGGGACGTGGCGCTTACACGGGCGTGAAGAAGATTGGTTTCCTGTCCTTCGGCCACTGGTCACCGAGCGCGCACTCCGAGACGCGGTCCGCGGCCGACTTCCTGCATCAGTCGATCGACTTGGCGGTCGCGGCCGAGGAGCTCGGCGTGGACGGCGCGTATTTCCGGGTGCATCACTTCGCGCGGCAGGCGGGGAGTCCGTTCCCGTTGCTGTCGGCGATCGGAGCCCGGACGTCGAAGATCGAGATCGGGACCGGCGTGATCGACATGCGGTACGAGAACCCGATGTACATGGCCGAGGAGGCGGGCGCCGCCGACCTCATCTCCCGCGGCAGGCTCCAGCTCGGGGTCAGCCGGGGATCCCCGGAGCAGGTCATCGACGGCTGGCGGTACTTCGGGTACGGGCCGGCGGAGGGGCAGACCGCGGCGGACATGGCCCGTCAGCGCACCGAGGTCTTCCTCAAGCTGCTCGAGGGCGAGGGGTTCGCGCAGCCGAACCCGCGGCCGATGTTCGCCAATCCGCCGGGGTTGCTGCGGCTCGAGCCGTACTCGGAGGGGTTGCGCGAGCGGATCTGGTGGGGTTCCAGCTCCAACGCTACCGCGGTGTGGGCGGCGGAGCAGGGCATGAACCTGCAGAGTTCCACCCTCAAGGACGACGAGACGGGGGAGCCGCTGCACGTCCAGCAGCGCAAGCAGATCGAGGCCTACCGCGAAGCCTGGAAGGAGGCCGGACACTCGCGTGAGCCGCGGGTGTCGGTCAGCCGCAGCATCTTCGCGTTGACCAACGACCTTGACCGGGCGTATTTCGGCCGTGACCGGGACTCGCGGGACCAGGTCGGCATGATCGACGAGACGACCAGGGCGATCTTCGGCCGGTCGTACGCCGCCGAGCCGGACGAGCTGGTGCGGGCGCTCAAGGAGGACGAGGCGATCGAGGCCGCGGACACCCTGCTGCTCACCATCCCGAACCAGCTCGGCGTCGAGTACAACGCGCACGTGCTGGAGAGCATCCTCACCCACGTGGCGCCGGAGCTCGGCTGGCGCTGAGAATGCGCGGTTCGGCGGATGGGCCGGGGTGTTCCGCTCGTTACGATCGGGACATCCCCGGCCATCGGAGGGTCCCGTGAGACTGCCCCGATCCCTGTCCTGCCTGGTCCTGGCCCTCGGCCTGGCCCTGCCGTCGACCGCGCAGGCGAGCGCTCCCGCTCCGCTCGGCGGCGGGAGTGTGTTGCAGAGCAGCGCCGCGACGCGGTGTACGGCCGGGTTCGCCGCCGTCTCGGGGAATACCGGCTACTTGATCGCGAGTTCGGCTTGCGGCAAGCCCGGTGACACGATCCGGAGCGCCGGCCGGGTGGTCGGCGTGGTCGTGGGCGTCCAGACCCCGCCGACGGGCGCGATCGTCATCCGGGTGACCAACACGACCGACTGGCGGCTGGTGGGCTCGATCCCGCCCACCGCACCCCGCGTGACGATCACCGGGTCGGTCGAAGCCCCGGTCGGCGCGTCGGTGTGCAGGTACGGCGCGACCACTGGCTGGCACTGCGGCACCATCCAGGCGAAGAACGTGTCGATCACCTTCCCGGACGGAACACTGACCGGCTTGACCCGGACGTCCGTCTGCGCCGAGCCGGGGGACAACGGCGGACCGTTCGTCAGCGGGGCGCAGGCGCAGGGCGTGCTGGTCGGTGGCAGCGGCAACTGCTCGAGCGGCGGCTCCACCTACTTCGTCCCGGTCAACCGGATCCTGTCGGCCTACGGGCTGACGATCCTCGCCGGCGCCTAGAACGGCAGCGCCCTCGGATACGGGGGAGGGGAATGCCGCGCGAACGCCGGCGTGGTCGTCACGCGGGTTTCCCGGACGATGTCGAAGATCGTCTGGTGTTCCGGGGTGAGCGAGCCTGCTTCGGAGTTCAGCGTGGTGGCGCCGGTCGACGGCCAGCGCCCGCGGTCCAGCCGCCGTTCCAGCGTGCGCAGCGCGGTGATCTCCTCGGACGCGGTGAACACACAGTGACCCGCGCGGTTCACGAACAGCTGACGGAGCTCGTCGCCCGGCCCCACTCGTTCGGCGTAGGCGCGTTCGTGCGCCGCGGGCGCGGTGCCGTCCGCGACGGTGTGCATGGTCAGCACCGGGACCGGCGTGCGACCCAGCGGCAGCCCGAAGCGGGCCAGATAGGCGGACGCGGCCGGATCCGGAGCGATTCGGGGCGCCTTCGCGAGCCGGTCGAGGTCCGCACCGAGGTCCAGCCCCGCCTCCGCGTAGGCGCGTTCCACCAGTGTCCGTTCGCCGGACTTCGCCAGGATCCGCCGGTAGTCGACGCCCACGTTCCAGCTCGGGTTGCCGCCCGCCCGCTGTTCCAGCGCGACCCGGTCGGCGCCGAACGCGCCGGCGCGGTAGAAGCGATCCCAGACGCCCTGCCAGAAGACCTGATCCGCGACGTCCGGCGGACGTGGTTGCGTGGCGTCCAGCCAGCCTGGGATCTCGGCCAGCGCGTTCGCCAGCGCGAGCCGGGCCCTGCCGCCCGGATTCGCGGTGGCGGCCTGCACCACGTCGACGAATCTGCCCACGTTGGCCGCGGGATCGGTGATCCGCACGAGTTGCAGCCGTGCGTCGAGCAGCGTGTTCAGCGCGTACCCGATATCGAGCGACGAATTCCAGTGCGCGGCCCCGCCGGCGAGGGTGCCGCAGAAGGTCATCAGGCCGTCGAACCGGCGCGGGTTCCGCTCGGCGAGCAGGGTCGCGGTGATCGCGCCCACCGATTCGCCCGCCGCGATGGTGCGTCGCGGCGGGCCGATCGTGCGGGTGAACCAGTCGAGCAACCGGGTCTGGTCGGTCAGGGCCTCCTCTATCGACCAGCCACGCACGGTCCGATACTGGGACGCGGCCAGTGCGTATCCCTGCTCCAGCAGGAAAGACTCGGTCGCGGGCTGTGACGTCAGCGCGATCCGATCGGGTTCCGGATACGCCACGGAGTACATCCCGTGGCTCCACAGCACGAGCGTGCCGTTCCAGTTTTCCGGCACCAGCACCAGATGCCGTGCGCCTTCGAGGTCGCCCTCGTACCTGGCGACCGGGCCGTCGGCCGAGGCACGAGGGACCACCAGCCCCAGAAAGATCGTGAGCAGGGCCAGGAAGACAAGTCCACGTCGTGCCACGACGACCACCCCCGCGGCTCATCTTTCGCCGCGCGGATCGCGCTGTCGACGGCCGCTCGGCCTAACTGAAGATGACCGAGCGCAGGAGAAGTCTGTCCGAGCCCCGGCCGCCGTTCGGGCGAAGCGAGAAGTAGGAATCGCTCGAGCAATCGTCGTCCAGGAACACCACCGCGGTCGAGTCGGTGTCGTTCCGCGGACGGAACGCGTCGACGTCCCAGTCGGCTATTTCGGGTATTTCGATGCATTCCCCGCTGGGCGGATCCACCAGGGTGCCGACCTGGATTTCTTCGTCTTCGTCGTAGTAACGGTAGGTGAATTCGCCGTCGGCCGCGGAGGCCACCGCCGGAATCGTGAAGCACAGGGCGACGGCGCTGACAATGGACAGGAAAGCGGTTCGTGTACGCATGGTTCGACGGTAGGGCGGTGATCAACATCGCCGGTAGGTCTCGCGGCCGAATCCACTCGGGGGAGTGGACCGGAGTCCGGACGGTGATCGATAGTGAGGGGCATGTACACCGGCAACCCCGATGTCCCCGACGACGTGTTCGCGGACGTTCTCGGCCAGATCGACGATTTCGTGCGCACCCGGGTGATGCCCCGGGAGCTGGAGATCATGAACACGGACGCCATTCCGGCCGATCTGCGGGCGCAGGCCGCGGAGATGGGGCTGTTCGGGTACGCGATCCCCCAGGAGTGGGGCGGGCTCGGCCTCGACCTGGTGCAGGACGTCGAGGTCGCGATGGCGCTGGGGTACACGTCGCTGGCGCTGCGGTCGATGTTCGGCACGAACAACGGGATCGCCGGGCAGGTGCTGGTCGGTTTCGGCACCCAGGAACAACAGGCCCGGTGGCTGCCGGGGATCGCGTCGGGTGAGGTCGTCGCGTCGTTCGCGCTGACCGAGCCGGGCGCGGGGTCGAATCCGGCCGGGTTGCGGACCAGTGCGAAGCCGGACGGTGACGGCTGGGTGATCGACGGCGGGAAGCAGTTCATCACCAACGCCACCGAGGCCGGACTGTTCGTGGTGTTCGCGCGGACGGACACCGGGATCGCGGTGTTCCTCGTGCCCGCCGACGCGCCGGGCATCACGGTCGGGGCGAAGGACGCGAAGATGGGGCAAGAGGGCTCGCGGACCGCGGACGTGACGTTCTCGCAGGTCCGCGTCGGGCCCGAGGCACTGGTCGGCGGAGACGGCGACGTCGGCTACAAGGCGGCGATGACGTCGTTGGCGCGCGGCCGGATCCACATGGCGGGCCTCGCCGTCGGGACGGCGCAGCGGGCGCTGGACGAGTCCGTCGCGTATGCCGCGTCGGCGACCCAGGGTGGCACGCCGATCGGGGATTTCCAGCTGGTGCAAGCGATGCTGGCCGATCAGCAGACCGGTGTGCTCGCCGGTCGCGCGCTCGTCCGTGAGGCGGCGCGGGCGTATGTGACGGGGGAGGACCGGCGGATCGCGCCGTCGGCCGCGAAGCTGTTCTGCACCGAGATGGCGGGCAAGGCCGCGGATCTCGCGGTGCAGGTCCACGGCGGGAGCGGCTACATGCGCGAGGTCGCGGTCGAGCGGATCTACCGGGACGTCCGGTTGATGCGGCTGTACGAGGGCACGAGCGAGATCCAGCGGTTGATCATCGGCGGCGGGCTGGTGCGGGCCGAGAAGAAGAAAGCGTGACGCGGCCACTCGACGGGGTCACCGTCGTCGCCGTCGAACAGGCCGTGGCCGTACCGCTGGCCACCCGCAACCTCGCCGACCTCGGCGCGCGGGTGATCAAGGTCGAACGCGTCGACGGCGGGGATTTCGCCCGCGCGTACGACCACGCCGTCCACGGCAGTGGCGCGCATTTCGTCTGGCTCAACCGGGGCAAGGAATCGCTCGCCGTCGACCTCAAGACCGACGAGGGCCGTGACGTCGTCCGGCGGCTGGTCGCGAAGGCCGACGTGTTCGTGCAGAACCTCGCGCCCGGAGCGGCGGAGCGGCTCGGTTTCGGTGATCTGCGGGCGGATCATCCCGAGCTGGTCGTGGTGAACCTGTCCGGGTTCGGCGCAGGCGGGCCGATGGAGCGGCGCAAGGCCTACGACATGCTGATCCAGGCCGAAGCCGGGCTCATCGCGATCACCGGCACCCCGGACGCTCCGGTGAAGACCGGTATCCCGACCGCCGACATCGCCTCGGGCATGTACTGCGCGCAGGCGGTGCTGGCGGCGTTGCTGCGCCGCTGGCGCACCGGCGAGGGCGCGACGATCGAGGTCTCGATGCTGGAAGCCACCGTCGAATGGATGGGATACGCGCTCAACACCCGGATGTACGCCGGCACCGAGCCCGAGCGGATGGGGCTGAGCCACAGTTCGATCGCGCCGTACGACGCCTTCCCCACGCGCGACGGCCAGATGCTCATCGGCGTCCAGAACGACGCCGGCTGGCGCACGCTCGTCACCGACGTCCTCGACGCGCCCGAACTCGCCGAAGATCCGCGCTTCACCACCAACGTCCAGCGGGTCGCCCACCGCGCGGAATGCGACGCCGCCGTCGCCGCGAAGACCTCGCTGTGGTCCAACAGCGAACTCGACGACCGGCTCGCGGCGGCCGGGGTGCCCGCCGCCCAACTCAAGGACGTCGGCCAGGTCGCCGACCATCCTCAGCTCCGGGCGCGCGATCGCTGGCGCAAGGTCGGCACCGAATTCGCCCGGATCGACGCGCTGCTGCCGCCGGTGACGTTCGACGATTTCGAGGCGTGCATGGGCGACGTTCCGGCGTTGGGAGAGCACACGCACGCGTTGCTCGTCGAGTCCGGAGTGGACGCCGACGATTATCTTCGCCGTGGCATCGCCCGCTGAATTTCGGGAGCGACTGGAGGAACTCCAGGTTTACGATCAAGATCATGCGATTCGCCATCAAGACTTCGCCGCAGGACACCGTTTGGTCCGACATGCTCGCCGTCTGGCAGGCCGCCGACGAGATCGAACTCTTCGAATCGGGCTGGACCTTCGATCACTTCTATCCCATTTTCTCGGATTCGACCGGCCCCTGCCTGGAAGGGTGGGTGACGCTCACCGCGCTCGCGCAGGCCACGAAACGGCTCCGGGTGGGCACGCTGGTCAGCGGGATCCACTACCGCCACCCCGCGCTGCTCGCGAACATGGCCGCGACACTGGACATCGTTTCCGGTGGACGGCTGGAAATCGGCGTCGGCGCGGGCTGGAACGAAGAGGAATCCGGCGCGTACGGCATGGAGCTGGGCACCATCAAGGAGCGCAGTGACCGCTTCGAGGAGGCCTGCGAGATCCTCGTCGGCCTGCTGACCCAGGAGACCACGAGCTTCCAGGGCGAGCACTACCAGCTGATCGACGCCCGTTGTGAACCCAAGGGCGTACAGAAGCCGCATCCGCCGATCTGCATCGGTGGCAGCGGCGAGAAGCGCACCCTGCGCACGACCGCGAAGTACGCCCAGCACTGGAACTTCGTCGGCGGCACGCCGGAGGAGTTCGCGCACAAGCGCGAGGTGCTGCACCGGCACTGTGCGGACATCGGCCGGGATCCGAAGGAGATCACGCTGTCCTCGCACGTCCGCCTCGGTACGGACGGCGACTACGCGAAGGTGGCCGCGGAGGCCGAAGCTCTCGGTGAAGTGGGGCTCGACCTGGCGATCATCTACCTGCCGCCGCCGCACACCCCCGCCGTGCTGGAGCCGCTCGCGAAGGCGCTCGAACCGCTGCGCTGAGGTCTCGGAGGCCGGCCGGGGAGCGATGGCCCGTTGCGGAACCGGCCGGTCTCGCTATACGGTGACAGAACTAGAACAGGTTACAGTTCTGCACGGTGGGCGACCGAGGAGCGGACATGGCGAACAGGGCTGCGCGCGGCGACGAGGCCGACTACGTGGTCGTCGGATCGGGCAGCTCGGGCGCCGCGATCGCCGGCAGGCTGGCGGAGGCCGGGGCCAGCGTGATCGTCCTCGAAGCGGGTAAGACGGACGAGAAGATGCTCGTCAAGAAGCCGGGGCTGGTCGGCCCGATGCACGCGGTGCCCCAGCTCAAGAAGCCCTTCGACTGGGGCTACTACTCGGTGCCGCAGAAACACGTTCTCGATCGCCGGATGCCGGTGCCGCGCGGCAAGGTGGTCGGCGGTTCCAGCTCCATCAACGGGATGGTCTACGTGCGCGGCAACCGCGCCAACTTCGACTCCTGGGCCGCCGAGGGCAACAAGGGCTGGGACGCCGACAGCGTCAACGCCGCGTACAAGCGGATGGAGGACTTCGAGGACGGCGAGAACGACTTCCGCGGCGCGGGCGGGCCGATCCGGGTCACCCGCAACAAGACCCCGCAGGAGGGCACGCTCCAGTTCCTCCAGGCGACCGCCGACGCGATCGGCTGCGACATCCTCGACGACTACAACGCCGAGTCCCAAGAGGGCGTCAGCCGGATGCAGCAGAACGCCGCCGACGGCCTGCGCTACAGCGCCTCACGCGGTTACATCCACCATCTCGCGCCCGCCACGCTGCAGGTCCAGTCCGGCGTGCTGGCGAAGAAGGTGGTCATCGAGAACGGCCGCGCCGTCGGTGTCGAGGTCGTGGACGCGAACGGCGGACAGCGCATCCTGCGCGCGGGTAAGGAGGTCATCCTCTCGGCGGGCTTCGTCGGATCCGCGCAGCTGCTGATGCTGTCCGGGATCGGGCACGCCGAGCACCTGAAGGAACACGGCATCGACGTCGTCGCGGATCTGCCGGTCGGGGACAACCTGCACGACCACATGTTCCACGCGCTGACCTTCCGCGCGTCGTCGAGCAAGAACAGGGGCACGCCGCCGTACTTCGCGCGCGGCCTCGTCAGCGAACTGATGCGGCCCGGGACGACGTTCCTGGCGAACTCGGTCTTCGAGGCCGTCGCTTTCCTCAAGACCTCCCAGGCCGCCGAAGTGCCCGACCTCCAGCTGCATCTCCTGCCGTGGGCGTACGTGACGCCGAACCAGGACGCGCCCATCCGGCACGACGTCGACAAACGGCCCGCGCTCACCGTGCTCACGACGCTGATCTACCCGAGGAGCCGCGGCACACTGCGGCTCGCCTCGGCCGACCCCACGGCGGCGCCGCTCATCGACCCGCAGTACCTGTCCGATCCGGGCGATCTCGAGGTGCTCGGTGAGGGCTCGGAGATGGTCCGCGAGATCTTCGCGTCGAAGGCGTTCAACGGCTCGATCAAGGAGGAGCTGCACCCCGGCAAAGCGTTGCAGGGACAGGAACTGCGCGACGCGATCCTGAACCGCGCGACCTCGGTGTACCACGGCGTCGGCACCTGCCGGATGGGCGTGGACGAGCTCGCGGTCGTGAGTCCCGACCTCAAGGTTCGCGGGGTCGAGGGCCTGCGGGTCTGCGACGCCTCGATCATGCCGTCGATCACCGGTGGCAACACCAACGCGCCCGCCATCATGATCGGCGAAATGGGCGCGCAGCTCGTCTTGTCGGACAACTGACGGAAGAGGGGCCATGACCGTCACACCGCTCGCGCTCACCCGTCCAGCGTCGGTGACCGACGCGTTCCTCCGACGGCTCGTCGCCCGCGTGCCGGGCTCGTCCGGCGCGACCTGGAAACTCACCGAGGTCTACACCGGCGAGGTGCTCGTCGAGCTGCCTCAATCGACCCCCGCCGACATCGAGCAGGCGTTCACCACCGCCCGCGCCGCGCAGGAGAAGTGGGCCGCCACCCCGCTCAAACAGCGGCTGGAGGTGTTCAAACGCGCGCACACGCTCTTCGTCGACAACGCGCCGGCCGTCACCGACCTCATCCAGGTCGAGAGCGGCAAGAACCGCCGGATGGCGATCGAGGAGACCTGCGATCCGGCGATGGTGATGAGCCATTACCTCACGCGGGCCGCCAAACTGCTGGCGCCGGCGAAACGCGGGGGACCGGTCCCGTTCCTGACGACGTCGACCGAGATCCGGCAGCCCAAGGGCGTGGTCGGGATCATCGCGCCGTGGAACTTCCCGTTCGCCACCGGCATTTCCGACGCCGTCCCGGCGCTGATGGCCGGGAACGCGGTGGTGCTGAAACCCGACAACAAGACCGCGCTCTCCCCGCTCTACGGTGTCGAGCTGCTGGAGCAGGCCGGGCTGCCGAAGGGGCTGTTCCAGGTGGTGTGCGGTGAGGGCCCCGACGTCGGCCCCACGCTCATCGGCCAGGCGAACTACGTGATGTTCACCGGCTCCACCGCCACCGGCCGGGTGATCGGCGAACAGGCGGGCCGCAACCTCATCGGCTGCTGCCTCGAACTCGGCGGCAAGAACCCGATGATCGTGCTCGAAGACGCCGATCTGGACGAGACCGTGCAGGGCGCGATCTTCGGCGCTTTCGGCAACACCGGGCAGATCTGCATGCACATCGAGCGGATCTATCTGCCGGAGTCCCGCTACGAGGAGTTCAAGAACGCGTACGTGGCCAAGACCAAGGCTCTCGACGTCCGCGCCGCGTACGACTTCGGGCCGGACATGGGCTCGCTCGTGTCCGTCGACCACATGAGCCGGGTCAAGTCCCATGTGGACGACGCCGTCGCCAAAGGTGCGACCGTCCTTTGTGGAGGAAAGCCGCGGCCCGACCTCGGTCCGGCGTTCTTCGAGCCGACGATCCTCGAAGGCGTCACGAAGGACATGCTCTGCGGCGTCACCGAAACCTTCGGCCCCGTTGTCGCGCTGCACAAGTACCGTACGGTCGACGAGGCCGTCGCGCTCGCCAACGACACCGAGTACGGCCTCAACGCCTCCGTCTGGGGCCGTGACGTCGGCGCCGCGCGGGCCGTGGCCGCACGGATCGAGTCCGGCAACGTCAACATCAACGACATCCTGGCCACCGCGTACGCCTCGAAGGGGACGCCGTCCGGCGGGGTCAAGAACTCCGGCGTCGGCGCCCGCCACGGGGACCAGGGCCTGCTCAAGTACACCGACGTCAAGAACGTCGCGGTGCTCAAGAAGCAGGTCATGGGTCCCCGCGGCGGCCAGACCTACGAGAAGTACGTCGAAGGGATGCTGTCCGGGCTGAAACTCATGCGGCGCTTGCGCATCCGCTAAACCTCGTCGGTGTGCTGCGGCGCGGCCAGCACACAGGCGATGCTCAGCACGCACATCCCGATCAGCAGGCCGATCGCCGGCCAGACACTGCCGGTCGCCTGGAACAGCAGCGTCGACACCAACGGCGAGAGGCCGCCGAACAGCGCGCCCGCGAGCTGATAGGACAGCGAGATGCTGGTGTAGCGCGCCCGCGGTCGGAACATCTGCGACAGGATGGCGGCGATCGGGCTGTAGGTCGCCGTCATCGCCAGGCGCATCGCGACGAACGCCGCGATGATCAGCACCGCGTTCTTGGTCGAGAGCACCAGGAACTGCGGCGCCGCGAGCACGGCGACCCCGGCAAGGCCGATGACGACCACCCGCACCCGGCCGAAACGATCGCCGAGCCAGGCCGCGCCGAAACTGACGACCAGTTCGACGAAGGCGGCGATGGTGAGCGCGTTGAGCACCAGCGATTCGGAGACGCCGACGGCCGGATCGGTCGCGTACGCCGTCGCGAAGGTGGTGACGAGGTAGTAGCCGCCGACCGCGACGGGCAGCACGCAGATGCCCAGCAGGATCGGCTTCCAGTTCGTCCGCACCGCGTACAGGATGGGCACGCCGGTCTCTTCGACGGTTTCCTCGAAGACCGGTGACTCCTCGACCTTCAGCCGCACGATGAGGCCGACACCGATGAGCAGCACGGACGCGAAGAAGGGGATCCGCCAGCCCCAGGTGGCGAGCCATTCCGTGCCGCCGGTGCTCAGGAGACTGAACAGACCGGTGGCCAGCAGCGCGCCGGCGGGGTTGCCCGCCTGCGCGAACGCGCCGTAGAAGGTCTTCTTGTCCGGCGGCGCGTGCTCGACGGCCATGAGCACGGCACCGCCCCATTCGCCGCCGACGGCGAGGCCCTGGACGAACCTGAGCACCACGAGCAGGATCGGCGCCCACGTGCCGATCTGGCCGTAGCCGGGGAGACAGCCGACCAGGAACGTCGCCGCGCCCATCATGGTCAGCGTGACCACGAGCGCGGTCTTGCGGCCGACCCGGTCGCCGACATGCCCGAACACGATGCCGCCGAGCGGCCGCGCGAAGAACCCGACAGCGTACGTCGCGAAGGCCGCCGCGACACCGGTCAGGCGGTCGCCGGTGGCGGGGAAGAACACGGTGCCGAAGACGAGGCTCGCGGCCGTGGCGTAGATGTAGAAGTCGTACCACTCGATCGTGGTGCCGACGAAGGCCGCGAGCCCGGCCCGGCGGGCACGGCGGAGCGACTGTGTGTCGGTTCGGACGGTCATCGGGCCACCTCGCCGTCGATCCAGGTTTCCAGCACGCCGATGCCCGCGATCCGGCTCGGGTCGCAGGTCAGGGGATTCTCGTCCAGCAGCACGAAATCCGCGCGTTTGCCGGGGGTGATCGAGCCGAGGTCGCGTTCCCGGCCGAGCACCCGGGCGCCGGCGATCGTATGCGCGGCGACGGCCGACCGGACGTCGATCAGCAGGTCGTCGCCGCCCAGCCGGTGACCGCGGCGGGTCGTCCTGGTCACCGCTGTCTGGATGGCTTCGAGCGGATTCGGTTCCGCGACCGGGGCGTCCGAGCTCAGCGTGACCGGCACGCCCGCGGCCTGGAACTCGCCGAGCGGGTTGAACCGCTCGCCGGGGGTCCCGACGGCGTCGGTGACGCCTTCACCCCAGTTGTAGTAGTGCTGCGGCTGGTTGACCGGATGGACGCCGAGCGCGGCCATCCGCTCGATCTGCTCCGGGGACGGCAGCCCGCAGTGCTCGATGCGGTGCCGCGCGTCGGACCGGGGATTCCGCTGCTGCGCGTCCTCGATGGCGTCCAGCACCATGGCGATCGCGTCGGGGGACTGAGCGTGGGTCGCGGTCTGGAGCCCGGCTTCGTGGGCCTTGCCGATGAGCGCGGCGTAGTCCTTCGGGTCGTGGTAGAGCTGTCCGGTGCGGCAGGGATCGCCGACGTAGCCGTCCGGGAAGTACGCGGTCCACCCGCCGAGGGTGCCGTCGGCGTAGAACTTGATCCCCGCGAAAGCGAGGCGGGAAGTGCCGAAAGCGCCGTGCAGTCCCATTTCCAGGGCCTGGTCGAGCAGGTGGGACAGCAGGTACATATGGACGCGCGTCTTGAGCCGCCCGGCCTCGTCCAGCCTCAGGTACATGTCGAACTCGCGGCGCGTGACCTGGGCGTCGCCGATCGCGGTCACCCCGGCGGCGAGGAACTTCTCCTGCGCCGCGGCCAGCTGCCGCGCGTGCTCCTCCGGCTCGTCCTCGAGGTGGAAGTTCGGCCCGTGCCGCCCGACCTTCACCCCGGTGACCCCGGTGAGGATGTTGCACGCGGCGTCCGAGAGCTCACCGGTCAGTTCGCCGTGCTCGTCACGGAAGAACACCCCGCCGTCGGGATCCGGGGTGTCCCGGGTGACGCCGTTGCGCCGCAACGTGAAGCTGTTCACCACACCGCCGTGCCCGCTGGCGTTCATGAGGTAGACCTCGCGATCGTCGGCGACCGCGTCGAGTTCTTCCTTGCGGGGATGGCGTTTCTCGGCGAGGTTGCGGTGCTCGTAGCCATAACCGCGGATCGGCCTGCCCACCGGTGTGTTCTCGGCCGCCTCGCGCAGCAGGGCGACGATGGCGGGGATGGTCGACGCGCGTTCGGGGCCGCAGTCGACCCAGGTCATCATCTGCCCGTACATCAAGGGATGCGCGTGCGGATCGACGAATCCCGGCAGGAGCGTGCCCGGCAGCCGCCGCACCTCCGGATCGGGGCGGCCGAGGCTCGCGGCCCGGGCGCGGCATTCGTCCACCGAACCGACCGCGGCGATCTCCTCGCCGAATACGAGGACCGCTTCGGCGCCTTCGGTGGCGTCGTCGACGGTCACCAGCTCATCGGGACGCAGGATCGTCGCTCGCGCGTCGAGGATTGAACGATCGAGGGGCAACAGGCGCATCGGGCGGACTCCTGGGGTTTTCGACGGTGAAGTGGGGCGAAGGTAAGCGACGAAAACCGCCAGCGCAATCAGATCGGTCGTGTACGGATGGTGTTCACGATCGATCTGCGCGCGATCATGAACACAACGCGCAATCTCGGCTGTCTTTGCCGGGTTTCCGCTGGTGATATGGTGGGCCCCGCCGTCGGAAATTCAGCAGAGGAGAATCGTCGTGGACGACGCGCTGGTCGCGGCTTTGCGCACGGACGGCCGGATGAGCGTCGCCGATCTGGCCAAACGCGTCGGGGCTTCGAGGTCGGCCGTGTCGGCCCGGCTGGAGCAACTGAAGGCCGACGGCTCGCTGAACGTGGTCGCGGCGGTCCACCCCGAGTTCCTCGGCCTGACCGCGTACGCGCATCTCGCGATCCGCACATCGGGCCGCTCGCAGGCGACGACGGACGCCATCGCGGCCTTGCCCGCCGCGGCGTTCGTCTCCGCGGTGAGCGGGGATCACCAGACCGTCGCCGAACTGCGCCTGCCCGACTCGCCCGAGCTCTATCGCACGGTGGCCGACATCCGCGGCCTGCCGGAGGTGGAACAGGTCAACACCCTCGTCTACGTGGACGTGGTCAAAGGCCTGTTCATGCCCGGCCGCCCGCTGCCGCCCTGGTTGCGGCTCGACGACCGCGACCTCGCGATCATGCTGCGGCTGCAGGCCGACGGGCGGGAAAGCTACGCGCGTATCGCCGAGCACGTCGGGCTGTCGCCGTCGGCCACCCGCACCCGCGTGCGCTTCCTGGTCGAACACGACGTCATCCGCATCGCGCCGGTGCTCAGCCGTGCCCGGCCGGACGCCGGTCTCGTCTGCGGGATCGGCCTGAACGTGCGGGGAGCCGGGGATGCCGTGACCGCCGCGCTCGCCGCGCGGGAGGACACCGAGTTCCTCGCCAGGACCATCGGCCGGTTCGACGTCGTCGCCACCATCGCCGCGCAGTCCGCCCGCGCGCTCGACCGGGCGCTCGAAGAGATCAGCGGCAGGCCCGACGTCGTGACCGCGGAGACGTGGGTCCACCTCCGCATCGCCAAGGAACGCTACGAGTGGCCGCTGCCGACCGCGGAGGAGCTCGCGCGCCGCTAGGCGTTGTCCAGCAAGGCTTTCCGGATCTCGGTCTTGAGCACCTTGCCGATCTTGGACCGGGGGAGATCCGGCCAGACCAGGATCTCCTTCGGCGTTTTGATGCTGCCCAGCCGCTCCTTGACGGTGGCGCGGAGCTCTTGCGCTGCCGCCGTTCTCCCGGAGTGGAGCTGGACGACGGCGGTGATCTGCTCGCCCCATTTCTCGTGCGGCAACCCGATCACGGCACAGTCCTGCACCGCTTCGTGCGCCATGAGCGCCTGCTCGACCTCGGCCGAATAGACGTTGAAACCGCCGGTGATGATCATGTCCTTGGCACGGTCGACGATGTAGAGGTAGTGGTCTTCGTCGAGGTAGCCGATGTCGCCCGTGTGATGCCAGCCGTGCGCGCTCGCCTCCGCCGTCGCGTCCGGATTCTTGTAGTAGCCGAGCATCACCAGCGAACCGCGGACGACGATCTCGCCGCGTTCGCCGGTCGGGAGCAGCTCGCCCGTGTCGGACATGATCGCGACCTGGGTGAGGGGAGTGGGCCTGCCCGCCGACGTGAACCGTTCCAGGGCAAGGGATCCATCGGGATGGACGTGCTCGGCGGGCGCGAGGGTGGAGACCATCATGGGGGCTTCGCTCTGCCCGAACAACTGCCCGAAGACCGGGCCGATCCGGGTGATCGCTTCGGCGAGTTTGGTGGCCGACATCGGCGCGGCGCCGTACCAAAGGCATTGCAGCGACGACAGATCGGCGGCGTCCAGCGCCGGATTGTCGAGCAGCAGGTAGATCAGCGTCGGTGGCAGGAAGGTGTGCGTGATGCGGCGGCGTTCCACCAGCGCGAGGAATTCGCCGAGGTCCGGTGAGGGCATGACGACGATCTCGCCGCCGAGGGTCAGGACCGGGAAACAGAGCACGCCCGCCGCGTGTGTCAGCGGCGCCAGCGCCAGATAGCGCGGGCGGCCGGTGAACGGGTAGCTCATCAGCGTGAGCGCCGACATCGTCTCCACGTTGGTGCCGCCGAGCATCACCGCTTTGGGATGGCCGGTGGTGCCGCCGGTGCCGACCAGCAGGACCATGTCGTCCGGCGGGGTCTCCTCCCAGGGCTCGGCGCCGCCGATCCAGTCGGAAAACGGGACGGCGCCGGGCATCGTGCCGTCGAGACAGACCACTGTGGACAGTTTCGGCAGATCGGGGAGCATCCGGGAGACGAGCGGTGCGAACGACTCCTGCACCAGGAGACAGGTGCAGTCGAACAGGTCGAGCAGTTCCCTGTTCTCGGCGGCCTCGTTGCGCGGGTTGACCGGGCACCACACGGCACCGGCCCGGCTGATCCCGAAGACACAGCCGAACGACAGGGGATCGTTCCCGGACAGGATCGCCACCTTGTCGCCCGGTTCGACGCCGGACCGGGCCAGCGCCCGCCCCACCTGCCACGACAACTTTTGCACTTCGCCGTAGCTGAGGGACGTGTCACCCATGGTGAGGCAGGGCGCCGCCGGATCGAGTGAAGCGCCCTTGTCGAGGTAGTCGGTCAGTCGCACGCGCTCGTCCTTCCGGTCAGTCGTGGACGGTCAAGACCGGATTCGAAACCAGCCCGAAGCTTCGTAGCACGCCGAGCAGCTCGCGGTGGCCGAAAGCCTGGCACCCGGAGGCGAACCCCACGCGTTTCGGCGGCTGCTGAAGCAGCGAGTAGGCGCCGTAAGCCTGCATCAACCCGGTCTGCTTGTAGTTGCAGGTCCCGTGGATGACGCAGTGCGCGCGACCCAAAGGCCCCGAGGCGTGCACCGAATCCAGCGAGGTGTTGAGCCGCTGGTTCTCCCGCGGCGGCATCTCGTCGCGCACGGCGGCGGCCTGCTCGGCCAGCACGCGCATCTTCTCGTCCAGCGGCAGGTCTTTCACCTGTTCCAGGACGGCCGCGACGATCTGCGGCACCCCCTGCATGAGCGCACGGTCGAAGACGCCGCCGACGGCCTTGACGTTGGCCACGCGGGCGTCGTTCTTGAACCAGACCGGATGCGAGGTGCCGCCCCAGGGCAGGGCCAGCCCGGTCTCGTGATGGCCGGGCACGGTGACGTCCTGCAGTCCGCCGTCGGCGGGCCAGGGTCGGTATTCGTTCTGTTCGAGGTAGTACGCGGCGGACAGCGCGGCGTTGACCAGGATGGTCTTCGTCGAAGCGACCGTGGGATAACCCTTCCAGAACACCAGGATGTCCAAAGTGTCCAGTCCCGGTGTTTCCAGGCACAGGTTCGCCGCGATCTCGCCGGTGGTGTACATCTGCGCGATGCCGGGGGAGAGCAGCAGGCCCTTCTCGGCCATCTGCGCGCCGTAGCGTTCTTCGGAGGCGATCAGCCAGTCCTGCTCGCCGGTGGTGTCGAGGTAATGCGTTCCGGTGCGCAGGCAGGCTTCGACGACTTCGTGGCCGTACTCGCTGAACGGGCCGACGGTGTTGCACACGACCTTGGCGTCGCGGAACAGTTCGGTGAGCGCTTCGACGTCGTGCGAGACCTCGACGACCTCGTGATCGATGGTGTCGAGGCCGGGCACGTGGTCGATCGCCTCCTGGATGCGGGCCTTGTCCCGGCCGGCGGCGATGAACGGGACGTTGTACTCGCGCAGGTACTCGCAGATCAGCCGTCCGGTGTAGCCGGAGGCGCCGTAGACCACGACGGGTTTGGGGCTGCTCATGGTGATTCCTTTCGGGTTCGTGCTGGTCACATGCCCATTCCGCCGTCGACCGGGAGCCCGGCGCCGGTGATGAAGCGGGCGGCGTCGGAGGCGAGGAAGACGACGGCGTCGGCCATGTCCGCGACCTCGCCGAGCCGCCCGGCGGGGGTTTGCGCGACGACCGCGCCGATGGCGTCCTCGACGCTGGGGAACAGGCCGACCTCGACGACGTCCTGCGCGAGCTGATTACCCATCTGGGTGGGGACGAGGCCGGGGTAGACGCAGTTGACGCGCACGCCGTAGCCGAGTTTCCCGGCCTCCATCGCGGCGACCCTGGTGAGCCGGTCGACCGCCGATTTCGTCGCCGAATAGCCCGCGATACCGGGGAAGGCGATGGTCGCGGCGACCGAGGCGATGTTCACGACGGCGCCACCGGCACCCGCGGGACCGCCGGGCCGCATCGCGCGGAAGGCGTGCTTCACGCCGAGGGCGGTGCCCAGCACGTTCACGTCGAGCATCTTGCGCACGTCGGCGGGGTCGAGGTCGGCGACGAGCCCGGTGATCTCGACGCCGGCGTTGTTCACCACGATGTCCAGCTCGCCGAGTTCGCCGATGACCGCGTCGACCGCCTGCTCCCAGCTCTGTTCGTCGGTGACGTCGAGCCGGACGAAGCCCGCGTCGAGCTTGTCGGCGGTGGCGCGCCCGAGATCCTCCTGGACGTCGCCGATGACCACCGACGCGCCCGCCTGTGCCAGCGCTTCGGCCATTCCGGCGCCCAGGCCCTGCGCGCCACCCGTGACCAGGGCTTTTCGGCCCGAAAGGTCGTACGAACCCATGGACTTCTCCTCCTTGAGACGGTCCGCGGTTGCGGTGTGGGTCACATCCTGAGCCTGTTTTGGACAGTCGTCAAGATTTTCTTGGACAGTCGTCAAGAAATCCGCGACGCTAGACTGTGGGACCCGCGGCAGGCGCGGGCTCCCGGACCGGACAGGAACTCGTGGTGACCGAGACGAGCGAGCGGATCGCACGCCGGAGCGTGGACAAGTTCGCCCAGCGACGGGCGGAACTGGCGGAGTCCGCGCTGCAGGCGCTGTCCGAGCTGGGGTACGCGAGGACGAGCCTGCGGGAGATCGCGCAGAAGTCGAATTTCTCGCACGGGGTGCTGCACTACTACTTCACCGACAAGGTGGAACTGCTGACCTACGCGGTCCGCAAGTTCGAGGAAGTGTGCGTGACCCGCTACGACGAGGTCGTGGCCATGGCGCGCTCGGCCGAGGAGCTGGAGCGGGGATTCGGCGAGGCGATGGCGGGCACGCTGCGGGCCGACGCCGTGATGCACCGGCTGTGGTACGACCTGCGGAACCAGAGCCTCTTCGAGGCCGCGTTCCGCGCCGACGTGCTCGAGATCGACACTCAGCGGCAGGCGATGATCTGGCGGGTCGTAGAGCGCTACGCCGAACTCGCCGACGCTTCGCCGGTCGTGACGCAGCAGGTCGCTTACGCGGCTTTCGACGGCCTGTTCCAGCAAGCGCTGCTGCACCATCTCGCCGATGGTCTCGCCGAGGACGCCGGGTCGTTGCTCAGGCGGCTGGTCTCTTAGGTTCGTTCGATGGGCTCCTGGAAATGGAGCCCATCGAACGGCTTGCCGCTAATCGGTGGCGTTGATCGCCGCGCCGTCGTAGAGAAGGGTTCCGGCGCTGTCGTAGACCCGGACCTTGAGCTTCGTCATTTCCGTTCGAGAGTCGGCCATCAGCCTCTCGAACTCCGCGCGGCCTTCCGCGGAAGCGGCTTCATGGGCTTCCAGCCTTTCCCGCGCGTGACGCAGGCTGACCATGTCCACGGCTATTTCGGCGGCGAAGGTGCCGTCCACGACGTCGGCTTCGGCGACTGTGCCGTCGCTCGCGTGGAGCTCCAGTCTGGCCGCTCCGGGGGCGAGACGTCCCATCAGGCAGGCGGGCCGTCCGTTGTAGGCGGCCGTCCAGCGCCAGACCGAGTACGGGCGTTGGTCTTGGTCTTGTTTTTGGTCTTGGTCTTGGGGTTGCAGGTTCAGCCACGTGCCGCGGCCGTTCTCGAGGTTGCAGATCCCGGTGGACCCGTCGTCGTTGTAGGCGAGGAGCGCGCCGAGTTCGGCCGTGGCGCCGATTCTGGCGCCGGGATGCCAGCCTTGGGTGGGCGGCAGGTGGTCTGTTGAGCCTCGTGCGGTTTTCTCTTCGATGGTCGTGGTGAGGGCTGATTCGAGCTGTGCTGCGGGTGACGTCACTGCGTGCTGTTCTCCTTCGCGTCGGTTCACTCTCGCTTCGGTTCGTGGTCGGCGCATCGGGGAGATTCCCTGAGTTCCGGTGAGCGGGTCGATGTTAGCAGAAAGCGCTTACTGGAGGGATGCGGTTTGGTTGTTGGGATGTTTGAGCACCCTTCGGTGTTGTTCGTGTGGTTTGTTCCTGGAGCATCGTCGACGAACTCAACGAACGTCCACGCGATCCCTTGGCCGGCTTGACTGTGCCGAATTGTTCAACGGTTCCTGCTGGAATCCGTTGGCGCACTCAACTCTTGAATCCTCTTTCGAAACTTCTTCGCATTCGTACATGTGTTCGATTTATGATATTCTTATGAGGTGTTCGAGACCTTCCTCCCCGAGTTGCCGCAGGAACTGTGGCGCGCCGGCAAGCTGGAACTTGCCCATGGTGTGCAGCAGACGTTGCAGGTGATCCGGATAGCGACCGCCTGCCTGGGGCAGTTCCTGGCGGAGGTCGAGTCTCGTGGCGCCAAAGACTTGTACGGGCATGGCAGCACGGCCAGCTGGCTCGCCGAGATCGCGGGATTGTCACGTGGCGAGGCCAGTGCGGTGGTGAAGCGCGCGATCGCCTTGAACCCCACCCGGGCTCTGGATGGCACTGAGGTTCCGCCTCTCGCTCCCGCTACCGCTGCGGTCGCCGCTCAGGGGTTGGTCGGGGATGAGCGGATCGATCAGATCTTGGAGATCTTGAAGAACCTCCCGGCCGAGATTTCGGCTGAGGAGCGGGCGGGTGCGGAGCAGATCCTGGCGAATCTTGCCCCGAGTGCCGGTCCGCGGCAGCTCGCCAAGGCCGAGGCGAACCTGCAGGGCTTGCTGAATCCGGACGGCAAGGAACCTAAGGATCCCGAGCCGAAGGAACCGCGCCGCGAGATCACCCTGGAGCGGCGTAAGGACGGGTTCTGGAAACTGACCGGTCTGCTCGATGATGAGACCGGGGCCCGGACTGCGGCCGCGTTGGAGGCGCATGCGCAGCCGCGGCCGGTGGACGAGTTCGGGCAGGCGGATTTGCGGATGAAGTGCGAGCGCATGGGAGACGCCTGGGC
Source organism: Amycolatopsis sp. WAC 04197 (assembly GCF_003947475.1). Classification (NCBI taxonomy): domain Bacteria; kingdom Bacillati; phylum Actinomycetota; class Actinomycetes; order Pseudonocardiales; family Pseudonocardiaceae; genus Amycolatopsis; species Amycolatopsis sp. WAC 04197. The sequence goes on along the minus strand of NZ_QHJK01000011.1, from coordinate 347,802 downwards.
CGAGTTGCTCGATCTGGCGATCGCCTGCCCGGACCAGCCGGGGACCAGCGGCTACCGCACCTTGGTGCATGTCACCGTCGGGCTTGAGGAACTCAAATCGGGTCTCGGGACCGCGTGTCTCGACTTCGTGGGGACGATGACGGCGCGGGAAGCGCGGCTCGCGGCCTGCGACTGTCTGATGGTGCCGGTCGTGATGGGGTCCTCGGGTGAGCCGCTGGATATGGGGCGACTGAGACGCTTCGTCACCCCGGGCCAGAGACGTGCGTTGAACATCCGCGACGGTGGCTGTGCCTTCCCGGGCTGTCACCGGAAACCCAAGAATTGCCACGCTCATCATATTGAGCACTGGGCAGACGGCGGGCCGACCGATCTCCGGAACCTAGTTCTCCTGTGTAGCTTCCATCATCGGCTGATTCACCACGGTGACTGGGAAGTACGCATGGCGGCCGACGGGTTACCGGAGTTCATCCCACCCCAGTACCGAGACCCGCTCCGAAAACCCCGGCGCAACACCCTGCACTACGTCTGAACCCCGAAGAGCCCGTCGGCCACGCCGGCGACGGGCTCCTCGGCATGCTCGTGTGGGCTTTGGGACATCTGACGTCCCAAAATCCACACAGTCCATCGCCAACGGACCAGTCATGATCGAGACCTGCCCGCCACCCCAGACGAAAGGCCGAGGCCACCGTCGATCCGTCAAGCGCCCCAGACCGCTCATAAACGGTTAAAAGCCCCATACGTTCGACGGGATACACCGGGAGTGGGTGCCCATATCGTCGGAGGCCGACCGCGACCCGGTGAGGAGCACCTCGGATGAAACTCGTGCGGATGATGGGGCTGGCCGTGCTGACGGCCTCCGCGTTGGTGTTGTCGATGACCGCGGCGTCCGCGCACGATCCGGAGACGGCGGAAGGACAGGCGGCGGCCCGCACCTTCATGGCCGACCACGTTCCGGCCGAGCGGCACGCCGTCACCGGCACCGCTGCGGGAGTCCCGTGCATCAACGGCAAGGCCGACAAATACCCGTGCAAGAACGTCGACCTGCTCAGCGTGCTGCCTCTCTCCGGTCTCGGCGGCGGAAACGGCAACGACATCTGGGGCTGGACCGATCCGTCGTCCGGCAAGGAATACGCCATCGTCGGACGGACCAACGGCACCGCGTTCGTCGACCTGAGCGTCCCGACGTCGCCGAAGTTTCTCGGCAACCTTCCCTCCAACGGCGGCAGCAGTTCGTGGCGGGACATGAAGGTGTACAAGAACCACGCGTTCATCGTGGCCGACTTCATCACCGGGCACGGGATGCAGGTGTTCGACCTGACCAGGCTGCGCACCGTCACCACACCGCAGACCTTCACCGCCGACGCGCTGTACAAGGAATTCGGTCCCGCGCACAACATCGCGATCAACGAGGAGACCGGTTTCGCCTACGCGATCGGTTCCAACACGTGCAGCGGCGGGCCGCATATCGTCAACATCCAGAACCCGAAGGCCCCGGCCAAGGCGGGCTGCGTTTCGCAGGACGGGTACACCCACGACACGCAGTGCGTCGTCTACCGCGGGCCGGACACGGCGTACAACGGCAAGGAAATCTGCTTCAACGCCAACGAGGACACGCTGACCATCGTCGACGTCACCGACAAGGCCAGGCCGGTCCAGATCTCGCGCAAGGGCTACTCGGGTGCGCAGTACTCGCACCAGGGCTGGCTGACCGGCGACCAGCGCTACTTCCTGCTCGACGACGAACTGGACGAGTCGCGCGGCACCGACAAGCGCACCAAGACCTACGTCTGGGACCTGGCCAAGCTGTCCGCTCCCGTGCACACCGGCGTCTACAGTTCGCCAGCCACCGCGATCGACCACAACCAGTACATCAAGGGTCAGTATTCCTACCAGGCGAACTACCAGGCCGGTCTGCGCATCCTGGACGTCAGCGGGGTCGCTTCGGCGAGGTTGTCGGAGGTCGGCTACTTCGACATCTACCCGGCGGGCGACGCGGCGAACTTCAACGGGGCGTGGAGCAATTACCCGTACTTCTCCAGCGGCATCGTCATCGTCAACGGTATCGAGCAGGGCCTGGTCGTGGTGAAGCCGAACCTCGGCGGCAAGTGACCGGGGGCAGGGCGTGCGCAAACCCCGGCTCACGGATTGGTTGTTCTTCGCGCTGGCCTTGGTGATCGGCACGGTTGCGGTCTTCGTGGCCCTCCGGCCGACACCGGGCTCCGCGCACTCGGCTCACCAGCAACAGCCCGTGGTGACCGCGGATCTGCTTCCGGCCGCCCACAGCGACGGGCTGTCGGAGGCGGAGAGCGGCTACCGGTTCGAGCGGGTCACCACTCCCGCCGTCCGGGGTCCCGAGGTACCGGTCGCGTTCCGGATCCTCGGGCCCGACGGGCGGCCGGTGACCCGGTTCCTGGACAACCAGACCAAACAGATGCACTTCTTCGCCGTGCGCGACGACATGAACGTCTTCCAGCACGTGCATCCGAGGCTGGACGGGGACACCTGGCACACGAACCTCGCGCTGACCGACGGCGGCGCCTACCGGATGTTCGCCGAGTTCGTGCCGCTCGACACGAAGGATCCGAAGCATCCGGTGGTGCTCGGCGTCCCGTTCACCGTGCCCGGTGACACCACCTTCGTGCCGGTGCCCGCTCCGGCGGGCGACACCGTGACGGCCACGGGCTATCGGGTGACGCGGGTGGACGGGGCGGCCCGGATCCCGTCGATGCGGGCGCAGGTCCTCCGGTTCGCCCTCCGCGGCCCGGACGGCGCGCTCCTCACCGCGGTCGACCCGCATCTGGGTGCCAACGGCCATATGACCGGGTTCCACAGCATGCTGTTGTCGGCCACGCATCTGCATCCGGTCCAGCCGCTCGGCGTGGCACTGGCCGGCGGCGAGCTGACCTTCCACTCCCTGTTCTCGGAACGCGGCGAGTACCGGCTGTTCCTCGAGTTCTCCCACGGCGGGCGGGTGCACACGGCCGCGATCACGGTCGCGGTGGACTGACCGGGACGACCTCCGCGATCTTCGGCGCCGCGCCTCCCGGCGACCACAGGAGCCGGACCTTGTCGGTCGTGACGCCGTCCGCCGGCAGTTCCGTGTAGCCACCCGACATCCGGCCGATCGTCCGCCAGCCGCCCGCCGAGTCCGCGACCTGGACGTCGGCGCCCGCACCGGCGTCCGCCGCCAGCACGACGACCTTGCTCAGCGGTTTCGGCGCGACGGCGGTGACGACGAGCGCGTCGCCTGCGATCGGCGCCGAGGTCGCCGCGTACAGCGAATCGGCGTTGTTGTCCGCCGCCGCGGCCAGGTTCGACCCCGCCGGGGTGCCGGTGACGGTGTACTTCGGACTGTCCGGTGTGGAGACGGTGAATTCGCGGACCACGACCCAGAATGTCTGGGCGCCGGTCGTGCGCACGCGGACGAACCGCGCCTCGGCGCCTTCGGGGAGATCGGCCGAGATCACCGGCTCGGTGACCGTCTTCACCGTCGTCCACCGGGTGCCGTCGGCGGAGTATTCGAGGACGCCGGCGTGGATGTAGTCGTCCGGGCTGGTCGGCTTCCCCATCAGGATGTCCACATGGGACACCCGCTGGGCGGAACCGAGGTCGACCCCGATGGTGGCGCCGATCGCGGGTGCCCAGTCGCTCCAGTAGTAGGTCTCGGGGTCGCCGTCGACCATCCGGGCGGGAACGTTGTCGGTGTAGGTGCCGAGCGACGTCGTCGGCCGCGGCCGGATCCCGGGCAGGCCGAACCAGCGGTCGGCCGTGGCCAGCGCGCTGTCGAGGAACGGCACGCAGACCCCCGTGCAGGTGCTGGGGTTGCGCGGGCCCCGCGAGGTCGGGACGCGGATCGCCTGCGCCTGTTTGAGCGCGGCGACGAGCTCGCCGCGTTCCGCCCATGCCTTCGCCCCGTCGCCGTCGACCTGGGCCAGCAGCATCCGCACCGCGTGCCTGCCGGCCTGACCGTAGAGCCCGACCTGGTCGAGCCACGGTCCGACCTCGGCGAGGAACTTCGGATTCGAGGCCATGCCGCGCCGCAGATCTTCGGGATCGGAGGCCATCGAGGTCAGGTAGCGATCCAGTTTCGCGGCCGCGTCCCATGGATCCTTCTTCTCCAGCGCGGCCCAGAAGGCGGCCAGCAGCGGCCGCAACACCGGTGAATCCAGATCGGTTTTCCCGGTTTCGAGGCGTACGAGCAGACTCGAATAGTTGTTCTCCGCGAACACCTTCAGCGCGGATGCGGCCGGTCCGCCGAGGTCGGCGATGGCGGCGAGCCAGGACTTGTCGGGGTCGTACCGGTCCGGGTTCCACAGGAAGTCGCCGGAGGTGAACTCGGCGATCTTGGACGCCTCGGCCTGCACCATCGGGTTCGCGGTGATCCCGGAGAGGTACTTCGCGACGCCGGGCTCGCGGCCGATGTACGGCCCGAGCAGCAGCCGTTCGGTGATGTAGTCGTTGACCGGGTAGTTGTCCCAGATCAGGATGTCGTGCCCGAAGACCTCTTTTGCCTGCCGGGCCTGCTTTTCCGTGATCTGCCCGGCGATCACGCCGACGCCGGTCCACTCGACGATCACGGCCTTGTCGAGCTGGGTGCGCAGTGCGGTCTTGTACGGCGAGTCCGCGAGGTCGTAGTACTCGGTCGGGACGGTCTGCAGCCGCTCGACACCGGGATGCGTCGCGATGAAGTCCTGCTGGACGCGGTTGAGCAGGAACGACTGTGCCGCGCCCGCGGCCGCGCCACCGGTGCCGAACTTCGCGGCGTCGGCGTCGCAGTTCCAGCGGGTGTAGGAGATGTCGTCGAGCGGGATGGCGAACGACCGCACCCCGATGTCCCACAGCGACTGGAACTTCGTGACCAGCGCGGTCTTGTCGGCGTCGGACGAGTAGCACACGGAAAGGCCGGGGGAGAGGGCGTAGGTGAACTCGACGTGGTTCGCGTCAGCACGGCTCACCAGCTGCGAGAGCAGCGCGAGCTGTTCCGGCGGGTATTGGTCGCGCCAGCGGGCGCGCAGGAACGGATCGTCCTTGGGGGAGTAGACGTACATGTTCTGCTTGGTGCGGCCGTAGAAGTCCAGCTGTGCCAGCCGGTCGGCGTGGGACCACGGCGCGCCGTAGAAGCCCTCGATCACGCCGCGCAGCGGAGCCGCGGGCCAGTCCCGGATGCCGAACGCGCCGCTCTTGCCGGAAGCGAACAGCTGCCGGAACGACTGCGCCGCGTAGAACGTCCCCGAAGTGTCCACACCGGACAGTGCGACGACACCGCGGTCGGCCGCGAGGACGTACCCGCCGGGGGCCAGGCCTTCCGGGCCTTTGAGACGGAGTGCTGCCAGGGCCAGTGCGGTCGCCCTGCTTTCGGTCGGACCCCCGACGAAGACGACGAGGCCGCCGTTGCCGCGTTCCCGGTCGATTGCCGCCTGATCGTTGTCGGTGACCTTGACGATCGTGCTCGCGCCCGCCGCCCGGAGGACCTGGTCCACGACGGCGAGCGCGGAGGGATCGGTGGCCGCTCCGACGACCTCGACGACGGTGCGCGGGATGGTCACCTGTCCCGCTCGTGGTGTCACCTGCTGGGGCGTCGGCCATACCTGTGCCAGGGGAGGGGCGGGAGCCGCGCTCGCGGGTGCGGGGACGGCCACCGCCACCGCGGTCACGAGCAGCGTCACCGGAATGAGTCGGAGTACCCATCGGAAGGACATCGGCGGCCCCCAAATCGTCGTTCAACGACGTTCTGTGAGCAAGCAAACACCCGATGCGATGACCTGGGCTAGGTCGGACCGGGTGATTTTCCGACCAGACCGACGGCTACTCGGTCAAGGCGGCGATTCGCCCCCGCGCGGACGCTGGGCACGACAGAATGTCCCGGTGCGGAACATCCTCGTAGCGATCGCCCTCGTCCTGCTCGGTGTCACCGGTTGCCAGGGCGGGGTCTCCGGCCAAGCCGAACCCGAAGGCGACAGTTTCGCGATCAAGGACGGGTCGCGGCTGCGGTTCCGTCCGGTCCTGGCGGAGCTCCCGCCCGGTCCGGCGACGGGCGCGGCGACCGACCGCCAGAGCACGGATCCCGCCGCACAGCAGGCGGCCGCCGCGGCGCTGGACTGTTCGGCGGGGCCGGATCCGCTGGACGGCCGCGACGATCCGGCGCTCCCGCTGGTCAGCTGCGACCGTGTGCAGGGCACGAAATACCTGCTCGGCCCGGCGTTCCTCACCGGAGCGGACCTCAGCCGGGCGAACGCTCGCCTCGACACGCAGTCGGGAGGTCCGCTCATCGGGCTCAGCTTCACCGACGCGGGCGCGCGGACGTGGGCCGACTGGACCGCGGCGAACGTCGGCAAGCAGGTCGCGATGGTGCTGAAGAGCCGGGTGCTGACCGCGCCGTCGATCCAGTCGGCCATCACCGGCGGGGAAACCCAGATCACCGGCAAGTTCACCATGGACGACGCGCGCCGGCTGGCGCGCGACATCGCCGGCGGCTGAGCCCGCGGAATACGATCACCGTGCCCGACGTTTGAGCGTTCAACTACTTGAGGAGTTGGACATGGGTTACGAGATCCTGGGCACCCCGCAGGCGCCGACGTTCGGCCTGGACACGTTCGGCGACGTCGGGAACGACGCGAACGGCCAGCCGGTGAGCCAGGCCGAAGCCATCCGCGAGGTCGTGGCCGAGGGTGTCCTCGCCGACCAGGTGGGCGTGGACTACTTCGGCGTCGGCGAACACCACCGCGCGGAGATGGCGGTGTCCTCGCCGGACGTCGTGCTGGCCGCGATCGCTGGCCGCACCGAACGGATCCGGCTGGGCACGGCGGTCACGGTGCTCAGCTCGGACGACCCGGTGCGCGTGTACGAGCGGTTCGCCACGCTGGACGCGGTTTCCCGGGGGCGCGCGGAGGTCACGCTCGGCCGTGGTTCGTTCACCGAGTCGTTCCCGCTGTTCGGCTACTCGCTCGAGGACTACGAAGCGCTGTTCGCCGAGAAGCTCGACCTGTTCACACATCTGCAGGAGGAGAAGCCGGTCGACTGGTCCGGGACCGTCCGCCCGGCGCTCGAAGGCGCGCAGGCCTTCCCGGTCACCGAATCGGGCAGCCTGCCCGCGTGGGTCGGCGTCGGCGGCACCCCGCAGTCGGTCGTCCGCGCGGCGGCGTACGGCCTGCCGCTGGTGATGGCGGTGATCGGCGGGTCGCCGGAGCGGTTCACCCCGCTCGCCGACCTGTACCGGCGCGCGTTGAAGGAGGCGGGCCACCAGGAGCTCCCGATCTCGATGCACAGCCCCGGCCACATCGCCGAGACCGACGAACTGGCCGTCTCCCAGCATTTCCCGCACCACCAGGCCGCTTTCGCCAAGATCGGCGCCGAGCGCGGTTGGGGTCCGATGTCCCGGGCCGACTACGACGTCATGGCGGGCCCGCGTGGTGCCCTGTTCGTCGGTTCTCCCGAGACCGTCGCGCAGAAGATCGCCTGGGCGGTGCGGACACTGGGCCTCTCGCGGTTCCAGCTCAAGTACAGCGTCGGCGCGCTTCCGCACGAGCAGCGTCTGAACTCCATCCGGCTTTACGGCGAGCAGGTCGTCCCGCGCGTGAAGGAGTTGCTCGGCTGACGTCCGAAGCCGTGGTGTTCGCTTCCGCGCCGATCCGTTGGCACCTCTGCCCGGTCCGGAGGCCATGACGGGGATCAGTGCCGATGGGCGGCTTCGCGGTGGAAGCCCGCGATCATCGCTTCGGTGCTCGGCGGGTTGAACGGCTGGCCGAGAGTGCGCATGAGCGAGTTCACGCTGGGCCGGTACATCCCGGTCTTGCAGTAGCGGGAACCCTCGAAGACACCGACCGTGCCGCCGTCGGGGGAAGGCTTGCCGAGCCACTTGTACCACTTGGCTTGGCGGTCCTTCATCTGCTGGGCCGTGAGCGCGGAAGCGTTGGGCTCGCGGGGTTCCCGGGTGTCGCAAGTGCCGTAGTCGTACTCGTCGGCCAGCCCGCCGATGGAGTGCCCGAGTTCGTGGGCGACGATCTGGCTGGCCTGGATGTTGCCGCCGGAAGAGGTCGCGACCCCACCGCCCGCGCCGCCGTACTTCGTGGTGTTCGCCAGCATGATGACCTGGTCGACGTCCGGTGCCGCCGCGGCGTACTGGTTCGCCTTGGTTTCGTTGACGCACAACAGCCGTTCGATGCCACCGCACCAGAAGTACGAGCCCAGCGCGGTGTTGCGCCGGATGCCCTGCGTCGGGTCGTTCGTGATGCCCGACTGGGGCGAGACGACGTCGACCTGCCAGAGGTTGAACTGCTTGCGGTAGCTCTTGTACGGCTCGATGGCGAACAGCGCCGCGATACTCGAGCGGACGTGCTGCGAGTACGTGCCCAGCTGCGTGGAGGTGTAGCCGTCTCCGACGAAGACCAGGTCGAAGGTGGTCTCGCTGGGGCCGTTGGTCTCGATCGGGGTCACCGCGGCGGCGGCCGCGATCTGCTGCGGCGCGGCCGCCCGGTCCGAAGCGGGCCGGGTGACGTCCACCCTGGTGATGGTTCCTCCGGGCTCGAAGGCCTCCATCGACGTCGTGAACCGGGGAGCCGCCGACGCCGTCGCGGGAACGAGCCCGGCGACGAGGACGGCGGTCAGCGCGACCATGAGACAGGCGCGTCGCATGCGTACTCCTTGCGGGGGAGGGGAGAGAGGGGAGGGGCGTGGAGGGGAGTACGAAAAACGATCCCGACTTTCGACGGCTTCCGGCACATCCCAAGTGGCCATAAGGTCCGCGTGATGGACGTCGAGTTACGTCACCTGCGAGTGGTGTGCGCCGTCGCCGACGCGGGCAGCATCACGCGCGCGGCGATCGTGATCGGGAGCACCCAGCCCGCGCTGACCGCCGCCGTGCAACGGATCGAGCGCGCGTTCGGGGGAACCTTGTTCGTCCGTGGGCGCGACGGCGTCTTCCCGACGGCGTTCGGCGAATGCGTCCTCGTCCGCGCCCGTGCCGTCCTCGCCGCGGCGGACACGATGCACCGGGACGCGGCGCGTTTCCTTGCGGAAGGCGAGAAACGTCCGGTCGCGCTGGGTGGGATCGGCGGGTCCATGGTCGTCGAGCTGGCGGACCGGCTCGGGGATTCCGGCCGGGGACAAGCGGTTTCGGTGACCACCGAGTTCTCGCCGTTGCGGCTGCTGGATCTCGTGGCCGGCGGGCAACTCGACGCCGCGGTCGTCGCCGACTATCCCGGCCACCCGCTGCCGTCGGCGCCGGGCGTGGCGTCGCGGCCGCTGGCCACGCAACCGGTGTTCGTGGCGATCGCCGCGGACCATCCCGCGGCCCGCCGAGCCGAGATCGATCTCGCCGAGCTCGCCGGGGAACGGTGGGTGCTCGGGCCGTCCGACGGCGCCGGATGGCCGGAGTGTTTCGAAGAAGCCTGTGCCCGTGCGGGATTCCGGCCGCAAGTCGCGCATCGGAGCACGGAATTGCGCCCGCTGCAACGCCTGATCGCGGCGGGCCGGGCGATTTCCCCGTGCCAGGTCACCTTTCCCTCGTCACCCGGGATCGCGATCCGGCCTCTCGCGGGGGATCCGCTGTGGATGCGGTATCTGATCGCTTGGAGCGCGGAAGGAGCCTTCGGCGGGGACACCGATGCCTTGATCGCCGCGGCCGAGGCGGCTTACCGCTCCGACACCGAAACCAGCCTGCCCTATCGCCACTGGCTCGCCCGCCGCGCGGGACCGGTCAACGGCAGACGTGCCATCGGGTGACACCTGGTCGGGGAATTCCCCTTGTCGGGCAGGGGGTCCTAGCCTCGGATCACCTCCGACGAAGGGTAAGAAATTGCGTCTGCGCGCCCTGCTGGCCGCTGCTGTCCTGACCATCACCACCGCTCCGGCCGCGCTCGCCGCGCCGGACGTCGCCCACGGCACCGATGTCCCACCGGGGCGGTTCGGGTTCGTCGCGAAGATCGCGATGACGAAGATCCCACGTCCCGACGGTTCGACCTACGGCAGCTACTGCACGGGCGCGCTGATCGCGCCGAGCTGGGTCGTCACCACGGGACACTGCTTCCACGACGCGCACCGCAAGCGGGTCGCGGGCAAGATGCCGTATCCGACGATGGTGACGTTGGGCCTGGTCGACGAGGCGGTCGAATCGGGTGTGGCCCGCAAGGCGACCGAAGTGCTGCAGGCGAAGGAAAACGACGTCGCCCTCATCAAGCTGGACACGCCCGTGACGACGGTGTCCCCGCTGAAGGTGAGCCGGGTGCTCCCGAAGGTCGGCCAGCAGCTGACCTTGGCGGGCTGGGGGAGCCTGAACGCCACGAATCCCGCTCCGGCCACCCGGATGCAGCAAGGCACCGTGCAGGTGGCGACGGTGGCGCCGACGACGATCGGCGTCCGCGGCGCCGCGCCGTCGATCACGACCAGTGCCTGCACGTACGACTCGGGGGCGCCGTACTTCGTCGCCGAGGGCGCGGGTGGCGCGTTGGTGTCGCTCGAGGCCACCGGGCCGAACTGCCCGCACGCCGGGATCGAGACGACCTCCCGCGCGGACGTCATCGCGGACTGGATCGCCACCCATACGGGCTAACGGACCGTTTCGGCCGGTGGCGCATCGGGTAGTGGCGTGATCAGGAGGTATGTGCGATGACGAATCCTCGAACGACCGCGCCTCCGGCGCCGCCGGACCCGATGCCGCCGGAGCCAGGTATGCCCGAACCGGTGCCCGATCCGGGCAGGCCGGAACCGGTCCCGGACCCCGGGGCACCCGAACGGGTTCCCGCTCCGGGACCGGACCGCCCGCTGCCGGAACCCGAGAGCCCGCCGGAATCCCAGCCGGGACCGGCGGGTCTCAGAGGGTGAACGCGAGCCAGAGCGCGAGCCACGCGCAGGCCGCGATCGCGACGACGACCGCGAAGACCCGCAGGCCGGCGGTGGCGATCCGGAGCGACGCCGTGCCGGTGTGGTGCCGGTGATTCCCCATGATTCCGCCCTCCTTCCAAGATCACCATCCGCTCCCGGCGCCTTCACCGCAGCGGGGATGATCGACCCGGGTGACCCCATCCGGGTGAGGGCTACCCGCATTCAGAGGACGAAATGCGGGGGTTTTCAGAGCCAGTTGTTGTGCGTGGCGAAGACCCCGAGCTGGAACCGGCTGGAGACGCCGGCGCGGTCCATCAGGGTTTCGAGGTAGCGGAACAGGGTGCGTCTGCTGACGCCGAGTTCGGCGGCGATCTCGTCGTCCTTGCGCCCGGCGGCGAGCAGGATCAGCAGCTCCCGCTCGACCGGCCGGATCGGTTGCCCGGACGTCCGGCCACGCCGGTCGATCGGGAGCGCGGCCGCCCAGGACGTCTCGAAAAGCCCCTCCAGTGCGGAGAAAAGGCTGCAGGGACGCACGATGACGATGGACTGGTTGCGATCGGCCTCGCGGATGGTCAGCGCGATGGTGGCCGCACGGTCGTCGAACAGCGTCAGCTTCACCGGGAGTTCGGGCAGCAGCCGGGCCCGCTCACCGGCGCGCAGGCACGGCAGGATGTTCGCGGCCAGATAGCCGGGATCGCCGAACGACGCTCCACTGTAGACACAGCGGTAGCCGATCCCGCGCCGCAGTTGCTCCTCCTCCAGGAGATTCCGTCGGCCGCCGGTGAAGTAGGGCGGGGAATCGAGACGGCGCACCTGATGCCGCACCGTGGTCGCGAGATGCTGCAGCCGGGGGATGATGGCGTCGCCGGTGACCACTTCGAGTAGGTCCTGCGCGTTCGGCATCCCCGCGTGCGCCCGCCTGAAGGCGCGGTACGCGGTCTGGACCGCGAGCCGCGCGTCGTGCAGTTCGGCCTGTCGTCGGGTGGTCAGCGCGGTGAGCGCTTCGCTGGGGTTCGCCGGGACGTACTCGTCTCCGTCCACTCCGGACGAAACCGCGAGACCGGCGTCGGCCAGTTCCTTCAGTGCCAGCTCGACGTTCTCCGCGTCGTCCTCCCGCCAGGCCAGTTCCGCGGCGGTGACGGGCGCGTTTTCGAGCATCCGCCGGTAGATCCGGGCGGCGGTCTCGCCGAGACCCAGCCTGCCCAGCTGTGGGCCGAGCCCGTCCGGAGTCGTCGATACCACTTTCCACCTGCCTCTCAGTGGTCCGGGAGCGGTGGCGCCACCGCTCCCGGACCCGTTCGGACCTAGACCCCCGAGGTGTTCCGGATCCAGGTGCGGTTCGCCGAGATGCTGGTGTGCGTCGAGCTGTCCACCTTGTTGCCCGCGATGTGCACGCCGACCTGCTTGCCGCCGACGAAGACCGGGCCGCCCGAGTCGCCGCCGTTGGTCAGGCCGTTGCCCCGGCGGGCCTTGATCAGTCCACTCCCGACACTGGTCACCGTCATCCGGGCGACCTTGAGGTAACGCTGCAGATCGCCGTCTTCGTTGTAACCCCAGCCATAAACGTATTCGGTGTCGCCGACCGCGACGGAGGTGCCGAGGGACGCGTACGTCGTGGTCACGGAACGGTCCAGTTTCAACAGTGCGATGTCGGCGCCGCTGGACGGCGTGTAGATGTCGGCCACCACCGCGTACGTGCCGGCCTGGTGGTCGACGTCGCCCACCCGGACGGAGTATCCGGCGCCGGGTTCGTCGATGCAGTGCTGGGCGGTGAGCACCCAGCGGGCGCTGATGATCGAACCGGAGCACCACTGCTCGCCGTTCTGCTCGATCATGGCCGCCCATGGGCCGGACTGGGCGTATTCGCCGTCGATGATGGGGGCCGCGACGGCGGCGGGTGCGACCGTCGTGAGCCCGGCCGCGCACAGCAGTGCGGTGAGGAGACCTCGGATGCGCATGGGTGCCTTCCAATGCAGGGGAATTCAGGGAAATCGACGGGTCACCCGTTTACGGCCACGGCGGATTCGCCAGGGATCGCCCGGCCGGATCCGATACCGGTTTTCCCATGCTAGGCAAGCGGATACGGCGGTTGATAGCGACTAAAGACGGGAGAAGGCCGCGGCGGGCGGCACGGGACCCGGGCTTCCGGCACTCGAGTGCCGATGGCACCGATGTGCCAGGGACTTCCGGCTGCGGCCAGTTTCAGGCCAGGTCCGTGAAGGCCTCCTTGAGGGACCCAGAGTCCCTCAAGGAGGCCTTCACGGACCGGCGAGATGTGGTCGACTAGCGACGTCGGCGGCGCTCGGACGGCCGCGGATCGAGCAGTTCCTCGGCGAGCAGGATGGCCCGGTCCGAAAGCGTGACGGACAGCCGCTCCACCGACTCGCCGATCCGGCCCGCTTCGCGGCGCACGCCCTCGCCCACGGGCTTGCTGTGCCGATCGGCGAGGCCCGCGAGCCTGCTCCCCGAGACCAGGACCAGATCGGCGAGGCGCTCGCCCAGTTCGGTCAGCCGGTTCGCCGTCCTGCCCGCGCGGCGCGCCACGAGATCTTCGGTCTCCCGTCGCAGCTCACGGACCGCGGACCTTGACTCTGTCGTCGTGCCGGTGAGTGCCGACCTCAAGGTTTTCGTCACGTCCATCAGGGTTCGACCTCCACACGGCTCGCCTGCGTTGAGTGTACAACTGTGCACCGTTTCTGCGGAATACGCGACCACGTCTTCCCGTATTCCCTCGTATTCGGAGAACAAGTGTGTCGCTAGACGGCCCAATGCCGACCGACGAACGCATGTCGCAAAATTTCGGAAACAAGTCTACTTCTTGCATTTTGTCTCCGAGTTGTTGCATGCTCGTACGGCTCTGGCTCCCTCCCCGCCGTCTCAAAGAAGAGAAGACGCCATGACACGTATGCGCCTGTCCCGGATCGTCGCCGGTCTCCTGGTCACGGGGCTTTCCGTCGCCGGACTCTCCTTCGCCTCCGCCGCGAGCGGGCCGCCACCGGATCCCGCCGCCCCACCCGGTCCGGCGGCGCTCGCCGAAGTGCCGTTGACCCGCACGGTGTCGGCGAGCAGCGCGTTGCCCGGTTATCCCGTCGCGAACGCCGTGGACGGAGAGCAGGACAGCTACTGGGAATCAGCCAACAACGCGTTCCCGCAATGGATCCAGGCCGACCTCGGAACGGCCAAATCCCTGTCGCGGATCGTGCTGAAACTGCCGTCCGGCTGGGAATCCCGCACCCAGACGCTGGCCGTGCGTGGAAGTACCGACGGCTCGGCGTTCACCGACCTCGCCGCGCCGACCGGCTACGCGTTCGCGTCCGGGACCAACACCGTCACGATTCCGATGACCGCGTCGGCCCGCTACGTGCGGCTGCAGGTCACCGCGAACACGCGCTGGCCCGCGGCGCAGCTTTCGGAATTCGAGCTGTACGGACCGGACACCGGCGACACCCAGGCGCCGAGCGCGCCCGCGAATCTCGCGCTGACCGAGCCCGCCGCCGGTCAGATCCGGCTGACCTGGGCGGCTTCGGCGGACAACGTCGGGGTCACCGGGTACACCGTCTACCGCGACGGCACGCCGGTCACGACGATCACCGGCACCACGTTCACCGAATCCCGGCCCGCCGGGACCCGGGTCGAGTACTTCGTGCGCGCCAAGGACGCGGCGGGCAACGAGTCCGGTGACAGCAACCACGTCGTGCGCTCCGGGACGAGCGCGGGCGCGAACCTGGCGGCGGGTAAACCGATCGAGGCCACATCGGCGGTCCACTCGTTCGTCCCGGCCAACGCGAACGACAACAACACGGCCACGTACTGGGAGTCCGCCGCGGGCTATCCGAACTCGCTGACGGTGAAACTCGGCGTCGACGCGGACGTCGACTCGGTCGTGGTGAAGCTCAACCCGGACGCGATCTGGGGCGCGCGGACGCAGAACTTCGAGATCCTCGGCCGCGCGCAGGGCGCCACCGCGTTCACTTCCCTTTCAGCGCGGGCCGATCACCGCTTCGACCCGGCCACCAATCAGAACTCGGTGGTCGTACCGGTCAGCGGACGCGCTTCGGACGTGCGCCTGCAGTTCTTCGCCAACTCCGGCGCTCCCGGCGGCCAGGTCGCGGAATTCCAGGTGATCGGCACGCCCGCGCCGAATCCGGACCTCGTCGTCACCGGCACGTCGTGGACGCCGGCGAATCCGACGGAGACCAGCCACCTCGCCGTCTCGGCGACGGTGAAGAACACCGGCACCGCGAGCGCGGCCGCCACGACCGTGAACGTCAGCCTCGGTGGCACCGTCGTCGGCGAAGCGGCGGTCGGGGCGCTCGCCGCCGGCGCGTCCACGACGGTGACCGTCGACGCGGGAACGCGTCCACAAGGGACGTACACCGTGGCCGCGACCGCGGATCCGGCGGGAACGGTGGCCGAGCAGAACGAAACCAACAACACCTACACGTCGCCGACCGCGCTGGTCGTCGCGCAGGCGCCGGGGCCGGATCTCGAGGTCACCGGCATCACGTCGAACCCGCCCAACCCGGCGGCGGGTTCGGCCGTGTCCTTCACCGTCGCCGTGCACAACCGCGGCACGAGCCGCGCGGACGCTTCGGTGACGCGGCTGGCCGTCGGCGGCACCACGCTGACCGGCGCCACCGGTGCGATCGAGGCTGGAGCCACCGCGAACGTCGCGATCGCGGGCACCTGGACCGCCGCCGACGGTGGCGCGACCCTGACCGCGACGGCCGACGCGACCGGCACGGTCACGGAGACCAACGAGTCCAACAACAACCTCTCGCGGGCGATCGTCGTGGGCCGCGGCGCGGCCGTCCCGTACGTCGAGTACGAGGCGGAAGCCGCACAGTACCAAGGACAACTGCTGGAAGCCGACCCGTTGCGCACCTTCGGCCACACGAACTTCGCGACCGAGTCCTCCGGCCGCAAGTCCGTTCGGCTGGCGAATCAGGGGCAGTACGTGGAGTTCACGTCGGCGAACGAGGCGAACTCGATCGTCGTGCGCAATTCCATCCCGGACGCCCCCGGCGGTGGCGGACAGGAAGCGACCATCAGCCTGTACGTCAACGGGACGTTCGCGCAGAAGCTGACGCTGTCGTCGAAGCACAGCTGGCTTTACGGCAGCACCGACGACCCCGAAGGCCTGACCAACACGCCGCAGGCCGACGCGCGGCGCCTGTTCGACGAGTCGCACGCGCTGCTGTCCCGTTCGTACCCGCCGGGCACGAAGTTCAAGCTGCAGCGGGACAGCGGTGACAACGCGGCGTTCTACATCGTCGATCTCATCGATCTGGAGCAGGTCGCCCCGGCCTCGGAGAAGCCCGCGAACTGCACGTCGATCACGGAGTACGGCGCCGTGCCGAACGACGGGAACGACGATTCGGCGGCGATCCAGCGCGCGGTGACCGACGACCAGAACGGCGTGATCGCCTGCGTCTGGATCCCGGCGGGGCAGTGGCGGCAGGAAAAGAAGATCCTGACCGACGACCCGAACGTGCCCAACGGCGGCGGCCAGTACAACCAGGTCGGCATCTCCAACGTGACGATCCGGGGCGCCGGGATGTGGCATTCGCAGCTGTACTCGCTGATCGAGCCGCAGAACGCGGGCGGCATCAACCATCCGCATGAGGGCAACTTCGGGTTCGACATCGACAAGAACACGCAGATCTCCGACATCGCCATCTTCGGTTCCGGCCGGATCCGGGGTGGTGACGGTGGCGCGGAAGGCGGCGTCGGTCTCAACGGCCGGTTCGGCACCGGCACGAAGATCACGAACGTCTGGATCGAGCACGCCAACGTCGGCGCGTGGGTCGGCCGGGACTACAGCAACGTCCCGGCGCTCTGGGGGCCGGGCGACGGCCTCGAGTTCAGCGGTATGCGGATCCGGAACACCTACGCCGACGGCATCAACTTCACCAACGGCACGCGGAATTCGAAGGTGTTCGACTCGTCGTTCCGCACCACCGGTGACGACTCGCTCGCGGTGTGGGCGAACCAGTACGTGAAGGACCCTTCGCAGGACATCGCGCACGACAACGTGTTCGCCAACAACACGATCCAGCTTCCGTGGCGTGCCAACGGGATCGCGGTCTACGGCGGCTACGGCAACAGGATCGAGAACAACATCGTCCACGATACGATGAACTACCCGGGCATCATGCTGGCGACGGACCACGATCCGCTGCCGTTCTCCGGCGAGACGCTCATCGCGAACAACGCCCTGTACCGCTGTGGCGGCGTGTTCTGGGGTGAGCAGCAGGAGTTCGGCGCGATCACGTTCTTCGCGCAGGGCAAGGACATTCCCGGGGTCGTGCTGCGGGACACGGAGATCCACGACTCGACCTACGACGGTGTCCAGTTCAAGACGGGCGGCGGCGTCGTGACCGCGGCCCTCACCAACGTCAGGATCGACAAGTCCAACAACGGCGCGGGCATCCTCGCGATGAGCGGCGCCCGTGGCAGCGCGACCTTGACGAACGTGACGATCAGCGGTTCCGCGAACGGTGATGTCGTCCGTGAGCCGGGGTCGCAGTTCGTGATCAACGGCGCTCCGGTGCCGGCGGTGGTCTCGTCGGGCCGCCGCGGCACCCGGTAGGCGGAATCCGTGCCGGGGGCCGGAGTGGGCGACCACTCCGGCCCCTTGTCACGTCCCGGGGCTCAGCCCCGTCACGGCCAGCCGGAACAGCCGGTCCGCCCGGGCGGCCGGATCCGGGTGGTGCTCGGTGGCCAGGACGATGCCGACGATCAGCGTGATCAGATCCGCGACGGTGACGTCCGGCGGCACCGCGCCGTCCCGCGCGGCCCGCCGCAGGAGCGGTTCCCCGGCGTCCTCGATGGCGGCGGAACAGGAGTTCTCCTGCGCGGGCCCGTCGTAGGAGAGCGCGGCCGCCAGCCCACGGGCGGAGACGCAGTAGACGACGACCTCGTCGAGCCAGGTCAGGAGCGCTTTCCGGCTGTCTTCCTCGTCGGTCAAGGCGGCGGCGCGGGCGCACAACGCGGCGATCCGGCTCGCGGAGACCGCCTCCAGCAGCGCCCGGCGGGTGGGGAAGTGGCGGCGCACGGTCGCCGAGCCGACGTTGGCGGTGCGGGCGATCTGCTCCAGCGAGGCGCCGGAGCCGTGGGCCGCGACCTCTTCCTCGGCCACCGCGAGGATGCGCGCGTAGTTCCGCCGCGCGTCGGCGCGCTGACCGTCGGACATGCCTTCACCTCGGTGTTTGCGTAAGTGGCGGGGCCCGCCATATTGTAGCGGACGATAAGTGGCGGGCCCCGCCACTTAGTCGAGCGAAGGAGCCACCATGTCCGAAGCACCCGTTCTGGTCACTGGCGCCACCGGCAGGCAGGGCGGTGCGACCGCACGCGCCCTGCTCGCGGCCGGCGTTCCCGTCCGCGCCCTCGTCCGCGATCCGGCCAAGGCGAAAGCCGTCGAAGCGCTCGGCGCCGAACTCGTCGTCGGCGATCTCCACGACATCGAGTCCGTGATCCGCGCGGCCAAGGGGGCCCGCGCCGTCTTCTCGGTGCAGATGCCCGGAATGAACGAAGACGGATTCGACTTCGCGGGGGAGGTGACGCAGGGCGTCAACCTCATCGAGGGTGCGAAGGCGGCGGGCGTGCCGCAGTTCGTGCACACCTCCGTCTCGGGAGCCGGACAGCACGTCGAGGCGGACGGATGGGCCGAAGGGCGCTGGGCATCGATGCAGCCGACGCTGGGCGCCAAGGCGGCGATCCAGGTTCACCTCCGCGAGGCTGGCTTTCCGCGGTGGACACTGCTCAAGCCGGGTTTCTTCATGGAGAACTTCCTGCCCGACATGAAGTTCCTGTTCCCGCGCGGGGTGGACGGCGGCCTGGTGAGCGTCATCAAGCCCTCGACGTCCCTTTCGCTGGCCGCCGTCGACGACATCGGCGCCGCCGCCGCGGCGGCCATCGCCGAACCGGACCGGTTCACCGGCGTCGAACTCGAGCTCGCGAGCGACTTCCTGACCATGACGGAGATCGCCGAAGTCCTGTCCGGTGCGCTGGGGGCGAAGCTGGCGGCTCCGGATATGACCGTCGAGCAGGCGGTCGCCGCCGGGATGCCGCCGATGGGCGCTTCGCACGAGTGGCTGAACGTGATCGGTCAGCCGGGACGCCCGGAATTCGCGCGGGACCTCGGCATCCCGCTCACCGGCTTCGACGACTGGGCGCGGAAATACCTTGCGTGAGGTGTGATCGTCGAGGCATGCGCATCGAACCCCTGCTGGACCATCTCGACCGTGAGGATCCCGGCGGCGTCCTCGGGTTGTACCTCTACGGTTCCGCCGCGGCGGGCGGGCTCAAACCGGACAGCGACGTCGATCTGCTGCTGGTCACCCACCGGTCGCTCGATGAAGAGGAACGCGCCGCTCTGGTTTCGCTGCTGCTGCGGCTTTCCGGCTGGCGTGGCCACGCCGACCGCTTTCCTGACGCGGCGGACCGGCGTCCGATCGAACTGACCGGGATCGTGGCCGGGGGCGCACCGGCTCGCCGGGATTTCCAGTACGGGGAGTGGCTTCGGGAAGAGTTCGTCGAGGGCCGTCTTCCCATGCCTGCCGAGGATCCCGATGTC
Source organism: Amycolatopsis sp. WAC 04197 (assembly GCF_003947475.1). Lineage (NCBI taxonomy): Bacteria > Bacillati > Actinomycetota > Actinomycetes > Pseudonocardiales > Pseudonocardiaceae > Amycolatopsis > Amycolatopsis sp. WAC 04197. The sequence continues at coordinate 328,406 of NZ_QHJK01000011.1, read as the reverse complement.
GTGATCCTCGCGGCCACGGCCCATGCGGCGCACCGGGTTCTGCGCGGCGCCGCGCTCGCGGACGTCGTCGATCCGGTGCCGCCGGATCAGCTCCGCGAGGCGGCACTCGGCGTCATTCCCGACCTTCTGGCCGAGATCGAAGGCGATGAACGCAACGTCCTGCTCACGCTCGCGCGCATCGTCGTGACCGTCGAAACGGGACGGATCGTCTCGAAGGACGCCGCGGCGGCGATGGTCGACGGCGGTGTGCTGCTGGAACGAGCGCGGGCGGGATACCTCGGCACGGCTCCCGATGACTGGACCGGGCTTTCGGTCGAGGTGTCCTCGCTCGCGCGCGCTCTCGCGGACCGCGCGAGTGGCGTTTGACAAAGCGGAACACTGCTCCGTATGTTTGTGGAACAGTGTTCCGCTTAACTCGCGAAGGAAGTCCACATGAGCACGCCAGTGATCTCGATCGCCCCGGTGCAGCTGTCCACGCCGGACCGGGTCGTGGACCTGCGGCTACGGATCTCCGTGCCGGCGACCGGGCACGAACTGCCGATCATCCTGCTGTCGCACGGCCAGGGGCCTTCGAACCATCTCTCGTCGTTGCACGGCTACGCCCCGCTCGTCAATCACTGGGCGGCGCACGGATTCGCCGTCGTGCAGCCGACCCATCTGAGCTCACGGTCGCTGAACCTGCCGCCCGGCGATCCGGAAGCGCCGCTGTACCAACGGTCCAGGGCCGAGGACATGATCCGGATCCTCGACCGGCTCGACGAGATCGAGGACGCCGTCCCGCTGCTGCGGGGCAGGCTGGACCGGGGGAGGGTCGCGGTGGCCGGGCATTCGATGGGCGGGCACACCGCGAGCCTTCTGCTGGGCGCGCGATACACCGATCCCCGCAGCGGTGAGGAAGTACGCCTCGCCGAGCCGCGGATCTCGGCCGGTGTCCTGCTCGCCGCGCCCGGCCGCGGCGGCGACGCGGTCACCGGATTCGTGGCCGAGAACTATCCGTTCTTTCTCAGCATGGACTTCTCCGCGATGACGACCCCCGCGCTCGTCGTCGCCGGGGACAAGGACGACTCCGGTCATCTGACGGTCCGGGGCCCGGAATGGCACGCCGACCCGTACTTCCTTTCGCCGGGCCGGAAAGCGCTGCTGACCCTGTTCGGCGCCGAGCACGGGCTCGGCGGGGTGTCCGGCTACGACGTCGCCGAGACGACGGACGAGAACCCGGAGCGGGTGGCCGCGGTGGGGCACCTCACCTGGGCTTATCTCCGCTCCGAGCTTTACCCGGGCGACACCGCGTGGCAGGTGGCTTGCGAGGAACTGGCGGCGGCGCCGGATCCGCTGGGCCGGGTCGAGTCGAAGTAGTTCAGCGAACCGCCGGTTCGACGGTGAGGATTCCCGTCTCCGTGTCCAGGACGGCGGCCGTCCCCAGTGGCAGCGATAGGGGATCCGGGCCGTGTCCGACGTCGATTCCGCCGAGTACCGGCACGTTCAAGGAACCCAGACGGTCCTTGAAGACGTCGACGAGGGTCCAGCCGCGATCGGTGAAGCCCTCGAAACCGGGGAACCGGCCGAGCGCGATCCCGCGTACGCCGTCGAGCGCGCCTGATCGGATCAGTTGGGTCAGCTGGCGATCGATCTGACCGAGGCCCATCGTCCGCTCGGCCTCGAGGAACAGGATGGCGCCCGACAGTGAAGGCAGGCCGACGCCGACCGCGTGGGCGATGGTACCGAGATTGCCGCCGATGAGATCCCCGGCGGCCGTGCCGGGCACTTCGGCCGCGACGGTCATGGCCCGTGGATCGCGATGCAGGACGGCAGGTTCACCGTCCATCAGCAGCCTGCGGGTCGCGGTCGCGGAACGGGAGCCCGCCAGGAAACCGTGGATCCCTGCCAGTCCACAATGCCGCCGGAGTGCGAGGTGCAGGGCGGTGATGTCGCTGAAACCGATCACCGGCTTGGGATCGGCCAGCACCGCGGCGAAGTCCAGGTCGTCGGCGATGCGGTACGCGCCGGCTCCGCCACGGGTGGCGATCACCGCGCGGACGGCGGGATCACGGAACGCGTCGTCGAGGTCGGCGAGACGGTCTTCGTCCCGGCCGGCCAGGAATCCTCGCTGGTCGAGCGCGTGTTTTCCGATTTCGACCACCAGCCCCCAGCTTTCCAGGACCGCCTTGGTCTCGGCGACCAGTTCGCGGCTCGGAAAGCTCGCGGGGGAGACGAGGCGAACGTGGTCGCCGGGTCGTGGCTTCGGCGCGATCAGGGTGCTGGGCGGGGCCGTCACGCGATGATCGTGTCAGAGCACCGGGATCTCCGCCCACACCGTTTTGAATCCCGCGCCGGTGTCCACGCCCCATTCGGTGCTGATCGATTCGACCAGTGCCAGCCCCCGTCCATGCGGACTCGTCGGGTCGCTTTTGATCACCCGGTGCGGCCGCAGCCGAGGGCGGCGGTCGTCGACCTCGACGCGGACGACGTCCCGTCCCGAGGGGACGGAGACCCTGAGCTCGGCGACGCCGTCCGCGTGTTCGTGCGCGTTGGTGACCAGTTCCGTGGTCAGCAGTTCGGTGTCCGCGATAGTGGCGCGCCCGACCTCGCTCAGCCGCTCGCGCAGCCAGGCCCGGACCTCTCCCAGTGGCGGGGCGATGCCGGTGGGGAATTCGTACGTCTGTCGTGTTCTCGTGATACCCACGCGTTCTCCTTAGCGGGTTTCCCAGCTGGGCCAAGAGCATGGGCGCAGCCATGGAGTACCCAAGGAGTGCCGGGTTCACACGCGGGCGTTCCCGGCGATCGCGGTGACCCTGATCTCGACCCGCATCCTCGGCGCGCCGAGGGCCGCGACGCCGATCTCGGTCCAGATCGGCGCCCGGTCGCCCATGTGCTCGCGGAACTGCGCCACCATCACGCGGTTGTGGGTCTCGCCGATGAAGCCGGGGACCTCCGGGACGTGGTAGGAGTCGACTGAGATCACATCGCGCCAAGTGGCGCCCGCGGTGGCGAGGGTGCGGGCGACGTTCTCGAAGGCCTTGACGATCTCCTCTTCCAGTGACTCCGGGAAGGTCAAGTCATCGTCCCAGCCTCCCTGCCCCGAGATCTCGACGCGATCGCCGACGCGCACCGCCTGGCTGTAGCGCATTTCGGCCAGTTGCCGGTCGCCGTAGCCGGGCGTGGCGAAGAACTTCGGCTGGGTCATGGTGGATCCTCTCGTTGACTTCACGCTTGAAGTCAAGCTAGCACGATTCACTTCACGTGTGAAGTCACGCCGTTCTGGGTAAGGTTCCGCCATGGCCACCCTGGACCCGGACGAAGCGCTGTGGCTGACCCCTGCCGAAAAGGAGGCCTGGACCGGGCTGGTCTCCTTGGTCCTCCTGCTGCCGGGGCGGCTCGAGTCGCCGTTGCAGCACGACGCCGGGTTGACGCTGTTCGAGTATTTGACCCTCAGTCATATTTCGGAGGCCCCGGAGCGGCGGCTGCGGATGAGTGAACTGGCGTACCTCGCCAACGGCTCGCTCTCCCGTCTGTCCAATGTGGTCAAACGCTTCGAGCAACGCGGCTGGGTGGAGCGGACGCCGGATCCCGGCGACGGCCGGTACACGCTCGCCGTGCTCACCGACGACGGCTACGACGTGGTCGTCGCGGCCGCGCCCACGCACGTCCGTTCGGTACGGGAGCTCGTCCTCGATCCGTTGACCTCGGAGGACCAGCAGGCGCTGGCGCGGATCGCCGCCAAGCTGCGGACGCGGCCCGCGGATCTCGCCTAGCGAACCGAAGGTCGAACGTGTGTTGCTGGGCGGAGTGTCCAGGACCAGGGCACCTGCGACCGAACCGCCGCTCCCCGTAGCCGACCGGGGGCGAAGGCTCCTTTCGTCGCATCAGACTCGGTGAAGGGAGCCTTCGGCCCACATCACTCCGTTAGTGCCTACTGACGCAGGTTGGATCAGCCGGAGCCGCTCTCCGCGTAGGTAATTAAGGCGGTCGAATGTGCGCGCGAAGGTACGTTGTGCGCGCGTCGCGGACTCTGGTCCCCTGGCGGAGTTCATTCCGCACGAAGAGGGGGAACTCTCGTGGTCAAGAAGATATTGGCCGTCTTGTCGGTGTTTTCGACGGCGATCCTGGGGCTCGCGGGAACGGCGCAGGCCGGGATCGTGCAATGGTCCGACGGTTACGAATCGAACCCGTTCGGTGTATGGGAACGGGGAATCCAAGGCGGTGACGGGCATTCCTGGTTCGATATCGGTATGGGAGTGGCCCGGACCGGCAACAACAACGGCTGGCTCTTCGCGGACAACGGCTGGTCGGCGATGCGGACCGCGAAGTCGCTCAGCAGTTTCCCGTCGAATCGGTCGAATTGCGCCGCTGCGATCCATGCCGACCCGGTCGGTGGCGGAGCGAACATCGGCCTCGAGATCTGGGACCCCAACGGCTGGCGGAAAATCTCCCACACGGTGAAATGGATCGACGACTGGGCGGGCTATCAGCTCATCACACTGCCCAATCTGAATCTCAACGGCGTGGGTACCGTCTATCTGCAGCCGATCTACGGCAACAACGGCGGGCCGGCGAAGTACATCCGCTTGGACGACGCGATCATCCAGTGCGTCTACTGACGGACCCGATGTCTCGCGGCGGTATCGATCGGCCCGTTACGTTGCGACATTCGGTGACTGTTCGCCGCGTGAATACGGATTCCGCCCGGCCGAGGTGATCACGGAAAGCAGGAAACTTCGACATCTCTCACGCTGAAGAGTGAGAGATGTCGAAGGTCCTTCGGCTGGACGGTCCAATGCGGACCTGGTCCGAGTAGCCCGGATTCGCGGTAACAGCCCGTTGGGCGGCTTGACACAGGGCGCTCCGGGTGAAGCCCGGCTCTCACGCTAACGAAAATCGAAATATTCCGTCTTTCCGAGGAAGCCCACAGGAATTCCGGCTCCGGCCGGGTCTCGAAAGGGAAGTCCATGTCACGAAGACCACTGCTCGTCGTCTTGGCCGCGGTCACGGCGATGTTCGCGTCCACCGCGGTCGCCGCCGCGGCCCCGCCGGGAGTCGACCCGGCGACGGTCGATCTCACCCTCAACGCGGGGCAGAGCACGACCGTGACCAAGAACGTGACGACCTCGGCCGTACCGCCGAACCCCGACCTCGTCCTGCTCGCCGACACCACGGGCAGCATGGGCGGACCGATCGGCAACGTGCGGTCGAACGCCAGCGCCATCACCGGTGACGTGCTCGCCGCGCAGCCGACCGCGCAGTTCGGCGTCGCCGAGTACAAGGACTTCACCGATTCGGTGCCGTTCAAGGTCAACCAGGGCATCACGGGGGACACGACCGCCGTCCAGGCGGGGATCGACCAGTGGGTGGCCGCGGGCGGCGGGGACACGCCGGAGGCCAACCTGAACGCGCTTTACCAGCTGGCCACCGGCGCGGTCGCGTTCCGGCCGGACGGCACCCGCATCATCGCGTGGTTCGGCGACGCGCCGTCGCACGACCCGAGCGGCGGGCACACACTCGCCCAGACCATCGCGGCGTTGCAGGCGGCGAAGATCCGCGTGGTCGCGGTCAACGTCGGCGGCCTCGACGCCACGGGGCAGGCCTCCGCCATTACCTCGGCGACGGGCGGCGTCCTGCTGAACAACGTCCCGGCCGGGCAGGTCTCGCAGGCCATTTTGGACGGGATCAAATCCATCGAGGTCACGGTGACGCCGAAGGTGACCAGCTGCGACCCGCAGCTCACCGTCACCAACGATCCCGGCAGCATCAAGGTGACCAGCGGCGAGGTCGCCACGTTCACCGAGACGATCAAGGCCGCGGCCGGCGCCGCTCCCGGCACCTACCAGTGCGTCGTCGACTACCAGGTCGACGGTGTCTCCCGCGGGTACATCGAGACCACCACGGTGCGCGTGCTCGGCTTGAGCATCAACGACGTGACGGTCGACGAGGGCTCCGGGGGCGCGCAGGTCCCGGCGACGTTCACGGTGTCGCTGCTCGGCGGCCCCAGCCCGAATCCGGTGACGGTCCAGTACGCGACCGCCAACGGGACCGCCACCGCGCCCGCCGACTACGCGGCGGCGAGCGGGACGGTCACGTTCGCCCCCGGGCAGACGGCCAAACCGGTGACCGTCCTGGTCAACCCGGACACGGTCGACGAGCCGAACGAGACCTTCACGGTGAACCTCTCGGCCCCGTCGGGCGCCGGTCTCCTCGACGCGACCGGAGTCGGCACGATCGTCGACGACGACCGTGACGGCGTCTTCTCCTGCACGGGTACCGCGGCGAACGTCCTCGGTGTGACCGCGGCGCGCGCCAACCCGGCGAACCTGCCGTGTGCCGACGACAGCAGCACCGTCGCCGCCGCGACGCTCAACGCCGGTCTGATCAAGGTGGACACCAAGGTGCTGACCGCGTCGACCGATCTGACGCCGGACGACCAGTCGGCGGCTCCGGCCGCGGGCGATCGCGCGCTGGCGTCGGCCAAGATCGACAAGACGGTGATCAGCACGCTCGGGCTGACCATCGAGCTCGGCGTGATCCAGTCGCAGGCGACCGCGACCTGCCAGCCGTCGCCGGGCGGGCTCGCGCCGGTGCTGGCGGGCAGTTCGAACGTCGCCTCGCTGAAGATCAACGGCGAGTCGATCACGGTGGGCTCGGCGCCGCTGACCATTCCGCTGGTCATCGGTTCGCTGAAGCTCAACGGCCAGACCGTGGCGAACGGCGTCGTCAAGCAGCAGGCCGTCGCGCTGGACACCGCGCTCGCGAAGATCGTGCTCGCGGAGTCCCAGGCCGACGTGCACGGAACCCCGGCGCATCCGGCGGGCAACCCCTGCCGTCGCTGAGCCGCTGAACCCCGCCGGGACGGACGGATCCTCGTCCGTCCCGGCGGGACCGGTCACGGGAGGGCCTTGATCGCGGCCGCGGTGGCGTCGGCGAGGAGCTTGTTGTCGATCTTGGCGTCTTTCTCCGCCCGGTCGGTGAGCACCGAGATGACGATCGGCGCCCGGTTCGGCGGCCACACGACCCCGATGTCGTTGCGCGTGCCGTAAGCCGCCGTGCCGGTCTTGTCGGCGACCGCCCAGCCGGGCACGCCGGCGCGGATGTTCTGGTCGCTGGTGGTGTTGGCGCGCATCATGTCGACGAGGATCTTGCGCTTGTCCTCGGGGAGGGCGTCGCCGAGCGCGAAGGCGCGCAGGCTCACGGCGAGGGCCCGCGGTGTGCTGGTGTCCCGGAGGTCACCGGGGAAGGTGTCGTTGAGTTCGGGTTCGATCCGGTCGGCGTGGCTCGTGGTGTCGCCGATCCCGCGGAACACCGCGTTGAGTCCTTCGGGGCCGCCGAGTTCGCGGAAGAGCAGGTTCCCGCCGGTGTTGTCGCTGTAGCGAAGGGTCGCGTCCATGACGGCGCGCAGCGGCAGGCCCGTCGCCACGTGCTTCTCCGTGACCGGCGAATTGGTGACCAGGTCCTGCTGCCCGTAGGTCACGGTGCGGTCCAGTTCGGCGACCGGCGTCCGCTGCAGGACACCGCCGGCGCTGAACACCTTGTGCGTCGAGGCGTAGGCGAAGCGTTCGTCGGCGCGGAAGGCGACCTCGCGGCCGGTCGCGGTGTCCACCGCGTACACCCCGAGCCGGGCGCCGAAGGCTCGTTCGAGCTGTTCGAAGTCGGCGCGCTCGGACGCCGCGACCGGCGAAGCGGCGGCGGGAGGTGGCGCGGGGGCAGGTGCGGAACACGCGGCGAGTGATACGGCCGAGAGCGCCAGTAGTGCGGCCCAACGGCGAGAAGTGACTGACATGCTCGCAGTCTGTCCAGCTCTGATCATGCTGTCCAAGACACGAATGACGTCTTTCATGCGAAACACGCATAGTATGTGGTCGTGGACCTGATCGGGAGTTGCCGGGCGTTCGTGAGCGTGAGCGAGGCCGGGACGTTCACCGCCGGAGCCGCGCTCGCGCGTATCCCGCAGCCGGTGGTGAGCCGCCGGATCGCCGCGCTGGAACGGCATTTCGGCGAGCGGCTGTTCGACCGCTCCACCCGGCGCGCCGTGCTCACCCCGTTCGGACGGGACATGCTGCCGTCGGCGAAACGGCTGGTGGCCTTGGCCGACACCCTGGAGCACGACGCGCGGCGCGCCAGGCTGCGGCCGATGCGGCTGGCGATGCCGGAAACCTGCACCGTCCGCGAACTCGCCGAACTCGACGCGGCGGCGCGGGAGCTGGAGGTCTTCCTGGAGTTCCGGCAGGCGCCGCCGAGGGAACGGGCGGAACTCGTGCGCACGCAGGAGGTCCGCGCCGCGCTCACCGCCGTCCCCGGCGAGGAGGGCAGCTGGAAGGTGCCGCTCGGGCTGGCGGGTGGAGGCAGGCCGCGCGCGGACGTCCTCCATCTGGAAACGCTGCGGGTCGGCCGGTCGGGCGGTTCGCCTCGGCGGGTCTGGATCCAGCCGGAGGACGACGTCCCGCATCTGCGCGACCGTCTCTTCCGGATCCGTGACGCGGTGGGGCTGCGGCCCGCGCAGGTGTCCGTCGCCGATTCGCTCACCGCGGCCGCGGCGGCCGTGTTCGGTTCGGACGATCTGCTGCTGTGCTCGGCGGCGCAGGCCACCGAGCTCGGCCTGAACTGGCGGACCATCGGCGAGATCCGGCTCGTGCGCGGGTTCGAGATCACGACGGGGCCCGGCGAGGACGCGCAGCGGCTCCGGGCACGATTGGGGCCGGACATCGCCCGATGTCTCGGCGCGGAGGAGACGACGTGAACACGGAAACGCTGCTCCTGCGGCTGCGCGCCGAACTGGCCGACGGAGGCCTGCGCGGTTCGTTCCTCGTGCGTGATCTGCGGACCGGTTTCGAGGTGGGCATCGACCCCGACCTCGAGTTCCCGAGCGCCTCACTGGTGAAGATCCCGCTCGCCGCGGCGACCCTGGAGCGGATCCGGCGCGGCGAGCTGGACGGTTCGGCGGCGCTCGACGTCGAACCGGGGCGGGCCACCGCGCCGGGGCCGACCGGGCTGACGCGGTTCCGGCATCCGGCCAGGGTGGCGATCGACGACCTGCTCTACCTGACCATGGCCATCAGCGACGAGACCGCCGCGGACGCGCTGTTCGCGCTGACGCCGCCCGCCGAGGTCACCAGGATGACGCGAGACTGGGGGATCACCGGGATCACCGCGCGGCATCCGGCCGCGGATCTCAGCGACACCCCGGCCGAACGCTTCGACCCCGCCGACGTCCACCTCGCGCACGCGCTCGCGATCAACGCGGGTACGTCGGGGCAAGGGCATCCCGTCCCGCAGCTCGACGTCACGCGCGCGAGCTCCGGTTCGGCCCGCGCGTTCGTGAACCTGCTCGAAGCGCTGTGGAATCCGTCCAAAGTGGACGAACAGGTGGCGGCGCGGGTGCGCGAGCTCATGGGGCTCAACCTGTTGCGTCAACGGCTGAGCCCGGATTTCGTCTCCGACGCAACGAAATGGTCGTCGAAGACGGGCACCGTGCTGAACCTGCGGCACGAGGTCGGGGTGGTCGAGCACGCCGACGGCGGGATGTTCGCGATCGCCGCGCTGACCGAATCCCAGGTGCCCGCGGCGATCCAGCCGGAGGCCGAGGTGCTGATGGCCCGCGTGGCGCGGGAGCTGCGGGATCACCTGCGCGAGGGCTGACGTCACGTTCTCCGCCGCTGCCCGGTTCTTGAGGGAAAGGGACCGGCGAAGTGGAGGATCGGCATGAAGGTCGTCATCGTGTGCGTTTCGGTGTCGCACGGCAACACGGCGAGGGTCGCCGAAGTCATGGCGGAGGTACTCGGCGCCCGCGTCGTCGGCCCCGAGGAAATCGAGCCGGGTGATCTCGATTCCTGTGACCTGGTGGGATTCGGCTCGGGGATCTTCGGGATGGATTTCCATCCGCGCCTGCTTCGTTTCGTCGAGGCGTTGCCGGGGGAGCAGCGGCGGAAGGCGTTCGTGTTCACCACGAGCGGGCTGCCAGAACCGCCGTTCCGGCGCTACCTCCGCCGCCTCGCGCGGCTGCTCGGCCACAAGGGATTCGACGTGGTGGGAACGTTCTCGTGCCGCGGTTTCGACACGTGGTTCCCGTTCCGGCTCGTCGGTGGCATCGGCAAGAACCGGCCCGGTACGGCGGATCTCGACGCGGCGCGGCGATTCGCCGAAGGCCTCGCGGGCTGAGCCGAAACGTGAGCAGGCTCGGTCCGTGATCGCGTCCCGCAGCAGGTCCCGAGGCCTCCCGGCGGGCAGGCAAAAGCGAGTACCCGAGAACTGAGGAAAAGCTCATAATAGTGCCATGACCTGCAAAGATACCGAGGGCGCACGTTGATCCCGCGCCTCAAGGCCCCGGTCTCGCGCAAGATGATCACGCTGGAGGTCCGGGAGCGTGTCAGCCTCAGTCCGAACTTCGCGTCGGTCACGCTCGGCGGGCCGGAGCTGAAAGATCTCGTCGTCACGGGCGCGGACCAGACGGTACGGCTGTTCTTTCCCCGCGAGGGACAGCGCGGGCTGCGGATGCCCACCTTTTCGAACGAGACGTGGATGCCAGAGCTGATGCTGTTGCCCAAATCGGTGCGGCCCTGGGTGCGCACGCTCACCATCCGCCGGGCGAGGCCAGCCGACGACGAGGTCGACATCGAGTTCGCCCTCCACGGGAATTCGCCGATGAGCGAATGGGTCCGCCGCGTGCGACCGGGCGATCCGGCCGGGATCTTCGACATGGGCACCACCTACCGGCCACCGGACGACGTCGGCGCTCAGCTCATCGTCGCCGACGAGAGCGCGCTGCCCGCCGCGTTGGCGATCCTCGACGACGCCCCGGAATCCCTTACCGCGCAAGTGTTCCTGGAAGTCCCCACCGCCGAGGACATCCGGCGGTACGACACGGCCGACGGCGTCCGCGTCCACTGGCTCAGCAGGGACGACCCGGGACTCCGGCCGGGAACCCTGACCCTGGAGGCGGTTCAGCGGGCATCGTTGCCACAAGGGCGGTTCTACACCTGGGTCGCGGGCGAGTCCCGGCTGGCGACGTCGTTGCGCCGCCATCTGGTGTCCGAGCGAGGTGCGGCGAAGGCGGACATCTCGTTCGCCGGGTATTGGCGGCACGGCTGGAGCAGCCCGGGCTGACCGTTCGTGTCGAGATCCCGCCATGTCGGGTATCCGCCAGCTCTCGGCCGTGTGGGAAACCTGATCACCCGTCTTTACTTCACGTACGGACGTCGGGGGGCTCCTGTCGAAAGGGATCATGGTGATCAGTAGGACGAGAAAGACGCGGAGACGCACGGTGGTCGTGGTCGCCGGTGCGTTCCTGGCCTCGGGCCTGGTGCTGGCCCCCGCCGCGGGTGCGGCTCCCGCGGCCAAAGCGGCCGAGCCGGACACCGCCGCGCTCGCCGGCGCGCTGACCAAGCAGGCCGTGGCCTGGGGCGAGTGCTCGTTCCCGTCCGTCGCGCCGGCGACGGAAGCGGAACTGAAGAAGGTCAAGGGCCTGGCCTGTGCCACCGTCCAGGTGCCGCGGGACTGGCACAACCCGCAGGACGGCAACACGATCGGCGTCCGCGTCTCCAAGACCGCGACCGCCTACCCCGGCACCGGCAGGCAGGGCATCGCGCTGGTCAACCCCGGCGGACCCGGCGGCGAAGGCCTCCCGTGGGGCGCCGCGATGGCGATGCGCAGCCCCGTTCTGGCCGCGCAGTACGACTTCGTCGGGTTCGACCCGCGCGGCGTCGGCCAGAGCACTCCGCTGACCTGTAGCTACACCGTCCCGGACAGCACGGATCAGAACGTGATCAGCCGGGCGAAGGTCGAGGGCTGTCTGAAGAACCCGCTGACGAAGTTCATCACCACCGAGCAGACCGCGTACGACATGGATTTCATCCGGGTGCTGCTCGGGGAGAAGAAGACCAGCTACATCGGCTACTCGTACGGCACGTGGCTCGGCACCTGGTACGCCACCACGTTCCCGAGCAAGGCGCACCGCTTCCTGCTCGACTCCTCGACCGACGCGAGCCGCCCGACCCTGGAGAAGACCTGGGACCTGCAGCCGCGCAGCCGTGACCGCCAGTTCCAGGAGGCGCTGCTGCCCTACGTCGCGCGCAACGACGCCAAGTACAAGGCGGGCACCGATCCGCTGGAGATCCGCCGCAACTGGGAGAAGGCGGGCGGCACGCGGGAGTTCGCGGGCATGCTCTACGCCGCGTGGTTCATCATCCCGGCGATGTACGACACCACCCAGTACCCGTCGGCGGCCTCGATGGTGGCCGCGCTGGTGAAGGGACCGGCGCCCACCGGGACCGACGCGGAGAAGCTGGAGCAGGTCGTCGCGAAGGCCCTCGCCACCCCGGGCCTGACCGACGCGAACAAGGCGTTCCTGAACAAGGCCAAGGGCAACGCGCTCGAGGCCATCGCGAAGAAGGACTCGGTCGAGCGCAAGGCCTCCTACCAGGGCGGCGCCGAGGTCGAGACCTGGGACGCGGCGTTCGAGGCGATCCGCTGCCAGGACGGCCAGTGGAACCAGAATCTGCACTACTGGACTTACTGGCAGGCCGACCTGACCGTGAACGCGCCGTTCATCGCGCCGATCATGGCCCTGTCGGGCGCGCCGCTGTGCGCGTTCTGGCCGACCACCAACGCCAAGCCGGCGCCGGACGCCAAGACGTTCCCGAAGCTGCTGATCGCGCAGACCGAACTCGACGCGGCCACGCCGTACGAGGGCGCGCTCGCCACCGCGAACGGCCTGCCGGGCGCCAAGATGATCAGCGTCGACAACGAAGGCAGCCACGGGATCTTCCCGTACAACACCGACTGCGTCGACGACCCGATCGTCGCCTACTTCCAGACCGGTCTCACGCCGAAGAAGAAGTTCACCGGCTGCCAGGGCCTGCCCTTACCGGGTGAGGACAAGACGGTCGAGGTCGGTGGCAACCTCGGGCACGACGGGAAGATCAAGATCAAGATGATCACGCCCCAGGTGCGCAAGGCGAACGAGATCGTCCGTGAGCTGCTCGAAGGCACCGCCACGCCGGAAGCGGACGAGAAGGGCATGCCTGCCAACGCCTGATCACCGGCGGCGTCGAACACAGGCTCCCGCGGACCGATCCGGTTCGCGGGAGCCTCTTCGGCGTGATCCGTGACGGTTTCGTTATCGGCCCGGCCGCACGATCCGTCCGTTTTCCCCCTCAAGACCTGTGAACGGAATCAGCGTTCCCTGAGGCGTGACATCGATGTCACGCCGATCGATCCTGGGGTGGGGGAGGAGAAGCGTCATGCTCGCCGAGTCGCGAGGACTGTCGGTGGAGGCCGAGCAGCTGTACCGGGCCCTGCTGGAAGGGCGTCCGGGCCCGCCCGGTGCCGAACTGGCGGAGCTGGAGCGGTTCGGCCTGATCCGCGCCGGCGCGTCCGGCGTCGAGGTGTGCCCGCCGCGTGCGGCGTTGTCGGCGTTCGCGGCGCAGCACGAGGCCGCGGCCGTCCGCGCGCGGGAAGCGGCGGAGGTGCTCGGCGCCGCCTACTCCTTGCGGACCGGCCGCGACGCGGACTTCGTCGAGGTGCTGCGGAGCCGGGACGAGGTGATCGCCACCTTCGAGGCCATGCAGACGCAGGCGGGCGTGGACATCGTCGCGCTGGACCCGGGGTCGTACATGAGCCCGAAGGCCGAAGTGAGCACGGTGCAGCCGGGATCGATGGCGCGCGGCATCGCGTACCGCGTCGTCTACGACTCGTCCGTGCTGCGGACCGACGACGGATTCGCCCAGGTGCAGTCGAGTATCGCGCTCGGCGAGCAGGCCAGGGTGTTCCCCCGGCTGCCGCTGAAGCTGGTGATCGCCGACAGCAACCGGGCGCTGATCGCCGTCCCGAACTCCGACGCCGGTGACGTACTGGCCCTGCTGATCCATCCGTCGATGCTGCTGAGCGCGCTGATCGAGTTGTTCGAGTCGTTCTGGCGGATGGGGGTGCCGGTGCGGGCGGGTGGTCCGGACGACGCGGAAGCGACGCAGGAGCCGACCGTCGCCACGCGCCGCCTGCTCGCGTTGCTGAGCGGAGGCCTGACCGACGAGGCGATCGCGCGCGAGCTCGGGATCAGTGAACGCACGGTGTTGCGGCGGATCAGCCGTCTGCAACAACTGCTGGGCGCGCAGACCCGGTTCCAGCTGGGAGCTCAGGCTTCGCGGCAGGGGTGGTTATAGCGCGAGCGTGAACCCGAGTCCGAGGAATTGTCACGGGCGAGTGGGGTCCCGTTTCGTGAGTGGTAAGGACGGTTAGAACCGTCCTCTTCACTCACGAGGAGCCGAAATGCGAGCGACGCTCCTCATGATCGGGCTCGGTGCCTTCGTCACCACCCTCGACAACACGATCGTCGCGGCGGGCGCGCCTTCGCTCGCCCGGGAACTCGGGCTCGATCTGCCCACGCTGCAATGGGTGAGCATCGGCTACATGCTCCCGTTCGCCGGGTTGCTGCCGGTGGCGGGGACGCTGGTGGACCGTTGGGGTCAGGCGGCGACCCTGCGGGCGGGGCTGCTCGCGTTCGGCGCCGGCGCGGCCGTCGGCGGATTCGCCACGACCGCGTGGCTCGTCATCGCCGCGCGGATTCTGCAAGGCACGGCGGCGGCGTTCCTGGTCCCGGCCCTGCTCAGCCTGCTCCGCACCAACCTCGACGCCCGAAGTCGCGCTGTGGGAGCGACGGTCTGGACCGCTTGCCTCGCGGCCGCCCTCGCGCTCGGCCCGACGCTCGGCGGGATGCTGAGCGAATATCTGGGCTGGGGCTGGGTCTTCTTCGTCAACCTCCCGTTCGTGGCGGCGATGCTGCTACTGGTGCGCAAGGTCGCCCTCGCCGATCGTGATCCGGCGGCGGGGCGGCCCGCCGTACTGTCCATGCTGGTCGTGACCACCGCGATGGTCCTGACCACCGCCGCCGTGGTGGAACTGAGCGTCGTGCTCGGTGCGGCGGGGACGGCCTTCGCGATCTGGTTCGTGCTCAGGGAAAGACGCGCGCGCGTGCGGCTGGTGCCGAAGGCGCTGACCGGAACGCGGGTCTTCACCGGCGCGCTCACCGTGCAGTTGCTGTGGGGACTGGGGGTTTCGGGCGTCTTCTTCTTCACGCCGTTGCTGCATCAGGAATCCCTCGGCCTCGGGCCGATACTCGCCGGATTGCCGCTGGTCGTGGTGGCGGTCGCGGTCGTCGCCGCCACTCCGCTGGTGCCCTGGGCGGTACCGCGCTGGGGTCCACATCGGACGGTCGCTGCCGGGCTGACCACGGTGGCCGCCGGACTGCTGGCGCTCGCCGCGGTCAACCACCTGCCGGAAATACCGCCCAGGATTCCCGGGCTGGTGCTGATCGGCGCCGGATCGGCCCTGACCACCCCGCTGACCTCGTACGCGCTGGAAATCGTCGCCGAACGGCACGCGGGCACCGCCTCCGGACTGCTCACCGCGTCCCGTGAACTGTCGAGCGCGCTGGGCGTGGCGCTGATCGGGGCCGTGCTGTCGGTGGTCCGGGCGGCCCGGCTCGACGACGGTGCCGCGGCCGCGCTGGCCGACGGCTACACGGCGGGCCTGCTGACCGCGGCGGCACTGCAACTCGCCGGAGCGCTCCTCGCACTCCGGCTCCTGAACCCCAGAACTTCGTCCCGAAGTGACAAGCGGGGTGCCCCCTTTCTCACTTCCCGGTGAGCACGTCCGCACGCGTACCGGCGTTCCATCATCCTTTCATTGACACCCTTCCCGGGACGTCCATACAGTTCCGGGCAGATAAAGAACGGTCTCCGGAATGGAATCCGCTTTCGGCAACGGCGCCGTTCCGAATTCACCCGCTCCTGCTCACGTCGTCAAACGAGGGGCCATGGAAACCATTTCGGAAACGGTCGTCGCCGCCCGAGGCACGGACGACGCACCCGGTGGGGAATCGTTCGCGACCCTGCTGAGGTACTGGGCGTGGCGGCTCGGCGACGAGGTCGCGGTGACCTACCTCGACCATCGCGCCGGAGCGGACGGCCGCGCGATCACCCTGTCCTGGCGGGAACTCGACGAACGTGTCGACGTCCTCGCCACCCGGCTGACCTCGTTCACCGGCGCCGGTGACCGGGCCGCGATCCTGGCGCGGCAGTCCGTCGACTACGTCGTCGCCTTCCTCGGCGCGATCCGCGCCGGGCTGGTCGCGGTCCCGCTGTTCGCCCCGGACCTCCCCGGGCACGCGGGCAGGCTGGCCGCCGTGCTCGCCGACTGCGCGCCGAGGGTCGTGCTCACGACCACCGACGGACTCGACACCGCCGCCGGTTTCCTCGCCTCGACGGCGATCGAGCGCCCCGCCGTGCTCGCCGTCGACACCACAGCTCCGGTCGCGGCCGGTGACCGCTCCTGGCCGCGACCGGAACCGGACGGACTGGCGTACCTGCAGTACACGTCCGGTTCCACGAGGACACCGGCGGGCGTGATGCTGACCCATCGCAACGCGCTCACCAACGCCCGCCAGGCGTGCGACGCCTACGCGATCGAAACCGGGACGACGTCCACCGTCAGCTGGCTGCCGCTCTTCCACGACATGGGCCTGATCCTCGGGATCGGCGCGCCCATGGCGGCGGGCGTGTCGTCGGTCCTGATGGATCCGCTCGCCTTCCTCGAACGTCCATCCCGCTGGCTGCGCGCGCTCTCGGCGAGCCCCGGCGCGATCAGCGCGGCACCCAATTTCGCCTACGCCTACAGCGCTTCCCGTGTGACCGAGGCTGAGAAGAGCTACCTCGAACTGAGCCGGGTCATCTCGCTGATCAATGGCAGCGAGCCGGTCCTCCCGTCGACGATCGCGAAGTTCCACGGCGCTTTCGAGGAATGCGGGCTGCGCCCGGAGGTGCACCGGTCGTCCTACGGGCTGGCCGAGGCCACCGTGCTCGTGTCCGTCACCGAGGCGGGCAAGGCGCCGCGAGAGGTCGCCTTCGACCGCGATCAGCTCGCCGCCGGCCTGGCGACGCCAGCGCTTCCCGGCGCGGCGGCCACCACGCTCGTCTCGTGCGGATTCCCGGTGGGGCAACGGGTCCGGATCGCCGATCCGGTCACCGGCGCGCTGGTCGAACCCGGCAGGGTGGGGGAGATCCAGGTCAACGGGCCGAACGTCGGAGTGGGGTATTGGGGACGGCCCGCCGCGGACGGTGTCTTCGGCCTGCCGCCGATCGACCCGGAGTCCGGCGCGGGCTGGCTCGCGACCGGGGACCTCGGCGTGCGCTACGACGGCGAACTGTTCATGACCGGCAGGCTCAAGGATCTCGTCATCGTCGACGGCCGCAACCACTATCCGCAGGACATCGAGCAGACCGTGGAGACCCATCCCGCGGTCCGGCCGCATTCCGCCGCGGCGTTCGCGATCCAGCGCGAAGACGGCGAAGCGGCGGTCGTGCTGGCGGAGCGTGCCAAGGGGAGCGAGGCCGACCTCGTCGTGGCGACCGGTGAGATCCGGCGGGCGGTCTCGGCCGCGCATGGTCTGCGGGCGTACGACGTCGTCTTTCTCGCCCCGGGCGAGATCCCGCGCACCTCCAGCGGCAAGATCAGCCGTGCGCTCTGCCGGAAGTCCTATCTGGACGGTTCGCTGACCGCGCGGCGGCTCGGGTGACCGCGGATATCCGCGCCTGGCTCATCGCGCGCGTGGCCGAGCGGACCGGATCACCCGCCGACCAGGTCGATCCCGATCGGCCACTGCACGAGAGCGGGCTTTCCTCACGCGAGTCGATGGAACTGGCGGCGGAGCTGGGCAGGCACCTCGGCCGCCCGTTGCCGCCGACACTGGTGTGGCAGTACCCGACGATCACCGCGCTCGCCGCCCGTCTGTCCACAGTGGAAGAGACTGCGGCGATCGGCGGCGAATCCCGTGAAGAGGAACCGATCGCGATCGTCGGTGTCGGCTGCCGTCTGCCAGGCGGCGCGGACTCCCCGGAGCGGTACTGGCGGCTCCTGGACGCTGGACGCGACGGCATTCGCGAGGTCCCGGAAGACCGCTGGGACACCCCAGCCCGCGGCGGGTTCCTCGACGACATCGCCGGTTTCGACGCCGAGTTCTTCGGTATCACGCCGGGTGAGGCCGAGACGATGGATCCCCAGCAGCGGATGCTGCTCGAAGTCGCGTGGGCGGCGCTGGAACACGCCGGGATCCCGCCGTCCACGCTGCGCGGGAGCCGGACCGGGGTGTTCGTCGGGCTGTCGGCGGGCGAGTACGGCCACCTGACGATGGCCGATCCCGCCGCCGTCGACGTCTGGTCCGCCACCGGTGCCGCGACGAGTATCACCGCGAACCGGCTGTCGTATCTGTTCGACCTGCGCGGCCCCAGCCTCACCCTCGACACCGCGTGCTCGTCGTCGCTGGTCGCGGTGCACCAGGCGGTGCAGAGCCTCCGCCGCGGCGAATGCGGGACGGCGCTCGTCGCCGGGGTCAATCTGCTGCTCTCACCCGCGGTCACCGCGTCCTTCGAGCGGGCCGGGGTGCTGGCGCCGGACGGGCACTGCAAACCGTTCGACGCCGCCGCCGACGGTATCGCCCGCGGCGAGGGCTGCGGGGTGATCGTGCTGAGACCGCTGAAGGCCGCTCGCCGTGCGGGCGACCGGGTGCTCGCGGTGATCCGCGGCAGCGCGGTCAATTCCGACGGCCGGTCGAACGGTCTCGTGGCACCCAGCCCCGGCGCGCAGGCGGACCTGTTGCGCGACGCGTACGCGGCGGCGGGCGTCGAACCGTCCTCTGTGGACTACGTGGAGGCGCACGGGACCGGGACCGAGGTGGGTGACCCGATCGAGGCCGACGCGCTCGGCGAGGTGCTCGGCGCCGGCCGCGAACCCGGCCGTCCGCTCCTGATCGGCTCGGTGAAAGGAAACCTGGGGCATCTGGAAGGCGCGGCGGGGATGGCCGGGCTGATCAAAGTCGTCCTCGCGATGGTCCACCGGAAGCTACCGCCGACCCCACATCATCACGAACCCAGCCCGCATATCGATTTCGCCGGTCTCCGCCTTCGCGTGGTGCACACCGGGACGGACTGGCCGCGCTACACCGACGTCGTACGCGCCGGGGTCTCCGCGTTCGGTTTCGGCGGCACCAACGCCCACGTCGTCCTCGAAGAATGGCCTGCCGCGTCGTTCGCCGCCCGGGGGAAGGAAACCGAGAGGGCGCACGTGTTCGCGCTGTCCGCTCGTTCGGCCGAGGTGCTCCGGGCGCGGGCGGCGGATCTGGCCGACTGGCTCGAAGACCCCGCCCACCGGTCCGTCTCGCTGGACACGGTCGCCGCGACGCTGACCAGGAGCCGGGACCAGCTGCCCGTCCGTGGCGCGGTCATTGCGGAGGGCCGCGACCGGGTGGCCGCCGCCTTGCGGGCGATGGCCGCCGGACGCGAGAGCGCCGACGTCGTCCTCGGCGAGGCCGCACCCGTGTCCGACGTCGTGTTCGTCTTCTCCGGCTACGGCTCCCAGTGGCCCGGGATGGGCCGTGTCCTGCTGCGCACCGAGCCCGCGTTCCGGGCCGAGGTGGAGGCCCTCGATCCGGTGTTCCGGGCCGAAGCCGGATTCTCCCTTCGTGCGGTGTTCTCCGGCGACTACGACCCGCCGGACCTCGGCGCGACGCAACTCGCGTTGTTCGGCATGCAGCTCGCCCTCGCCGGGCTCTGGCGCGCGCACGGTGTCGTCCCGGCCGCGGTGCTCGGGCATTCGATGGGCGAGGTCGCGGCCGCCGTCGTCGCGGGCGCGCTGGACGTCGCCGACGGTCTGCGCGTGATGGCCACCCGCGCCCGGCTGCTGGCCGAGGTCGACGCCTCCGGCGACGGCGCGATGGCGGTGGTCGAGCTGTCCCCGGCCGAACTCGCCGACCTGGAAGCGGACTTCCCCGGGATCACGGTCGCGGTCTACGCCTCGCCGGTCCAGTGCACCGTCAGCGGTGGAGCCGAGCAGGTCGAGGCACTGGTGTCGCACGTCGAGAACCTCGGCAGGCTGGCGAAGCGGCTTCCGGTCGGCGGCGCGGGTCATTCGGAAGCCGTCGACGCCGTTCTCGGCCGGTTCCGCGCCGAGCTCGCCGGGCTGTCGCCGCGACCGGTCGAAATCCCCTGTTACAGCAGCGTTCTCGACGATCCACAGTGGATGCCGGTGTTCGACGTCGACTACTGGGCGGCGAATCTGCGGCGTCCGGTGCGGTTCAGCCAGGCGCTGGCGGCGGCGACCGCCGACGGATACGGCGTGTTCGTCGAGATCTCGCCGCATCCGGTGGCGCTCGCCGCGATCGAGCAGAGCACCGGCGCGCTCGCGGTGCCGTCCGCGAGCCGCAAGGTCGACGAGCGACAGGCGTTCCTGACCACGCTCGCCCGGCTCCACACCCTCGGGCTGCCCGTCGTGCTCGACGACGGCGGCCCCCGCCCGCTTCCGGTCGAGCTGCCCGGTCCGCGCTGGCGGCATCGGCGGTTCTGGCCGCGCCGCCCGGCGAACCGATCCGGTGGCACGCATCCGTTGCTGGGTGTCCACATCGAACAACCGACCGGCGACGGGCACCTGTGGCGCGCGGACGTCGGAACCGAGACGCTGCCCTGGCTGGCCGACCACGCGGCGATGGGGGTCCCGCTGTTCCCCGCCGCCGGATTCCTGGAACTCGCGCTCGCGGCGGCGAAGTCGGTCCTGCGGCCAGGCGGACAGCTCCGTGTCGGCGGCCTCGAACTGCACCGGGTCCTCCCGCTCGCCGCGCATACCGAGGTGACGACCAGCCTGCGCACTGGACCGTCCGAAGTGGACGTCTACGCGCGGTCCGCGGACGGCGGCTGGATGCGGCACGCCACGGCCCGCGTCCGCGACGGGAACACCGCGGTGGTGCCGTTCGGCGCGGTCGGCGACGACGCCCGGCCGATCGACCTGTATCAGGTGCTGGCCGGGATGGGGCAGAGTTACGGTCCCGCTTTCCGCGGGTTGCGTGATGTCCTGGCGGCACCCGGCCGGGCGTCGGCGTGGATCACCCTGCCCGCCGACGATCCGGCGTACGTGCTGCATCCGGTGATCGCCGACGCCTGCCTGCACGCGCTGGCCGCAGCCGCCGGGGACGTGCTGCGCGAAGCCGACGGCGTGTTCCTGCCGCTGACCTTGGGCGAGGTCGTCCTCGCGGGCGACCCACGCCGCGGTGTCCGGGTCGACGCCGTCCTCGACTCGCTCGATCCAGCCGGTGACGGCCTGGTCGGCGGGGTCCAGCTGATCGACGCCGACGGCGTCGTCCTGGTCGAGTTCCGCGAGGTCTACTGCCGCCGGTTCCAGCGTTCGGCGCTGCCGGTGCCGATGGCGGAGCTGCTGTTCGAGACGGTCTGGCGGCAGGCCGACCTGCCGCCGGCGGCGCCGGGCTCGCGCCGCTGGGTCGTCCTGCACGAGGACGCGCCGTGGCTGAAAGCGTTGGGTGACCGGCTCGCCGGGGACGAACTGGTGACCGTCCCGCTCGGGGACCGGGCGGCGCTGGCGGCAGCCGTGCGAGCCCGTGAGGTCACGGGAGTCCTGGTTTGCGTCGGGTCCGGTGAGCCCGACCCGATGCGGGACGCGCGGATGGTCGCGACGCTCTCCGGTGTCGCCGCCGAACTGGTCGGACGGGCGCCGAGGCTGTGGCTCGTCAGCGCGGGTGCGTCGGCCGTCGAACCCGGCGAGCGCGGAGACCCCGGTCAGGCATGGCTGCGCGGACTCGTCCGTGTTCTCGCCTTCGAGCATCCCGAACTGCGGGCGAGCCAGGTCGACTTCGACGCCGAGCCGGATCCCGCCCTGCTCTGGGTCGGCAAGCTGGCGGCGGAGCTCCGCGCGGACGCGCCGGACGACGAGATCGCCTGGCGCGAGGGCGTCCGCTACACCCGGGTGCTGGCCCGTCCGGAACTCGGCGAACCCGGCCGTGAAACCGTTGTGCGCGAAGGCGCTTACGTGATCACCGGTGGTCTCGGCGGCCTCGGCCTGGTCGCGGCGGACTGGCTGGCCGGACGCGGCGCGACCAGGCTCGTCCTCTCCGGCAGGCGTGGTGCGAGCCCCGCCGTCGAACCGTTGCTGGCGGATTTGCGTGACCAGGGCGTGGACGTCCGCGTGGTGGCGGCAGATATCGCGGCGCCCGGGACGGCCGAAGCGCTGGTCGCGGCCGCGACCGAGGGCGGCCTGCCGTTGCGTGGTGTCCTGCACGCGGCCGGTGTGCTGTCCGACGGTGCCGCCGTCGGCCTCGACGACGACGCGGTCGAGGCCGTCTGGCGAGCGAAAGCGCTGGGGGCGTGGCGTTTGCACGAAGCGACGGCCGGGCGCGAAGTCGACTGGTGGCTGACGTACTCGTCGGCGGCCGCGTTGTTCGGATCGCCGGGGCAGACCGCCTACGCCACCGCGAACGCGTGGGTGGACGCGCTCGTCGCGTGGCGCCGGGCCGCCGGATTGCCGGCGGCGACCATCGGCTGGGGTGCCTGGGGCGAGGCCGGAGCGGCCGTCGGCAACCGCAACCCCGTCCTCGAACCGCTCGGTACGGAGGAGGCGCTGGCGGCGCTGGACGCCGTGCTGCGCCGCGACCGCGCCGCGACCGGGATCGCCCGCGTCGACGCGGGGACCGTCCTGGCCCTGTTCCCGCGGCTGGCCGGACGGCCCTTCTTCGAAATCCTGGTACCGGGCGACGAACCGGTCACCGGACAGTCCACTTGGGACGGACTGGACGCGCTGCGGGCCGTCCTGCCCGAAGCGGCCCGCGAGATGCTGGCCGACTACCTGGCCGGGCTCGTCGCCGGGATGCTCGGCCTCGCCGCGGACGAGATCGACCGGAACGCGCCGCTCACCCGGCTCGGCCTGGACTCGCTCACCGCCATGCGCGCCAGGGGAGTGGTGGAGCGCGACTTCGGTCTGCCGCTGCCGATCCCGCTGCTGCTGCGTGGCGCGAGCCTCGGCGAACTCGCCGACCATCTCGCGGAACAGGCCGGGTTCGGCGAGGCGGGCTCGCGGCCTGCCGGACCGAGTGCGGTCGTCGGGCCCCGCGATCCGGCCGAGCGCTGGATCGCCCGGCACTGGCAGGCGGAACTCGGCTGCGCGGAACCCGGCGTCCACGACGACTTCTTCGCCGTCGGTGGCGACGCCGAGGCGGCCGATCGGCTGCGCGTCGTTTTCGCCGGGCAGCTCGGAGCGGTCCCTGAAGGGCTGTTCGCGACGCCGACGATCGCCGCGATGGCCGATCTGCTGCGCGACGCGATCGAGGGACGCGGAGGCAGCCCTGTCCGGCCACTGCGCGAGGGTGGCGCGGATCCGGTGTTCCTGTTCCATCCGGCGGGCGGTCCGACGAGCGTCTACGAAGGGCTCGTCCGTCTGCTGCCGCAGGGCAGGCCCGTCTACGGGCTCGAACGGATCGACGAAGAGGACACGGTAGAGGACAAGGCCGAGTGCTATCTCGAGCTGATCCGGGAAATCCAGCCGCAGGGCCCGTACCGGCTGGGTGGCTGGTCGTTCGGCGGCTGCCTCGCCTACGAAACCGCCAGGCGGCTGACGGCGGCGGGGGAGCGGGTCGATCTGGTGTTCATGATCGACAGCATCCTGCCGCTGCCCGCGCCGGGGAAACCGGCGCACGAGATCCTGCTGGACCGGTTCGACCGCTTCGCCGAACACGTCGAGCGGACCTACGGCGTCCCGCTGGACATCCCGCGCGAAGACCTCGTCCGGCTCGGCGACGACGAACAGATCCGGCTGGTGATCAGTAGCCTCGCCGCGCAGGTGCCCGGGATGGGGCACGGTGTGCTGCGGCACCAGTACGAGTCCTATGTGGACGCACGCGTGGCCGAACGGTACGAGCCGGAACCGTATGCCGGGCCGGTGCTGCTGATGCGCGCGCAGGAGCCGCATCCGCTGACCACCACCCTCGATCCGCGGTACCTGCGCACCGACGAAGCCCTCGGCTGGGACGCCTTCTGCGCGGATCTGGAGGTCGTGCGGGTACCGGGCGATCACCTGTCGATGATCGACCCGCCGCACGTCGAGGTGGTCGCCGCCGCGCTCGCGGCCCGGCTCGGGGCGCCCAAGGCGGCGCGGCCATGACCGACACGACGGCGTTCCGGATCGCCGACCTCGCCGCCCGCCGGGAAGATCTCCGGATCGCCGAGAAACGGGCGGTCGACCGGCAGCACGCCAAGGGCAAACTGACCGCGCGCGAACGCGTCGAACTGTTGCTGGATCAGGATTCCTTCGTCGAGCTCGACCAGTTCGCCCGGCACCGGTGCACCGAGTTCGGGATGGACGCCAACCGCCCGTACGGCGACGGCGTGGTGACCGGGCACGGCACCGTCGACGGCAGACAGGTCTGCGTGTTCTCGCAGGACTTCACCGTGTTCGGCGGCAGCATGGGCGAGGTCTTCGGCGAGAAGGTCCTCAAGGTGATGGATCTGGCGATGACGCTGGGCTGCCCCGTGGTCGGCATCAACGACTCCGGCGGCGCCCGGATCCAGGAAGGCGTCGTCTCGCTGGCCTATTACGCCGAACTCGGCAGGCGCAACGCGCTCGCGTCCGGGGTCATCCCGCAGATCTCGCTGATCATGGGGCCGTGCGCGGGCGGGGCGGTGTACTCGCCGGCGATCACCGACTTCACCGTGATGGTGGACGAGACCGCGCACATGTTCGTCACCGGCCCCGACGTCGTGCACGCCGTCAGCGGCGAGCGGGTGTCCGCCCAGCGGCTCGGCGGCGCCGCGGTGAACAGCGAGGTCTCCGGGAACGCCCATCACCGGGCCGCCGACGAGCACGACGCCATCGACTGGGTGCAGACCTTGCTCGGCTACCTGCCGTCCAACAACCTCGACGCCGCACCGGAATACGCCGACGAGACCGATCCCGGACTCACCGCCGCCGATCTCGAACTCGACCGCCTGGTGCCCGACTCGCTGAACCAGGCCTACGACATGACCGAGGTGATCTCGCGGCTCGTCGACGACGGCGAGTTCACCGAGATCCACAGTGCCTTCGCGCCGAACATGATCTGCGCGTTCGGCCGGATGCGGGGCCGCACGGTCGGGGTCGTGGCGAACCAGCCGCGGCATCAGGCGGGCGTGATCGACATCGACGCCTCGGAGAAGGCGGCGCGCTTCGTCCGGTTCTGCGACGCCTTCGGCATCCCGATCCTCACCCTCGCCGACGTCCCCGGCTACCTGCCGGGTGAGGCGCAGGAACGGCACGGGATCATCCGGCGCGGCGCCAAACTGATCTACGCCTACGCCGAAGCGACCGTGCCGAAGGTGACCGTGGTGATCCGCAAGGCCTACGGCGGCGGGTACGCGGTGATGGGGTCGAAACACCTCGGCGCGGACGTCAACCTGGCGTGGCCCACCGCCGAGATCGCGGTGATGGGCGCCGAGGGCGCGGTGCGGGTGCTGCACCGGCACGAACTCGCCGCGCTGCCACCGGAGCGGCGGACCGCGGAACGACGGCGGCTCACCGAGGCGTACCGGGAACGCCATTCGAACCCCTATGTGGCGGCGGAACGCGGCTACGTCGATCAGGTCATCGCGCCGTCGCAGACCCGCCTTCAAGTGGCGAGGGCCCTGGACGCGCTGCGGACCAAACGGCAGACCCTGCCGGCCAAGAAACACGGAAACATCCCGTTGTGAGCGAGGAGAAGTGATGAAGCGAACCCGGCGGTGGGGTCTGCTGGCGCTGGCCATGGTGGCCCTGCTCGGAAGCTCGATCCCGGCGAGCGCGGCGCCCGCGCCGGTCTCCGCCGACAACGGGGCGAAGGTCGTCGAGGAGACCTGGCTGGACGCGCGCACGGTCGACCTCAAGATCAGTTCGCCCGCGCTCGGCACCACCGGCATGGTCCGCCTGCTGGTGCCGACCGGCTGGGCCGCGCAGCCCACGCGGACTTGGCCGACGCTGTACCTGCTGCACGGCTGCTGCGAACCGGTCGACTACCGCTCGTGGGACCAGTTCACCGACGTCAAGGCGTTCACCGCCGACAAGGACGCCCTCGTCGTCATGCCGACGGGCGGCCCGGCCGGTATGTACACGAAGTGGTGGAACTTCGGGCTCAGGAGCACTCCCGACTGGGACACCTTCCACACGCTGGAAGTGCGGCAGATCGTCGAACGCGGCTACCGGGCGGGCACCCGCCGGGCGGTCGCCGGACTGTCGATCGGTGGGTACGGCGCGCTCGCGTATTCGTACAAGCACAAGGGGATGTTCACCGCGGCGGCGTCCTACAGCGGGGTGCCGAACACGCTCAACCAGGGCGCGCCGCTGTTCATCCAGGGGATCCTGGCCCGCGCGGGGATCTTCAACTACCTCGAACTATGGGGCGACAGCTGGGGGATGCGGCCGATCTGGACGGCGAACAACCCGTACGACAACATCGACGGCCTGCGCGGCACGGCGCTCTACATCTCGTGCGGGAACGGCAAGACCGGCCCGCTCGACCCGCCGGGGCAGTCCGACATCTTCGAGCCGCAGGCGCTGGCTTCGTCGGTGACCTTCACGGATCGGTTGAAGGCCAAGGGGATTCCGGCGACCGTCGATTACTACGGCGACGGTACGCACAGCTGGCCCTACTGGCAGCGGGCGCTGCGAAACTCCTGGCCGGTGCTGGCTGGTGGACTCGGCCTGTGAGCGCAAGTCCGTGAAGGCCTCCTTGAGGGACTCTGGGTCCCTCAAGGAGGCCTTCACGGACA
The DNA here is from genome assembly GCF_003947475.1 of Amycolatopsis sp. WAC 04197. Classification (NCBI taxonomy): domain Bacteria; kingdom Bacillati; phylum Actinomycetota; class Actinomycetes; order Pseudonocardiales; family Pseudonocardiaceae; genus Amycolatopsis; species Amycolatopsis sp. WAC 04197. Next base: position 301,824 of record NZ_QHJK01000011.1, on the reverse strand, counting down.
GCCGCATTCAGAGGACGAAATGCGGGAGAGGTCAGCCGGCGATCAGTTCGGCGAAGCGTTCCGGGCTGACGTTCCCGCCGCTGATGATCACCCCGACCCGGCCCGACGCGGGAATCCGGCCGCTGAGCAGCGCGGCGAGACCGGTCGCTCCGCTCGGTTCGATGACGAGCTTCAGCCGTTCGAACGCGAACCGCATCGCGTCCCGGACCTGCTCGTCGGTGACCAGCGCGATGTCGTCCACGAGCCGCCGGTTGATCGAGAACGTCAGTTCGCCGGGGACGGAAGCGGCCTGGCCGTCGGCGATGGTCCGCGGCACCGGGATCGACACGCGTTCCCCCGCCTCCAGCGAGCGTTTGGTGTCGTCACCCGCGGCGGGTTCGACGCCGACCACCCGGATACCGGGCCGCACGGCCTTCGCGGCGGTCGAGCTGCCCGCGATCAGGCCGCCACCGCCGACCGGGACGACGAGCGTGTCCAGGGATTCGGTGTCCTCCAGCAGTTCCAGTGCCGCCGTGCCCTGTCCCGCGATCACGTGCGGGTGCTCGTAGGGCGGGATGAGTGCGAGACCGCGGTCGGCCGCCAGCGCCTCGCCGATGGCGACGCGGTCGCCGGTGTACCGGTCGTAGGTGACGATCTCGGCGCCGTAACCCGCGGTGGCGTCCTTTTTGGACTGCGGGGTGTCCTCCGGGATCAAGATGACCGCGCTGCTCCCGAGTTCGCGCGCGGCCAGGGCGACGGCCTGCGCGTGGTTGCCCGAGGAGTACGCGGCGATGCCCTTGGCCAGCTGTTCCGGCGAGAGCCGGGAGGCGGCGTTGTACGCGCCACGGAACTTGAAGGCGCCGACGCGCTGAAGGTTCTCGCATTTGATGAAGACCTCGGCGCCGACGAGCTCGTCGAGGGTGCGGGAACGCACGACCGGGGTCCGGTGCGCGACCCCGGCCAGGCGGGCGGCCGCGTCGCGGATGTCGTCGATCGTCACGGGGGTGGTCATGATGCTCCTTGTTCACGGATTTCGGCGAGATAGTTGTAGGCGGAGGCGCGGGAGATCCCGATCCGCGCCGCGACCTGGGGAACGGCCCGCCGCACGGCGAAGACGCCACGCGCGTGCAGGCTGCGGAACAGGTCGAGACGTTCTTCGCGACTGAGTGCGGTCCACGGTTTGTTCAGCCGGAGTTGGTGCTCGTCGACGATCGCGTCGACCACCGCGTCGACGTCGTCGCCGAAGGTGGTGGTCGGCGTTTCGGCGGCGGTGCCGACATCGGCGAGTTCGCCGACGAGGGTCCGCAGCTGGCCCAGCGCGGTGACGTCGAGGTTCACGCACAACGCCCCGAACACCGAGCCGCCGCTGTCGCGCAGCAGCATGGTCGAAGACTTCACGAGCTTCCCGGACGCCGTCCGTGTGACGTAGTTCAGCTGGTCTTCGGCGTCGTCGCCGCGGGCGAGCAGGCCCATGCCGATCTCGCTCATCGACCCGCCGACGGTACGGTCGGTGACCGAGCCGGCGATCGCGACCACCGACTGTTCCGGACGGCGGAAGTCGTGCACCACGACCTCGCAGAACGAGCCGAGCGTCGCCGCGATGCCGTCGGCGACCGGGGCGAGCGCGTCGAGGATCGCGTCCTGCTCAGACATCGCGTACTCGGGCGAGGGCCTCGACTTCGACGACGCCGCCGTACGGCAGGGACGCGACCCCGACACAGGTACGGGCCGGCCTGGGCTCGGAGAAGAACTCCTCGTAGACCCGGTTGAGGCCGTCGCGGTCGGCGATGTCGGTCAGGTAGACGACGACCTTCACCACGTCCGCGCGGGTCGCGCCCACCGAACGCAGCGCGGCGTCGAGGTTGGCGAAGGCCTGCGGGCATTCGGCGTCGAATCCGCCGGACACCAGCGCCCCGGTCTCGGTCACGCCGAGCCGTCCGGACACGGAAACCAGGTCGCCGCTGCGGAAGGCGGGCGGATACGGATGCTCGTTGGTCACGAGACCGACTGTATAAGTGCTGGACGGATTGTCCAACCGAATAAGAAGTGACCTACCGCTCACGCGTGAAGACGGTGATTGATATACCGTATACAGACAGGGAGGGGTCCGTATGACCATGAGTTCCGTGCAGGACGAGGACGGCCGGATCGTCGCGCCGCCGAGCATGGCCGACCTGGCCACCCGGGCGCTGCGCGCGATGATACTTTCCGGCGAACTCCCGCCCGGCACGCGTTTGGTCGAGGCCAAGCTCACCGAGCGGCTCGGGGTGTCCCGCCCGCCCCTGCGCGAAGCGTTGCAGGTCTTGGCGTTCGAGGGACTCGTCGTGCCCCATCCGCGGCGTGGCGTCATCGTCCGCCCGCTGACCCGCCACGACGTCTACGAAATCGTCACCCTGCGCGAAGAACTCGAAGCCTTCGCTGTCCGGATCGGGATCCCGGTCCGCTCGCCGGAGCGGTTGCAGGCGTGCCGCGACGCCCTCGCGGCGTTCGAGCAGGCGGGCCGCGACGGCGACGAAGGTGTTTTCACGCAACGGAAGTACGACTTCCACCAGTCGATCGTCGCGCTGGCCGGGCACGAGCGGGTCACCGAGGCCTATCGCGCGCTTTCCCTGCAGATGCAGCTGTGCATGGCCCTCAACCGCAGCGCCCGCCGTGACGGCGAATCGTTGATGCAGAACGTCGAACGGCACCGCGAGCTGCTCACGATCATCGAAGGTGGAGATCCCGAAGCGGTGTTGCGGGCGCTGGCCGATCACGGTCACGGCAGCTTCCTCGACGCGGTGGTGGACCAGCTCGACGGCGGCACCCCCGACTCGGAACGCTGGCTGGAGGAGCGCCGGCGCCGGTAGTCGAAGGGCGCGGGTGGGTCGTGAGTGATAAAGAGGGTTAGAACGACCCAAATCACTCACGACCCTCGCGCACAGTGGTCAAATCGGGCATCTTGCTCCGAAAGTGTCTCTTGTGGACAGTCAAGGGCGTGCGCCAGGTCTCTGTGGCGAGCATCCTCCCGTCGGCGACTCCATCACGCTACGTTTGACTTACCTCTCAAGAAACCCGAATCGCCACTCACGACCAACTTGACCGACGCCCCTCCGGCTCAGCCCCAGCCGGGCAGGATGAACAGCGGCCAGGTCGCGATCGGCGCGGTCGTGCCGTCACCAGATCCGCTTCGGCCGGCAGGAGGCCGCCAGGGGCGGGCTGCGTCGGCAGCAACTATCGCGCCAGCTGAAGGAAAAGGGGGAGTTGACCAACCCCGTCCGCTAGACCACCTCGAAGTTCGCCATCATCGCCATGTCCTCGTGTTCGGCGTTGTGGCAGTGGAAGACGTACCGGCCGCGATAGCCGTCGAAGCGGGCGATGACCTCGACCGATTCGCCCGGGGCCAGATCGACGGTGTCCTTGATACCGCCGTCGAACGGACCCGGCGCCCGCCCGCCACGCGAAAGGATCCGGAATCCCACCAGATGCAGATGCACGGGATGGTGGATGTCGGCGACGAATCGCCAGATCTCGGTGTCGCCGAGGCGCGGGCTCGCCGACATGAGGTCCGGTGAGAACGGCTCCCCGCCGATCACCCAGCCCGAACGACCGTGGACGGCGCCCGCGCGGAACGAGAAATCGCGCGTGGTGGTGGCCTGCTCGCGGGGGAGCGGCGGGATCTCGCTGAGCTTGGCGGGAACCCGGCTGTCGTCCGCCGCACGGCGCGCGACGACGAACCGCATGACCTGGGCGGTCGAGCCGGTGCCGAGCCGGTTCACGAGGGTGACCTCGGTGCCGACCGGATACCGGCCGAAGTCGACGACGACGTCGTACCGTTCCGCCGGGGCGATGGGGAGATGGTCGTGTGCGCGCGGCGCGTCGAGCAGGCCCTGGTCGGCGCCGATCTGCACGAAACCGCCTCCGCCGGGCGGTGGCGGGTCGAGCGCCAGGTCGTACCGTCGCGCGTTGGAGCCGTTGAGGAGGCGCAGCCGGTACCGTGCGGCCGCGACTTCGTGCACCGGCCATGGCGCCCCGTTGACGAGGATCACGTCACCGAAAACGCCCTCCACGTAAGCACTTTCGACTCCCGGTGTGGTCCGCAGCGAGCGGTCGAGGGAGGGATAGGCGAACTCGCCGTGCTCGTCGAAGGAACGATCGGCGATCATCAACGGCAGTTCGCGTTCTCCCGACGGGAGCCCCAGGGCGTCTTCCTCGTCGTCGCGGACGAGGTGGAATCCGGCCAGGCCCCGGTACACGGCCGGACCGGTGAAATCCATGCGATGGTCGTGGTACCACAGCGTCGCGGCCCGTTGCCGCAGCGGGAAGACGTAGTCGCGCTCCCCGTTCGAGATCCGGGCACGGGCGTCGACCATGCCGTGCCCGGCGTGCGCGGTGTTCCAGCCGGACCGCGGCAGGACGAGATCGGTCGGGTAGCCGTCGGAATCGGCGGGCGTGTGCCCGCCGTGCAGGTGGACCACGGTCGGCACGGGAAGCTCGTTGCGGTGGTGCGCCACCACCGTCCGGTCCCGCCGCGATTCGATCGTCGGCCCCGGGAAGATCCCTTCGTAGCCCCAGATCGGCGTCCGGACGCCGGGCAGGATCTCGGCCGTGGCCGCCCGCTGGGTGATCGTGTAGTGATCGGCGTCGGCCGTCTTTTGTGGACGCAGGACCGGCGGGATCGGCAGCGGTACCCGGAACGGCTCCGGCAAGGGGAGCCCGCTGCGCAGCAACTCACCGGTCCCCGGCGCGCCTTGCGCGAGCAGACGGGGAGCAGCGATCCCGGCGGCGGCGAGGACACCGGCCCCGCCCGCGAGCCCGAGGAAGGTCCTGCGGGGAAGACGGCGGCTCATCGGCGCGCCCGCCAGATCTGCGGCCGCCAGACGGCGATGGTCGTCAGCACCGCTCCGGTGACCAGCGCGACGCCGAGGGGGATGTGCAGATCGAGTGCCCCCGCCATCCCGGCGAGGTACTGGCCGGTCTCGCCCGCGGCGAGGAGCAGGCTGATCCAGAACAGCCAGCGCGGTCCGCGGACCAGCCAGAGGACCAAGGCCGCGATGATCTGCGCGTACGCCAGGTACGAGACCGCGTCCGCGCCCCAGCGGTGCAGCCAGAGCATGTCGTAATCGCCGCCGAGGTAGCCGCCCGCGAACACCGGCTGGCCGATGATCGCGACGGCGTGGGCGCTCACCAGCACCCGGTTCACCACCAGCGTCCCGTTCGCCGTCCGGCTCGGGCTGGTCAGGGTTTCACTCACGCGATCGAACGTAAGAGCCGGGGCCTTATGCTGTCCAAGACAAGATCGGTTATCTGTTCATAACAGGCGAGGTATCAGCAGTGGATCTTCTGGCCCTCCGGTACTTCCAGACCGTCGCCCGGCTCGAACACGTCGGCCGTGCGGCCGAGAAGCTGCGGGTCGCGCAACCCTCGCTCAGCCGGACCTTGGCCAGACTGGAAAACGAACTCGGGGTTCCGCTGTTCGACCGGCACGGCCGCCGGATCAGGCTCAACCGCTTCGGCACCGCGTTCCTCCGCCGCGTCGACCGGGCGCTGGCCGAACTCGACGACGCCCGTCAGGAGCTCGACGACGCCGCCGGGCTGGAACGCGGCACCGTTTCTGTCGCGGCCGAAAGCCTGCTCGCCCTCACCGATCCGCTTCGCACGTTCGTGCCCGGGCATCCGCTGGTGGACGTGCGGCTCTCCCAGGCGTCGGCCGAGGGCATGGCCGAGAAGCTCCGAGCCGGCGACGTCGACCTGTGCATCTCGTCGCAACCCTTGGCGGGCAACGACCTCCGCAGCCGCGTGCTGCTCGACGAACAGGTCTTCCTCTGCGTGCCTTCCGGGCACCGGCTCGCCGGGCGCGGGCACGTCGGCCTGGCGGACCTCGAAGGCGAGCCGTTCCTCACCACACGCCCCGGCTACTGGCAGCGCGCGCTCGTCGAGCGCCTGTTCGCGAAGGCCGGGCTCGAACTCCACATCGTCTGCGAGGGCGACGAAGCCGCCGTGCTCTTCCAGCTCATCGACGCGGGCCTCGGTCTCGCGCTCGTGCCGTCGCTCGGACTGCGGCCGGAGACCAGCCAGACGGTGGTCTGGCTCGACGTCGACGATCCCGATTGCCGTCGCGTGCTCAGCGTCGCGTGGCGCGAGGACACCTATCTTTCGGCCGCGGCACAACGCTTCCGTGACCACGTCGTCGAGCACTTCCACGCACCGGCCGGGCCCCGGTCGCGGTGACCGGGGCCCGGAACGTGCTTACGGGTTGAGCGTGACGCTGTAGGCGCTCAGCGCCTCGCCGATCGGCTGGAAGTACGAGGTGCCGCTGCCCTTGCCGGAGGTGATGCCCAGTCCGACGCTGCCGGAGAACAGGCAGCCGCCCGAGTCGCCGGGGTTGACCAGCGCGCTGGTCTGGATCAGCTGGTACACCGAGCCTTCGGCGTAGTTCACCGTGACGTTCAGCCGCTGCACCGAACCCGAGGTGAGCCGGGTGGTGCTGCCGCTTTTGCTGATCCGCTGCCCGACGGTGGCCGAACCGGCGGAGGCGATCCGCTGGGTGGAGCCGTTCCACAGGGTGACCGCGCCCGGCGCGCTGCCGGTGGTGTTGCGGATCAGGCCGTAGTCGTTGGTCGGGAAGCTGGCGCCCTGCGACGGTCCGACGTTCCACTGCGACACCGCGCGGGTGCAGTGGCCGGCGTCGAGGATGTAGTTCTGGCCGCCGCGGTTGGTGTTGAAGCCGACCGAGCAGCGGGTGCCGCCGCCGGTGATGGCCTCGCCGTTGTAGATCGCGGTGTGCATCTCGCCGGTGGTCCGCTCCACGCGGACCCGGTCGCCGAGCGCTTCCGCGGCCTTCACGAGGGCCTCGGTGCCCTTCGCGGCGTCGGAGATGGTCAGCACGACCTGGTTGGCCTTGGGGTCGAGGCCGATCGAGGTGTGCGCGACCGTGGGCAGCGCCTGCAGGGCGTTCTGCGCGCTCGTGAGCGCCGCGGTGGAGTGCTTGACCACGCGGGCCCGCGCGCCGGCCGCGGTGACCTGGTCGGCGGCGGCCTGGTCGAGCACGTTCACCACCGGTTTGGCGGCGTCGTCGAGGTAACCGTCGGCGGCACGGGAGCCGAGCGACGCGGTGACCTTCTGCAGCGTTTCGACACTGGCCGTCTGCGTCCGGAGGAACTCGACCGCGGCGGCCTGGCTGATCCCGGCTTCGGCGGCGAGGGACGTCACCGCCTCGTGCTGCACCGTGGGGGAGTAGCCCGCGATGGTGGTGGCGGTGGCCGTGGACGGGGCGAGGAAGCCGACGGCCGCGGCGGCGGCCACCAGTGTGGTGGCGGTACGGGCCAAGGGGTTTGTGCGCATACCGGTGACTCACTTTCGCGAGGGAGGATCCAGCGCGAGGGGTGGCCGCACTGGACACAGTGGGGTCGCCGGGCACGGCCAAGGCGACCCGGCACCGGTGATCCGGTGCCGATCATGGTGATCCGCCGCACCGGTGGCGGATACCGACTTTCGTTGGACAGGAAGAAAAATAGGTAGCCACACCGGGTGCTACCGGGCTTGACGCGCAGAGTAAACGATGGGACTCACGAGGCGCCGAAAGCCAGGCGGGCGAAGCGTTCCCCGATGAGCCGGTGCGTGGCCGCGTCCGGATGGAGGCGGTCGGGCAGCGGCAGCTCGGCATGGTCCGCCTCGCCGTACAGCTCGAGGCCGTCGAGATAACGCAGGTGCGGATCGCTCCGCTCCTTGACGATGCGGGCGAGTTCGTCGCGGATCACGGTGAGCGTCAGCTTCCCCGCGGCGGTCTCCGCGGGATCACCGGTCGCCCGGAACCGCACTTTTCCTTCCCGCAAGGCCTCCGGGTCGAACTCGCCGGGCCCCGGCGTGTGCTCGTGGATGGGGCAGTAGAGCGGCGAGACGACCAGCAACGGCGTGGTGGGATGGCCTTCCCTGATGGTGTCGAGGAAACCGTGCACCGCCGGGCCGAACGCGCGCAGCCGCATCAGATCCGCGTTGACGACGTTGATCCCGATCTTGAGGCTGATGAAATCGGCCGCCGTGTCCCGCATCGCGCGGGCGGTGAACGGGTCGAGCAGCGCACTGCCGCCGAAACCGAGGTTGACCAGTTCCTTTCCGGCGATGGCCGCGGCCGTGGCGGGCCAGATCCCGGTCGGGGTCGCCGCGTTGGAGCCTTGGCTGATGGAACTGCCGTGGTGCAACCACGTCTCGCCACCGGGTGACTGGACACTGTGGACGGACGCGTCGGTGCGTAAGGCGACGAGCTGCGTCGTTTCGTTGTGCGGCAGCCAGATTTCGATGTTCTTCTCGTGCCTGGCCAGACCGTCGAACCGCAGCGTGCGGACAGGGCCGGGCTGGTGCCGCGCGGTGCCGGTGGCCAGGTCGACGGTGATCGTGTCGCCTTCGGTCACGCTCGCCCGCCCGGCGAGCCGACCGTCGACGAGCAGTTCGTAGACGCCGTCGGGCCGGGGCGGCGTGCCCGCGAAGACCCGCTTGGTGGCCAGGACGTCCAGTTCGACGACCGATGCCGTGCTGTGGAAGACCAGTCGCACCCCGGACGGCTGCGCTTCCGCCATGGCCAGCTGGCCGTCGGGGATCTGCTGCCTGGCCCGGGCGGGCAGCCGGTGGGGGAGCACGCCGCGTTCGGTGTGTTCGAGGTCCAGCGCGCCGCGGACGAGGGCGGCGCTGATCGGGGTGGTGAGCATTCTTCCGTTCATTTCGTTCGGGGCCAAGCGCGCAGCAAAACGTCGAGCGCGTCGAGGATCTCGGTCCAGCTCTCCTGCGGGCCGGGGGTGCTGTGGCTGAAGCCTCCGGCGGACTCCAGGCCGACGAAACCGCTGAACACGCTGCCCAGCAGCCGGACCGCGTGTGTCCGGTGCGGCTCGGCCAGGTCGTAGCCGCGCAGGATCGCCCGCATCAGTTCGGCGTGCCGGACACCGGCGCTGGTGGACGCCTTCTCCGGGGCGAGCCGGAACCTCGCGGCGGTGAATCTGCCGGGGTGTTCGAGCGCGTAGTCACGGTGGACGTTCGCCAAGGCGATCAGCGCGTCCTTGCCCGCCAGGCCCGCCACCGCGGTGGCGGCGAGATCGGCGAGTTCGGCCAAGGCCAGCAGGGCGATCTCGGTCTTCAGCTCGTGGGCGTTCCTCACGTGCGAGTACAGGCTCGCCGTCTTGACGCCGCACCGCTTCGCGAGCTCCGTGGGCGTCACGTGCTCGAAACCGATCTCGTCGGCGAGCTCCGCGCCCGCCCGGACCACTCGTTCCGTGGTCAGTCCCGCTCTGGCCATGACGACCACCGTACCATAGTCCATTCGGGATTAGCCTAATCAGATTAGGAAGCTGAAACCTGGGTTCGGTAGCGCATGGCAGGCCGAAGACTGACCGCACCCGCCCCGGAAGTCTGGAGTCACGCCCATGCCGCTCGCCCTCGTCCGCGGATTCCTGAGCGGGATCATCACCGGGACGACCCTGTGCGCGTTCGTCGTGGGGATCGTCATCGAGTACGTGCCACTGATGATCACGGGCGTCGGACTCCCCATCGCCTACGGAATCCTGCTCTACCTCGCCGGAGCGCCACGACGTGCTCGTGAGGCGAGGATCGCGCCGGTGATCGCGCTCGCCAAGGTCGAGAGTCTCCGCGCGGGCGGCACCGAGACGGGCGACATCCCGGTCTACTTCGACCTCACCGTCGCCCCCGAGGGGTCGGCGACCTACCGGTTGAAGATCACCCACGGCATCAACCTGGTCGACCTCCCGGACTACCACGCGGGCGACGTCCTCGTCGTGCGGTATCCGCCGGACCGGCCGTGGAAGGCGGAGGTCGTCGAGCGGCTGTCACCGGAGTGGGAGCGCCGCGTGGCCGAGGCGGTGATCGAATCCGCCCCGGAGTCCAGCCTGGTGCGGGAACCGGCGGAGGGTTGCGCGTTCGGCGCGCTCGCGGTCCTCGGATTCGCCCTCGGGGCGGCGCTCGTACTGTACCTGTTCCGTACGGAACTGTTCGCGCCCGAAGCGCCCGTCCGGGCGGAGGAAACCCAGTCGGGCACGACCACGTCCTCCTCGGGATCGGCGACCGTTAACGTCGACAGATCCCTGCTGGGCGAAGGGGAACTGCGCCGGGCGATCGACTCGCTGGCACTGGCCACGGATGTTTCCCGAGTGATCACCGCGGTCGTCGAGGACCGGCGGCTGACCGTGGTGTTCGCCCCGACGGACGCCCAGGTGCCGCGGTTCGACCTCCGTGAGCCGGCGGTCGACCGCGTCCCTGCCCTGGTGCAGCGGGCGAAGGCGACCATCCACGTCGGGGAGCCGAAGACGTGGCAGGTCACGATCATCCCGTTCGGCACCGCGGTGAGCAGCCGGGTGATCGTGACCGGCCCCGATGGCAGCGGCTCACTCGCGGACGGTGGCTGAAGCCGTGGTCAGGCTCCGTGTTTTCCCGGCGCGGCGCTGCCGGAGTACTCGCCGAGGCCGGAGATCAGCTCGGTCAGCTCGGCGTCGTTGTCGTAACGGCGCTGATGCAGTTCGGCGATCTTCGCGCCCATCTCCGGATCCGGGTCGTCGGTGACGTCGAAGGACGCGAACCGGTCGACCAGCGGGAGCCCGACCCGGTCGGTGTTCCGGTGCGCCGGGTGCATGAGGTACTCCCAGTACCCGTCGAGGTCTTCGATCGCGAAGACGGCACCCCATTCGTAGTCGCCGCCGAAATCGCGGCCGACGACGAAGGATTTCACCGCCGGGATGACCCGGCCCTGGTTCCGGAGGCTCTCCAAGGCCTCTTCGACCTGCTCCGGTGAGGCGTCGGGCCGCAGGGTGAAACGGTTGCCGTGGTAGATCATCGTGTTTCCTTTCCGTTGTTCCGGTTCGAGATGACGGCGGCGAGTGCCGGTTGAGGTTCGGGACGACGAAACCGACGCCGAGACCGCCCGCGAGCAGTCCCGTCACGACCTGGGCGACGGTGCCCGCGGTCCCGATCACCAGCCAGCCCACGCCCATGAGCGCGACACTGACGGTGGTGATCGCGGTGGGGCCCAGGCGCCGGCGCAGCCGCGCCCACGAAGAACCCGGCCGTACCGGAAACCGCGTAGAGCCCCAGACCCGTCAAGAGCAGCGGGCGGCGTCCGACGCGGTCCGCGACGATCCCGGAGAGGGGCGCGCTGATCGCGATCGCGAGCGAGGTCACGGTCAGCGCCAATCGGACGAGAAGACCCGAACCGGCCGTATCGGCGAAGTCCTCCCGCATCGCGGGCAGGCTGGGCGCGATGATCGCCGCGGCCATGATGGTCAGGGGCGCGGCGGCCAGCACGGTGCCGCGAGCCCGTCCCGTCGGTGCCAAGGTGTCCGTCACGCCACCAATTTCGCAGCGGGACACCGACGTTCGCGTCGGTGAAAATCGCCTATGTCCGTCCTGGCGTGAGCGCTTCGGCGACGCGAAGGCCCGGTGCGCGCCGGGGAACCTGCTCGACCCCGGCCGGCGCCCGCACTGGTAGAAATGTCCGGTGCGGGACTTTTTCAGGGGTATCCGGATGTTCGGGCGAGGCCTCGGCATCCTGGCGCGGTCGCCGAGGCTGCTGCTGATCGGCGCGCTGCCCGCGCTGCTGACCACGGTGCTGCTGATCGGCGGGATCGTCGCGCTGGCGTTCTGGATCGACGATCTCTCGCTGCTGATCACGCCGTTCGCCGACGACTGGTCGCCGGGCTGGCGGACGACGATCCGGGTGGCGGTCGGCGTCGCGGTGTTCGGCGCGGTGCTGGCGATCGCCATGATCGGCTTCACGGCGATCACCCTCGCCGTCGGCGGGCCGTTCTACGAGCACATCGCCGAGAAGGTCGAGGACGATCTCGGCGGCGTGCCCGGCGCGGTGGACCTGTCGGGGTGGCGGTTGCTGGTGATGGGCCTGAAGGACGGCCTGGCCCTGGTGCTGCGTTCGCTCCTGTTCACGATCCCGCTGCTGATCGCGGGTTTCATCCCCGTGGTGGGGCAGACCGTGGTCCCGGTGCTGCTGGCCCTGGTGACGGCGTGGTTCCTGGCGCTGGAACTGATCGCCGTGCCGTTCTACCGGCGCGGAATGGGCCTGAAGCAGCGCCGGCTGGTGCTGCGGCGGCACCGCGCGCTCGCCCTCGGGCTGGGGCTTCCCGTCTCACTGCTGTGCCTGATCCCGTTCGCCGCGCTGATCGTGATGCCGGTCGGTTTCGTCGGCGGCGTGCTCGTGGCGCGCGAAGTCCTGGCGGACGACATGGCCTAGATGTCTGTGTCAGATGACGCAGACACGGGCGGCTCCCCGGCGCCATCGTTGGCGCGACACTGAGGGGAGCTCCGATGAAGAGAGCGTTGTTCCTGGCCGCCGCCATCCCGATCGTCGCGCTGCTGACGACCGGTCCGGCGATGGCCGACGAAGGGATCGTGGCCGGGGTGGTCAAGGCCGCCGACTCCGGTGAGCCGGTGGCCGGGGCGTGTGTGACGCTGTTCGATCTCGACCTGAAGGAAACGGGTTCGGGGTGCGCGGGCGCGGACGGCCGCTACGAGATCGCGGGCGTCGCACCCGGCAAGTACAAGGCCCGCGCGACCGCCGCCGGATACGCCGAGCTCTGGGCGTACAACAGGGGAAGCGCGCTCGCCGCCGAGGTGCTGGACCTGCCGCACGGTCTGGACTTCTCGTTGCGGCAGGGCACGGCCACGGTCCGCGGGCAGATCACCGCCGAGGGAAAGCCCGCCGCGGGTGCCTCGGTGAGCCTCACCGACCAGAACCAGCGGTGGTGGTCGACGGTCCTCACCGCGGCGGACGGCACGTATTCGTTCAGCGGTGTCAAGGCGGACACCTACACGATGGCGGTCACCTACGGCGATCGCACGCAATGGATCCGGCAGAAGTCGAGCTTCCCGGGCGCGGACACCTTCGCGGTCGAGGAGGGTCAGGTCGCCGTCGTCGACGAGGCCATGGCGTCATACGGAAAGCTCCGGGTGGTCGCGACGGACGAGAAGACCGGCGCGCCCGTCGCGGGTGCGTGCTCGCAGGTCGAGCAAGGGCATCCGCCGGAGCTGCGGAAGTGCGCGGGCGCCGACGGAGTCATGCTGTACGAGGACATGCCGCCGTTCGGCTACTACACGCTGAGCGTATGGGGTCCGGACGGTACGCATTACCCGGTCAACTGGCAGCATGTCGATCTGGCTCCCGGACAGACCACCGATTTCCGGGCGTCGATGAAGCCCGCCGCGTCGGTGGTGGCCACCGTCCGGGACGCGAAGACCAAGGCACCGCTGGAGCGGATCTGCGTCGACACCTACGCCCTTCCGATCGTCGGTGTCCTCGACGCGGACTATCAGTACTACTGCAGTGACGCGAACGGGAAACTGGTGATCGGGCCGATCGAACCCGGCGCGTACAAACTGCTGGTCAAGCCGCTCGACGAGCGCTACGGCATGCAGTGGGCCGGGCCGGACGGCGGTACCGGCGACATCGGGCAGGCCCGTACGGTCACCGCCGAACTCGGCAAGGCCGTCCTGACCGCGGACATCAAGATGGATCCCGCCGGCACGATCACCGGCAAGGTCACCGATCGCGCCACGGGGGCGCCGGTGAACGGTGTCTGCGTGTACCCGTACGCGGTCGATCCCCGGATCGGCTTCCGCTTCGACGTGAACTGCAGCCGCAACGGCGGGGACTACACGATCAAGGGCCTCGGGCCGTACAAGTGGCCGCTCGAATTCGCGTCCTCGCGCGGCGACTACGCGTGGCAATGGTCGGGAGGGGGCGCGGACCGGTTCGCCGCCCGTCCGGTATGGGTGCGGCCCGGCGCGACCGTGACCGAGAACGCCGCGCTGGTGCCGAACGGCGCGGTCAGCGGACGGATCCTCGACAAGGACGGCAAGCCGACCTTCGGCTACGTCTACGCCTACAGCGCGCGCACCGGCGACATCGTGGACTCGACCAATTCGGATTCGAACGGGCAGTACACCGTCAACGGTCTCACCACGCAGAACGTCAAGATCAAGCATTACATCGATGCCGACTGCTGGTACCGCGACGCGGCCGATTTCGCCTCCGCCACGCCGATTCCGGTCACCGCCGGGCAGACGACGGGAGGAGTGGACCTCCGCCCCTGCCGCCGCTGACAAGCGCGTGAAGGCCTCCTTCCCTCGGCTCAGCCGAGGGAAGGAGGCCTTCACGCGCAATGCGTGCTAGCCGATGGGCTCGATCCAGATGTTGCGGAACCGCGGGTTCTCACCAGGATCCCCGTGGTCCTGCAAGCGGATCGCGCCCGGTGCCGCGCTTTCCGGGATGCTGTCGCCCGTACCGCCGTCGATCGCCACGTCGTTGTGGACCACGACGCCGTTCCACACCACGGTCACACGGGCGTTGTCGGTCTTGTTCCCGGCACCGTCGAACCGGGCGGCACGGAAGGTGACGTCATAGGTCTGCCAGGTGCCCGGCGCCGTCGCCATGTTCCGGTCAGGCGCCTTCTTCGAGTAGATCGCGCCCGCCTCGTTGTTGGCGAGCGTGGTGTCCCCGAAGGATTCGAGCACCTGCAGTTCATAGCGTTCCTGGAGATAGACGCCGCTGTTGCCCCTTTGCTGCCCGGTGACCTCCGGCGGATAGTTCGGCTCGTTCCATTCGACGTGCAGCCGGAAATCGCCGAACTGCTGCTTCGTGCGGATGTCCCCGCCGTTCGACTCCATCGCGCCGCCGGACACCGGCCAGGTCGCCGCGCCGCCCGCGCGTTTCTCCCACGCGTTCAGATCGGTGCCCTTGAACAACGTGATGCGCCGGGACTCGGTCAGGGTGAGACTGTCGAGGTTGACGTTGCCAGCGTCGCCCGTGTCGTAGCGATAGGAGATCGTGTTCGCTCCGGCTTTGAGGTCGAGCGTCTCGGGCTGGGTGTTCCAGGTGTCCCAGTTGCCGGTGCTCGCGAGCCGGACCTGTTTCACCTTCGTCCCGTTGACGTAGACGGTCACCGATTTGGTCCCCGGCGCCGGATCCGGGCCGTTCGAGTAGCGCAAGGCCGCGTTGTAGGCACCGGATTTCGGCGCGTTCACGGTGAACGTCGTCGCGGCGCCCTGGTTCCAGTAGCCGTCGACGAATCCGGTGCCCGTGTAGCCGGCGTGGTTCGTGTTCGTCCCCGCGCCACCGCTCAGCGCGGCCCGCTCCGCCTCGTAGGTCGTGCTCGCCGGCGGACCGCCGACCAGGGAGTTGAGCGTGTACCAGGCTTCCGTGCTCCACAGCGCCGCACCGGACTCCGACGCGAACGGACGCGGTGACCGCAGGTGCACCACGTGCCCGGCCTTCAGCCCTGCGACCTGCAGCGTGACCTTCTTGCGGTCGGCCGACAGGCTCGCGGACGTGACGGACAACGTCTGCTCGTCGATCTTCGGCCCGCCGTAGGCCGGTGTGGGCTGGTAGCGCCACTGCTGTGCCTGGTACTTCGCCGCGAGGTTCTGCGCGGTCCCGGCCGACAGCGGCTGGGTGTACTCCAGTTCGAATCCGCCCGCGACGGCCCGCATCGCCCGGATGTCGAAGGCGTTCGTGCCGTTGGGCGTCACCTTCTGGAGGCCGTAGGCGAGTTTGCCGGGCTGGCCCCAGTTCCCGCCGCCGTCGATCCCGCCGGTGTAGATCGCGCCGTCGGGGCCGAGGCTGATCCGGCTGACACCCGACTCGAGGCCCTGGGTCATGCGGAAGACCGCACCCTGGTACTCGCCGTTGACCTTCTCCAGGAAAGCTCGCTGCAGCCCGCCGTAGGTCACGTCGCCGTACACCATCTGCCCGGCGAACGGGCCCGTCGGCAGCATGACCATATTGCTCGGCGAGTTCGCGATCTCGTTGTGCGGCAACCACAACACGGGCGCGGTCACCGGCTTCGCGTCGAACGGGCCCGCGGGATTGGTGTAGTGGTTGAAGAAGCGGTCCTGCTTGATCCGGACGAGCTTGTTCGCGGGAAGCCAGCCGCCCTGGTTGTCGGTGACGAAGACGTCGCCTTCCGGTCCCCAGCCGATGCCGTGCGGTGTACGCAGCCCGCCGGCGATGTAGGAGACCTGGCCGGTGGCCTTGTTCACCTTGATCGTCGTGCCGCGGTTCTTCGCGGGCTGCGGGTCGGTCGTGGCGCCGCCGTAGTTGATGGAGACGGAAAGGTTGGCGTAGAAGTAGCCGTCCTTGTACAGCAGGCCGAACGCGAACTCGTGGAAGTTGCCGCCGAACGGCCAGGTGGCGACCGTGCGGTAGTCGTCGGTCACGCCGTCGCCGTTGGTGTCGTTCAGTTCGACGAGCCGCGTCTTCTCCGAGACGTACAGCTTGCCGTCGACGTACTTGACGCCCATCGGTTCCTTGAGTCCGCTGGCGACGCGCTGCGTGCGGACCTTGCTCGGGTCGGTGTTCCCGCTGACGTTGCTCAGCAGGTGGACCTCGCCGAGAATCTTGTCGGAGCCGCCCCAGGTGGCGATGGCGAGCCGTCCGTCCGGGAGCCAGTCCATGCCGGTGACCTGCGGCTGGAATCCCTCGGGACGCAGGTTCGTCAGCGTGAAGCCGGGGTGGACGCCGTTGAGCGGCAGGCCGTCACCGGGGGAGTCCGCGGCGCCTTCGCATTCCTTGCGCCCGGGCGAGGTCACCCGCACGACGTCGGCGTCGGTGCTGAGCACCGAATTCGGCACGAGCGCGAAATCCGCCGCGCCCGGCGGCCGCCATTCGAGGGTGACCTGCTGATCGTTGGTGTTGTCGAAATGGTCGATCCGCAACGCGTGATACCCGGTGCTCAACTGCACCGACCCGGTCGCCGGGGTCGCCCCGTGCAGGCCGTCGTGGTTGATCACCGTCTGGCCGTCGAGCCGGAGCCGGGAGCCGTCGTCGCTGGTGAGCCGGAATTCGTACTGGCCCGCGGTGGCGATGTTGATGTTCCCGCTGACCTCGGAGACGAACCGCTCGTCGAGCCCGAAGTCGGCGGTGGTGGTCCAGTCGATCGTCGGCATCAACTTGTCGACGTTGGGGGTCTGGCCGGATTTGATCGCGCAGAGCTTGGTGAGCTCACGCTGGAGGTCGTACGTGCGGAGCGTGACACCGGGTTGCTGGGGTGGGATGGCCGCTTCGGCCGGGACTGTCGTCAGCCCGGTCAATGCCGTGACCAGCGCCAACGAGGCGACGATGGACCGGTTGAAGCGCTTGCGGACAAACGGAAGCATCGTTGCTCCTCGGGTCGGCGGCGGAGCACCTCTGTGACGCCGCTGAACCTAAGAGGACTTTCGATCGAAGTCAACGAAAGTCTGTACAGAACGGACGAAAGTTAGACCGAACGGCCGCGTTCGGGGTCTTTGCCTTGCCGTCTCGACCTGCGCCATTCAGGTGGGAACCGCGGGAACTCGCGACAACGGTCCGTCCCGGCGCGATTTCCCGGTATGGATCGTTGGTACGACGAGTCCCCCGGGCGCGGTGAAGCTTCTCCGCTGACCCCGCATCAGCTCCCGTCGGTGACCGCGACGTTCGTCGGTCGGGAAACGGAATTGGCGAAGATCAGCGCGATCGCGGACCGAGGGGACGGCCGTTCCAACGCGATCGCGATCATCGCGGGCGCGCCGGGGGTGGGGAAGACCGCCTTGGCCGTGCAATGGGCGTCCGCGCAGCGCGAGCGTTTTCCCGACGGCGATCTCTACTGCGACCTTCACGGCTACGCGCCGGGTCCGGCCAGTACACCACCCGAAGTCCTCGCCGGTTTCCTGCGCGCGCTCGAAGTTCCCGGGAAGAAGATCCCGCGAAGCCTGGAGGCGAAGTCGGCGCTCTTCCGCTCGTTGCTGAACGATCGCCGGTTCGTCATCGTGCTGGACAACGTCACCTCACCGGACGCGGTACGCCCGCTGTTGCCCAGCACACCCGGCTGTTTCGTGCTGGTGACGAGCCGCAGTAGCCTGTCGGGCCTAGTCGTGACCAATGGTGCCCGCCGGATCACCTTGGACATGCTGATGCCCGCCGAATCGGAGACCCTGCTCCGGACGGCGATCGGATCGCGCCGGGCGGACGGCGAACCCGGCGCGATCAGGGAACTCGCGGATCTGTGCGGGCATCTGCCACTGGCGGTGAGGATCGCCGGCGAGCGAGTGGCGGCGCATCCGTATCTCAGGCTGGCGGATCTTCTCGGGGAACTCCGGTCGGAGGCACGAAGGCTCGACGCGTTCGAAACGGGTGACGACGAAATGTCCGCCCTGCGGCCGGTGTTCTCGTGGTCGTATCAAGCCTTGGATCCCGCCACGGCCCGCGTCTTCCGCATGCTCGGCCTGCATCCCGGACCGACCGTCAGCGTGGCCACCGCGTCCGTGCTCGTCGGCCCGCCCTCGGCCGATGTCCGGCGCAGGCTCGACAAGCTCACCGCGGGATGCCTGCTGAGCGAAGTCGACCGCGACAGATTTCGTTTCCACGACCTGCTGCGCGTGTACGCGAAGGAACGTGTCGACGCGGAGGAGTCCGCCGAAGAACGCGAGGAATCGCCTCGGCGCTTGCTCGAGTGGTATCTCGCCTGCGCCGATTCAGCGGACCGGGTGCTCACGCCCATGCGAAGACGTGTCGCACTCGAAGTCTCCCCGGACGTCTCCGGCAAGCTCGAATTCGGCACCTACGGGGAAGCACTCGCCTGGTGCGAGGCCGAGCAGGCCAATCTGGTCGCGTCGGTGCACGCCGCGCTGGCCGCGGACTGGTCCTCGATCGCGTGCAGGCTGCCGCTCGCGCTGTGGGCGTTCTTCACCTTGCGGAAACCGTGGGCCGACTGGATCGCCACCTACAAAGCGGGCGTCGAGGCCGCGAGACGATGCTCCGACCAGTTCAGCGAGGCTTCACTGCTGGCCGGACTCGGCATCGCGCACCGGGATCTGTGCCGGTTCGAAGAGGCGTTGGCGTATTTGGAGTCGGCGCTCGCGATCCGGCGGCGGATCGACGATTCCTGGGGGCAGGGTCAGGCGCTGATCAGTCTCGGGATCGCGTACCACGAGCAGGGCCGGTTCGCCGAAGCCCTCGGGCACCACACAGACGCGCTGGAGGTCTTCCGGCTCCTCGGTGACGAATGGGGAGCGGCGCAGACGCTGCATTTCCTCGGCCTCACGAACCATGGGCTGGGCCGATTCGACCAGGCTTACGAGAATCTCCGGCAGGCCTTGGACATCCGGCATCGGATCGGCTACCGCTACGGCGAAGCGGAGACGCTGGTGGGGCTGGCCCTCGTCTTCCAGAAGATCGACCGGAGCGGCGAATCCGCGGGGCAGCTGAAGCGGGCCTTGGAACTACGTCGCGACATGGGGGATCGCTATGGTGAAGCGGCGGCGCTGGACCACTTGGGCCAGCTCTGGGCGAGAAAAGGCGAAACCGAGTGGGCGAAGACCTGCTGGGGTGACGCGTTGAACATCTTCAACGAACTCGGTGCGCCGAGGGCGGCGGAGGTGTACGCGCGGCTTCGTGAGGTTCAAGCGAGCTAGGGATTTTGACTGCGGCGGCTTATTGGCGGGAGATGTGGTGGGCCGCCGGTTCTGTTGCCGAAAATCGACGACGTTGCCTACGCGTCTTGCTCCATTTATGAAAGTTGTTTCACGTTATCTGCTGGTGCGGTGTTGCCGAAAATCGGCGATGCCTTTGTCGTTCGTGGGGCCGGAAATTGTCGGTGGTGGGTCGTATGTTCGTGGGGTGGATACTCATTCCGCGCCTGTGGCGCTCCTGGAAGGCCTCACCGATCCCGAGGTGCTGGCTGCGGTGAACGATGTCGCGAATATGTTGGACGACATAGATTCCGTCGCGTTGGCGCAAGCCGCCTCGGCCGGGATCGCACGCCTGGAAGCGGTCCGGTTTCGGGCGCTCGCGCAGCTGAACCGTCATCGTGACGGCGCACGGAGTGTGGCGCAGGAGGTCGCGCTTGAATTGTCCCTTGTGGACAATCATGCCGGTGCGCTGGTCGCCGCCGCTGACGCGCTGACCACCCGTCTGCCCCGCACGTTGAATCTGATGGATGAGGGGAAGCTGGCCGGTTTCAGTGCGATGAAGGTCGCGACGGCCACCGCCTGGCTCTCCGACGAGGATGCTTGTGCGGTGGACGCCGTGCTGGAGGACCGGATCGGGGACAAGAACCCGGATCAGGTGCGGAAAGCCGCGAACCATGCGGCGAACACGATCGACCCTGAGGGCGCCGGTAAGCGGGCCGAGCGGCATCGTGAGGGGCGTCGCCTCACGATGCGGCATGGTGAGAGGGGGGTGGCGTCGATCGAGGTCGAGGATGGGCCGGTGGAGAAGGTCGCTGCGGCGTATCAGCGGATCGATCGTGAAGCGCGGGCTCTCAAGACCAAGGAGGAACCCCGCACTCTCGACCAATTACGGGCAGATGTCGCCCTCGATCTCTTGCTCGATGGCCAGGGCGGGGCGAGTGAACGCAGCGAGGTGTTCCTGTACATGGACTTGTTCACCTATCTCGGGCTGAACGAGGATCCGGCGGAGTTGGCCGGGCACGGCACGATTCCCGCCACGTTGGCCAGGGAGATCGCCACGGGTGGGAACAGTGTGTTGCGGCGGATCGTCACTGATCCGCTGTCGGGGCAGGTTCTGGATTTGGGTCGGGATCGGTATCGGCCGACCGCGGGTTTGGCGGAGTTTGTGCGGGTGCGGGATCGTGAGTGTCGAAGACCCGGCTGTCATCGTCCGGCTCAGGCGTGCGACATCGATCATGCGGTGCCGTGGCAGCACGGCGGGCACACCACCGACACCGACCTCATCGACCTCTGCCGCCGCGACCACCGATTGAAAGACGAACCCGGCTGGACCTACCACCTCGCCTCCGATGGCACTCTGACGATCACCACACCCACCGGACAGCAGTACGACAGCACACCACCACCGCTGCACGAACCCCGCCCGGGAAGCGACGAGCCGCCACCGTTCTGAGTCCGTCGCCGGAATGTGGCGACGGGCGTTGTGGGGGCTGGGTTTCAGCGTTCCGGCCCGTCGCCGGAAAGCGGCAACGGACGGCTTGTGCCCAAGTAGCGGCAAGCGTCCAC
The DNA here is from genome assembly GCF_003947475.1 of Amycolatopsis sp. WAC 04197. NCBI lineage: Bacteria > Bacillati > Actinomycetota > Actinomycetes > Pseudonocardiales > Pseudonocardiaceae > Amycolatopsis > Amycolatopsis sp. WAC 04197. The sequence goes on along the minus strand of NZ_QHJK01000011.1, from coordinate 280,869 downwards.
GAAGTCCCAGCCGACCGGCTAGCGTTTCCGCGCCCACGCCACCAGCCCTCGTTTCGTCAGCGACAAAGGCACCGCCGTCTTGGTGGCCAGCCGCCACGCGGACGGCTCGGGCAGGCCCCGGCCGCGGAGGAACAGCGCGACCGCGGCGCGATCGGGAAGCGTCACCAACCGGGCGTCCCAGGCCCGGATCGACTCGATCTCGAACACCTTGCCCAGCAGAGGTTCGGCGGTTTCCGCGTCGAAGCTCGACGCCCGGCCCCAGCGAGGCAGCGCCCACGCCAGCTCGGGGTCGTTCCACCGGCTCGACGCCGAGACGGCCAGCAGCCCACCCGGTGACAGAACCCGCCTCACCTCGGTGAGCGCTTCCACCGGGTCGGGAACATGGTGAAGCATCCACAACGCGGCCGCGCCGTCGAAGGTCGCTTCGCGGAAAGGAAGGCCGGTCACATCGGCCTGGACGGAGTATCCGGGCGCGTGGGACACGTGCGACGCCAGGTCGGCCACCACCGTCGGCACGTTTCGGCGTACCAGCAGCCGGGAAAGCGCTCCGGTGCCGCCTCCGACGTCCAGCACCAGCGAACATCCTTCGGTCGCGAAGCCGGCGGCGATCTCCGGATGGACGTCGCCGCACGAGGAGAACCACGCGGTCGAGAGCACATTGGCTGCGAAGCGTCCGGGATCACTCTCGTAATCGACGGGAACGGCGTCATTCACGACCTGACAGACTAGGGACGGGCTGGGCGGTTCGCGTCGTCTGCTCGGTGGGGTCTTTCGGGCATCAGGGTGAGGCCCGGCCTCGGATAGAGTTGTGGCCGGAGCGGGGGAGGGCGAGTGACGACGGCATCGGGCGAACCCCGGCTGAGGTCGGCCGTTCTCGCGCAGGCGTGGCAACGGATCGATGGCGTCGAGGTTCTCTCCTCCGCTGACGGCGGCCCGCTGACCCGCACGATCAAGAAGATCATCGACCCGCTGGTGATCCGCACGGCGGCGCGTCCCCGGCTCGGTCGTCCCGTGCTGGACACGGCGACGGCGGCGGAGCTGACGGAACTCCTGCTGGCCGACGCGGACAGGCTGCGTGCGACGGCCGCGTGGTTCACCCACCTCAAACGGCAGCGCCGCGCCCTGCGGATCACGGCTGGCAATGTGCAGGACGTCTGTTTCCCGCTGGCGTATGAGCTGGCGACGGGCTTCGGTTCGCCGGGGCCCGACGCGGCGGAGACTGCCGCGGGGGCGTTGCGGGATCTCCATGGCGAGGGCGGCGCGGCTGGCGTGGATCAGCTCACCGCGTATCTCGCGGATCCGCGGCACGAGACGCGGCTGACCGCGGAGTTGCATCGCCGCTGGGCCGCCGAAACCGTTGTGTCGCAAGACATCGCCGCCCTCCGGACGTTCGTCGACGACCTTTCCGATGCCGCTTGGCGAACCCTCGCCGATTCGGCCGCCGGCCACGCTCTCGGGCTCGGATTGAGAGAGCCGGGCGGGGCACGCGAGCTGAGCGAGATCGTCCGAGAGGTCTCCGGCCTGTCCGCCCCGGATCTCGGTCTGCAGCGCGGAGATCGCACCGCCGTCCCGCCCTTGAACCGGCGCGACGAAACCGGCGCCGAACTCCTCGAACGCAGTGTCGAACGCCGCGTGCGCGCCACCCTGCGCCGCCTTCCGCCGGACGAGCGGCCTCCCGTCGAGGACCTCGTCGACGACGAACTCACCCGGGTCGCGGCCGGATTCGGGCTCGGCATGCCCGCGCTGGCCGCGTGCTTCGCGCTGGGTGTCGTCCTCGCCCCAGCGCTGCGGCCGCTCGACGGCGCGGCCCCCGCCGGGGTCCCCGAATTCGCGCGGCGGCTCAACGCGCAGGTCGCGCGGGAGGGTTACGTCCTGCACGCCCGCCGCGCGCTGGCCGGGGCCACCCCGCTCACCCCGCGGCCCGACGCCGAACTCCTACGTGATCTTCGCGAGTTCGCCAAGCACTTCCTCGGCAGGCTGTGGGTCCGGCTGCACGGCTTCGACGTCCGCGGCGACCTGCCCGCCGACGCCGCTGACGTCCGCGACCTCGTCACCGGAGTGGTCCGCTCGACGTCACTGGACCTGCGGACGAAGGTGCGCCGCGCGCTCATGGCCCGCTTGCCGGATCTGGAGGCCGTGTCGTGACGCATCCGGTGCACACGCCCGTCGTCGCGGCCGACGGCGGTCTCATCCGTTTCGCCCTCGCCGACCTCCTCGCGGGCAGGACGACCACGATGCGCGTCGAGCTCAGCGACGCCGGAGCCGCCGAACCGTGGCTGACCCGGCTCGTGGGCGCGGAAGCGAGCCTCGCCGTGCTCGACCAGGGCCACGCGGATCTTCCCGCCCGGCCGGAATTGGGCAGGCTCGCGCTGCTGTTGTGGCTCCGGCGCTGGTGGCCCGCCGGCCCCTCGCTCGGAGTCCCGTCGCTGGACCCGGCGTTGCTGGACCTCGAGACGGCGGTCGCGACGGCCGACGTCGAGGACCTGGCCGAAGGGCTTCTCGACGGTTTCGAGGCCTCTCCGGCGGAGCTGTTCGACGCGGCGGTCGCGGACGGCGCCCTCGTGGCAGCGGCGAGGCCGGTCGCCGACGACGTCCAGCAGCTGTGCACCCGCCTCGCCGCCTGGTTCGACGATCAGGACGACGTCGTGCGCGCCGAAGCCGCGGCACGTGTGGAAACGCCGGCACCGAGCCAAAAAGCGTACGCACTGGCTGCGGGCTTCGATCCGGTGGCGCCCGGCGAAGGCGTACTGGCGAGCGGAAGTGCGAGCGTCGACTGGGCGAGGGTCCCGCCCGGAATCCTGGACGCCGGCGAGGACACGGTGAGCTGGCGGATCGTCGCCGCCGCGGCCGCCACCCGGCTCGAAGTCGTCGTCGCGGGCGCGTTCGCCGACGCGGCCATCACCGCGTTCGCGAGCCACGAGGGCGAGCCGTTCGCGGAGGTGCCGCTGGAGCTGGGCGCCGGTCGGTTCAGCGGTACAGCCGACTTGGACGACGCCGCGGCGCGGCTGGCGGCGCGTGTCCCACCTGGACGGATCGCCGTCGTCGTCGGGGTGGCGGACGAGAGTGTCGCCGGGACCACGGCGGAAGACCGGGCGGAGGTGGTCGCGCTCGTGCGGGCCCGTCCGCCCGAGCTCAGGACACTGGCCGAACGGGCGGCGGCCGCTTCCGCCGATGAGGAGTTCTGACGTGCTCGTCGGCATGCCGCCGCCCCGGAACCCGCCGGATCGCCCGCTTCCGCCCGAACTGGGCCCCGCGAGCTCGCACGGGTACAACTGTCGTTGCGTCGCACGGTATTTCGGTCTCGATCCGGCTCCGTACGGCGAACTTCCCGCGTGCTCGCTGTCCGAACGCCAGTACCGGAAGCTGCTGGTGGAGGCGGCCAAGGTCCAAGACGAGGCCAAACGACTGGCCGTCACGCGGAACGTCGCGGACGCGCAACGGAAGTACGCCCGGATGCGGGAGATCGCGCAGCGGCTCGACCGGACGGATCTGGAACTCGCCGCGGTCAGCGACCTGGCCACGCTCTGCTATTCGGCGGGCGATCTGCGCAACGCGCGGCAATGCGCCGAAGCCGTGCTCAACGTCTTCAAGGTGAGCGCCGTCGCCATCGTCCACTTCGGACAGTACGCCGAAGCGCGGATGATCGAAGGCTCCCGCGAGGTCGCCGAGCGCGTGCTCATCTCCCTGGCCACCGAGGAAGGTGACGTCGCCAAGGCGCGCGAGCTGATCGCCGGGCAGCGGCGCCGTGCGGCGTTCCGCAAGGAGGCGGGGCCGGACCAGTATCCGCCCGAACTGCTCGACGTCCACGGGGTCGACGAACTGGAACTGCGCATCTTCGACGTGCGTGTGCAGATCGCCGCCGGGGATTTCGCCGGCGCGCGGACGGCGATCGAGGAGATCCTGGCGGCGTTGGACGCGCTCGCGGAGAACGACGAGGTCCGCGAGCGGGTCGTGCACCAGCAGGCCATGGTCAGGGCCGAACGCGCCAGGATCCGCCAGGCGGGTGGTGAGGACGCCGACGCGCGGGCGGACCTCCTGAGGCTGACGGCTCAGCACGCTGGGAGCCCGATGGCCGCCAAGATGGGCATAGGGCTGGCGGAGGCCCGCGCCCTCGCGGGGGATTTCCCCGGCGCGGTCGCCGCGATCGTCACCGCCCGCGACGAACTCGCGGCGGCGGGCCTGACCGGCGACGTCGCGGAGGCGAGCCACGCGCTGGGCATGTTGCTGCTGCACGCGGGCGACGTCTCGCAGGCCAGAGCGCAGTTCGAACACGCGGGAGCGATCCGGACGGCCAACGGCGACGGTCCGGGTCTGCGCCTCGTGGACACGGCACTGGCCCGCTGCGCGGCCGCGGAAGGCGACTGGACGACGGCGGAGGACCATGCGAACCGCGCGAGGGAATCGGCGCGGACGGCGGGGGACTGGGCGGATCTCCTGCACACGGATTTCGTGGCGGCGTCGATCGGGTTCGCCCGGGGAGAAGACCTGCCCGCGGTGCTGGATCTGCTGCTCCCGCTGACGCTCGCGGCGGCGGAGTACCGGTTCGAGTTCGTCTCGCCGGAGGCGCGCACGGCGTGGGCACGGGACATCGCGGCCCCGACGATGGGGATGGCGCTCGCGTTGCTGGCCCAGCTCGAGGAGCCGAGGCTCGCGGCGGAACTCGTCGAGCGCACCTGTGCCGTCGGCGCGTACACGGGCACGGAGGAGCCCACACTGGGCCTCACCGGCGCGCTTCCCACCCTCGAAGTCGGCCCGGTCACCGAGGGGCTTCCGTTGGCGGCACTGGGTTCCGTGACTTCGTCGCTTCCGCTGCGGCTCGCCCCGCCGCCCGCGCTGCGCTGGTCGCCGTCGTCGCCCATGGAACTGGACCGGTGGCTCGCCGTCGCCGCCGAGCGGTACCGGCTGCCTCGTCCGGTCACCGACACCGTCGAGACCTGGCCCTCCGCGAAGCCCGGGCGTGAGACGTTCCTCCTGCGCTTCGCCGACGCCGGGCACACCTTCCTCACCTGGCGGACCACCGAGGACCTCGACACCGTCCACACGCACCCGATCGACTTCGCCCTGGTCGGGACCGCCCGCCAGGTCTTGGACGCCGCGTCCCCGACACCGCACGAAGGCGAGAGCGTGGCCGACGCGGTCCGGCGCTCGCTGGGCGAAGACGCGTTCGGGAGCTTCGCCGGGGAACAACGCCTGGCCCGCGTGCTCGCGCTCAACCTCCTGCCCGCCGACCTGGTCGAGCGGCTCCGTCGTGCCGCCGCCGGGGGAAACCGCCCGCTCCTGCGGATCCAGCCGTCGCCGAGCCTCGCCGCTGTCCCGTGGGGACTGCTGGCTCTGCCCGACCGGCGGGCCGATCGTGTGCTGGAAATCGACGAGCTCGGCCTCTGCTTCGACGGCGACGAGCGCGTCCTCGACGTCGCCGACGTCTCGCTGCTCGCCCCGTCCGCGATCCCGCGACGCCCGTCCTCGGCCGACGGCCCGCCGGTCTACCTGCTCGACCCGCGCATCCCCGGCCAGAGCGCGTTCGGCGAGCTGGGTTCCGTGCTCGGCAAACAGGACGCGACCTCACCGTTGATCCGCCATCTCGACGAGCGGCTCGCCGAGGGGCCGGTCCTTCCCGCCGCCGGACGCGGGCTCGATCTGGTGCGCCGCACCGACACCGACCGCCGTCTGCTCGCCGAACTCGTGGCGGGACCTTGTTCGCGGCTGGTGTTCGTCGGGCACGTCAGCCGCGTCCGCGACGAGCACGGCGCGCAGACCGCGCTGCATCTGTCCTGTGCGGCCGATCTTCCGGGTACGGCCGCCCCGATCGGCGCGCACCGGCCGTTCACCGCCGCCGATCTCGCACTGTCCGAAATGGACATGCCCGCGCGGGTGGCGCTCGTCGGCTGTGCCAGTGCGAGCGATTTCGGCCTCGCCGAACCGTTCGGAGTGCTGCTCGCCGCCGTCGCGGCCGGAGCCGGCCTGGTCGCCGCCACCGTCTGGGCGTTGCCGACGTCGGCTGCCGTACCCGGCGCGGACCCGATGTCCGAACTGGTCATCGCCGTCGACACCGCGCTCGCCGGTGAGGATCCGGTCACCGAGCTGTGCGCCTGGCAGCGTTCCCGGCTCGCCCGCTGGCGTGAGAACCCCGAACCGGCGACCTCTCCGGTCTTCTGGGCGCCGCTGACCTGCCTCGACGCGACCGACGACGGGAAAACCTGGGTTCGGTAGCGGGACGGGCCGCCGAAGCTGTGTCCAGCACGAACGACACGGCGAAAGGCGGCACCCGATGTTCAAGAAGATCCGCGACAAGATCAACGACGCGACGCAGCAGGGCATGGCGCGGGGAGAACAGGACTTCCAGCGCCACGCGGAGCAGTTCCGGCAGGCCGCCGCCGCGCAGGGCCACGACATCACGCCGCAGCTGCCGACTCCGCAGCTGGCCGCGCAGGCTTTCCGGAGCCTCAACGCCGACCCGGACATGGCGGCGTTCATGGCCCTGCCGATGGACGAGCAGTTGCGCCAGCAGCAGGAACTGCAGGCCTACGGCACCGAACTGCGGCGGCTCTACGACACCTGCGAGCCCGCCACCCTGGTGGTCCGCGGGCTGGAGCCGACCGGCCGGAAGATCGCCGGGCAGGCGCAGTACACCGCGACGCTCGAGGTCACCCGCGCCGACGGCACCACCTACCGGACGGTGACGCAGCTGATCACGCCGCTGGCGACGATCCAGCAGTACGCGCCTGGTACCCGGCACGAAGCCCGCGTCGACCCCGCCGACCCGGCGAAGGTCGCCGTGTTCGGCCCGATCGGTTAGGCGGTAGGCATGTTCGGGACCTTCGAATTCGGCCTGCCGGAAGACCCCCGGCGGGCCCGCCGCCCAGGCCTGCGTCTGTGGCTGCTCGGCGTGCCCACGACGCTGGCCTGGGCGGTCGTGGGCTGGTCGGGCGCGCTCGGGCTGCTGGACGGTTTCCGGTTGATGTCGCTGAACCGCGTCGACGCGTGGGGGGCCGACGCGGGCCCGGCGGTCTCCCTCGTCCTGCTCTTCAGCATCTCGATCACGGTGGCTTCGTCGCTCGGGTTCGCGATGCTGTGGGGCGGCGGGGTGTCGCTGCGCGGGGTGGGCGTCGGCTTCCGGGCGAGCAGCCTGGCCGCCTCCCTCGGCATCGCGCTGGGCGCCGGCGCCGCGATTCCGTCCTGGACGCCGCCGGAGGCCGTGGGGAAGCGGCTGCCGTCCGAACCGTGGACCGAGGTGGACTGGGTCGTCTACTACGAGCCGTATCTCGTCCCGGCGGTGGCCGGGGTGACCGCACTGGTCATGATCATGGTGCTGGGCCGGGCGTTCGTCACCAAGGCCGAAGCGGACGACCGCGCGGAGGCGCTGGCGCAGACCGGCCGCCAGGTGATGGGCACCGTGGTCGGCGTCGAGTTCACCAACGTCTGGGTGATGGGAAATCCCCGGTTCACCCTGCAGGTCCGGTTCCCCACCGACGCGGGGGAGCGGACCGTCACCGCCACGATGATCACCTCGCCGTTGCAGGCGCCGGCCCGCGGTTCGACGGTGAAGGTCACCTACGACCCACGCGATCCGGAGTCGGTCCGGATCGATCCGGATCCGGCGGATCGGGCGGCGGGCGGAAACCTCGGTGCCTTCCTGCCCCCGTTGTTCTGATCGCCCTCTACACTCCCGCGGATGGACGAACAGACGGCAGAGGTGTCCACCGCGCAGGCGGTCCGCAAGGCGATGATCCGGCTGGTCCCGTTCCTCGGGCTGCTCTATCTGCTCAACTATCTCGACCGGGTCAACGTCGGGTTCGCGGCGCTCACCATGAACGCCGACCTCGGCATCAGCTCGGCGGCCTACGGGCTCGGCGCCGGCCTCTTCTTCGTCGGGTACTTCTTCTTCGAGGTGCCCAGCAACGTCATCCTGCACAAGGTCGGCGCCAGGGTCTGGATCGCGCGGATCATGGTCACCTGGGGCATCGTCGCCTCGGCCACCGCGTTCATCCAGGGCGAGGTCAGCTTCTACATCGTGCGGGTGCTGCTCGGTATCGCCGAGGCCGGGTTCTTCCCCGGCATCATCCTGTACCTGACCTACTGGTTCCCGAGGAAGGTGCGGGCCAAGATCGTCGCGCTGTTCTTCCTGGCGGTCCCGCTCTCGTCGGTCATCGGCAGTCCGATCTCCGCCCTGCTCATCAAGCACGGCGACGGGGCTCTCGGCTTCGACTCGGGCTGGCGCTTCATGTTCTTCGCCGAAGGTGTTCCTTCGATCCTGCTCGGCATCGCGGTGCTGTTCCTGCTGCCGAACCGGCCGAAGAACGCGAAATGGCTGACCCCGGACCAGCGCACCGCGCTTCAGACGACCCTCGACTCCGAGGACACCCGCGAGGTCGGCCACGAGGTGAGCACGCGGAAGGCGCTGACCGACCCGCGCGTGCTCGCGCTGAGCGCCGTCTACTTCGGGATCATCTTCGGCCTCTACGTGCTCGCGTTCTTCCTCCCGCAGGTGATCAAGGGCTTCGAGCAGCAGTTCCAGACCAAATACAGCATCGTCGAAATCGGCCTGATCACGGCGGTCCCGTATGCCATCGCCGCCGTCGCCATGGTGTTGTGGGCACGCCATTCCGACCGCACCGGCGAACGCGCCGGGCACGTCGCCATCGCCGCGTTCGTCGGCGCGGTCTCGATCGCCGCGGCGCTCTACCTGGGTTCGCCGTTGCTGGTGATGGCCGCGGTGACGCTGTGCGCGGTCGGCGTGTTCACCGCGGTCCCGGTGTTCTGGCAGCTGCCGAACGCCTTCCTCACCGGCGTCGGCGCGGCCGCCGGCATCGGCCTGATCAACTCCTTCGGCAACCTGTCGGGTTTCGTGGGCCCGTACCTCGTCGGCTGGCTGCAGGGGCTGACCGGCAGCTTCCGGCCCGGCATGTGGGCCGTCGCGTTCTTCATGGGGATGGCCGGTGTCATCGCGTTGTTCTTCCGCCGCAAGGAGAAGGCCAAGGAGAACCTCGCGGTCAAGTGAGGTGGTCGAAGTCGCCGTTCACCCACCGGACATGGGTTTCGGCGCTTCGGCGCACGACGGCGCGGGCGTCACGGTCGATCGTGTCCCCGCCCAGGGTGTAGAGCCGGTCGTAGGGGAAGTCGTCGAGCCGGTCGACGGTGCGGCGGACCACGGCCGCCGACAGCGGGATGTGCTTGGGGAAGTTGCGCTGGAACGAAACCCAGCCCGGCGCGAGCCCACCCGAGATCGTGTCGCCCGCCAGGATGCTGCCGTCCGGTGTCCTGGCGACGGCGCTGCCGCGCATATGCCCGCCGAGCCGGATCAGTTCGAGGCCGGGCAAGGGTTCCACGTGTTCGTCCCAGAACTCGAACGCCGGATCGGGCGCGGGCAGCCATTCGCGGTTGCGTTCGTTGACCAGCACCGGGACCCCGCCCAGCGCGCGGCTCCAGCCGAGCTGGGCGCCGAACATGTGCGGATGGCTGGTGGCGATCACGGCGACGTCGCCGAGACCGCGCACGACGTCGAGCACCTCGGTGTCCAACCAGGACGGCGGATCCCAGAGCAGGGTCCCCGCCGGAGGCGTCGCGAGGAACGACCAGTGCCCGATCGCGAACTGAGGGTCCCGCTTGATGCTGTGCAGCCCGCGGCCGTGATCCCGGCGCAGGGTCTTGTGCGGCACGGACATCAGTTCTTCGTGCGTCCACCAGCGTCCGGTGTGCGCGCCGAGGTCACCGGCTTCCTCCATACCGACCTCGCCGCGGTCGAGCACGCACCGGGGCGGCTCCGGGGTGGCCGGGTGTTCGATACCGCACCTGTCGCAGATCCACATGATCGAGAGTCTGTGACCTCCAGTGCGCTTGAGGTCAAGACGCGTCTTCCCCCGGCTCGCCGAGCCGGGGGAAGACGGGTGATCAGCTGACGGTCGTCTTGCCGAGGACGGCGTCCTGGTCGGGCGGGTCGAGGGTGAGGTTGACGTCGAACTCGCCGAGCGAACTGTCGGTGACGATATGCGAGGTCGCCGCGGCGTCCACGCTGCTGGTCGCCTCACCGGCGGGGGTCCCGGCCGGGATGGTGAAGTCGACCTTGCCCGTCGCGGTGAACTTCAGCGAGCCTTCGGCGGGCACCTCGGTGTCGGGGATCGGCAGTTCGATGGGGATCGACACCTTCTGCTCGCCGAGCGCGATGTTCACCTTCGAGCTGATGGTGCCGGAGAGCTTCTTCGCACCGACCAGCCGGAGCCCGTCGCCGGCGGCCTGACCGGAATCGACGTCGAGGGTGAACGGCACCGAAATCGGCTCACCCGCCTTGGCCGCCGCCGGGATTTCCGCCTTCACCACGACCGCCACCTTCTGGTCGCCGATGATGGGGAAGCCGCCCTTGTACGTGAGATTCTTTTCGACGGCGGCCGCGGTTCCCGCCGCGGTGAGCATTACGGTTCCGGCGACCACGGCCGCGATCCCGGCCGCGCGGAATCGCCGGACACCCTTCCGTACGAGGGTTTCCGTCATGTCAGGTCCTTTCGTCGTTGAATGGGCTCGAAACCGAATGTAGGTGGAAAGTCACCAACGAGGAAAGGAAAAGATCTCTCGCGTTTTCTTTACGCTTCGATCTTGTCACGTGTATGGAGAATGGCGAGTTCGCGAATTGTCACGCGAAGGCGGAAAGGGGAACTGCCGTCCGTGTTCTTGTCACCGCGGTGACAGGTGCTCCGTCCGTGTGGCGAACGGCTATCGTCTTGATCGTGACCGAACGACCTGAGCCGTGGCACCTCCGGACCCGCAGGTTCCTGCGCGCGACGGACCAGCGCGGTGAGCTGGTGCGCGGCGCGCGGTTCCTGCGCGGACTCGTCCCCGGGAACGCCGAGCCACTGGCGCCGTCGACGGGACGCTCGTCCGATCGGCTCGCCCGCCTGCTCGCCGAGGCGGGTGCCGACCGGCCCAGCGCCACCCGCGAGCTGGGGCTGGCCGCGGTCCAGGCATGGCAGGCCGTCCGCCGCTCCGGCGCCCCGCCGCGGTCCGCGGACGGCATCACCGTGCTGTTCACCGACCTCGTCGGCTTTTCGACCTGGGCGCTGGAGGCGGGCGACGACCGCGTGCTGGAGCTGCTGCGGGAGGTCTCCAAGGTGACCGAGTCGATCGTCGCCGGGCACCGCGGCAGTGTCGTCAAGGGGCTCGGCGACGGGGTGATGGCCGTGTTCGCCGACCCGGGGGAGGCGGTGAACGCCGCCTACGAGACGTGTTCCGCCGTGAGCGTGATCAAGGCCGACGGGTATCTGCCCCATCTGCGCGCGGGGCTGCACCGCGGGAATCCGCAGCGGGTCGGCGACGACTATCTCCGGCGTCGACGTGAACATCGCCGCCCGGATCATGGCCGCCGCCGACGGCGACGAGGTCCTCGCCAGCGCCAGCGTCGTCGAAGAACTCGACCAGGACACCTTCACCGTGCGCCCGCGCCGGAACTTCCGGGCCAAGGGGACCCCGAGGGACCTGCGCGTCTTCCGGGTCGTTCCCCGGTACACGGCCGACGGCTGAGTGTCCTCTCGATCACCTTCGCTTGCCTGGCCCTCTATTTCTCTAGAGGTTTCCTCTATGGGCATAGAGCTGGACTCCGGGCAGATCGCCGTGGCGGCGCTGCTGGACGAGGTGCCGCGCAGGCGGCGTGGTGTCTACCTGTGGGGTTCCGTCGGGCGGGGCAAGACGATGCTGCTCGACGCCTTCCACGCCGCCGCGCCCGGCCGCAAGAGCCGATGGCATCTGCATCATCTGCTCGCGCATCTGCAGTCCACCGCGCACGACCTCGGCGGGATCGACCGGGCCGTCGCCGCGGTGCTGGACCGGCTCTCGCTGTTGTGCGTCGACGAGTTCCATCTGCACGACATCGGCGACGCGATGCTCCTGCGGCGTTTGCTGGACGCGGTGTTCGCCCGGAAGATCACGTTGGTCGCGACGTCGAACTACCCACCGGAAGGGCTGCTGCCGGATCCGCTCTTCCACGACAAGATCGAGGCCGTCGTGACGGCGCTTCGGGCGCATCTCGACGTCGTTCGCCTCGACGGCGAGAACGACTACCGCCTGCCAGGGACCAGGCCGGGCCGATTCGTCGTCGGCGAGCCGCCCGAGTCGACGGCCGGTGTCACGTTCGGTTTCGGCGAGCTCTGCGCGACGACGGAGATGTCGACCAGGGACTACCTGGAGCTGGCCGCGCGCCACCGCCGGTGGACCATCACCGACGTCCCGCCGTTGAGGACGGCGGGGGCCGACGCCACGATGCGGTTCCGGGTCCTGATCGACATCCTGGTCGACCAGGGCGTCGAACTGGCCGTCTACGCGCGCGCGTCGCTGGACGAACTCTTCCGCGACCCTCCGGAAGTCCCGGATCTGGACCGGATCCGGAGCAGGCTCACCGCGCTGTCCGACGGGAAGGTCCACTGTGGAGTCAACTGACCGGCGGACCATGATCGCTGAATCCGCGACGGAAGTTCTTGCCTCACAAGGAATCCGAGGTCTGACGCACAGCGCCGTCGACGTCCGACTGGACCTGCCGCGCGGCTCGACGTCGTACTACTTCCGCACGCGCCAGGCGTTGCTGGAAGCGGTGGTCCGGCGTATCGCGGACACGTCCGCCCACCGCTTCCAGCTGACCGGCCTGGCGCACGCCGCCGTCGCCGGCCACACCGCCGCGGCGCGGGCGATGGCCGCGTGGCTCGACGACCTCTTGGTGAGCCGCCGCCATCACGTCACCGCCCGCTACGCGCTGACGATCGAACTCGCCGGCTTCCCCGAGCTCCACGAACTCCTCGCGCGGGCCCTCTTCTCCCGTGAGCACGCGGCGCGGTTGTGCGAAGCCCTCGGCGCGTCCGATCCCGGCACGGCGAGCGCGGACCTCGTCAGCCTGATCGAAGGCCTGCTGTTCGACCGGTTCGCCGGTGCGCGTTCCCTCGACGGCGTCGAGGCGGGCACCCCGGCGAGTGTCGACCAATTCACCCGGCCGCTGGCGGCCTTCCTGCGGGGAATGTCTTAGCCGGGCATCTCCGAAGGCTGAGAGTCCAGCCCTGGCCGGGCTTTCGTCCACTCGCCACGCGTGAAGTCCGGTACCGCCACCGGTTTCCCGCCGCGCGCGAGGGAGACCACGCTCAACGGTACGGGGGAGCACCAGGCCGCCGAGTCGTAGACGTCGATGTCCGGCACCAGACCGGCGCGCATCTGCTGCACGATCCGCCACTGCAGCACGTAGTCCATGCCGCCGTGCCCGCCGAGGTTCGGGTCGTCCTTGAGCTTCTTCCACAGCCAGTGGTCGTGGCGGTCGCGGTACGGCCCGAAGTCCTTCCACGCGTGACCGCTGTGGTCGGGCTCGATGTAGATCCGGGCGGGGTAGTCCTCCACGATGCCGCGGCTGCCGGCGAGGCTGTTGATGCGGCTGTACGGGCGCGGCGAGCTGACGTCGTGCTCGGCGCGGATGATCCGGCCCTGCTCGGTCTCGATCAGACAGGTCACCAGGTCGCCGTTGATGTAGGTCTCCTTCCACGACGGGTGACCCGGCGGCATGTGGCGTTTCCGGTAATCGGCGAGGCCTTTCGGCTCGGTCGCCGTGGCGCGCAACGTGGCGAACCGGTCGCCGCGGTTGACGTCCATGCAGGCGGCGATCGGCGCGAGACCGTGCATCGGGTAGAAACTCGCGGTGCTGCGCGTGTGCCACTTCCGGCGCCACGCGTCGGTGTAGTACGTGTCGGAGAACAGCAGTTCGCGGAGGTCGTGCAGGTAACCGCCGTGCCCGTTGGTGACCTCGCCGAAGACGCCCTCGTGCGCCATCTTGAGGATGGCCAGCTCGTTGCGGCCGTAACTGCAGTTCTCGGCGAGGAACAGGTGTTTGCGGGTTTGCTCGCTGGTGTCGACGAGGTCCCACAGCTGGTCGAGCTCGGTGGCGATGGGTAACTCGACGCCGACGTGCTTGCCGGACAGCAGCGCGGCCTTGCCCTGCGGGTAGTGGAACTCCCACGGCGTGGCGATGTAGACGAGGTCGATGTCGTCCCGCGCGAGCATCTTCCGGTAGGCGTCGGCGGATCCGCCGTACTCCGCCGGACGCGGACGCCCGTCGGCGGCGAGCTTGTCCGCGGCGGCCTTCGCGCGCTCGGCGCGGATGTCGCAGACGGCCGTGACCGCGGCGCCCGGGACGGCACTCCAGCCGCCGATCATGGACATCCCGCGGTTGCCGAGACCGATCATCCCGATCCGGACGGTCTGGTGCCGTTCGAACGGGACGCCGATCATGCTGCGCTGGCCAGGACGGCGGGGCGAGCTCGCGGCTTCTTCCGCGGCGGTGGCGCTCGCCGGCATCGCGGCGAGCGCCCCGGCGGCGAGCGCGCCACCGAACAGTGTCCGCCGGGAGACAGAGGGCAGGTCGGCCATGAAGAACACTCCTTCGTGTCGCCTTCGGTGCCCAGACTTTGTCCAATCGCCGCCGGATATGTCAAGAGATGCGCCAAAGTGAGCAGTAAACTGCACTAATGCGCAGTTTGACTGTGTGTTCGCGGCCGCTTCGCGCAACCCGGGTGCGCGCGCACCCGGGTCACGCGTCGGCTCACCGGCGGATCATCACTTGGTCGATCGACTTGCGCACGAGGTTCGGCACGACGCAGTCGTCCGCCGGATAGCCCACCGGGATGACGGCGAACGCCTTCTCGTTCTGCGGCCGCTCGAGCAGCTCGCCGAGGAACCGCATGGGCGACGGCGTATGCGTCAACGCGGCCAGCCCGGAGAGGTGCAGCGCCGTGAGCAGCATGCCGACCGCGATGCCCACCGACTCGTCGACGTAGTAGTGCTTGTGCTTGGTGCCGTCCTCGTCGAGGAAGTAGCGCTGCTGGAAGACCACGATGAGGTACGGGGCGTCGGTGAGATGGGTCTTCACGGCGTCGGTGCCCAACGGGCGCAAGGCGGACAGCCACTCCTCGCCGAGTCTGCCCTCGTACGAAACGCGCTCTTCCTCTTCGGCGGCTTCACGAATCCGCTGTTTGGTCGCGGCGTCCTCGACGAGCACGAACGTCCACGGCTGCTGATGCGCGCCGCTGGGCGCGGTCGAAGCCACCGCGATGGCGTCGACGACCACCTGCTCGGGCACCGGGTCGGTCGAGAACATCCGCACGGTGCGGCGGTCGTCCATGCGACGGCGCAGATCGGCGGCGGTGGCCAGCGATTCTTCCTCGGACATGCGCGCCGGACGATAGGGAACCGGCTCGAAGGGGTCGCCGTAGGTCGGGGTCCACTGTGCTGCGGTCATGGTGGCGATTCTGTCGGCGGGAAAGGTTTTCGGGAAGACCCGGCGCGGGGTTATGTCCCTGGAGTTATGCCGCCATCCGTCTCAAGTGGACGGACGCCGGGTGTAGTAACCGGCGGGTGGTTCCGGTACCTAGAGGGGCACTTAGCGGTGGTCGGGGTGAAGAGATAAGTACCTACTGCACGACTTTCGGCGGTGTCCGATTTCTCTTGCCGCGTCCCAGAATCAGCACACCCCGTCCCCATCGCGCGGCCGGATCCCGGCCGCAGAAATGAGTCGGAACCATGCGACTTCGCTCCTTCGCACTGATCGCCGGCACCGCCTTCGCGGCACTGCTCGGCGTCACCGCCCCCGTGGCGTCCGCCGCGGAACCGTCCTCCGACGTCCAGCCGATGATCATCGGCGGCCAGAACGCGTCGAGCGGCCCGTGGGCGGCCAGGCTCTTCGCCAACGGCCGGCAAACGTGTACCTCGACGATCATCGCGCCGCAGTACATCCTGACCGCGAAGCACTGCGTGGCCAGCGGTGGCACGTTCACCTTCCGGATCGGGAGCCTCGACCAGCAGAGCGGCGGCACCATGGCCACCGGCTCCACCGTCACCCGGCACCCGAGCGCGGACCTCGCGATCGTGAAGCTGACGACCTCGGTCAACGCCACCTACTCGCCGCTGGGCACCACCGCCAGCGTCTCCGTCGGCCAGACCGTCCAGGTCTACGGCTGGGGCGCGACGAGCCAGTGCGGTTCGGAGATCAACTGCCAGTCGCGCTACCTGAAGGTCGCCAACGTCTCGGTCACGTCGGTCTCCTGCCGTGACTACAACGGCGGCATCGCGGTGTGCGCGCGCCGCGGCGACGGCATCACCGCCGGCGGGGACTCGGGCGGCCCGATGTTCGCCTCCGGCCGTCAGGTCGGCGTCGCGTCGACGAGCGACCGGCAGACGACGACCGCGTACACGAACATCACGCGGTACCGGCCCTGGATTCAGCAGGTGGCCGGGGTCTGAGTTTCGGTTGTGGCGGGGCCCTTCCCGGCTGTTGCCAGGGGAGGGCCCCGGCTTTTGTATTTTGTGTAGGGGGATGGCTGTTCGTGCGCTGAGACTTGGGCGCTCAAGTGAACTGGGGTTCAAGTCCCCCCTCGAACACTGCGGCCTCACGGGCTGGGTACAGCAACGGCGATTGGTTTTGTCTGTGCTGGATGCTCCGGCAGGTGGGTCTCGTGATGTGCGACTGCTACTGGAGTGGTACCTGCCCGTCGCGAGGGACAGATGGATTCCCTCCGCCGCATCTCCCAGACCGGTGGCGTGCTTGAGGAGTTCAAGCAACGAACCTGCCGTCGGCCCGGGACGTCGCGTCCCGCCTCCTCTGCGGAATCGGAGGGTCAGGCGCCTGGGGTGGTCGCAAGTGCGGCATCATGAAGCAGGTGACTTGGCTTGACGAGCGTGAACGACTCGACATCGGGGCCGCGGCGAGAACTCTTGGTCTCGAGCCTTGGCAAGCCGGGTGGTACCACTGGCGTCGTCGCTTCTGTTCGCCGGCCGGAAGTCTGGGGCGTCGCCATTACTGGTACGAAGACGATCTGTTCAAGTGGGCTGCGTCGACAGGCATGCGAGAGCTTCTCCGGCAGACTCCGTTGAAATACTGGCCAGATGCCAGGGAGAAGGCGACGTACAGTGGGAGCAGGCAGGTCGCCGATGCCCTGGTTCAGGAATGGATCACAGAGTCTGGCGTTGTCGCGGTCTTCTGGCCGCTTCATCATCGCGCAGGACCGCTGGCGCACGAGGCGGCAGCCCTCTTTCCGGAAGCTGATGCGCTCGTCCGAATAGCGTCGGACTTCGGTCGAGATGGGCCGACTGTCGGTACCGCACAGCCCGGGAACGTTGATCCCAAGTGGCGAGATTTTGCCGCTCGATGGGGGGATCTATCGCGGGTGCTGGGTTGTCCTGCGCCTTACTGGCCGCTTCCTCTTAGAGTTCCTCGTCTCATGAAGGAATGGGGACCTGCTAGTGCAACGGTGACGTATCCGCCCAATCCTGACATTGATGTGACGCCACTTCTGCGTATGGTAAGCGCGCTTACCGACGGTGAGCCGGCGCAGCAAGTGCTCCTGCGTCTGGCGCGAGTGGCACAATGTCGGGCGACAAAAGCAGCTTACCGTGATCTCGAATTCGTCAAAGAGGCACATGATCGAGTTGGCAAATTAATGGAGCTGACCACTATGATCGCCGCGCGACCTATGGATTTTACGGAGCCGCAGGAAATAACTCCTACTGATGCGCAAAATGGCTGGCACGAAATCCTTTCTCGCAGTGATCTGCTGGCGCTCGAGTGTGTCCAGGTTGTTCGCGAGTGGGATGGTGGGGCGGATTTTCAATATGCCAGCACTGAGATAGTTCATCCTGGTCGCCGTTACGGTGCGGAGTGGGCAAAGAGGCTGAGGTCGGCTAGTGAGCCGACTGCTTATCATGAGTATCTCGGTGCCCAGGGGGAGCGATTGGTGGATCCTGTCAGCGGAGCCCCGGCTGTCCGGGAAAAGGATGGGACCATTACCGTTTCCGTACCCCAACGCCTTTCGGAGGAAAATGGTAAGCTGATCGAGGTAATTCTCGACGAGCCGATCTGGGTGCGGACCGAGAATGGTGTTCTCCAATTGGCGCCACAGCACTACTACTATGGAATTAATTGGGGATACGGCGGAAGTGGGCCCGGGTCACTTGCGCTCCTGATCCATAGGCTCCTCGACGACATCACAGCGCCTGCGGCGGACACTATCTCCGGCGCGCCGGACGGGCTCGAAGAGCTTACTCAGCTCGCATGGCCGCGAGAGCAGGTGCTCACCCGGGAGACTCTCGAAGCAGCCAGGGAGGGGCGCGTCTATCGGCGCCCGGCTCCCCGTTCCAAGGAAGATGGCGAGTGAACCCGCGCCCTCAAGGCCGAGCAGTACTTTTCCTGTCTTCGGCAAGCGTCATCGCGGGTGCGGCGGTCGCCGGCTGGGCCGCGAGGTCTTGGTGGAGCCCACTGTGGACCTGGCTCACGGCTTGGTGGGCAGTTCCGTTGTCGATGGTTCTGGTGTCTGCGGGCGGCGTCGGGCTATTCAGCCGCGCTCGCCGAGAATCCCACGACGAGCCAAACGATCTCCGAGTCATCTCGGTTCGGAGCATCGCGGTGGCAGGAACAGCTCTTCTGGCGATCGGTATAACCGCCGTAATCGTGCTACTGCGGCTCTATGGTGGGACCGGTCCGAGTGTGCAGTTGGACGCCATCCGGACAGCTGGAACGATCGTCGTGGGAACAGGCGGTGCGGCCGCGCTGCTGCTGGCGGCCAGACGTCAACGCTCCGCCGAATTGGCCCTGACTGACCAGCGCTCTGTGGCAAGGCAGACCGAACACGATGCGGCCGAGCGGCGGATCACCGAGCTGTACACAAAAGCCGTTGAGCAGCTTGGAGCGGACGCCGCGCCAGTCCGCCTGGGTGGCCTGTACGCCTTGGAGCGCTTGGGTCGGTCTTCCGATGCGCAGCGTGAGACGATTCTCGACGTAGTGTGCGCGTATCTGCGGATGCCGTTGCCCGTCGATCGGGAAACCGTGGCCGAGAATGACGGCAGTTCTCCAGGCAAGCCGACACGCGGCCATACGGAAGAACGCCAAGTTCGCCTGGCCGCTCAACAAATCCTCCATCGGGCCCGTCGGCCTGGGCCGGACTTGTGGCAGGTCGGGCGGATCAATCTGCGAGGCGCGGATCTCGCAGGTTCGGATTTGAGCGGCATCAACCTGACGTCGGCCATCTTGAACGAGGCCAATCTCGCCGGAGCAGACCTGAGTGGCGCTGATTTGACCAACGCCGACCTCGCCGATGCCAAGTTGGACGGCGTAGTTCTCCGTCGGACGACGCTGACTGGCGTGATCCTCGATCGGACCGACTTGAGCGAACAGGCGCTTTCCGGGCTGAACCTCGCCGGTGCGTACCTCGAGGGCGCCAACCTCTTCCGGGCCGATCTGGTAGGCGCCATCCTTCGTGATGCTGTCCTCAGGGGAGCCAACCTGACGGAAGCCGACCTTACCGGCGCCGACTTGAGGAATGTGGCTTTGAGGACGGTCAATACTACGCGAACGATCTTCGGTTCGTCCCTGTCCCGGGAACAGCTTCAGGAAATCACAACCTCGGGGAACGACTCCGAGTAAAGCGAATTCTCGATATTAGTGCTGTCGGGCCTACGAGGTACGAGTCAGCGTCACGGCCTGCGGCGAGCGGTCTCGATGCGTCGGAGCTGTGATCGGAGTGTTGCTAGCGATGAGTGTGCTTCAAGCTTGATGACCCCGAGGCGTATGTGTTGTGGCTCGGCGTGCTCGGTGATTGGCCACGTTGACACGGTTTCCGCAGAGACCTGGCATGCAGTATCGACGTCGTCCCGGGCGCGTGGTGTCGATGAACGCGCCTCGGCAAACAGGTGCGCCGCACGCGCGAAATCGTTCGGCGCCGAGAGCCCGGACCGCACCGAGAATCCCGACGCCGCAGACCAGCGAGAAGCTGTCGGAGACTGTCGCCCCGGGCCGGAGGGACGCGGTCCATCGGGCGTGGTCGGAGGAGGCGTCGAGGCTGAGGACGCCGATTGCAGAGGTCAGCGCGGTGGCGCCAGTGACAAGGCCCGCTCGGTTCGGGTGATCGATCAGATCGCGCACTGTGACGCGCAGCCGGTGAACGGCGCGCAGGTCACTGGGCCGCGTGTCCACGAGTATCGAGTGAAGCTCAGCGAAGGCGACAAGAGAGTCGAGGTCGGGCAGCTTGTCTTCGCCGTGCCACACCTCCGGCGCCGTGTTGACCAGATCGGTCGCGACACCCGCTGCCCAGACGTAATCGTCTAAAGCTACTTGCATCCCTTACCGACCTCTCGTACGTTCGCGGTTAACCGACACTTTAACCCTTACCGGGAGGTTCATCGTGGAGATCGACGCGTTGGTGTTCGACATCCTCGGCACGCTCGTCGACGAGCCGGCCGGGATCCGCGCGGCCGTCCGGGAGGCCGCGCCGGATGTCGACGCCGACGAGCTGGTCAGGCTGTGGCAGGGCCATGTCGAGACCGAGCAGCGGCGCATCGTGGCGGGGGAGCGGCCGTACGCGCCGAGCGACGTTCTCGACCGCGAAGCGGCCCAGATCGCCACTAAGACGGACGTGGTGCCGAAGCTCTCGCCGTGGCCCGACTCCGTCGAAGGGCTGGCCAAGCTCGCTGAGCACCACATGCTGATCGGACTCTCCAACGCCAGCCGCACGAGCCTCCTCAGGATCAACGCCCACGCCGGCCTGCGGTGGCATCTTGCGCTCTCCGCCGAGGACGCGCAGACCTACAAACCCGACCCGGCGGTCTACGAACTGGCCGCCGACGTGGCCAAGACGAAGCCGGAGCGGCTGCTGATGGTCGCCACCCACGCGTGGGACCTGAGGGGAGCGCAGAGCGTCGGTCTCCGGACCGCCTACGTCGCCAGGCCCGTCGGTGACCCGCCGTCCGAGACGGACCGGTTCGACTTCCATGCCGACGGCCTCGCCGATCTGGCCGTTCAGCTCGCAAAACTCCGGATGTGATCAAAACTGTCGGTGCCTCCCGCTAGGTTCATCCCAGTCCCCACCGAGGCACCCCCGCAAGGAGAAGATGCGTTGTCAGACTGGGAAAGAGCGAGCACGGCCCGGGTATTGCCGCCCGCCCGCCCGCGCAAGCTCGCGAAGGTCCCGTTCGTCGAACTGGCCGACGGACGGGTGCAGGGCGTGGTGTCCAGCGGATCGGACATCGGACGGGTGTACGTCTCGTCGGTCGCGGCGAGCACGTACGAATTCTCCTGTAGTACCAACAACAACCGGCCGTGTGGCGGGGCGCGGGGGATGTTCTGCAACCATATTCTCGGCCTGATCAACGAATCCGCCCTTCAATACGGTGCCGAGCGGGTGGCGCGATACCTGCGCGTCGAGGTTCCCGAGCCGACGGCGCAGGCCATTTCGCAGACCATGAGCGCGACACGGCCGTCGCAGGGTGACAGCACCGCCGCGGCTTCCGTGTTCAGCCAATTCCTGCGGCACTTGGCATATCTCGAATTCGAAGCGTCCACGGCGCCGGTGCCGGAGCTTCAGTGGTTCCCGTCGACCAGGGCGGTGGTCTGATGCGCGTCGATCTGCTCACCGATCCCATCGCCGGTCTCGACGAGGCACTGGCGGTCGTCGACGCCTTCGACGACGTGCTCGTCGCCGGGTTGCTTCGTCCTCAGAAGATCGCCGGTCTGACCGAGCTCGCCGATGCCGTCGCCGGGTCGCCGTTGGCATCGCGCGTCGCGGAGGCTGCCGAGAAGACCGCAGCCGGCGCGGCAGGGGAGGAGCACTTCGTTTCCCTTGCGGCGGCGAGGATCGCGGTGTTCGGCTCCGTGCACGACGCGATCTTCGCGCGCCTTGCCGAAGCGACTGGCCGACCACAGGACGAGGACCCGGCCCGGCAAGCTTCCGAGACGGAGTCGCCGAATCTCCTCGCGGCCGCCCGGTCCTGGCTCGCCGATCTGGCCCGAGCGGGCTGGCAGGGCATCGACCACGACCTCATCTCGGGCTCGGCGCAGGTGATCTCGGCGTTGCTGGCCGAGCCGAGCCTGCGTCGGCTGGCCGTTCTGCTCGACGGTTTCGCGGCCGAGCTCGCGGCGTCGTGTCCTGGTGCGGCGTTGGATCGTGTCCCCGTCCGGCGCTGGGGCGACCTGTGGTCGCGTGCGATGTTGCTGGCCCTTCACCACGAGGTATCGGCGACGAGCACGGTCACCGGCCGCTTGCTGCCGCTCGGGGTCGACCTGCTGGAACACTCGACGGCCGCGCAGGTCCAGGTCCACGCCGTGGTCGAACCCGAAGACGGCACGGCTCCCCGTCTCGTGCGTGCGAACGTGACCGTGCCCAAGCCGGACACGATCATCGGCGCCGGGATCTGGCAGCTGCTGCGCCCGCATCTCTCCCTGCTCACGGCGATCAGTGAGGGCCGCTCCATGGACCTCGTCGACATGCCGGTCACCGCCGAGGGGGACTTGCTCTGGCAGGACGAGCACGCCCGCCTCGGTGAGCCCGCGGACGCGTTCTCGACGGCGCGCGTCGTCCTACCGAAGGCCGTCACGCCGATGGTGGCGCCCTTGGACCGGCATCCGGTGCGGATCGCCGTCCCTGTCTTCATCGAGGGTTACGACGTCGAGGGCGGCGAGGACGAGGTGACGTTCACCTTCGCCGGGAATCAGCTCTTCGTCGAGACGGACCGCATCCCCGCGGCCGGTCCGCTGACGCCGAAGGCCGTCGCGAGTTCCAGCGCGTGCATCGGCCTGATCCGCTGGGACGGCGGATTCCGCCTCCAGCCGCTCGCCGTCGAGACCACCGTGCGGAAGAAGACCACCGCCGTGCACGCCGGAGCCTGGGCCGGCGGCACCACGGACAAGGCCGGGGTGAAAGCCGAGAAGGCGGCCACCGACGCCGCGGCCGTGTTGCGCGAGCGTGCCGGAAGGCTGCTGCGGAAATGACCGAATCCGAGGACAACCGCCGCCAGGTCCTGTACTGGCGGCTGCTCGCCCGGCTCTTCGACACCGAGGAGCAGGCCGCGCTCGAATCGGCGAGTGTGGCCGTCGTCGAGGACATCGGCTTGCCGTCGGCGCTGCTGGATCCGAACGTCGCGGTCGACTCGGTCGTCCAGCGTCATCCGGAACTGGCCGCCGAGTTCGACGGGCTGATGGTCCCCGAAGCCGAGGACAGCCGGGACAAGGCGGCGGAGGTGCGGCGCGCGGCACTCGTGTCGAAGGTGCTGCTGAACGTCTTCGCTCAGCCGCCGCACACGGTGACTGCCAGCCGGCTGTCCTGCTGGCAGTCCGACGCGGGCTGGCTGGAGCGAGCGCTGGGCTGCCGTCCGGGCGAGTTGCGCGGTGGCCGTTCCGGAGGCGCCCCGACCGGGCTCGGCGGCACCGGCGGGGGCGGCACACCCGATCTGAGCACCCTGCTCCCGGCGATCGGCCCGGACCTCGGTGACATCGAGGCTGACCTCGTGAAGCGGATGCATCTGCGCGAGGTCCTCGCCGATCCCGCGCTCGCGGCGAAGCTGAGCCCGAGTATGTCCCTCATCGAACAGTTGTTGCGGGACAAGGACAATCTGTCCGGAGTGGCGTTGGCCAACGCCAAATCGCTCATCCGGCGTTACGTCGACGAGATCGCGGAGGTCCTGCGGACCCAGGTCGAGAAGGCCTCGACGGGCAAAGTGGATCGTTCGGTCCCGCCGAAGCGCGTGTTCCGCAACCTCGACCTCGATCGCACCATCTGGAAGAACCTCACCAACTGGAGCCCGGAAGAGGAACGGCTCTACGTCGATCGCCTGTACTACAAGCAGACCGCGAAGAAGACCACACCACAGCGGCTCATCGCGGTCGTCGACCAGTCCGGTTCCATGGTGGACTCGATGGTCAACTGCGCCGTGCTGGCCTCGATCTTCGCCGGATTGCCCAAAGTGGACGTTCACCTGATCGCCTACGACACGCAGGCGCTCGACCTCACCCCGTGGGTCCACGATCCCTTCGAAACGCTGCTGCGCACGAACCTGGGCGGCGGCAACGACGGCATGGTCGCGATGGGGCTGACCCAGCCGAAGATCGCCGAGCCCGCGAACACCGTGGTGGTGTGGATCTCCGACTTCTACGAGACCCGCGTCGAGCAGCTCTTCGAGAGCATGGCCGCGATCCACCGGTCCGGGGCGAAGTTCATCCCGGTCGGTTCGGTCACCAGCGCCGGACGGGGCAGCGTCAACCCCTGGTTCCGCGAGCGCTTCAAGGATCTCGGCACGCCCGTGATCTCCGGCCACATCACCAAACTCGTTCACGAACTCAAGACTTTCCTCACCTCCTGAACTCCCCGAAAGGCAAGACATGTCCGACCTGTTGCGCGCCCCCGCCGAGATCAAGTACGCCGAAGAACTGGACTGGCTGGAGTCCGTCGACGACAACCCCAAACCGTTCGCCTGGCGTCTGTCCCCGAAGATGCTGCGCCTGTTCATCCTGGGTTCCGAGCGCGCCGACGGCCTCGACCGTGAGATCGCGCAGAAATGGTTCGGTGACCGCAGCATCGTGGAGCGGGCCATCGTCACGCTCGCCTCGGACCGCGGGCTCCTGCTGATCGGAGACCCGGGCACCGGCAAGAGCTGGCTCGCCGAGCTGCTGGCCGCCGCGATCTCCCGCAACTCGACCCTCGTCGTGCAGGGGACCGCCGGCACCACCGAGGACCACATCAAGTACTCGTGGAACGTCTCGATGGTCATCGCGAAGGGCCAGTCCCGCGAGTCGATGATCCCGTCGCCGATCATGACGGCGATGGAGGCGGGCTCGATCGGCCGGTTCGAGGAGCTGACCCGGTCCACCAGCGACGTGCAGGACGCGCTGATCTCGATCCTGTCGGAGAAGTACATCTCGGTACCGGAGCTGGACAGCGACGGCATCGTCTTCGCCAAACCCGGCTTCTCCGTGATCGCCACCGCCAACAGTCGCGACCGCGGCGTCAACGACCTGTCGTCCGCGCTCAAGCGCCGCTTCAACTTCGTCCGCATTCCCGTGGTGACGAACAAGAAGAGCGAGGCGGAGATCGTCCGCTTCCGCACCGAGGAACTGCTGCGCCGCCACCAGATCGAACTGGACGTGCCGCCGACGCTCCTCGACGTGTTGCTGCGCAGCTTCGGCGACCTTCGCGCAGCGGCGGCGTCGGCGGGCAGCGACGACGAGAAGCTGGAGTCGGCGTTGTCCACGGCCGAGCAGATCGGCGTGCTCGAAGACGCGGTGCTGCACAGCAACTTCTTCGGGGAACGCGAGCTGACCGCCCGTACGCTGGCGTCCTCGCTGGTCGGTTCACTCGCCCGCCGTGAGCCGGAGGATCTGGCGATCCTCAACAAGTACCTGCACGGCGTCGTCGAGCCGCGCAGCAAGGACGAGGGCGGGGACTGGCCGGAGTTCCTCGACGGCGGCCGCGACGCGATCGCCACCCTCTCGTGAGCGGCGCCTTCGAGGCGTTGCGCGGCCAGTTGCAGGAGGCCGCGGCCGCCTTCGCCGACGGGCCCGGCGCACTGGAGGGCATCCTGCTCGGACTCGTCGACGACGTCGACCGCGCGGTGCGCGAGCCGTTGGAGATCTTCCCGGTCTGCCACCATTCCCCGGCCTCGGCCGTGGCGATGGCGCGGCGGTTGCGGGAGAAGCAGCCGAAGGTCGTCTACCTCGAACTGTGCGAGGACATGGCGCCGTTGCTGACCGAGCTGCGCAACTGCCGTCTGCCCGTGGCGGTGCAGGCGTTCGCGACGGAGGTGAAGGGGTTCCCCGCGGAGTGGGCGCCCTTGTCCGTGGTCGCGCCGATCACCGAGGCTTCGGCGGAATACCAGGCGATCGCGTACGCCCTGGACACCCCGGGCGTCGAGCTCGTCCTCGTCGACCGGTCGGCGGACCACGTCTTCCAATGGAACGAACGTGAGCCCGAGCCGTCCGCCGACCCGGACGCGCCGCCCGCCGAGGAGGAGGCCGCGCTGCACGGTGACGCGGTCGGCGTCGAGATCGGCGATCTGCGGCCGCGGTTCGCCGAACTCGAGGAGCACCTGCTGCGGCACGGGCGGGTGCGGCACTGGTCGGAGTGGTGGCACCAGTACGTCGAGCTGCCGCTCGGTGACAGCGACCACGACACCTATCGCCAGGTCATGTTCCTGATCGGCAGCCTGTTCCGCCGTCTCGCGCCGGGGGACACCCGGCACGTTCGGGTCGACGAAGACCGCGAGCGCTACATGTGGACCCGCATGCGCGAGCACCTCGCCGCGTCGGGAGCGGATCCGGCGGAGTGTCTTTACGTCTGCGGCGCCTTCCACGCGGCCAGCCGGGTCGCGGAGTTCGGCGTCGAAGGTACGGACGGGTTCGTGATCAGCCCGCGTAGTGAGAGCACCTGGCAGTACGGGCTGATCCCGTCGAGCCACGCCTCGATCGAGGCGCAGTTCGGGCTGGCCGGGGGATCGGTGTCGATCGCGGCGACCGAGTGGGCCAAGAACCTCAAGCGCACCAAGGTGAAGCAGTTCCAGCTGGAAGGGCAGGTGGGCGGGCCGAAGCGGAAGAAGGCCGCGGAGCTGCCCGCGCCGACGCCGGATCCGGTGGCGGCGGACCAGCTTTCCGGCTTCCTGCGACGACCTCCGGTGCTCGACCGGCTGGACGAGGCCGAGCTGCTGGGCTGGTCGGTCGAGATCGTGCGGGCGGCGCGCCGGAACGGGTACCTGTCCTCGACGGCCGACGCCATCGCGGTCTTCGAGACCTCGATCCTGCTGGCGGGTATGCGTGACCGGGCCAAGCCGACGCCGTACGACTTCCAGGACGCGGCGGTCACCTGCATCGAGAAGGACGTCGTGCCCGGCAGGCGCGACGTACGCCGCCTCGTCGAGATCATGATGGGTGGCGACCGGATCGGCCAGGTCGGGTACGACGCGTTGCCACCCTTGGCGCGCGACGTGCACGACAGGCTGGAGCCGCTGGCCCTCAAGCTGCAGCAACGAGGTGTGCAGCGGGCGCTGCTCGACATAGCGTCGAGGCCGGAGCTGGAGCCCTGCTCCGATCTCCTGTGGATGCTGCGCTACCTGATGCCACGCGGTGCGGCGAGGCCGATCATGGGCGAGCGGCGCCTCGGCGAGCGGCCGATCCAGGAGTCGTGGGATCTGGCGCTGGGCACCCATCAGCGGGCCCTCATCGAGCTGGGCTACGAGGGGGTCAGCGTCGAGCAGGTGCTGGAGCAACGGCTTCGGCGCGCTGCCTACCATCCGCAGGCCACCGCCGCGAAGGTGCTCGGAACGGTCGAAGACGCGACGCTCTACCTTCGCAGCGCACGGCTCGCGGGGGAGCTGGGGACGCGCGCCCTGGAGGTGCTGGCCACCGAACGCACCGTCGACGGCGCTCCGGAAGTGTTGCGGCGGGTGCGCAGACTGCTGGCGCACTACCGGACCAGCGAGCCGGTGCTGCCTCGATGGATCGAGGAGTTCGTCAGGACGGGGTACGCGCACTACTGCACCCTGCTCCCAGCGGCCTTCGCCGACGAGGAAGCCGGTGTCGAGCAGGTCGCCGCGATGCTGGGCTTCCTGTTCAGCATGGAGTCGCTCGCCTTGTCGCTGGGGTGCGACCGCACGCAGCTGGAGCTCGCGATCGTCGGATCGCATCCGCAGGAGCCGTCGAAGGTGGCGTTGCTGTGGGCCGCGCAGGTGCAGCTCGGTCGTCTCTCCCGCGCGGAACTGCGGGAGCGATGCGCCGAACTGCTGGCGAACCCGATGGTGCTGCCCGCTTATCCGCGCTACCTGAGCGGGTTCGTGCACGCGTTGGAGCCGGCGCCCGGGCTGGCCGACTTCGTGGTCGAGGCGGTGTCGAACGCTTTCGCCGAGCTGCCGGACCGGTTGCTGTTGCCGTGGTTGCCGACGTTGATCACCACACTCAGGTCCCGGGGCGCGGAACTGGTGCCGTTGCTCGTGAGGGAAGCCGGCCGCATCTTCCCGGGACGGCTCGCGGCGCTCGACGAATGGGTTCCGCCCTGGAAGGACCAGCCGGAACCCGTCGCGGTGACGAGGAAGACCGGGGGCGGCGGCCTCGCGCTGCTGGCGGCGCATCCGGCGGCGTGTGACGCGGTGGCGGGTCTGCTGGGCTGCGACGAGCCGTGGGGGAGCACTGCACCCACCGGTCTGGCGTTGCTCGAGCGGTATCCGGACTCCGCCGCCGCGTTGGAGGAGGTGCTCACCGGAGTGTGACCCGAGGGGCTGTCGCCGGGGTTTCCGGCGACAGCCCGGTCGGTCAGTCGGCGACCCAGCTTCCGTGGAAGCCCAGCGGTACCGGCCTCGGCAGGTGGATACGTGCCAAGGGCTTCGCGGTGAAGTCCTGCGCCGCGAGGATCACCAGGTCCGACGCGTTGCGGTCGGGATTGTTGACGTACGCGAGCGCGTAACCGTCGTCCTCGGCCTTGCCGCGGGAGGAGGGCACGAACACCGCTTCGCTCGCGTCGGCACCCCGGCCGAAACGGTGCACCTCGGAGCGCCCGCTCCGCAGGTCGTGCTTGATCAGCGCGTTGCCGAAGGAGCCGGACGGCTTGTCCAGGTAGACGTCGAACAATTCGCCGGGAGAGGCCGAGTAGCCGTACCGATGCCGTCGTGACACCAGGCTTTCGTTGACCCGCGGGAACTCCTGCGGCCGGTCGTCGAGAACGCGGCGCCGGACCCGCCCCTGGGCGAGATCGATCGTCCAGCGCTCCAGCACCGGCGGGCCCGACGCCGACGGACCACCGAAGCCCTGCTTGCCTGCCACCTCGAACGGAGCGGGCATCGTGGTCAGGTCGACCACCACCGTGGAGCCCTGCTCGTAGGCGTTGAGCGTATGCGAGTAGAACACCGGATCCACCCCGAACCAGCGGACCGGGCCGCCGTCGCGTTTCATCACCCCGACCCTGGCCGGGTGATCCGAGTTCCACTTGTAGGGCACGACCTTGCCCGGCTGCGGATCGAAGGTGACCGGTACGTCGAAGACGACCACGTAGTTCTCGGTGAGCCCGAAGTCGTGCATCATCGGGCTGTCGGTGACCGGGATGCGGGTGGTCCGCACCACGCGGCCGGTCCGGTCGACCATCAGATGCCGCACGTGGTCCCAGGTCGGGTGATAGGTCACCGCGTGCAGCTCGTCGGCGCGCGCGTCGAACTTGGTGTGCGCGGTGTAGGAACCCTCCAAAGAACCGCCGAAATCGAACGGCCCTAACGTGTTCAGCTCGCCGTCGAGTTCGTACGGCGGGGCGCCCGATTCCTGGAGGGCGAGGATGCGGCCGTGATGGGCCATCACGTGCGTGTTCGGCGCGAAGTCCTCGGCGGGCACCGGCCACGGGTACCGCTCGCCGAGCTTCGCGGCGACCCCGGACGAACGGACCCAGCGGTTGCGGTACCACTCGGCCTTCCCGTCGCGCAGCCGGACGCCGTGCACCATGCCCTCACCCAGCATCCAGTGGTGGGCGCGTGGATCCTCGAGACCGAGGACGTTCGGCCCGGTGCGCAGATACCGCCCGCGAAGATCGCTCGGAATGCGGCCGGTGACCGGCAGGCCGAACGCGGTCACCTCCTCCGTGACCGGCGCGAACGCGCCTTCGAGGAATGGGTGGCGGGGTTCCGCCGGAGCTTGTGCGGCGGAAGCGGATCCGCTGCCGCCGAAGCTCGCGGCGGCTCCACCGATGGCGAGCGCGGCGGCTCCGCGGAGCACGTTCCGTCTGGTCGGTTCGGTCATGGTCGAGCCCCCAAGTCGTATGAAACTGTGTATGCCATGAACAGTGTATGCCTTTACCGGTTTTGAGTGCAACAATGCCCCGATGGACGACGTCGAGATCGAGTTGCTGCCGCCGGGTACGGCGCTGGCCTGGGGGCACGCCCCGGCGCCCCGGCGCGGGCCGAAACCGGGATACAGCCTCGAGCAGATCGTCGACGCGGCCATCGCGCAGGCCGACGCGGAGGGCTATGCGGCGCTGTCCATGCCTTCGATCGCCAAACGCCTCGGCGTCACCGCGAACGCGCTTTACCGGTATCTGAGCTCCAAGGAGGAACTGCTCGTCCTCGTGGCCGAAGCGGCCTGGGGGCCGCCGCCGCCGGAACCGCCGTCCGGCGATTGGCGCGTCGCGGTCACCGCCTGGGCCCGCGCGCTCCTCGAACGTTGCCGCCGTCATCCGTGGCTGATCGACCTGCCGGTGCGGAGTGCGCCCAGTACGCCGAATCTCTTGGGGTGGCTGGAAAACTTCCTTGAGGGGATGGCGGATTCAGGGCTGAGTGCCCAGGACGTCACGGGTTGCGCGGTACTGGTCGACGGATGGGTTCGCAGTACCGCGTCGTTGCTCCGGGACGTGAACGCGAGCCCTCCTGAACAGGTCCGGGCTCTGGGCTCGTTTCTGGGGCCGCGTCTCGAAGCGCGGGGCTATCGGCGCGTCGCCGCCGTGATTTCCGGTGAGGCGTACGGCGAAGAAGGCATCGAGGAAGCGGACATCGAGTTCGGTCTCAGCCGCATCCTGGACGGCATCGAGGCGCTCATCGAGCGCCGCTGAACACCCCGTCCAGCCGGTAGTCGACGATCTCCGCCGCGCGCTCGGCCGTGTAGGCGTCGACCATGATCGCCGTGACGAGGCCGGCGGACATCGTCGCGAGGGAGTCCGCCTCGAGCCGGGGATCGAGGCGCGCGGGGACGTCGCCTTTCTCCTGGGCCGTCCGGAGCAGCTCGGTGATCGCATGGACCAGGTGGGGCAGAAGCGGTTCCTGATCGGGATCCTGGCTCCCGCGCGTGACGTCGACGGCGAAATACGCGATCTGGACGGCGGAGAGCATGCGGGCCCGCTCGCCGTCCGGCAGTACCGAGGTCAGGTAGGCGCGCACGATGGTGCGCTCGTCGCCGGTCTTCATCGCCTCGCCGATGGTCTTCCCGGCGTGCTCCGCGGTCAGCTCGACGATCCGCTGCCAGGAGAAGCGCAGCATCTCTTCCTTGGTCGGGAAGTAGTACTGCACCAGGTTCATCGAAATGCCCGCCTCCGCGGCCACCGCACGCAGCGTGACCGCCTGCAGGCATTGGGCGGCGGCGATCCGGAAGAGCGCCTCCGCGATCTCGCGCCTGCGCTCTTGGTGGTCCACACGTTTCGGCACGCGGTCACTCTGCCATGCCGGTGAGGGGTGGCTGGAATGGCCACCCGCTGTTATGGTGCAAGTGCACCATAAACTCGAAGGAGGTCCGATGCTGGGGGAGTTCACCGACAAGAAGGCCGAAGAGCGCTTCTTCGCCGTCTACGACGAAATTCTGCGGAAGTGGCCGGTTCCCGCCGTGGAGCTGGACATCGAAACGAGATTCGGCCCGACGCGGGTCCGTGGGTGCGGGCCGGCGGACGGTCCGCCGATCGTGCTGCTTTCCGGCGGGATGGGCACGTCGCTGTCCTGGTATCCGCATATCGCCGAACTCGCCGTCCGGCACCGGGTCTACGCCGTCGACTCCCTCGGCGAGCCCGGGCGGTCGATCCAGACCGCACCGATCGAGTCCGCGGATGACTGTGCGGACTGGCTCGCCGAGGTCGTCGAAGGCGTTCTCGCGGAAACGGCCCACGAAAAGGTCTATCTCGCCGGTGTTTCGCGAGGCGGCTGGCTGGCGCTGAACCTCGCGACGCGGTCCACCGCTCGGATCGCGGGTGTCGTCGCCATCGAAGCGGCGGGGTTCGGCGTGATCGGCCGGAGCTTCATCTGGTGGAGCCTGCGCGAGATCTTCCTCTGGTTCCTGCCCGGGTGGCTCCTGCGGCTGGTGGCGTCGGGGGATCCGGACGTGCGGCACACCGTGCGGCCGCTGCTCTTCGCCGCGCTCAAGTACAAGCAGCAGCTCCCTGAGATGCCCCTGTTCAGCGACGACGAGCTGGCGGCGATCGACGTGCCCACCCGGATCGTCGTCGGCGAACGCAGCGTCATCCACGACGCTCGCGCGGTGGCGACCCGGCTCGCCTCACTGAACCCGCATATCGAGGTCGAGGTCGTGCCCAAGACCACTCATGGATTGTCGCTGGAGAAACCCGACCTCGTCACCGGCCGGATTCTCGAGGCCGCGCGTCACGCCGCGGCCACCTGATCCGGCCACGACGGGGAACGGCCCAGCAGGGCAACGATCGTGTCCAGATCGGACTGTCCCGTCGCCTCGACGGCCGGTGCGAACGCCGCGCCCGGCGTGGTCCGGTTCTTCCCGTTCGGGATCGCCTCGGCGAACCGCAGCCCGGCGTCGAGGACCTCGCGCTCGAACGTGAGCGGCAAGCCGAGGGTCTTGGCCACGTCCCACGAATGCACCAGGTAGTCCACGAAATGGAAGCCGAGGGCCTGCTCCGCGGTGAAGGTGACTTCGGTGGAGAACTCGGGAAGGGCGAATTTCCGCTCGGCGAGGTCGTGGGGGACGAAGGCGTTCAGTACCCGGTTCACCGAGGCGCGGTAGGTGCCGACGGGGTCGTCGCCCAGGGGGAGCAGCCGCCAATGGTCGAGGTGGCTCTCGCCTTCGGCCGCGGCGGCGAAGCCGTGGTGCTGGGTGGCCATGTGCGCCAGCAGTCCGTGCAGGGTCCAGGCGCTGCACGGGGTCGGTTTGGCCAGGTCCGCCGGGGTGATCTTGGTGACGAGGTCGAGGCTGGCCCGGGTCACGACGGCGTCGAGCATGCGGAGTTCATCGATAGGCATGTGCATATCATCTACACATGCATACGAGTTCGTCAACCGGTTCCCGGACTTCGGTCGGTATGGTCTGCGCATGGCGGAGCAGGGGAGGCCGGATCTCGCGGCGATGCTCGGCGGGCTGATGCGACGGCTGATGAACGCCGAGACGCCGGTGCTGGCCGAGCACGGGTTGACCATGTGGGGCTACGTGGTGCTGAGCGCCCTCGACGACGGGCCCGTCCGCACGCAGGCCGCGCTCGCCAAGGCGATCGGCGCGGACAAGACCCGGATCATCGGCACCCTGGACACCCTCCAGGAGGACGGGCTGATCACCCGCGAGCCGGATCCGAAGGACCGCCGGGTCCGGCTGCTCGGGATCACCGAGGCGGGCCGTGCGTCGCGGCGTTCGGCCCAAGCCCGGATTCAGGAGCAGGAGGAACGGTTGCTCGGCCACCTGTCGGCCGCCGACCGCAAGGCGTTCCTCAAGGCCGCACGCGTGCTTTCCGAAGCGCAGTGGCCGTGAGTCAGCCCAGTTCCTCCACGACCATGCCCGCCGGATAGTCCGACGGCGACCGGCGCCACCACGCGCTGAAAGCCTGCGCCAGCCGCCGTGGCACCTCGACCTGCGCCCCGCCACCGTGGAACTCGATCGTCACCAGCAAGGCATCGATGTCCCAAGGGATCCGCCGGGCCAGTTTCGCGTAGTCGGCGCTGGCGGACACGAACGTGACCGCTTTAGTCGCGCCGATCCGGCGCGCTTCCCCCAGGACGGCGTCTTCGAGCACTCCCGGCGGCCAGTCGCTGAGCCGCAGCTTCCGGTCGTAGTAGGAGATCGGCTCGTCGGCGCGCAGGAGCCCGTAGCCGCCGCTGAGGATCAGCGTCCGCCCGTTCTCGGCGGCCTCGCCCAGCGCGCCGCCGACGTTCCGGTAGAAGTTCCCGCTGTAGCGCAGCCACGCGGGCCGCAAACCGCCGTTTTCGACCTTGGACTTCGCCAAGATCCCGGCTCGTGCGCGAAGCATCGGTTCCGGCCAGGCCGTCCCGGTTTCCCCGGCCTGCCCGCCTCGGTTCTTGGCCTTGGAAGGGCCGAGAACGGTCAGTGCCTCGCGCGGATCGATCGCGTCGAGAACGTCGGCTGCCTCCATCGAAGGGATCCTATCGGCGACTCGCTGACCGGCCGCTGATCGGTGCCGGGCATGCTGGAGGGACCAGACGCGCGGAGAGGGGGGAACATGTCGCCACTCGTCGTGCACGGCCTGTGGTCCCGTGGCCGCGGGATCGTGCTGTGGGGTGAGCACGGCGACCGCCCGGCGACGACGTCGATGCGGCCGTCGAGCGCGGCCCGGCCGCATCCGTTCGCCGCCTCGGTCGCGGATCTGACCGCCCTGCATCCCGGCAAGCCCGCGACGGCCGTGCTGCTGTTGCCGTCGCGGCGCGGCGGCCCGATCGCCTCGCCCGAACTGGGTGCCCGCGGCCGTCCGCAGCCGGAACCGACGCTGGAACCCTGGTCGGTGCCGGCCCTGCTGATCGACCCCTCGGAGCTGGAGGATCTGGCCGAGACGGTCAGCTACGGCACGTCGGTCCGCCATCTCCGCGCCGTCGTCCGGCTGGCGGACGACCTGGTCCGCCGCGGCCGGGTGCTGCCGACGCTCGTGCGGAACGAGATCGTGGCGCGGGCGCGCTGGCGGCCGGTGGCCCGGGGCGGTGACGCGGTCGCGGTCCGCGCGCTGATCGCGGCCACTCCTCCGGTGGGCCGGGCCGAGCATCCCGGCCCGGATCCGGCGGCGCTCGTCACCGACGCGCTGCACACCCTGGTCGACGCGGCGGTCCGCGACCGGCTCGCGGCCGCCGGACATGCGACGGAAAGCGATGGGCGCGAAGGCCCGTTCGGGTCATGGCTCCACGCGCTCAAGAGTGCCGACGACCGGGTCGGCCAGTCGCCGGGGCGGATGGGGATCGTCGCCGAGGGCATCGCCGCCTGGGACGCGATCGGCGACACGGACCTCACCGAGGGCACCGTCTGCGTCCGGCTCGACGAGGTTCCGACGCTGCACGGCCCGGCCGACGATCCGGACGACCAGACCGGCGACGGGACCAAGTGGCAGCTGCGTTTCCTGCTGCGCTCCGCGGCCGACCCCAGTCTCCTGCTCCCCGCTGAGGACGTCTGGTCCGGCAAGGCGGGCGCGAAGTTCACCGACCCCGAAGGTCTCTTCACCGCCGAGCTGGAGCGCGCCGCCGGGGTACTGCCGCTGCTCAGGCCCGCGGTCGAGGCCGAGAAGCCGGGCGTCTACGACCTCACCGTCGCTGAAACCGTGGAGTTCCTCGACGGCGGCGCGGAACAGCTGGTCGCCGCCGGGTTCGACGTCCAGCTCCCGGCGAGCTGGGGCGGCAGGCGGAAGCTCGCGCTCAAGCTGTCCGTCCGCGGCGCGTCCGTCGACCAGGCCGCCGTGCACCGGCTCGGGCGGCACCAGCTCGCCTCCTACCGCTGGGCGCTCGCCGTCGGGGAGGACGCGCTGACCGACGAGGAACTCGCCGGGCTCGCCGCCGCGAAGTCGTCGTTGGTGCGGCTGCGCGGCCGGTGGGTGAGCGTGGACCCCGAACTGCTGCGCGCGGGCCTCGAGTACCTCCGCCGCGATCCGGACCGCGAGAAGCCGCCGCTGCCCACCCCGGCGGACCTCCTCGCCCTGCTGCACGGCGGTTTCGAAGCGCCGCTCCCGGTCACCGAAGTCACCACCGACGGCTGGATCGACGATTTCCTGGCCGGCCGGGTCCAGCGCACCATCGAACCGGTCGAGCCGCCGCCGACCTTCGTGGCGACGCTGCGGCCCTATCAGAGCCGCGGTGTCGCCTGGCTTTCGTTCATGACGTCGATCGGGCTCGGGGCCTGCCTCGCCGACGACATGGGGCTGGGCAAGACCGTCCAGCTGCTCGCCCTCGAAGCGATCGAGAGAGCGCAGGACGGCAAGCGGCCGACACTGCTGGTCTGTCCGATGTCGCTGCTCGGGACGTGGCAACGGGAAGCCGCCAAATTCGCCCCGGAGTTGCGTGTCCACCTCCATCACGGCGCCGACCGCGGCCGCGTGCGCACCGAGGGCGTGGATCTCGTCGTCACCACCTACTCGACCGCCGCCCGCGACGCCGACGAACTCGCGGCCATCCGCTGGCACCGGCTCGTGCTCGACGAGGCGCAGGCGGTCAAGAACCAGAACACCGGACCCGCGCAGGCCTTGCGCCGGATCCCCGCCGGGCACCGGGTCGCCCTGACCGGGACGCCGGTGGAGAACCGGCTCGCCGACCTGTGGTCGCT
Source organism: Amycolatopsis sp. WAC 04197 (assembly GCF_003947475.1). NCBI lineage: Bacteria > Bacillati > Actinomycetota > Actinomycetes > Pseudonocardiales > Pseudonocardiaceae > Amycolatopsis > Amycolatopsis sp. WAC 04197. The sequence continues at coordinate 245,111 of NZ_QHJK01000011.1, read as the reverse complement.
TTCGGATCTGCTCAACCCCGGCGTCCTCGGTGGCAGGCAAGAGTTCCGGGAGCGGTTCGAGGTGCCGATCGAACGCCGGGGCGACCTCGCCGCCGCCACCGAGCTGCGCCGCCTGACCCGGCCGTTCCTGTTGCGGCGCCTCAAAACCGACCCCACCGTACTCGCGGACCTGCCCGAGAAGATCGAGATCCTGCAGGAATACCGCCTCACCCGCGAACAGGTGACGCTGTACCGCGCGACCGTGGACGAGATGATGACGAAGATCGCCGACAGCGCCGGCGTCAAACGGCGCGGCAACATCCTCGCCGCGATCACCAAGCTCAAACAGATCTGCAACCATCCCGCGCATCTGCTGCACGACGGCTCGCCGATCGGGCACCGCTCCGGCAAGGTGAACCGGCTCGAAGAACTCCTGGCGGAGATCCTGGATTCGGGCGACCGCGCGCTGTGCTTCACCCAGTTCGCCGAGTTCGGCCACCTGCTCGTGCCGCATCTGTCGCACCGGCTGAACGTGAAGATCGCCTTCCTGCACGGCGGGTTGTCCCAGCGGCGCCGCGATTCGATCGTCGAGCACTTCCAGTCGGGCGAGGGACCGTCGATCCTGCTCGCGTCGTTGAAGACCGGGGGAGCGGGGCTGACCCTCACCGCCGCCACCCACGTCCTGCATCTCGACCGATGGTGGAATCCGGCGGTCGAGGAACAGGCCACCGACCGTGCCTTCCGCATCGGCCAGCGGCGCAGCGTCCAGGTGCGGAAATTCGTCTGCCCCGGAACCATCGAGGAACGGATCGACGACGTCATCACCAAGAAGGAGGCGCTGGCCGACCTCGTCGTCACCGACGGGGAGGACTGGCTCACCGAACTGTCCACCGATTCGCTGCGCGAGGTCTTCACGCTCGGCCGGGAGGCGGCCGATGACTGACGGATTCCGCCGGGCGCTCGACGAGCTGGGCGTCCACAAAGGACTGGTGCCGCCCTGCACGGTCGACACGCTCACGCTGGCGCCGGGGGCCGCCGTCGCCAGGGTCCGGGTGACCCGGCAACGGTTCTACGAGGTCCGTATCGGCCTTCCGGCGTTCGGCAAACAGGTGTGGACGGCGGTCGTCGCCGCCGTCGTCGCGGACGAGCCCACGAGGACCGCCCTGCTCGACGGACGGGTACCGGACGGCATCGACCGCTTCTTCGCCGCCGAGCAGGTGCCGCTGTTCCCCGAGGCGGCGTGGGAACTGTCGCTGGACTGCACGTGTCCCGGCACCCGCGTCCCGTGCGATCACCTCGTCGCGGGCCTGATCGCCCTCGAGGCGGACGCGGACCCGTTCTCGATCTTCACGCTCCGCGGGCGGGACCGCGCGACGCTGCTCGAAGAGATCGGACGGCAGGCGGGCGCGCGCGTGACGGGCCCGGCCGCGGAAGACGGGACACCCGGGCTCGACGAGGTGATGGACGACTTCTTCGGCTGGGGCCCGGCCGGGGACGTCACGAACCGGCGACGCCCGCCGGCCGGGGATCCGCTGGGACTGCTCGACGAGGTCCCGCCGCTCAAGGCCACGGTGGACGGAACCTCGGTGACCGCCCTGCTGCGGCCGCTCTACCGGGCGATCACCGGTCAGGAGAAGTAGGCGTCGACGATCCTGTCGTCCACTTCGGACAGAGTGGCGGGTGACCACTTCGGCGCGCGGTCCTTGTCGATGATCTGCGCCCGGATGCCTTCGGCGAACTCGGCGGACGAGAGGGCGTGGGCGGAGATCCGGTATTCCTGCGCCAGCACGGTTTCCAGATCGGGCATCGCCGCCGCCGACCGGAGTGCCCGCAGGGTCACCTTCAGCGCGGTCGGCGACTTCGCCTCGATCTCCTTGGCGGCGGTGGCCGCCGCGTCACCCGCGGCGTGGAGCCGGGCCAGGATCTCTTCGACGGTGTCCGCCGCGTAGCAGTGGTCGATCCAGGCGGCGTCCCCGGCCAGCGCGCTCGGCGGCGCCGGTTCGGCGATCAGCGCCAGCGCGTCGTCCGTGGGCCGCGACGTGAGCGCGTCGAGCAGGTCCGGGATCCGTTCGCTGGACACGAAGTGGTCGGCGAGTCCACAGTGGATCGCGTCGGACCCGGAGATCGCCCCGGCGGTGAGCGCGATATGCGTCCCGAGTTCGCCGGGGGTCCGCGACAACAGATACGTGCCGCCGACGTCCGGGACGAAACCGATACCGGTCTCGGGCATGCCGACACGCGAGCGCTCGGTGACGATCCGGTGGCTGCCGTGCGCGGAGACGCCGACACCGCCGCCCATCACCAAGCCGTCCATGAGGGCGAGATACGGCTTGGGGTAGCGCGAGATCAGGAGATTGAGGCGGTATTCGTCGGCCCAGAACGGCAACGACGCGGTGCCACCGGCGCGCGCGTCCTCGTAGATGGCGCGGATGTCGCCGCCGGCGCAGAGCCCGCGATCGCCCGCGCCGTCGATCAGCACGGCACGGACGCCCGGGTCGGCGCGCCACGTTTCGAGGTGGTCGAGCATGGCGAGGACCATGCCGTGGTTCAGCGAGTTCAGCGCACGCGGCCGGTTCAGCGTGATCCGGCCGATTCCGCTCTCGACGAGGAACTGGACGTCATTCACCAAGCCACCCTAAAAGTAGGAAGTCCTACTATGTCGTGGTTGTGGTGTACGCCTCAGCCGAATTCGACGGCGCGAGCGGCGGGTCGGGGAAGTACCTGGTCAGCATGACCGTCTCCCACGCGATGGTGAAGTAGAGGATGCCGGTGGCCGCCCAGCCGGTGAGTGGTTCTCCCGGCCAGAGCAGCACGGAGGCCAGGGCGGTCAGCGACGCGGCGACGAGCGCGGGGAAGAGCACGGTGAGCCCGACGAAGGTGAGACGGCGTCCGCGCCCGCTCCGGATGCCGACGGCGGTGACGCCCCACAACGAGACGAGAACGCTCAGCGCGCTCAACCCGCCGACGTAGGCGGCACGGTCCCAGGGATCGAACTCCCACGGCAGTGCGGTTCTTCGCAGGAGCAGGCCCACGCCGAGCAGGTAGAGCAACGCGCCCACCGCGAACGCGACCACCCGGCGGAACGGGGTCGCTCCGCCCTTGTCCGGCAGGTAGTGCCAGCAGAAGTACCCGCCCGCGAAGCCGATCCCGATCGCCAGGAAAAGGTGGCCCGGCGGGCTGAACCACTCGTTCGTGCCGACCGACACCGCGCCCCACGCGAGCAACGCGGCGACGACACTCCACAAGGGAGCAAGGAAGCCGATCAGCAGAGGCGGCACGACCATGGGCTTGGTCACCGCGAACAGCGTCCGTCCCAGTTTGGCGCCCTTGCTCCTTCCCGCGGGCTGGATCGCCCGCCAGGTGACCAGGCCGAGGCGCAGGCCCGCTCTTCGGAGATGGGGGCGTTTGAAGAGCACGCGCACCGTTTCGGCGCCCACCTTGCCGAGAACCTGGGCTTTGTCGGAGAGTCGGGCGACGGAGGTCCCGGTCGCTTCCTTGAGCTGCGTGCCAGTCGGCGGGATGTCGCCGTTGTGCCGCAATTCGGCGAGGCCGGTGAGCAGCGGGATCTCCTGTTGCAGGATGTTCCAGTGCAGCCAGGTGGTGAGCAGGATCGGGAGCCGGTGCCGGACGTTCGCCGGGGTCACGCCGAGTGCTTCCCAAGGTCCGATGAGCCCCGCCAGTTCGGGACGTGCGTCGAGGTCGTCCGAAGTCTTGCCGAAGACGTGGACGTAATGCTCGGCGTAGAGATCCCGGAGCCACTCGACGAGTTCGGTGTCCTTCCTCGCCTGGAGACGCTCGCTCCTGGCGACGACGTCGACCAGTGAACAGGCCGCGTCGAGGCGGCCCCAGGTCCAGTCGTTGAGCCGCCAGCGCGAGGACAGGAAACTGGCGAAGTTCATCAACTGGTTCCCGCTGAGCTTGCGCTCGACCCGCTGGATGTCGTCGGCCGGTGGCTCGGCCAGCAGGATCGGTTCCAGGGGACTCTTGGCGACCGCGGACATGGCGTGCACGCGGATCCGGCTCGGCTCGGAGAGCGGATCGGGGCGGAGGGGGCCGATCAGGAGTTCGGCCACGGCGAAGACGTCGAGCGTCGACTTCAGGTCGATACGTGCCGCCTCGTAGAGCGCGGTGAACCCCGGCGCCTTCGCGCGTTTACCCAGTGCGGAGACGAGTTCCCTGGCCAGTTTCCCGACCCGGCGCCAGATCGGGGTGAGGAACGGCTCCGGGAAGTCCGGCGCGACGGGGAGCAGATCCGCGTGGACGGCGTGTTCGGCGACGTCGGCGATGGCGCAGCACCAGTTCTCTCCGGACCGGAGTCCGCCCGAGGTCTCGATGAAGCAGGCGAGACGACGGCAGGCCGCCATGACCCAGGGAAGGACCTCGAAATCCGGTGAGCCACCGCGGAGGAGCAACCGATCGCGGCAGGCAAGGAGGACTTCGCAGGCGAAGCGGGTCTCGTAGAGCTTGTCGCGGATCGAACTGAGCGCCGCCTTCTGCTTCTCGTTCAGGGTTTGCCCGGCTTCGATGGCCTGGACCCAGTCCAGGACCAGTGCGACGGCGCGGGCGGGCGCCAGCAGGGACCGGAACCACGAGACGGTGAGCTTCTTCGCTCCGGGCACACAGACGAGATCGGGAACGGCGGGGCCCCGCAGGAGTTCGAGGATCGGAGCGGCGGCCTGGCCGGAGGTGAACGTGCGGCTGTCGGGGATCGGCAGCGGATCGGGACCGGTCAACGAGATCGGGTCGTCGACCAGTCTCGCCAGCCGGTCGGCCTCCACGGAGGCAACGGCCTCGGCATAGCGCGGCATCAGTTTCCTGCGTGCCTTCGCGCCGGGGAGGTTTCGCAGGCCGGGGTCCCCGGGAAGGCCGCCGGCGGTACCGTGCAGCCGTTGCGCGGACGTCCAGGCGTCGCTGAGCTCGGCCGCGTCGTCCAACAGGGACTCGCTGTTCATCTTGGTGCGGACCAAGGCTTTCACCACCCGCGCCAGCCGGGCGAGCGAGCCCTGTTCCTTGCTGTTGGCGGGGAGTTTGGCCGGCGTCGGCGGCACCGGCTGCAGATAGAGCAGCCAGCGGTCGACGGGTGCCTGCGCGGGCGCGCCGGCGACCGCGCGGATCGCCCAGGAGAGCGGGATGTTGTCGAGGACGCCGCCGTCCATCAACTGCGCCTGGGTGCCGCCCACGTCCGGGACACCGGTCTCGCTGCACGTGCCGACGGCGTCGAGCCACGGCTTGTCGTCGACGATCTCGGGACCGGTCACCGTCAGCCTCGCCGGTTCGAATGCCCCGGGGAACGACGACGTGGTCCGCGCGGCGTAGGCGAGCCGGTCGAGATGCGCCGTCGAACCGGCGGGGAAATCGCTGAAGATCGGGTGGGCGACCCCGCATTCGGTCCGGTAATGGCGAAAGGCGAGGTGAGCCTGAGACCAGCTCGCGAGCAGGGCCTGTCCGACGGAAGGGCGCAGGTATTCATTGCGCGGGAACAGCCTCGTGGCGGTGAGGATGAGCCGGACGAGACGAGGGGAGGCATCGGTGCGCAAGGGATTGCACGACGAGGTGTCGAGCAATTGTTTCACCTGTTCCGCGAGCTTCGCGTAGAAGCCGCCGTCGCCGTCGAGCAGAGAAGGCGGGATTCCGTGCCCGGGGTGCCGGGTGAGCAACTCGAGATCGCCCAATCTGAGCCAGATGTCCCGGATTCCGTCGTCGAAACGCATTCCGTAGACGAGATGACTGGCGAGCAGCGCGCCGTTGAGCCCGCCCGCGCTGGTCCCGGCGATGACATCGACATCGACATGCTCGTATCCGGCGACGGTGAGGATCTTCCGGTAAATGGCGCGCTGCGTGATATCGCGTGCCGTCACCGCTTCCGGCGAATCCTGGGAACCGTCGGCGGATCGGAGCGCGGTGATTTCGCGGCACGCGCCGCCCATCCATACGGCGAGGCTGACACCACCACGCATGCAGAGCGCGAGGCGGAGATCGTGCGGACGTGCGGAAGAATTCATGATGGTCATCGCTGCCTCCCTGCGAAGAGGTCGGCGATTCCGGAACAGGGGTTACCGGAATGCGTAAACGATGAGTGGTCGTGACGCATTCGAAGCTGATCTGCTTTGCGATCGCTAATATCTGCGAGCGAACGAAGGGCCCGGTCTGGTAGTCATCGGTCATGAGCGATGAGCCCACCGCGGCGGAATTGGCCGACGAACTCCTCGACGTCCTCGCGACCGAACTTCCTTTGATGGCGACGTTCGACAACGTCCCCGGGCACGACCACGAATTGCGGGACGTTTCGAAGGCGGGGGACGACCGGCTGCGGGAGCGGGCCGTCCGGATCGCCGGGCTCGCCGCCCGGTCCACCGATCCGGACCGGATCACCCTCGGGGTCATCGCCCATCACGCGGAATCGCTCCTGACCAGGCTGGATTCGCGGTTGACGGAATTCGTCCTCGCCGATCCGATGGTGGCCGAGGGGGTCGGGGTGCTGGCTTGGCTTCCGCAGTTGCAGCCGTCAGGGGAGCAGGCCGAGGAGGACTATCTGGCCAGGCTGGCGGCGTTCCCGGAGTTCTTCGCGGCACTGGCCGAACGCCATCGTGCCGGGATCGCGGCCGGCCGGACCCCGGTGGAACGCGCGGTGCGCAACGCCGTCGACCACCTCGACCGGACCCTGGCCGCCGAACGCCACCCGTTGCTCGTCCCGCCGCTGACCGGCGACCGCGTCGTGCGCCGGGAGCGGCTGTTCGCCGAGCGGGTGCGGCCGGCGCTCGTCGCCTACCGCGAGATGCTCGCCCGGGAGATCGCCGGACACGGCCGCCCCGACGACCGGCCGGGTCTCTGCTGGCTGGACGGTGGCAAGGAGAGTTACGCCGGCCTGGTCAAGACACACACCACCACCCGGATCTCACCGGAGGAACTGCACGAGACCGGTCTCGCACTCGGCCGGGCACTGGACGAGGAGTACCGGCGGCTCGGCGCGGCCGTGTTCGGTGAGGACGACCCCGTCGCGGTCCGGCGGCGGATGCGCACCGATCCGTCGCTGCGCTGGCGGGACGCGGACGAGATGATCACGACCGCGACGGAAGCGGTCGCGCGGGCCGCGGCCGCCGCACCCGGCTGGTTCCGGCGGATACCGTCGGCGGAATGCGTCGTGCGTGCCGTGCCGGAAGCCGACGGGCCCTCCGCCGCGCAGGCGTACTACATGCCGCCGTCGGCGGACGGCAGCCGTCCCGGCGTCTACTCCACCAACACCTACCGGGTGACCGAGCGGTTCCGATTCATCGCCGAGTCGGTCGCCTTCCACGAAGCCGTTCCAGGGCACCATTTCCAGGCAGGGGTGTCCTACGAGCTGGAGGACGTGCCGCGGCTGCGCAGGCTAGTCCCGCTCTCGGCGTTCGACGAGGGCTGGGCGCTCTACACCGAACGGCTCGCCGACGAGATGGGGCTGTACTCCGACGACGTGATGCGGCTGGGCATGGTCGCCGAGGATTCCTTGCGCGCCGCGCGGCTCGTCGTCGACACCGGACTGCACGCGCTGGGCTGGGGCAGGCAGCGATGCGTGGATTACCTCGCCGAACATTGCGTACTCAGCGATGTCGAGGTGCAATCGGAGACCGACCGCTACATCGAATGGCCCGGTCAGGCGCTGTCGTACATGACGGGCAGGCTGGAGATCCAGCGGTTGCGTGCCTTCGCCGAGGAACAGCTGGGGGAGGCGTTCGACATCCGCGACTTCCACGACGTCGTCCTGAGGAACGGGCAGGTGCCGCTGCCCGTGCTCGGCGACATCGTGCGGGAATGGGTGACGGACACGCGGCGCCGGGAGTGACCCCGGCGCCGCGTGCCCGGGCTCAGTCGCGCTTCGCGAGCGTCGCGACCTCGGCGTCGGACAACGGCCGGTCGTAGAGCCGGACGTCGTCCACCGCGCCACGCAGGAAGTCGACCTGCTGACCGCCGTACTGGCCGCGGCCGATCACCGTGTGCCCGGTGCTCGGGGCGGCCGAGCAGGCGTTCTGCGAGGCGACCTTCGTGCCGTCGACGTACAGCGACAACGTGCCCGCCTTGGCGTCGCGAACGCCGGTCAGGTGGTACCAGCGGCCGACTTCCGGCTTCTCCGGCGACAGGGCGCGGAGGCCGACGAAGCTCATCGCCCACCGCTGGTCCTGCCCGGAGTACTGCAGGAAGAACGCGCTGTCGCGGCCGGTGTCCTGGCTGACGACGGTCTGGAACGCGCCGCTCGTCTCATCCAGCTTCGCCCACGCCGAAACCGAATAGCTGCCCGCCGTATTGACGAGGTTCGCCCCGGTGTCGGCCTGCCCGTTGCCCGCGAAGGCCAGCGCGCCGCCTTCGACGCCGCCCGCCCACTGCGCGTTGGTCAGCGTGGCGTGCGCGGTGCCGACGGAGTCCTTGGCGCTGGATCCGGTGCCCTCGTTGAACTTGTAGGCGTGCACGCCGTCGATCCCCGGAGTGCCGGGGCCGGGATCGGGAGCGCCCGAGCCGCTGCCGTCGGCGTTACGGATGATCGCCTGGTTGACCGCGCGCACCTGCGCGAAGTCCATCTTCTTCACCTGCCTGTCGTAGGTGAAGAAGCCGTTGACCTCGTGCTCGACGTCGGTGATCTGCGTGTAGATCGAGCCGCTGATACCGCAACTCTGTGCGGACGCGAGTACGTCACGCTGGTTCTGGACGTAGCGGCTGTTCAGGGTCGCCTGGTCCTTCACCATTTCGTACGCGTGGCCTTCGCCGAACCACATGTGGTCCTGGACTTCGAGACCGTAGCCGCCGTGCTCGCCGTCGATCGAGATCCGCTTGGCGTCGGGCATCGGCTTGGCGGGGCCGGGGTAGGAGTGCCAGTCGAGGACGTCGCCCTTGCCCGAGTCACCGAGCGAATCGCAGCAGTTGACCCCGCTGTGCGCGTTGACCAGCCGGGTCGGGTCCTGGGCCTTGACGCTCTCGGCGACCTGTCCGGTCTCCTCGCGCGACCACTCCGCCCAACCCTCGTTGAACGGCACATAGCCGACGATCGAGGTCCAGTTCTTCTTCTGGTCGACCAATTCCTTCAGCTCGGCCTTGAACTGCCGCTGGGCGTCGACCGGCGGGCGGCCGCCGGTGCGCATCGACGGCATGTCCTGCCAGACGAGCAGGCCGAGTTCGTCGGCGTGGTGGTACCAGCGGTCGGGTTCGGTCTTGATGTGTTTGCGGACCGTGTTGAAGCCGAGGACCTTGTGCTGCTCGAGATCGAAGCGCAGCGCCTGGTCGGTCGGCGCGGTGTAGATGCCGTCCGGCCAGTAACCCTGGTCCAAAGTGGACTGAAGGAAGAGGATCTTGCCGTTGAGGGTGAACCGGAGTTTGCCGTCGGCGCCCTTCGCGGTGCCGAATTCACGCATGCCGAAGTAGGACGACACCTTGTCCACGGTGCGGCGGCCGTCCTTCAGCTCGACGTCGAGGTCGTAGAGGAACGGCGAGTCCGGCGACCAGAGTTTCGCCTGGGGCACCGGCAGCGAGATCGTGCCGGCCGCGGCCGCCTTGCTGCGGCTGACCACCTTCCGGCCGTCGCGGACCACGGCCTCGACGGTCAGCCCGGAGTTCCCGCCGGTGTCGACGGTGAGCTTGAGCGTGGAGGATTTGAGATCGGGAACCATGCCGAGCGTGCCGACGTGCTTGGCCGCGACCGGTTCCATCCACACCGTCTGCCAGATACCCGACGCGCCTTCGTAGAAGATCCCGCGGTCGGGGACCCGGCGCTGTTTGCCGACGGGCTGCCAGGTGGCGTCGGTGCGATCCTCGACGCCGACGATGATCTCCTGCTCTCCCTGGGGTTTCAGCGCCGAGGTGACGTCCGCGGAGAACGCGCCGTAGCCACCCTGGTGCGCGGCGACCTCCTTGCCGTTGACGTAGACCTTCGCCTTGTAGTCGACCGCGCCGAAGTTGATCCGGAGGGTGTTGTCCTTGCCGACGTTCCAGTTCCGGGGCACGGTGAACGTGCGCCGATACCACATGAAGTCCTCGTGCCGCTGGATCCCGGACAGCGCCGATTCGGTGGGGTAGGGGACCAGGATCTTCTCGGCGAGCTTCTCGCCGAAGGGCGGCACCTCACCGGGTGCGGCGCCGGCGAACTCCCAGACCCCGTTGAGGTTCTGCCAGTTCTCGCGCACCAGTTGCGGCCGCGGATACTCGGGCAACGCGTTGGTGGGCGAAACCTGGTTCGTCCACGGGGTGGTCAGGCGTGGCTTGCCCATCTTCCAGCCGCTCTCCGCGGCCGTCGCGGCCCCCGGCGCCGACGCCAGGGCGGTGAGGGCGACCACCGCGGCGGTCAGGGATTTCCGGAAGCGTCTCCGGGGGCGTTGTGGTGACAACGTTGGCAACATCTGCTCGACACCCTTCTCCGGGGGCGGCCGCCTCGGCGGAGGTACGCCTCCCGCTGGACCTGTGCAGGCGTGAAACCACGACCCCGTGGCCGGTGGGAACCGGTGTGAGCCGGGCCACGGCTGGCCGTCAGGATGTTTTTACATCGTTGATACAACGTTGTAAAGCGTCGAAGGCGTCGAATCGGTCGTGGGCGGAAGAGCTGTCCGGTGTGTCAGGAGCGGCGGGATTCCCGCAGCCACGCGTCGAGTTCGCGGTAGTCGTCGCCGGTCAGGCCCCGTTGGGGATCGACGCGGTACAGCAGCGCCGGCGCGGTGTGCAGGCCGGACACCCAGGCGCGATCGACGTCGGAAATCTCGTCGTCGATCCAGGCGAACGGGCGACCCTGGGCGTGCTCCAGGAGCGGGCGGGTCTTCCAGTGCAGGCCGATACGGGTGTCGAACTCGTCGCTGTCGGAGGGCTCCGGCCAGTCCACGACCGGCAGGCGGGGCAGGCCGAGCCTGGGCGAGAGCGAGTCGTTGGCGTCGTGCAGCCAGGTCGTGGCCCAGACGAGTTCGCCGGGAAGGGCTCGCAGCCTCGACCCGTGCGAAGGGTCGAGCCGGACGAGGAGCGGGTTCTCGTCGTTTCGTGGCGACGGTGCGAACGACCGGTAGTGGGACGGCCCGAGGCCGAACGGGATGAGCGGGCCATCGACGTCGAGGTAGATCAGGGGGAGTGTCTTGGGGGCGGCCGTCACGAAGACGCACGTTAGCGGTCTTCGCAGTCCACCCACTCGAAATACCCGGTCCCCGAAACCGCCCGGCTCCTGAACGCGCCCTCGAACGAGTACGCGCCCACGTAACCGCGTCCGTGCCCATAGCGCAGCGGCGTCTCCACGGTCCCGTCGAGCATGGCGACCTGTTCGTCGCCATCCCGCACGGTCCAGCGGAATGCTCGCGGAACACGCATCGCGCGCCCCTGCGGGTCGATCTCGGGCTCCTCGCGGGGCGTCACCTCGACCGAGACGTCCTGGAACACCGTCGCCGCTTCGTCCAGAGAGCGCAGGTGCGCCAGCCGGCACGCGGTCGCGCCCGCCGCGCGGACGTCGGTGAGTAGCAGCTGGGTGCGCTCGTCGAGGTTGATCACGTGGTAGGTGAAGAAATCGACCGGCAGCTTCCACCGCGGCGACACCGGCCTGCGGAAGAGTGCTTGCGGTGTAACGCATCGCGCGTATTCGACGGTGCAGAGACCATCGACTTCGACACGCTCGGCGCCGTCGGTGACGGTCCCGCGATAGGTCGCGAGCAGGCTGAGGTGGTCGTAGATCGGCGTCCGTACGAAGTACGAGACCTGCGGCGTCGTGGTGATCGTGAGATCCGCGCCGAAGCCGCCGTAATCCGCGCGCAGGCGGTATTCCGGATGGTCCGCTTCGATGACCAGATCCTCGCCCCAGGCCAGACGTGACCCGTCGGCGGCGAACCGGCAGTCCGTCCGGGTGTCGTAGGCGCGGTAATGATGGTGTCCCGGCGCGGCGGTCGAGGACAGGACCGTGGCGGTGCGGCGGGCGTCCGGCCGGGCGAGGTAGTCGTTGTCGAAGCACACCGTGCCGGTGGCGCCGATGAAGGTCATGGTGTTGAGGTAGCGCAACGGCGCTGGCAGCCGCGGCACGAAGACGCCGTAGTGCGTCCACGCCCAGGTCCGTGAATCCACGTGCGGGCGCAGGAGTTCGGGGCGGCTGAACGGGCGCCGTGATCCCTCGATGCGGTGATCCAGCCGGGGCAGGATCCGGTCGACCAGAACGGGGGCGGCTTTCCGCAGCAGCCCGGCGGTGCGGTGCTCCATGCGTTGACACGCTAACTGACTGATAAGTAACTTACTAGAGAGTCAGATCGAACGGAGGCGACGATGCCGGCCGAGGAGCGTTCGTGGTGGGGCTGGGGCACCACCGACGGCGAACTGTCCAAGGAAGAGTCCGACGCGCTGGTCGCCCGCACCTCGGGTGTGCTGCCCGGCCACGACTTCACCGACCACGCGCCACCGGACCCCGCGGATCTCGACCTCCCGGCGCCGAGGATCCGGCCGCCCTCGACGCTCGCAGCGTTGTGCGGTGACGGAGCGGTCGACCGGCTGTCCCACGCGCGCGGCAAGGCGTTCCGCGACGTCGTCCGCAATCTGCTCGGACGGCTCGACCACGTGCCGGATCTGGTCGCCCGCCCGTGCACGGAACAGGACGTCGTCGACCTCCTGGACTGGTGCACGGCCTCCGGGATCCCGCTGATTCCTTACGGTGGCGGCAGTTCCGTGGTCGGCGGGGTCGAACCGCGGTTCGACGGCCCCGCGATCTCGATGGATCTGGCCGGTCTCGGCGAGGTGCTCGAAGTGGACACGGTCAGCCGCGCGGCGCGGATCCAGGCCGGGATCTTCGGGCCCGCGCTGGAAGACCGGCTTCGCCGCTGGGGCTGACCCTGCGGCATTTCCCGCAGTCGTTCGCCCATTCGACGCTCGGCGGCTGGCTCGCCACGCGCGCGGGCGGGCATTTCGCCACCCTCGCCACGCATATCGACGATCTCACCGAATCGCTGCGCGTCGTCACACCCGCCGGGATCAGCGAATCGCGGCGCCTGCCCGGCTCGGGCGCCGGCCCCTCGCCGGACCGGATGTTCCTCGGCTCCGAGGGGACGCTCGGCGTGATCACCGAAGCCTGGATGCGGCTGCAGGACCGGCCGGTCTGGCAGGTGACCGCGTCCGTCGCCTTCGAGCGGCAGGAAGACGCCGTCGCCGCCACTCGCGCGATCGCGCAGTCCGGGCTGTACCCGTCGAACTGCCGCCTGCTCGACCCGGCGGAGGCGTTCATCAACGCGGGCGCGAGTGTGGGCGGCGGCCTCCTGCTGGTCGCGTTCGAATCCGCCGATCACCCGGTCGACACCTGGCTCGACCGCGCGCTCGAACTGACCGCGGGCCACGGCGGTGTCGTGAAAGCCAGGCGCGGCAAGGATTCCGCCGGTCAGGACAGCGCGTCGGCGTGGCGGTCGTCGTTCTTGCGGATGCCCTATCAACGCGACGCGCTGGCCCGCCGCTCGCTGATCGTCGAGACCTTCGAAACCGCGTGCACGTGGGACGGCTTCCCGGAGTTCCACGACGCGATCACCTCGGCGGCCCGCGCCGCGATCGACGAGGTGTGCGGCGGCGCGGGCGTCATCACCTGCCGTTTCAGCCACGTGTACCCCGACGGACCCGCGCCCTATTACGGGATCTACGCCGCCGGGCGCTGGGGGAGCACGGTCGCCCAGTGGGACGAGATCAAGACCGCCGTCTCCGAGGCGATCGCGGGCCACGGCGGCACGATCACCCATCACCACGCCGTCGGCCGCGATCACCGGCCCTGGTACGACCGGCAGCGTCCCGGCCCCTTCGCCGCCGCGATCACCGCCGCCAAGACGGCGCTCGACCCGGCGGGAATCCTCAATCCCGGGGTGCTGATCGGCTGACCGGAGCTCGGACGAACGACGTCAGCAGCGCGGTGAACCGCATGGCCGCCAAGGACAACGTCCGCCCCGCCATGGTCTGCACCTGGGCTTCGCGTTTCCGGAACACGGCGTTGTCGAGCAGCACGTAGGCGACTCCTTCGGTGGCCGCGTCCCGCTCGATGTCACCCAGCCCGCCGACCAGGGCGATCCCGCCGCCGCAGCGGACGAACTCGTACTTCGGGCTCAGTTCGTTGCACTCCAGCACCGGATGCGCCGTGAGATTCTCGATCCGCGCGGCGATGTCGAACAGGTCGCGCAGGCTCTGTCCGGGCGCCGGCAGCGCGAGCGGGTATTCGCACAGTTCGGCGAGCCCCACGGCGTCGCGGCTGGTCAGCGGATGATCGAGCGGGACGATCGCGTACACCGGGACCACGACGGCGCTCTCGACGCGCACGCCGTGCTGAGGCCCGGTCGCGAACGTGACGGCGACGTCCGCCGCGCCTTCGAGGACGCGGCGCGTCGCCTCGTCCCTGGTCACGACGTCGATGTGGAACGAGACGTCGTGGTCGCGCCGGAACGCGGCGATGGCCTGCGGCACCACGCGGCGGGCGAACCCCTCGGAGCAGGCGACCGTCAGGGACCGGGCGTGCAGCCCGCGGCCGCTGCGGAGTTCGTCGACGAGAACGGCGGATTCGGCCTCGCTGCGCCGGACGTGGTCCAGCAGCCGGGTCCCGGCCTCGGTCGGCACCATGCCCCGCGGATGCCGGACGAACAACGGCACCCCGATGCCGGCTTCGAGTTTGGCGATCTGACGGCTGATGGCCGAGGGGGCCACGGTCAGTTCGGTCGCCGCCTCGGACACCGAACCGGTGCGGGCGACTTCGAGGAAGTACGTCAGCGCGATCGGCAGTAGTCGCATCAGAGGCTCCGCAGGTTTGCCGCAATGAGAACGCGGAGCACGGTAAACGGCAATGGTCAGGGTACGCAAACCGACTTACGCTCCACTGCGACACTCGACGAGCGAATCGGGAGACAACGCGGTGATCCCAGCGGAACTGGTCACGAAGGCCCACGAGCACGTCGACTCCGGCGCGTTCTTCGCCGAGCTCGCCGAGCTCGTCCGATATCCCACGGTGAGCGACCATCCGAGCGGTCGCGTTGCCATCAAGGCATACCTGGACGAGGTGCTCACCCCGGCGCTGACCGCGCTCGGCTGCTCCGTGGAGACGTACCCGAACCCCGACCCGGCCGGCGGCCCGTTCCTGATCGGCACCCGTATCGAACGCCCGGAGCTGCCGACCCTCCTGTGCTACGGCCACGCCGACGTCGTCGACGGGCACGAGGGCCGGTGGAGCGAGGGCCGGGACCCGTGGACGCTGACCGCCGACGGCGAGCGCTGGTACGGCCGCGGTTCGGCGGACAACAAGGGACAGCATCTGGTCAACCTGACCGCGCTCAGGCTCCTCCTCGCCGAAACGGGCTCGCTCGGTTTCAACCTGAAGTTCATGTTCGAGACCGGGGAGGAGATCGGCTCGCCCGGACTCGACGAGTTCGTCGAGGCGAACCGGGAGGCGCTCAGCGCCGACGTCCTCATCGCGTCCGACGGTCCGCGCCTGGACGCGGCGACGCCGACGCTGTTCCTCGGCGCGCGGGGCAGCGTCCGGATCGCGCTCGACGTCGATCTCCGGCCCGACGCCTACCATTCGGGGAACTGGGGCGGTGTTCTGCGTAATCCGGCCACCACCCTCGCCGGGGCGATCGCCTCTCTCGTCGACGGGCACGGCCGCGTCCAGGTGCCGGAACTCCTGCCGCCCGAGCTCCCCGACAGCGTCCGTGCCGCGCTCGCCGACCTCGAGATCGGGAACAAGCCGGGCGATCCGGCGTTGGACGACGGCTGGGGCGACACCGGCCTGACCGCGGCCGAGCGGCTGTACGGCTGGAACACGCTCGAAGTCCTTTCGCTCGGCGCGGCCGACATCGACCGCCCGGTCAACGCCATCCCCGGCCGCGCCCGGGCGATGCTGCAACTGCGCTACGTCGCGGGGACCGACGTCGACGGCGTGGGCGAGGCGATCACGAAACATCTTGCCGCGAAAGGGTTTTCGATGGTCGACGTCACTGCGGAGGGCAGCTTCGTCGCCAGCCGCACCCCTGTCGACGACCCGTGGGTCGGCTGGGCGAAGAGCGTGCTCGACGAGGTTTCCGGGCAGCGGACGGCGATTCTGCCGAGCTTCGGCGGGGGATTGCCGAACCATGTGTTCACCGACCTGCTCGGCCTCCCGACGTTGTGGCTGCCGCACTCCTACCCGGGTTGCCTGCAGCACGCGCCCGACGAACACCTGCTCGCGCCGATCGCCCGGGAGGGGCTCGTCCTCGCCACAGCGCTGTTCCACGCGCTCGGACGGCGCGGGGAGGAGGCATGACGGCCGACCAGACGGTGGCCAAGCCTCGTACGCCGTCATCGACGCGGCGTGCGATCGCCGCGGCGACCATCGGCAACGCGCTCGAATGGTTCGACCTCGGCGTGTACGCGCTGATGGCGGCCTACATCGGCAAGACCTTCTTCCCTGGCGGGAACGCCGCCGTCCAGCTCGTGCAGGCGTACGCCGTCTTCGGCATCACGTTCCTCGTGCGTCCGCTCGGCGGTCTGGTGCTCGGCGCCTACGCCGACCGGTTCGGCCGCAAGAAGGCGCTGGTATTGACCATCTGGCTGATGGTCATCGGGACGTTCTTGCTCGCGGTGATGCCGGGGTACGCGACAATCGGTTTCCTCGCGCCGGTCGGCGTGATCGTCGCGCGGCTGATCCAGGGATTCGCCGCAGGTGGGGAATTCGGGGCGGCCACGTCGTTCCTGATCGAACAGGACGATCGCCGCAAGGGCTTCCTCGGCAGCTTCCAGTTCGCCAGCCAGGGTTTCGCGACGCTGATGTCCGCCGGGTTCGCCGCCGGGCTGACCGCTTCGCTCAGCGCCGACGCGATGACGTCGTGGGGCTGGCGGATCCCGTTCGTGTTCGGGCTGCTCGTCGGCCCGGTCGGCTACTACATCCGGCGTCACGTCGACGAACCCGAAGCCGCCCAAGAGAAACAGCCGACGTCGACGCCGATCCGGACGCTGTTCCGCTTCCAGTGGGGCGGCCTGCTGATCGCCGGGGGAGCGCTGGTCGTCTCGACCTCGCTGAACTTCATCCTGCAGTCGCTGCCGACGTTCGCGATCAAGAACCTCGGTCTGGACGACTCGCTGTCGTTCGTCGCCCTGATGATCACCGCGGCCATCCTGACCTTCGTGACGCCGATCGTCGGACTGCTCACCGACCGGCACGGCCGCATCAGGATCATGATCGGGGCCGCGGTGGTGATCGGGGCCGGCGTGGTGCCGCTCTACTTGTGGGTCACCACCTCTCCGTCGTTCCTGACCCTCACGGTGACGATGACGATCCTGGGACTGTTGAAGGCCACCTACTTCGGCGCGCTTCCTTCGGTGATGGCCGACGTCTTCCCGGCCCACACCAGGGCGACGGGGCTTTCGTTCGCCTACAACGCCACGGTCGGGATCTTCGGCGGATTCACGCCGACCATCGCGACCGCGATGATCGCGGCCACCGGATCGCCGGTTTCGCCCGGCTATTACCTTTTGGCGACCGCTTCGCTCAGTATCGTCGCGCTGGTCGCGGCGAATCGGCGGCGCGGGATCCGGTGAATGGCGGTCGGTTCTGTACGGGGATCGCCTTCTGGGTGTAACCGGGTGCCGTGCCCAGGCATGCCGAGGGGCCCGTCGCCATGTGGTCGGCGGGCTCCCTCGGGTTCAGCGGTGGTTGCGGCGGGGTGTTTGGAGCGGGTCGAGGTATTGCGGTGGGATGAATTCGGGTCGGCCGTTGGTGATCTGGACTTTCCAGCCGGATTGGCCGTGGATGACCATGTGGTGGTAGCGGCAGAGTAGGCAGAGGTTGTTCAGGTCGGTGTCGCCGAGTTGTCCCCACGGGAGTATGTGGTGGGCTTCGCAGTGTTTGGGTCTTCGTCGGCAGCCGGGGAACGCGCATCCGTGGTCGCGCAGGTTCAAGGCCCGGCGTTGAGCGGGAGTGACGCTGCGGGCGGCGCGTCCGATGTCGAGGGGTTCGCTCTCGCTGCCGAGAAGCGCGGGGATGATTTTGGCGTCGCAGGCCAGCATCCGGGCGTGCCGGGCGGTGATCTGCGCGACCCCGTCGACGCAGGCCGCGCCGAGCCCGGAGGTCAGGGTTTCGAGCGGGATGGTGACGACGACGGTGGTGCGGTCTCCGGAGAGGGTGGGGGCTTTGTCGTTGGTCATCGCGTAGTGGATGGCGTCGAAGAGTGCGTCGCCGTTGCGTTCGCCTGGGGTGCGGGGGTCGCGGTTGCCGTTCTCGTCGACGGGTCTTCGTTGTCCCCAGGTTTCGAACAGGGCGTTGGCGCGGGCCCCGAATTCCGGGTCGAGGAGGCCGTTGAGCCGCCACCATCCATCGTCACGCTTCCGTAAATGCACCTCGCGCGACGGGGGTTTCAAATCTTCGTCCTTGGGTTCGTTCCCGTCAGGGTCGAGATGGGCCAAGAGGTCGGCGCCGACGTTGGTGATCTCCTGCGGTCCGGCGTGCCGGGCCAGGGTGACCAGGATCTGTTCGGCGCCGGTGCGGTCGTCGGCTGAGACCTCGGCCGGGATTTTCTTCAGCACCGCGAGGATCGGATCGAGGTGCTGATGTCCGAGGTCGCCTTCCGCGGCGGCGGCGCCGGCGATGGGGGCGAACGCCGGGGCGGGAGTGCCGTCGAGGTTGCGGCTCTCGTTCACAGCCAGAGCGCGGGTCACGGTGTCACGGGCCTCGTTCGGGCTGATCCGCGCGGTCTCGGCGAACCAACCGGCGGTCGAACCGTGCCCGAACAACTCCATCGGACCGCGGGATTCGATCTCGACCAGGAACTGCCCGACCTCCGCCAACGCCTGCCGCGCCACCGACAACCGCTCCACCACGCCATGCGCGAGCTCCCGTGCACCGGCACGCCACAACTCCTGCGGCGGTTCGAGGATACGTTGTCCGGACACCCCACGAGAATACCGCACATCGAACACATGTGCGAATATGAAATAGATTCTCGAAAATCGTTGTAATTTGTGAGAGATAATTGGCGCGGTCATTGCCGCTAGGGCGCTCAACCATCGAGACGCCCGTCGCCCCTGCGAGCGCTTCAGTGCAGCTCGCGGGCCGCGCCGCAAGATGTGGCCCCAGCGGCCATCGACGACGTTCACCTGGTCACCTGGCACCTGTTGCCACAATTAGAAGTCTCTCGCGGATATTGTCGAGGTCGGTGCCGCTGACACCGCCGGCGAGGAGATATCGCTCGACGTCAAAGCCCTCGAGAGTGCTCAGGATGGCCGCTCGGGTCGTGGTGCCGCGGTCGGTGAGGACGGACTGGATGATCGGTCCTTGGTCCTCGACGCCCATCATGGCGAAGAGGGGCTTCACGGCCTCGGTGGAGAGGTCGTAGTCCGTTGCGATGGCCTCCGGTCGGACGTCGGCCAGCGCCAGCAGCAGGAGGGCGATCAGGCCGGTACGGTCTCGGCCCGCGCCACAATGGAACAGGACACCGCCGGGGCCGCACCGCGCGAGCGCGGTGATGACGGCCGCGCACCGGCTGGCTTTCCGTTCGAGGAAGAGGCGGTAGTAGAGCGGGCTGCCGTTGAGTCGTTCCTTGTTGATGTGCTGCCAGAACTCGGTGTCCTCGATGTCGTCGAGGGGTACTTCGATGCGGTCGAAGCCGTTCGGTGTGGTCACACCTGCGGCGGCGAACTGCGCGGAGCCCGCCAGCGCTGTCGGGGACTTTGTCGTCGCCGGCCGGATCTCGTCGGCGTTGCGCAGATCGACGATGGTCCGGACACCGGATTGTCGTGCCTGTGACCAGCCTTTGTCGGTTACAAAACGAAGATCGGCCGCCCTGAAGAAGGCGCCGTAACGAGTCGCATGGCCCGACCTGGTCGGCAAGCCGCCGAGATCCCTGGTGTTGTAGAAGCCTTCCCAGGTCACTGCTCTGCTCGTGTTCATGGCTTGAGAGTGGATCACAATTCCCGCAACAGATACCGCTGAAGCTTCCCGCTCGCATTACGCGGCAATTCCTCGATGAACCGCACGCGCCGCGGATACTTGTACGGCGCCGCGGTCGCCTTAGCATGGTCTTGCAGGGCCCGGACCAGATCGACACCCGGCTCGATACCGGGCCGCGGGACGACGAACGCCGTGACGACCGAACCGCGATCCGGATCCGGTGTGCCGATCACGGCGCATTCGTCCACGTCCGGATGGGTCAGCAGGACCTCTTCGACCTCCGGGGCGGCGATGTTGTAGCCCGACGAGATGATCATGTCGTCGCTGCGCGCGACGAACCGGAAGTAACCCTCGGCGTCGCGCACGTAGGTGTCGCCGGTGAAGTTCCAGCCGTCGCGGACGTAGTCCCGCTGGCGCGGGTCTTCGAGGTAGCGGCAGCCGGTGGGGCCGCGCACCGCCAGGAATCCGGGCGTGCCGTCCGGTACGGGCGAACCGTCGATGTCGAGAACGGCCGCCTGGTAGCCGGGTACGACCTTGCCGGTTGCACCGGGACGCGCGTCGTCGTCGGCGGCGGAGATGAACACGTGCAGCATTTCCGTGCTGCCGAGCCCGTCGATGAGCGGCCGCCCGACGATCTCCCGGTACTGCTCGGCCACGGGAGCGGGAAGGGATTCGCCCGCGGAGACGGCTCGCCGCACTCCGGTCAGCAGCCGGCCGTCGCCGGCGTTCAGGATCGCGCGGTACGCGGTCGGAGCGGTGAAGAGGACCGTGACCCTCTTCTCGGCGACGATGGCGGCGAGTTCCGCCGGAGTGGCGCGTTCGACGAGTAACGTCGCCGCCCCGGCGCGCAAGGGAAAGACCAGCAGGCCGCCGAGACCGAAGGTGAACGCCAACGGTGGTGTGCCACAGAAGAGATCGTCGGACGTCGGGCGTACGACGTGCCGCGAGAACGTGTCGGCGATCGCGAGCAGATCGCGATGGAAATGCATCGTCGCCTTCGGGGAGCCCGTCGTGCCGGAGGTGAAGGCCAGCAGGGCGACGTCGTCGGCCGCGGTCGGGACGTCGGCGAACGTCGCCGGATGCGGTTCCGCGCGGGCGGCGAGTTCCGTTCCGTACGCCACGACGGGCAGGTCGGGCGGGAGTTCGTCCAAGAGGCGTTCGTCGCAGACGGCGAGCGCGGGCTTCGCGCGGGCGACGATCTTGTCGAGTTCGGTCCGCCGCAGCATCGGCATGGTCGTGACGGCCACCGCGCCCGCCTTGAGCACGGCGAGCCACACCGTCGCGAGCCACGGCGTGTTGGTACCCCGCAGCAGTACGCGATCCCCGGGGACCACACCGAATTCGGAGACCAGGACGTGGGCGACACGGTTGGCGCGGGCCAGGACTTCGCCGTACGTCCACGTTTCAGCGGGGGAGAGCAGACAGGGCCGGCCCGGGCCGAGCCGCGCGACGGTGTCGTCGAGCAGTGCGGTCGCGGCGTTCAGCCGGTCGGGATAACGGAGTTCCGGCAGGGCGAAGACGAACTCCGGCCACTGATCGGCGGGAGGCAGCCGGTCGCGGCAGAACGGGTCGACATGCGCGCTGGGAGAAAGCCTCATCGTCGCCGCTCCTCGGTCCGGCCGTGCCCCCTCCCGCGAAGGTAGCACTTGTTACGACCGTCGAGAAGACGCGATGAAGCTCAGTCCACGACGTCGGCCACGGCCCGCGCCAGGGTGGCCCGCACGGTCTCGGGGTCGTCGAGGTTTCCGCCGTGGAGCGCGCCGTCACGGAGGAGGACGAGGGTGCGGGCGGCGTGGTCGGGGTCGGCATGACCCGCGTCGCGCGCCAGGTCGCGAAGCACGCCGAAGAACCAGTTCCGGTGGTCGTCGATGACCTGCCGCACCTGGTGTGCCGGATCGGGGTATTCGGCGGCGGCGTTGAGGAACTGGCAACCGCGGAAGTCGTCGTCGAGCGTCCGGTCGCCGACGATGCCCAGTGCGGCGAGCAGTGCTTCGCGGGCGGGCTTCCCTCGCGTCGCCGCGCCGACACCCGTGCGGATCCGTTCGCTCGTGGTGCTCAGGTAGGCGGCGACGAGGTCGTCCTTGGTGGGGTAGTGGCGGTAGAACGTCGCCCTGGTCACGGCCGCTTCGGAGACCAGGCGCTCCACGCCGACGGCATGGATGCCCTCGGCGTAGAAGAGCCGCGAGGCTGTCTCGAGCAGCCGGATCTTCGGGTGTACGTCCCGGTCGACAGTCGGCATCTTTCAACTCTAGAGAAAGAACGGTCATTCCACCAGGTCGTCTTCGTCACGTTGCGGAAGGCATCCCGAGGCAGCATGGTTGAGGCAGAAAGACCGATCATTCTCCCTGGCTCTGAAGGAGCAGCAATGAGCAACCAGAAGCCCACCATCGTCCTGGTCCACGGTGCTTTCGCCGACTCGTCCAGCTGGAACGGCGTCGTCCCGAAGCTGCGTGAGCAGGGCTATCGCGTGCTGGCGGCGGCGAACCCGCTGCGCGGGATCGAGTCCGACGCGGCCTATGTCGCCGACGTCGTCAACGGTGTGGACGGCCCCGTGGTCCTGGCCGGGCACTCCTACGGCGGCGTGGTGATCAGCCGCGCGGCCACCACCGCGCCGAACGTCAAGGCGCTCGTCTACATCGCCGCCTTCCAGCCGGAGGCGGGGGAGAGCGTGTTCGAGCTGTCCGGCCGGTTCGAGGGCGGCAAGCTCGGCCCGGACACCACGAACGTCCTGGCCGCCCAGGGTGAGCTGTCGATCAAGCCCGAGAACTTCTCGGACGTGTTCGCGGCCGACGTCCCCGCGGAGACCGCCGACGTCATGGCGGTCACCCAGCGTCCGGTCACCGAGCGCGCGCTCGGCACCCCGTTCGACGGCGAGCCGGCGTGGAAGAACCTGCCGTCGTGGGCCCTGATCGCGGAGCAGGACCACGCGATCCCCGCCGCCGCGCAGGAGTTCATGTCCGACCGTGCCGGTTCGGAGGTCAGCAGGGTCGACGCTTCGCACGCCGTCTCGGTCTCGCGGCCGGACGTCGTCGCGGAGGTCATCCTCGCGGCGGCCGCCAAGGTCGCTTGACAGGTGAAACCCTCCCCGGAGAGACTGCAAAAGCGTTTTTGCAATCTCTCCGGGGAGAACCACGTGAAGGTCTTGGTGCTCGATTCGAGCCCGCGTCGTGAAGGCAACTCCTGGGCGCTGGCGCAGGCTTTGCGCAAAGGAGCGGAGGAAGCCGGGCATTCGGTCGACTTCGCCCGGCTCTCCGATTTCGTCGATTCGCCGCTGGGGGACTGCCGCGACTGCCGGTTGAGCGACCGGTCCTGCGGCATCGGGGACGGCTACGAGCGCCTGCTGTTCGATCGCGTGCTCCCGGCGGACGCGATCGTCTACGCGACCCCGCTGCACTGGTACGGCATGACCGGGCGGCTCAAATCCTTCTTCGACCGGCTTTTCTGTTACACCTCCGGCAGTTCGCCGCATACCGCCGACGTCGTGCCGGGGTTGATGGGCAAACGCGCCGCGGTGCTGATCTCCTGCGAGGAGAGCTACCGCGGCGCGACCCTCGGGCTGGAGGCCCAGTTCCAGGAACTCACCCGGTACCTGCGCCAGGATCTCGCCGGGATCGTGGTCGGTGTCGGCAACAGCCGGGGCGAGGTGGAGCGCGATCCCGCCCGGCCGTTGGCGGCGGCGGAGGACCTCGGCCGTAGGCTGGGCGACGCCCACGTCACCGACTATCGGCTGGACACCGACCGGCCGAACCGCGTCTGGGGACCGCCCGTGGAGGCCTGAGTGTCGCCGACCATCCGTGACGTCGCCGCCGCCGCGGGGGTCTCGATCACCACCGTGTCCCACGTGCTCAGCGGGCAGGGGCGGATCTCCGAGCAGACCCGGCAGCGCGTCGCGCGGGCGGCGGCCGACCTCGGCTACCAGGCGAGTGTGCACGCGCAGCAGCTGGTCACCCGGCGCAGCCGCACCCTGGCGATCCAGCTCGCGAACTCGGTCGACGCGAGCAGTGCCTGCGCGCTCGTGCCCAATTCGGATTACTTCCTCGAAGTGCTCAACGGGGCGGCCGAAGCCGCGTCGAAACGGTCGTACGGCTTGCTTTTGGCCCCGACGGACGCCGACCTCGACCGGCTGAACGCCTTCGCCGTCGACGGCGCGATCCTGGTGGACCCCCGTGGGGACGAGCCCTTCTTCGCGTCCGGCTGGTGCCGTGACCGGCCCCTGGTAACCGTCGGACGGCCGATGGCGGCGCCGTGCCCGGTGCCGGTCGTCGTCGACAACGACCTGGTCGCGGCCGCCCGGCTGATGCTGGATCACTTGGCGGACAACGGTTACGAGCGGCCGGCGATGATCACCACCGACACCCGCCGGTCTTACGCGGCGGATCTGGTGGCGGGCTACACCGGCTGGATGCGGGACCGGGAGCGCGAGCCGGTCGTGGTCGAAATCGACGAGCCGCCGACCACCGAAGGCACGGCGGAGGCGCTGGGCAGGTTGCTCGACCGGCGGATCTGCCCGGACGCCGTCTTCACGACGTCGGAGAACCTCGCCCTCGGAGTGCTGCACGAGGCCCGCCGCCGACGGCTCGCGGTCCCCGGCGAGCTCGGGATCTGCAGCGCGGTCGACAGCGGTTCGCTCCGGCTCGTTTCGCCACGGGTGACCGGGATGTTCGTGCATCCGCGCGAGGTGGGCGGCCGCGCGGCCACGGCGTTGATGGACCTCGTCGAGGGCGCGGCCCCGGACGGCGAGCCGCACCGGATCGAAGTTCCCGTGCGCCTGAACGCGCGGGAATCCACCACCCGCTAGCATGCATTTAGTCCTCTGAATGCGGTCCTTGCACGGGCAACTACCGCATTCAGAGGACTAAACGCATGCTCAGGAACTCCGGCACACCGCGACCGGCGCCTCCCCGCCGTCGTCCTCGGTGGTCGCGATGAAGCCGAACGTGGTCGTCCCGCCGGCGGGCAGTACCGCGTTCCAGTCCACTTCGGACACTCGCACGCGGTCGCCGTCCTGTGCCAGGGAACCGTTCCACAGATTGGCGATGCGCGTGCCGGGCGGCAGGGTCCAGCTGACCTCCCAGCCGGTGAGCCGGGTGTCCTGGGCGTTGCGCACCGACACGCGGATCTCCGAACCGCCGGGCCAGCGGTTGGCGATCTCGTAACGCGCTTCGCACACCGGTTTCGCGGCCGGCGGAGACGGCGCCGCCACTGGGGCGACGGCGTCGGGTGCGTCGCCGTCGAACAGCAGGATCCCCGCCAGGACACCACCCGCCACCACGACACCGCCCGCGACGGCGAGCGGCAAACGTGACCGGCGGGTGGGCGCGGGAAGCCGTTTGGTGCCTGCGAGGATCGCCGGACGGCCGTCGGCGACGGCGGTGAGCATCCGTTCGGCCTCGGCCATGTCCGGCCGCTCCGCGGGATCGCGCCGGAGCATGCGCAGCAGCACGTCCGTGAGCGGGCCGGTGGTACGCGGGGCGACGATCTCGCCGCGGGCGACCCGTTTGAGGAGCGCGATCTGGTTGGCGTCGGTGCCGAACGGCGGCGCGCCCTCCAGCACGGTGTAGAGCGTCGAGCCGAGTGAGAACACATCCGACGGATAGCCGGGCTCTTCACCGTCGGCGACTTCGGGGGAGAGGAACGCGGGAGTGCCGACGACGAGCCCGCCGCCGGTCATGGTCCCTTCGCCGGTGGCGTGGGACAGGCCGAAATCGGCGATCTTCGCCTGCCCGTCGCCGGTGATCAGGATGTTGTTGGGCGTGACGTCGCGGTGCAGGATCCCGTCCTCGTGCGCGGCGGCCAGCGCCGAGGCGATCCGCGCGCCGAGTTCCGCCACCCGGCCGGCGGGGAGCGGGCCGTCGTCCGCGAGGAGGTCCGTCAGCGGCCGCGACGGCAGATATTCCATGACCAGGAAGGGGGTTCCGTCCTGTTCGACGACGTCGTACACGGTGACGGCGTGCGGATGCTTGAGCCGCGCGGCGACCCTGGCCTCCCGCATCGCGCGCACGATCGACCGGAACGGCGCGCCGTCCGGCGAGGAGTCCGGCAGCATCTGCTTGAGCGCCACCGTGCGGTCGAGCCGCTCGTCCCGCGCCCGCCACACCACGCCCATCGAGCCCCGGCCGACCTCGCGTTCCAGCCGGTAACGTCCGGCAATGACGGCATCCCGGTTCACGGACGCAACTGTATCCGCTAGGGGAGCTGTGCCTCCTGGACCGGCGCCCCGGCCGCCGCGAGCCAGGCTTCGGCGAGCAGACGATGTCCCAGCGGGCTGGGGTGGACGCCGTCCGGGGCCAGCGTCGCCGCCCCGTGTTCGGCGGCCGCCCGCGGCATGAACAGGTCCGCGCGGATCAGCCGCGCGCCGAATTCGGTCGCCACGTCGATCGCGGTTTCGATGCGAGGCGCGAGATCGGCGACCCACTCCTGCTGTTCCGGCTCCACCGGCAGCAGGAACGGTGTGATCACGTACAACTCGGCCGGGAGGTGCTGCCGCGCGCCGGCCAGCAGCCGGGAGTAGGCGGCGCGGAACTTCTCGATCGGGCTCGGCAGGCCGCGGTCGAACGTCCGCCAGGTGTCGTTGATGCCGATCTTCACCGTCAGCACCGTGGGACGCGCGGCGAGGACGTCGGTGGTCCACCGGGCTTCGAGATCGTAGATCCGGTTGCCGTTGATCCCGCGGTTGAGTACTTCCGGCCCCTCGCCGAGGAGGTCCGCGATCTGCCGAACATAGCCCTTGCCGAGCGACGCCGGATCGGTGCGGTCGCGACTGGAATCGGTGATGGAGTCGCCGGCGAACAGCAGGCGGTCGGCCTCGGTGAACCTCACGCGCCCGCCTCGATCAGCTTCCGCAGCGAGTCGGCCTCGCCGGGGATCAGGTCCGGATCGTTGTCCGGGACGAATTCCAGCAGTGCGTCGAGCGGGCGCCCCGCCTTGGCGAGCAGGCCGAACGCCCGTGTCCAGAGCTCCGTCCGGAAGGTCAGCGGATGCCGCTCGTTGCTGGGCCACCACGAGAACACGTGCACCGCGCGGACCTGGTCGAGCACCAGTTCCAGCCCCGCCAGCGCCTGCTCGTCCGGCAGATCCTGCGGCGGTTGCCAGTAGGTGCCGAGATTGTCGCGGCCCACCTCTTCGAGCAGCCGCACGGTGGATTCGGCGGTGTCGGTCAGTGTCCCGCCGTGGAACTCCAGCGCGACTTCGAGACCGTGCTCGTTCGCGACGTCGGCGGCCTCGCGGAGACCGGCGACGATCTGCTCGCGCTCGTAGGAGTCGACGTCCTCGGAGCCCGCTTTCCCGGCCCACACCCGGATCCGCGAGGCACCGAGCCGGACCGCGGTGGCGGCGATCTCGCCGAACTTCCCGGCCTCCATCGGGGTCGCGCGGAAGTAGGAACCGTAGGAGTCGCAGGTCAGCCCGTGCCGTGCCATGGCCTCGAACGCGCGCTCGGCCGCCCAGTCGTCACCGGGGCGCACATGGACGTCGGCACCCCATTCGATCACCTGGAGCCCCGCCTTCTCGGCGCGACGGGCGACCTCGTCGGCGTCCAGCCGTCGCAGCGTCACCGAACACAGTCCCGGGCGGATCATTTTCCCTCCAACGGTTGAGTGCTTTCCCGCAGCACGACCTCGCCGGTGATCGGCTTGACGCGGGGACCGTCCGCGCGGTGGTCGAGGATGAAGTCGAGGGCCTGCTCGCCCATACGCTCGATCGGCACGCGCACAGTGGACAGCGACGGCCTTATGTCCCGCAACGTAATAATGTCGTCGAATCCGGCGATCGCGATCTGTGCGGGCACCTGCAGCCCGCGGTCGCGGCAGGCGGCCATCGCGCCGACGGCCATCACGTCGTTGACCGCGAACACGCAGCCGCGGAAGCCGTTCTCGATCGCCCGCACCATCGCCGCGTAGCCGCCGTCGCGGGTGAATTCCGCGCGCAGCACGTGGTTCTCGGGCAAGGGGACGCCCTGCCGGGCGAGGCCGTCACGGAAACCCAGCACCCGGTCCCGCGAGGTCAGCAGGCCGGACGGACCGGCGAGGACGAGGAAGTCGCGGTGCCCGAGCAGGGCGAGTCGTTCGGCCAGATCCGCCGCTCCCGCGCGATTCTCCAGCATGACGGTGTCGAAGGGGAGCTTCCGCTGCCCGATCACCACGACCTGGCCGTCGGCGGCCTCGAACGCCTTGAGCTCCTTGGTCAGATTCCGTTGCAGGGCACTGTCTTCGTTGCGCGACCCGGCGAGGATGACCGCCCGCGCCCGCTGCCCGCGCAGCGTCGTGACGTACTCGAGTTCCTTCTCCGGATGGTTCTCCGTGCTCGCGATGGTGACCGTCAGCCCGTGCCGGGCGGCCACGCGCATCACGCCGGACGCGATCGAGGAGAAGTACGGGTCGACGATGTCGTGCACCAGCAGTCCGACGACGTTACCGCGGCCGCGGGCCATCGCCTGCGCGGGCACGTTCGCCGTGTACTGCAGGCGTTCCGCGGCCCGCAGCACCGATTCGCGCAGGGTGCCGCTGACCTGTCTGGTCCCGCCGTTGAGCGCCCTCGACGCCGTCGCGAGCGACACTCCGGCCTCGCGGGCGACGTCGGCCAGGGTGGCCGAACCCGCGGCACGCTGCGCCATGGTTCCTCCTCGGTCGTGCGGTGGTGCGGTGGGGCTCACGCCGGCGTGGGCTGACGCCGGCGTGAGCCCGGCTCTGGTGGCGACCGCCTCGCTACGGGGCGCCGGGGCCGACGTCCGCGGTGGTGAGCGGCCGGTTGGCGATGGCGGCCGTCGAGTACTCGTCGGCGCCGACGTCACGCAGGCTGCCGCGGGCCTGACCGTCGATGTCCAGCGTGACCGGCGCGGTCGAGAGGGTCGCCGCGTCGATCGCCGGGCTGCCCGCGGCGAGCCGCGAGACGCCGTCGGTGCCCTGCACGAGCTTCGGGTCGACCCGGCGGAAGGTGCCGGCCGGGATGTTGCCGTCCCCGCCCGAACCCCACAGGATGTTGCCGGACCAGGTGAAGTTGCCCGTGGTGCTCATCGCGACCAGGTCGCCGTTGCCGCCGACGAAGAGGTTGTCGGAGATCGTGCAGTCGCGCGGTTCGATCGTCCGCTTGGTCTCGCCGGAAAGCGTGCTGCTGTTGTTCAGCAGCGTGTTGTGCGCGATGAGCACGCGGTCCGCCGCGTCGTTGCCGCGCCGCGATTCCTTGGACTCGCCCGGGAAGTGGTCCCGGACGGAGCCACTGCCGACGACCAGCGCGTTGCTGGACAGTCCGGCGATGTAGTTGTTGACGATCTTGTGGTCGTTGCCGTAGATCCGGATGCCTTCCTTGCCGCCGAGGATGAAGTTGGATTCGACGACGGTCTTGTTCCCGTGGCGCAGCACGATGCCACCCAGGCTGTTCCGGATGGTGTTGTTGCGGATGAAGTTGCCCGACGACTTGACCGAGATGGCCTCCGGGTCGCCGTTCGCGCGTTCGAACAGGTTGTACTCCACCGTGGCGCCGGCGGTGCTCAGCGCGCGCGGGCTGAGGCCGAGCCGGATCGGCTCGCCGCCGTTGTCGCCGGCGAAGGTGTGGTCGGAGAAGTAGTTCCGCAGGACGTGGACGCCCACCGCCATCTTGTCGTCGTCCGCGCCCTCGATGCAGAGCATGACGCCGAGCGTCGTCTTGTGGTGGAAGTGGTTGCGGTCGACCTTGCTGTAGTCGGCGCGGATCATCACCCAGTCCAGGCCCGTGATGTCGGCCAGCTGGAAGTCGTTGCGGGTCAGGCGGATCCGCGAACAGTTCGCCGGGACCTCCAGCGTGGTGCTCTGCCGGAAGTTGAACCCGCTGATCGTGACGCCGGTGGAGTCGTCGAAGACGAAGCTCTGCTCGCCGTTCAGCGTCACCCCGCCGCCGGTCTGGGCGACGATGGTGATCGGCTGGTCCTTGGTGCCGCGCCTGCCCTTGATGCTGATCGGCTGGCCGGTGGGCACGGTGTAGGTGCCGTTGTTCACGGTGATGACGGCACCGGGGCCCGCCTGGTTGATCGCCTTCTGCAGTTCGGTCAGCGAACTGACGTTCAGGGCGCACAGCCCCTTCGGTTTGGCCGACGCCGTGCCCGCGGTGACCCAGGGGACGGTGATCAGCGCGGCGCCGAGGGTGGCGCCGCTGAGGAACCTTCTGCGATCCATGATGCCTCCGTGCTCAATCGGTGGGGAGGGTTTCGGCGACGGGGCTTTCCGTGTTCAGGAACAGTTCGATCACCGGGACCGGGGTGTCCGGTTTCCGGATGGGGAGTTTCAGGGTGAGCGTGCCTTCCGGCTGCCCGCCCATCTGGGTGTTCTGCGCGGTCTGCCCGGGATCCGTGTGCACCTGCCGGATTTCCGAGGCGTCGTCGAGCAACTGGGCGTAACGCACCCGCCCGGCGAGCCCGGGCAGGTGGACGTGGTTCATCGGCCAGCTGAACAGGTGCAGGTACAGCCGGTCGCCGCGCTGGGTGTAGCGGCCGTCGGCGGGCGCGGTGAACTCCGAGGGGCCGCAGCCGCGGATGGAGCGTTCGTGCCGGTCCATCCAGCGGCCGATCTCGGCGAGCACCTCGTGCGCGCGGGGGTCGATCTCGCCCCGGCCGTTCGGCCCGACGTTGAGCAGCAGGTTGCCGTCCTTGGACACGCCGTCGACCAGCATCCGGATGAGCAGTTCGGGGCTCTTGTAGTCGAGGTTGTCGCGGTCGTAACCCCAGCTGCCGTTCAGCGTCTGGCACGCCTCCCACACCACGGGGACACCGTCGCGGGTCATCGGCCCGGACGGCTGGTACTGCTCCGGGGTGATGAAGTCGCCGGGGATCCCGGTGCGGTCGTTGACCAGGATGCCGGGCTGCAGTTCGCGGACCAGCGCGAGCAGGCCGGGGGAGTCCCAGTCGTCCGGTCCCTTGCCGCCCCACCATTCCTTGCGGCCCTTGTAGGAGAAGTCGAAGAACAGGTAGTCGATCGTGCCGAAGCGGGTGAGCAGTTCGCGTACCTGACCGTGGAGATAGAGCTGGTACTCGGCGATGTCGGCGTACTGGTGCGCCGCGATGTACTCCGCGTCGTCACGGCGGGGATGGGTGCCGTCGACGGGGAAAGCCGGGTGGTGCCAGTCGATCAGCGAGTGGTAGAAGCCGACCTTCAGGCCTTCCTCGCGGCACGCGTCGACGAACGGGCCGAGCAGATCCTTGCCGTACGGCGTGTTCGTCACCTTGAAGTCGGTGAGGTCGCTGTCCCACAGGCAGAAACCGTCGTGGTGCTTGGTGGTCAGCACGACGTAGGTCATGCCCGCGGCCTTCGCGGCCCGCGCCCAGGACCGCGGGTCGTACTTGTCCGGCTCGAAGTGGTCGAAGTAGACCCGGTACTGCTCGTCGGTCAGCTTCTCGTGGTTCTGCACCCATTCGTGCCGGGCGGCCAGCGAATACAGTCCCCAGTGGACGAACATCCCGAACCGGTCGTGGGTGAACCAGGCGGTGGAACTCACTTCAGGATCGCTCCTTGCAGATGGTGGGTCAGCCCTTGAGCGCGCCCGAGGCGAGGCCGCGGACGAACGAACGCTGGAAGAACAGGAACGCGGCGACCGACGGGAGCAGCGCCAGCAGCGATGCCGCCATGATCACGCCGGGGGTGACGGTCGGGTCGATCCGCAGTGTCCGCAGAGCCAGCGGAAGGGTGTAGGTCGAAGCGTCGGTCGACACCAGCAACGGCAGCAGGTACTGGTCCCAGATCATGGTGAAGCCGAAGACGCCGATCACGCCGAGCGCGGGCTTGCACATCGGAAGGATGATCTGCGCGAAGATCCGCAGATCACCGGCCCCGTCGATCCGCGCGGCCTCTTCGAGTTCGCGGGGGACGTCCTTCATGAACTCGGTCATCACCAGGATGGAGAACGCCCACGCGCCCAGCGGCACGATCATGCCGGCGAGGCTGCCGATCAGATTGAGGTGCACCACGGGCAGATCCGACAGGATCAGCGAGAGCGGGATCGCGAGGATCTCCTCCGGCAGCATCAGCGTCGCCAGGATCGCGACCAGCACGAAGGTCATGAACCGGAACTTCTTGCGCGCCAACGCGTAACCGGCCAGCACCGAGATGACGACCTGCAGCAGGAGGCCGAAGCCGACCACCAGGAACGAGTTGAGCAGGTACATCCCGACGCCCTGGTCGAACGCGATGCCGAAGTTCTCCAGCGTGGGGCTCGACGGGATGACACTCAGCGCCGTCGGGTCGGAGACGTCGTTGAACGCGCTGACCAGCAGCGCCAGCAGCGGCCCGGCGAACACCAGGAGCAGCAGGGCGTACAGGACGAACTTCAGGATCCGTCCGCCCGGCGATTTGACGGCGTCGAGGCCGAGCGCCGAATCGTTGGCCGCGGTCATGCGTCTCGCCTCCGTCGGAGCACCTGGACGAACAGGGTGAGCACGAGCGTCGCGAGGAACAGCAGGACCGCGCCCGCCGCACCGACGCCCAGCCGGTTCTGTTCCAGGCCGAGTTTGTAGATCAGGGTCATCGCCACCTCGGTCGAGCCGTTCGGCCCGCCGTTGGTCAGCAGGAACACCTCGGTGAACACCCGCAGGCCGCGGATCGCCGCGAGGACGAACAGGATCGAGAACACCGACCGCAGGCCCGGCAGCGTCACGTGGACGATCTTGCGCCAGCGCGAGGCACCGTCCACAGTGGCCGCTTCGTAGAGGCCGCGGTCGATACCCGCCAAACCGGCGAGGAAGATCATCATGTCGTACGGGGCGCCGCGCCAGATCCCGGTGATGATCACCGAGATCATCGACGAATCGGGATCGTTGATGAATCCCGACGGGCCCAGGCCGACCAGACCGAGGATGGAGTTCAGCATCCCGTCCTCGGTCGGGTGGTACATGATCCGCCAGAGCTCGGCGACCACCGCGATCGGCACGACCACCGGGAGGAAGGCCGCCGACCGCAGGAACTTCAGCCGTTTGCTCTGGCCCTCCATCAGCAGGGCGAGCGCGAGGCCGATGATCATCGACCCCGCGGTCTGCCCGACCGCGATCACGACGGTGTGCCAGATCGCGGAGTGGAACGCCTCGTCACCGAGGACGGTGCTGTAGTTCTGCCCGCCGACCCACTGGTTGCCCAGGTACGGCTGGACGTCCTGGAAGGACATCGTCACCGCGGTGATCATCGGGATGAACTTGAAGTACACGAACAGGATGAGGGCGGGCGCCAGGAACAGCCACGGCGTCCACCACTTCCCGTCGCGGTCGCTGCGCCTGCGGGCCTTCGGCGCGGGCGCCCGCTTCACGGCGGGACGGTCCGCGCCGACGGCCGCCGGCTTGGCGTGATCTACGGTCATGAGGCGCTGATCCCCTGTTGCTGCAAGGTCGCGGTGAGCTTGGTGTCGAGTTTGGACAGTTCCGCCTTGAGATCGAGCTTGCAGTCGGCGACGAGCGCGCTGATCGTGTCGGCGGTGTCCTGGCGGACCGGCGTCCAGTTCGGGATGGACGGCGCGTAGTGGCCGGACTTCGCGTAGATCTCGGCGTAGGTCTTCCACCGCGGGTCGGAGCGGACCTGGGTGATGTCGACGTTCTTGTTCACCGGGAGCTGCACGATGAAGGCCGATTCGCCTTCCATGCCGATCTTCTGGCCGTCGGCCGAGATGGCGAAGTCACCGAACGCGTCCTGGCCGGCCTGGTTCGGCGAACCGGCCA
Source organism: Amycolatopsis sp. WAC 04197 (assembly GCF_003947475.1). Classification (NCBI taxonomy): domain Bacteria; kingdom Bacillati; phylum Actinomycetota; class Actinomycetes; order Pseudonocardiales; family Pseudonocardiaceae; genus Amycolatopsis; species Amycolatopsis sp. WAC 04197. The sequence continues at coordinate 211,623 of NZ_QHJK01000011.1, read as the reverse complement.
TCATGAAGATCGACAGACCCTCGGCGAGGACGTCGGCGTTCTTGGCGCCCTTCGGCATCGGGACGACCTCGTACTTGTCCTTCCCGAGCGACTTGTCGAAGCGCGGCAACAGGTACGGGCCGACGACGTACATCCCGGCCTTGCCCGCTTCGAAGGTCTCGTTGGTCGCCGGGGTCGGCATGGTGACCGAACCGGGCTGGATCACGTTGTCCTTGCAGCCGAGGTCGCGGAACCACTGCACCGCGGCCACGGATTCGGGCGTGCTCATCGCCGGCTTGTACTTGCCACCACCGGTTTCGGTGATGAAGTCGCCGCCCGCGGCCCACAGGAAGTTCGAGAAGTACCAGGAGGCGTAACCCCGCTTGGTCGACAGCGTCGCGTTCAGGCCCGCGGTGTCGTTCTTCCCGTTGCCGTCGGGGTCGCCGGTGGTGAAGGCCTTGGCGAGGTCCGCCAGCTCGGCCCAGCTCTGCGGGACGCCCTTGCCGAGCTTCTCGCGCCAGTCCTTGCGGATCAGCAGCGCCGAAGCCTGCGCGCTGTAGGGGAGGCCGTACAGCTTGCCGTCTGGGGTCTGGTTGGACTTCAGCGCCTGCTCGGTGAGCTCCGACGCGTGCTTGATCTTGCCCTGTTCGATCTCACGCACGAGACCCTGGCTCTTGAGCGTGCCGACCTGGGTGACGTCGTTCATCACGATGTCCGGCAGGTCGCGCTGCGCGGCGCGCTGGGCGAGCTTCGTCTCGAAGTCGTCGAAGATCGCGGTGACCTGCACCTTGAATCCCGTGGCCTTCTCGAAGGCCTCGGCGAGCCGCTTGGTGGCCTGTTCACCGGGGCCGCCGGGGGTCGTCCGGGTCCACAGTTCCAACGGCGCCTTGGTGTCCTGCGCGACGTTCGTTCCGGCGGGGCCTGCCGAGCAGCCCGAAAGGACCAGCGCTGAGACAGTGAGTCCCACGCCGATCCACCGCGATTTCCGCATCGCTTCTCCTGTTCACTGTGGACCACGCTGTCTACCTCGGAGGGGACGGTAAGCGCTTTCCCGGTCTCCGGTCAATGGTCCGATCATTACGAATTTCAATCGCCCGTGTTTGCCTCTGCGCGGGACTCGCCGTGCGTGGACCGGCTCAGGCATCCGATGTATGGTCGCCGCCGGAGGTAGGGATGACCGAGCAGCAACACCGGCCGGCGGCACTTCTCGTGATGGAGGAACGCCGCCGCGGCGACGTATACCCCGAGGCCGTGCTGAAGGAGATCGAAACGCTGGTGGACCTGCGTGAGCCGCTCACCAGAGAGCGGCTGGCGGAGGACCCGTCGGCGCTGGAAGGCGTCGAGATCCTGCTGTCCGGCTGGGGCGCCCCGGTCCTGGACTCCGTCCTTTTGGGACACGCGCGGGACCTGCGGGCCGTGCTCGTCGCCGCCGGCTCGGTCCGGCCGCTGACCACGCCCGAGTTCTGGGCGCGCGAGCTGCCGATCGTGTCCGCCGCGGCCGCGAACGCCGTCCCGGTCGCCGAGTTCACGCTGGCCCAGGTCCTCTTAGGACTCAAGCAGGTGCACCGCATCTCCCGCGAGATCCGGGAGCGGCGCGCCTATCCGCCGGATCCGCGGGTCGCGGGCGCCTACCGGTCCCGCGTCGGCCTGCTCGGCCTCGGCGAGATCGGTGCTCTCGTCGCGTCGCATTTGCGCGGTTTCGACGTGGAAGTGCTCGCCAGCGACCCCGTCGTCGACCCGGCGACCGCCGAAGGCCTCGGCGTGCGGCTGGTGGGCCTGGAGGAACTGTTCGCCACGTGTCCCGTGGTGAGCCTGCACGCGCCGCTGCTCCCGGAGACCGAAGGGCTGGTCGACGGTGAGCTGGTGGCCAGGATGGGTATCGGCGCGACCCTGATCAACACCGCCCGCGGCGCCGTCGTCGACGAGCCGTCGGTCGTCCCGGTGCTTGCCGAGCGTCCCGATCTCACGGCGATCCTCGACGTCACCTGGCCCGAACCGCCGGAGCCGGACTCGCCGCTGTACACGTTGCCGAACGTGGTGCTCACCCCGCATCTGGCCGGCGCGCTGGGCGCCGAGCGTGCCCGGATGGGCGAACTCGTGGCCGGTGAGCTGCGGCGGTTCGTCCTCGGGGAGCCGCTGCGGCATGCCGTCGCGCCGGACCGGGCGCACCTGCGGGCCTGATGCTCGCCTTCCGGGAGACCGGCCCGTCCGGTGGGGTGCCCGTCGTCCTGCTGCACGCCCTGGGCAGCAAAGCGGGCACTTGGGACGATTTCGCCGGCCGCCTGGCTCGTCGTGTCCTGGCTGTCGACCTGCCGGGGCACGGCGACAGCGCCCACGTCGAGAACTACTCGCTCGACGCGATGGCCGACGGCGTCGCCGAGCTCCTCGGGGACGAAGCTGACCTGGTCGGCCATTCGATGGGCGGCCGGGTCGCCGTGCTGCTCGCCCAGAGGCTGCCCAGGCGAGTGCGGCGGCTGGTCGTCGAGGACACCCCGCCGCCTCCGCTCGAGGCTCTGGAGCCGTTGGCGCCCGCACAGGAGCCGTCCGAGCCGTTGTCGTTCGACTGGCGGCTGATCGATCCGATCATGGCCGAACTCCGCACGCCCGACCCCGCGTGGTGGGAGCGGCTCGGCGCGATCACGGCGCCGACTCTGCTGATCAGCGGTGGACCGTCCAGCCACGTCGGCCGTGAGCCGCTGGAACGGATGTGCGGGCTGATCCCGGACTGCCGCCTGGCGATCATCGAGGACGCGGGGCATCGGGTGCACGGCAGCAGGCCGGAGGAGTTCGCGGCGGTGGCGGGGGAGTTCCTCGGCCTGGGCTAGCGGTCCCGTTTTGTATAACGACCTATACCGCTTGCCGCACGGCCGCGAGGCCCTCCTGCAGATCCTTGACGAAGTACCCGGGAACCTCCAGTGACGGGAAATGCCCGCCGGCTTCGGGCGACCTCCAGCGGACGATCCGCCGGTACCGTTCCTGTGCCCAGGGGCGCGGGTACTTCTCGATGTCGCGGGGGTAGACGGTGATCGCCGCCGGGACGTCGACGCGGAGTTCGGGATCGAGCGAGTTGTGGCTTTCGTAGTAGATGCGGGCCGCTGACGCGCCGGTCCGGGTCAGCCAGTACAGGGTGACGTCGTCGAGGACGCGGTCCCGGGAGATCGTCTCGAACGGGCTGTCCTCGGTGTCCGACCATTCGGCGAACTTGTCGAGGATCCAGGCGAGCAGGCCCACCGGTGAATCGACGAGCGAGTAGCCGATGGTCTGCGGGCGGGTCGCCTGCTGCTTGGCGTAGGCGGCGCGGTGATGCCAGAAGTGGCGGGTTTCTTCGGTCCACTCGCGCTCGGCCGGGGTCAGCCCCTCCGTCGTCAGCCCGGGCGGTCCCTCCGCGAACGTCGTGTGGATGCCGAGAACGTGGTCCGGGAACCTGCCGCCGAGGACCGTGGTGATGTTGCCGCCCCAGTCGCCGCCGTGGGCCGCGAACCTGTCGTAGCCGAGCCTGCCCATCAGTTCGACCCAGGCGGCCGCGATCTTTTCGGTACCCCAGCCGGTGGTGGCCGGTTTGTCGCTGTAGCCGAAGCCCGGCAGCGACGGGACCACGACGTGGAACGCCGGTGCGTCCGGGTCCGCCGGGTCCGCCAGTTCGTCCACCACATCGACGAACTCGGCGATGCTGCCCGGCCAGCCGTGCGTCAGGACCAGGGGAGTGGCGTCCGCGCGGGTGGACCGGCGGTGCAGGAAGTGGATCCCCAGGCCGTCGATGGTCGTGCGGAACTGGCCGATCCGGTCGAGGCGCTTTTCGAACCAGCGCCAGTCGTACTCGGTGCGCCAGTAGTCCACGACCTCGATCAGATCGGCGAGCGGAACGCCCTGCCCCCAGCGGGGGACCGTCTCGGCTTCCGGTAGCCGCGCCTCGGCCAGTCGCGCACGCAGATCGTCGAGGTCGGCGTCGGTCGCGCGGGCTTCGAAGGCTTGCACTTCGCTGGTCATGGGACCTCCTCGTTGGAACCGGCTAAGACGGTTCTAACAGTTCGCCTCATCCGGACGCAACCGGCTAAGGTGGTTCCATGCGTTCCGGCTTCCCTGACTTCCGCCTCGGCAGCGTGCTGGCGACCAGCTTCACGGCGACTCTGACGGAGCGTCGTGGTGAGGCCGTGGAGCGCATTCCCACTCCGCAGCGGCTGATGGACTGGCTGGCCGTGAGCGGCCTGGCCGTGGAGTCCTGCTCCGCGGCCCAGCTCGACCTCGCCCGGGAGCTGAGGGAAGCGATTCACGCCGCCGCGACCGCGACCGCGACTCGGGAAGCCCTGCCCGCCGCCGCTGTCCAGGTCATCAACGACCGCAGTGTCCAGGGGCGGGCCGCGGCCGTCCTGACGCCCGACGGGGAACGGCGATGGCGGGTCGCGGACGTGGAGGACGCACTGAGTGTGATCGCCGCCGATGCGATCAGCATCATCTCGGGCGAACGGGACGGGAAGATGGCCTTGTGTGCGTCGCCGACTTGTCTGGCCGCGTTCTTCGACACCAGTCAGAGCCGCACGCGTCGGTGGTGCGACATGAACACGTGCGGGAATCGGCAGAAGAAGGCGCGGTTTCAGGCTAATCAGCGGAAGAAATCTGGGGGCTCTTGAGTGGGCCCTGGTTGCCGGAAAGCGGCGACGGATCCTGGCGATGTTCTCCAAGGGGTGGTCCGTGACACGGCCGGCCGGTGCTTTGCCGGAAAACGGCAACAGCTCGGCGGCGGTCGTGCATGGCCGGCCCCGCTCAGCCCGTCGCCGGAAAACGGCCACGGACTCATCGCATGACGCCAAGCCCGTAGCCGCAAACCGGCAACGCCTCACCAGTTCCGCACCCCAGGCGCGTACCCCACCGGCTTGTCCCCGACCTTCACCCCAGGCGACACCACCCAATTCTGGTACTCGGCCGTGAACATCCGATACACCGACTCCGGCGGAACGGCACTCGCCTCGTCGAGGAGCGCCCGCAGATCCGGCGGCAGTTCGAAGTCCAGCGCCGCCATGCTCTTGCCCAGCTGCTCCGCACTGCTCGCCCCGACGATCGCGGCCGCGACGCCCGGCTGGGTCGCGACCCAGTTGATCGCGACCTGCGCCATCGTGACACCGAGTTCGTCCGCGACCTTCTCCAGCGGCTTCAGCAACGCCCAGTCCCGGTCCGTCCACGACTTCCCGGCGTTTCCCGGATCGCTCAGCCTGCCTTCGCCGGAAGGCGTCTCGCCGGTCGGCCGGTACTTGCCGGTGAGGAATCCGCCCGCCAGCGGGCTCCACGCGGTGACGCCGAGTCCGAGATGCCGCCCCATCGGCACGTGTTCCGTCTCGATGGTCCGTTCCACGAGCGAGTAGGGCAGCTGGAGGTTGACGACCGGGGTCAGGGCGTTCGCTTCGGCGAAGCTCTGCGCTCGGGCGGCGTACCAAGCGGGCACGTCGGAAAGCCCGGCGTAGCGGATCTTTCCGGCGCGCACCAGGTCGTCGAAAGTGCGCATCACCTCTTCGACCGGAGTGACGCGGTCCCAGGTGTGCAGCAGGAACAGGTCGACGTGGTCGGTGCCCAGCCGTCGCAACGACGCTTCGAGTGCCCGGATCAGATGTTTGCGGCCGTTGCCGCCGGCGTTCGGGTCGCCGGGGTCGACACTGTTGGTGTACTTGGTGGTGAGCACGACCCGGTCGCGCACCTTCGCCTCGGCGATGAGGCGGCCGAGGATGGTCTCGCTTTCGCCCGCGGCGTAGAAATCCGCGGTGTCGACGAAGTTCCCGCCCGCGTCGAGATACCTGCGGAAGATCGGGCGGACCTCGTCCTCGGTTTTTCCGTATGCGGCATGGAAACCGCCGGTGCCGAAGTTCATCGTGCCGAGCGCGATCCGGCTGACGCGCAGTCCGGAGCGGCCGAGCAGGTAGTACTGATCCAGTGCCATGGGGAACTCCAGGATTTCAGAGGTGGGTGAAGACGGACATCAATGGTGTCCACTGTGGACGGGAACGACGAAGTTCACCGTCTTCTCGTCGAGGATCTTGTGCGTCGGATCGGCGAGACCGATCCACACCTTGTGCGGTCCCGCCGGCAGTGACTGGATGATCAGCGGTTCTCCGCTGCCGTCCGCCCAGTGCCAAGCGGCGTCGTCGACGGTCACGTGGATATGGCCGATCCGCGGCGAAACGTCCAGCGCGGCCGGGCCGTAGACCGGGACGATCCGGAGGTTTTCCGCCCGGTACCGCAGCACGACCAGCCCCATCGCCAGCTGTTCGGGCAAGGGCGCGTCCACGACCAGCGAAGGCGGCGGTTGCGACGGCAGCGGCACGACGGGAGCGGGCGACCAGCCGGCGGCCGCGCCAGGAGGTGCGGGTGGCGGCGGGGGAGCGCCGCATGCGGCGGTGAGCAGAACGGCGGCGGCGAGGGCGAGTTTCCCCAAGGCGGGCATGAACTCAAGCTAGGACCGGCCTGGGGGTCGCGGCGCCCGTCGGACGACGTCATCGGTGTACGTCACCCGTGACACTTTCCGGTGATCGGCAGGTGAACCGGCCGGATCCGGGGAATACGCGGGACATCGACCCGCCAGGGGAAGAAAAGGAGAGAACGATGAAGTCTCGAATCGCCGCTGTGGCGGCCGCGGTCACGTTCTCGGCCGCCGTCATCGCCTCGCCCGCCGCCGCGGACCCGGTGCCCGGCAGCCCGAACCAGTTCTACGCGTCGTGCGCGGTCGACCTGCTGGGCGTACCCGTGGGGTGCCTGGAAACCGACGAAGCGCATGCGACGCACATCTGCCAGTACGTGCTCACGACGTTCGGGCTCGGCCTGGACTGCATCCAGCGCTAGGTCCCGAGCCAGCCGGGATTGGCCGCGGCCCACTCGGGAAGGCGGTGCCGGATCGCGGCCAGCTCGGTGATCGCGTGCACCAGTCCACTTCGGACAGCCGGGACGTCGACCGGTGAACCGTCGCGCCACAGCAGGATATGCCGCGTCCTCAGCGGCACACCCCGCAGTGCCACCACCGGGCCGGGCATCGTGGCGCCGGAATCGAGGGATTGGGCGGGCGCCACCGCGCGGGGATCACGCCGGAGGGCCTGCCGCAGCACCGTCGGTTCCAGCTTCCGCACGGTGATCGCGCCGAGCCCGGCCCGGGCGCACTGATCGGTCAGGTGATCGTGGAACTCGTCGTCCCCGCCCGCCGCGGTGAGCCAGGCCGAGCCGTCGAGTTCCGCCAACGACACCTCGCCGCGGCCGGCGACGGGATGGTCCGGCGACACGATCAGGAACACCGGCTCCGTCCCGACGGGAAGCATGTGGACGCCTTCGGGCGGGACGATCTCTTGCCCGGGGTGGTCCACGTACAGCGCCAGTTCCACGGTGCCGTCGAGAAGGGCGGAGAACAACGCGGTCCGGCCGGTCATCGTGAGCAACTCGACCGGACGGCCGGGTGCGGCCGCGGCGACCACACCGCTCAACGTCTCGGCGAAGACCGTCGGGAGCGCGCCGATCCGGAGCAGCCCTTCCGACGGCGCGGTGTGGAACCGGCGGATCGCGAGTTCGAGGTCGTCCGCCGCGGCCAGCACGCGCCGCGCGTGGTTCAGCAGCACCTCGCCCAGCGCGGTGGGCCGCACGCCGTGCCGGTCGCGTTCGAACACCGTCCGTTCCAGCGCCCTCTCGACCCGGTGCAACTGCGCGCTCAGCGCGGGCTGGGAGAGCCCGAGCGCGGTCGCGGCCTTCGCGATGCTGCCCGCCGATGCGATCGCGTCGAGGAGGCGCAGATGCCGGACATCGACTTCCACCGGCCAGGTATGGCCGTCCCCGGGACCGATGAGGGGGCTGATCACAGGTCGTCCTCGCTGATGATCGTGCGGAGTTTGTGCAGGGCGCGATGCTGGTTGACCCGGACCAGACCGGGGCTCACCCGAAGCACCGCCCCCGTTTCGGGCGACGTCATCCCGACCGTGATCCGCAACCGGAGGATCTCCTGCTGGATACCGGGCAGGGTGCTCATCAGCCGCCTCAACCGGTCGTGGCCGTCGGCGGCGATGGCCAGCCGCTCGGGTTCGTCGGTCTCGGGTGTCGCGCGTTCGGGCGGATCGGGTGTGGGTTCCGATCGGTCCCGGGCGCGCCGCCGGAAGGCAGCGGCGACCTTCCGGGCGGCGATCCCGAGCACGGCGGCGAGGAAGGAGCCGCCGGTCGTCTTCGCGGTGGGCAGCGCGGTGAGCACGGCGAGGCAGGTCTCCTGCGCGACGTCCTCCGCGGCGATCTCCCGCGCGTCCGTTCCGTCCATCCTGCTCCGGCAGTAGTCCGCGACCACCGGCTGGACGATGCTCATGAGCTCGTTCGTCGCCGCGGGGTCACCGCGGCGGGCGCGGGGGACGAGGGATTCGAGATCCGCCGCCCGCGCGTCGTCGTCAAGGGGAGGAGCCGCCCCCGGCGAGGTCGGGTCGCCGGGGGCGGTCCAGGTCAGGCGAGTTCCCAAAGCGCGGGCACGTTCGGCGGTTCCCAGCCGGGCATGGAGGTGTGCGGCTGGATGACCCGGTAGTTGCTGCCGCCGTAGCTGGCGGTCGCGCCGGAGCCGTAGTACGTGTACGGCGCCCAGGTGCCGCCCGGCGGGTTCGACGTCGTCGGGCTGGTCGGGGTGGTGGGCGTGGTGGTGGTGCTGGACGGCGGGTTGCCGGTGACCATCAGCCGCAGGTTGTAGACGCTCAGGATCTCCGAGATCGGCTGGAAGTAGATGGTGCCGCCGGAGGTGCAGTTGCCGGAGCCACCGGAGGTGACGCCCTGCGCCTGGTCGCCGGTGATCCACGAACCGCCGGAGTCGCCGGGCTCGGCGCAGACGTTGGTCCGGGTCAGACCGGTGATGGTGCCCTCGGGGTAGGTGACCGAGGTGTTCTTCTGCAGGATGGTGCCGCAGTGCCAGCCCGTGGTGGAGCCGGAACGGCAGACGGAGGAGTTGACCGCGGCCTCGGTCGAACCCGCCACCGGCACGGTGCCCGGGTAGCGGTTCACCAGTGCGCGCGGGGTGTTGCCGGCGTCGGCGCGGACCCAGGCGTAGTCGTTGCCGGGGAAGCTGGAGCCGGCGACGGTCCCGCTCGGGTTCGAGGTGCGGGTGCCGGTGGTGCCACAGTGCCCGGCGGTGACGAAGCCGCCCTCGACCGGGAAGCCGATGGAGCAGCGGCCCGAGCCGAAGGTGTAGGCGTTGCCGCCGATGATGTCGATCAGTGCGCGCGGCTTCTCGGCGCTGGCCTCGATCCTGACCACATCGGACGGAACACCGGACTCGGCGGCCCACGACTTCGCGGCGGCCTCGCCACCGGCGTTGGCGAGTACGACGATCGAGTTGGTGGTGACGTCGGTGTACCAGCCGGGCACGGTCTTCGGTGCCTTGGTGGACTTCGCGTCCAGCCGCAGTTTCGCGGCGTCGAGGTCGGCGGCGCTGCGAGCGACCGTCTTCGGCGTCGCGCCCGCGGCGCGCACCAGGTCGGCCTGGGCGGCGTCGGTGACGGCCACGGTGAGCGTGGTCCCGGTGGAGTCCAGCCACGATCCGGCGTACGACGTGCCGAGCTGCTTCTTCAGCGTGTTGTCGGCGACCGCGGCACGCTGCTCGCTCGCGAGCCGGAGCTTGGCCTGCTCGGGGCTGATCTTCAGGTCGCGGGACATCGCGGCGAGCATTTCGGACTGGGCCTGGTCGCCGGCGGTGGCTTGTTGACCGGCGCTCGCGCTGGGGGTCAGGGCGATGGCGGTGACCAAGCCTGCCCCGGTTATGGCCGCGGCGGTCGCGGCTAAGATCTTTCTGTTCATTTCAACGCTTTCCTCGAAACGGGCGGGGGAGGGGGATTCGTCCCCGACCGTACGAGGCGTATCACTCGACTGGTACATACCATTTGGGTCATATCGCCCGGCCGTGACGTGGGGCGATATGGCGAGATTCCGTGCCGATCGGGCTGACGATTTCGTTGCGGTGCAACGGTTTCGCCGTCTTCGGAAGAAGTGGTGCACAGCCGCGGGCGATGCGCCGTCGCGGTGTCCACTGTCGTCAATACCGTACTTTTGAGGGGTAAGGCAAAGAGTTCTCACAGAGTGAGGAAGTGCCCGTCGTGCCGGAGGGGGCGCCGGCACGACGGGCACGGGTCTGGCGGACCTCAGCGGACGGCGCAGCGGTAGCTCGACGCCACCGCGGGATCACCGTGGCCGCGGTACCGCGAAACCTGCGGATACGGGCAGAGATCGCGGGTCTTGCCGCCGTTCGCCGCGGGCAGGGTCGCCGGTGCCTTGCCGTGTTCGACCCAGTCGACGAGCGCGCCCAGCGCGTTCGTCGGCGTGGCGCCCGCGCCGCCGCCGCAATGCGCCACACCCGGCGCGAGGAACAGCCGGTAGAAGTCGTTCACCCGCTTCGAACCGCCCAGTTCTCGCTCCACCTCGTGGCGGTACCGCAGCGTGCCACCCGGCGGGATGAGCTGGTCGTCGGTCCCGACGAAGGTGATCAGCTTGCCGCCGGCCCGGCGGAAGTCCGATAGATCCGGATCGGAGGTCCCGATGACGTCGTCGTATTCCCGCACCGACTGGCGGAACAGGTCGGCGAACTGGCGATAGGTGAGCTTCTCGGTGTCGAACCCGGGCTGCTTCTTGAGGAATGTCTGTACCCAGCCCACCGCGACCGGGAAGCCCGGAGCCGTCGTCACCGGGCCGAAATCGGCTCCCTTGGGCAGACCTGCCCAGAGCCGTCGTCCGTGCTCGTCGGTCGGCCCGGCCCAGATCTTGCGGACGACCTCGGCGTCCGCCGCGGTGACGGTGACCTCCTTGTCGCCGCAGAGCACCTTCGTGCCGATGAGGGATCGAGGATCGTAGCCGCATTCGTCCGGCCGGTCGACGATGCCGTTCGTGACGCCGTCCCGGCCGTCACAGGACTTGATCGCGGCCTGCTGGAAGGCGGTGAAGACGCAGGTCGCGGGGTAGGTCTTCTCCTGGTTCTGCACGACTCGCGGCCAGAGCGTCGCGACCGCGAACTCGGCCCAGTGCACGGCGGGCGCGTTGGCCAGGACACCGTCGAAGTCGCCCGGATACCGCTGCGCTTCGGAATAGCCCTGACGACCGCCGGTCGAGCAGCCGTTCCAGTACGAGTAGGCGACTTCCCGCTGGTAGAACTTCTGCGTCACGTCCTTCCCGACGAGGGCGGCTTCGTGCACGGACCGGGTCGCGAAGTTCGTCACCAGAGGCTTGTCGATCTCGCCGCGGGAGGTGAGCGCCCAGGACGTGTCGAGGAAGGTCAGGGGGACGCCGGCGTCCGTCGTCACGCCGCTGAAGCCGTCCTTGACCGCTTGGACGAGCGGGGCGCCGAAGTCACCGGCGGTGTACGCGCTGCCGCCGACCGCCTGAAGCCTGCCGGTCCACCCGGTCTGGGGCAGCGTGACGGCGACCTTGACGTGGTCACCCGCCGTGCCGTGGGTCAGGGTGACGGTGATTTCGCAGTACGCGGGCACATCGGTGATCGTGGCGGGCGCCGTGAACGGGGTCGGCGGGAACGTGACGGTCCCGCCGGGCTTCGGCACCGCCTGGACGGACTCGATCCGCGCCCCGTCCGGCGCCGCGACGGGAACCGCCGCGCACGACGTCGCCGCCGCCTGGGCGGGCGCCGTCTGGGTGACCGAGGTCAGCACCAGCGGCAGCAGGGCGGCCAGTGGTGCCGCCGCCAGGAACAACTTCTTGCGTCTCATCACTTTCCCGAAGCTAGGCCGATCGTGTTGACACGCCGTCTACATCCTGTGGACGCCGCCGGTCCTAACCGGACCGTTTGGGTATCGTCGGACGGGCGGCCGCCCATGGCCGACGGGAGGAATGCCGCACCATGCCGCTTTTCGGACGGGAAGCCGAGCTGAAGGACCTGACCGAACTCGTCGACGGTCCCGCCGCGGGCTGCGGCGGCGTGCTCATCCAGGGCGAACCGGGCGTCGGGAAGTCCGCTCTCGTCGCGGAGGCCGTGGCCACGGCGACGCTCGGGGGCCTGCGTGTTCTGCGCGCGACCGGCGTCGAGGCCGAACGGAACTTCGCGTACGCCGCGCTGCATCAGCTGCTCCATCCGGTCCGGGCGGGCGCCGACCTGCTGCCCGCGCCGCAGCGTTCCGCGCTGTGGGCGGCACTCGGGCTGGCCGAAGGGGCGGAGCCGAACGCGTACCTGGTCGGGCTCGCCGCGCTGACGCTGCTTTCGGAGGAGGCGGCGGCCAAACCGCTGCTGATCGTCGCCGAAGACGTCCACTGGATGGACCGCGAGAGCGCCGACGTGCTCGCGTTCGTGGCCAGGCGGATCGAGACGGAACCGATCGTCCTGATCGCGACCCTCCGGGACGGGGAGCCGTCGCCGCTGCGCGACGCGGGACTGTCCTCAATGGACTTGGCTCGCCTCCCCGAAGAGGTGGCGGCCGAACTGCTCGACTCCGTCGCTCCCGGGATCACCTCGCCGGTCCGCTCCCGGATCCTCGCCGAAGCCGACGGCAATCCGCTGGCCCTGACCGAGCTGCCGTCGGCCGTCACCGACACCTCGGATCCCGTGCTGCCCCTGACCGAGCGGCTCGAGCGCACGGCCGGGGGCCGGTTCACCGCCCTGCCGGAACCGGCCCGCACGACCTTGCTGGTCGCCGCGCTCAACGAAACCGGCTCGCTCACCGACACCCTCGCGGCGGCGTCGACGCTGCTGGGTGAGGACGTCGAACCGTCGGCGCTGGAAGCGGCCGCGGAAGCCCGGCTGATCGACCTCGAAGCCAGGACGGTGTCTTTCCGGCATCCGCTGATGCGTTCGGCCATTCCCGCTTCGGTGCCGGTCGAGGAACGGCGGCGCGCGCACTTGAGTCTCGCCGAGATCTTCCGCGGACAGCCGGATCGCGCCGCATGGCACCGGGCGGCGGCCGCGACCGGCGCCGACGAGAACGTGGCACGGGAACTGGAGAACGCCGCCGAGCGCGCGCGGCATCGCGGTGGTGTGACGGGCGCCGTCGCCGCGTTGGAGCAGGCGGCGTCGCTGAGCCTCGATCCGGAACGCCGGGCCGACCGGTTGCTGCGCGCGGCCGAACTGGCCGTCGAATCCGGCGGTCGGGAGACGGCGGAACGGCTCGTCCGGGACGCACGCGCGGGAGAGCTGACGGCACGGCAACGGGCGACGGCGAGCTGGCTGCTCAGCGGGTTCGAGGACGGCGCCCGCGAGGACCTCTCGCGGATCGCGGAGCTGGCGCGGCTGGCCGAGTCGGTCGCGGAGGACGGCCATCCGGATCCGGCGATGCGCGTGCTGTGGGGTGCCGCGATGCGGTGTTTCTGGACCGAACCCGGTGCGGACACGCGGCGGACGCTGCTGGCCGTCGCGGACCGTCTCCCGGTGGAGAACTCGGATCCGAGGCTGGTCGCCGTCGCCGCGTACGTGGCGCCGTTCGACCGGGCCGAAGCCGTGCTCGGCGAGCTGCGCGGACTCGCCGCCGCCACCGGTGCCGATCCCGAGGTCGACCGCTTTCTCGGCAGCGCGTCGTTGCAGGTCGGCGCGGTCGATCTGGCCGCGCGGTTCTCCGCGGCCGCGGCTCCGGGGCTGCGGGCACAAGGCAGGCTCGGGCTGCTGCCGCGTGCCTTGGCCGTCCAGGCGTGGAGCCTGGTCCGGCTCGGCGACCTCGCCGGGGCGGTGCCCGCCGCGGCGGAGGCGGCCAAATTCGCCAAGGAGACCGGGCAGCCGTTCATGTTCGGGTTCGCCACCGCGGTCCAGGCCGAGATCGCCGCGCTGCGGGGTGAGCACAAACAGGCCAAGACGCTGGCCGACGAGGCCGAACGGACCGCGCTCGCCGCCGGTGCCCGGCCGGTACTGGCGACCGTGCGACTCGCCAAAGGGATCGCCGCGTCGAGCGAAGGCCGCTTCGACGACGCGTTCGCCGACCTGCGGCGTCTCTTCGACCCCGCCGATCCCGCGTTCCAGCTGGCGCTGCGCGTCTATTTCGTCGCGGAACTCGCCGAGGTCGCGGTCCGGGCGGGGCAGGTCGAGACGCTGCGGGAGATCGTCGCGGAGATGGAGCGGCTCGCCGTGACGACTCCCGCGCCCGCTTTGCACATCGGCCTGCGGTACGCCCGCGCCGTGCTCGAACCGAGTGACGAACTGTTCGAGACCGCGCTGGGGGCGGAGCTCGACGGCTGGCCTGCCGAACGCGGGCGGCTGCATCTGGCGTACGGCGAATGGCTGCGGCGGCAACGGCGCGCGGTGGACTCGCGGGCGCATCTGCGCACCGCGCGGGAGACGTTCGACGCGCTCGGCATGACCGCGTGGGCCGAGCGGGCGCGTCGTGAACTGCGGAGCGCGGGGGAGTCGAGCCCCAACCGCGGCCCCGACGCGCGGGAGAAGCTGACCCCGCACGAGCTGAGCATCGTGCAACTGGCCGCCGAAGGCCTGACGAACCGGGAGATCGGGCAGCGGCTCTACCTGTCGCACCGGACGGTCGGCACGCATCTGCACCGGATCTTCCCGAAGCTGGGGGTGAGTTCGCGGGCGGAGCTCAAGGGCGTCGTGTCATGAAAGGGCCGTTCAGGACGAAAAACGTCCTGAACGGCCCTTTCATGACATCCGGGGACCGCGGCTCACGCGACGGTGGCGTCCAGCGTGACCTCGACGTTCCCGCGCGTCGCCTTGGAGTACGGGCACACCTGGTGCGCGCCCCGGACCAGTTCGTCGGCGGTGGCCTGGTCGATACCGGTGGCCTCCAGGTGCAGCGCGGCGCTCAGGTGGAACTCGCCCGCGTCGGTGTCGTGGTGCAGCGTCACCTCGGCGACGACCGCGAGGTCTTCCAGCTTCACCTTCTTGACGCCCGCGACACGGCGGACGGCGCCGACGAAGCAGGACGCCCAGCCCGCGGCGAACAGCTGCTCGGGGTTCGTGCCGTCGCCGGAGCCGCCGAAGGCCTTCGGGACGGCGAGGCCGACGTCGAGCACGCCGTCGTCGGAGGTCGCGCGGCCGCCGTTGCGGCCTTCCGCGGTCGAAGTGGCGACGGCGGTGTACGTGGTTTCAGACATGCCGCAACCGTAGGAATCCGGCCCTGACCTCGGCGACCGTCGGATGACGTCATTCCTGTACGTCATGGGTGGACGACGTACGCCGGTGACGTCGTCCGACGGTCGCCGCCGCGGTCGGGACCCGCCTACCTTTCCGCTCATGTCCCCTCTGCCGCAGGAAGTCCGGTACCGCTTCACCGTGCTCGGCCCGCCGGGATTCACCAGCGGCGGCACCCGGCTGGACCTCGGCTCGCCCCAGCAGCAGGCGGTGCTGACGCTGCTGCTGGCCAACGCGGGCAGTTTCGTCCGGACCGGTGAGCTGATCGACGGGCTCTGGGGCGAGCGGGCGCCCGCGACCGGCGAGGCCGTCATCCGGACCTACATCTCCCGGCTCCGGCGGCTGCTCTCCTTGCAGGGACTGGGTTCGGCGATCGTCTCGCGATCCGGCGGCTACCGGCTGGATCCGGATCGCTTCGAGGTGGACGCGGTCGAGTTCGCCGGGCTGATCGAGAGCGCGCGTCAGGCGCACACCGCGGAGACGGCGGCGAAACTGCTGGAACGGGCGCTCGGGCTGTGGACCGGAACGGCGCTGGCCGGTGTCCCCGGCGAAGCGGCGGAACACGAGCGTTCGCGCCTGGAACGGCTGAAGCTGACGGCCACTCAGGAGCTGCTTCGGCTGCGCCTCGAACTCGGGGAACACGACGAGGTGATGGCCGAAGTGCCCGCCCTGATCGAGCGCAATCGGCTCGAAGAACCGCTGTACGAGATCTATCTCCTGGCCCTCCACCGGGGCGGCCGCCGCGCCGAGGCGCTGGAGCTCTATCGGGCGGTCCATGACCTGTTCGACGCGGAACTCGGGGTCCGTCCGGGACCGAAACTCCGGGCACTGCACGAGAAAGTGCTTCGCGCGGAGGACGAGCAGACGCCCGCACTCCGTGAACCGGACCCGCTGTTCGTCGGACGTGCACGCGAACGCGCGGAATTCCGGCGGCTGCTCGCGAGAGGTGGGGTGCTGTTCCTCACCGGTGCCCCCGGAATCGGGAAATCGACCCTGCTTCGGAAGTTCGCCGAAGACGCGGCGGCCATGGGCAGACCCGTGCGGCTGTTCGACGGGCTCGACGATCCGGCGGCGGTCCTGCGACGCCTGCCCGGAGACGTCACGGTCGTGATCGCGGGCCGGACGGGCCCGGACGCCACCCTGCTGGTCGATCCGGCGTGGTCGGGACGGATCACGATCCGGCGGCTCGAACCCTTGAGCGACCACGAGCCCACGGCGCTGCTCGAAGCACGCGGCGTCGAGCCGGAGCTTCGTACGTCCATTGTGGACTTCGCCGCGGGCAACCCGTTCGCACTTTCTCTGGCCGCCGAAGTAAGCAGGTCACCCCGATCGGACGCGGCACGCTATGTGGTGGACACCGTGTACGCCCATCTGGCCGGTGATCCGCCGACGGAGGCGCATCGCTGGGCGTTGTACGTGTGCGCGCAAGCGGAGTACACCACCGAAGACCTCCTCCGGTCGGTGCTGCCGGGAGGACGGTCTTCGGAGCTGTTCGATTGGCTTCGCGACCACCCCTGCGTCGAGACCGCCACCCACGGCCTCGTCCTCGGCGGTGTGCTCCGCGAGGTGCTCGACAGGCACCTCCGGTGGCGTGACCCGGCCGGCCGCGCACGGATACGCGGCCGGATCAGCCGGGTCACGACCGGCCGGTGATCAGGTGAGCAGCCACACCGCCGTGTCCGTCGGGAGTTCTCCGTCGACCGGGCCACTGACCAGGAGCACGTCGCGATGCGGCGGCAGTGGCACGGGCTTGTCCGAGAAGTTCAGCACGAAGGTGAAGCCCGGCTCCCGGGTGAACGCGAGCACGCCGTCGCCCAGCTCCAGCCATTCCAGTCCACCGGGGCCGAGCGCGGGAAGTTCGTCCCGAAGACGCAGACCGGAGCGGTAGAGCCGGAGCATCGACGCCGGTTCGGCCGCCTGAGCCTCCGCCGTGCTGGAACGCCATTCCTCAGGCTGGGGCAGCCACGTCCCACCGCTGCCGAAACCGAACGGCGGCGCGTCACCGGACCAGGGGAGCGGGACGCGGCAACCGTCACGGCCGGGATCGGCGCCGTTCGTCCGGGCGAACACCGGATCCTGCCGGAGTTCGCCCGGAATGTCCTCGATCTCCCACAGGCCGAGCTCTTCCCCTTGGTAGACATAGAGACCACCGGGTAGCGCCATGGTCAGCAACGCCGCCGCCCGTGCCCGGCGGGCCCCGAGATCGCGGTCCACCGGGGTGCCGTGCAGCCGGTCCGCGAACGCGAAACCGGTGTCGCCCGCGCGGCCGTACCGGGTCACGTGCCGGGTGACGTCGTGGTTCGACAGCACCCACGCGGCCGGCGCGCCGACCTCCTCGTGCGCCGCCAGCGTCCGCCCGATGACATCCCTGAACCGGGCGAAATCCCAGGGGCACACCAGGAAATCGAAGTTGAACGCCGCGTGCAGTTCATCGCGGCGCAGATATCGCGCGGCCCGGGACATATCCGGCAGCCACATCTCGCCGACCAGGACCCGGTCACCCGGGTAGCTGTCGGCGATCTTGCGCCACGATCGGTAGATCTCGTGCAGCCCCTCCTGATCGGAGAACGGCGTCTCGTCGCCCGGGTCGACGTCGGGCAGCCGTGGGTCCTTCACCAGCCCGTCGGCGACGTCGATGCGGAACCCGTCGACCCCGCGGTCGAACCAGAACCGCAGCACGTCCTCGAAATCGGCGCGGATCTCCTGGTTGTCCCAGTTGAAATCGGGCTGGCGGGAGCTGTACAGATGCAGATACCACTCGCCGTCGGGGACCCGTGTCCAGGCGGAGCCGCCGAAGCGCGACTTCCAGTTGTTCGGCGGCTCCGAGCCGTCCGGTCCGCGGCCCGGCCGGAACCAGAACCGTTGCCGCTCCGGCGATCCCGGCTCGGCGGCGAGTGCTTCGGCGAACCAGCGGTGCTCGTCGGAACAGTGGTTCGGCACGATGTCGATGATCACGCGGATCCCCTTGGCGTGGGCCGCGGCGATGAGGTCCTCCGCTTCGGCGAGCGTGCCGAAAAGCGGGTCGATCTCCCGGAAGTCGGCGACGTCGTAGCCGCCGTCGTCCATCGGCGACGGATACCACGGGGTGAACCAGATCGCGTCGATCCCCAGTTCGGCCAGGTAGTCCAGCCGCGCGCGGACACCGGCGAGATCGCCGACGCCGTCACCGTTCCCGTCCGCGAAACTGCGGAGGTAGACCTGGTAGATCGCCGCGCTCCGCCACCATCCGGCGGACTGCCCTGATGCGGTCACGAAATACCCTCCCAATCGTTGGTGGAAACCCCGAATGCGGCGAGAGTCAGCCTTTGAGACTGCCGGCGGTGAGCCCGGCGAGGATATGCCGCTGGAACGCCAGGAACAGCGCCACCATCGGCAGGCTGGCCAGGACCATGCCCGCGACGAGCACGTTCAGCGGCATGTCGATGGCCACGCGCTGCAGCATCACCGACAGCGTCTGCTTTTCGGTGTCCGGGAACACCAGCAGTGGCCAGATGAAATCCTTCCACGCGGCCACCACCGCGAGGATCGAGACCACGGCCAGGATCGGCCGGGAGATCGGCAGGATGATGCGCCACAGGGTGCGCACCGGTCCGGCGCCGTCGAGGCGCGCGGCCTCGATCAGCTCGTCGGGGATCTGGTCGAAGAACCGTTTCAGCAGATAGATGTTGAACGCGTTCGCGGCGGCGGGCAGCCAGACCGCCGCCGGTGAGTTGATCAGGTTGAGGTCCAGCAGCGGCAGGTCGGTGATCGTCACGTAGGTCGGCACGAGCAGGGCCGCGGCGGGGAGCATCAACGTCGCGAGCATCAGCCCGAGCACGACGTTGCCGAATTTCGGCCGCAGTTTCGACAGCGCGAACGCCGCGGGGACGTCGATGGCCAGCTGGGCCAGCCAGGCGCCGCCGGCGACGATCACGGTGTTGAGGAAGTACTTGCCGAGGCTCAGCTGGTCCCACGCGTCGGCGAAGGTCTCCGGATGCCACTCGTTCGGGATGAACGTCGCCGGGGTCTGCGCCAGTTCCTGCGGTGACTTCATCGCGCCGGTCACCGCCCAGTACAGCGGGAACAGGAACGCGATGACGAACAGGAGCAGCGTGCAGGCGAAGATCACGGCGTACCCGATCTTGCCGCCGGGGCTGCGAAGCGTGCTGGGGGAGACGAGCGTCCTCATGACTCATCCGCCTTCCGGGTCAGGCGCACGTACAACGCGGAGAACACCCCGAGCGCGACGAACAACAGCAAACTCAACGCGCTGGCCGAGCCGAAGTCGTTGTAGACGAAGGCATAGCGGTACAACAGCAGGAGCACGGTGACGGTGGAGTCGTCCGGTCCGCCGCCGGTCATCACGTACGGCTCGGTGAACACCTGCATGGTCGCGACCACCTGCAGCAACAGGAGCACCAGCAAGACGAACCTCGTCTGTGGCAGGGTGACGTGGATCAGGCGTTTCCACAGGCCCGCGCCGTCCAGTTCCGCGGCTTCGTAGAGTTCGCCGGGGATGGTGCCGAGCGCGGCGAGATAGATCAGCGTGGTGCTGCCCATGTTCGCCCATGTCGACACGAACACCAGCGACAGCATCGACGTGTCGCTCGAGTCCAGCCATTGGCCGCCGGGCAGGCCGACGGCGCCGAGCGCGGAGTTGAACAGGCCGGCGCCCGGGTCGTAGAACCACTTCCACATCAGGGCGGTGACCACCGGCGGCAGCATCACCGGCAGGTAGACCGCGAGCCGGAAGAACGCCTTGGCGTGCCGCAGTTCGTTGAGCAGCACGGCGGTCAGGAACGGCACCACGAATCCGAAGACCAGCGCGAGCCCGGTGAACAACAGCGTGTTGCGCCAGGCGATGCCGAACAGCGGGTCTTCGAACAGGCGGGTGAAGTTGTCGAAGCCGACCCACGTCGGCGGGTTGACGAAGTCGACCTGCTGGAAGCTCAGCAGCACCCCGCGCACGATCGGATACCACGAGAACAGGGCGAACACCACGAGCGCGGCGCACAGCAGGCCGTACGCGGTGACGTTCTCCTTGAGCTTGCGGCGCATCCGGTTCCGGCGGCGTTCGGCCGCCGGGGCGACCGGCCGACCGGCCCGCGACGACGTTGTCGCGGGCCAGTCGAGGACGCTACTTGACCTGGGCGAGGACACTGTTGACCTTCGACTCCGCGGACGACAGCTGCTGAGCGACATCCGCGTTCCGATCGGTGAGCACCGCCTGCATCACGCTGTCGAGGATGGCGTAGACCTGCTGCGCGTTCGGTGGTTCGATACTGCCCTTGATCCGTGAACTCGCGTCCACATAGGACTGGTAGTTCTCGGCGGGAACATTGGCGTGCTTGGCCTTCACCGCGAGCTGCTGATCACGCACGGCGCCCTGCCAGACGTCCGGCGTCGGCTCGGCGGGCAGCCCGACCGGCTGCTTGCCGTCGACGTACTGCTGGACGTGCTTCTCGAACCGCTCCGGGTTGAGGTACTTCCAGCGGACCCATTCCAGGCCGGCCTTGATCTTCTCCGGCGAGGCCTTGGGGTTGATCATGTAGCCCTCGCCGCCGAGCAGCGTGCCCTGTCCGCCCGGCATGCCCGCGACGCCGTAGTCCTCGTACTTGCCGTTGAACTGCTTGACCAGCACCGGGACGTTGTCCGGGGCGGCCATGTACATGCCGAGCTGGCCGGCGCCCATCATGCGCTGGACGTCCTGCGCTTCGAGCAACTGCTTGCTGCCCATGGTGTCGTCTTCCCAGCGCATGGCGCGCAACTGGTTCAGGGCGGCCTTGGCCTTCTCGTTGTTGAAGGCGGCGACCCATTTGTCGCCGTCCTTGCGGGCGACCTCGCTGCCCATGGAGTAGAGCCAGCCGGTCAGATGCCAGCCGCCCTGGTTGTTCTTGCTGTAGTCGGCGTATCCGACGGTGCCGTTGCCCAGCGCGGCGATCTTCTTCGCGGCCGCGCGGACCTCGTCCCAGGTCTGCGGTGGTTTGTTCGGGTCGAGCCCGGCCTTCTGGAACAGCGGGCGGCTGTAGAGCAGGCCCATGCTGTAGTTCATCGTCGGGAGGCCGTAGAGCTTGCCGTCGGCATCCCGGAAGTTGTCCAATAATTCCGGTTTGATGTCGCCGAAGTTCTTCAGACCCTTGGCCGCTTCGGTGATGTCGGCCGCCTGGCGGCGCGCGATGATCTGCGCCGGGTCGGTGAAGTAGACGTAGTAGACGTCTTCGAGTTGCCCGCCGGCGAGTTTGGCGGAGAACGTCTTCGGGTCCATGAACCCTTCGTGCGGCTCGATGTCGATGTCCGGGTGGCTCGCCTCGAACTCCTTGACGTCGGCGTCGAACACGCCGCGTTCGAACGGCTGGCTGGTCGGGGGCTGCCCGGTCACGGTGATCTTGACCTTGCCCCCGGTGCTTTCCCCGGAGCCGGAACCGCAGGCGGCCGCCCCCAGGGTGAGTCCGCCCGCAAGGAGCAGGCAGAACATCCGGCGGCGCACGGCAGGGGACCAAGTGCTGCTCATCTTCAAGCCTCATCTCGGGATCGCGACGGCTGTCACGTGATTGCGGTCACTCTAAAGTGAAGCCCCGGATCAACGCAATAATTGGATGAGAACTTGCAACTTTGCGACAGACGCGGTCGCAGGGTGCCCCAAGTACATGAAGGCCCCCTTCACTGCGCTAGGCGCAAGGAAGGGGGCCTTCACGTACTTGGGGCGCGACGCCCCGCAGTTAGTCGGCTAAACGCGGCGCGCGGTGGAGCCCCGGACGACGAGTTCGGGCGCGAACAGCAGTTCCTCGGCCGCGACCTCTCCGCCGTTTATGCGTTTGACCAGCAGTTCCACCACGGCGCGGCCCATCGCCTCGATCGGCTGCCGGGTGGTGGTGAGCGGCGGATCGGTGCAGTTCATCAGGGCGGAATCGTCGTAGCCGACCACCGAGACGTCCTCGGGCACGGACAGTCCCTGCCGCCGGGCCGCGCGGATCGCGCCCAGTGCCAGGAGGTCGCTCGCGCACAGGACGGCGGTCGCGCCGCGCGGGTACAGCCGGGCCGCGGCCGCGTGCCCGCCTTCGATGGAGAACATGCCGTGTTCGACGAGTTCGTCCAGCACCGGGAGTCCGAGTTTCGCCGCGTAGGCGCGGAAGGCCTCGAGTTTGCGCTGGGACGGGACGTGGTCGTTCGGACCGAGGACGAGGCCGATCTTCTCGTGGCCGAGCGAGCTCAGATGCCCGACGACCTGTTCGACGGCGACCGCGTCGTCGCACGAGATCTGCGGCAGCCCGAGGTGGTCGACGGCGGCGTTGATCAGCACCGTCGGCAGGCGGCGCTCGGCGAGATGGTGGTAGTGGGAATGCACCGCGTCGGCCTGGGCGTAGAGCCCTCCGGCGAACACGACCCCGGACACCTGCTGCTGCAACAGCAGTTCGACGTACTCCGCTTCGGAGACGCCGCCCGCGGTTCGGGTGCACAGCACCGGGGTGAAACCCTGCTGGGCCAGCGCGTTGCCCATGATCTCGGCGAGCGCGGGGAAGATGGGGTTCTGCAGTTCGGGAAGGACCAGCCCGACCAGGCGGGCGCGATCCCCGCGCAGCTGGGTCGGCCGTTCGTAGCCCATCACGTCCAGTGCGGTGAGGACGGCGGCCCGGGTGCTCGCGGAGACCCCGGACCGGCCGTTGAGCACCCGGCTGACCGTGGCTTCACTGACCCCGACCTTGCGGGCGACTTCGGCAAGACGACGCGTCATGGCTGAAACATTACCGCAAGCGAGCGCAAGAACTAGACACTCTTGATCGGTGCGGTTGCCCGGAAGTCACGCGAGGAGGGAACGAGGGCGGCGGCCGCCGGAGCGGCGAAGCAGACGACCGCGCACGCCGCCAGCACCGGCGCCGCCCCGAACCGGTCGATCGCGGGCGCGATGAACGCGAGCCCGGCGGGCGCGAGGCCGTAGGAGAACAGGAAGTCCAAAGAGGACACCCGGGCGAGCTTCCCCGGTTCGACCTCCCGCTGGGTCGCGGTGAACCAGGGGACGTTGAACAGTTCGATGCCCAGACCCGCGACGGCGTAGGCGGCGACGACGAAGGCCGGATGCACCGGGAACAGCAGGCTCAGCGGCGCGAAACCGTAGCAGCCGAGCCCCGCCAGCGCCGTCCAGCCTTGCCGCTTCGGACGCCAGCGCGCGATGACGACGGCGCCCGCGAGCGCGCCCAGCGTGTACGCGGTGAGCCCGGCGGCCAGCACCGTTTCGCTGTCGTAGCGGTCACGGCTGACCAGCGGCAGCACCACACCCGTGGCGGAATAGCCGGTCGCGACGACGGCGGTCAGCGCGCCGAGCCCGGCCAGGAACCACGGATGGCGGCGGGCTTCACGGAGTCCGTCGGCGAACTCGCCGAAGAAGCGGGTCCCGGCGGCGGCCGGAGCGGGCGTGAACGTGCCGCGCGGCGGGATCAGTGCCGCGCCCAGCCACAGCACTCCGGTCCCGATCACCAGGGCCGAGGTCGAGGCGAACTGGGCGAGCAGGGCGGTGAGCCCCGGCGCGACCAAGGTCGTGACCCGGACGGCGAGGGTCATCGCGGCGTTGGCCTGCTGACGCCGGTCTTCGGCGATCACCTCGGCCGTCAGCGCCTGGAACGCCGGGCGGCACGCGCCCTGTCCGACGCCGACGACGGCCGCCGCGGTGGCCATCAGCAGAACCGACCGGCCCATCCCGGTGGCGATCAGCGGAGTGGCGAGACCGGCGATCAGACCCGCCCAGAGCGCGACCCCGCGACGGGAATGCCGGTCGGCCAAAACGCCCGCCACCGGGACCGCCACGAGGAATCCCGCCGTCCGCGCGGCGAGCACGATGCCGAGGTCCACAGCCGAAAGCGACCGTTCCAGCACCGCCAGTCCGAGGATGAACGGCAGGGCCCAGGTCGCCAGCCCGGAGGCGGTGTTCCCGGTCCAGAGCCGGAGGAACGACAGGCTGCGGAGCACCGGGCCGACGATATCAAGGAGAGACAACGGGCCTGTTCGCGCTCTACTCTGCCTCCCGTGCGCACGCCGACCCCGACCCGCGGCCCGGCCAGGCGCCTCCGCGGCGGGGCCGTGGGGGTCCTGACCGGCACTTTGGCGACCGGTGCCCACGTCGGGACCAGCGGCCGCGTCCCGGATCTCGGCGTCGTCGTGCTGCTCGTCGCCCTGCTGAGCTGGGTGGCGTACGCGTTCGCCGGACGTCGCCGCGGTCCGCTCGCGATCCTCGGCCTGGTGGCCGGCGGGCAGCTGGCGATGCACGCCTGCCTGACCTTCCTGACCTGGCAGTCGCACGCCCACCACGCCGAAGCCCCGGGCAACGGCCTGTCGATGGCGGCCGGGCACGCCGCCGCGACCCTCGTGGTCGCGATGGTGCTCGCGGGCGCCGAGCACGTCGTGTACGCGCTCACGACGCTCATCGCTTCGGTTCTTCCCCGGCGGTTGACCCCGCGGCCGGCGACGGCGCCGCTGCGGATCCACGTCCCGCTCGCGGTGGAGTTCCCCGCGACCGAGGCACTCCTGCGAGACGTGCTCTCGCGGCGCGGCCCGCCGGTGACGTCCGCCTGATCCCCGAAACCCTGCCGAGACCCGTGTCGCGGCAGGGATCAGCACGCACGCCGTGAGCATCCCGGCGCGCGGCGCAGGCGCACGCCTCCCCATCGACGCCTCAGGAGTTCCCCCATGGCAACGCGAATCGAATCGACCACGAGCCCGCCGCGCGCGACCGGCTGGCGCGGGCTGTTCCTCCGCTTCCACTTCTACGCCGGCGTTCTCGTCGGACCGTTCATCCTCATCGCCGCGCTCAGCGGCGTTCTCTACGCGGCGACGCCGCAAATGGAGTCCTGGATCTACTCCGACCAGCTCCGCGCTCCCGTCGGGCTGAGCCAGGTTTCGCTCGCCGACCAGGTCAAGGCGGCTCAGGCGGCCCACCCCGGCGGCGACCTGGTCGCCGTCCGGCCCGCTCCCGAGCCGGGCGACACGACTCGGGTCCTGTTCGCCGAGGAAGGGCTCGGCGAATCCGAACGGCGCGCGGTGTTCGTCGACCCGGCCACCGCGCAGGTGCGCGGGGACCTCGTCGCGTACGGCTCGAGCGGCGCCTTGCCGTTCCGGACCACGCTCGACCAGTTGCACCGCAACCTGCTGCTCGGCGAGCCGGGGCGGCTCTACAGCGAACTCGCCGCGTCCTGGCTGTGGGCGGTCGCGCTCGGCGGTCTCGTGCTGTGGATGAGCCGCCGCCGTGCCCGCCGGGCCGAGAAGGCGGAGTCCGCGCGCGGGAAGTCGGTGCGCCGTCACGGATCCGTCGGTCTGTGGGTGCTGCTCGGCGCGTTGTTCCTCTCCGCGACAGGGCTGACATGGTCGGCATACGCGGGGGAGAACGTCTCCGCGCTGCGTGAATCCCTCGGCTGGGAGACCCCGGCGTTGAAGGTGACCGGCGGCGACGAGCACGCCGGACACGCAGGTCACGGCGAAGCCCCCGCCGCACCGGCACCCGCGAAGCCCGAGAGCGTGGACGCGATGCTGGCCTCCGCCCGCGCCGCCGGGATCGACGCCGCCTCGGTGGAGATCGGGCTGCCTGCGAAACCCGGCGCTCCTTGGCAGGTGGCGGAAATCGAGCGCGGCTGGCCGACGCAGGTCGACGCCGTCGCGGTCGACGGGACCACCGGGCAGATCCTGGGCGAGGTGCGCTTCGCCGACTACCCGCTGATGGCGAAACTCGCCCGCTGGGGGATCGACGCGCATATGGGCGTGCTGTTCGGCTGGCCCAACCAGATCGTGCTGCTCCTGCTCGGCGCCGGCCTCGTCACGCTGGTCGTGCTCGGCTACCGGATGTGGTGGCAGCGCAGGCCGACCCGGGCCACCGGACTGACCTTCGGACGGCCCATCCCGCGTGGTCAATGGCGCAAGGCGCCGCCCTGGCTGCCGGTGGGTCTCCTCGTCCTGGCCGCCGCGATCGGCTGGTTCGTGCCGCTGCTCGGCATCAGCCTGCTCGCGTTCCTGGTGATAGACCTGCTGCTGGGCCTGCGATCCCGCGGCAAGTCCACACCGGACTCGACCGACGTCACGGTGTGAGTTCCGCGCTCGCCGCCCACAACCGGGCGGCGAGCGCGGTGTCGGCGAGCTTCCCGCGGACCGGCTCCCGCCTCGGCTCACCACGCAGGCCGAACACGCGGGGGCCGAACATCTCGCCGCCACGCACGGCGGGATCGAGTACCGCGCGTACCGCGGGCCAGGCACCGGCTTCCTTGCCCTGCAACAGAAGCGCGGCCGGGAACTTCCGCCCGTCGGCCTCGGGGTGCACCGGCCTCGGCGGCGTGAGGGAATCGAGCGCGCCGCCGGGATGGTCGACTACGCTCAGGACCGTGCTCCCGGCCGCGCGCAGCCGCCTGTCGAGCTCGAAGGCGAACAGCATCTGCGCCAGCTTCGAGCGCGCATAAGTGCGTTTGGGCTGGTAATCCCGCTTGCTCTGGAGGTCGTCCAGGTCGAGTTCCGCGGACTTGCCCACGAAGCTGCCCGTGGTGACGACGCGGCCGGCCTCCGCCGCTTCGAGCAGGGGCATCAACCGGTGTACCAGCACGAAATGCCCGAGATGGTTGGTGGCGAAGGTCAGTTCGAGGCCGTCGGACGTCTCCCGCCTCGGCTGGTTCTCCAGGAGCACGCCCGCGTTGCAGACGACGGCGTCGAGCCGGTCGATCCCCAGAGTGTCCACTGAGGACTTGAGGGACGAGAGGTCGGAGAGATCCAGACGCAGGTGCCCGAGACTCGCGTCCGGCACCAGGGAACGGATCGACGTCATCGCCGCTTCCGCCTTGGCGGTGTCGCGGCTGCCGAGGAGCACGGTGGCGCCGGTTCCGGCGAGCTGTTCGGCGACGAAATAGCCGATCCCCGCGTTGCCGCCGGTGACCAGGAAGGTCTTGCCGTCGGCACGCGGCAGGTGGTGGACGTCCCAGTGGCTCACGGCGCTCTCCTCAAAGTCGAAGTCACTCCGAACATACACTCGCTCCGAACTCGGAGTGACTTCGATGTATGGTGAGGGCATGGGAGTGACCGAGCCGGGCAGACGCGAACGCAAGAAGGCGGCGACACGCCAGGCCTTGTCGAGGGCCGCGCGAGACCTGTTCCTGGAACGGGGTTTCGACAACGTCACCGTCGCGGAGATCGCCGACGCCGCGGACACGGCGGTGTCCACGCTGTTCGCGCACTTCCCGGGCGGCAAGGAGGCGCTGGTCCTCGGCCACGGCCACGAACGAGAAGCGGCCTTGGCCGCCGCGGTGCGTGACCGGGCCGAGGGCACGTCGATCCTTCAGGCGCTACAGGACTTCCTCGCGACGCGTGGCCCGTTCGATCCGGATCCCGATCCACTGGCGCGGCGGGTGGCGGATCTGGTGGTGGCGACCCCGGCGTTGCGCGCCTACGCCAGGGCGCTGTGGACGGGCTGCGAGGACGCGCTCGCGAAGGTCATCGCCGAAGCGTCGGGGCAGGACGATTTCTCCGTGCGGCTGCTGGCGCGCTATGTCCTGGAGGTCCCGGACCTGGCCGGGGTCGAGGCGGATCCCGCCGCCGCGCTGGACGCCGCGTTCGTGTTCTTGCGGCGGGGCTGGCCGGGGTTCTGACCGTCCACGCCGAGCCGGTCGTCCTTCCCCGAGCCGATCGCGGCCCTGGCCGGTGTTGAATGAGGTGGTGACCAGCGATTTCGCCCCGCCCGCCGAGCTCGCCCGCCGCGTCGGCCGGATATGGCGGCGCAGCGGGGAATTGCCGCCCGCGTTGCCGCAGCCGTACGTGGACCTGCTGGTGTTCGCGGACGGTTCGCTGTGGTTGACCGGCCCGGAAACGGAGGCCAGGACCGGGAGCCTGGCCGAGCCATTGACGGGCGTGCGGTTACGGCCGGGCACATGTGCCTCGGTGCTGGGGATCGCCGCGGACGAGGTGCCCTTGGCCGGGATGCCGCTCCCCGGTTCCGGTCTCGAGGCCGCGTTCCGGGCCTTGCGGGCACCGGCCCGCCCGGCCGACCGGGCGGTCGCCCAGGTGCTGCAAGCCGTACACGAGAAGCCCGGGGCGCCGGTGTCCGACCACGCGGCCGCGGCCGGGCTGTCCGAGCGACAGCTGCGGCGGCGGTTTTCGGTGGCGGTGGGGCTGAGCCCCAAGACGTACGCGCGGGTGGTGCGGTTGCACCGGGCGATGGCGCTGGCGCGGTCGTCACCGGCGCCGGACTGGGCGGCTATCGCCGTCCGCAGCGGGTTCTACGACCAGCCGCACATGCTCGCGGAGTTCCGGCGAGCGGTCGGGGCGTCGTGTGTCCGTTTCTTCCAAGCGGCGCCGGCGGACGGATAGCACTCTCCGGGGTTATGTCCGTCGAGGAGATCTTCGCTTTCCACGCCCAAGAGGTGGGTCCGGTGCGGTACGCCGAGTCGTTCGGCGCCTGGGTGGTGACCCGGTATTCCGAAGTGGACAGAGTGCTCACCGACCACACGGTGTTCTCATCCGACGAGCTGCGCCACAGCACCGGGCCGGTCCCGCACGGCTCGAATCCGTTGCTGCGCGGTCTCCAGGCGATGGATCCGCCCCGCCATCACGCGCTGCGCCGGATCGTCAGCCAGGTCTTCACACCCCGGGCCGTGGCGTCACTGGAACCGGGGATCACGGCGCGGGTCGACGCGCTGCTCGCCTCGGCCGGGGCGGATTTCGACCTGGTCGGGGAGCTGGCCTATCCGTTGTCGGTGCACACGATCGCGGGCCTGCTCGGCGTGCGACCGTCACGGTGGCCGGATTTCGTCCGCTGGACCGAAGCGATCACGTCGTTCTTCGGCACCTTCACCGCGGACGAGTCGCGTCAGGCCGCCTTCTACGGGGCGATCTCCGAACTGGGCGACTACTTCCGCGAAGAGTTCGCGCGTCCGACCGGGATCATCGCGATCCTGCTGGCGTCGGATCTCACCGAGGACGAGCTGATCGATTTCTGTGCGTTGCTGCTGATCAACGGCCACGAAACGATCAAGACCCTGCTCGTGAACGCCGTTCTTTGCCTCGCGTCCCGGCCGAAGCCCGCCGACCTGCGGCCTGCCGTCGAGGAGGTCCTTCGCTACCTGCCGCCCACGGGTGGGACGGATCGGTTCGTCACCCGGCCGACCGTCCTCGGCGGCCGGGAACTCCGTCCGGGCCAGAGGGTCGTCGCGATGATCTCGGCGGCTAACCGCGATCCCGCGGTCTTCGCGGACCCGCACACGTTCGACCCGGGCCGGACGCCCAACCCCCACTTGTCCTTCGGCCACGGTGTCCACTTCTGCCTGGGTGCCCATCTCGCCAGGATGCAGGTCCGGATCGCCCTCGCGGCCCTGCTGGACCGTCCCTGGTCGATCACGGACCTGGACACCCGCCGCACCCCGGTCGGCATCGACGTCCTGGAGGTCTCTCTGGCGTCAGCGGCCGAGGCGGATCGCCGAGACGAGGAAGAAGATCCCGCCGAGCACGGCGTACCCGGCCAGGTTGACCAATGAGGCGTCCGGCTGCGCGGCTTGCAGGACGAAGGCGGTGCCGGCGAGGGTGGAGATGGCGCCGCTGGCGATCATCGCCCACTGGCCGCCCAGTTCGCGGCGGCCGAGGCCGACGGCGAGCTGGACGAGGCCCGACACGATCGCCCAGGCACCCCAGACGCGCAGCACCGCCGGGATGCCGGACGCGGCGGCGAACGCGAGGCCGATCCCGGCGAGCGCGCTGATCGCGATGTTCACGTACAGCCCTGGCGCGTCCTTCGACGAGCGAAGGTCGATGACGGCGGCGGCTACGTCGAACAGCGGGTACAGCACGAGCAGCGCGACACTGAGCGGGCCGAGCTTCGACGCGCTCGTGAACAGCAGGCCCGCCCACACGAGGGCGAAGCCGAAACGAACGAAGTACAAGCGCCGGAGGGCGGCGGTTTGGCTGCTCACGAGAGCTCCCTGAAATAGGTGAGGAGAACGTTCGGTCTACCTGGACTGTGTCAGTGGTGTGCGGTGCGGTCAAGACCGAACGTTCTATCCCGTAAGATGGCCGTAATGGTTAAAGGTCAAGCGTCCGAAGCGCGCACAAGGCTGCTCACCACGGCGACGAGGCTCTTCTACACGGAGGGCATCCACTCCGTGGGCATCGACCGGATCGTGGCCGAAGCGAAGGTGACCCGCGCGACCCTGTACCGGCATTTCCCGGGCAAGGACGATCTGATCGTCTACTACCTGCGGGAAGCCGACCAGGCGATCCGTGGGCAGATCGAGGCCATCGTCGCCCAGGGGGCTGCGGCGCCGGACACGCTGCGGGCGATCGCCGCCGACATCACGGAGGGCATCCGGTCACCCGGCTTCCGCGGCTGCGCCTTCCTCAACGCCGCGTCGGAGTATCCGGACCCGGCCCATCCCGTGCACAAGGCCGTCCTCGCCCACCGGCACTGGTTCGCGGGGGTGATCACCGGCGTGCTGGCCCACTTGGGAAGCGCGCGGGCCGAGGTCGCGGCCCGGCGCTTCGTCCTGCTGCGGGACGGCGCGATGGCCACCGGCTGCTTGACCGACCCCGGGCCGATCTGCGAAACCTTCCTCGAGGGAGTCGAAGACCTGCTGCGGCTTCATGTCACCTCGTGAGTGGCATCGACGGCGCGGGTGAGTGAAGGCTCAGCTCGGCGGCTGCTGCTCTGTCGGCGGCTGCTGTGCTTGAGGGTTGGGCTGCGGCTGCGGGGCATAACCCGGCTGCGCCACCGGGTAGCCCGGCTGGGGCGCCATCGGATAGTTGGCCGGCGGCGCGAAGCCCTGCTGCTGCCGGGAATGGCGGCCGCTCTTGACGACCGCGATCGCGACCAGCAGCCAGGAGAGCAGCGAGGCGGTGTCGAACACGATGGCGACCGCCAGGTAGATCGTGCGGATGCCGTTGACGGACAGGCCGCCGGACTCGACCCAGTCCGACACGCTCAACGACAGGAACTGCCACACGATGGCCAACACCGTCGTGACGAGCATGACCGCGAAAGCGGCCACCATCAGACCGGAGACTCCCCGGGCGCGTCCTTTGACGGAGACGATCAGGCCGAGTAGGCCGACCGCGAGTTGCAGTACCAGGGGGATGGTCTCGATACTCGCGAACGTAAAGGGTGACATGCCTGCCTTCCACAGCTCTCCGCCGGAGATCGGGACGTCCGGCCACGCCGGGGAGATCCTATGCGGTGGCAACGCCTCGTGTGGTCAGAATCCGATGGGCAGTCCCGCGTAGTTCTCCGCCAGCCCGGCGCGGCCCGCTTCGCTCCGTGCCAGCCACTGCAACTGCGAAAGCTGCAACTGCCCGTCGAACGGGTCGTCCGAACGGTGCAGCATCGTCGTCATCCACCACGAGAAATGCGTACACCGCCAGACGCGGCGCAACGCGGTGTCGGAGTAGGCGTCGGCGAGCGTGAAGTCCTTGTCCCGCACCAAAGCGGCCAGCGCGGGGGCGAGAAGGGCGACGTCGGCGACGGCGAGGTTGAGGCCCTTGGCGCCGGTCGGCGGCACGATGTGGGCGGCGTCGCCGGCGAGGAAGAGACGGCCGTGCCGCATCGGCTGCTGCACGAAACTCCGCATGGGCAGCACACTTTTGTCGGTGATCGGGCCCGGCGTGAGGCTCCAGCCGTGCTGTCCGTGGCCGAGCCGGGTGGCGAGCGCCGCCCAGATCCGCTCGTCGGACCAGTCGCCCATGTCGGTGCCGTTGGGCACCTGCAGGTACAGCCTGCTGACGGTGGCCGAGCGCATCGAGTGCATGGCGAAACCGTCGGGATGCCACGCGTAGATGAGCTCGTCGGTCGACGGTGCGACGTCGGCGAGGACGCCGAGCCACGAGTAGGGATAGGTGCGCTCCCAAGTCTGCTTCGCGGCGTCGGGGATCGCGGCGCGGCAAGGCCCGAACGAGCCGTCGCAGCCGACGACGACGTCGGCGTCGAGCCGCTGCTGTACGCCGTCCGCGTCGGTGAAGGTGACATACGGCCGGTCGGTTTCGATGTCGTGCACGGCGGTGCCGGTGACCTCGTAGTGGAGCTGTTGCCCGGCCGCCTCACGCGCCTTGCCGAGGTCCTTCGTCACCTCGGTCTGGCCGTACACGGTGACGCTTCGCCCGACCAGGTCCACGAAATCGAGATGGTGCCGTTCCTCCGGCCACTGCAGGTAGATCCCGCGGTGCTCGTCGCCCTCCCGGTCCAGCCGGTCGCCGAGACCGGTCTCGCGGAGGAGGTCCACAGTGGACTGTTCGAGGATGCCGGCCCGGATCCGCGCCTCGACGTACTCGCGCGAGCGGGTCTCCACGAGTACCGATTCGACCCCCGCCAGATCGAGCAGATGCGACAGGAGGAGTCCGGCCGGGCCGGCGCCGACGATGGCGACTGGGGTACGCATGACCGGAGTCTGGTCGCGTGGCGGCCGAAGTCCTAGCGTTCGCTTCCACTCAGTGAAACCCGCAGGCTCCGGCCGATCCCGGCGGCCGCGACCTGGAGGGCGGCGATCAGCCGTGCCCGGCCGCGGCTCAGATCCGGCACGACCAGGCCGAGCGCGGCGACGACCTCGCCACCGGAGGGCCGGATCGGGACGGCGACCGAGCAGGCGCCCCGGCTCATCTCCTCGACGGTTTGCGCGTAACCCTCCCGGCGGACGCGTCGCAACTGTTCGCGCAGGCGGCCGGGTTGAGTGACGGTGTACGGCGTGACGCGGGTCAGCGAGGCGAGCACCTGACGCTGGACGTCCTCCGGCGCCCAGGCCAGCAGGACCTTCCCGACCCCGGTGGCGTGCAAGGGGAGCCGTCCGCCGATCCGGCTGACGACCGGTACGGACGCGTTCCCGGACAACCGGTCGAGGTAGAGCACCTGGTCGCCGTCCCGCTCGCCGAGGTGCACGGTGGCACCGGTCGCGCCGTAGAGATCCTGGAGGAACGGAGCGGCGACCTGTCGCAGTTCGTACTGCACGGGCGCGAGCAGCCCGAGGTCCCACAGCCGCCTGCCGACGGCGTACCGATCTTCGCGTCGCTCCAGTGCGCCCAAGCCCACGAGGTCGCGCGCGAGCCGGTGCGCGGTGGGCAGCGGCAGACCGGCGCGGTTCGCGAGCTCGGTCAGCGACAGCTCGCGATGGTCGACGTCGAAGGCGCCGAGCAGCGCGAACGCCCGCGAGACGACACCGGCGCCGGGCGTGGACAGATTGCCGGGCATTCACTCATGTTCTCACTGAGTGGAAGTCAAGGCGAGGCCGAGCCACAGACCGGCGACGGCGAGCACGATGGACGCCGGAACGGTCAGCAGCCCGAGGTGCGTGAACTCGCCCAGATCGGGCCGGGTGTCGTGCCGGTGCAGGATCCTCCGCCACAACAACGTCGCCAGCGAGCCGACGTAGGTGAGGTTCGGGCCGAGGTTGACGCCGATCAGCACGGCCAGCACCACCGGTGTCCCGCCCGCGGTGGCCAGTGGCAGCAGCACGAGCACCGCGGGCAGGTTGTTGATCAGGTTAGCCAGTACGGCCGCCACCGCGGCCGCGCCGAGCAGGGCGAGGAACGAGGTCGACGTCGGCACCAGGTGGCCGAGTGCCTCGTCCAGTCCGTTGTCGACCACGGCGCGGACCACGATCGCCAAGGCCAGCACGAAAGCGACGAAGGGGATGCTCGCCGAGCGGACGATCGCGGCGGGGGAGGTCCGCCGCTGCGCGAGCGCGCGGCAGGCCAGGACGGCGGCTCCGGCGAACGCGGCCCACGCGGGGCTGACGTCCATCAGGGACGTGACCACGAAACCTGCCAGCGTCAGCCCGAGCACGACCAGGACGAACGTCGGGACCTTCCCGGCCGCGACCACTTTTCCGCCGCGGGGCCGGGCCGCCAGGTCTGCGGCGAAGAACCGGCGGAACACCAGGTACTCGGTGAGGACCGCCGCGAGCCAGGGCAAGGTCATCAGCGCGGTGAACCGCAGGAACGAGATCCCGGTCGCGGCGACGGCGAGCAGATTGGTCAGGTTGGACACCGGCAGCAGCAACGAGGCCGAGTTCGCCAGATGCGTGCAGGCGTAGGCGTGCGGTTTGGCCCGTGCGCCCATCCGCGCGGCGGTGGCGAACACGACGGGGGTCAGCAGGACGACGGTGGCGTCCAGGCTCAGCACCACGGTGACCGCCGCCGCGACCGCGAACACCGCGGGCAGCAGCCGTCGCGGTTTCCCCCGGCTGAACCGCGCCATGAGCGTTCCCGCCGCTTGGAACAGCCCTTCGTCGTCGCACAGTTTGGCCAGGACGAGCACCGCGGCGAGGAAGCCGACGACCGGCGCGAGCCTGGTGACCTCGTCGAGCGCGTCGGGGACCGAGATCGCGCCCGCCACCAGCACGATCCCGGCTGCGGGGACGGCGGCGACCGCCTCCGGGAGGCCGCGTGGCCGGATCACCGCGAAGGCCAGGACGATCAGCAGGAGCGCGATGGACAACACCTCGCCGGGAATGCCGGTCAGCGTGAACCTCCTCGGTGTCGAGCCGACCTCGGCAATCTAGGCTGGGACTGGTGGGCGAGACGAACTGGGCGGGTAATCGGACCTTCACCGCGGAGCGGATCGTTCGCCCGCGCGATCTCGACGAGGTTCGGGACACGGTCGCCCGGGCGGTCGCGGTCAAGGCTCTCGGCAGTCGGCACTGTTTCAACGACATCGCGGATTGTCCGGGCGGTGTCCTGCTCGACTTGTCCGCGCTCGGCACGGACGTCGTCCTGGACCCGGAATCGGCGACGGTCACGGTGCCCGCGGCGGCCCGCTACGGCGACGTCGCCGTCCAGGTGCACGCGGCCGGTTTCGCACTGGCGAACCTCGCTTCGCTGCCGCATTGCACCGTGGCGGGCACTGTCGCGACGGCGACCCACGGTTCCGGGCGGCGTAACCAGAGCCTGGCGTCCGCCGTGTCCGGGTTGGAGCTCGTCACCGCCGACGGCGAGGTGAAGACGTACTCCCGGCACGACGGGGTCGTGGTCGCGCTCGGCGCGCTGGGTGTGGTGACGCGGCTAACCCTCGACCTGGTGCCGTCCTTCGATCTCCGTCAGGACGTCTTCGACGGCCTGCCCTGGGAATCGGTGTACGAGCACTTCGACGAGATCCAGGATGCGGGTTACAGCGTCAGCCTGTTCACGAACTGGGCCCGCGACGAGGTCGACCAGGTCTGGGTCAAGGGACCCGGGCAGCCGGGCGCGGACTTCTTCGGGGCGAAGGCGGCGGACGGGCCGCGGCATCCGGCGCACGCGGCGGGCATCCCGGCGGACAACTGCACGCGGCAGCTCGGGGTACCGGGTCCGTGGCACGAACGGATCCCGCATTTCCGCCTGGATTTCACGCCCAGCATCGGGAACGAACTCCAGACCGAGTACTTCGTGCCCGTCCGGCACGCCGTCGCGGCGATGGAGGCGATGCGCGCCCTCGGCGACCGCCTGGCACCCGTGCTGCTCACCTCGGAGATCCGCACGGTCGCGGGAGACGAGCTGTGGCTCAGCCCGTTCCACGGCGGCGACCGGGTGGCGCTGCATTTCACCTGGCTGCCGGACGAGGACGCGGTCCGGGCGCTGTTGCCCGTCATGGAGGACCGGCTGGCGCCGTTCGACGTCCGGCCGCATTGGGGGAAGCTGTTCCACCGGGCGGCCGATTACCCGAAGCTGGGCGATTTCCGGGCGCTGGCCGGCGAACTGGACCCGGACGGCAAGTTCCGGAGCCCGTTCGTCCGGCGGCACGTGTTCGGGGAGGGCTAGTCCGACTGCGACCAGGCCGCGACGGGCAGCGCGAGATACACGCCGACGTCGTCGATGCCGGTCGCGGACTCGATGCTGGTGCGCAGCAGGTCCACCCGCTCCTGGCGGTTGTCCGCCCGGCTCGGGAACCACTTGGAGCGGACCTCGACGAGGAGGTCGAGTCCGAAGCGGTCGAACGGTCCCGGGGTGCGGAAGCGCAGTTCCACGTCGCCTGGCTGAAGGTCTCCGTCGTAGGGCTCCTCGGGGCATTCCACCGCGACGGACACGAGATGCGGCAGGACCGAGCCGAGTTCGCGCAGTTTGGCTTCGGGAAGGTGGGGCGCGTAGGTGATTTCCACGAGTGGCACGAACAACAGCCTAGGGCAGGCGAAACTGCTATCGTGGCGGTAGTTGCCTGCTCGCACGGGAAGATCCCCGGCTGCTGCACTGGGGTCGCACGTTTCTCCCGAGGAGCTTCCATGTCTCTTCCCCTCGCCCGTCGTATGGACGGCGTCACCAGTTCTCCCGTGCGCGACCTGCTCGCGCTCACCGCCCGTCCGGGCGTGATCTCGTTCGCCGGCGGCGTGCCCGCGCCGGAACTGTTCGATGTGGACGGCCTGCGTGCCGCCTTCGACCGGGCGCTCGCGGACGGGCCCGCCCAGCGCGCCCTGCAGTATTCGCCCACCGAAGGGAATCCGCGGCTGCGTGAGCTGCTCGCGGAGCGGCTGTCCGGTCGCGGAGTTCCGACCACTGTGGACGATCTCCTGATCACCACGGGTTCGCAGCAGGGCCTGCAACTGCTGAGCACCGCGTTGCTCGACCCCGGCGCCACCGTGCTGGTGGAAGAGCCGGTGTACCTCTCGGCGCTGCAATGCTTCCAGCTCGCCGAGGCGCGGATCGTGCCCGTCCCCGGTGACGAGGAAGGGATCGACCCGGTCGCGCTGGACGAGATCGCTGCCAGGGAACGGCCTTCGCTGCTGTATCTCGTCCCGACGTTCTCGAATCCGTCCGGGCGCACGGTCAGCCCCCAGCGGCGGCGTGCGCTCGCGGAAGTGATCGCGCGCCACGGGTTCTGGCTCGTCGAGGACGACCCGTATCACGAACTCCGGTATCGCGGCGAACGCGAGGAACCGCTGTCGGCCCGCCCGGAACTCGCCGGGCGCACGATCTACCTCGGCACCTTCTCGAAGGTGATCTCCCCGGGAATGCGTCTGGGCTGGTTCCGGGCACCGAGCGACCTCCTGCGACGCGTCACGATCCTCAAGCAGGCGACCGATCTGCACACGTCGACCATCGATCAGGCGGCCGCGGCCGAGTATCTGGCCGCCGCGGACCTCGACGCGCACGTGCGGCGGCTGTGCGCGACCTACCGCGTGCGCCGGGACGCCATGATGGCGGAACTGCCCGCGATCACCCCGCCCGGAACGACCTGGACCGACCCGGACGGCGGGATGTTCGTCTGGGTCACCCTTTCCCGTGGTGCGGACACGGACCGGCTGCTGCCCGAGGCGTTGCGTCACGACGTCGCTTACGTGCCGGGCTCGGCGTTCCAGGTGGGGGAGCCGGACCGGTCGGCGTTGCGGCTGTCGTTCGCCTCGCACGGGCCGGAGACGATCGCCGAAGGGTTGCGGCGGTTGGGCAAGGTCCTGTCGCCTTGATCGCCGGGTCCCGGTGGTCGTGAGTGGCGGTCCGGGTTCTACCGCGGATGGACGACACGCGTGATCAGCGGGACGACACGCGTGTCCAGAGGGACGACACGCCGTGTCGTCCAACCAGTCACGTGAGTCGTCCATCGGCTCACGCGTGTCGTCCAACCAGGCACGTGTAACCGCCAGTCCGCACAGGGGTGTCGTGCCCTAGTCGGCTTGCGGATCCCAGGTCAGCAGGCGGACCTTGCTGACGGTCTGGACGTGCTGCCGCATCGCGTTCGCGGCCGCCTTCGGGGCGCCTGCCCGGATCGCCTCGGCGATCTTGTGGTGCTGGCTCAGCGAACGCCATGGCCTGCCGGGCTGCCGCAGCGACTCGTTCCGGCTTTCCGCGATCTGCGTGTCGATCGAACGCATGAACTCGGCGAGGAGGGCGTTGTTCGCGGCCGCGGTGATCGCTTCGTGGAACCGGCGGTCGCCTTCGGCGCCGTGCCCGCCGTCCTCTATCTCGGACTTCATGAACTCCAGTGCCGCGTCGATGGCGGCGAGATCCTCGTCGGATCGCCGCAGCGCGGCCAGTTCCGCCAGCTTGGTCTCCATCGCTTCGCGGGCTTCGAGCACTTCCGGAAGCCGGCTGCGACGGGCGACGAGTTCGTCGACCGGTTCGACGTCGAGGTGATCGTTGCGCAGGTAGGTGCCCCCGCCGTGGCGTGACTCCAGCAGCCCCTGCACTTCGAGCACGACGATCGCCTGCTTGATCGACGCACGGCTGACCCCGAGCCGCTCGGCGAGGTCGCGTTCGCTGGGGAGCTTGTCTCCCGCGTGCAGGCCGGACTCTTCGACGTGCGCCTTGATCCGCTCGACGACCTGCTCGTAGAGCTTCGCCCGGTTCAACCGGCTCAACGCCTGCGGCACTCGGTCCCCTCCCTTGACTGGACAAGTGGCTCAGCCAATTTACCACTCATCCCTTGACAGGGTGAGCCACTCGCAGGGAAAGTGGCTCAGCCACTAGTCCACTCGGCCACTCGCCAGGGGGCTCCCGCCGTCAAGGAGGACGGTCATGTCCGCCCAGCTGATCTCGATCCTCGTCCTCGTGGTGATCTTCGCGCTCGCCACGACCCGCTCGATCAACATGGGAGCGCTGGCCTTCGCCGGCGCGTTCCTCGTCGGCACCCTCGCCGGTGGACTGGACACCGACGGCATCTTCGCCGGTTTCCCCGGCGACATCTTCGTGGTGCTGGTGGGGGTCACCTACCTGTTCGCCATCGCCAGGGCCAACGGCACCACCGACTGGCTGGTGGCCGCGGCGGTCCAGCTGGTCGGCGGGCGGATCGCGCTCATCCCGTGGGTGATGTTCGTGGTCACCGGCGCGCTGACCGCGATCGGCGCGGTGAGCCCGGCAGCGTGCGCGATCGTCGCGCCGATCGCACTCGGTTTCGCCGCCCGCTACAAGATCAGCCCGCTGCTCATGGGCGCGATGGTGGTGCACGGCGCGCAGGGCGGCGGATTCTCGCCGATCAGCGTCTACGGCTCGATCGTCAACGGGATCGTCGAACGCAACCACCTCGCCGGCAGCCCCGTGGTCCTGTTCTTCGCGAGCCTGGGCATGAACCTCGCCATCGCGGGCGTCCTCTTCGTCGTCCTCGGCGGGACCAAACTGCGGCGCCGCCAGCTCGTCCCGGCGGGCGCGGGCGGAGCCGGGACCGACGAGGAGCCGCTGCCGCACGAACAGCGCATTCCCTTGGACGGCCCCAAGATCGTGACGCTGACCGGGTTGATCGCGCTCGTGGTCGGCACCCTGGTGTTCGATCTCGACCCCGGGCTGACCGCCATCACCGTCGCCGTCCTGCTCAGCGTCGCGTGGCCCAAGACCAGCCGTTCCGCGGTCTCGGAGATCACCTGGCCGACCGTGCTGCTGATCTGCGGAGTGCTGACCTACGTGGCGGTGCTGAAAGAGATCGGCACCATCGACTACGTCGGCAACGCGGTCACCACCGTGGGGATCCCGCTGCTCGCGGCGCTCCTGCTGTGCTACATCGGCGGTGTCGTCTCGGCCTTCGCGTCTTCGGTCGGGTTGATGGGCGCGCTGATCCCGCTCGCCGTCCCGTTCCTGGCGCAGGGCACGATCGGGCCGGTCGGCATGATCGCCGCCCTCGCGGTCTCGGCGACGATGGTGGACGTCAGTCCCTTCTCCACCAACGGCGCGCTCGTCCTCGCCAACGCGAAGGACGTCGACCGCGACAAGTTCTTCAAACAACTTCTGGTCTACGGGGCGCTCGTGGTGGCCGTCGTGCCGCTGATCGCCTGGCTCGTGTTCGTCGTGCCCAACTGGGGCTGAGGAGGAGATCCATGCTGTCCGGACTGACCGCCGGGAACGACCGCGTCGCCCTGCGCTTCGGTGACGAATCCCTGACCTACGGCGAACTCGCGTCCGTCGCGGGTCCGATCGCCGCCGGGCTCGCCGGTCGCACGCGGGTCGCGGTGTGGGCGACACCGACGCTGCGGACCTGTGTCGCGATCGTCGCCGCGCTGACCGCCGGAGTCCCGGTGGTGCCGATCAACCCGAAGGCCGGATCACGCGAACTGGCGCACATCATCGCCGACAGCGCGCCGGATCTCGTGCTGGCCGAGCCGGATGTCGCGCTGCCGCCGGAACTCGGGGCGCTGCAACGTGTTCCGGTCGAGCTTAACGTCGCGGGCACGCCGTGGCGAGGCGACGAACCGGATCCGGAGGCTCCGGCCTTCGTCATCTACACGTCGGGCACCACCGGCCCACCGAAGGGCGTCCTGCTCCCGCGTCGCGCGGTGGCGTCGAATCTCGACGCGCTCGCCGAGATCTGGGACTGGACCGAAGCCGACGTCCTCGTGCACGCCCTCCCGCTCTTCCACGTGCACGGCCTGATCCTGGGCGTGGTCGGCCCGCTGCGGCGGGGCGGCTCGCTGCACCACCTCGGGCGGTTCTCGAGCGAAGCCGCCGCGAAGGAACTCGCCGGGCAAGGCACGATGCTCTTCGGTGTCCCGACGATGTATCACCGGCTGGCGGCCGACTGCGAGGCCGATCCCGCGCTGGCCGCCGGGGTGGGCTCGGCGCGGCTGCTCGTGTCGGGTTCGGCGGCCCTGCCCGCGACCGACCACGAGCGGATCACCGCCGCGACCGGGCAGCGCGTCGTCGAACGCTATGGCATGACCGAGACACTGATGAACTGCGGTGTCCGCGCCACGGGGGACCGGCGGCCCGGTGCGGTCGGCCCGCCGGTTCCCGGTGTCGAACTGAGGTTGGTCGACGACGCCGGTGAACCGCTCGACGGTGACACTGTCGGCGAGATCGAGGTCCGCGGCCCGAACCTGTTCCTCGGCTACCTGAACCGGCCGGACGCCACGGAAGCCGCGCTGCACGACGGCTGGTTCAAAACCGGCGACATGGCGATCCGCGATCCGGACGGCTACGTGCGCATCGTCGGCCGCCGCGCCACCGACCTGATCAAGAGCGGCGGCTACAAGATCGGCGCGGGCGAGATCGAGAACGCGCTCCTGGAACATCCGGGAGTCGCCGAAGCGGCCGTCACCGGGGAGCCGGACGACGACCTCGGCGAGCGCATCGTGGCCTGGATCGTCCCCGCCGCGGACAAACCGACGTCTGCCGAACTCGCCGACCACGTCGCGGGACTGCTGTCGCCGCACAAACGGCCGCGGGTGGTGCGTTACCTGGAAGCGTTGCCCCGCAACGAGATGGGCAAGGTCCTCAAGCGGGCGCTCCATGACTGACCCGCTGGGCTGGGACGGTTACGCCGATTCCCTGGCGCGTGCCAGAGAACGCACGGGCACGGACGAGTCGGTCGTCTGGGAGCGCGCGAAGTTCGGCGGCCACGAGGCCGTGACGATCCGCTTCGAGTTCGGCTTCCTCGGCGGCTCGGTGGGCACCGGGACCGGCGCGCTGCTCGAAGAAGCGCTCGATCAGGCCTGCGCACACCGGCTGCCCGTCGTTTCGCTGCTGTCCACAGGCGGCACGCGGATGCAGGAAGGCGTTCCCGCGCTCCGGCAACTGCAACGGATCGTCCGCGGTCTGGCGCGGTTGCGGCAAGAAGGCCTGCCGCACATCACTGTCGCGCGACATCCCACCACCGGCGGCGTGTGGGCGTCTCTCGGCGCCGACGCCGATGTCGTGCTCGCCGTGCCCGGCGCCCAGGTGGGCTTCGCCGGACGCCGGGTCCGGCCGACGCGGTATGCCGACGATCCCGCTTATACGGCGGAAAGCCAGTACGCGGCCGGCCATGTCGACGAACTGGTGGCTGAGGACGCGATCGCCGAGCGGCTGGAGGTCTGGCTCGGTCTGCTGACCGGTGGTGCCCGCAACCGTCCGGCTGATCTGCCCCGCGCGCTCGGCGCCCTGGATCCCGCGCCGGACGGCTGGCACGCCGTCCAGCGCGCCCGGTCGGCGGACCGGCCCCGCGCGGCCGCTTACCTCGACGATTACTTCGACACCCGCGTCACCCTCCGGGGCGGCATCGACGACGGCGCCGTGTGCGGAATCGGCAGTCGGGGCGGACGGGCGATTGCCTTCGCAGCGCAGACCGGGACGGCGACCACCCCCGGCGGTTTCCGGTCGGCGACCCGGCTGATCCGCCTCGCCGACCGGCTGAGGCTGCCGGTGCTGACGCTCGTCGACACCCCGGGCGCCGCCGCCGATCCGGCCGCGGAGACCGGCGGCGCCGGGAACGCGATCGCCGAGCTGTTCGGCACGATCGCGGCGGCCCAGATGCCGATCACCACCCTGGTGATCGGTGAGGGAGGGTCGGGCGGCGCGCTCGCCTTCTGTTCGGCGGGCCGGCTCTGGCTCACCCCGGACGCCTGTTTCTCCGTCATCGCCCCGGAACTGGCGGCCGGGATCCTCAAGCGGGGCCACGAAGACGTCCCCGCCCTCGCCGACGCGCTGAAGCCACGCCCCGAAGATCTGCTCGCCCTCGGTGCCATCGACGGCATCGCGGGATCGGAACCGGTCACCTTTACGAGATAAGGGGTTCGACATGTTCAAGCGGATATCCGCCGCGGTGCTCGCCGCGGCCTCGGTCGCCCTTCTGGCCACCCCGCCCGCGCAGGCGGACGCGCCTGCCCGCTACGTCGCCATGGGCAGCTCCTTCGCGGCGGGGCCGGGAATCCCGCCGCAGCAACCAGGAACCCCGGCGGCGTGCGGACGTTCGACGAAGAACTACGCGAGTCTCGTCGCCGGGCGACGCGGTCTGGCCCTCACCGATGTCACCTGCAGCGGCGCGACGACGGCGAACATCCTCACCGCCGGGCAGGCCGGGCAGCCGCCGCAGATCGAGGCCGTCACCCGGGACACCCGGCTCGTGACGATCACCATCGGCGGCAACGACGTCGGCTACGTCGGGAGCCTGTTCACCTACGGCTGCCAGAACACCGGCGGCGCGAACTGCGGCCAGGTCGACCGGAACGCCGTCCGCACGGCGCTCACCACGGTGCACGAGAAGATCGGCGCCGTCGTCGCGGCGGTCCATCGGCGCGCGCCGCGGGCACGGGTGCTGGTCGTCGACTACCTGACGATCGTTCCGGGCGACAGGCCGGCGTGCGACGGCGTTCCGCTGACGCCGGAGCAGCTCGCCTTCGAACGCGAGGTCGCGGACCGGCTGGCGGCGGCGACCCGGCGGGCGGCGCGCGACGAGCGGGCATCCCTGATCCCGGCGGCCGCGGCCAGCGCAGAGCATGACGCCTGCGCCGCCGTTCCGTGGATGGAGCGCTACACGACCGCGCCGGGCCGTGTGCCGTACCACCCGAACGAGGCAGGGATGGCGGCCGTCGCGGACCTGATCACGGCGCGGCTGCGCTAGTGGCCGCACTGGCGGCAGCGGGGACGGGTCCGGCGACCGTAGCCGAGGGCGGCGAATCCGAGGGCTGCGCCCCACAGCCAGTACACGGGCACGGACACCCAATAGAACGCGTCCGGCAGTCCCTTGCCGAAGCCGAGGTCGTTCGCGCCGCTCAGCAGGATTCCGACCATGTTGGCGAGGATCATCCCGAAGTACACGATCATCGCGATCGAGATGCCGGCGGCCGGGCCCAGCACCAGCCAGCGCGGCACCCGACGACCGGCGAGGCCCGGCACCCAGCGGGGAAAGATCCTGCCCCAGTCGTGGACCAGCGCCCACGGCAGCAACGTGCCCGAGAGAACGAACCCGATTTCGAACAACACCAGAGAGACGCCGACTCCCAGTCCTCCGCTGTCGAACCCCACCACGAGTTGAGCGACGATCCGTACGGCGCAGCCCGCGGTGGCGAGATAGGCCGCCACACTCGCCCACGCCGGTGTGCGCTCCATCCGGGGAGTCGCGCCGAGGCGCCCGCAGGCCCCGCAAGCGCCGCGCAGCCGCCTCGTGTGTGTCACGGCCACCATGGCCATCAGTGCTGCTCCGACCAGACATGCGGTGCGGCTGAGGAAGCCGAGTGGAAAGAACTGCACGCCGATACCGGGCAGTAGTCCGCCCACCACGTCCAGCAGGAAAAGAGCGGCGGCCACGACCAGAATCCCGCTCACCGCCCAGGACGCGATCACCAGGACCCGCTGCACAGCGGCCCGCTGCCCACCTCGCCCCAGGGCGAAGGTGATCGCCACCCCGGCGAGGCAGAGCACGATCGCCTTCCAGCCGGAGAACGCGATCAGGTCGACGCCCACCGGCGACATCCGGGGTGGACTGGCGACGAACGTCCAGTACGCCTGGAGCGCGCTGTACAGCAAGGACCATGCCAGCAGGGCACGCGGCGTCCATGAACTCCAGGTAGTCGGCTTCTTCGCGGCGGCGGGCGGGGCATGCTCTTCGTCATGCCGGGAGGGCCTTTTCGGGACGGTGCGGATCATGCCCTCAAGCCTCGCCGGATGATCGTCGGCCGGGCTCCCTCCGAGGTCCTGGCTCGGCCCCTCGGGGGAGGGAAACTGTCCGAGATCGATCATCTAGCCGCGCGGAAGGTGCGGCGGTAGCTGTCCGGCGGCACACCGACCGTCCGGTTGAAATGCCGCCGCAACGTGGCGGCGGTGCCCATCCCGGTGGCCTCCGCGATCAGGTCGACGCTGTCGTCGGTCCGCTCCAAAAGTTCCTGCGCGCGGCGGATGCGCTGAGTCAGCAGCCAGCGCAGCGGCGTCGTCCCGGTCGCCGACCGGAAATGCCGGGCCAGGTTGCGGGAACTCATGTTGGCCTGCCGGGCGAGGTCCTCGACGGTCAACGGAAGGTCCAGCCGTTCGGTGATCCAGGGGAGCAGCCCGCCGAGCGGATGGTCGTCCTGGTCGGGCACCGGGGTGGTGACGAACTGGGCCTGCCCGCCCGCGCGGTGCGGCGGGACGACCAGACGGCGGGCGACGGTGTTCGCGACCGCCGAACCGTGGTCGCGCCGGACCAGGTGCAGGCACAGGTCCATCGCGGCGGCCTTGCCCGCCGAGGTCAGCACGCTGCCGTTGTCGACGTAGAGGACGTCGGGATCGACCTCGA
Organism: Amycolatopsis sp. WAC 04197; assembly: GCF_003947475.1. Lineage (NCBI taxonomy): Bacteria > Bacillati > Actinomycetota > Actinomycetes > Pseudonocardiales > Pseudonocardiaceae > Amycolatopsis > Amycolatopsis sp. WAC 04197. Next base: position 166,774 of record NZ_QHJK01000011.1, on the reverse strand, counting down.
CCGAGGGATACCGGGCGGCGAGGACGTCGGTGTGCGCCCAATGCGTGGTCGCGCGGCGGCCGTCGAGCAGGCCGGCGGCCGCCAGGACGAACGCGCCCGTGCAGAGGGAGGCGACCCGCGCGCCCGCTTCGTGGGCGGCGCGGACGGCCTCGACCAGGTCCGCGGGCGGATCGACGTCGATGTCGGCCCAGCCGGGGACGATGACGGTGCCGGCGCGGGCGAGGCGATCGAGCCCGTGATCCGGTTCGAGCAGGAAACGCCCGATCTGCACCGGCTCCGAGCCGTAGACCCCGAATTCGTACAGACCCGTGTCGAAGACCTCGTGGGCGATGGACAGCTCGAACTGCAGCATGCCGTCCGTGGCGGCGAGGGCGACCGTGTTCATGTCCGAAAGTGTACGCATGATGGCGTTCCGGACACTGTCGATCGGCGGGCTCCGCCGACAGGATGGTCCACAGTGGATCGACCGAGGGCAGGAGAAACCATGGGTACGTACGACGTCGCGGTGTTCGGGGCCTACGGGCACACCGGGCGGTTCGTGGTGGCGGAATTGCGCGAGCGCGGCTTCGGTGTGCTCGCGGTCGGGCGCGACGAGGCCAAACTGCGCGGCCTGCCTTGGTCCGACGTCGAGATCCGCCAGGCCTCGGTCGAGGACCCGGCTTCGCTCGACCGCGCGTTCGCGGGCGCGGACGCGGTGATCAACGCGGCCGGGCCGTTCGCCGACACCGCCGCACCGGTGATCGAAGCGGCGCTGCGGGCCGGCGTCCCGTACCTGGACGTGGCCGCGGAACTCGAAGCGAACATGGACACCTTCGCGGACTTCGGTGAGCGTGCCGGGGGAGCGACGGTGGTCCCGGCGATGGCGTTCTTCGGCGGGCTCGGCGATCTGATGGTCACCGCCGCGATGGGTGAGTGGACTTCCGCGGACGAAGCACATGTCGCGTACGCGCTGAGCAGCTGGCATCCGACGGAGGGGACCCGCGCGGCGGGCAAGGTCTCGCGGGAACGGCGTGACGGCAAGCTGATCCGGTTCTCCGGCGGCCGCATCGAACGCCGCGAGGACGCGCTGCCGGAGCTGGACTGGGACTTCCCCGCGCCGTTCGGGACCCGTGCCGTGCTCGGCGAATTCACGATGGCCGACGTCGTCACCGTCCCGAGTCATCTCGACATCCCCGAGGTGACCACGTACATGACCGTGAACGCGGCCCGCGAGGTGGTGGCGCCCCAGACGCCGACACGCGCCGCGGATGGCCCGTCCGCTGAGGAGTTCGTGGTCGACGTCGTCGTGCGATCCGGCGGCGAGGAACGGCGGATCGCCGCGCGGGGCCAGGACATCTACGCGATCACGGCACCGCTGGTGGTGGAGGCCGCGCAGCGGGTGCTCGACGGGCGGGTCAAGGCGACCGGGGTCGTGTCGGCGGGCGAGATCTTCGACGCGCCGGACTTCCTGGCGGCGCTGGCGCCACGGATCACCGTCACCGGCTGACACCGGCCTGCCAGCCCGGATGCGGCAACCGCGCGGGCGGAGCCTCGCCGGGCCGGTACTCGAAATGCCACCATTCGTTGTCGTAGATCCGGTAGAGGGCGAAGCGGGCGCCGTGGTCTTCCAGCCACTGCGCGCCCTCGCGCGGCCGGACGTCCAGTGCGGTGCCGCGGACGTGCGCGGAATCCTTCGGTGGCAGGACGCGCTTTCGCCCGGCCTCGGCGAGGAACAGCCGATGCTGCTCGGCGGCGTCGCGATGTCCCGAGGTGACGCCGAGGAGCGTGCGATGACGCCAGAACGCCTCGGTCCTGGCGTCGGTGAACGCGGCGAGCGTTCCGGGGGTGAGCCCGGCGAGGTTCTCGGCGGGGAAGCGCAGTGACAGCGCCCATCCGCAGGCGAGACGGCGGGCCTGGCCGGGGGAGGCCAGCCACGCGGGGATCAGCAGCAGTACCGCGAGGACGCGGGTGATCGCCGCGAGCACGAGTTCTTTCATGCCGTCAACGGTCGCCGCCGCCTGTCCGAACCCGATCGCGGCGACGTGCGCGGACGCCGACGGAAATGTCACCGTTCCGCACGGATCACGTCGTGACGTGACGATGACATTCCGTGGACGTTCCGCGGAAACGGGACGGGCATCATGGCGTGTCATGGACGAGCGGATTCCGTCCGGCGCTGCGATAGTCGTCGGCATGCCCAGGGTGCTGCTCATCGAGGACGACCAAGCCGTGCGTGACGGGCTCAGCATGGCGCTGGGCGGCCGCGGCCACGCGGTCGACGCGGTGGCCACCGGCGAGGAGGGCCTCGCCCGGCTCGCGTCACGGCCGCCGGACATCGTCGTGCTGGACCTCATGCTGCCCGGACTCGACGGCTTCGAGGTCTGCCGCCGCATCCGCGCGGCGGGGGATCTGCCGATCATCATGCTCACCGCGCGCAACGAGGACATCGACGTGGTGGCCGGGCTCGCCGCCGGCGCGGACGACTACGTGGTCAAACCCGCCAGGGCCCAGGTGCTGGAGGCCAGGATCCGCGCGGTGCTGCGCCGCACCGGGCAACCGGCGCCCGCGGTGCCCGCGCCCGTCGAGATCGAGCGTCACGGCGCTCTCGGCATCGACCGTGCCGGGCTGACGGTGACCAAGGCGGACAAGCCGCTCGCCCTCGCCCCGACCGAACTGCGGCTGCTGCTCGAACTCACCCAGGTCCCCGGCCGGGTGCTCAGCCGCCAGTACCTGCTGGAAAGCGTGTGGGAGCACGGCTATTTCGGCGATTCCCGGGTCGTCGACGCCTGCGTGCAGCGGCTGCGCGCGAAGATCGAGGACGACTCGTCCGCGCCGGTGTACGTGCAGACGGTCCGCGGGTTCGGCTACCGGTTCGGGCCGCTGTGAAGCTTGGGGGTCTGCGCACCCGGCTGCTCCTGGCGTTCAGCCTGCTGGTCGTGATCACCGCGGCGACGGTCGCCGGAGGCGGCTACGTCCAGTCCCGGACCTTGATCCTCCAGCAGGCTCAGGACGCCACCGCCCGCGTGCTGGTCGACAAGGCCACCGCGCTGTTCCCGCTCGGCCCGCTGCCGCCGGGGGACGGGACGCTGAGCCGGATCAGCGGCGAACTGTCCGATCGTCAGCTGAGCTCCCTGGTCCTGTTCGAGGACAGGGCGAGCGGGAACCAGCAGATGCGGTCGCTGATCTCGCCGGAGCTTCGCGAGCGGGTCCGGGCCGGAAACGTCGCCTGGCAACGGGTCGACGCCGGCGGCACGCCGATGCTGGTGGTGGGCACGAGGTTCACGGTGCTGCTTCCCGGTGGGCAGCAACGGGATTCGGGTATCGAGGCCTACATCGCGCGCAGCATGGTGCCGGAGGCGACGAGTATCGACGAACTCGCCACCCGGGCCTGGCTGATCGGCGGGCTGGCGCTCGTGTTCGCCGTCGGGCTGGCGCTGCTGGCCGCCCGCGGGGTCCTGCGGCCGGTGCGGGAACTGGGTGAGGCGGCCAAGCGGCTGGGCGAGGGCGACCTGCGGGCCCGGGTCGGCGTTCGCGGCTCGGACGAACTGGCCGGGGTGGCGCGGACGTTCAACGAGACGGCCGAATCGCTGGAACGCCACGTCGGTGAGCTGGAACGGATGGAAGCGGACGCGCGGCGGTTCGTCGCCGACGTCTCGCACGAACTGCGCACCCCGCTGGCCGCGATGACCGCGGTCGCGGACGTGCTGGAGCAGGAGGCGTCGAGTCTGCCGGGGGACGCCGGGCGCGCGGCGAAGATGAGCATCGAGGAGACGCACAACCTGACCCGGCTGGTGAACGACCTCATCGAGGTCTCCCGCTTCGACGCCGGGGCCGCCGCGCTGGCACTGGAGGAGGTCGACGTCGCCGAGGTGATCACGGCGAGCCTGCGCATCCGGGGCTGGACGGGCGAGGTGGAGGGAGAGCTGCCCTCCGGGATCTTCGCCGAGTGGGATCCCCGGCGGGTGGACGTCATCGTGGCGAATCTGGTCGGGAACGCGTTGCGGCACGGGGAAAAGCCGGTCTCGCTTCGGCTTTCCGAAGCGGGGGAGCAGATCACGCTGGAGGTCTCGGATCGCGGTCCCGGGCTGGCGCCCGAGGTGCTGCCGCACGTGTTCGACCGGTTCTACAAGGCGGATTCGGCGAGGGCGCGGTCCGGCGGCAGCGGACTCGGGCTGGCGATCGCCTGGGAGAACGCCCGTCTGCACGGCGGGATGTTGAGCGCGGCCAACGGTGCCGACGGCGGCGCGGTGTTCACCCTGCGCTTGCCCCGGCGGGGAGGGACGGCATGAGGAAGACCTGGCTCGCGGCGCTTCTGCTCGTCACGGTGGTCGCGGGCTGCGGCGTCCGGCCCAGCGCCGTGATCGCCGGCGCGCCCGCACCGGTGGGGCCGGCCAACGCCGCGGTGCTCTACTTCCTGTCCGGTGGCCAACCGACCCGGGTGCTGCGCCCGCTCGCCGAGGAGTTGCCCCCGGCGAGCCCCGTCGACCTGCTCGCCGCCGGACCGGACGAGAGCGAGCGGGAACGGCAGTACACCACGGAAGTCCCGGCCGGCACGGCGGTGCTGGACCAGACACCCGCGCCGAACGGGGTCACGGTGACGCTGTCGGTCGGCGTCGCCGGCTTGTCGTCGAAGGCGGTCGATCAGATCGTGTGCACCGCCAGGGATTCCTTCGGGGGAAGCGCGCAGATCACGTTGCAGGGTGGGGGATCCGTACGTGGTCCGCTGTCTTGTCCCTTGCCTGGCTAGGGGTCGTGTTCGTCGGCGGTGGGCTGAAGGCTCCCTTCGCCGCGTCTGATGCGACGAAAGGAGCCTTCGGCTCAATGAGGGGCACGGCCAGGCCGGTGATTTGGGCGCCCCTGAGGACACGCGAGGTCCGGCGGCCGCGAGGGTGGTGAAGGCCTCCTTCCCTACCTTCAGGGTAGTGAAGGAGGCCTTCACGGAACGCGGCCACGCACACACGGACCGCGCGCACGACGGCAATTTTGCCGTCCAGGGCTGGAGAAGGAGTGGCCCGAATCACCGGTGTCGGTCCCTCGCTTTGTCCGGTTCGGCCCGCTAGCTTAGGCAAGGCTAAGCAAACGGGACGTGGGGTGGTTGTGGCGTGGAAGGGATCGAGGGCAAGGTCGCGCTCGTCACCGGAGGCGCGCGCGGGATCGGGGCGGCCGTCGTGGACGGGCTCGCCGAGGCCGGCGCGATCGTGGCGGCGGTGGACCTGGCCGAAAGCGCTTCCCGGGACGGGGTGACCTCGTTCGTCGCGGACGTCGGGGATCCCGCCGCCGTCGCGCGGGTGGTCGGCGAGGTCGAAAACGAACTCGGGCCGATCGGGATCGGGGCGTCCGTCGCGGGTGTGCTGAAGCCCGGGTCCGTCTGCGACACGAGCGACGAGGACTGGGCGGCGACCTTCGCGGTCAACTCCACCGGAGTCTTCACCGTGCTCCGCGAGATTTCCCGCCGGATGTTGCCCCGTCGGAGCGGTGTGCTGGTGACGGTCGGGTCGAACGCGGCGGGAGTCCCACGCAGCGGGATGGCCGCGTACGCCGCTTCGAAGGCCGCGGCAACCATGCTGACCCGCTGCCTCGGGCTCGAACTCGCCGGTTCCGGCATCCGCTGCAACATCGTCTCGCCCGGCTCGACCGACACCGAGATGCAACGTCTACTGTGGACGGACGAAAGCGGCGCGGACCGTGTCATCGCGGGAAATCCGGAGCAATACCGGGTCGGCATACCGCTGGGCCGGATGGCGGAACCCGCCGATATCGCCGACGCCGTCCTGTTTTTGGCCTCCGATCGTGCGCGGCACATCACGATGCAGAACCTCTATGTCGACGGCGGCGCGACGCTCCGCGCGTGATCTCGATGACGCAACGAAGACTTTTCGGGTCCGTACGATTAGGTTAGGCTAACCGAAAAGTCGGCGCTTTTGTACTGGGTTGTCACGGGCGCCTGTTCGGTCAGTAGCATTCGCGAAAGGGAATCCAGTCGTGTCCTCACCTGCACCGGCCCGACCAAGGCCGGTCCACCAGGCGGCCGATCTGCTGGCGGCGTACCTGCCCGGATCGTTCTACTACTCGTCCGCTCGAGGATCGCTGCTCGCCGACGGCGTGTACGCGCCGGTCCACGCGGCGCCCGGCAAGCGTGCCCGCGCGGCCGCCGAAGTCCTCGACGCCGCTCTCGTGGCGGGAGTGACCGAACCCGTCGTCGCCGGAGCGATCGGATTCCGGCCCGACGCGCCGAGCAGCCTGGTGGTGCCCGCCCTGGTACGCAAGGCAGGACCACCGAAGGCGAGTGGTCCGGTCGCCCCGCTGGGCGGGAGCTGGACGGTGTCGCCGCGGCCCGCGCCGGAGGTCTACACCACCGCCGTGGCGAGGGCGCTGGACGAGATCCGCGACGGCGACCTCCGCAAGATCGTGCTGGCCCGCTGCCTCGACGTCACCGGTGGCGACCCCGTCGCCGTGCCGCGGCTGCTGGCGCGCCTCGTCCACGCGGACCCGGCCGCGCACGCCTTCGCCGTCGACGTCAGCGCGCCGGGGGATCCCGCGCCGCGCACCCTGATCGGCGCGAGCCCGGAGCTCCTGGTCTCCCGCCGCGGTCGCGTCGTCACGGCCAACCCGCTGGCGGGATCGCGGCCGCGGGTGGCCGACGACGCCGAGAACTCCCGGCGCGTCAAGGATCTGCTGGCGTCCGAAAAGGACCGTGACGAACACGCGCACGTCGCCGCCCAGGTGGCCGAAGTCCTGGGCAGGTTCTGTGCCGACCTCGACGTCCCCGCCGAACCCGAAGTGATCGGCACGCCCACGATGTGGCACCTCTCGACCAAGATCAGCGGACGCCTCGCCGACGCGAGCGACGCCGGTTCGTCCGCGCTCGGACTGGCCGAGGCACTGCATCCGACACCGGCGGTCTGCGGCGTTCCGACCGCGCTCGCCCGCGACACCATCGCCGCGCTCGAACCCGAGGATCGCGGCTATTACGCGGGTCTCGTCGGCTGGACCGACCAGGACGGTGACGGCGAATGGGTCGTCACCATCCGCTGCGCCGAAGTCCGGGACCGGACCGTCCGGTTGTTCGCCGGTGCGGGAGTGGTGGCGGGTTCCGATCCGGCGGCCGAGCTCGCCGAGACCGGCGCGAAATTCGGCACCATGCTGCGGGCCCTCGGGCTGGAGGGAGTGGAATGACCGCCGACCACGTGCCCTGGCCGCCGGAAACCGCGGCGCGCTACCGGGCTTCGGGCTACTGGCGCGGCCAGACCTTCGGCAAGCTGCTGACCAGCCTCGCCGAGGCCTACGCCGAACGTCTCGCCGTGATCGGCGAGAACGCCCGCTGGACGTTCGCCGAACTCGACGAGCGCGCGCACCGGCTCGCCGCCGGATTCGCCGGCGCCGGGATCCAGGCCGGTGACCGGGTCGTCGTGCAACTGCCGAACGTGCCGGAGTTCGCGTCCGTCGTGTTCGGACTGTGGCGGGCGGGTGCGCTGCCGGTGTTCGCGCTGCCCGCGCACCGCGCGAGCGAACTACGGCATTTCGCCGAGCAGAGCGAGGCCGCGGCGATCCTCACCGTCGGCGAACACGAACGGTTCGACCACGCGGCCATGGCCCGCGCGGTCGCCGCCGAGATCCCCTCGGTGCGTAACGTCTTCGTCGTCGGCACGGAGGAATTCGCCGTCCTCGAAGCGGCGACTCCGCGCGCCCTGCCGGATCCCGATCCCGCCGGAGTCGCGTTCCTCCAGTTGTCGGGTGGAAGCACCGGATTGCCCAAGCTGATCCCGCGCACGCACGACGACTATCTGTACAGCGTCCGGGAAAGCGCCCGGATCTGCGGCCTGCGCCCGGAAAGCGTGTACCTGGCCGCGTTGCCGGTCGCGCACAACTTCCCGCTCAGTTCGCCCGGTCTGCTCGGGGCGCTGCACGCGGGCGCGGCGACGGTGTTCGCGCCGCGTCCGGACGCCGACACCGCGTTCCGGCTCATCGAAGCCGAAGGCGTGACGATCACCGGGCTCGTGCCGCCGCTGGCCGCCGCGTGGGCGCAGGCGGCCGCGCGGACCACCCGCGATCTGTCCTCTTTGGACGTCCTGCTGGTCGGCGGCGCGAAATGCGCCCGTGAACTGGCCGAGAGGATCGGGCCCGCGCTGGGGTGCCGTCTGCAGCAGGTGTTCGGCATGGCCGAGGGGCTGGTCTGCTACACCCGGCTCGACGACCCCGACGAGTACGTCCTGGCGACACAGGGAAGGCCGATCTCGCCGGACGACGAGATCCGCGTGGTGAACCCGGACGATCCACTGTCCACTTCGGACGATGTGGTCGCGCCGGGGGAGATCGGTGCCCTGCTGACCCGGGGGCCGTACACGATCCGCGGCTACTACCGCGCCGAGGAGCACAACAAGACCGCGTTCACCGAGGACGGTTTCTACCGCACCGGTGACCTCGTGCGGCGGCATCCGTCGGGACATCTGGAAGTGGTCGGCCGGGCCAAGGAACAGATCAACCGCGGTGGCGAGAAGGTGGCCGCGGAAGAGGTCGAGAACCACCTGATGGCCCACCCCGGCGTGCTCGACGCCGCGGTCGTCGCGGTGCCGGACCCGTACCTGGGCGAGCGCACCTGTGCCTACGTCGTCCCTGCGGCCGGCGCCGAGCCCGCCGCGGCGGAGCTGCGCCGGTTCGTCCGCGAGCGCGGGGTCGCGGCGTTCAAGGTGCCCGATCTGGTCCAGGTGGTGCCGGAGTTCCCGGTGACCGGCGTCGGCAAGACCAGCAAACGCGAGCTGCGGGCGGCGCTGGCCGCCCTGGCGAAGGAGAAGTGAACGTGTCACTGCCCAAGATCGAGCCCTACGCCCTCCCGACGGAGGCCGAGCTGCCCGCCGGACGGGTCGGCTGGAAACCCGACGCCGCCCGTGCCGCGCTGCTGGTCCACGACGCGCAGCGGTACTTCCTCGCGCCGTACGCGGGATCCCCGGTCCCGGAGATGATCGCGAACATCGCCGCGCTGGCCGACGCCGCCCGCGCCGCGGGGGTCCCGGTGTTCTACACCGCGCAGCCCGGCCACCAGGCCGCCGAGGACCGCGGCCTGCTGACCGAGTTCTGGGGTGACGGCATCGGCGCGGTCATCGACGACGATCCGGCCGCGGCCGACGTGGTGGCCGAGCTCGCCCCGCAGCCGGGGGACAAGGTCCTGACGAAGTGGCGCTACAGCGCGTTCCAGCGCAGCACGTTCACCGAGCAGCTCGCCGAAGCGGGCCGCGACCAGTTGCTGATCACCGGCGTCTACGCGCATATCGGCTGCCAGGCCACCGCCGTCGAGGCGTTCATGCGCGACATCCAGCCGTTCCTGGTCGGCGACGCGGTCGCGGACTTCTCCCGCGAACGCCACGACCAGGCCTGCGAGTACGTCGCCCAGCGCTGCGGCGCACTGACCACCACGGCCGCCGCGCTCGCCGCGCTGGCCCCCATCCACGCGGGAGCACAGGGATGAGCTTGACCGTCCAGAAGATCCACGCCGACGTCGCCGAGCTGCTCGGCTGCGACCCGGCCGAGCTGGAGCCGGAGACCGACCTCACCGATCTCGGCCTCGACTCGATGCGGATCATGGGCCTGGTCGAGCAGTGGCGCGCCGAGGGCGCCGACACGCTCGAATTCGCCGACCTCGCCGAGCAGCCGACCCTCGGCCACTGGACGCGGGTGCTCACCGGGAGCGCGACGTGAGCCGCGCCGACCATCGCCACCGGCACCTGGAGCGCATCGCCGAGGTCCGTGCGGGACGGCACGCGGAGAAGGTGCCGTATCCGATCCGGATCCGGCGGGCGGAGGTCGTGCGTACCGAGATGATCGGTTCCGGGCTGCTTCGGGTCACGCTCGGCGGGCCGGGAACGGCGGGTTTCGAGGCGCATTCGCCCGACGAACACGTGAAGATCCTCTTCCCCGAACTGGACCCCGAGCCGCGGCTCCCGGTGCAGGACGGCGACATGCTGCGCTGGCCGAAGCCGTCGCCGACGTCGCGCGAGTACACGGTCCGCCGGTACGACTCCGTCTCCGGGGAACTCGACCTCGACGTCGCGCTGCACGAAGGCGGGCTCGGCTCCGGTTGGGCCGAGAAGGTCACGCCCGGCACGCCGGTGCACGTCGCCGGTCCGCCCGGCGGGCTGATCGTGCCGCACACCTACGACCGCTACCTGCTCGCCGGTGACGTCACCGCGTTGCCCGCGATCGCGCGCTGGCTCGAAGAACTGCCGCGTACCGCCGCGGGCTGGGCGTTCATCGAGGTCACCGACGCGAGCGAGGAGATCGAGCTCTCCGCGCCCGAAGACGTCGAGGTGCACTGGCTGCATCGAGGCGACGTGGCGCCCGGCGCGTCCGACGTTCTCGCCCGTGCGGTCCAGACGATCGAGGTCCCCGCCGGGGAACGGCTCTACGCCTGGGTCGCCGGTGAAGCGGGGCAGATCAAACCGCTGCGCCGCTGGCTCAAGAACGACCTCGGGCTCGGCAAGGACGACCACGACGTGACCGGCTACTGGAAACGCGGCGTCGCGGACTTCGACGACGAGCACGACCACTGATCCCCACCAAGAAACCGAGGAAATCCATGCGCACCACTAGAACCCGACGCCTCGCCGGAGCGATCGCGCTCGCTTTGACGGTCGTGACCGCGGCCACCGCCTGCGGCGCGGGCGAAGACGGCAAGGCCGCCGACGGCGGTCAGACCCGGGTGTTCGCCGCCGACAACGGCCAGATCACCATCCCGGTCTCGCCGAAGCGGGTCATCGCCACCGGCTACGCCGTGCCCGCCCTGCTCGAAGCGGGCGCGCCGCTGGTCGGGGTGTCCAGCTGGAAGCGCGGGATCCCGCTGTTCAACGAGCAGGAGCGCAAGAAGTACGACGAGCTGGCGAAGGTCGCGGGCGAGTCGGCGTCGGAGACGAACTACGAGGCGATCGCGCAGGCCGATCCGGATCTCATCGTGATCGGCGTGCCGAAGCCGGTGCTCGCCGACATCGACATCAAGCGGCTCGAAGCGATCGCGCCGGTCGTGGCGATCGGCCCGTCGGTTCCGTCGATGTGGCGTGAGCTGTCGCGCAAGCAGGCCGACGCCGCCGGTGCGGCCGCCGGGTTCGACGCGCTGAAGACCGCGTACGACACCAAGGCCAAGGCGCTGGCCGAGAAGTACAAGGCCGTGGTGCCGCAGCTGAAGCTGGGCCACGTCGGTGCCTACGGCGAGGTCGCCAAGGGCAACTTCCAGCGTGAGTTCAACGGTTCCTGGGGCACCAACATCGCGCAGGACATCGGTGCCACGTACTACGGCCAGGTCAAGGTCAAGGGCGGCGGCTCGAAGGACGTCAGCGAGTACCCGTCGATCGAGGAACTGCCGACCGCGTTCGCCCAGGCCGACGCGATCACCTACTCGGTCGCCGCCGACGGCTCCGTGCCCGCGCCGGTCAAGTACGTCCTCGACTCGCCGCTGTGGAAGGAGCTCCCCGCGGTGAAGGCGGGCAAGGTCTACCCGTTCCGCTTCACCGAGGCCGCCACCTACCGGGCCGCGACGTCCACTTTGGACGCCGTCGACCAGGCGTTCGCGCCGCTGCTGAAGAAGTGACCACCACCGGGCGGTCCGCGCTGCTCGGCGCCGCACTGCTCGGGCTCGTCGTGGTCGCCGTGCTGAGCGTCGGCATCGGCGCGCACGCCATCGCCCCCGGCGAGGTCGTGCGCGCCCTGCTGGGCGAGGGGAATCCGAGTGACCGGGCGGTGGTCCTGGACATCCGGATGCCGAGGGCGGTGCTGGCGATCGGGGTCGGCGCGGCGCTCGCCGTCGGCGGCGTGCTCGTGCAAGCCTTGTCGCGCAACGCTTTGGCCGAACCCGGCGTGCTCGGCGTGACCGCCGGGGCCGGGTTCGCCATCGCGGTGGGGTCTTCGTTCGGTCTGGCCGCGTCGGCGCCCGCCGAACTGGGGCTCGCTGTCTTGGGCGCGGTCGGCGCGTCGGCGCTGGTGTACGCGGTCGGCAGCAAGTCGCCGTTGCGGCTCGTGCTCGCCGGGACAGCGCTGAGCGCCGTGCTGCTGGGGCTCACCCTCGGTCTCCGGCTGCTGTTCCCGGACACCTTCGACGTCTACCGGTTCTGGTCGGTGGGTTCGCTGGCCGGTCGCGAACAGGCGCCGACCACGGTCCCGCTGATCGTCATCGGCCTGTCCCTGCTGGGCGCGTTCGCGGTGAGCCGTCAGCTGAACGCCATCGCGCTCGGCGAGACGGTCGCGCATACGCTCGGCGCGAACGTCGCGCGCGTCCGGACGGTCACCCTCCTGCTGATCACGCTGATGGCGGGCGCGGCGACCGCGCTGGCCGGGCCGATCCTGTTCGTCGGGCTGATCGTGCCGCATCTGGCGCGGCGGGTGGCCGGCGCGTCGATCCCGTGGCTGATCGCGTTCGCCGCGCTGCTCGGCCCGGTCCTGATGCTGGCCGCGGACGTCGGCTCCCGGGTCCTGTTGCCGACCGGTGAGGTGCCGGTGGCGATCGTGACCGCGTTCCTCGGCGGCCCGGTGCTGATCTGGGCCGTCCGCAAATACGGGGCGGCGCCGCTGTGAGCACACTCGTCCTGCGGCGCGGGCGGTTCTCCGCCCGGATGGAACGCCGCACCCTCGTCTTCCTCGTGGCGATGCTGGTGGTCATCGCCGGCCTGACGCTGCTCGGGCTCTGCTACGGCGCGGCGTGGGCGAGCCCCGCCCGCGTATTCGCCGCGCTCACCGGATCCGGTGGCGGGCCGGGCGTGGTCATCCGCGAATGGCGGCTGCCCCGGGTACTGGCCGGGCTGGTGTTCGGTGCCGCGCTCGGCCTGGCGGGCGCGATCTTCCAGAACGTCACCCGCAACCCGCTCGGCAGCCCGGACGTGATCGGTCTCGACGCCGGCGCGTACACCGGCGCGCTGTTCGCGATCACCGTGCTCTCGGGGACGTCCACGCAGCTGACCATCGGTTCGGTGCTCGGCGGCGTGATCACGGCGGCCATCGTCTACGCGTTGTCGCTCGGTGGCGGGTTGTCCGGGCTGCGGTTGATCGTCATCGGGATCGCGATCAACGCGATGCTGACCGCGTTCAACTCGTGGATCGTGCTGCGCGCGGAACTCGAGATCGCGATCGCGGCCGTCGGCTGGAACGCCGGTTCCCTCAACGGGGTCGGCTGGGACGACGTCGCCATCCCGTTCGGAGTGCTCGCGGTGCTGTTCGTCGTGCTGTTCACCAGGGCACCCGCGCTGCACCAGGCCGCGCTCGGCGGTGCGCTGGCGGTCACCACCGGGGTCCGCTGGGACCGGCTGCGGCTGGTCCTGGTGCTGATCGGGGTCGGCTGCACGGCCACGGTGACCGCCGTGGCGGGCCCGATCGCGTTCATCGCGCTGGCCGCACCGCAGATCGGACGGCGGCTGGCCCGCACGCCCGGTATCGCCCTGCTGCCCGCCGCCCTCACCGGCGCCGTGCTGCTCACCAGTGCCGACCTGGCCGCTCAGATGTTGCTCGCGCCGGAATCGCTGCCGGTCGGTGTGGTCAGCACCGTGATCGGCGGCGGCTACCTGATCTGGCTGCTCACCAAGGAGGTTCGGCGCACATGACTGCCCGCTTGACCGCTCGGGACCTGACCCTGCGCTACGGCGACCGGGTCGTGTCGACCCGGCTGAGCCTCGACGTGCCCGACCGCGCGTTCACCGCCGTCGTCGGACCGAACGCGTGCGGCAAGTCCACCTTGCTGCGCGCGTTCGTCCGGCTGCTGCGTCCGTCGGACGGCGAGGTCCTTCTCGACGGCAAGGACGTGGGTTCCTTCCCCGGCAAGGGTTTGGCGCGGGAGCTCGGGTTCCTGCCGCAGGATCCGGTCGCGCCGGAGGACGTCCGCGTCCGGCAGCTGATCGCGCGTGGCCGGTTCCCGCACCAGTCGTTGTTCGCCACCTGGTCCGAAGAGGACGAACGCGCGGTGCTCGACGCGATGACCGCGGCCGGGGTGGCGGGACTGGCCGACCGGCCGGTGCAGGAGCTCTCGGGCGGGCAGCGTCAGCGCGTGTGGGTGGCGTTGGTGCTGGCGCAGAAGACGCCGTACCTGCTGCTCGACGAACCGACGTCCTTTTTGGACATCGCGCACCAGTACCAGTTGCTGAGCCTGCTGGCGCGCCTGCGCGACGAGGGTCGCACGGTGATCGCCGTCCTGCACGACATCAACCAGGCCTGCCGGTACGCCGATCACCTCGTCGCCCTGCGGGACGGCCGGATCGTCGCCGAGGGCGCGCCGTCCGACATCATGGACGCGGAGCTGATGAAGGAGGTCTTCGATCTCCCCAGCGTGGTCGTGCCCGACCCGGTGACCGGAACCCCGATGGTGGTGCCTTCATGCTGAACCTCACCGGCGCCCAACTGGGCATCTGGACCGCGCAGCGCCTCGAACCCGACTCGCCCTATTACGTCGTCGGTGACGTCATCGAGATCGTCGGCGACAAGGCGGTCGACGTCGTCGCGCTGACCGAAGCGATCCGGGCGAGCGCCGAAGAGGCGGACAGTCTGCGGCTGCGGGTCTTCGAGACGCCGGACGGTCCGCGCCAGCTCGTGTCGGAAGACGCGCTGCCGGTGCCGGAGGTCGTCGATCTGCGCGGTGAGGCCGATCCGGTCGCCGCCGCGCACGAGCGCGTGGACGCCGAACGCCGCCGCGTCGCCGAAGCCTGCCGCGGGATGGTGGACCGGCCCCTGTTCGCCCATCTCGTACTGCGGCTGTCCGACTCGCACGTGTGGTTCACCCAGCTCGGGCACCACCTGGTGTTCGACGGCTACACCGCGGCGATGCTCGCGCGCCGGACGGCGGCCCGCTACACCGCTTCGGTGCAGGGCAAGGACATCCCGGCTTCGACGTTCGCCCGGTTCGCCGACCTCGTCGAGGCCGATCGCGCTTACCGCGAGAGCGAACGGTTCGCCCAGGATCGCGAGTACTGGCGTGAGCGATTCACGCCGTTGCCGGATCTCGACGACGCCGGCAGCGCGTCCGGCCCGCCCGAGCATACGGTCACCGCCCGATCGGTCCTGCCCGCTTCCGACCTGGCCCGGCTTCGTGACCTGGGCAAACGCGCCGGGACGACGTGGGGTGACGCGCTGATCGCCTGCTACGCCGCGTTTCTGCACCGCGTGCTCGGCTGGACCGACGTCGTGTTCGCGATGCCGTTGATGTGCCGCGAGGGCGCGGCGCTGCGGACCCCGGCGATGGCGGTCAACGTGCTGCCGTTGCGGGTCACGGTGCTCCCCGGGGACTCGGCGACCGAGCTGACCGCGCGGGTCGCGGGCGCGCTGAAGGAGATGCGCACGCATCAGCGGTATCGCGGGGAAGACCTGCCGCAGGATCTCGCGGTGCCCGGCGCCGGAGCGCTGCTGCACGGCCGCGGCATCAACCTCAAGGCGTTCGACCTGAAGCTCGACTTCGCGGGCTCGCACGGCACGATGCGCAACGTCGCGGGCGGGCCGCCGGAGGACATGGGGCTGTCGGTGCTGCCGACCTCGGACGGTGGGCTGCTGCTCGGGTTCGAGGTCGACGCGCGGACACACGACCAGGCCGCCGTCGATGCCAAGCTGACCGCGTTGCGCTGCCTGATCACCGCGCTGACCGAGCCGGACGGCCCGGCGGTCGCGGGTGCGGACCTGGTCCCGGCGGGGGAGCGGGACATGCTGCTGAAGGCGTGGTCGACACCAGCTCCCGAGGGTGAAATCCTTGGCGTACCTGAACTTCTCGACCGGCTGGAGCACGAACACACCGCACTGGTCTTCGGTGACGAACGGCTGACCGCGGGCGAACTCGTCACGCGGGTCCACCGCCTCGCCCGGGCGTTGCGGGCTCGCGGCGTCGGGGCGGACGACGTCGTCGCGCTGGCCCTGCCGCGGTCGGCGGACCTCGTCGTCGCCCTGCTGGCGGTGCTCGACGCAGGGGCCGCCTTCCTGCCGCTGGATCTGGCGCATCCCGTCGAACGCCTGCGGGAACTCGCCGCCGAAGCCGGTGCGGTGCTCACGGTTGCCCACGACCCGGGAATCGTGCCGGGGCCGCATCTCCTGCTCGGCGAAACCGATCTGTCCACTCTGGACTCTTCGCCGCTGGGGATTCCGCGCCATCCGGAGCATCTCGCGTACGTCATCTTCACCTCCGGCTCGACCGGACGGCCCAAGGGCGTCCTCGGCCGGGTCGGCGGGCTCGCGACGCTGCTGCGCCACCACCGCGCGACCACGGTCGCCGAGACCGAACGCGCCGCGGGCAGGCGGCTGCGCGTCGCGCACACCTATTCGTTCGCCTTCGACTCGGCGCTCGACCAGTTGATGTGGCTGCTGTTCGGGCACGAACTCCACGTCTACGGCACCGATGTCGCGCGGGACGCCGACGAACTGCTGGCCGCGTTCGCCCGCGACCGGATCGACGTCGTCGACACCACGCCGTCGATGGCCGCGCCGCTGGTCGACGCCGGGCTGCTCGACGGCCCCGACGCGCCCGCGCTGCTCGTCCTCGGCGGCGAGGCGACTCCGCCCGCGCTGTGGCGGCGCGTCGCCGATTCCGGTGTCCGCGCCCGCAACATGTACGGCCCGACCGAGGCCACTGTGGACGGTGCCGGATCCTGGCTGGACGACGGGGAACCGACCATCGGCACCGCGGTTCCGGGCACGGCGGTCCGGGTGCTCGACGCCGCGTTGCGGCCCGCGCCCGCCGGGACGCCGGGAGAGCTGTACCTGGCGGGACCGCATCTGGCGCGTGGCTATCTCGGACGTCCCGGCGCGACCGCCGAACGATTCGTCGCCGATCCGTTCGGGGCGCCCGGCGACCGGATGTACCGCACCGGGGACCTCGTCCGCTGGGTGCCCGGCCGTGGCCTGGAGTATCTGGGTCGCCGCGACGGCCAGGTGAAGGTGCGCGGCCATCGCGTCGAACTCGGTGAGGTCGAGGCCGCGCTGACTGCTGTTCCGGGCGTGCGCGCGGCCGCCGCAGCAGTGCGCGGGCCCAGGCTCACCGGTTACGTCGTCGGCGATGTCGTGCCGGACGAGGTCCGCGCGGAACTCGCCAAGCGGGTGCCGGAACACCTCGTGCCCGCCGCGGTCGTCGTGCTCGACGCGCTTCCGTTGACCCCCAACGGGAAGATCGATCGTCCGGCGCTGCCCGCCCCGCGCGCGGCGGCCGGACGCGTCGCGGCCACCGACCGCGAACGGCTGCTGTGCGCCACCATCGCCGAGGTGATCGGTGTCGACGAGGTCGCCGTCGACGACGACTTCTTCGCGCTGGGCGGCGACAGCATCACCGCGATCAGCGTCAGCAGCAGGCTGCGTGCCCACGGTCTCGATCTGCGTCCGCGTGATCTGCTGGCCCGTCGCAGCTTCGAGGCGCTGGCGGCGGCGAGCGCGGAGATCGGCGCCCCGGCCGCCCCGCCGGACGAGCCGGTCGGCGTGGTGCCCGCGCCACCGATCGTCCGCGCGCTGCTCGATCCGCATCCGGACGTCACGACCATCGCCGGCTACACCCAATGGACCGCCGTCCGGCTCGACGAGGACCTTCCGCCCGGCCTCCTGACCGAGGGCGTGCAGACGCTCCTGGACCACCACGACGTCCTCCGTCTGCATTTAGAGGACGAAATGCGGGTCCGGGAACGCGGGGCGGCGAGGGCGTCGGACGTGGTCATCGAGACGACCGGCGACCCGGCCGAGGTCGCGGCGCGACTCGCGGAGTCCCTGGACCTCCGGGCCGGGGTGCTCAAGGTGGCGTTGCTGCCGGATCACCTCGTCATCGTGCTGCATCACCTGGCGGTCGACGGGGTCTCGTGGCGGATCCTGCTGCCGGATCTGCGTGCGGCCTGTGCCGGTGAACCGCTCGAACCGGTGGGGACGTCATGGCGGCGGCACGCGCTTCTCCTTGCCGAGCAAGGTACTTCCGGGGCCCGGCGGGGCGAACTCGACCATTGGCGTGGCGCGCTCGACGGTCCGCGTCTCGGCCACCGTCCGCTCGACCGCGGTGTCGACACCGTCGCGACCGCGCGGCGGTCGGTCACCCTCGCCACCCCGGAGCAGACCGAAGCGGTGCTCACCGCGCTGCCCGCGGCCTATCGTGCCGGGCCGGACGACGTCCTGCTCGCCGCGCTCGTCCTCGCCCTGAGGTCGTGGCGCGGTGCCCCGGTCGAGGCCGAAACCGTGTCGCTCGAAGGACACGGCCGTGACCATGACGGCCTGGATCTTTCGCGCACCGTCGGCTGGTTCACCGCCGAGTACCCCTTGCGTGTTCCCGCCGGCGTGGCGTCGGCCGGAGAGCTGCTGCGGGCCGCCAAAGAGGCCAAACGCGCGGTTCCCGACAACGGTGTCGGCTTCGGGGTCCTGCGGTACCTCGACCCGCTCACCCGGGACGAACTCGCCGCCGTCCCGCCGCCGGACGTCGTCCTGAACTACCTCGGCCGGTTCGCGGCCCTGCCCGGTACCGGCTGGCGTCTGCCGGAGGAAGACCCGTTCGCGGTCACCGAACCGGACGCCAAGTCGCTGGAACAGGTGCTGGCCCTGAACTGCTTCGTCCGCGAGGACGGCCGTCCGCAACTAGCCGTCGAATGGACCGCGGCCGGTGCCGTCCTGTCCCAGGAAAGTGTTGCCGCGCTTCAAGAATCGTGGTCACTCGCCCTGGACGCGATGGCCGGGCACGCGGCCCGGATCGGTCCGGGCGGCGGTGGGCTGACCCCGTCGGATCTCCCGCTGGTCGGCCTCGACCAGGCAGACATCGACGCGCTCGAACGCCTCGGCCGGGTCGAGGACGTCCTGCCCGCGACCCCGCTGCAGACCGGGCTCTCGTTCCACACCCTGGCGCGCGGCACCGAAGACACCGACGTCTACGCGGTCCAGGCCGTCACCCTGCTCAGCGGCGCGCTCGACGCGGACCGCATGCGCGAGGCCGCGGCGGAAGTGCTGCGGCGGCATCCCGCGCTGCGCGTCAACCTGCACACCACCGACGCGGGCGAGGTCGTCCAGGTGGTACCCGCCGACATCACGCTGGACTGGCGATTCGCGCACGTCTCGCCGGACCGGGTCGACGCCGAATGCCGCACCGAACTCGCCCGTCCCTTCGACCCGGCGACCCCGCCGCTGATCCGGTTCCTGCTGCTGACGCTCGGCCCGGACGAGCACCGCCTGGTGCTCACCAATCACCACGCGCTGCTCGACGGCTGGTCGATGCCGCTGGTCGGCCGCACCCTCCTGGCCACCTACGCCGAACTCGGCGGCGGCCCGGCGGCCCCGGTCGCACCTCCGCTCTCGGAGTACCATCGGGTGCTCGGCGAACGCGACCCGGACGCCGCGCTGGCGGCGTGGCGTGAGGCACTGTCCGGATTGGACGAAGGAACGCGGCTCGCCCCGGCGAGCGTCGAGTCCACTGTGGAGCGTCCGGAACGCGTCACCGTACAGCTGGGCGGCGAGTTCAGCGAGCGGCTGCGCGCCTTCGCCCGCGAACGCGGCATCACCCCGACGACGGTGTTCCAGACCGCGTGGGGAGCGTTGCTCGCCAGGCTGACCGGCCGTCGCGACGTGGTGTTCGGCTGCCCGGTCTCCGGCCGCCCGGCCGACGTCCCCGGTGTCGAGCGCATGATCGGCCAGCTGGGCAGCACGATCCCGGTGCGCGTGCGGTTCGACGCCGCCGACACCGCGGCCACCGTGCTGGAACGCGTGCACACCGAAAGCGTCCGGCTCACCGATCACCATCACGCCGGACTCCCGGACATCCAGCGCGCGGCGGGCGTCGGCGACCTCTTCGACACGATGCTGGTGATGGAGAACTTCCCGCTCTCCAGCCGAGCCCGCACCACGCTGGCGCCCGGTCTCGACCTCGTCGGCGTCGACATCACCGACGCGACGCATTACCCGCTCACGGTGATCGTGCTGCCCGGCGACGAGTTCACCGTCGGCCTCGGCTACCAGCCTCAGGCGTTCACCCGCGAGGAGGCCGAGTCCTACGGCCGCTGGCTGCGGGCGATGCTGCACGAGATCGTCGCCGACCCGGCGCGACCGGTCTCCCGGCTGAGGGCGCTCGGCGCCGAGGAAGAACGCGCGATGCTGCGGCTCGGCGAAGGGCCGGAACCGAAGCGTGAACGCGGCGGCATGCTGGAGGAGTTCGGCCGCTGGGTCTGGGAGACGCCAGACGCCGAAGCCGTCGTGTGCCGCGACCGGAGCCTGACCTACGCCGAACTGGACCGCCGTGCCAACCGGCTCGCGAACACCCTGATCGACGCCGGAGTGAAACCGCAGGACCCGGTCGCGGTCCTGTTGCGCCGAGACGTCGACCTCGTGGTCGCGCTGTTCGGCGTGATCAAGGCCGGTGCGGTGCACGTGCCGATGGACCCGGACTACCCGGCCGACCGGCTGGCCTACATGCTGGGCGACATCCGGCCCGCCGCCGTTGTGTCCACTTCGGACGTCGAGGGCCTTCCGGTGATCGACCCGGCCGAGCTGTCCACTGAGGACTCGGATCCGGCCGTGCCCTCATGCGCGGACGCGATCGCCTACGTCATCTACACCTCGGGCACCACCGGTAAGCCCAAGGGGGTGGCGGTGCCGCATCGCGGCGTGCCGAGCCTGATCGCGTTGCAGGAGGACATCGTCGGGATCGGGACCGCCGAGCGGTACCTGCATTTCGCCTCGACGAGTTTCGACGTCGCGTTCTGGCAGTTCATGCTGCCGTTGCTGTCCGGCGGCACGTCGGTGATCGCGCCGGAGGAGGTGCGGGTCTCCGGCGACGACCTCCTTGCCTACGCCGCCGAGCACCGTGTCACCGGACTCAATCTGCTGCCGTCGTTCCTCTCCGCGATGCCCGACGACGCGACCGTCGACCCGGACGTGTTCTTCGTCGTCGGTGCCGAACGGCTCGACCCGGAACTGGCACGGCGCTGGGGGAACCGGCGGGCGCTGTTCAACGCCTACGGGCCGACCGAGGTCACCATCAACTCGGTCACCTGGCACTACGACCCGGCCGACCCCGGCCCGCTGCCGATCGGCCGTCCGGACCCGGAGGTCCGCGCGTACGTGCTGGACGGTGGTCTGCTCCCGGTCGGCACGAACGTCACCGGTGAGCTGTACCTGGCGGGGCCGAAGCTCGCGCAGGGTTACGTCGGCCGGGCCGCGCTGACCGCCGAACGGTTCGTCGCCGACCCGTTCGGGCCGCCGGGGGAGCGGATGTACCGCACCGGCGATCTGGTCCGCTGGCGCCCGGACGGGCAGATCGTCTTCCTCGGCCGTGCCGACCACCAGGTCAAACTGCGCGGGTTCCGGATCGAACTCGGCGAGATCGAGACCGCGCTGACCGCGCACGACGACGTACGCGCCGCCGCGGTGATCGTCCGCGAGGACCGGCTGGTCGCCTACGTCGTCCCCGTGGACGGCGCCGAACCTGATCCCGCCGCACTGCGCGAATACCTCGCCGCTGAGCTGCCCGCGTACATGGTGCCGACCGCGTTCGTGCCGCTGGACCGGCTCCCGCTCGGCCCGAGCGGCAAACTGGATCGGGCCGCGCTGCCCGCGCCGGAAGCCCGCTCCGACGGCGGCCGGGAACCCGCGACCCCGGCGGAAGCCGTGCTGTTGCGGGTGGTCCGCGAGCTTCTCGGCTCCGACGTCGGCCTCGACGATGGGTTCCTCGACGCGGGCGGCGACAGCATCGCCTCGCTGCGGGTGGTCTCCCGCGCCCGCCGTGAAGGGCTGCACCTGACCGCGCGCGACGTCCTCGAAGGGGGCACGGTCGCCGGGATCGCCGCGCGCTGCGGAGAACCCGAACGGGCCGAGGAAGCCCCCGCGGTCGGTGACGCCCCGCTCACGCCGATCATGCGGGATCTGTTGCGACGCGCGGGAAAGGCGGCCGACGGGTTCTGCCAGTGGGTTGAGATCTGCGTGCCGTCGGCGGACGACGTCACTCGCTGGACCGCGGTGCTCGACGCCGTTCTCGCTCGCCACGACGTCCTGCGCGCGCATCTGGTCGAGGACGCGCTTCGGGTTCCGGACGTCGGTGCCGTGACCGGTGCGGACGTACTCACCGCTGTTCGCGTCTCCGATGATCCTCGCGCGGCGCTGGACGCCCAGGTCGAGCAGATCGTCGCGCGGATGGACCCGCGCACCGGACCGCTGGTGCGGGCGGTGCTGGCGGACGCCGGAGACCGGCCCGGCCGGTTGCTGCTGGTGGCGCACCACCTGGTCGCCGACGCGGTGACCTGGCGGGTCCTGCTCGACGACGTCGAACAGGCCTTCCACGGCAACACCCTGCAGCGGCGCGGCCAGTCGTTCCTGGGCTGGGCACGGTCGCTGCGCGCGGCCGCCCCGCATCGAGAGGACGAAATGCGGTATTGGCAGGGGGTTGCCGCCGCGCCGGTGAGCACGCTCGGCCGGACCAGGCTCGACCCGGTGCGCGACACCGTGGCGACCGCGCGGCACCACCGGATCGACGTCGGCGAGAGCACGACCCACGCCGTGCTCACCGTGCTGCCGACGGCCTACCGCACCGGACCGGACACCGTGCTGCTGACCGCGCTCGCCCGTGCCGTCGCCGCCTGGCGGGGGACCGGTGCCGATCTGCTCGTCGCCGTCGAAAGCCACGGACGTCCGGGACACACCCCGGATTTCGCGGGCACGGTCGACCTGGCGCAGACCGCCGGCTGGTTCACCGCCGTGCATCCGGCGCGGATCGCACCGCCGTCCGGACCGGTGCCGGACGCGCTGCGCGCGGTGCGTGATCACCTGCGCGCGGCGGGGGACGGGCTCGGCCACGGGATTCTCGAGGTCGACGGTCCGCGGCCGGAGGTGGCCTGGAACTACCTCGGCCGCTTCCCCGCACCGCCGAGCGAGGAGACCTTGTGGCAGCGCCCGCCGGACGCGGATCCGCTCGGTTCGGGTGGCGGCGCGGAGATGCCGCTGCCGTACGCGCTGACGGTCAACGCGATGGTCCCCGACGGCGGCACGCTCGGCGTCCGCTTCACGTGGCCGTCCGCGCTGTTCACCGAAGACGAGATCGTCGTGCTGGGCGAGCATTTCCGGCGGGAGCTGGACGCTCTCGCCGCCGACGTCCCGGGGCCCGGCGAGATCATGCCGCTGACCCCGTTGCAGGAGGTGATCCTGCGCGAATCCCGGGCCGCGGAGGAGGATCCGTATCGGGTGCAGGCGGCGTTCACGCTGTCCGGCGACCTGGATGTCGACGCGCTGCGGTCGGCGGCGGACGCGCTGGTGCGACGGCAGCCGAACCTGGGCGCGGTGTTCCCGCCGTCGCACGAGGTCCAGGTGATCCCGGCCGAACCACGGGCCGGTTTCCGCGTGCGCGAAGTGTCCGAAGTGGACGCGGCGTTGGACGAGGAGCTCGCGGAACCGTTCGATTTGGCGCGCGGCCCGTTGTGGCGGCTCACCGTCCTGAGGCACGGCATGCAGACGCTCGTGCTGACCAGTCACCATCTGCTGTCCGACGGCTGGTCCGCACCGCGCATCCTTGGCGAACTGTTCGCGCTGTACGCGGGGAAGCCGTTGCCGGATCCGGTGCCGCCGTCTCGGTACACGCGCCTGCTCGCCGCGGCCGATCACTCGGCCGACGTCCGGGCCTGGCGTAAGGAACTCGACGGCCTGCCGGAAGGCGACCACCTGCCGCGTACCGATGGTTCCGCCGATCCTGCTCTGTTCACTGTGGACCGTCGGCTGGTCGCGGAACTGACCGAACTGGGCGCGGCACGAGGGCTCACCGTCAACACCCTGTTGCAGGGTGCGTGGGCGGCCGTGCTCGCGACCCACGCCGGACGTCCCAACGTCAGCTTCGGGGTGATGACCTCGAACCGGACATCCGATGTGGACGGTGTCGAAGACATCATCGGTCCGCTGGCGAACAGTGTCCCGGTCCGGGCCCGGTTCACCGGAACCGTCGCCGAGGCACTCGCCGATCTGCAGGCACGGCAGCAGGCGATGGCCGCGCACCACCGGATGGGCCTGCCGGAACTCGCGTCGCTGGCCGGGCGCGAGCGGCTGTTCGACAGCCTGCTCGTCTTCGAGAACTACCCGGTGGACCCGGCGAAGCTGCGCGAACCCGCGCCCGGCCTGACCGTCACCGGGACGAGGTTCCGCGAACGCACGCATCACCCGGTGAGCGTCACGGTCGTTCCCGGCGAGCAGGGCTGGGAAGGCGTTCTGTACGCGAAGGAGGCCGACGCCCGGTCGCTCGCCGACGACCTGGTCGGGTATCTCCGGAAGCTGCCGTCCTGGCTCGACGGCGACGCCGCCGGCTACGTGGGGGAGCGGTGACCGCGCGCCCGATCGACGCCGCACTGTGGCGCACGGCGGCCGTGCTGGTGCTCGGCACCTTCATGGCCACTTTGGACAGTACGATCGTCTCGGTCGGCGTCGACACCCTCGCCGACGAGTTCGGTGCGCCGGTCACCGGCGTCCACTGGGTGACGACGGCGTATCTGCTGGCCGTGGTCACCGCCGTGCCGGCGTCCGGCTGGCTCGCCGACCGGTTCGGCGGCCGTCGCGTCTGGCTCACCGCCGTCGTCGTGTTCCTGCTGGCGTCCCTGCTGTGCGCGCTGGCGACGACACTGCCCGCGCTCATCGCGTTCCGTGTCCTGCAAGGACTCGCGGGCGGTCTGCTCCCGCCGACCGGCCAGGCGCTGCTGGCGCGGGCCGCCGGACGGGACCGCATCGGCCGCGTGATCGCCGTCGTCGGGCTCGTGCCGCTCTTGTCGCCGGTGCTCGGCCCGCTGGCGAGCGGCACCATCCTCGCGGTCGCCGACTGGCCGTGGCTGTTCTACGTCAACCTCCCGATCGGCGTGGTCGCGGTGTTCCTGGCCCGGCGCTGGGTCCCCGAGAGCGAACCCGGGGGCAAGGGCGAGCGTTTCGACTTCCGGGGTGCGCTGCTGCTCTCGCCGGGGCTGGCCGTCCTGGTCTTCGGGCTCACCTGGTTCGACCAGGGGACACCGGTGGTCGCCGGGATCGCCGTCGTGCTCGGTGTCGTGATGCTGGCGGCGTTCGTGATGCACGGTCTGCGGGCCGAAGCGCCTCTGCTGGATCCGCGGTTGTTCACGAAGCCGCCGTTCGGGGTGGCCGCGCTGGCGCTGGTGCTGCTCGGCGCGTCGGTGTTCGGCACGATGTTCCTGCTCCCGCTCTATCTCCAGCGCGGTCCCGGACTGTCCACTTGGGACACCGGCCTGCTGCTGGTGCCCCAGGGCATCGGCGCGGCGGCCGGTTCGCTACTGGTGAACCGGCTCGTCGACCGGATCGCGCCGCGCACCTTGGTGCTCAGCGGGATCGGGCTGGTCGCTCTCGGCACCGCCCCGTTCACCCAGCTCGGCCCGGATGTCCCGGACTGGGTGATCGTGGTTTCCCTGCTGCTGCGCGGTTTCGGCGCGGCGCTGATCGGCGCGCCGGTGATGACGATCGTCTACCGCCGGGTCGAACCCGCCCGGCTGCCCCGCGCGGCCGGGGCGCTGAATCTGCTCAACACGCTCGGCGGTTCGATCGGCACCGCGGTGCTGGCCGTGGTGCTGCAGGCCCGGCTCGCCGCGCGCGGCCCGGATGTCGCCGCCGCCTTCGCCGACGCGTTCTGGTGTGTTCTCGGCCTCGCCGTCGTGGCGGTGGCCGGTGCGACGCGGCTGCCCCGGGCCGGGGAAGCCGCCCCCGACAAGGAGAAAGGTCATGCGGATGCTTGACCAGCTGCCCAGCCCGGCCGAGGTGGCCACGAGCGGCTTCGTGCCGGAGGAGATCATCCGGCACCGCGAAACCGTCGCCGACGTCCTCGCGCGGCGCGACTCGCGGCTGCTCGTCGTCGTGGGCCCGTGTTCGGTGCACGACACCGACGGCGCGCTCGAGTACGCGCACCGGCTCGCGGAGGCGTCGCGCCGGTTCGCCGACGACCTCGTCGTGGTCCTGCGCGCCTACCTGGAGAAACCGCGGACGATCGCGGGCTGGACCGGCCTGGTGCCCGACCCCACCCTCGACGGCAAGGGCGATCTCGCGTCCGGGGTCCGGATCGGACGGCGGTTCCTGGACGACGCCGCCGCGACCGGGCTGCCGCTGGCGTACGAGTTCGTCGATCCGTTCCTGGCGCCGTACTTCGCGGACACCGTCAGCTGGGGCGCGATCGGCGCGCGGACGGTCGCCAGCCAGCCGCACCGGCAGCTGGCGTCGTGGCTGCCGATGCCGGTGGGCATGAAGAACTGCGTGTCCGGGCGGCTGGACACCGCCGTGGCCGCGGTCCGGTCGGCCGCGCTGCCCCACGTCTTCCCGGGCGCAGCCGCCGACGGACGGCCGCGGATCCAGCGCAGCGCCGGAAACCCCGACGCGCACCTCGTCCTGCGCGGCGGCCCGAAACCCAATCACCACGCGCACGCGGTCGCGGACGCCCTCGACGCGCTGACCGCAGCCGGCCTTCCGCACCGGCTCGTCGTCGACGCCTCGCACGGCAACAGCGGCAAGGACCACAACCGGCAGCCCGTCGTCGTCGCCGACCTGGCGGACCAGATCTCGGCGGGCAACGACGCCCTGGCCGGCGTGATGATCGAGTCGTACCTCTCCGACGGCAGGCAGGACGTCGGCTCCGCACGCCCCCGGCCCGACCTGAGCATCACGGACGCCTGCCTGGGCTGGGACCGCACGGTTCCGCTTCTGGAGTCCCTCGCCTGCGCGAACGCCGTACGACGCCTGAGCGGCCCCGTCGGCTCGCCCCGCGCCTAGCCGTATCACGCGTGATTGAAGGCGTAACTCTCGTGATTGGAGCCGTTACGCCTTCAATCACGAGAGTTACGCCTTCAAGCACGCGAGTTACGGCAAGGGGGACGGGTCAAAGCGCTTCGAGGGTCGCCTTCATCGCCGGAACCAGGTCGTCGCCCATCTTCTCGAATTGCCGTTTGAGAAAGGGGTCCGCGAGTTTCGCCAGGCCGTGGAACTCGATGGTGGCGTGGTAGCTGACGGTCGTCGTGCCGTCCGCTTCGGAGATCGTCAGGTCGTCGGTGGACGTCGCGGTCTTGTTGCTGCCGACGAAGACGATCCGGTCCGGCTCCAGCCGGTCGAGCCGATAGGTCAGCTCCGTCTTCTTGCCGCGGAACTCGGACACGTTGTGCCACCGCGAGCCGACGGCGATCGGGCCGGTGTCGGTGCGGGTGCAGGACACGGTGCCGGGATCCCACGACTCGGCGTGCGCGAAGTCCCGCAGGTAGCCGACGACGGTCTGGGCGGGGGTGCGGACGGTGATCGTCCGGTGCACGTGGACCATCACGACAACGCTACGCAGGAGAACCGGCTCCCGCAGCCTCAGCGAAACGCGTGAAGGCCTCCTTCCCTCGGCTCAGTCGAGGGAAGGAGGCCTTCACGCGCGTTCGGGGCTACTTCTTCCAGATGATCGGGTCGTCCTTGTACCCGTCGCCGTCGTTGAACTCGGCGCCACCGACCTCGCCACCGTCCCGGATGGCCTGGAGCTCACAGGTCTCGTAGGTCGCGCCGACGGTCTTGAAGTCCTTCTTCGCCGACTCGGACTGGCAGGCGGTGGTCTCGCCGGTGATGATCACGCCGGTGCCCTTGTTGTCCGGACCGACCGCGCGCATCCGCACCGTGCTGTAGGTGAGGTCCGTGCCGCCGACGTTCTCCACCGTCATCCGGATGTACACCGGCGTCATGCCCTTGGCCTTCTCGCCGTAGGAGGCGAGGTCTTCCTTCGGGCCGAGTTCGATCGCCTTGACGGTGATCGCGATCGTGCCGCTCTTGTCGTTGCCGTACTTGAACGGGACGACGGCGCGTTCGCCGACCTTGAGCGCCGTGCCGGGGGCGGTGGCGTCCGCGTTCGAGACCGGGACGGTGCCGCTGGTCGCGGGCGAGGACG
This sequence comes from Amycolatopsis sp. WAC 04197, assembly GCF_003947475.1. Taxonomy (NCBI): domain Bacteria; kingdom Bacillati; phylum Actinomycetota; class Actinomycetes; order Pseudonocardiales; family Pseudonocardiaceae; genus Amycolatopsis; species Amycolatopsis sp. WAC 04197. The sequence goes on along the minus strand of NZ_QHJK01000011.1, from coordinate 138,981 downwards.
CGGGTGCCGACGTCGGCGCGGGCGACGGGGCGGGGGCCGGGCTGGCGCCCTTTTCCTCACCGCCACAGGCGGAAAGCAGCAGCGCAGCGGCGCAGCCGGCGGCGGACAGAGCGATACGGTCGAACTTCATGGATCTCCTCGGACTCCCCGCCGAACCCTGCTCCGGCGTTCTCGCCACGCACCGTAGTTGATGAGGGAGTACATCGGTGTGGTCCATTCGCACCAGAGCAGGTCACGAATCGGTTACGCTTATCGGCCTAATGGGTGTGCTTTCACTTCTTCCAGGTGATGGGGTCGTCCTGGTAGTCGCCTTCCCGGAAGATCACGCCGCCGACCTCGCCGCCGTCCTTGACGCCTTCGGTCTTGCAGGTCTCGTAGGTCGCGCCGGCGGTGGTGAAGGCCTCGGGCGCCTCCTCGCCTTTGCAGGCCGCGGTGCTGTTGGCCAGGATCACCTTGGTGCTCTTGCCGCTCGGGTCCACCGCGCGCACCGATACCGACGTGCCGGAGAGGTCCGTGCCGCCGACGTTCTCGATCACCATCCGGACGTAGACCGGGAGCATGCCTTCGCCCTTGTTCTTGAACTCGGCGAGGTCTTCCTTCGGGCCGAGGTCGACCGACTTCACGGTGATCGCGATCGTGCCGGACTTGTCCGCGTCCTTGAACGGGACGACGGCGCGTTCGCCGACCTTCAGCGTGCTGCCGGGCGCCAGGGTGCCGTCGGCCCGGACGGTCTTGTCGCCCTTCTCTTCCCCGCCGCAGGCGGAAAGCAGGAGTGCCGCGGCGCAGCAGGTGGCGATCAGGGCGGACTTCATGGATCTCCTCGGACTCGTTGCTCGTCACGCAACGTAGTCGCTGGAGGAGGGGGTGCGAGTGGTCCGTTCGCACCACAACCGGTCACAGATCGCTTACGCCGATCAGCCCGTCTTGGATCGCCCGCGCGACGAGCGCGGCCTTCGTCGGGGCCTCCCTGCCCATCTGGGCGTACTTGACCCGGATCCGCTCGAGATGCGAGTTGACCGTGTTCGGCGAGATCCCCAGCCGGTGCGCCACGAAGTCCTTCGACTCGGACTGGAACCACTCGATGAGCACCTCGGTCTCGCGCGCGGAGAGGGCGGGCCGCCGTTCCGAGCGGTCCCCGGCCATCGCACCCGCCATCGACGGCGGCGTGTACGACCGGTCGGCCGCCGCGGTGCGCACGGCTTCGAGGAGATGTTCCGCGCCCTCGGCCTTGGTGAGATAGCTGAGCGCGCCGAGTTCGAGGCACTGCAGCACGGTCTCGTCGTCGGCCCGCATCGAGTAGACGACGACGCGACGGCCCGCTTCGGTGAGCCGCCGCAGATCGCCCATCACCGGGGTGGTGCTGTTGAGGTGCAGGTCGAGGATGACGACGTCGGCCTGTGCGCCCTCGCCGATCCACGCGGCCCGCACGTCCTCGCCCTCGGCCACGACGGTCACCGGCGGGGTGCCGCAGGACAGCCAGTGCACGACCCCGGCCCGTACGGCCGGATGATCGTCGACGACCACCGCGGTCAGTTCGGTCGCGAACGCCATTTCGCCTCCATCCACGATCGTTCTCCCAGTGCGTGCCATTCGACGTCGACGGCGCCCGATCCGTTCTCCGTCACCCCCGGTTCACCGTCCGTGATCGCCGCGACACGGATCTCGTCGTCGGCGCGCAGGACGCTGACCCTGGCGTGCGACCGGGCCGCGACCAGCGCGGTCATCAGCGGACCGGTCAGTTCGCGGCGGACGGCGGTCGGGACCGGGGCCGGTTCGCCGCTGACCGCCAGTGTCACCGTCAGTCCCCGCCGCTCGGCGAGATCGACGCAGGCCGAGACCTCGTGCAGCAGCGGGTCGGGGACGTCGTCGTTCTCCGCGAACAACCGCCGCAACTGCGTGGCCGCGAGTGCGCACCGCCGCCGGACCTCGTCGTCACGCGGGTCGAGGGTGCGGTCGGCCAGCCCGGCCAGCAGCGGCAAGGTGGCCCCGAGCTGTCCGGCGAACCGGTTCCGCTGGTCGGCCTCCCGCTCCTCGGCGAGCGCCTTGCGGTGGGCCTGGCGGTCCCGTTCGGCGGAGGCCTCCGCGGCTTCACCCGCCCGCCGGTTGACCACTCTGATCAGCGCCAGCGTCGCGGCCTGGAAGGTGAGCACGCTGAGCGCGACGATCACCACGCTGCCGATCTCGCCGCGGTCGGTGAGCTCCACGCCGAACTGCCGGACGACGGCGAGCGTCATCTGGAGGACGAGCGCGGCCATCGCGATCGCGGGGCGGTCCATCAGCAGCACCAGCAGATGCCAGCCCGCGAGACCGGATGCCCAGTTCTCGTCGCCGAAAAGCCGCTCCGGGGGCAGCGTCCAGACCGCGACCGTCGACGCGGCGAGCACCACCACCGCCCCCGTGAACGCGACCGGCCAGGGGACCGGCTTCCAGCGCAGCACCCACCACGCCGCCACGACGAGCACACCGGCGAGTGCCGCGTAGGCGATCCGGCCGGGGGTGTCGGTCAGCCGGGCCAGGCTCAGCCCGACCTGGATCGCCGCCGTCGCGAGCAAGACCGCGATCCGGCAGCCGCCGAGGACGCGGTCCGCGGTCTCATTCATGCGGCCACACCAGTTCCACCGTGGTCCCCGCGCCGGGCGCGGAGGTCACCTCGGCCCGGCCGCCCGCCGCGGCCATGCGTTCGACGAGCGATTCACGGACACCTCGCCGCTGCGCCGGGGTCTTCGCCGGATCGAAACCGCGGCCTTCGTCCCGGACGGTCACGCGCACGCCGTCTTCGACCGTCAGCCTCGCCTCGCGGACACCCGCGTGCCGGTCGACGTTCACCAGTGCCTCGCGTACGGCGCGGACCAGCGCGAGCGCCGCCGACGCCGGGATCGGCGCGACCGGCGACCAGTGCGTCTCGACCTTCACCGGGCTTTGCGCGAGCACGCCGCGCAACGACGTTTCGAGATCGACCACGCTGCCGGGACCGGATTCGCCGGTGAGGATCGCGAGATCGCGGCGGGCGTAGCCGGCGACCTCGGCCGGGTCCGTCGTTTCCCCGCGCTGGGCGACGGTGAGAAAGGTGGCCGCGGCCGTGTCGTGCAGCACGGCCAGATACTCACGTTCCTGCAGACGTCTTTCCACGGCAAGGGATTCCTCGCGCGTCAGCCGGGCCCGGCGCTCGCGGAGGTGGTCGATCCGGCGCGTGGTCCGCGACAGCAGGAGGAAGGCGCCGCGGGCGAGGGTGGCTTCGATGAGCACTCGCAGGACCACCGAGAAGCCGTCCTCGAAGCCGAGCGGCACCACTTCGATCGCCAGCAGGCAGGCGATGGCGGGCACGGTGATCTTCGGCGGCCATTCCCATTGGAGGGTGATGGCGGTGAGGGTGAGCACGTTGAGGGCCCACTGGTTCAGCTCGCCCGCTTCGGGCGCGGTCAGGAACTGGGTGCCGCAGATCGCCCCGGCGCGTACCAAGGTCAGCGCGAACGCCAGCGGCCTGCCCCGGCCCGTCTTCCCCACGACGTACTCGGCCACGGCGGTGACCAAGGCCAGCGCGAGCAGACCGAAGGCCAGTGGGAGCGCGCCCGACGGCGTGGCGAGGACGCCGAAAACGCTGATCACGAGCAGTCCGGCGCCCCTGGCCGGACCGGCGAACCGGCCGACCACCCGCGAGAACTCCGCTTCGACGGAGGTCTCACGATCGGACGGCACGGCAGCAGTCAAACAGATGCCTCGAGCGTGCGCAGGTCCAGTACCCGCCAGGTGAGCGCCTCGTTCCCGCCCACCGACCACCACACGTACGGCCCCCGCGCCAGCACGGTGCCGAACTCCGCCGCCAGGTCGGCCATCCGGCCCGTGGCGGTGTCGTAGAGGGCGAGCACACCGCGGTCGTCATCGACCACGATCGCGTACCGGTCGAGCACGACGACGTCGCCGAACGCGGGCCGGATCCCCTTCCCGCCGACCCGTCTCCGGTCGGAGCCGTCGGGTTTCATCAGGTCGAACCGCGCCGTCCCGCTCTGGCGCAGCACCTGGACCCGGCACCAGGACGGCGTGCAGTCGACCAGCTCGACGTTCTGCCCGCCGACCCGCGAGACCCGGCCGTCGCGCAGGTCCACCAGCTCCGACGGTCCCGCCTGCTCGACGGCGGCCGACGTCGCGAACGGCCAGGCGGTGAGCGCGAAGTCGCCGGGCAGCGGGGTGGTGGTCACCGGGCCGCCGGACAACGCGACCGTCCGCACTTCGGTGGCGTCGCCCCGCACGGCGGCCCAGGACGCTCGGCCTTCATGCACGACGAGGTCGTACTGGGAGTCCAGGAGGACGACCCGCCCGGTGTCGGCGGTGACCAACACGGGGCTTTCCCCGCGTGGCCCGGAACGCCACAACGCGCCCGTCCCGGTGATGTCGGACAGTTCCAGCCACACCAGCGAGTCCGGCGAAGTGGCGAGAACGAAGCGGGGCGAGCCCGCCAATGGGACTTCGCGGAGCACCCGTTCTCCCAGCGTCAGCCTGAGCGAATCGCTCGCCCGGGTGATACCTGCGGAGGTCCCGGAATCCAGGTACGCCAAGGGTGTGTAGGGCGAACCGGTGACCGTGTTCGCGGTGATCCGCGCGCCCGGCCACACATCGGTGACCGACGCGGAGACCGGAGCCTTGACCGCCGGGACCGGCGCGGGCAGGACCACGACCACGACGGCCGCGACCGCCGCGAGCGCCAGGCCGATCGGGGTGCAGTCACGGAGGATCACCGCACCACCGCGGGGGAGGAGGCGTTCGCACGGAGGAGCGTGGGCGCGCCGGTGCCGTCGGCGGGGACGGAGTAGATCGCCTTGTCCCGGCCGTAGGCGACGGTCCGGTCGTCCAGCCACTGCGCCTGGTCGTCCAGATGCGCCGGATCGGCGAGCGGGACGTCACGGCCGTCGGCGAGGGACAGCACGTGCAGCCGCCAGCGGTCGCCGTCACGGAACTTGTAGGCGACGCGCGTGCCGTCCGGCGAGAGGGAGGGGCATTCGACGTTCTGCCGCACCGTGGTCAGCGTGCGGCCGCGGAGGTCGCCGCGGACCAACCAGGTGCCGCCCGCGGACCGGGCGGTGGCGTAGAAGGTCAGATCGTCGCGGGCGAAGGTCACGCCCCAGTAGTTCAGATCCTTGGCGGGGTAAGGCTTTCCGTCGACGGTGAGCGCGAAGTCCTCCAGTGAGCCGTAATGGTTCCCGGTGTCCAGGTCGTAGATCCCGGCGGTGGTGGAGAACGTGCCCACCCCGCCCAGATACGAGTCCCCGGCGCGGAACACCGTCCAGCCCACCAGCCGCCCGGACGGCGACACCCTGACCCGCGACGGCGTTCCCCATTCGGAGATCTGTCGCGGCTCGGCCCCCGGTTTCGTGACGACCAGTTCGGCCTGGTCGGGTACCGCCGTCGCGCGCAGGCATGCCAGGGTGCCCGCGGCGACGTCCACGCGCTGGCAGGACGGGCCGACGCGCTCGTCCTGCCGGACGCGGCCCGACTCGTCGACGTACAGCAGCCCGCCCCGCGCGAGGTCCAGCCGCTGTTCCGCCACTGCGTCGCCGGTGCGCAGCCCGACGAACACCGCCCCGGCCACCACCGTGACCACGAGCGCCGCGACGCCCACCCAGATCCGCCTCATGCCACCCTCGATCCGGCCAGTACCGACACCAGCAGCGCCACGGCGAACACCGCGAACGCGGGGGCCGGCGCCATCCCCGCCGCGAGCGCGCCGAACAGCACCGCGCCGGCGGCCCTGGCCAGCGCCTGTCCGGTTTGGACGAACGCGAGACCGGTGGCCCGCAACGACTCCGGCACCTGCGGCGCCGCGTATGCCATCAGCACGCCGTCGGTGCACGCGTAGAACACGCCGTGTGCCGCCAGGACGACCACCGCGACGAGCCAGCCGGTCGCCGAAGCGGCCAGGACGGCATACGCGGCGAGCAACACGACGTGCCCGGCGAGGAACACCTTCCACCTGCCGAGCCGGTCCGCGAGCCGCCCGATCGGCGATGCCAGCGCCATGAACGTCAGCGCCGTCGCCAGCGGCAGCAGGGGCAGTGCCCCGGGCGGCAGCCCCGCGGACCGCTGCACGCCGACGAACAGGAACATGTCGCCGACCGTGCACACACCGAGAAGCGCCGCGGCCAGACAGGTGCCGCGGAGCCCTGGCCCGCGCAGCAAGGCGAATCCGGCGCGCAACCGGACCCGCGACCGCTCGACGGCCCCGGCGGGGGCGCGGACGAACACCGCCAGCACGATCACCGCGATCACGGCGAAACAGAAGCTCACCCCGAACACCGCCGGGTAGTCGCCGGCGAGCACGGTCAGCAGGCCGAAGGCGGCGAGCGGCCCGAGCAGCGCGCCGGCGGTGTCCATGGCGCGATGGACCCCGAACGCGCGGCCCAGGCCGTCGGCCGGGGTGGCGAGGGTGATCATCGCGTCCCGCGGCGCGGTGCGGATACCCTTGCCCGCCCGGTCCGCGCCGATCACCAGTCCGATCGCGCCGAGCGACGACCCGGCGGCCGGGAAGGCGAGTTTGGTCGCCGCCGAGAGGCCGTAACCCACCAGGGCCACGGCCTTCGGACGGCCGAGACGGTCGGCGAGATAGCCGCCCGCCAGCCGCAGCAACGCCGTCGCCCCCGTGTACAGCCCGTCGATCGCGCCCAGCTGCAGGAACCCGACGCCGAGGCCGTACACGAGGTAGAGCGGGAGGACGGCGGTGACCATCTCGGCGGACAGGTCGGTGATCAGGCTGACCACGCCCAGCCCGATGACCGTGCCCGGGACCGCGTGCTTCGAACGGCTCGCGGGCCGGGCGGGGGCGGCGGAGCGGATGGAGGAGACGTACATGGCGGCCTTCCCGGCGCTGCTGTCGTGAGTGGCTGGAGGTAAGCACACCCTTGATCTGTCCTAAAAGGACACTTTCCGAGATCAAAGCGTCCGATTCAAGCACTTTGCGCAGTGTTGGCCGGGGGTCGTGAGTGGCGATTGTCGTTCTAACCCTCTTTATCACTCACGACCCCGGGCCGAAGGCTCCCTTGGCCGCGTCGGACGAGGCGAAGGGAGCTTTCACCCCGGCTGAGGCCTCGCTCACGAACACGCACGACTCGCCTTCGGCACGGCCTTACGGCGCGAGTTGCAGTCGCAAGGCGCTACGCGGTGACGCGGATGTCGTCGACCGCGGACTCCCACAGCGACGCGGTGCTCGCGTCGGCCGCTTCGACCAGCAGGCGCACGCTACGGCCGGCGAACGACGACAAGTCCGCCGTCGCGTTCTGCCAGACCCCGGCCACCTCGGTCGCGGACCCGGTCTTCTCGAACACCGTCGTCGGCGTGGTCCCGTCGAAGACGCGGATCCGCAGGTAGTCCGCCGACGTCGCGTTGTCGCCGTGTGCGAAGGTGTAGGAGAAGGTCAGTTTCCCGCCCGCGGGCACCGTGAACGCCGGTGAGGCCATCGACGACGCCCCGCCGTCGAGGTCGTTGACCCCGTACTCCGACCCGGCCAGCCGCCCGGTGACCAGGCAGTTCACGCCGCTGGTGGTGTCGCCGCGCTGCTTGATCTGGTTGCTGTAGGTCGAGGTGGTCTGTTCGGGATCGCCTCGTTCCCACTTGCCCGCCGTCGCGGTGTCGGAGCCGGCCGCGTTGAGCCGCCAGCCCTTGTCCGTCTCGAAGTCGTCGGCGAACGCCTCGCCGCCCGCCGCGCCGACACTCACCGTGACCTTCGCAGTCTGCGTCGTGGAGCCCGAAGTCCCGGTGACCGTGGCGGCGGCGGATCCGGACGCCGTGTCCGAAGCGGTCAAGGTCAGCGTCGCGGTCGCCGTGCCGTTCGCGGGCGGGGTGACCGACGAGGGAGAGATCGTCCCGGTCACGCCCGAGGGCAGGCCGGAGACCGAAAGCGCGGTCGCCGCGGTGAACCCGCCGGTGCTGCCGACGTTCACCGTCACCGACGCCGTCCCGCCCGGTTTCACCGACACCGACGACGGCGTGGTGCCCACGGAGAAGGCGGGGGAGGAGACGGCCTTCTTGCATTTGCCGGTCGCGGTGTCGGTGAAGGTGCGGCCCGACACCGGCACGAAGTCGCTGCGGTAGTCGGTCGCGGTCAGCGTCAGCTTCCCGACGCCGAAGGTGTTGGTGTTACCCGCCTCCTGCACGGCGGCCGAGGACTGGTCGAAGTTGTAGTAACCCCGGCCACCGGTTCCGATCAGCAGTTCGCGGACGCCGTTCGCGTCGTCGCGGGTGCCGTCCGGCCGGGACGGTGCGTAACGCTGGTAATTGTGGTCGTGCCCGACGACGATGAGATCCGCCTTCGCGTTGTAGAGCGCCTGGAAGAACGGCGTGACCGACGAGTCGTCGCCGTGGGTGCCGCGGCTGAAGCGCGGGTGGTGGAAGAACGCGGCCGTGCACGGTTTGGTGCTCGCCGCGAGGTCGTTCTTCAGCCAGGTCTCCTGCGCCGAACCGGTGCTTCGGGTGATGTTGGAGTTGAGCGCCACGAAATGCCAGTCGCCGACGTCGAAGCTGTAGTAGCCCTTGCCGCGTTCACCGGCTCGCGCGCCGAAGTAATCGAAGTACCCGGAGGCGCCGGACGTGTTGTATTCGTGGTTGCCCGGCGTCGGATAGGTGATCGCTTTGAACTGCCCGTAGTAAGGGTCGTAGTTGTTCTTGTATTCCGACAGCGTGCCCGAACTGTAGGCGTTGTCCCCCGCCAGGATCAGCGCCTGCGGGTTCATGTTCTTGATCAGCGGCGCGGTCTGGTTGCACGAAGACCCGCAGACGTCGCCGACCGCGGCCACTGTGGTCGTCGCGGCGGCGAGCGGCCGGTCGCCCGCCTGATAGGCGTCGATGGCGAAGCGGCTGGCGGGGTCGGACAGTGCCGCCGACACCCGCACACAGTCGCCTTCGAACGCGCGGGTGTGGAACGCCTTGCCCGGCCAGTGTCGCGAAGTGAGCGTGTACGAGCCCGCACTGCTGCCGGTCAGGGTCACGGAGTCGTTGCCGCGTAACGAAAGCTCCGTGAACCGGACGCGTAGCCAGTGCGCGCCGGGCGCGCAGACGGACCGGTCGGCCGAAGTGGACGTGCCGCCGCCGGACACCGACGCGGGGCCGCCGGTCACGCCCGCTTCGGTCAGTTGTGGAACCTGATCGGCCACTTCGGGCACGGCGGGCGGAGCGGCCCCGCCTGCCTGGGGATGCGCGGCGACCAGGAAGGCCCCGGCCGCCAGCGTGGAGGTCGCGACGGCGAGCGTGCGACGGCGCCATCGTTTCGTGGTTGAGCGCATGCGAGATCATCCTCTTCGGTCATCGGCGGGAGGACGTGCGAGTCGTCGGGGATTCGGGGGATTCTTCCGACGATTCCGACCCTAATCGCGGCCAGGGGAGCGTCAACGAAAAGTCGTGGCGAGGCTGGATAACTCTGAACGGCGCCCGTTCACCCGACGAAAGTCGGGCGTTTCGGACGGTACGCTGCGCCTTCATGACGAGTCTCGCTCCGGCGGAATTCGGTGCCGCACTGCGCGCCGCGATCGAACGCAGCGGGCTGAGTCTCAGTGAGATCAGCCGCCGGTTGCGCGATCACGAGACGCCGGTCAGCGTCAGCGCGCTGAGCTATTGGCAGAATGGCGAGAATCGGCCGGAACGGGCGAGTTCCCTCGCCGCGGTGACCGCACTGGAGGTCATTCTCGGTCAGTCGCCGGAAACGCTGACCGGATTGCTCGGCCCGCGCCGCCCTCGTGGGCGCTGGACCGTCCGCACCGGACACGCCCTGAGCTACGACCAGGTGTGGCGGCGACCGGAGGAGGTGGTGCGCGCACTGTCCAAAATGGACGTGACACCGGACGAGCTCGACACTCCGCACCGGCTTTCCCAGTACCTCACCTACCGCGTCGACGGCGACGGCAACCAGGAATCGGTCCGGGTCCGGCGGCTGATCCGAGCCGATCGGGACGGCACGTCGCGGTTCGTCTTCGTGAACCGGTGTACCAGCATCACCCAGCCGCCGTCCGTGCTGTTCACCGACGGCTGCCGCCCGGCGCGGTTCCGCGCGGACGTCCCGTCGTCCACCTGCGTGTTCGAGTTCGCCCTCGACCGGACCTTGGCGGCAGGCGAGCTCGCCGTCGTCGAGTTCGGCGTGCGCTATCCGCCGGGCCAGGGCAAACGGCACGTGCAGGTCGCGCTCTACCGGCCGGCGCGGGACGTCGCGGTGCAGGTCAGCTTCGATCCCGGCCGGTTGCCGCGGCGCTGCGCCGGTTTCTTCCGGCCGCGCGGTGTCCTGCCACCCGAGGAACGGTCCGAGGCGACGTTCGACCGGGACACCAGCACCTTCCAGTTCATCACCCTCGATCCGCAGCCCGGCCAGTACGGCATCCAGTGGAGCTGGACCTGACTATTCGTAAGGCCGTTCGGGCGCGGGGACCGGTGTGGCGCTTTCGACCTTCAGGAACGGGATGCGTTCCCCGTTGACCTCGTCCACCACGGACCCCGGCCGGAACGTGCCGGTGACCTCGATCCAGGTGTCGGGTTCGCTCGGGACGCGACCGTCCAGCACGACCTTGACCGGCCGCCCGTCGGCGGCACAGCAGGTCAGGATCATCCGGACGAGCAGTGACACGCCGTCCGCGCCGGTGGCGGTGAAACCGGTGAGCACGACCCGCCTCGTGCCGAGGGAACGGCCCTCGTCGAACACCGCGCGCGACGCGTAGTCCAGGACGGTCACCTTCACCGGGTCGCCGTCGGGCAAGGGCGGGTACTCGTCGGAGCGTGTCAGCGCCATGCCCGCGTTGCCCGCCGCGTAACTGCCGAGCGGCTGCGGGGCGACCAGGAGCAGGGCGAGCACCGGAAGCGGGAGCAGCCACCCCACTTTCGGGTGACGATGGCGGTTCGTGGCCGCGAGCACCAGGACCAGGAGGCCCGACGCGAGCAGGAACGGCCAGAGCCCTTCCTTGACATAGCGGAGGTACTGGCCGGTCAGGCAGACCTTGAGCACCGCCGCGCCCAGCAGGAGCAGCACGACGGTCGCGGCGGTCCGGTTCACCAGAGCACCGTCCCGGTCACGGCCGCGCAGGCGAGCGCGACCACGAACGTGGCCGGCGCGAACCGCGCGGCGAACCGCCTGCCGAAGGTGCCGGCCTGCATGGCGAAGAGTTTCAGGTCGACCATCGGCCCGACCACCAGGAACGCCAGGCGGGCGGTGAGGGAGAACTGGGTCAGCGAGGCGGCGACGAAGGCGTCCGCCTCACTGCAGATCGACAACAGGACCGCCAGCAGCGACAGCGCGAGGACACCGAGCACCGGGTCGTCCGCGACGGCCTGGAGCCAGCGTCCCGGGATCAGGACGTTGAGCGTCGCGGCGGCCATGGCCCCGACGACCAGGAAGCCGCCCGCGTGCACCAGGTCGTGGCCCGCGGCGCCGGCGAACGCCCGCCAGCGCGTGTCACCGTGGGCGTGTTCGGGCAGTTTGATCCACTCCGTCCGGCCGAGGCCGAGCCACAGCCAGCCCATCACGACCGAAGCGGCGAGCCCGGCCGCCGCCCTGGCGAAGACCATCGACGGCCGATCCGGGAACGCGATCGCCGTCGCGGCCAGTACGACCGGGTTGAGGGCGGGGGCGGCGAGCAGGAACGCGAGCGCCGCGGCCGGGGTGACCCCTTTGCGCACCAGGGCGCCGGCGACCGGGACCGAACCGCATTCGCAGCCCGGCAGCACCATTCCGGTCGCCGCGGCGGCCGGTACCGCGAGGGCCGGATGTTTCGGCAGGGCTTTCGCGAAGAATTCCCGCGGCACGAAGACCGCGATGGCGGCGGAAAGGGTCACGCCGAAGACGAGGAAGGGAACGGCCTGGAGCACGATCGAAACGAAGACCGTCGTCCAGGTCTGCACGATCGGCGTCCCGAGGACGTCGCCGAGCAGACCCCGCGCGAGCAGAATCAGCACGAGAAAGCCCGCGAGCACTTCCACCGAACCGATACGCGAGCGCACTCCGGTGTCCGTCATGTGGCGAACCTCCCATCGTCGGTCAGAACTTTAGGGATTTCGCGGTCCACCTGGAATTTCGTTCTCTGGACAACACTGGACGGCCACGAATGGGCCGGGTCACCCGCCTCGCCCGGTCGGGGGTATTTCCGGATTCCGATTGTGTTCACCCGGCCGGTGGGCACAAGAATCGCCGCATGCGTGCAAGGCGATTCGCCTCTCTTTCCGCCGGTGCCGCCGCAGCGGTGTGCGTGGCGGCTCTCGTGGTCACCGGCGGTGCGGCCGCCGCCCCTTTGCCGGGCGGACTGGGTCCGTGTGTCGGTCCGGCCTGCCCGGGCAAATACCCGCCGGTGAACAACAAGGACTACGCGGGCCGGGACAATGGCATCAACGTCTATGTCGGCGGCGAATTCCAGGTACGGGAAGCGGCGGCCGAAGCCGAAGGACGGGTCGTCGTCCTCGGCGATTTCGACATGGCGAAACGTGCGGGCGCGTCGTCCGTCTACAACGTCGGCATCGCCGGTGTCGGATCACGTGTTCCGCCGCCCGACGGCGCCGACTTCCTGACCACCGGCGGGAACGTCAGCGTCGCGGCCGACCAGCGGCTGCTCGCCGACGGCGGGGTCGTCCGGCACGCGGGAACCGTCACCGGGACGGTGACCGGGAAACTCGAGAAGGATCCCGACGCGGCGAAGCCTTATTTGAGCCTGCGCGAGGATCTGCGAGTGGCGAGCAAGTGCTACGCGCGGGACGGCGCCACACCGCGGCCGGCCACCGGCACGGCGGTCAACCAGGGCTACCGCACGTTGTTCACCGGGGACGGTAAGTCCGCGCTGCAAGTGTTCAATGTGGACTTCGACCTGACCGGCGCCACCGGCGGCATGCAGGGAATCGAGTTCGAGGGCATCCCGGCGGGGGCGACGATCCTGGTCAACATGGTGGGAGCGGCCCGCACGATCAACACCTACACCGGTGACCTGAACGATCAGGACCCGCTCAACAAACTGCGCGAACGGCTGCTGTGGAACTTCCCGGACGCCACCCAGGTGAAGATCGCCGGTGGCGCCCAGTTCCAGGGAAGTGTGCTGATCGGCGAACCCGGGAGCACCGCGACCGTCACCGCGTCCGGGATGAACGGCCGGTTCTTCACCACGGGCTCGCTGGTGCACAGCTCCGAAGCGACCGGTGGCGGCGGGCAGGAGTTCCACGCCTACCCGTTCGACGGTGATCTGCCGGAATGCGGCAGCACGCCGACCACAACGCCCAGCAGCTCGTCCTCGTCGTCGTCGTCTTCGTCGAGCTCGGCCACGACGAGCAGCAGCTCCACGTCGACGAGCCCGACCTCGACGACCACGACCACGACCAGTCCGACCTCGACGTCCAGCTCGCCGACCTCGACCACGTCCACCTCGACGTCCAGCTCCTCGACGTCGGCCACGTCCACTTCGACCACGCCGACGTCGACCACCTCGTCGAGTCAGACGAGCAGCACGTCGACCAGCCCGACGTCGAGCAGCTCTTCGTCCAGCGCGACTTCATCGAGCCCGACGTCGAGTGCCACTTCGAGTAGCAGCGCCACCACGTCGTCCAGTGCCACTTCGAGTAGCACTTCGCCGACCACCAGCAGCAGCTCCTCGAGCACGACCCCGGTACCCGGGGTGACCACCTCCACGACACCGGGGCAGCCGGGAGCGACCACGCCGGGCGGCGGACCGTCCGACAGCGGCCCGCTGGCCTCGACCGGCAGCGAGGTCCGAGGCCTGCTGGTGTCCGGCCTGTTCCTGCTTCTGGCCGGTGGCGCGCTGGTGGCGCTCACGATCCGGTCGAGGCGCCGCGAGTCCTGAGGGCGGTGTCGATGACGTCGCGGCGGTCCACCAGCAGGGCCTCCGCGGCGGTCCGGCCGGTCGCGGCGAGGTAGGCGTCGACGAGCCGGTTGCCGACCGCGTACCCGGCGCCGGTCGGCAGGCCGACGGGAGTGCCGCCGTAGCGGGCGGCCGTCTCGTCGCCGTGCACCCAGACCACGAAGTTCTGCATACCGGTGATCTCCAGCCCGGAGACGACCTTCTCGAACACCGCGTCGTCCCGCAGATGCGGCACGCCGATGCGCGCGTAACCGAGTTCGTCGCCGTACAACTGGCGGGCGAACGCGTCGGCCAGGCCCTCGGACACGATCTGCTCGCCGACCGTGACGGTCGCCGGATCCCAGATCACCCCACCGGGGCTGTAGCGCAGGTTGTGGTTGAGCTCGTGGACGGCGGTGGCCTCCAGCCTCGCCAGATTCTCCGGATACGGCCAGAAGTTGAGGTAGATGTAGCCGGACACGCTGCCGTTGGCCGACATCCCCAGGTTCGGACCCATGAAGTGCCGGTCGCCCGGATCACCCAGCACCGTGAGCACGGTGATGTCCGGGATCGCCAGTCCGGGCGTCGCGGCGAGCTGCGCGGTGACGGCGTCGTCGAGGGCTCGCTGGATGCGGTTCCAGGCGTCCGCTTCGTGCAGGGCTTCGAGAGCCTCCAGACAGCGGTCCTCATCGCGGTCGAGCGGGAATCCGGAGCTCATCGCGTGCATCGCCACGAGGTCGACGTCGCCGGGGAAGTAGTGGTACATCCCGGCGGCAGGCTCGACCATCGCCTTGAGCAGCGCCGCGCGGTCCGCCCGGGGCGCGCGCAGGATCTCGCGCATGGCGGGGTAGGTGTCGAGAACGGTGATCGTCATGGGAGCGACGGTAAAGGCTCCAGTGGGTGGAGACTCAAGCTTCGGCCAGGAATTCCGCCACCGCCTTCCGCCCGGCCACCCCTACTCCCGGTTCTGGATGGAATGCGCCGCTCCTTCGACTGAGGAACAGCAGCACCCCCTTGGCCGCGTTCGCGTTGTTCGCGGTGGCGACCTGGAACCGCGCGTCGTGCGCGCAAGGCCGCGCGTCTTCCCGCCGCGGCCCGGCAGCCGAGACGGCGGCGGGTCCGGCGAGCACCCGCGGTCAAAGTGACGATCGCGGCGAGGACGAGCGTTTCGATCGCATGGACCGATTCTGACCAGGGTTGACAGGGCGGCGCCCGGGTTTCGTCGACGTCGCCCCGTTCGGCGGACCGCCGGCCCGGTACGGAGCCGGACCGGCGGTAACCCGCGGTTTCTATCGCAGAGCGAGGCCGTCCGTGATGGCTTTGACACCGCTCAAACCGGGGACCTCCACCGGTACCGTCGTGTAATACGGATAGCTCATGACAGCGGCGCCCAGCCCGAAGCTGTCGTTGCTGCCCCAGCCCAGGACGGTCCCGTCCGCGCGGACCGCGTAACCGCCTCCGCCGAACCGCCCGACCGCCTTGGCATCCGCCACGCCACGGACCTGTACGGGGACTGTGGACAGGCAGCCCGGGCCACAGTCCGAGCCGTTGCCCAGTCCGCCGCTCCTGTTGTCACCCCACGAGAAGACCGTGCCGTCGGATTTCAGGGCGAAGGCGCGCGCCCAGCTACCCGTCACCGAGGTGACCCCGGTCAAGCCGGAAACCTGGACCGGGACCCGGGAAAAGCAAGCCGACGGTGTCGTGCACGTGACTCCGTTGCCCAACTGGCCCTGGGAGTTGTCACCCCAAGCCGCGACCGTGCCGTCCGTTCTGATCGCGTAGCCGTTGTCGCCGCTCGCAGCACCTAGGGTCTTGATCCCGGTGAGCCCGGAGACGCGCACCGGAGTCGAGGAGCTCGAGACCGTGGAGCCGTTCCCCAGCTCACCGCGGGTGTTGCCGCCCCACGACCACACCGTGCCGTCGGCTTTGAGTGCGTATCCGGCTTCCCTGGACGCCGAGATGGCGGTGACCCCGGTCAGCCCGGAGACCTGCACCGGCGTGACGACGTTCTGGCCCCACTGCCACACGGTGCCGTCGGACTTCAGCGCGTAGCCCTTGGTGTCACCGCTAGCGATGGCTTTGACGGAGGTGAGCCCCACGACGGGGACCGGGGACTCCGAGGTGGTGGCGCCGCCCGCCCACCAGCCGTTGCCGAGCCGTCCGGCCGAGGTGGCGCCCCAGGCTTTGACGGTACCGTCGGCACGCAACGCGTATCCGCTGTCGGACCAGCCGGCGAGTTCGACGACGTCACTCAGGCCGCTGAACGGTTTCATCGCCATCGGGAGCACGTCGCCCTGCTCCCAGGAGTAGGGCCCCCACGTCGTCACACAATTCACCAGGCAGTCGGCGGGAGGCAGCGTGAAGTAGCCCGACAGATCGGCCGTCACGTCGATGGAACCGGCGCGGTTGTGGACGTAGGTCGTGCGGACGACGTCACCGGCGGTGGCGGGAGACCCGAAGATGGATCCGACGAGCGGGGCGACCGCCACCGAGATGGTCTGCCCCGGAACCACGTGCACACTGGGCGGCGGTTCACTGCTCGATCGATTCTCCCAGGCGGTGATGGCGGTGTTCGCCGTCGCCGAGTACCCGGTCAGGTTGAGCGCCAACGCGAGCGCGTTGGACGGAATCGACCGTTGCAGCCGGTAGGACAGGTCGCTCTTCGGGCCGATCTTCCGGGCCTGACCGTCGAAGACGCCGAGACCGGTGCGGCTGTCGAGGACTCGTTCCGGGGCCACCGGGGTGAAGAGCGCTCCGTAGTCGGTGGCGTAGAACCCGATCACGTTGGCTTCCACCTGTACCGTGCCGGCCAGGTTGTACAGGTCGATCGAGCGGTTGGCGCCGATCTTGACCGTGATCAGATTCGAGCCCTGACCGCCCGGGTACGCGGCGACGCTCGCCATGGTCGGACGTGGCGTGGCAGCGGGAGAAGCGGTGACGTAGGTGGCGACGGTGGGCTGGCTCAGCGTCAAGCTGAAAGTGACCGCGGTGGCCGTGGCCGGGACCTCGCCGGTGAGGGCCAGCCGGGTCGTGGCGTTGGGGCCGATCGAGGCGATCGGCAGTCGCGCGGCGCTGACCGGGGTGTACCGCGAACCCGGCGCGGTCGTGTAGTACCCCATGATGCTCACGACCAGGTGGGTCGACCCGGACTCGTTGTAGAAGTCGAGTGCCCGGTCGGCGCCGACCTGCACGGTGACCTGATTGGACCGTCGTTTACCGTTCTGCACCACCAGGTTCGGCAGGTTCGGCCGCGCGGTGCCATGCGGGAAGACGGTCACCGCGGTGTCCGCGGTCGGGCCTTCCGCCCAGACGTTCACCACGACCGCGGTGGTGCCTTCGGGCGCCAGGCCCGCCGCGCTGCCGGTGACCGTGGTGCGGGCGCCGACCGGTCCGACCGGGATCCCGACGCCTCGGACGGTGTCCAGGAACCGGGTCGGCTGAACGGCCGTGAAGCTCGACGCCGGTGAGGTGAGGGCCGAGACGGGTGCGGCCTCGGCGGCGAAGCCCGTCACGACCGATGAAAGCGTGAGGATCCCTGCGGCCAAAGCCGCCACTCGGGATCTGAAAGTCGACAGTGGACGTGAAGCGTCCAGCGCAGTACTCATGTTTCCCCCAGAGAAAGCCCAAAACGGGCTCTGGGAATCTACCTTCACCCGGCTGAGCTCCGGTAGCGGCCGTTCGGGCGAGTACCGCGACCCTGAGGCCGGACCAGGGGAAAGCCCGGATGTCCCCACCGCCGCCCGCTTCTAACGTCGTGATCATGATCCGACGGATGCTCCTGACGGTGCTCGCCGGTGCGGCGGTCCTGCTCGTGCCCTGGACCGTCTACCTCGCGCACACCCTGCCCGACCGGTACGACACCGGGCAGTGGCGTGCGGCTTGGGTCGGGTTCGACGTCGCGCTCCTGCTCTGCTTCGCGGCGGGAGCGTGGCTGGGGATGCGCCGGCGGCGGGCTGCTGTGCCGCTGCTGTCGGCGACGGCCGCGATGTTGTGCTGTGACGCGTGGTTCGACGTCATGCTCGGCTGGACGTCGTCCGAGCGATGGACCAGCGTCGCGCTCGCCGTCTTCGTCGAGATCCCGGTCGCCGTGGTCCTGGCCTTCGCCGCGCGCCGGCTGCTGGGTGACGCGCTGCCGAAGCGATCGGTGAACCTGAACGACATCGCGATGCGCGAGGACCCGCGCTACCACCTGGTGACGCGCGCGCTTCCCGCCGCCGAGGAGGACGTCGCGCGCCGGACCGGGCTGGCACGCGCCGAAGTCGCTGAATGTCTGAAAACATTGCAGGACAACGGTTTCGTGCGCCGTGACCGGAAAGGGAACTGGCTCTCTATCCCGCACGACCTGCGCGAGCCGAAGCCGGACGACTACGACGGTGAGGATCGCGAGCGGGTCACCGCGTTCCTCGACGCCAAGTACGCGAACGAGGTCGCTTTGCTGTCCTGGGCGGCGGAGCACCGCGACGAGTTCGGTCCGTGGGCGACGGCGCAGCGGACTTCGGCACGGCTCACCGAGGCGGAATTCCGGGAACTGGACGCGGAGTACCGCGAGCTGATCACGCGGTACTGCCATCGCCGACGGCGCCCGGCGGACGACGAGCAGGAGCTTTCCGTGCGGTTCTACGCCTTCCCGCCACCGGAGGCGGTCCCGGGTTAGGGATGCCGCCAGGCCAGGAAGGTCTCCAAAGTGGTCAGCCGGTGCTCGCGCACGGCCAGTTCGATCTCCCCGGCCGGAGCGTTCCGGTCGAACAGGTCGAGGATGTTCTGGTGCTCCTGCACGGATTCGTGCGCGCGGCCGGGGACGAAGCTGAACGTCGAGGTGCGCAGCCCCGCCAGCCGGTTCCAGCCGCGGTTGACCAGATCGAGCACCTGCGGATTGGGGCAGGTGCCGAACAGGACACGGTGGAAGTCGCGGTTCAGCGCGGTGAACCGCGACGGCTCGAAGTTGTCGAGACACGCCGTCAGTTCCGCGTTGAGTCCCTTGGCCTGGTCGAGCGCCTCAGCGGGGAGGGACGGCGCCGCCAGCGCGGCGGCGTACCCCTCGACCAGCGCGAGCGTCTGCATGGTGTGCTGGTAGTCGCTCTCGTCGGCCATCGCGACCTGCGCGCCGATGTTGTGCTCGTAGGTCACCAGCCCCTCGGCCTCCAGCCGCCGCACCGCCTCGCGCACGGGCACGGTGCTGACCCCGAGCTCCTGCGCGATTTGCCCGAACACGAGGCGGTAGCCGGGGGAGAAGGTGCCGTCGTCGATCCTCGCCTTGATCCAGTGATAGGCGATCTGCGACTTGCTCATCGCGGTCGAGTTCACCGCGTCGCCCGCGGTCACGAGTAGTGCAGCCAGACTGATTTGATCTCGGTGTACGCGTCGATCGCCCACGGCCCCATCTCGCGGCCCCAGCCCGACGCCTTGTACCCGCCCCACGGCGCGGCCATGTCCGGGATCGGCGGCATGTTGACGAACACCGCGCCCGCGCGGATGCCGTTCGCGAACCGCTGCGCGACGCCGAGATCGCGAGTCCACACCGTGGCCGCGAGCCCGTATTCGGTGTCGTTCGCCCGTGCCAGCAACTCGTCCGGATCGTCGTAGGCGGTCACGGCGAGGACCGGGCCGAAGATCTCCTCGCGCATGATCGTCATGTCGTCGGCCACGCCGGCGAACAGCGTCGGGGTGTAGAAGTAGCCGTCGCGGTCGACGGGCTTGCCGCCGGTGACCAGCTCCGCGCCCTGCTCGCTGCCGGTGGAGACGAGGAAGTCGACGTGCTCGCGATGCTTGGCGGACACGAGGGGCCCGAGCTGCGTCGACTCGTCCAGCCCCGGACCGAGCTTGAGACCTTCGAGCCCGGCGGCCAGTTTCGCGACGAATTCCTGTTCACGCTTGCGGTCCACGAAGAACCGGGTGTACGCGGCACAGACCTGGCCGCTGTTCAACGTCGCACCCGCGAGGTTGCCGGCGACGGCGGCGTCGATGTCGGCGTCGCCCGAGATGATGCTGGGCGCCTTGCCGCCGAGTTCGAGGGTGAGCCGCTTGAGGTTCGACTCCGCGCTGGCCGCCGTGATCAGCTTCCCGACCGCGGTCGACCCGGTGTAGGACAGGTGGTCGACGTCGTCGTGCCTGCTCAGGAGCGCGCCCACCGCGCCGTCGCCGGTGACCAAGTTGACCACGCCCGGCGGGAACCCGGCCTCGTGCACGAGCTCGACCAGCCGGATGCTGGTCAGCGGCGTGACCTCGCTGGGCTTGATCACCACGGTGTTGCCGGTGGCCAGTGCGGGCGCGAGCTTCCACACGAGGATCATCAGCGGGAAGTTCCACGGCGTGATCAGCGCGTTCACCCCGACCGGCTCGCGGCGGGTGTAGTGCAGCGTGTCCGGGAAGG
The DNA here is from genome assembly GCF_003947475.1 of Amycolatopsis sp. WAC 04197. Classification (NCBI taxonomy): domain Bacteria; kingdom Bacillati; phylum Actinomycetota; class Actinomycetes; order Pseudonocardiales; family Pseudonocardiaceae; genus Amycolatopsis; species Amycolatopsis sp. WAC 04197. The sequence continues at coordinate 118,815 of NZ_QHJK01000011.1, read as the reverse complement.
ACACCGGGTTCGTGGTGCCCTGGATCTTCGTGACCCAGCCCGCGAAGTACCGCAGGTGCTCGGCCGCGCCGGTGACGCTGACCTGGCGGGAGATCCCGATCGGCTGGCCCTGGTCGCGGGTTTCGAGCGCGGCCAGCTCCTCGTGGTGCTCGTCGACCAGCGACGCCAGCTTGAACAGCAGCGCGGCCCGCTGGACCGGCAGCAGTCCCGCCCAGGCGGGGTCGTTCAGCGCCTTCCGTGCGGCACCGACGGCGGCGTCGACGTCGGCGGCCGACGCGGTGCCGACCTCCTCGATCACCTGGCCGGTGGCCGGATCGTACGTCGGCAGGGACCCGCCTCCCGCGGCGGTCCACTGTCCGTCGATGAACAGGCGTGTGGCCATGGCTAGCTCCTCCTCGACCGGTGTGTGATCGAGTATCGGGCGCCGCGGCGTCTCCGGTCTTGCCCGCCAGGGCACGCCGATTGTCGGCCAGCGAACCGAATCCGCCGGACGTCCGCGTGCCTTGCGAGGGTGGGGACATGGACGTCATCGTGGTGGGAGCGGGTTCGGCCGGTTCGGTGGTCGCCAGGAGACTGGCCGACTCCGGGGTGTGGGTCACCCTGCTCGAAGCGGGCGGGCCGGACACGAATCCGGCCATTCACGACCCTTCGCGGGCCGGTGAGCTGTGGCACGGCCCGGAGGATTGGGACTACTACACCGTGCCGCAGCCGCACGCGGCGAACCGGCGGCTGCATCTGCCGCGCGGCAAGGTGCTCGGCGGGTCGCATTCGCTCAACGCGATGATCTGGGTGCGCGGCGCCCCGGCCGACTACGACGGCTGGGGCGTGCCCGGCTGGCGCTGGGACGACGTACGCCCGGTGTTCGAACGGATCGAGAAGGATCTGCTCGACGTCGTGCCGAACGAGCCGCTGCATCCGATCCAGCAGTCCATTGTGGACGCGGCGATGGAGATCGGGCTGCCGTTCAACCCGGACTACAACGGCGACGAACTCGACGGCGTGTCCGTGCAGCAGGTCACCACCCGCGACGGCAAACGCCTCAACACCTGGCTCGCCTACGGGCAGCCCGCCGCCGAACGGATGACCGTCCACACGGGAGCGCTCGTCCACCGCTTGCTCTTCGAGGGCGACAAGGTGACCGGCGTACTGGCCGAGGTCGATGGCGAACTGCGCAAGGTCTTCGCCGACGAGGTCGTGCTCGCCGCCGGCGCGCTGGCGTCACCGGCGATCCTGCTGCGCAGCGGCGTCGGCCCGGTCGACGAACTGGAGATACACGGTATCGACGTCGTCGCCGAGCTGCCGGGCGTCGGGAAGAACCTGCACGACCACTTGCTCTCGCCGGTCATCTTCGCGACCGATCGCCGTCCGGTCGACCCACCCGCGCCCGGCCGTTCGGTCACGCAGACGCATCTGTTCTGGCGCAGCCGTCCCGGCCTGCCGGTGCCCGACACCCAGCCGATCCACTTCAGCGTGCCGATGTACGAGGAGTGGATGACCGGTCCGGAGACCGGGTTCTCGCTGATGGCGGGCATGGTCACGCCGCGCAGCCGGGGCAGTCTGCGGCTTTCGGGACCGGACCCGGACGACATGCCACTGATCGATCTCGCCGCGCTGGAGGATCCGGCCGACTTCGAGAGCTTGGTCGCGTCGGTCGAGCAGTGCCGGGAGATCGGCCGCGCGTCCGCTCTGGCGGAGGAATGGGGCGCCCGCGAGCTGTACCCGGGACCGGAGGCCGATGTCCGCGAATACGTCCGCCGGACCGCGATCACCTACCACCACCAGGTCGGGACCTGCCGGATGGGCACCGACGCGGACTCCGTCGTCGACCCGGAGCTCGCCGTCCACGGGCTGAGCGGGCTCCGGATCGCCGACGCGTCGGTGCTGCCGCGGGTGACCACGGGCAACACCAACGCGCCGGCGGTACTGGTCGGCGAACAGGCCGCCAGGTTCATGCTCGGCCGATAGTGCGGCGCAGCCAGGAGGCCCGGGCGGCGAGCGCGGCCCGGGTCACCTCGCTGTCCGGGGCGATCCGGTCGAAACCGTGGTACGCGCCCGCCCAGACGTGCAGTTCGGTGGGCACACCGGCCCGCCAGAGCCGCCGCGCGTAGTCGACGTCCTCGTCACGGAAGATCTCGGCCGCGCCGACCTCGATGAAGGCGGGCGGAAGTCCGGTGAGGTCTTCCGCGGTCGCGGGGACCGCGTACGGCGATGTCTGTCCATTGAGGAGCGAACGCCAGCCGAACTCGTTGGCCTCACGTCCCCAAACACCGCGTTCCGCGAATTCCACTGTGGACGCCGAGTCGTTGCGGCTGTCGATCATCGGGCACAGCAGGAGCTGCCCGGCCAGCGCCGGTCCGCCGCGATCCCTGGCCAGCAGGGCGATCCCGGCGCTGAGGCCGCCTCCCGCGCTGCCACCGCCGACGATCAGCCGTCCGGGATCGAAACCGAGTTCGGCCGCGTGCTCGACCATCCAGGTCAGGCCCGCGTAGCAGTCTTCGATCGGCGCCGGATGCGGATGCTCGGGGGCGAGCCGGTAGTCCACGGTCACCGCGACGAAGCCGAATTCCTCGACCAGCGCGACCATCCGGGGCAGGTCGGCGAACCGGTCGTCCAGCACCATTCCGCCGCCGTGGATGTTGTAGAACCCCGGCGCGTCGCGGGCATCCTGCGGCTTGACGACGGTGACGATGACGTCGGTGCCGGGCACCTGGTGGTCTTCCCAGACGAGATCCCGGTCGCCGATCGCCTCGGCGCAGGTCAGGTTGCCCTCGGCCATCGCCTGGCGGATGCTCGCCAGCGAATCCGCGCTCAGCGGCGGCCCGGTGGGCAGACCTTCGAGGGCTCCGGCGAGTTCGGGATCGAAGGCCGTCACGGTCCCTCCGGATCGACGACGCCGCGGTCGGCCCAGTACGGCTCGACCAGTTCACGGAGCCGCTCCGCGCCCACGCGGTCGACGAGGTCGACGGCGCCGAGGTTGTCCTTGAGCTGCTCGGTGCTCGTCGCGCCGAAGAGGGTGGTCGTGTTGGCCGGATGGGTGAGGGTGAAGGCGAGACACAGCTGTGCCGGTGTCGCGTCCAGGTCGGCCGCGATCTTCGCCAGCGCCGGGGCGGAGGCGGCGATGCGTTCGCGGATGTCGCCGGGGTCGCGGCCCACCTGACGCGCGCCGCTGTTCTTGCCCAGCAGGACCCCGCCCTCGAAGATGTCCGAAGACTGGAGTGTGACGCCGAGTTCGCCGAAGACCTTCGCGAACGGTTCACCGTCCGGAATGGACCGTCGCGCGACGCTGTACTTCAGCTGTGCGATGGCGGGTCCGGGTACGTTCTCGGCCGCGGCGAAATCGTGCAAGGCCCGGATCGTGGTGGCGGACCAGTTGTTGACGCCCCAGTGCCGGATGAGCCCGGCCTCGCGGAGCTCGTTCAGATCCAGCACGAGCTGGTGCAGGTCCGTGTCGTCGCGCCGGAGATCGCCCAGTACCACGAGATCCGCGTGCTCGACACCCGCGCGGAACAACGCGTTGTCCAGCTGATCGCGGAGGTTGTGCTCGGGATATCCCTCCAACCAGAGCTTGGCCGAAAGCAGGTAGTCCTCGCGGCGGAGGCCCGCGGCGCGGACCATCGCGGAGAACAGCACGTCGGTGAAGACCGGTGTGGCGCCGGGGAATCCGTAGACACCGACGTCGAAGAGCGTGATGCCGGAATCGACCGCCGTGCGGACGAGGTCGACCGCCTCGCGGAAGTCCATCCGGTCGTAGGTGTGCCAGGAGCCGAGCGAGAGGACGCCGGTGAGCGGACCGTCGCGGCCGATGCGCCGCTGGGGGATGGCCATTGGTTCTCCTAGGGGAGGCGGGGATCGATGACGGCTTTGAGTTCGCCGAGCCGCGACATCGACTCGACACGTCGGGAGGCTTCGGAAAGACCGACCGGTTCGCTGAACAATTGGTCCCACGGCAGCCGATCGGCGAAGGTGCGGAAGAAGTCCACCGAGCGGTGGTAGTCGGCGATGTCGCCGTTGAGCGAACCGACGACCGTGAGTTCCTTGCCCATCACCGTGCCGAGCGCCACGGGGGAGGGCACGGGGCCGGTGGAGCCGACGATCGCTATCGTGCCGCGCTGGGCGGCGAAGGCGACGGCCTCCTCGCCGATGGTCGGCCCGCCCGCGAAGTCGAAGACGTGATCGGCACCCCGGCCGTCGGTGAGTTCCTTGACCCGTTCGATGCGGTCTTCGACGGTGCCGTCGACCGGGATCGTCGCCGTCGCCCCGAACCGCTCGGCGGTCTTCAGCCGGTCGCCGGGCCCGCCGATGGTGATCACGTCACCCGCGCCGGAGATCCGCGCGACCGCGGTGGCGAACACGCCCAGCGCGCCCGCACCCTGGACCACGACCGTCGCACCGGGGCGGATCCCGCCGGCGCGGGAGACGGCGCGCAGCACGGTTTTGCCCGCGCAGCCCGACATCGACGCCCAGGTGTCCTTGACGTCGCCGGGAAGCAGGAGTTTGGCCGCACCGGGAGTCACGTAGCAGTGCCGCACGAGTCCGCCAGTGGCGTACGGGAAGACGTCGGAACGCTGGAGGAATCCGTAGCCGCGCTTCTCGCAGGCGACCGGTTCGCGCAAGATCGTGCAGCCGTAACACTTTCCGCAGGTCGACTCGGACCAGCCGATACGGTCGCCCTCGGCGATCTCGCGGCCGAGGGTGTCGGTGGTGCCCGGTCCGACGGCCACCACCTCGCCGACCATTTCGTGTCCCAGCACCATCGGGAGCATGCCGGGGAAGGTCATCTGGCCGGACCAGAGGTGCACGTCGGTGCCGCACAACGTGGTGCAGGTGATCCGGACCAGCGCGGCGCCCGGTTCCGGCTCCTCGGGCAGCGGTAGTTCCCGCAAGGTGAGCGCGGAGCCGTGTTCGGTGAGCACCGCCGCTTCGGTTCTGTTGACCATCTTTTTAGTCTACAGTCGTAGGAGAAAAAGTCCAGATCCTGGAGGAAACCATGCCGTCGCAACGTATTCGTCCCGCTTCGCTCGTGGTTCGCGGCGGTCCTGTGCTCACCTTCGACCCGGCGGGCACCGTCGTGCGGGCGATGGCCGTGCGAGGAGACCGGGTCGTCGCCCTCGGTGACGTCGCGCTGGACCACATCGGCCCGGACACCGAGGTGATCGACCTCGCGGGGAGAACCGTTCTGCCCGGGATCAACGATGCGCACCTGCACGCGACCTGGCTCGGCGCGCGCTGGCCGGACACCCTGATCGGCGGCGCCGGATTCACCGGGGGAGAAGAGAAAACGGTGCGGACCGCGGCCGAACGGCGGGCCGCCATCCTGCGCGCGGGTGAGCTGTGCGCGTCGCTGGGCATCACGAGCTACACCGAACCCGGTCTGGGCCCGGGCGAGACGGGCTGTTTCGGCGCCGAAGTGCTGGAGGAGTACGCGGCGCTGGCCGAGGAGGGCCTGCTGCGCGCGAGGGTTACGGCGCTGCGCTTGTTCGGCCTGCTCGACGGCGCCAGCTCGCTGGACGACTTCGAGCGAGGGCTGGCGACCCCGTCGCCGGCCGCGGATCCGTTGTGGCTCACCGTGCCCGGGGTGAAGATCTTCGCCGACGGCATCCCGCCGATGCGCTCCGCGTGGACACATCATTGCTACGCCGACGGTTCGCACGGCGCGCTCCTCGTCGAGGGCGACGACGATCCGGGCCGCGCGGGCAATCTGGCCGCGATGATCCGGCTCGCCCATGACGCCGGGATGACGGTCGCCGTGCACGCCACGGGGGATCGCAGCATCGAAGCCTCGCTCGGATCGCTTCGCCGCGGCGATCATCTGGTGCACGGCGATCTGGTGACCCCGGATCAGCTGGTGCGGATGGCTTCGGCGGGGGTGGGCCTGACCACGCAGCCCGCGATCGCGGTGGCGATGCGGGGAATGCTGACGGACGCGCTCGGTGCCGAGGTCGGCGCCCGCGCCTGGCCGCTGGCGGAAATGCTCGCGTCGGGTGTTCCGCTGACCTTGAGCAGTGACGCGCCCGTGGTGACCCCCGACTGGCGGGTGCACATCGCGGCGGCTGCCAGGATGCTGGCCGCGTCCGAAGTGGACGCCGGGCTGATGACCCGGTTGCTGCGCTGCTACACGGTCGCGGCCGCCGAGCAGGACGGCGCAGCGGACTGGAAGGGATCGCTGACCGTCGGCCGTGTCGCGGACTTCTGCGTGCTGGCGGCGAATCCGCTCGAGATCGCGTTCGCGGACCTGCCGGACGTCGGTGTGGAACTCACCGTGTCCGGCGGCCGCGTCGTGTACTCAGGTGAGCAGTTGCCCGCCGTCGATCTGGAGGCTCACCCCGGTGAGATGGCCGGCGTCGGCGGAGGCGAGGAACAGGACTGACGGCACCACGTCGGCGACGGAAGCGATGGTTCCCAAGGGAATCCTCGCTTCCCACGCCGCGCGGGCGGCGGTGTCGGCGGCGAATCCGGCGGTCATCGGCGTGAGCACCGGTCCGGGTGCGACGGCGTTGACCCGGATGCCGTGCGGCGCCAGTTCGAGCGCGGCCGAGCGGGTGAGCGCCTCGACGGCGGCCTTGGTGGCCTCGTAGTGGCCGAGCCCCGGGGTCGGCTGCCGGGCGCCGATGGAGGTGATGTTGACGATGGTGCCGCGGGTGCCCGTCTCGACCATTTGCGCCCCGACCGCGCGGGTCATCAGGAAGGTGCCGCGGAAGTTCACCCGCATGCACAGATCGAAGACGCCGATGTCCAGTCCCACCAACGGTCCGCCGCCACCGGCGAGACCGGCGTTGTTGACCAGGACCTCGACCGGGCCGAAGCGATCGGTGACGAGCGCCAGCGCCGCGTCGACCGATCCGGGGTCGGAGATGTCGAGTTCGACGTGCTCCGCGCCGAGTTCGGCGGCGAGGTCGTGGGCCGCCCGGGTGTCGACGTCGGCGATGACCACGCGGTCGCCCGCGGACTGGAAGGCTTCGGCGACTCCGCGGCCGATGCCACTGGCACCGCCGGTCACCACTACGAGTCTCTTGTTCATTCTACGATCGTAGACTAAAACTTGTTTCCGTTGCCAGCGAAAGGAAAACTCGTGGACGAGAAGCGGAACGGACTGGGCTTCACCACTTCGGCGCTGAGCCTGGGATCCTGGAACACGTGGGACCGCATGGATTTCGACGACGCGGTGCGCCTGATCCGGCTTGCCGTCGATTCCGGGGTCACGCTGTTCGACGTGGCCCACTACGACATGGGGCCGCACGCCGAACAGTCGCGCACGGATCTCCTGTTCGGCGAGGCGGTCCGCGCCGCCGGAATCAAGCGTGACGAGTACCAGCTGTGCGGCAAACTCTGGCTCTGGGACTACCCGAACACCGGATTCGCCGAGCAGTTCGCCACTTCGTTCGACCGCGTCGGTGTCGAGCGTGCGGAAGCCGTCGTGGTCGGTGACTACTTCGAGCGGCCGGACATTCCACGCATCGTCACCGAGGTGGCCGAACAGATCCGCCTGGGCCGCTTCGACGTCTGGGGCGTGAACAACTGGCGCGCCGCGGACCTCGACCTGGCGCTGGAATTCGCCGCGGCAGAAGGGCTTCCGGCGCCTCGTTTCGCTCAGCTGAAGTACAGCATCGCGCGTCGGTCGATGGCCGAAGGTTCCTTCTACGGTAAGCATTTCGAGGCCGGCCGGTTGACCTTGCAGGCGTCGGACGTGTTCGAGGGCGGGGTGCTGCTCGGGAAGACCCCGTCACGGAAGATCGGGGCGGATCCGGGCGAGATCCGAGAGTCGATCCGCGCCGCCGCCGCGCGTGTCGCCGCCGTCGCCGGGTACTTCGGGGTGAGTTCGTCGCAGCTGGCTGTCGCGTTCTGTCTCGCGTACGAGCCGGTCGTGAACGTGTTGTTCGGGGTGAGCCGGATGGCTCAGCTGGAGGACAACCTGGGTGCTGTCGCGTTGGCCGCTTCTCGTGGTGCGGAGGTGCGGGCGGCTCTGGAGGATCTTTGGCTGGACCGCTCGGTCGCCGCGGATGGGACGTTCTGATCCCCGGTGGCGTGTCGCGAGCCGGGCGCGAACGCTATGAAAGGTCCTTTCCTTGCAAAATTTGCAAGGAAAGGACCTTTCATAGCGTTGGTCGTGTCTCGGGAAGCGTCGCGAGGGGAGATGTTGCGAAAGCCACTTTCGCAACCTTCAACGTTGCGAAAGTGGCTTTCGTAACCGACGGGGCGGCCCGCACCACGCTCCAGATGTCATGAAAGGGTCGTTCAGGACGAAAGATGTCCTGAACGACCCTTTCATGACACAAGCGCAATCCTCAGCCGAGAAAATCGAGCACGGCCGCCTTGAACTCAGCGCTCCGCAGAGCCCCACCATGATCCCCAGGCACCCGCACGAGATCCGCGCCCGGCACCAGCTCCACCAGCGTCTCGATACCCTGGCTCACCGGATCCTCCACTCCCGCCACGAACCGGGTGGGCACGGCCACCGCACCGAGAACCGGCGCGAAAGGCTCGGCGCGCAGATCCTCGATGCACCGCGCGAGCGCGGTGGGATTCCGCCCAGGCGCGGTGATCATATGCGCGATCATCCCGGTTAGCGGATCCGATGGAGCCTTACCGCCACCGGCGAAGGCCAGCGCGGCCGCCACATCGACGGCGCCGAATGGTTCGAACGGGCTCACCCCCGCTAGCACGAGCCGCCGCACCGGAGCCTGCGCGGGCAGCTCCCAGGCCAGCCGCGCGCCCAGCGAGTACCCGACGACGTCCACTTCGGACAGATCGGTGACGAGCCGCGACAGTTCCGCGGTGATCGCGACGGCACCGAGCGAACCCGCGGGGGCCGGGCTGGAGCCGTGCGCGGGAAGGTCCGGTATCACCACCTCCCGGCCCGCGGCGGTGAGCGCGGCGGGCCATCCGGTGGTGATCCAGTCGGTGTGCCCGTCGGAGGCGAATCCGTGCACCAGGAGCACCGGCGGTCCCGAGACGGTTTCGGGGGCGAATCGGCGCACGGCCAGGGAAGTAGTGGCAGACAACGGGATCCTTTCTCAGCTGCCGGAGGGGCGGCGGGTGCGCAGGCGCTGCATCTCGCTCAGCGTCCGCGCGCGGGCGTCGACGGCGATCCGCAGCGACGATCCGATGAGGTTCAGCAGGAAGACGCACACCATGATCGTCACGCCGGGCACGATCACCAGCCACGGCGCCTGCACCAGGTACGAGCGGCCTTCGGCGATCATGTTGCCCCAGGTCGGGGTCGGGGGAGCGATGCCGAGGCCGAGGAAGCTCATCGCCCCGTCGACCAGCATCGCCGCGGCGGACAGGATCACCACCTGCACCAGCGCGAGCGGCAGCACGTTCGGGAACACGTGCACGACGAGGATCTTCCACCGGCTCATCCCCGAAACCCGCGCCGCGCCGATGTAGGCACGGCCGGCGATGCCGAGCACGCGGCTGCGGATCACGCGGGCGGTGAACGGCGTGAAGATCACCGTCAGCGCGATCAGTTCGGTCCAGATGCTCGCACCGAGCGAGATCGCCAGTGCCATCGCGAGGATGATCGCCGGGAACGACATCCAGGCGTCCATCACCCGCATCAGCACCGCGTCGGCCGCCCGGAAGAACCCGCTGATCAGCCCGATCACCAGGCCGGTGAAGGCCGCGCACAGGGTGATCAGAGCGGACAGCCCGAGCGACGCCCGCCCACCGGAGACCAGGCGGGCGAGCACGTCGCGGCCGAACGAGTCCGTGCCGAGGGGATGCGCGGCCGACGGTGGCAGCAGCCGGTTCACCGGGTCGGTCGCGCTGACGCTCGGCAGGAAGAACGGCAGCACGATCACGGCCAGGACGATCACCGCCAGCAACGCGGTGGTGATCACCAGCATCCGGTTGCGCCGGAACACCTTGGCCGCGCGGCCGGACGACGGCTTCTCGCGCACCGGCGACGTCTTTTCCACTAGAGCGACGCTCACGAGACACGCACCTTCGGGTCGAGCAGCGCGTACGACAGGTCCACCAGCAGGTTGACCAGTACGAACAGCACCGCGACGAACAGCGTCACACCCTGGATCAGCGGGAAGTCGCGGGTGGACACCGCGCCCATCAGCAGATGGCCGAGCCCCGGCACGACGAAGATGGACTCGATGATCACGATGCCGCCGACCAGCATGGCGAAATTGCTGCCCAGCTGGGTGATCAGCGGCATCAGCGCGTTCGGCAGGACGTGTTTGGTCATCACCTGCCGCTCCGACAGCCCCTTGACCCGCGCGGTGCGCAGATACGCCAGCGGCAGCTCGCCGAGCAGGCTTTCCCGCAGGGTGAGCACGAACAACGCGGTCTGCCCGATGACCAGCACGGTCAGCGGCAGCACCAGTGCGGGCACCGCCGTCGCCGGATCGGTGAACAGGTTCTCGTAGCCGCTGGAGGGGAACCAGCGCAGGGTCACCGAGAAGACGAGCACGAGCATCAGCGAGATCCAGAAGTCCGGCATCGCCATGCCGAGCGCGGACAGCCGGTCCAGCGCCCGCGCCACCGGGTTGCGCGGCGACACCGCCTGCCACGAGGTGATCGCGACCGAGAGGAAGAAGCTGATCACCGTCGAGAGCACGGCCAGCGTGAGCGTCGGCAGGATGTGGTCGGCGACCACGCCGAGCACCGGGGCGTGATAGGTGATCGACGTGCCGAAGTCGCCGTGCAGCACGTTCCCGGCCCACGTGAGGTACTGCTCCCACAAGGGCCCGTTCAGTCCCATGCTCTCCCGCAGGGCGTCCACATCGGACGGTCGCGCGGTCGGGCCGAGGATGGCCTGTGCCGGATCACCGGGGATCAGCCGGATGACGAAGAACATCATCGTCCCGACGATCACCAGGATGATCACCAGATCGCGCAGCCTGCGCAGCAGCAGACCGGTCATGACGCCAGCCAGGTGTTCCAGAAGACGCGGTAGAAGTCGCCGTAGCCCTTGAGCTTGGGGGAGTAGGCCGCGTACAGCCTGGACTGGCTCAGGGTGATCACCGAAAGCTGCTTCCAGGTGAACGCCTGCAGCTTGTCCACCACCGCCTTCGCCTGCTCAGGGGTGGTCGAGGCGTTGAACTCCGCCATGAGCCCGTCCAGCTCGGGCGAGGTCGAACCGTTCAGCGTGCCCAGGGTCAGCGCCGGCATCTGCGCGGGCGAGGTCAGCGCCGAGTCGAAGAACAGCGTGGTGATGTCCCAGCCGCCCGGCTCCTTGGTCAGCGTGCCGAGCATGGTGGCGAAATCGAAGGTGTCGATCTTGGTGTTGATGCCGATCTTCGACAGGCTGTCCTGGATCAGCACGGCCCACTTGCCGAACTCCGGGTACGAGTTCGTGGTGACGATGCGGATCGTCGCGCCGGCGGTGATGCCCGCCGCGGCCAGCAGTTGCTTGGCCTTCTCCGGGTCGTGCGCCTTGTAGACCTCTTCGCCCGCGGTGGAATAGAACTGCTTGTTGTCCGGCGAGGCGAAGGCGCCGGTTTCGACGGTGAGGTCCTTGCTGCCGCCGGTGGCCGCGTTGATCGCGGGCTTGTCCAGCAGCAGGTTCAGCGCCTCGCGGGCACGGGGGTCGGCGAACTTCGAACCGGTGTTGAAGTTCGGGATCACCACGTTGTCGTTGCCGCCGGGCAGGTTGTGCACGACCACGGCCGGGTTGTTGCGCAGCGGCTCGTACTGGTCGTTCGTGGGCATGATGTGGTCCCACTGGCCGGTCTGCAGGCCGTTGATCAGCGCGTCCTGGTCGGAGACGACCTTGTAGGTCACCGTGTCCAGGTACGCGTGCTTGGCGCCCGCCTGCCCGCCCCAGTCCTCTTCGGACCGGGACTTGTAGCCGGTGTATCGCTCCAGCACCAGTTCACGGCCGATGTCCCAGCTCTTCAGCTTGTACGGGCCGGTCCCGATCGCCTTGTCCTGGGCGAACCCGGTCGGCGCGACACCGGTGAGGTTCTTCGCCTCGTAGATCTCCGTGCCCGCGCCGGCGAGTTCGTTGATCAGCGGGTACCGCGGCTGCTTGAGCTTGATGGTCACCGTCGCCGGGTCGGTCGGTGTGATCGCCTCGATGTCCGGCGTGACCAGCTGACCGGTGCGGTGCACCTGCTGCCACCGCTTCAGGCTCGCCACGACGTCCTCGGACGTCAGGGGGTTGCCGTCGTGGAAGGTGACGCCCTGGCGCAGTTTGAAGGTGTAGGTGAGCCTGTCCGGGCTGGTGGTGTAGTCCTCGACCAGCATGGGCCGCGAGGTGAAGTTCCGGTCCACCTCGAACAGCTTCTCGTACATCATGTTGCCGATATGCGCGGTCACCTGGCCGGGGTTCGCGACCATGTCGAGCGACTGCGGATCGGTGGGCACGGCCACGTTGAGGTTGCCGCCGGGCTTCGGGGGTCCGTCGGCGGCGCCACCGCCCGCCTGCCCTCCCATGCACGAGCCGATCAGCAGGACGGTCGCCAGGCCGAGGGCGGCCGAGGTCAGGGTTCGTCTCATGGGTTCCGCACTCCAGTGTGGGGGTGGGCGGGCAGTTCGGGATTCGCCGCGAGGAGACGGCGGGTGTACTCGTGCCGGGCGTGGAGCCGGATCTCGTCCGGTTCGCCGATTTCGATCAGTTCGCCCCGGTACATCACGCCGACCCGGTCGGCGACCGACAGCACCAGGCTGAGGTTGTGCGTGATGAACAGGAAGCTGAGCGCGCGGGTGCGCCGCAGGTCCAGCAACAGGTTCATCACCTGGCCCTGCACCGAGACGTCGAGCGCGGAGGTGGGCTCGTCGGCGACGATGAGGTCGGGTTCGGCCGCGATCGCGCGGGCGATCGAGACGCGCTGCCGTTGTCCGCCGGAGAGCTGTGATGGCAGCTTCTTCGCGGTGTCGGAGGGAAGCCCGACCTCGTCGATCAGTTCGGTGACGCGGCGGTCGAGTTCCGCGCCGCGGAGGCCGGTGAGCTCCCGCAGCGGCTCGGCGATGATCCTGGCGGCGGTGTGCCGGGGATCGAGCGAGCTCTGCGGATCCTGGAAGATGAGCTGCGCGCGACGGCGGAACGCGCGCTCGTCGCCGTCGAGCCCGGACGGCGTGCACCGGTGCTCACCGAAGGCGATGGTGCCCTCGGTCGGGGCTTCCAGCGCGCTCACCAGACGGCCGAGCGTGGTCTTGCCCGAACCGGATTCCCCGACCAGGCCGAAGAACTCGCCCGGCGCGATCTCCAGCGAGACGTCCTTGACCGCGTGCACCTCTGGCTCGCGGCTCAGCGAGAACCGGCCGCGCCGTCCGTACACTTTGGACACCGATTCGATGACGAGCGCGGTGCCCTCGTCCGTCTCCCTGGCCTGCGGGCGGCTCAAGGACCTGGTCTCGGTCGCGACCGCCGACTCGCCGTTCATCGCGGCTTCGAGCAGTGCCTCGGAGATGGTGGGGAAGCCGTCGCGTCTGCTCACCCCGAGCTGCGGGACGCAGTCGAGCAACGCCTTGGTGTAGGGATGCTTCGGCGAGTGCAGAATGTCCTCTGTGGACCCGAGCTCGACCAGTTCGCCCCGGTACATCACCGCGATCCGGTCCGCGACCTGCGCGGCCACGCCCATGTCGTGCGTGATGAAGACGCACGCAGTGCCGTGGTCGCGGCGCACGCGGTCGAACAGGGTGAGGATCTCCGCCTGCGTGGTCACGTCCAGCGCCGTGGTCGGCTCGTCGGCGATCAGCAGGCTCGGGTCGGCCATCAGGGCCAGCGCGATCATCACGCGCTGCTGCATCCCGCCGGACATCTGGTGCGGGTACAGGGAAAGCACGCGGTCGGTGTCGGTGAGGCCGACCTCCTTCAAGAGGCCTCGGGCCTTCGCCTCGGCCTCGCGGTGCAACGGCGTTCCCTTGCGCGCGGCCTGACGTGGCAGCGAACCGGGCTTCCGGTAGGCCTCGATCAGCTGTTTGCCGACCCGTTGACTGGGGTTGAGTGAATCCAGCGCCTCCTGGAAGATCATGCCGATCCGCGGGCCGCGGTACGCGCGCATCTCGTCGGCGGACAGCCGCGTGAGATCGACGCCGTCGACGCTGATCTCGCCGCGGGTGAACACCGGCGCGACGAACTCCAGCAACCGGATGATCGACAAGGCCGTCACCGTTTTACCGCTGCCGGATTCGCCGACCACGCAGAGTGTCCGGCCTTGGTCGAGGTCGAACGAAAGTTCGCGGACCAGTTCGCGTTCGGTTTCGTCGGCGATCACACCGACGGTGAGTTCTCGTAATTCGAGCAGGGTCATGAATCCCCTTTCCCGAGCCCGCCCGGAGCGGACCGCACTGCCGGGGAACGGACCTCCGGCGGGGGTAGTTCTACGCATGTTGACACTGGGGGAGTGCGCTGTCAATGGGTATATTCTACGAATGTAGGAAGTTGATATCCGGCAGGTTTTTCCTGGTGGTGGGCGAAAACTTGCACTGGATTCTTTTGTCTACGTCTGTAGACTCTCGGCGGAAACGAGCTAAGGAGGGCACCCGTGAGCGGGTCGACCAAGACTGCCGGTCCCGAGCGGATCGTGGACATCGCCGTGGGCTACATGGCGGCCAAGCAACTCTTCGCGGCGAGCCGGATCGGCCTGTTCACCGCGCTCGCCGGCGGGCCCTTGACCGCCGCGGAACTGGCGGAGAAGACCGGCAAACCGGAGAAGATCACCCGCATCCTCGGTGACGCCATGTCATCACTCGGTCTGCTGTCCCGTGTGGACGGACGCTACGCGCCGGCCGCCGACGCCGCGGAGTACCTCGGTGGCGGGGACCTCGATCTGGCGCCGTTCCTCACGTTCCTGGACTCGATCAGCTACCCGCATTGGCTGCAGTTCGGCCACACGGCCGACAGCGGCGAGCCGGGCAAGCTGGAGATGGACGACGCGCGCTGGGGCACGTTCATGGCCGGGGTCATGACGTACAACGCCCTGCACGCCAAGATGCTGGCCGGCGCGTACGATTTCGGCTCCCATCGAAAGGCGCTGGACCTCGGTGGTCTGTCGAGCGCGTTCGCCGTCGAAGCCATGAAGACCAACGGCGAGCTGCACACGACGTTCGTCTTCGATCCGGGCTTCACCGAGTCGGTCGCCACCGCGGCGGCCGAGGCGGGTCTCGCGGATCGCGCGACCGTCATCGGGGCGGAGACGCCCACCGCGCGTCCCGAGGGCGAGTTCGACCTGGTGATGGTCAACCACGTCGTCCACCGTTTCGACGCCGGGCAGAACGCCGGGATCCTGCGCAACGCCCGTGCCGCCGCCGCGCCGGGGGCGACGTTGCTGCTGCTCGACTTCTTCCTCGACGACGACGCCGTCCAGCGGCCGATCGACGCGCTGCACGCGGGGGAGTACCTGGTGATCGACGGGACGGTCGTCTACCCGGAGGCCGAAGTCCGTGGCTGGCTGGACGAGGCCGGCTGGCGGGTCACCGACCGGCTCGCGCTGCCGGGCAGCCCGCGGGTGCTCGTCGCGGAAGCGGTGTGACCGTGACCCTCGATCCCGCGGTCAAGGAACTGCTGGCCCGTAGCGCTCCCTCGGAGGCTCCGGCTGGGCCGCTCACGGCTCCCGAGTTGCGCGCCGCGTTCGCCGCTTCGTGGCGACGTCCCGATTCGGTCGAAGAAGTCGCTTCGGTGAGCGACCACGTCCTGCCTTCCGGTGTGCGGGTGCGGATCTATCTGCCGGAGGCCACGGCGCCGGTGCCCGCGTTCGTCTGGATCCACGGCGGCGGGTGGACGATCGGGTCGATCGACGAGAACGAGGTCGCGTCGCGGGCGGTGTGCAACGCGGCCGGGGTCGCCGTCGTCGCGGTCGACTACCGGCTCGCGCCCGAGCATCCGTACCCGGCGGCCCCGGACGACTGCTACGCCGTCGTCGAGTGGCTCGCCGCGGGCGGTGCCGGTCCTTCGGTGGACGGGGCGCGGATCGCCATCGGCGGCGAAAGCGCGGGCGGCAACCTGTCGACGGTGGTGTCGATGATGTCCCGCGACCGGGGCGGGCCGGCGTTGGCCGCGCAGGTGCTGATCTGCCCGGTCTTCGGGCATCCGGACGACGGGTTCCGGTCCTATGTGGACTTCGCCGAGGGTTTCGGCATGACCGCGGGGGCGATGCGGTTCTTCTTCGAGCAGTACGTGTCGGATCCGGCGCAGCTGAACGATCCGTACCTGCTGCCGTTGCGCGCTGAAGACCTGACCCGGCTCCCGCCGGCGCTGGTGCTCACGGCGGAGTACGACGTCCTGCGGGACGAAGGGGAGGAGTTCGCGCGGCGCCTGACCGATGCGGGGACCCAGGTGGAGATGACGCGGTATTCGGGCCAGATCCACGGCTTCTACGGTCTCTACACGGATCTTCCCGCGTCGCCGCGCTCGCACCGGCACGTGGCGAGCTTCCTGACCCGGACCTTCGACCCCCGCGTTTAGTCCTCTGAATGCGCCTGTTCGCCCTACGTACTACCGCATTCAGAGGACTAAATGCGGTAGTGCGTAGGGTCAGGGGCGGGTCAGGCGCGCGAAGAACGACTCCAGGTGCTGCCGCTGCAGAGCGATCGTCGAGAACTCCCCGGCGACCAGGCTCATCACGTTCGCCCCGGCGTTGATCAGCACGACCTCGTCGACGAGCTGCTCGTCGGGCGTCTCGGTGACGATGTCGCCGTCCTCCCGGCCCTCGGTGAGATACCGGTGCAGCAGGCCCCGCCACGAGCGGATGTGCTCGAGGTACTTGTCCTGCAGTTTCGGGTTGGTCAGCGACAGCTGCCAGAAGGTGAGCAGGACGCGCCCCGCGGCGATGCGGTCCTCGTCGATGGGCATCGACGAGACGCACAGCTCGCGGAGCGCGGTCAGCCCGCGCAGCTCGTCCAGCTCCACGTACTCGCGCATCATGCCGAGAGCGCGTTCGTACGTGGCCTGGATGATGTCTTCCTTGCTCGGGAAGTACAGCTTGAGCGCGCCGTTGGCGAAGCCGGCGGCCGCCGCGATCTCGCGCATGGTGGCGGCCTCGATCCCGCCCTGGGTGATCAAATCCCAGGTGACGTCGACGATATGGCTGCGCCGCTCGTCGTGGTCGATGATCTTCGGCATCGGCAGACCTCCCGCACTGGTTCTTCTACCAGTGTAGGAGATCAGGCCTCGTGATACACGCGGTGCCCGGCGAACCACGTTTGCGTCACCTTTGTCTTGACGAGCGCCGACGGATCGGTCTTGAACGGATCGCGGTCCAGTACGACGAAATCCGCCGACTTCCCGGGGGCCAGCGAGCCGGTGACGTCGCCCAGCCCCATCGCCCGGGCGGCGGCCAGGGTGAAGACCTCGATCGCCTCGGTGAGGGTGATCGCCTGCTCGGGCCACAGCGCGCCGGGGAACACGCCGGTCGGATCCTGGCGCGTGACCAGGCCGTGGATGCCTTCCCACGCGTTCGGCGACTCGCTGACCGGCCAGTCCGAACCGCCCGCCACCAGCGCGCCCTCGTCCAGCAAGGACCGGTTCGGCTGCATCCGCCCGGCACGCTCGCCGGGCAACACCTCGGCGATCGCCGCCGGGATGACGCCGGGGACCCACAGGAACGGCGAGATGTCCGCGGCGACGCCCAGCGCGGCGAAGCGCGGGAGATCGTCGGGGTGGACGAACTGGCCGTGCGCGACCTGGAACCGCGCGTCGGTGAAACCCTCGGCACGCACCTTCTCGACGGCGTCGAGCGTCGCGCGCACCGACGCGTCCCCGGTGCAGTGCACCTTCGCCGACAGCCCCGCCGCGGCCGCCGTACGCAGCCAGCCCACGAGTTCGTCACCCGGCATGGTGGTGGCGCCGTGGTGGCAGGCTCCGTGCGCGGCGTCCGGCAGGTACGGCTCCAGGAAGGCCGCGGTCCGCGTCGGCGGGACCCCGTCGAGGAAGATCTTCACGAAGTCCGGCCGGTGGTGCTCGCTCCGGTACTGCCCGGCGACCTCCAGCAGCGGTGCCCCGATCGGGTCGAAACCGAAGATCGGGTCGTTGATCAGCAGTGACGAGACGACCCACGCGTGCAGTTCGCCCGCGTCGTCGAGCGACTTCAGCGCCCGCAGGATGTCCGCGGAGACGCCGGCATCCTGGAACGCGGTGACCCCGTACGAATGCAGGGTGCCGATCCCGTGCCGCGAGGCCGCCACATGCTGCTCGGCGGTGAGCGTCCGAGTCTCGCTGAGCGCTCGCTCGACGGCGACACCCGCCGCTTCGAGCAGGACACCGACGGGTTCACCCGTCGCGGGATCACGGACGATCTCCCCACCCGCCGGGTCGGGTGTCGACGCGGTGACCCCTGCGAGTTCCAAGGCCCGGCTGCTCACCCAGCGGTTGTGCCTGCTGTCGTCCGAAAGCATGACCGGACGCCCGCCGGCGGCCTCGTCGAGCGCGTGGCGGGCCGAAGTCCGCGACAGCGTGCCGACCAGGGTGGACGCCCAGGCGCCGCCGACCACCCACTCGTCCGGTCCGAGCCCGGCGGCCCGCGACCGGACGGCGGCGAGGATGTCGTCCAGGCCCGCGTCGAGGCCGAAGTTCAGCTCGAACAGCGCCGCGCGCCCGGCCAGGGCGTGATGGTTGTGCACGTCGACCAGGCCGGGCATCACGAACGCGCCGCCGAGGTCGACGACCTCGGTGCTCGGCCCGCGTTCGATGTCCTCCAGCGACAGCACCTTGCCGTCCTTGATCGCCAGTGACGACGCCCAGGGGCGATGACCGTCCACTGTGTACACCGTGGCGTTGGTGAGGACGATGTCGGCGGTCAAGGCTCAGCTCCCGGCCGGGTCGTACGCCTCGGGGTGCACGGTCGTGCTGAGCAGCTTGCCGTGCGCGCCGAAGGTGAAGTGGGTGGGAGTGCTCCCGCTGGCGTCCAGTCCGAAAAGGACACCGTGCGAGCGCAGCCGCTTCGCGTCCCGGTGGTCGGCGACGGTCACCGACGCGCACGGGATCACCTTCTCCCGCCAGGCGAACACGTAGATGCCCGGCCGCAGTTCGTAGACCGAGTTCTCGTCGGTGTCCGCGAGCCCGCGCTCCGGCCCGGCCAGACACTGCCACGTGTACCAGTGCGGGCTGAGGTACACGTGCTCGTAGGCGTGCTCTGTGCTGTACACCCACAGCACCCGGCGTCCGACCAGCGACGTGGTCGGGGCGAGCGGCTCCCCGGCGGGCTCGATGCCACCGATCGTGGCCGCCACGAAGGACTGCGTGACGCGCGGCGAGGTGTCGCCGATCTTGCTCAGTACCAGCAGCGCCCGGCCGCGGCGCAGGTCGAGCAGCAGGGTGAACGCCTCCTCCTGCCGTGCCTGCGGGTGGAACTGGACGTAGTACAGGTCGTCGTCGACCAGGAACGTCTCGCAGCGGTCGGTGCCCTTGCCGTGGTAGGCCCAGTCGATCCGGGTGCCGGAGAAGGCGGCGGTGAACGTGGTGCCGTCTTCGCAGGCGAGTTCGAACGAGCGGCCGTGCAGGTCGCCGACCGTGGGCGCCTTGTTCGCGTCGAAGCCGGGGGCGAGTCCGTCCAGCGGCAGCCAGGTGGACGTGTCGGACAGGGTCAGTTCGGGCATCGAAGAAGTCCTAGTGCTCGTGGGCGGAACAGTGATCGTCGGAAGCGCCGGAAGGCAGGTCGAGGGCCGGGTTTCGGTCCAGGAAGCCGTAGGGGCGCAAGGAGAAACCGGAGTAGTCGACCGGCATGACCGGCCAGTCCTCCGGACGTGGGATGTGGGTCGGGCCGAACACGTGCCACAGCACGAGATCGGTGTCGGTGAGGTCGCGGTCGGCGGCGGTCCAGGCGGGCAGCCCCGCGCCACCCGGATGTGCGTTCGGGCGGTCGCCCGCGGGGAAACGTTCGTCGGCGCGGTACGGCGTCGCCCACAGGTGACGGGTGGCGAACGTCGCCCGCTGGTGGACGGTCGACTCCGGCTGCGCCATCAAGGTCGCGGACGGCCGCGGCACGAGCTGGTACGCCGTGGGGGAGCCGAGGCGGTTGGTCCGCTCCGAGCTGCGGATCTCCCACACGCGCGCCTTGGCCGGATCCGCGAACCGCTGCGCCTCCTGTTCGGTCCGCAGCGGGGTTTCCTTCCAGGTGAACGCGTTCCCGTACGGGTTCTGTTCGCCCATGGGGACGCGTTCGACGTCGACCTCGACGAGCGAATTGCGTTCGCCGTCGATCGCCACGTCGAGCCGTGCGCAGAACAGGTGCTGGTGCACCGGCGCGAACAGGCCGGGCGCGATTTCGTTGGCGTGCGGGTGATCCGTGCCCGGATGCGCGGCGCCGGCGAACACGATGCCGGTGGCCTTCGCCTCCAGTTCCACGGTGCCGTCGAGGTAGAGGTACCAGAAGAAGCCGTAGTCGTAGTTGCCGATGGTGGAGATCGACGAGATCACCAGCCGCCGCGAGCGGCGGACCTCGGCGCGGCCGTCGAGATCCGTGTGTTTCCACAGGATCCCGTAGTCCTCCTCGTGCATGCAGATCGCGCGCGGGATCTCGACCGGGTGGCCGTGGTCGTCGGCGACGAACGCGGGGAAGTAGTGGATGACGCCGAGGCAGTCGCAGCCCAGCCGCAGGTCGTTGCCGTTCTTGCCGAGCAGGTACTCGCCGGCGTCGAAGTAGCTGATCCAGAACCGGCCGGGCGCGGTGTCGCCGTAGGGCACCACCATCTCCGGTACCGACGCGCGGTGCAGCACCGACCGGCCCTGGAAGCCGATTTCGTGCAGTGTCAAGCCTTCGCGGGCGTTGAAGCCGACGCGGAGTTTCCAGCCCTCCCAGGTGACCTCGTTGCCGTCGACGGTGAAGCTCGGACCCTCCGGCTGGGTGATCTCGATCGGCTTGAGCGTGGTCCTGGCCGGGACGTCGCCATAGCGGCCGTGCTCCGGCGGTACGGGCACGTCGCCCTCGTCCTCGACGCGGATGACGCGCTGCTCGGTCAGGTTGATGTGGACGATCAGACCTTCCACCGGATGCGCCCACGGGCTGTCGGACGCGTCGTCACGCAGGAAGGTCAGCGAGCGGATGACCCGGCCGGTCTCGTCCGGCCTGCCGAAGAACCCGGGCGCCAGTGGGGCGCAGAAGGCGTGTTCGATCCGGTCGGCGAGCCCGCGCCGTTCCATGGCGGCCTGCCATTCCGGCGACGCCTTGGTGATCGACGCGGCGAGGTCGTACTCCTCGAACAGGTACGCCGGCTGGCCGGGACCGCAGTCCTCGGTGGAGACCACTTCGCGTTTCGCCAGCGAGACGACCACGTCGCGGGCCTCGCCGGTCGCGGTGTCCAGCAGCGTGTACCGGACGCGGCGATCGGGGGCGGCGTCGCCCTTCTCCGGCTCCACCGGCAGCACGGCCGGGAACCGGGTGGTGGCGGTGAGCAGGCCTTCGGCGGTCAGGATCGCTCGGCCTGCGGTGAGTTCGTCGGCGGTCAGCGGGTCGAGTGGATGCGGCCTGGTCATGTTTCGCAGTCTTGCCGGTCCGGCTCCGGCTGAAAAGGCCGTCATGCGGCTGCCGACAAGAAGGATGCACTGACGGCCAAGCTCCGTGAAAGGTCCGGACCGGAGGATGACGGCATGGGACTGGATCTCGCGGGCAAGGCCGTGCTGGTGACCGGCGCGGCATCCGGTATCGGCCTTGCCTGCGTCCAGGCATTCCTCGCCGAAGGCGCGCGGGTCGGCGCCCTCGACCGGGCACCCGTACCCACCCTGGCCGACGGTCTCCTCGCGCTCGAGGCCGACGTGACCGACGAGCCGTCGGTGGCCGCCGCGATCGACACCGTGGCGAGCCGCTTCGGCGGGCTCGACGTCGTCGTCGGCTGTGCCGGGATCTCCGGTCCGGTGGGGACGCCGGTCACGGAGACCACCGCGGCGGACTTCGCCGCGCTCTTGGCCGTCAACGTCACCGGCCAGTTCCTGCTGGTCAAACACGCCGCGCCCCGGCTCACCGCGTCGGGTGGCTCGGTCGTGCTGCTGGCCAGCGACTCGGCGTTCACCAGCGCGCCCGGCATGGTCCCGTACTGCGCGTCGAAAGGGGCCGTGGTCGCGATGACCAGGGCTCTCGCGGTCGATCTCCCCGGTGTCCGGGTGAACTGCGTGTGCCCGTCGGTGGTCGACACCCCGATGGCGCGCGGCGATCTCGGCGAGGTGCTCGACGATCCCGCGTTCCCGGTGCAGGCTCCGGAAGAAGTCGCCTGGCAGGTGCTCCATCTCGCGTCCGCGCGTTCGCGGGCGGTCAACGGCCAGGCCGTGCTCGCCGACTTCGGCGTCTCGGCCCGCTCCGGTTTTCCCGCTTAGAAAGGACTCCGCAAGTGAAGAAGGTTGTCGCGATCACGGGTGGCGGTACCGGAATCGGCGCCGCTGTCGCCCGCCGGTACGCCGACGAGGGCGCCCAGGTGGTGGTGCTCGGACGGCGGCTCGAACCGTTGGAGAAGGTGGCGGCGGAAACCGGCGCGCACGTCATCTCGTGCGACGCCAGCGATCGCGAAGCCGCCGAGAACGCCGTGGCGGAGATCGTCGGCAAGTTCGGCAGGCTGGACGTCGTGGTGGCCAACGCCGGCGGGCACGGGCTGTCCTCGGTGGTCGACACCGGTGACGAGGAATGGGAACTGGCGCTGCGCTCGAACCTGTCGAGTGCCTTCGTGTTCTGCCGGGCCACGCTGCCGTCGCTGATCGAAACCGGCGGCCAGGTCGTCGTCGTGTCGTCGCTGGCCGGGCTGTTCGCCGGGCCGAACGTCGCCGGCTACACCGTCGCGAAACACGCGCTGATCGGGCTGACGCGCTCGATCGCGCGCGACTACGGGCCGAAGGGCGTCCGCGCGAACGCCGTCTGCCCCGGCTGGGTGCGCACGCCGATGGCGGACGGCGAGATGGACCAGTTCGCGGAGGCCGCGGGCTTCGACGGCGGCCACGCCGAGGGCTACCGGCGCGTCACCGCCGAGGTCCCACTGCGCCGTCCGGCCGAACCGGAGGAGATCGCGTCGATCGTGCGGTTCCTGGGGTCTTCGGAGTCGTCGTACATCACCGGTGCGGTGATCGTGGCGGACGGCGGCGCGCATGCGGTGGATCTGCCGACGCTGGCTTTCGAACGGGCGGGGATGGGTTCTTAGCGGGGTTTTGCCGTGAAGTCCGTGAAGGCCTCCTTCAGTACCTTGAGGGTAGGGAAGGAGGCCTTCACGGACTTCGGGAGGGTGATCGCCCGGTACCGGGTGTCATGAAAGGGGCGTTCAGGACGAAATGTGTCCTGAACGCCCCTTTCATGACATCCGGGCGGCCGCGAACGGTCAGGATTCCCCGAGGTAGGCCGCGTGCAGGGTGCCGGGCGAGTCCAACAGTCCCTGAGCCGAACCCGCATACGTGACCCGCCCCGAAGACACCACCAGCGCGTCGCTCGCCACCCCGAGCGCCAGATGCGTGAACTGCTCGACCAGCAGGATCGCCGCGCCCTCCTCGGCGAACCGGGTCACCATCGGCAGCAGCCGGGTGAAGACCACGGGCGCGAGGCCCAGCGACATCTCGTCGATCAGCAGGAACGACGGTCGCGCGGCGAACGCGCGGGCCAGCACCACCATCTGCTGTTCGCCGCCGCTGAGCAGCGCGGCAGGCGAGTCGCGGCGTTTCTCCAGTTCGGGGAACGCCTCGATCAGTTCGTCCGCCCGCGCGCGGGTGCGCGCGGTCAGCATCAGGTTCTCCAGCACGGTCAGGCCGCCGAACACCGCGCGACCCTGCTCGATATGCGCCAGACCCCGCCGCGCGCGGGCCACCCGCGACTGTTTCGTGATCTCGTCCGATCCGATGTGGACGGTTCCCGACGCGGCGGGTACCACGCCGGAGACGGCCTCCAGCAGGCTGGTCTTCCCGGCACCGTTGGGGCCGACGAGCGCGGTGATCCGGCCCGGCTCCAGGGTCAGGTCGACGTCGCGGATCACCGGCCCCGCACCGCGGGTGACCGTCAGCCCCGCTATCCGCAAAGCGTTCACAGCATCTCCGTTTCACCCATGTACGCCTTGAGCACGGCGGGATCGGCGAGCACTTCGGCCTGCGGGCCGGAGGCCAGCACCCGGCCGAAGTCGAGGACGGTGATCGTGTCGCAGACCGAGCGCACCAGGTCCAGATCGTGTTCGATGAGCAGGACCGAAACCCCGAACCGCGCGGGAACCTGCCGCAGCCGTTCCCCGAACGCGACGTGCTCCTCGTGCGGAAGGCCCGCGGCGGGCTCGTCGAGCAGCAGGACACGCGGCCGGGCCAGCAGATGCCCGACGACCTCGACCAGCCTGCGCGCGCCGACGTCCACTTGCGACAGTGGGGTGCGGGCGGCGGGGCAGCCGAAGAAGTCCAGCGCGTCACCGATCTCGTCGGCGGTGAGCCGTCGCCTGGCGAGGAACTTCAGGTACGCCCCGACCGTCAGCCCCGGCGGGACGCGGTCCTGCTGGAACGTCCGGCGCAGCCCGGCGCGGGCCCGGTTCGACGGCGATCCGGTCAGCGGGCGGCCACCGAGTTCGACGGCGCCCTCGGCGTTCGGCAGGAATCCGCTGATCGCGTCGACCAGTGTCGACTTGCCCGCGCCGTTCGGCCCGATGACGCCGAGCACGCCGTGCTCCGGCACCGAGATGTCCACTGAGGACAGTGCGGCGACGTGCCCGAAGTTCACGCTGAGGCCGCGGACGGTCAGCACCGGCGGGCCGGGGGAGACCGGTTCGACGTCGCCCGCGCCGGCGACGAGATCGAGTTTCGCCGGTTCCTTCTTGGACCTTCGGTACCAGACCTGCCGCACCGTGGTGCCCAGGTTCCCGCCACTGGCCAGCGCCTGGACCCCGAGCACGCCGAACACCACGAAACCCCAGTCCTGCGGGATTCCCCAGCGTTTGAGCAGTTCCGGCACCCCGACCCACAGGATCGCGCCGAATACGGCCATGTCGATCAGATGCGCGCCCGACATGATCGCCAGCACGTACAGCGCCAGCGATTGGATCGCGGTGAAACTGGCCGGGAAGGCGATGCCGACCTGTCCGGTGAGCAGGCCGCCGCTGATCCCGCCGAGGGTGGCGCTCACGGCGAACGCGGTCAGCTTCGACGTCCGCACGCTCGTGCCGGCGGCCGCCGTGCCGCGTTCGGAGAACGCCACCGCCTGCCAGGCGCTGCCCCAGCGCCCGCGGCGCAGGAAGTACACGGCGAGGCAGCACAGCACCAGCACCACGACGGCGAGCTGGAAGTACGACCGGTCGTCGGAGAAGGCTTCTGGTCGTTCGACCGAGATCCCGGCGGACACACCGGGGAACTGCAGCTGGACGAGCGCGAGGTCCGCCGCCGCGGCGAGCCCCAGCGTGACGACGGCGAGGTTGATCCCGCGCAGCCGCAACGCCGGGAGCCCGACGAGCACCCCGACCGCCCCGGCGGCGAGACCGCCCAGCACCAGCCAGGTGAGGAATCCGCCGGGCGCCTGCGCTTCGTTCAGTGCCGACACCGTCCAGGCGCCGACGGCGCCGAAGGTCAGCTGGCACAGGGAGATCATGCCCGCGCTGCCGGTCACCACGCCCAGCCCGAGCAACGAGATCCCGGCGACGACGGCGCTCATGCCGAGGTAGACGAAGTACCCGTCGAGCCCGACGCTCAGGCCGTACCCGACCGCGATCGCCACGATGGCGACCACGAACGGGATCCCGCGTTCAGCGAGCCGCATCCCACACCTCCTTGCGCTGCGACCACAGCAGCAGCGCGACGATCACTGCGAACGGCAGGAAGTACCGCACCACCGAAAGGCCGTCGACCTGCGCGGCCGCGCCCTGGATCAGGCCGAGGCCGAGGCCGCCCGCGACGGCGAGGTCGAGACGGCGGAATCCGCCGAGCAAGGCCGCCGCGGCCGCGGGGACCACCAGCATCGCCAGCGACGTCGCGTCGTTGGACTGCGACGGCGCCACGATCGAGATGACCAGCGTGCTGACCACCCCGGTGACCGCCCAGACCGCGACGCTGAGCCGTTTCGCCGGGATGCCCAGCAGTTCCGCCGTCGTCGGGCGTTCCGACAGCGCCCTGAGCTGGACGCCCGCCGGCGTCCGGCTCAGCACGATCCGGCTGGCCACCGCCACCAGGACCGCCAGCGCGACGGTGACCACGGTGACCTGGCTGATCACCACGCCGCCGACGGTGACCGCCGGACCGTCCAGGATCGGGTGGAACGGCTGCGGTTTGTTGCCGAACAGGATGAACGACAACGAGATCAGCAGGAGCAGCACCGCGACGGTGACCGCCGAGCGGGTGCCGGTGTCCGCCTCGGCGAGCCAGGTGGACACGATCCAGCCCAGCAGCGCGCTGAGCAGCCCGCCGAGCACGATCCCCGCGACGGTGGCGAGCCATATCGGCAGGCCGAGATCGACGGACAGGAACACCGCCACGTAGCAACCGAACATCCCGGTGGCCGACTGGGCGAAGTTCACCACCCGCACCAGGCGCGACATCAGCGTCAGGCACACCGCCAACACCGCGTACAGTCCGCCGGCGGCCAGGCCTGCCAGCGCTCCCTGCAGCATCGAATCCTCCCGTTACTTCTTCGGAATCCGCAGCCAGTCGTTCGCGACGAGCTCCCATTTGTTGGTGCCGGACGCGAGTTTGATCGGCCAGCCCGCGGTGTTGTCGTGATGCGTCTGGCCGGGGCCGAAGACGTACGGCGTGCCGACCATCGGATCGGTGACCGGTTTCATCTCGCGCAGGGCCTTGGTCACCGATTCACGGGTGATGTCGCCCTGGATGCCGCGAACGACGTCGAGGAAGTACTTCGCCGCCAGATAACCGCCCTGGCTGAACGAGGTCAGCGGGATGTTGTTCTTGGTCATCAGCTCGCGCCAGTCCTTGTTCTGCGGGCTGGTCGCGTCGGTGAACGGGTAGAACTCGGCGGGCACGTACACCCCGGCTCCGGCGTTGGTGATGGCCTTGGCGTAGTTCTCGCTGTAGACGCTGGTGAGCAGCAGCCACGTGACGTCGTTCCAGCCCTGCGCCGCGGCGGCCTTCAGCTGCCCGATGGAATCCGGTTCGACCGGGTTCACCGTGATCGCCTTGCAGCCCGCGTTGCGCGCCTTGACGATGTAGGAGGTGTAGTCGGAACCGCCGTAGGGCACGGTCGCGTCGAGGTACTTGAGCTTCTTGCCGGTGATGGCCGACCATTCGTCGATCGCCGCCTGGTACGACGGCAGCGTGTTGCCCGCGATCTCCAGCAGCGCGCAGATGTCGTTCAGCTTCAGCGTTTCCGAGCCGTAGAGCAGGGTCAGCGTCATGTCGTGGTACGGACCGACGTTGACCGGGGCGATGTTCGGGCTGGAGAAACACGCCGGGTCCACGCCGATGCCCTGCATGGACAGGATCTTCTGCTGCTCGTAGTACTTGTTGTTGATCTCGCACTCGATGAGGCTGGACGAGCCGACGAGCGCCACCGCCTCGTCGCGCCCGACGACCTCGCGGGCCGCGGCCGCCGCGGCCGCCGGGTCGCCCTTGTCGTCGAGGGCCTTGTACTGGATCTGCCTGCCGTTCACGCCGCCGCTCGCGTTGGCCGCGTCGAAGACCGCCTTGGCCGCTTGCGAGGCCTCGGGGAACGTCGCCGCGCCGCTCAGCGCGTTGACCGAACCGACCACGATCGGCCCGCTCGCACCGCTGTCGGATCCGGCGCACCCGGCCGTCGCGAGCAGGACGGCCGAGGCGAGGGCGACGAGGCGCCGCGCGGGTTTCACCGGTTCTCCATGGCTTCGACCACGGGCACCGAGTCGACGATCTGCTCGAACGAGGTGACCTTGCCGCCGTCGAACCGCCACACGTGCGCGACGCGGGCGGTGAACGAGCGGCCGGTCTCGCGGTGCTTGGCCTGGTAGGTCCCGAGGCCGATCACCGTGTCCCCGGCGTCGAGAAGGTCGCCGAGGGTGAAGGTGTAGCCGTCCCAGTCCTTCGCGATGGCGCCGAAGACGTTGTCCCGCACCTCTTCCGGGCCGGTGTACGTGCCGGCGTAAGGGAAACCGGCCGCCTCCGTCCAGGTGGTCTCCGGGCCGAGCGGGGCCAGCATGCCCGCCAGATCGCCCCGGTCGCTCGCGGCGTAGTGCGCGGCGATGATGTCTAGATTGGACACTGAGACTCCTTAAACCGGTTGCGCGTCGGGATAGGCGACGGCGCCGAGTGGGTAGATGTGCCCGCCCGCGCGGGAGTGTTCCGACCGGCCGTCGCCGGTCAGGCCGAGGAAGACGCCGGTGGTCTTCAGCGCGTAGCCGAGGTCGTGCAACCACACGCTGGCCACGGCGATGCGGAATTCGCGGAAGCAGAACAGGTAGAGCCCGTCCTGGAACTTCCACACCGTCGACAGGTCCATGTCCCCGTGGCCGCGCTGCACGCCTTCGAGGCATTGCCAGGCATAGCGTTGCGAGGACACGTACACGTGCTCGTACAGGTGTTCCGGGCTGTAGCGGTAGACGTTGCGCTTGCCGATCAGGTCGCGCGACGGGCCGGGAACCTCGCCGGACGGCGTGCCCGCGTCGGTCGTGCCGGACCAGAACGTCTGGGAGACACGGGGAACGCCCTCGACATCCTCGGCACCGATGACCGAGCGCACGGCGAGCGCGCGATGCGTCGTGGTGGAGAAGACGACGGTGAGCGCTTCCCCTTCGACGCTGGTGTGTGGGAGATTGACGAAGAAGACGTCTTCCCGGACGGCGACCGCGTCGTACGGATCCTTGATGCCGTTGCAGGTGACGGTTTCAGCGTCTTCGAACCGCAGCGCGAGCGTCTTCCCGTCGTCGAGCGTGACGGTGAGCTCGCGTCCCGACAGGTCCGCGTTCGGCAGGCGGTAGGTGGCTATTCCGGCGGCGAACTCGTCATAGGTACGCCACTGTTCCTCGGGTGCTTCGGGCATGCGGTCATCGTCGAGGCGACCGCCCGGGAAGGGCCAGCTGTCACGCGCTGGGCGGCAACAACCGATCGCTCACGGTCAAGCCGCGTCGCAGTTCACTCGGCGAGCAGCCGAATTCCGTCTTGAACACCCGGCTGAAATGCGGCGCGTCGACGAAACCCCACTTCGCCGCGATGGCCGCGACGGGCCGCGAAGTGTGCACGGGGTCGAGCAATTCGCGGCGGCAGTGTTCGAGGCGGCGGGTGCGGATCCAGCCCGAGACGGTGGTGCCCTGCTCGTGGAAGAGGCCGTGCAGATGCCGGGTGGAGATGTAGTGCTCGGCGGCGATCTGCGCCGGACCCAGGTCGGTGGAGGAGAGGTTCGCGTCGATGTAGGCGAGGACCCGGCGCATCAGTTCGTGATGCGGCCCGGCGCTCGTCCGGGCGAGGTCGAGCTCGCTGGCGAACAGGGTGGCGAGCAGATCGACCGCGGTATGCGCGAGCCGGACGCCCGCCGGCCCGCCGAGCTGGTCGAGATTGCTGCCGAGCTGCGCGAGGAAGGGCACCACCACGTTGCCCATGCCGCGTTTGCCCGACATCGGCACCGCCGTCAGCTGGCCGACCAGGTCGCGGGGGAGATCGATGAGCCGCTGCGGGAACATCACCACGAGCGTGCGGAAATCCTCTTCGAACGCGAGGGTGTACGGCCGGTGCGTGTCGTACAACGCCACGTCGCCGGGACGCAGCATCGCCTCGCGGTTGTCCTGCACGAGCAGGCCGGTGCCGGACAGGATCAGGCTCAGTTTGTAGTAGTGCCTGTCCGCCCTCGCGATGAGCTCGGGGGTCCGCTCGACCACGTGCGCCGACGCGGTCACCTCGGTCAGCTGCACGTCGTCGGCTCCGCACGAACGGATGCGGCCGCGGAAGTGGTCGCGGTGCTCGCTCGTCACGTGCAGCGGCACGAAGGATTGTGACACCACCGTGCGGAAATCGGTGAAATCTCGCGCGACCGTGGTGGTGGTCGGGTCGGCGGTGGCGGTGGTCACGGGGGTCACCTCGCAGCATCGGGGGGTGAATTTCATATACGATAAGCGATACGATGCTGCCGGGCAATGATCGCGGCGAGGTCAGTCGGCGAGGCGGAACAGGAGGGTTCCCGGGTCCACGTCGACGGGTACCACCGTGCCCGTTTCGTAGCGGCCGACGTCCTCGGTGAGCACACGCGCACTGAACGGAGCCACGCCGGGACCGGTCACGACGAGGTCGACGTCGTCCGCGGGCGTGCTCACCTCGCCGACCCAGATCCGCTTGCTGGAAACGACTTCGGCGGTCGCGCGGACACCTTTCCGGTCCAGTCCGCGATGGGCCTCCCTGGCCTTGGCGTTCTGCCAGAGGTGCGAGCCGACGGTGCCCGCCCCGCCGAGGGTGAACACGGCGCCCATGGCGACGACGACCAGGCCGTCGTCGTCGCCGGGATCGAAGCGGGTGCTGATCCAGAGCAGGGCCGGGCCGATCAGGACCAGCACCGTCATGAAGAAGCCCAGGAGGCAGCCGATCACCGTGAAGGTGGGAAGCTCCGGGGCTTCCGTGCCTTCGCGGTCCGTCTTCACCGGCGTGAGGTTACTGGCCGGTTTCCGGTGCCGGTTCGGTAAAAATGCCCGCTTGCCCGGTCGTGAGCCGTCCGGCGAGCGAGGCGACCAATTCGTAGGAGCGACGTCGGTCGACGTGGTGGTAGAGCGGCGTGGTCACCATGATCTCGCCGGAGCTCGTCTCGTCGAGGATCCGCTGGAGTTTCGGGGCGAGCGTGTCCGGGCTGCCGCTGAGCACGGCATCGGAGCGCTTCGCGATTTCGGCGCGATCATCGGCGGTGTAAGGGAAAGCCGCCGCCTCTTCGGGGCTGGGCAACCGGATGCGGGTGCCGCGGATCCGGCTGAGCACCTTCAGTCTGGTCGAACCCGCGAGCCATTCGGCGCGCTCGTCGTCCTCGGCCGCGATGACGGAGACACTGACCAGATCGGCCTTGATCGGCGCGTCGGGAGCCAGGTGATGCGCGAAGGCGTACTTGAGCCCGCGTTCGGCGGCGAGGGCCGCGCTTTCGGGGGACCGGCCGAGCAGCCAGAGCGCCGGGACATTGCCGCCGAGCACGGGGATCGCCTTCACGTCCGCGTCTTCGGGCGGGTGGAGGTAATGCTGGAGTTCCGTGAGTTGCTCACCGAAATCTGTCGTCCTTTGTGGACGAACCGCGGCGGAGGCCGCCTTCGAACCGCCTGGCGCGCGGCCGAGGCCGAGGTCGATGCGGCCCGGATGCAGGGCGGCCAGCGTCCCGAACTGTTCCGCGACGACGAGCGGCGGGTGATTCGGCAGCAGGACCCCGCCCGCGCCGATCCTCAGGCGCGTCGTGGCGTTCGCGAGGTGGGCGATGAGGACCGCGGGCGCGGAGCTGGCGACGCCGCGCATGCCGTGATGCTCGGGGACCCAGTAACGGTGGTAGCCGAGGTCTTCGGCGAGCCGCGCGAGGTCGACGGTGTTGAGCAGGGCTTCGCGCGGTGTCGAGCCCTCGACGATGGGGGAGGTGTCCAGGACCGAGAGGGCTACGGAAGACATTCGGGCGCCTCTCGTGAGTGGTAAAGACGGTTCTAACCGTCTTTACCACTCACGAGGTTACGTGAACGAAGCCGGATCTCGCGTGTTCAGGGGCGGAACACACGAGTGCGGCGTCCAGTCACGCGAGTTCCGTGCCTGATCACGCGAGTCACGCCTTGGCTCACGTCGCGCCTTCACGGACCGGCGACCAGCTTGGGAAACCCCCGAGTCAGATGAGCGCGGCCGGAAGCGTTTCGAAGCCGCGCAGGATCCGGGTCTCCCGCCGCCGGCCGCCACTCAGCAGCCGCAGGTCGGGAAAGCGCTCGAAGATCGACCGCAGCCCGATCTCGCCTTCCATGCGCGCCAGCGAGGCGCCGAGGCAGTAATGCCGCCCGGCGCCGAACGACACGTGGTCACGCGCGTTCGCCCGGGCGACGTCGAAGGCGGCCGGGTCGTCGAAGATCTCCGGGTCCCGGTTGGCGCCCGCGAGCACGGTGCTGACGATCGCCCCGCGGGCGATGGGGGTCCCGCCGATCTCGGTGTCCTTCGCGGCCAGCCTGCCGGTGAGCAGGACCGGCGGGTCGTAGCGGAGGACCTCGTCGACGGCGTTGCTCCACAGGTCCGGATCCGCCCGCAGCTTCGCGAGTTCGTCCGGGTGCCGGGTGAGCAGCGCGATGCCGTTGCCGAGGAGGTTGACGGTCGTTTCGAAGCCGGCCGCCAGCACCAGCCCCGCGGTGGCCTTGAGTTCCCGCTCGGTCAGGCCCACGCCGTCCTCGCGTGCGGCGATCAGCTTGCTGAGCAGATTGTCGCCGGGATTCGCCCGCAGCTTCTCCAGATGCACGGTGAGCCACGAGTCGAATTCCGCCAGCGTCGCTTCCACCGTCCGGAACGTCCGCCATGGCAGGCCGAGGTCGAGGCTCGGCGCCGCGGCTCCGCCCAGCGCGAGCACCTTGTCGCGCTCCTCCGGCGGCACGCCGAGGATCTGGCTGATCACGGTCACCGGCAGGAGCCCGCAGTACTGCTCGATGAGATCGACCGGGCTCGTCGGGTCGAGGCCGTCGAGCAGTTCGTCGGTGATCGCCTGCGTGCGCTCGCGCAGTTGCTCCACCGCGCGGGCGGTGAAGACACGGGTGACCAGTTTCCGGTAGCGCGTGTGGTCGGGCGGTTCGCTGGCGAGCAGCGACGGCGGCTCGATCGGATGGATCAGACCGGACGACGACCAGGCGACGAGCCGGTTGAGCAGCGGGTTGTCCGGGACGAACCGCACGGTCTTGAACGCGTCGCTGCCCAGGACCTCCTTGCACGCCGAATGCCGGGTGGTGACATGCCCGACCCGGGTGGTGGCGATGGCGCCGTGCGAGCGGATCTCGTCGAACAGGCCGGTCAGATCCGCTCCGCCGCTCGCCTCGACGGACAGCCTGCCTTGGAGGTCGCCCCGGCGCGCCGCGGCCCGCAGGGCGACCCGGGGGATGGCGTGGCCGATGCTCCAGCGGGTGACCGGTTTGGCGATCGCCTCCGCCTTGTGCCGGAAGGTCCGGGCGGGAGCGGTCTTGAGTGCGAACATCAGGACTCCGTCCGTGCGGGTTCCCTTCGAAGGTAGCGGAACGACGTGTCAGTAGCGAGCGACCGCGATATCTGCGGACCCGCTTCCCGCTCGGTAATGTTCTGCACTTCGGGCGGGCCGGGGAGTGCTTGTGGGCGGCTACGGGTTCGACATCGCGCTGGTCGCGGTGCTGGTGGTGCTCAACGCGGTGTTCGCGGGCAGCGAGATGGCGCTGATCTCGTTGCGCGAAGGGCAACTGCGGGCGTTGGAACGCGACGGCCGCGCGGCCGCCCGCACGCTGGTGCGGCTGGCGCGAGACCCGAATCGCTTCCTGGCGACGATCCAGATCGGCATCACGCTCGCCGGGTTCCTGGCCTCGGCCACGGCGGCGGTGTCCCTCGCCCAGCCTCTGGTGCCACTGCTGGGTTTCCTCGGCAACGCCGCCGGCGCGGTGGCCGTCGCGCTGGTGACGATGGTCCTCACGTTCCTGACCCTGGTGCTCGGCGAACTGGCCCCGAAACGGCTGGCCATGCAGAACGCGCTGCGGTGGGCGTTGCTGGTGGCGCGGCCGCTGAACCTGCTGTCGGCGATCTCGCGGCCCGTGGTGTGGGCGCTGAGCGTGTCGACGAACTTCGTCGTGCGGGCGCTGGGCGGCCGCGCGGAAGCCGATCCGGACCAGATGTCGCCCGAAGAGCTCCGGGAGCTGGTGTCCGCGCAGCGCGGCCTGAACGCCGAACAGCGCATGATCATCAACGGCGCCTTGGAGATCCACGAACGGCGGCTGCGGGAAGTGCTCGTGCCCCGCCGGGCGGTGCTGACCCTGGCCGCCGAGCAGGATCTGCTTTCGGCACGCAGGCAGCTGGCCGAATCGGGCCATTCCCGGGCGCCGGTCGCCCGCGGCGGCCATCTGGACGACGTCGTCGGTGTCGTGCGGTTGCGCGACCTGCTCGGCGACCACGAAGACCTCGCCGAAGTCGTCCGGCCGGCGGTGGTGTTCCCCGATTCGTTGCGGGTGTCGGACGCGATCCGGAGTTTCAAGGCCGAACGGGAGCAGATGGCGCTGGTGGTCGACGAGCACGGCGCCGTCGCGGGCATGGTCACGCTGGAAGATCTGCTGGAGGAGATCGTCGGCGAGATCTACGACGAGACCGACCGCGACGTGCTGGCCGTGCGCGACGGCAAGGACGGTTCCCTGGTCCTGCCCGGCACCTTCCCGGTGCACGACCTCGTCGACGTCGGGGTCGAACTGCGCGACGCGCCGCCGGGGGAGTACGCGACCATCGCCGGGCTGATCCTCGTGATCCTCGGCCGGATCCCGGAGAAGCCGGGCGACCGTGTGGTGGTCTCCGGCTGGACGGCCGAGGTGCTCGGCGTGGAGCATCACGCGATCACGCGGGTGGCGCTGCACCGCGGGCCGGCCACGGAGCGATGAGTTGCGCCGGGCGCGCGGGGTTGGCAGCGTGCCCGGTGTCCCGCCACGAAGGAAGGTGCCCCCGATGCCGCAAGACCAGCCGGATTTGAAACCTCGTTCGCGCGACGTGACCGACGGCCTGGAGCGCGCGGCGGCCCGCGGGATGCTCCGCGCGGTCGGGATGGGCGACGACGACTTCGCCAAACCGCAGATCGGGGTGGCGTCCTCGTGGAACGAGATCACCCCGTGCAACCTGTCGCTCGACCGGCTGGCCAAGGCGGTCAAGAACGGCGTGCACGCGGCGGGCGGCTACCCGCTGGAGTTCGGCACGATCTCGGTGTCCGACGGTATTTCCATGGGACACGAGGGAATGCACTTCTCGCTGGTGTCCCGGGAGGTGATCGCCGACTCCGTCGAGACGGTGATGATGGCCGAACGGCTGGACGGCTCCGTGCTGCTGGCCGGCTGTGACAAGTCCTTGCCGGGCATGCTCATGGCCGCGGCCCGGCTCGACCTCGCCTCCGTCTTCCTTTACGCGGGCTCGATCATGCCCGGCCAGGTCGACGGACAGGACGTCACGATCATCGACGCGTTCGAAGCCGTCGGCGCGTGCCTGGCGGGAAAGATCAGCCGCGCCGAAGTGGACAAGATCGAGCGCGCGATCTGCCCCGGCGAAGGGGCCTGCGGCGGCATGTACACCGCCAACACGATGGCGTCCGTCGCCGAAGCCCTCGGCATGTCGCTGCCCGGATCGGCCGCCCCGCCCGCGGTCGACCGGCGTCGTGACGGTTTCGCGCACCGTTCGGGGGAAGCCGTCGTCGGCATGCTCCGCCAGGGCATCACCGCGCGGCAGATCATGACCATGGAAGCGTTCGAGAACGCCATCGCCGTCGTGATGGCGCTGGGCGGTTCGACCAACGCCGTCCTGCACCTGCTCGCGATCGCGCGCGAGGCGGAGGTCGATCTGCGCATCGACGACTTCAACCGGATCGGCGACAAGGTCCCGCACCTCGGCGACCTCAAACCGTTCGGGAAGTACGTGATGAACGACGTCGACAAGGTCGGCGGCATCCCCGTGGTGATGAAGGCGCTGCTCGACGCCGGGCTCATGCACGGCGACGTGCTCACCGTGACCGGGAAGACGATGGCCGAGAACCTCGAAGGCATCGCGCCCGCCGGGATCGACGGCGAGATCATCCGCCCGCTCGACCGCCCGATCCACAAGACCGGCGGCCTGACCATCCTCAAAGGCTCGCTGGCACCCGAAGGCGCGGTCGTGAAGTCGGCGGGCTTCGACGAATCGACGTTCACCGGTACCGCTCGGGTCTTCGACGGCGAGCGGGCCGCTCTCGACGCGCTCGCCGAGGGCCGGATCGTCGCCGGGGACGTCGTCGTCATCCGCTACGAAGGCCCCAAGGGCGGGCCGGGGATGCGGGAGATGCTCGCCATCACCGGCGCGATCAAGGGCGCCGGACTCGGCAAGGACGTCCTGCTCATCACCGACGGCCGGTTCAGCGGCGGCACGACGGGGCTCTGCGTCGGCCACATCGCCCCGGAAGCCGTCGACGCCGGGCCGATCGCCTTCGTGCGCGACGGGGACCCGATCACGCTCGACGTCGCGAACCGGACGCTGGAAGTCGAGATCGACGACATCGAGGCACGCAAGGCGGGCTGGACTCCCAAGGCGCCCGCGTACACGCGCGGGGTGCTCGGCAAGTACGCCAAGGTCGTGCGGAGCGCGGCGCATGGAGCCGTGTGCGAGTAGAGCGGCCGGAGTACATGAAGGCCCCCTTCCTTGCGCCTAGGTACAGGAAGGGGGCCTTCATGTACTTCGAGGCCTTCACGAACGGGTGATGCGTAGGCCCGCTGGACCCGAGTACGTAATTCACCCGATGTGCCGCGCTACTCCGGAGTAGCAGACTCGGCGGCCCGACGATTCCCGCTGCTCCGGAGGTCGACGATGACCGCGTCCTACGCCCCAGCCCGCTCCGCCGCCCTCGTGATCGCCCGCGTGGTCGTGGACGGGATCCGGCATTCGCTGCCCGAGCACGCGCCGCTGTTCGACGCGCGTGCCACGGAGTTCGTCGCCTCGGTACTCGAGCGCGACGGGATGAATCTCGGCATCGCGGCGGGCGCGGACGCCTTCCGTCAGGTCGGGGTCGCCGAGTACGCGGCGGGCAAGGAGCTGGACCGGCTCTCCCGGGCCTACCACTCGGCGGGCCGCGGCGCGCTTCCCGCGCTGGCGTCGTTGTCGCGGCAGCCCGGGGCCGGGTCCGGCCTGATGGACGCCGGGGTGGAGGCGCTGCTCCGCTGCTCCGACGTCCTGATCCGGCTGTCCACCGCGGCCTACCGCGCCGCGCGCACGCCCTCGGTCGCCGAGCTGCGCCGTGACCTGCTGAAAGAGATCTTGAGCGGCCGTCCGCCCGCGAAATGGGCGGGCCTCGCGGCCGAGGCGGGCTGGGTGCCGCCCGCGCGGGTGGTGGCCGTCGCCGCCGAGCCCGGCGCCGTCCGCGCCTCGTTCGGTCCGGAGGTGCTGGCCGACCTGGCCGGCGAGTACCCGCTCCTGCTCGTGCCCGACGACGTCGAGATCGGCGGTGTCCTGGCGGGGACGCGGGCGGCGGTCGGGCCCGCGGTGGCGCCCGCCGACGCCGCGGTGTCCCTGCGGTGGGCGCGCCGGACGCTCGAACTGGTCCGCCGTGAGGTGATCGAGGACGGCCCGCTCGTGCGCTGGTCGGATCATCTCACCACGCACTGGCTGTTCGCGGACGAGGTGCTCACCACCGCGCTGGTGACCCGCAGCCTGGCGCCGATCGCCGACCTGCCTGCCAACGAGCGCACCAAACTCGCCGAAACCCTCGACGCCATGCTCTCCGCCCGCGGCGGGGCGCCCGAGATCGCGAACAACCTCGGCGTGCACCCGCAGACGGTCCGGAACCGCATGCGCCGCCTGCGGGTCCTGTTCGGTGCCCGGCTCGACGACCCGCAGTCCCGTCTGGACCTGCGGATCGCCCTGCGCGCGGACCTGCTCACGACCGAACCGGCCCGGCAGCCCGCCCCGATGAAGGTGGCGTGAGCGTCAGGCGGGATCCGCGGCCCGGGTCACCCAGGTGGCGACCTGGACGCGGTTCGAGTAGCCGAGTTTGGTGAGGATGTGGTCGATATGGGTGTCCACCGTGCGACGGGCGATGCCGAGCCGGTCGGCGATCTCCTGGTTCGTCAGGCCCTCGGCGATCACGTGCGCGATCTCGGTCTCCCGTTTGGTGAGCACCTGCGCGGTCTGTTTCCGCGGGCCGGGGGTGCGTTCTTCGAGGGCGTACGCGATGGCGTCGCGGGTGGGCATCGCGGCGCCGTCGGCGAATTCCTTGACCGCGACCTCCCAGCCCAGCGCGGTCGTCACGGTGTCGGTGTCGGCGAGCAGCGGTTCGGTGAACGCCTCGTATCGCGTCGGCCACGCGCCGACCGTGCGCCAGACGTTCATCGAGGCGCCCTGCAGGATCGCCGCCCGGTTGGGGCGTTTGGTCCGGGCCGCGCAGCCCGCCATGACGGTGAGCGTGAACCCGACGACGACGCGGTCGTCCACCCGCTCGTGCAGGCGCAGGATCTGCTCGCAGCAGCGTTCGGCGACGGCGATGTCCCCTTGCAGGTATTCGGCGGCGGCACGCGACCACAGTGCCCAACCACGCCAGAAGACCTCACCGCGCCGCTCGCAGCGTTCGACGGCTTCCGCGAGCACCGCCCGGCCCCGGTCGATGTCGCCGTTCAGCCAGACGGCGAGTCCGTGGTTGTAACTCGCCCAGAGGTCCCCGCCCTCGTCGCCGTGCGCGCGGAACAGGTCGATGGCCGTGCCGAACAGGCGTGACGCCTCGGCCATGTCGTTGCCGATCAGCGCGGCGTAGGCGCGGACGTGGAGCACGTACGCGGCGGCGAGTTCGTCGCCGCTCGCCTCGGCTTCGGCGGCCGCCCGCTCCAGCATGCACCGATGGGCGGACATGTCGCCCTGCACCACCGCCAGGAAACCGGAGAGCCACAGCCCGTGCGCCCGCTCCGGAACGCCCGGTGCCGCGGCCTCGTCGAGGCGCCGGACCCACATCCGGCCTTCGGTGTTGAGCCCGCGGACGATCCAGAACTCCTTGACGTCGCGCAGCATCCGCAGCCCGACGACCGCGTCCTCGGGGGTGCCCGTGCAGTAGTCGAGGGCGACGCGCAGGTTCGCGTGTTCGCGCCGCAGCCGTCCGATCCAGCCGAGCTGATCGGTCTCGAGCCATTCGGTGGCGTAGCGGCCGGCGAGTTCGGCGAACCAGTCCCGGTGCCGTTTCCGGAACTCCGCCGTCCCGCCCGTCTCGCTGAGCCGGTCGACGCCGTACTCGCGCACCGATTCCAGCATGCGGTACCGCACCCCGCCGGGGTATTCCTCGCGCAGCAGGATGGACTTGTCGAGCAGCCCGTCGACGACTTCGAGGACGTGGTCGCGCGGCAGTTCGCCACCGCTGCAGACCTGCTCGGCGGCGTCGAGGTCGAAACTGCCGGAGAACACCGACGCGCGGGCCCACAGCAGCCGTTCGGGCCCGGTGCACAGGTCGTGGCTCCAGTCGATCAGGGCCCGCATGGTCTCGTGCCGCTCCGGCCGTCCCCGCCGGTCCTTCGTCAGCACCGAGAACTGCCGGTCGAGGCGGTCGGCCAGCTGGCGCACGGACAACGCCCGCGCGCGGACGGCCGCCAGTTCGATGGCGAGCGGCAGCCCGTCGAGCCTGCGGCACAGCCGGATGAGCGGCTCGATGTCCTCCTCGGTGAGCCGGAACGACGGCGCGACCGCGGTCGCGCGATCGACGAACAGGCGCACGGAATCGTCGTTCATCACGCGCTCGAAGGAGTCGCCCTGTTCCGGGATCGCCAGCGGCGGCACCGGCAGGACACGTTCGCCCGCCACGCCGAGCGACTGCCTGCTCGTGGCCAGCACGGTCACCTGGGGACAGGCCCTGACCACGGTGTCGGCGAACCAGGCGCAGCTGTCTACCAGATGCTCGCAGTTGTCGAGCACGAGCAGCAGCCGGCTCGCCTGCAGGGCTTCGACGACGACGTCGATGGCCGGTTTCGCCGAGCGGTCGCCGAAGCCGAGCACGTTCGCGACCGTCGGCACCAGCAGCGCGGGTTCCCGCAGTTCGGCCAGCGAGACGAACGCGACCTCGTCGGCGGTGGCCTCCCGGTGGGCCGCCGCGATGCGCCAGGCCAGCCTGGTCTTGCCCACCCCGCCCGGCCCCGTCAGCGTGACCAGCGACGATGCCTCCAGCAGGCGCCTCGCCTCGCCGGTCTCGGCGTCCCGGCCCACGTAGCTGGTCACTTCGGTGGGATCGGCCGACCACCCCGCAAGCGAGCCAACTCCGTCCGCCATGCACTCTCCCGCGATCGACCAGCCCCGCGTTCCGTCCGATGTAGACGGAAAACGCCCGGCTGGGGATACTAGCGGAACGGCGTCGGCCTAGCGGTCCGCTCGCTTGGCGCGATCATGCGCCCAGCCCGCCAGCACCGTTCCGGTGGCCGCGAGCAGCAGGAACACGATCAACCTGCCGCCCCACTCACCGGGTACCCAGTCGAACGCGCCCCACAACTGGGTCGAGGAATGATCGAAAAGGCTGCGGATGGCGGCCTGCGCGAAGACGGCGACGGCCACCATCCCGAAGATCTGCAGCCCCAGATAGCCGCCCTTGGTCATGCTTCCCACCTCCTGGTTCCACGGTCGGACCCCAGCATCGCCCGCGCGGAACCCGGCGCGCATCGGCGGCGCGTCGCACGTCGTGTCCGACCAAAGTCGATCCCCGTCGCGACCGAGGTCGGGGCCGGAATCGTCCCGTGTCCGGCTGCGCCGCCGCGGGCCGGTCGACCATGATGGGCCGGTGATCACCGACGCCGGCGCCCAGCCGCCCCTCCGGCCGTGGGGAGAGGCCTGGCGTCTGCTCGCCGCGGCGGCGCTGGGTGTGCTGCTCTGGGTCATCACGGCGGCGCAACTGCCGGTGGGCGCGTCGGGGCCGCGGGTCGAGTGGATGATCACCGGCGATCCGCTGATCGCGCTCGTCTGCCTGATCGCGTTGCTGTGGCGCCGCCGTTTCCCGGTGGTGATCGCCATCGCGGTCATCCTCGCTTCGACGGCGTCGGTGCTGGCCAGTGGCGCGTCGCTGCTGGCGCTCTGTTCGCTGGCCACCCGGCGGCGACCGGCCGAAACGGCGGTCGCGGCGGTGTTGTCCGTGGTCACCGCGGTCCTGGTCGTCGACCTGTACCCGGCGCGCGAGACGCCGGGGCCGCTGTGGCTGCTGATCAGCCTCCCGACCTTGCTGGTGGGCATCGTGGTGGCCGTGGGTGCCGCGATCGGGGCGCGCCGGGAGGAGGTGCGCTCCCTGCGGGAACGGGTCGAGAGCGCGGAACGGGAGCAGGCCGCGCGGGCGGCCGAGGCCCGGATCGTGGAACGCCACCGGATCGCCCGCGAGATGCACGACGTCCTCGCGCACCGCGTCTCGCTGGTCGCGATGCAGGCCGGGGTGCTGGGGCACCGCCCGGATCTGCCCGCCGAGCAGGTCGCGGAACTGGCGCGCGGCATCGCCGACGGCTCCCATCAGGCGCTGGAGGAACTGCGGGACGTCCTCGGCGTGCTGCGGGCGGACCCGGACGAACTGGAACCGCCGCAACCCTCGCTCGCCGACCTTCCCTCGCTCGTCGCGGACGCGCGGGCGCTGGGGCTGGCCGTCACGATGCGGCTCGCGACCGAGGGCGAGCCGCCCGACGCGATCGCGAGGACCGTCTACCGGATCGTGCAGGAAGGGCTGACCAACGCGGGCAAACACGCGCCCGGCGCCGACGTGGTCGTCACCGTCGAAGGAAGGCCGGGCGACGGGCTGCGCGCGACGATCCGGGATTCCGGTGCGGCGCGGGCGATCGCGGGTCCGCCCGCGTCGGGATTCGGCCTGCTGGGCCTCGCCGAACGGGTCGGGCTGGCAGGCGGCGAACTGGACCACCACGCGGAACCCGGCGGCGGATTCGTGCTCGCCGCGCGGTTGCCGTGGCCGGTCCGCGAAGGGAGCGAATGAATGGACGACGAGCGGGTGCGG
Source organism: Amycolatopsis sp. WAC 04197 (assembly GCF_003947475.1). Lineage (NCBI taxonomy): Bacteria > Bacillati > Actinomycetota > Actinomycetes > Pseudonocardiales > Pseudonocardiaceae > Amycolatopsis > Amycolatopsis sp. WAC 04197. The sequence goes on along the minus strand of NZ_QHJK01000011.1, from coordinate 77,422 downwards.
GTCGTACTGGTCGACGACGAGCATCTGGTGCGGATGGCGCTGCGGCTCATCGTCGACGGCGAACCGGACCTCGTCGTGGTCGGTGAGGCGGCCGACGGCGACGCCGCGGTCGGCGTGGTGGGGGAGCAGCGGCCCGACGTCGTCCTGATGGACGTCCGGATGCCCGGCCGCGACGGGCTGAGCGCGACCGAGGAGATCCTCGGCCTCCCGGAGCCGCCGCGGGTGCTGGTGCTCACCACGTTCGACTCGGACGAGATGGTGCTGGGCGCGCTGCGCGTCGGCGCGCTCGGATTCCTGCTCAAGGACACCCCGCCGCCGCGGATCCTCGCGGCGATCCGCACGGTCGCGACCGGCGAACCCGCGCTCTCACCCGCCGCCACGGCCCGGCTGATCACCGCGGCCACCGGACCGCATTCGTCCGACGCGCGCCGGGCGTCGCGGGAAACCGCCCGCGGGCTGCTGGCCACGCTGACCGATCGCGAACGCGAGACGGCGGGCGCCATCGCCGAGGGGCTGTCCAACACCGACGTCGCGCGAAAGCTGGACATCACCGTCGCGACGGTGAAGGCGCACACGAGCAGCATGCTCGCCAAGCTCGGCGTCGAAAACCGGGTCCAGATCGCCCTGCTGGTCCGCGACGCCGAAGAGTGAGAAATTCTTTTCGCCACGATGTCGAATCCGTCGTTCCCCGGTCGACGCAGTGTCGAAAGCACTTCCGAACCACCAAGGAGAAACCAGATGCGCACCCTGATCGCCACCGCGTTCGTCTCGCTCGACGGCGTCGTCGAAGGGCCCGGCGGAGAGCCCGGCTACCGCAACTCCGGCTGGACCTTCAACGGCATCGAGTTCGACGAAGCGGCCTACGAGCTCAAGGGGCGTGAGCAGGGCGAGGCCACGGCGATGATGATGGGCCGGGTCAGCTACCAGGCGTTTTCGCCGGTGTGGCCCGGTATGACCGAGGAATTCGCCGAGTACAACGCGATGCCGAAGTACGTCGTGTCGACCACGCTGCGGGACGAGGACCTCGTCGACAACTGGGGCGAGACCACGATCCTGCGCTCGCTCGACGACGTCGCGAAGCTCAAGGAGACCGAGGGCGGGCCGATCATCGTCCACGGCAGCGCGGAACTCGACCGGAACCTCGCCGACGCCGGCCTGATCGACCGCTACCACCTGCTGCTGTTCCCGGTCCTGCTCGGCGCGGGCAAGAAGCTGTTCAGCGACACCGACAAGGACAAGCAGAACCTCAAGCTCGTCGAGAGCGAGTCCTACGGCAACGGGATCCAGAAGCTGGTCTACGACGTCATCCGGTGATCGGACCCCGGCCGGGATCACGTCATTCGCGTGATTGGACACGTGACTCGCGTGATTGGACACGTACCGGCTCCAATCACGCGAGATCCGTCTCCAGTCACGCGAGTCCCGTGTCCGAGCACGCCCAGAGGAGGCCGAAGCTCGTCAGAGGGCGGGGCAGGGCCAGGCGAGCCGGACGATGGTCCCGGTGGGCGTGCTCGTCACCGAGGCCTCCGGCGCGAAGGCGCGGATGATCGGCAGGCCGCGTCCGCCGTCCGGGCGGCGGCCGTCGCGCCAGCGGCCCTCGTCGGCGACGCTGATCTTGAGCCGGCCGTCGTCGTGGGCGGCGGTCACCGTCATGACGTTGCCTTCGGTGCCGTCCGGGTAGGCGTGCTTGACGACGTTCGTCATCGCTTCGTAGGCGGTGAGCTTGAGATCCTCGGCCAGTTCCCGGGGAAGCCCCCGGTCGAGGGCCCATTTCGCCAGGACGTCCCGCAACGCGGCGGCCTGGGCGGGGACGGCGGCGACCTCGAGGACCAGCTCGTCGGTGTGCTTGCGCACCGGCTCGTCGATCGGCATCACGAAGCTTCTCCTCGTCGTCCGCCGCGGTCCACGACCGCCGGATCCATCGACAAGGCTAAGGCACCGCCCGGATCGGGACACGTGAGCCGCGCGAGCGGGGGCCGTCATCCGATATGTTCGGGGCAGTCGGGTACCGATCGTGAGGGGTGGATGACGGTGACGAGCGGAGACGGCGAACACCGGGAGGTTCCGTTTTCGGTGTCCGTCGCCAGGCCCGATGGCGCCGAGGTCGTCATCGCGGTGGCGGGAGAGATCGATCTGACGACCTCCGAAGACCTCAAGGAGACCTTCGAGGAAGCGCTGGAGCCCGTGCCGGGCAAGCTGGTCGTCGACCTCGAAGGCGTGGAGTTCTGCGATTCCACCGGCTTGGCGACCCTGGTCGGGATCAACGAGCGGTGCAGCACCCAGGGTGTGGTGCTGAGTTTCCTTCCGTCGCCCACGATCCGGCGGCTGGCTTCGAAGACGGGGCTGACCACGCTCCTGCCGCTCGCCTGATCCTCACTGGTTCGGTACCTCGAGGATCGCGTGGTCGAGGCGCCGGTACACGGGGATCTGGGTCTCCGTGCCGAAGAGCTGGAGCAGACGCAGCACCGGCCGGGAATCGGCGACGACGCTGGTCGTACGGCGTTCGGTGCGGGCCCGGGCCGCGGCGGATTCGATGACCCGTAACCCGGCGACGCCGAGGAAGCCGACCTCGCTGAGATCGAGCACGGTCGCGGCGGGCAGATGGCCACGCAGGGCCTGTTCCAGCCGTCCCGCGGTGGCGAGGTCGATCTCGCCCGCCGCGGCGACGACCAGCAGGTCTTCGTTCCATCGGATCCGCTGGACCCGCAACAGGTTCTCGGCGGACGGGCGCGGTCGCGGGATGGCGGGATGGTGCACGGTGCGGAAGGCGGGGCCGTCGCGGCTGCTCCGTGTGAAAGGAATACGTTCGGTCATGATGGTGTCTCCCGGATAGCCGGGGACGAGACGGACAACGGGTAGCCTGCACAGCTGTTGCGCAAGTGAACTCGCCGCCGCGTCGCCCTGTGAAGGTGCTGGGCCGCGGACATGCGGGGTCGTTCGCGCGGGCTGGTGGACTCAACCTCACGTACTGCTCACCGTACGCCGCTCACCTCTCCTGGCAAGGCCGCGTGCGGTGAACGGTGGGTGACCTGGTCACTCGCGTAGCGCCTTTTCCCAGGCGAGGCCCCATTTCTCCAGTGGGTGCAACGCGTCGAGAAGCTGTTCCCCCAATGGTGTCAGCCGGTAACCCTCGCCGCCGGTCTCGACGATGCGGGCTTCGGTGAGCTCGCCCAGCCTGGTGGCGAGCACGCTCGACGACATGTGCTCGCAACGCCGCCGGAGTTCCCGGAAGCCGACGTCGCCCTCGCGTAGTTCCCAGATCACCCGGAGGGTCCATCGCCGCCCCAGCAGATCGAGTGCGGCCATGAGCGGCCGGCCGGTTTCGGAGCCGCGGACCGGCCGCCCGGGCCGCGGGATCGGATGGTCGGGCATGGCACCCCCTTGTGCTTCGACTTTCGAAGCAGCATAGTGGTTCTGAAATCGAAGCACCGGAGGTGGTCATGGCCCGGATAGCGCCACTCGCCCCGCCCTACGAGGCGGACGTCGAACAAGCCCTGCGCAAATGGATGCCGCCCGGCGTGACGGAGGAGCCGCTCGCGCTGTTCCGCTTGCTGCAGCGCCATCCGGAGCTGGCGTCGCGGATGCGCGCCCTGGGAGCCGGTCTGCTCGCGCACGGCGAATTACCCGCGCTGGACCGGGAAATCGTCATCGCGCGGGTAACCGCCCGCTGCGGATGCCGCTACGAATGGGGTGTCCACGCCGCGGTTTTCGCACCGATGGTCGGCTTGACGCCGGAACAGCTGGAAGCCACCGTGTCCGGCGACTCCGGGCATCCCGCCTGGCCGGAGCGGCACCGCGCCCTGATCGCCGCCGTCGACGAACTCCACGACACGGCAACGGTTTCCGACGCCGTCTGGGCCGCGCTCGCCGAGCATTACCCGGCCGCGCAGCTCCTGGAGTTCCTCGTGCTGGCGGGCTGGTACCGGACCATCGCGTACGTCGCGGGCGGGGTCGGCCTCGACGAGGAGCCGTGGGCCGCGCCATATCCCGGTGGTCAGGGGTGATGCGAGTCGAATTCCCTTGTGTCGTCCCGTTCTCGTTTCGGTGCCTTCCAGGCGGCGAGGACGCACAGGAGCGCCGCCACGAAGCCGACCGCGGTGAGTGTCCCGGCCCAGACGGCGCCGGTGCTGGCGAGAAGGTAGAGCTGGACCACGGCGGTGCACGTGTAGACGACCGCCAGTCCCAGCCACAGCCGTTGCGTCATCATCTCCCGTCTCCGTTCGCCCGGTACGGGAGGTCAATCGCGGCGAGGCGGGATCGGGTTACAGGCTGTTCGAAACCGGTTGTTTCACACCGGTCCGGTCATGAACCGGCCGCCCGGAAGAAGTCCACCAGCCCGTCCCACGACTGGGAATCCCGCCGCCGCTCCCACCACGTCCGGAACGGCGTCGACGCCATCGCGTGCCGCGTGTACGACGTCATCACCGCGCGGTAGACGTTCTCCGCCTGATCCCACGTCAACCGTTCCTTGCGCCACGCCAGCACGAGCCGCATCCGCATCGGGTCGCCCTTCAACGGCCGGACGACCATGCCGGGAAGTTCGGGCGCGGTGGGTTCCACGAGCTGCACCGCCTGCCCGGCGGCGATCAGATGGCGTCCGCCGCCGTTCGGGCATTCGAAGCGGATCCGCGGCGTGAACCCCGCGCGATGCGTCGCCGCGCGCAACGACGTCAGCGAGCCGTCCTCGGGACCGGGCGGCCCGATCCACGCCTCGTCCGCGAGGTCGGCCAGGTCGACCTCGAAACCGCCGGCGAGCCGGTGCCGTGCCGGAATGCCGACGAAGACGGGCAGCCACGAGAACAGCACCCGGTGCCCGAGATGCTTCGCCAGCGGCACTTCCTGGTCGTCGGACATGGCGATGACGGCGATGTCCAGTGTCGCCCGGGCGAGTGCCTGCGCCAGCACCGAACTGGAGGGTTCCACGTGGACGGTGACGTCCAGCCCCGGCAGCGCGTCGTCCAGCCGCTCGACGAAGGTGGGCAGACAGTCCATTTGGGACGATCCGAGTCGCACCGGGCCGTCGCCGAGCGCGCCGAGGAGATCGCTCTCGAACCGGTCGAACTCCACGAGCAGGGTCAGCGCGCGGCGCAACGTCTGCTCGCCGACCGGGGTCGGGGTCACGCCGGTGTGGCTGCGGACGAACAACGGCGCGCCGATCTGCCGTTCGAGCCGCTGGAGCAGCGAGGTCAGCGAGGGCTGGGACATGCCCAGTGCGGCGGCCGCCTGCGAGAGGCTGCCCGCTTCGGCGATGGCGCAGATCGCCCGCAGGTGCCGGATCTCCAGGGCCATAGGCGGAGTCTATCGCCGCCGGTCATTACGGCCGGGTCCGTCGCGGTGCGAAGGTGCGGCCAGGACCATGACTACCTGAAAGGGGTGCCGATGACCGGCGACCGAACCCGGCCGGATCTGCGCGCGCTGCTGGCCGCCAAAGGGTTCCGGAACTGGATCAGCGACGGCTGGGAGCCCGCGGACGACGTGGTGGAGGTGCCGCCGGGTACCGCGGAGGCGGCCGCCGCCCACCGTGGCAGGCTGTCGGCGGAACTGCCCGGTCAGCGCATCGCGCTCGCGGCGGGCCGGGCCGTGGTGCGGTCCAACGACACCTTCCACGGCTTCCGTGCCGACAGCGATTTCGTGTGGCTCACCGGATGCCAGCGTGAGGGCGCGATCCTGGTTATGACCCCGGCGGGGGACAGCCACCACGCCACGTTGTACGTCCCGCGGCCCGCCGAGGCGCACGAGCCGGACTTCGTCGGTGACGCCGACACCAGTCCGCTGTGGGTCGGCTCCGCCGCCGGACCGGCCGCGTACGGGGACGCGCTCGGCATCGAATGCCGCCCGCTGGAGGATCTCCCGCACGGTTTGCGCGGGCGGAACCCGAGTTTCCTGGTCGGTGCCGGGGTCGATCCCGCGCTCGACGCGTATCGCTTCGGCCACAGCGAGCGGCTCCGGACGGTCCTCGCCGAATTGCGCCGGATCAAGGACGACTGGGAGATCGGCCAGCTGCGTGACGCCGTCGACGCGACCGCCCTCGGCTTCGCGGACGTGCTGGCCGCGCTGCCGGAGGCGGTCCGCGGCGGCGGGGAACGCTGGCTGCAGGGCACCTTCGACCGCCGTGCGCGCACCGAAGGCACCGGCCCCGGCTACACGTCCATCGTGGCAGCCGGGCCGCACGCCCCGATCCTGCACTGGACGCGCTGCGACGGGAAGGTGACCGAGGACAGCCTGCTGCTGCTCGACGCCGGCGTCGAGGTGGATTCCCTGTACACGGCCGACATCACCCGGACCTTCCCGGTCGGCGGGGAGTTCACGAAGGCCCAGCGCGACGTCTACGACCTGGTGCACAAGGCGCACGTCGCGGCGCTGGGCGAGGTCCGTCCCGGTCAGGACTACGGCGCGTTCCAGGCGACGGCGCTGCGCGTACTCGCGGAGGGTTTGCACGATTGGGGACTCCTCCCGGTGTCGGTGGACGAAGCGCTGTCGCCGGACGGGCAGCAGCACCGGCGGTACATCGTCTGCGGTACCGGCCATTTCCTCGGGCTGGACGTCCACGACTGCGCCGCCGCGCATCCCTCGACGTACCGCGAGGGCACGCTCGCCGAGGGGATGGCGCTGGCGGTCGAGCCGGGTCTGTACTTCCACGCCGGTGACCGCACCGTGCCGCCCGAACTGCGCGGCCTCGGCGTCCGCATCGAGGACGACGTCGTGGTCACCGGAGCGGGATACGACCTGCTCTCCGACGGTTTCCCTTCGACCGCCGACGAGATCACCGCCTGGGTCCAGGGAGCCAGGGGCTGAAGGACGCTTTCCCCGCATCCGACGCGGTGAAGGGGACTTTCCCCGCATGCCATGCGGGGAAAGTCCCCTTCGGCCCCCGTCAGTACGAGATGGTGTGGCCGGCGAGGATCCGCTCGGCGGCACCGGTCGTGGACAGGCCCGCGGCCGGCCGGTCCTCGGTGAAGTACTCGCGGAAGTCCTGGCTGAAGTCGCGCGTCATCAACGCGATCGTCCGGTTCCAGTTCCCGCCGTCCGGTCCGTCCGCCGCCCACAGGTCGAGCAGCGACGAGCCGACGCGCCCCTGCACGGTGTCGCCGTCGTCCCAGCCGGGGGTCGAGGCGTCGTTCTCGAAGCTGTACGAGCTGCCGTTGTCGTAGACGTAGCGGTAGTCGCCGAGGGCGTAGGCGGCGACGGCGTCGGCGAAGCCTTCGGTCCACGCGCACGATTCCGAGCTGTGCTTCTCGATGTAGTGCGGGTTGCAGCCGGTGACGACGGGGAAGTCGCGGCCGTAGAGCTGCCACTGCAGCCAGTGCCCGGCCTCGTGGAGGATGAGGTGCTTCGAGTCGGGCATGGTGTTGCCGAGGAAGACGTAGTTCGTGTTCGGGTAGTCCCAGTAGCCGCCGTCGGCGACCTTCGGATCCCAGACGAAGGTGATCTGGTCGCAGCGTCCGTCGGACTGCCGGGCCGTCCAGCACGAGGACGACGGGTTGGCGCGCTTCCAGTACAAGACGTTGAGCGTGTCCACGACCTTCCACGCGCGCTGGAGCGTCGAGGGCACCTTCACCGTGCCGAGGTCCTGGGTGCCGGAGACGTTCGTGCGGCGCGCCGAGTCGAACGTGTAGTCGGTGGTGTTGTTCGCGGCCTTGACGACCCGCCACATCGCCGTGCTGCTCGACCGGAAGCGCACGTACGCCTCGGCCAGGGACGCCGTGTGACAGGCGGTGAAGCGGCCGTCGGAGGCGCCGGTGATCCCGGCGGCGAGCCGGGTCGCCGTACCGGAACCGGTGCGGCCCCACAGTTCCCAGTTCGCGTTGCGGGCGACCTGGGTGCGCAGCGGCTTGCTGGTCCCGGCCTCCGCGTCCAGATGGTCGAAGACGAGCGTGCCGGTGAGACAGGCGTTCGCGGCGGCAGTCGCCGGCGGCGCGACGGCGGCCGCGGTCAGCCCGAGGGTGGTGATGAGCACCGCGCCGAACGCCCGAAGTCGTCGGCCTGCGGATCTGCGGATCAGCTGCACGGGAATCTCCTCGCTGGCAGGAACGACGGTGCGCCCGTGACCCTGTGTCGACGGTGACACACCGGTTGGTGAAGGAGTTTCATCGCGGCCCGCGCCGCCCACCATCGCGCCACCCCATCGGCCGCGGCTATGCCCTCCCCGTCGCGGGGCGTGTCATGATGTCCGCGAACTCGATCGGCAAAGCGAACGAGCTCGTACGGTTTGACGAACGACAGGGGAGAAGCGGTGGAGGACGAGACGCCCTCGATCCGGGACATGCTGGCGGTCAACCTGCGCGCGGCCAGGGCGGCGAGGGGGATTTCGCTGTCGGAGCTCGCCCGGCGGTCGGGAATCGGCAAGGCGACGCTGTCCCAGCTGGAGTCCGGCGGCGGCAATCCGACCATCGAGACCGTGTTCAGCCTGTCCAGGGTGCTGGAGGTGGCGATCTCCGACCTGCTCGACCATCGGGCGGGCGGCGCGCTCACCGTGGTGCGCGGCGCCGACGTCGAGGTGCTCAGCGGCGAGGGAGTGGATCTCCGGCCGCTGCGGCGGATCGAGACCGGTGACGGCGTCTTCGAGGTGTACGACCAGGTGGTGCGCGGGGACGCGCCGCAACGTTCGCAGGGGCACGTCGGGGTCGAGCACACCATCGTGCAGACCGGTTCGCTGCTGGTCGAGGTCGCGGGCCGCAGCGTCGAGGTCGGCCCGGGGGATTACGTCGCCTTCGACGCCCGCGAGCCGCATTGCTACACCGCTTCGGCGGGGCCGGTGCACTCGGTCCTGCTGCTGCAGTACCGCGCCGACGAACGGCTCGACGGCAGGCCGCATCCGGTGCTGAAGGGCTGACCGCGCCCGAGGTATTGACACCTGTCCTGGGTGGAACCTACTCTCCGATCGTTCGCTTTACCGAACGCTGGAGGGTCGATGAACCGAACGCGTGTGGTCGTCCTCGGCGCGGGCATCGTCGGCGCCGCGTGTGCCCGTGAGCTGACCCTGGCCGGGTTCGACGTCGTGGTCGTGGATCGTGGCCGTGCCGCCGGAGGGACCACGTCGCACGGCGAGGGCAACATCCTGGTCTCCGACAAGGGACCTGGCGCGGAACTCGAACTCGCGAAGCTTTCGGCCGCGTTGTGGCCCCGGGTGGTCGCCGAGATCGCCGACGAGGACGCGCGCGCCGCTTCGTCGATCGAGTACGACCCCAAGGGCGGCATCGTCGTCGCCACCACGGACGACGGCGCCGTCGCGCTCGCCGCGTTCGCCACCTCACAAACCGGGGTCCGCGCGGAACCGTTGTCCCACAAGGAACTTGCCGAGGCTGAACCCGCGCTGACCCGCGAGGTGACCGCCGCGTTCCACTACCCGGAGGACGCGCAGGTCCAGCCCGCGGGCGCGGCGCTGGCACTGCTGGGCTCCGCGCTGCGCCATGGCGCACGGCTGCGCTCCGACACCGAGGTCGTCGGCGCGACCGTCCACAACGGACGGATCACCGGTGTCCGTGTGCCCGGCGAGGTCATCGAGGCCGACGTCGTCGTGAACGCCGCGGGCCCGTGGGCCGGCCAGGTGTCGGCACGCCTCGGCGCCCCGATCGCCGTCCGCCCCCGTCGCGGTGAGGTACTGGTGACCACGCCGATGCCGGGTGTGGTGCGGCACAAGGTCTACGACGCCGATTACGTCGGGGCGGTCGGCGCCGACTCTGGCGAGTTGCAGACGTCCGCCGTCGTCGAGTCGACCTGGGGCGGCACCGTGCTGATCGGTTCTTCACGCCGCCGGGTGGAGTTCGACGGCGCGATCCGCCCGGACGTGCTGAGCGCCATCGCGGTCAAGGCGCTGCGGCTGTTCCCGTCGCTCGCCGACGCCGCGATCATGCGCGCGTACGGTGGATTCCGGCCGTACGTCGACGATCACCTCCCGGTGCTCGGCGAGGATCCGCGGCTCGGGAACCTCTGGCACGCCACCGGGCACGAGGGCGCCGGGATCGGGCTGAGCGTCGGCACCGCGCGGTTGCTGCGCGAACTGCTCACCGGGACCGAGCCCGCGATGCCGGTCGGCGAGTTCACCGTTGACCGTTCCGCGGTACTGGCGGAGGTGGCGGCATGAGCGGATGGCTGCTGCCGCGCGATCGCGATCCGGTGGGCCGCACCGACCGGCCGATCCGGATCACCGTCGACGGCGAACCCGTGACCGGGATCGAGGGCCAGAGCGTGGCGGGGATGCTGCTCGCCGCGGGACGGACCTCCTGGCGGACCACGCGTTCCGGGGCTCCGCGCGGGGTGTTCTGCGGGATCGGCGCGTGTTTCGACTGCCTGCTCACGGTGAACGACGTGCCCGACGTCCGCGCGTGCCGCCGTCCGGCCGCCGACGGCGACGAAGTCCGCACCCAGTCACGGGAGGAAACCGCGTGAACGTGGTGATCGTCGGCGCCGGGCCCGCCGGGCTCGCGGCGGCCGAGCACGCGCTGCGGGCCGGTGCCCGGGTCACGGTGCTGGATCAGGCGGAGACCCCCGGCGGCCAGTACCACCGGATGCTTCCCGAGGTCTATGCGGCGAAGCGTCCGGACCGGATTCAGCACGGCCGGGCGGAATTCGACCGGCGCCGCCGGGTACTCACGCATCCGCGATGCCGGTGGTTGCCCGGCTCCACCGTCTGGGCGTTCGACCGGTCGGAGAGGCGGCTGCACGTCCTGCGGGGGCCGTCCGACGGCTCCGGACGGGAGCGGCTGACCCTCGTCCCCGACGCGCTGATCCTGGCGACCGGCGCGCACGACCGCACCCTGCCGTTTCCCGGCTGGGAACTGCCCGGCGTGTACACCGCGGGCGCGGCCCAGGCGCTGGCGAAAGGGGAGCGGGTCGCGATCGGCGGACGGGTGCTCGTCGCCGGTGCCGGGCCGTTCCTGTTGCCGGTCGCGGAATCCTTGCTGGGCGTCGGGGTCGAAGTGGTCGCGGTACTGGAGGCGAACCCGGCCTCGACCGTCCGAAAAGGATGGTCGTCCCGGCCGTGGCGCTTGGCCGCGCACGCCGGGAAGGCGGGCGAACTGGTGCGTTACGCCGCGACACTGGCCAGGCACCGGGTCCCGTACCTGACGGGCCGGACGGTGATCGAGGCGCGTGGCGCGGACCGCGTCCGCGAGGTCGTGACCGCGAAAGTGCGCGCGGACTGGTCCGTCGTGCCCGGTACCGAACGCGTCTACGAGGTCGACGCGGTCTGCGTGGGTCACGGTTTCAGCCCGCAGCCGGAACTGGCCGTCGCCGCGGGCTGTGCCCTGGACGACGGGTTCGTCCGGGTCGACGCCGCGCAACAGACCACAGTGGACGGTGTGTTCGCCGCGGGCGAGATCACCGGTATCGGCGGTGCGATCACCGCCGCTGCGGAAGGCGCGGTCGCCGGCTGCGCCGCCGCCGGAGGAACGCCGGACGCGGCACTGCTCCGTGCCCGCGATCGGGCCCGCGCCTTCGCCGAACGTCTCGCCGCCGCCCACCCGATCGGCCCGGCCTGGCGAAGCTGGCTGCACGAAGACACGATCGTCTGCCGTTGCGAGGAAACCACGTACGGCGAACTGACGCGTGCGACCGAGGACGAGTCCTGTCCCGGATCGCACGCACTGAAACTCGGCACACGGGCCGGCCTCGGCCCGTGCCAGGGCCGGATCTGCGGCCCGACCGTAGCCGAACTGTGCGGTGGCACCGAACGGCACCACCGCCCGATCGTCCAGCCGATCCGGCTGGGCGAACTCGCCGCCCGAACCGAAGGAGAACCTGAATGAGCACCCCCGACCTCGGTGGCGTCGTCGTCGCGACCGCCCTCCCGTACCGGGACGACGCGTCGGCGCCCGCCGGGCTGGCCGTGGATTACGACGCCTACGCCGCGCACTGCCGGTGGCTGGTCGACAACGGCTGCCGGGGCGTCGGCCCGAACGGCTCCCTCGGCGAGTACTCGTCGCTGACCGACGAGGAACGCCGCCGCGTCGCCCGCACCGCGATCGAAACCGTGGGCGACGACGGGATCGTCGTCGTCGGCGTGCACGGCCCGGGATCGCACCAGGCCAAGTACTGGGCCGAAGTCGCGGCCGAGGACGGCGCCGACGGCCTGCTGTGCCTGCCGCCCACGATGTACCGGGCGAACCGCGGCGAAGTGCTCGCGCATTTCGAGGCGGTGGCGTCGGTCGGCCTGCCGGTGATGGTCTACAACAACCCCATCGACACGAAGGTCGACCTCACGCCCGCGCTGCTCGCGGAGATCGCGCAGATCGACAACGTGGTCGCGGTCAAGGAGTTCTCCGGTGACGTCCGCCGGGTGCTGGAGATCCGCGAGCAGGCACCGGGCCTCAACGTGATCAGCGGTGCCGACGACGTCGTGCTGGAGAGCCTGCTGATGGGCGCGACGGGCTGGTTCGCCGGGTTCCCCAACGTGTTCCCCGCCGAGTCGGTGCGCCTGTTCGACCTGGCACGGTCCGGCAAGCTCGACGAGGCCAGGGCGCTCTACGAGCCGCTGGTGGCCGCGTTCCGCTGGGATTCACGCACCGAGTTCGTCCAGGCGATCAAACTCGGGATGGACCTCGTCGGCCGGTACGGCGGGCCGTGCCGTCCGCCGCGGGGCGCGCTGACCGAGGAACACCGCGAGCAGGTCACCGCCGACATGCGCCGCGCGCTCGCCTCGCTGGGGGTGGCGTAGGTGCGGTCGATCCGGTCGATCACCGCCGTCGACTCGCATACCGAGGGCATGCCGACCCGGGTGGTGACCGGCGGGGTCGGCGTCATCCCCGGCGACACGATGGCCGAACGCCGCCGGTACTTCATGGCCCACCTGGACCATCTGCGGCAGTTCCTGATGAACGAGCCGCGCGGTCATTCGGCGATGAGCGGCGCGATCCTGCAGCCGCCGACCAGGCCGGACGCCGACTGGGGTGTGGTGTACATCGAGGTGTCCGGCTGCCTGCCGATGTGCGGGCACGGCACCATCGGCGTCGCGACCGTGCTGGTGGAGACCGGCATGGTCGAGGTGACCGAACCGAAGACCATGGTCCGGCTGGACACCCCGGCCGGGCTCGTGCACGCCGAGGTCGAGGTCCAGGACGGCCGCGCGGTCCGCGTCAAACTGCGCAATGTCGCGTCGTTCCTCGCCGAGCGGGACGCCGTCGTCGACGTGCCGGGGCTGGGCGAAGTGCGTTACGACCTGGCCTACGGCGGCAACTTCTACGCCATTTTGGAACTGTCCCAAGTGGACATTCCGTTCGACAGGGCGGAGAAGGACCGGATCCTCGCCGCGGGGCTGGACATCATGGCGGCCATCAACGACCAGCGGCCGCCGGAACATCCGGCCGATCCGCTGATCGGCGGCTGCAAACACGTCCAGTTCCTCGCCCCGGGCTCGGACGCCAAGGCGTCACAGAACGCGATGGCGATCCATCCCGGCTGGTTCGACCGATCACCCTGCGGCACCGGCACGTCGGCCAGGATGGCGCAGCTCCACGCCCGAGGCGAACTCCCGTTGCACACGCCGTTCGAGAACAGTTCGTTCATCGGCACCACGTTCACCGGTGAGCTGGTCGCCGAGACCACCGTCGGCGGCGTCCCCGCGGTGGTGCCGGAGTTCTCCGGCCGGGCCTGGATCACCGGCAACGCCACCTATCTGCTGGACCCGGACGACCCGTTCCCCGCGGGGTTCGTCCTCTAACCCCTGTCTCTCGAAGCGCGCTTTCGGATTTCCACAGCCGGGCCGCGGCATGGCGGAGCTACTCGCTCAGCGGTGTCAGCGGCCCGCCTCCGCAAAACCGAGGCCTCCGGCCGAAAAGAAACGCGCGCGCGTGTCCTCGCCTGACCTGCCCACTCCAGTTCGGGAGACACGCTCTAATCCCCATACCCATCGCCGACCCGGGCCGCCACGCGCGGTCCGGAAGGGATTTGTCATGCCCGAATCAACGACGATCCGGCCTCAGCCCAAGCTTTTCTCGCGCTCCGGGCTCTTCCGGCGCAAGTCCTTCGAAGGTCCCGACGAGGCCGGTCCCGGCGGTCTGCCCCGCACGATGGGCCTCTGGCAGCTGGTCTCGCTCAGCCTCGGCGGCCTGGTCGGCGCCGGGGTCTTCTCGCTGGCGGGCGTGGTCGCGAACCAGCAGGCCGGACCCGGCGTGATGATCTCGTTCCTGATCGCGATCATCGCCAGCTCGGCGGCCGCCCTGTGTTACGCGGAGTTCGCCGGGCTCATCCCGCGTGCCGGATCCGCGTACACCTACTCGTACGCGGCGCTGGGGGAGATCGCGGGCTGGCTGATCGGCTGGGATCTGCTGCTGGAGTACACCGCGATCGTCGCGGTGGTGGCGATCGCGGTGTCCGGCTACCTGTCCTACGTCGTGGAGCAGGTCGGCCTCGACCTCCCGTCGTGGATGCTCGGGGCACCGGGAACCGGGCCAGGGCACCGCGTCGACCTGTTCGCCGCGCTGCTGTGCCTGCTGCTGGCGTTCGTCCTTTCCCGTGGCAGCAAGCAATCCGCCCGGTTCGAGACGGCGCTGGTGGTGATCAAGCTGGCGATCGTGGCGCTGGTCGTGGTCGCCGGCGCGTTCCACATCTCGGCGGGGAACTTCAGCCCGTTCCTGCCCTACGGCATCGGCGGCGCGGTCGCGGGCGCGGCGACGACGTTCTTCGCGGTGTACGGCTACGACGCGATGACGGCCGCCGCGGAGGAGAGCGTCGAGGCGAAACGGTTGCTGCCCAAGGCGATCATCGTGTCGCTCGCCATCGCGGCGGTGATCTACCTGCTGGTGTCCATCGTGCTGGTCGGAATGCAACGCTACGACCAGATCGACGTGCACAGCCCGTTTTCGAGCGCGCTGGCCGCGGTCGGGCTGGCCGGGCTGGGCACGGTCGTCGCGGTCGGCGGCATCCTCGGGATCACCACGTCGGCGTTCGCGAACATGCTGGCGGTGTCGCGGATCTGGTTCGCGATGAGCCGGGACGGCCTGCTGCCGCGGTACTTCGCCCGCACCCACCCCCGGCGCAGGGTGCCGACGCGGGTGATCTGGCCGGTCGGGATCGGCTCGGCGGTCATCGCGGGCTTCCTGCCGATCAAGGAGGCCGCGGATCTGACGAATATCGGGATCCTGGCCGCGTTCATCGTCGTGTCGATCGCGGTGGTGGTGCTGCGGCGCACCCGGCCGGATCTGCCGCGGTCGTTCCGCACGCCGTGGGTCCCGTTCGTGCCGCTGGTCGGGGTGGCGTTCGCGGTCTGGCTGATCGCGAACCTGGACGCGCTGACCTGGCTGCGGTTCGCGGCCTGGATGGTGCTCGGGCTGGTGGTGTACGCGCTGTTCGGATTCCGGAACTCGGCGGAGAACCCGGAAAGGAAGGAACCATGAAGGAAATCGAGCGGGCGGCGGAGATCGCCGCCGCATGGGCCGCGGTGCCGCCGACGACGCGGGCGGAGGTGATCACCGGTGTCGCCGACGCGCTGGACGCGGCGGGGCCGTCCCTGATCGAGATCGCCGACGCGGAAACCAGGCTGGGAACCGCACGGCTGACCGGCGAACTGGCCAGGACGACGTTCCAGCTGCGGCTGCTCGCGGCCGGGAGCGGCGCGTACTACGACGTCCGGATCGACCGCGCCGACCCGTCGTGGCCACCCGGACCGCGTCCGGAGCTGCGTCGCTATCGGACCGCGGTGGGGCCGGTGCTGGTGTTCGCCGCGAGCAACTTCCCGTTCGCGTTCAGCGTGGCGGGTGGGGACACGGCGTCGGCGTGGGTGGCCGGGTGCCCGGTGGTGGTCAAGGCGCATCCCGGACATCCGGAGTTGTCCCGGCGCACGGCGGCGATCATCGAAGAGGCTCTCGGCCCCTGGGGTGACATCTTCGGCCTCGTCGAAGGGGAATCCGCCGGCGTGGAGGCGCTGCGTCACCCGGCGATCGCGGCCGCCGCCTTCACCGGATCGGTGGCGGGCGGCCTCGCCCTGGCGCGGATCGCGGCCGAACGGCCGGTTCCGATCCCGTTCCACGGCGAGCTTGGCAGCGTGAACCCGGTGGTCGTCCTGCCGGGCGCCGCGCGCTCTGAGGAACTGGCAGCGGGCTACGCAGGCTCGCTGACACTGGGCAACGGGCAGTTCTGCACGAATCCGGGTCTGGTGTTCGCGCCGTCGGAGAGCCCGTTCGTGGACCGCGTCGCCGAACGGTTGCGCGGGATCCCGGCCGCGCCGTTCCTGAACGACCGGATCGCGTCCGGCTTCGACGCGGGCGCTGAGCGGCTGACCGGGATCCCGGGGATGCGCGAGGTCGTCGCCGGTCCTGGAGCCCGGCTGCTCGAGATCGACCTAACCGACTTCGTACCTGAGGCGGCCGAAGAGTGCTTCGGTCCGCTGGGCGTCGTCGTGCGGTACTCACGGCTTTTCGACGTCCTGCCGGTGCTGTCGGCGTTGCCCGGTCAGCTGACGACGACGGTGCACGCGCTGCCCGAGGAGTCCTCCGAAGTCGAAGCGCTGCGGCCGGTGCTGGCCGACCGCAGCGGGCGGATCCTGTGGGGCGGCTGGCCGACCGGGGTCGCGGTGACCGCCGCGATGCAGCACGGCGGACCGTTCCCGGCGACGACGTCACCGGCGTCGACCTCGGTCGGGACGGCGGCGGTGGAACGCTTCCTGCGTCCGGTGTCCTATCAGGACTGGCCTTCGCACCTGCTGCCGGAACCGCTGCGGGACGACAACCCTTGGGGCGTTCCGCAACACTTCTCGTGACGGCGTTTCGTCCTCTGCTCGCGGTCCTTGCACGCGCAACTACCGCAAGCAGAGGACGAAACGCGTCAGGGGGAGACGATCGTCCCGCCCTGCACGATGTACCGGAACTTCTCCGGCTCCGCCAGCACGCCGACGTCCTCCAGCGGATCCCGGTCGACGACCACCAGATCCGCGTGCGCGCCCGGCGCGAGCGTGCCGATCTCGCCTGTCAGGTTCAGCAGATCCGCCGCCGTCGACGTCGCGGAGCGGATCACCTCCAACGCGGACTGGACCTCGCCGCGCAACCGGAACTCGTGGTTCTGGTGACGGTGCATCCCGCCGAGGAGATCACTGCCGTACACCAGTTTCACCCCGCCGCGCGCGGCCCGCTCCAAAGCGGCCATACCCGCGCCGAGCACCTCGTCGACCTTGCGCCAGCTGGATTCCGGCAGCCCGTGCTCGCGCCCTTCCTCCTTCAGCGCCCAGTACGTCACCAGGGTCGGGACGAGGTACGCGTCGTGCCGGAGGAACAGCTCGACACTCAGGTCGTCGATCAGGTTGCCGTGCTCGATCGACCGGACACCCAGTTCCAGCGCGCGGTTCACCGCGCGGGCGGTGTACGCGTGCGCGGCGACGTAGCGGTTGGCCGCTTCCGCCTCCTCGACGATGGCGCGCAGTTCCTCGCCGGAGTACTGCGTCGAGTCGATCCGGTCGGTGGGGGAGGCGACGCCGCCGGAGGCCATCACCTTGATGTGGTGCGCTCCCTTGCGCAGTTCGTCGCGCGCCGCCGCGCGGACCGCGTCGACCCCGTCGGCGACCCGGCCGAGACCGGCGCAGCACGGGTGGTCTTCGCTGGTGTTGGCGCCCCGCGTCCGGCTGTCGCCGTGCCCGCCGGTCTGGCTCAGCGCGCGGCCGCAGAACAGCAGCCGCGGGCCGCGGAACAATCCTTCGGCCTGCGCGTCCGAGAGACCGTAGTCGGCGCCGGAAGCGTCACGGACCGTCGTGAAGCCCCGGTCCAGCATGCGGCTCATGGTGCGGGCGCTGTGCGCGGTCACGTACGCCGGTGACGACGCGGGCAGCGACCCGAGATCCGCGGTGGACGCGGTGACGTGCACATGGGCGTCGACGAGCCCCGGCAGCACGAACGCTCCGTGCAGATCCTCGGTCCGCGCGTCGCCCGCGGTGAGACCGGTGCCGATCTCGACGATCCGGCCGTCGGCGCACCGGAGGTCGCCCTCGGTGTACTCGCCGGTGATCGGGTCGAGCAGGCGGGCGTCGCGCAGCAGCAGCGATCCGTTCATCGGGTCTCCTCCAGGAGTTCGCGCAGGGCCGGGACCGCCAACGGTGCCAGAGATCGCGCCACCGCGACGGAATCGTCGTCGTAGTGGCCTTCCCCGTCGAGGAGGTTGAGGACGCCGAGGGTGCGGCCGTCGTCCACCACCGGCACGTTGATCACCGCGCCGCAGCCGAGGCTGTCGATGAGTTCGTGGTCGGCGAAGATCTCCCGCACCGCCGCGCTGTCCGGCCCGAAGTACGGCTCCTGGCCCGTGATGCACCGGTCCAGCCACCCGGCGGCGACCTCGACGGTCTTCTCGCCGCCGACCGGGTATTCGACGGGGTGGCTGCTGTGCACTCGCCGCAGCGCCCGCCGTTCGGGCACCCAGGCCAGCACGGTGAACAGCCGTACGCCGATCGTGGCTCGGGTCTTGCCCTCCACAGTGGACAGTGACACGGTCACTTCGTCATCTCCTTGGCGGTTTTCACGGGCGCGCCGTGTTCGGTCAGTTCTTCCAGGGAACGGCCGGCGGTGGACAGGCCGAACACGACGACACACACCACCCCGGCCGCGAGGACAGCGGTGGTGAGGCCGAAGACCCCCGCGAAGCCGAGGCTCGCGGCGGACAGGCCGATGATCGTCGGGGCCAGGATGCTGCCGACCCGGCCGAACGCACTGGACAGCCCGGTCCCGCTGGCGCGGATCCAGGTCGGGAACACCTCGGGGGTGTAGGAGTACACGCCGGCGTACGTGCCGTTGAGGAAGAACGACAGCACCGCCCCGGCGAGGGTGATCGACCACGGCGCGTCCATCTGGCTCAGCCAGAACGCGCTCACCGCCGAACCCGCGAGGTACAACGCGATGGTGTGCTTGCGGTCGAGGCGTTCCGACAGCCACGCGGCGGAGAAGTACCCGGGGATCTGCGCCAGGTAGATGATGATCGAGAACTCGAAGCTCTTGGTCACCGTGATGCCGCGCTCGACGAGCAGCGTCGGGATCCAGGAGAAGAAGCCGTAGTAGGAGAACGTGATCACGAACCAGACGGTCCAGATCACCGCGGTGCGGCGGGCCATCGCCGGGCTCCACAGGAACTTCAACGCGCTGAGGAGATTGACCTTGGGGGTCTCCGTCGCGGGCTGGGCATCTGCCTTGGCGACGGCCGGAAGTGCTTGCCCTGTCGCCTTTTCGACGTCCCGTTCGAGTTTCGAGACGATCTTTTCGGCCTCGGCATGACGTCCGTTCGCGACCAGGAACCTCGGTGATTCCGGGAGCGAGCGGCGCCACCACAGCAGCATGACGATCGGCAGCGCGGTGATCAGCTGCGCGACCCGCCAGCCTTCCGGCACGGTCGGGACGACGAACCGCCCGATCAGCGCGGCCATGACGAATCCGAACGAGAAGAACCCGGCCAGCGCGCCGACGAACCAGCCGCGTCGTTTGGCGGGGACGAATTCCGACAGGAACGGCGCGATGATCGCGCTTTCGGCGCCCGCGCCCGCTCCGGCCAGCACCCGCGCGCCCAGGAAGACCTCGTAGTTGGGGGAGAAGGCCGCGACCACGGAGAACACCGCGTAGAAGGCGAGCGCGTACATCATGACCTTCTTGCGGCCGATGCGGTCGCCCAGCAGGCCGGCGGCGATCGCGCCGAAGAGGAAGCCGAACGGCGTCGCCGAACCGATCAGCCCGAGCTGGCCGTTGTCCAGGCCCCAGGCGGCTTTCGCGCTCGGCAGGAGGAAGGCGACGACGGCGGAGTCCATACCGTCGAAGGTGTAACCGAGTCCGCCGATGAGCAGGAGTTTGTAGTGGGGACGGCTCAGCGGGAGCCGGTCCAGTCGTGCCAGAAGCGTCATGGGGAACGCCTTCCGTGGTTCGGGCGACTAGGAGAGACGAGAGTGCGGACAACGTATACTGCGTTTCGTCAAAACTGCAATGGTTGTTGCAAGTGGTTCGACGGGCACGATGCGTTACCGTGGCGCGGTCGAGGGAGGGCGTGCGTGACAGAGACGGGAACCGACGACGGTTTCGAGGCGTGGCTTCGGGATCGGACACCGGAACGAGGCCTGCGGCCGAAGTCGGCCGCGGTGCTCGAAGTGCTGGTCTCGCAACCGCGCCGGGCGTCGTTCGGCTCGACCGCGGAGCTCGCCCAGCTCGCCGGGGTCAACGTCGCCACCGTCACCCGGACGGCGCAGGCGCTTGGGTTCGCCGGCTGGCCGGCGCTGCAACAGGAGTTGCGGGCGCGGTACATGTCGTCGCTGAGCGCGCCGCAGGTGGCCGAAGAACACCGGGATGTCGACTCGCCGGGTTCGGCTTCGTTGCGCCGGGACCTCGACAGCCTCGCCCTGCTCAACCGGCGGTTCGCCGAGGACGAGATCCGCCAGGTCGCCGAAGCCGTCGCGGGAGCGCGCCGGACGGTCGTCATCGCCGACGGCAGTTACGCCGCCGTCGGGATCGCGTTCGCGCACAACGCCCGGCTCGCCGGGTACGACGTCCACGCGATCACCGCGGGCGACGCCGAACTCGCCAACGCCACGGCGAAGCTCTCGTCCGAAGACGTGCTCATCGCGATCAGTTTCTGGCGCCTGTACGAAAGCACCGTGCTCGCCGCGAACGAAGCGAAGGCCAGGGGAGCGCGCGCGTTCGCCATCACCGACGCGGCGAGTCCCGCGCTGGCGGGCGCCGTCGAGCAGGTGCTGATGGTGCCGGCCGAGGGCGTGACCTTCTTCCCGTCGCTGACCGCGGGGATGAGCCTGGTGCAGGCGATCGTCGCGCAGCTCGCCGCCGTCGACCCGGTCCGCACCGGGGAGTCGATCGAGGCGGCCGAGGCCATGTGGTCGCGGTTCGACCTGCTGCACCGCCGCCCGGGATCGGCCGATCGGACAGTGCCGAAAAGGCCGACCGGTGGAGGCGTCTCCGCCGGATGACCGATCCGCCGCCCCCTGCCGGGAGGCGATCCTGGTTCCAGGCCGCCGGATCGGGCGGCACGGGATCGAGGAGGCCGAAATGACGATCATCGCGACTTTGGGTGCCTACGCCGGGCTCGGGCTTCTGGCGCTGATGGCGGCGACGCCGCTGCTGGTCGAACTCGACCAGCGGTTCCCGGTCGCCCGCCGGGCGAAGGCGGCCGAACGGGAACGCCGCATGCCCGCTGGACTCGCGTCGGCGTGACGCAGAGCACAGATTCGCTCCCGGACTACCTCACGTGAGTGATTCGCACTCCGCCAATTCGTAACTTTGTGTCGCGCTATGGAACGCTCTGTGACGTGACCGTGGATTTCTGCACCAATGCCCAGCCTTCCGACACCTTCGCGGAGTTCCGGAGGAACGTCGACGAACTGACCCAGGCCTTCATCGACGCCTGCCGTCAGGGCCGTACGCCGGGCGATGCTTCCCTTGACCTGCTGCAGCGGGTCCATCGCGAAGACCGCAACTGGGTCGTCGTCCACCTGACCTTCGCCATCGCGGCGCTCGCGCATCAGCGCACGCTGGCGCCGGCCGACACCGTCACCCGGCCAGGTGGCGTGACGGGTGCGCCGGAGCGCGCGTTGTTAGCTTCCGCGAGTGACTGATCCGACCATCTCCGCGGTCATCGCGGTGTTCGCGGGTTTCGTGCTCGCGGGCTTCCTGGCCGTCCCGTACATCGCCGCGAGTTACCGGCGCCGCGGCGAACTCGGGCTCTGGCGGGTTCTGCTGGTGTTCGGGTTCCTGGTCTACGCCATGTCGCTGTGGACGTACACGTTGCTCCCCATCCCGGAGACGACGACGGCGTGGTGCGCCGAACACGCGTCCAGCCATCTGCAATTGCGCCCGTTCCAGTTCGTCGCCGACATCCGCCGTGAACAGACCGGCGCGGGGCTGCGGGCGTTCCTGCGCAATCCGGCCGTCCGGCAGGCGGTGTTCAACGTCGCCTTGTTCGTGCCGCTGGGGATGTTCGTGCGGCACCTCTTCCGGCGGGGTTTCCTCACCACCGTCGCCATCGGCTTCGCGGTCTCGCTGTTCATCGAATGCACCCAGCTGACCGGCGTCTGGTTCCTGTTCGAGTGCCCGTACCGGCTGGCCGACGTCGACGACCTGCTGACCAACACCCTCGGCGCCGCCGTCGGGTTCGGGCTCGCCCCGTTGCTGCGGCTGCTGCCGGGGAACGAACCGTCGGCGCCGCCCGGGACACCGCGGCCGGTCACAGCGCGCCGCCGCTTGCTCGGGATGGCCGTCGACGTCGTGTCCGTCATCCTGCTCGGCACGACGGTCGGGATCGTGACGACCCTGCTCGTGGGTGAACCGAACACCGTGGTCACCGCGCTGATCGGCACCTTCCTGCCCGCGCTGCTCCTGCTGTTCGTCATCCCGGTGGTGGGAAACGGCGCCAGCTTCGGGCAGCGCGTCGTGTTGCTGCGCCCCGCCGGTCCGGACGGCGGAAAACCCGCCCTGTGGCGGATGATCGTGCGATTCCTGACCGGGTCCGGCGGCTATTTCACGCTGCTCACCCTGGCTTCGGTGGTCAATGGAGGCTTCGAGCCGCTCGCGAATCTGCTGTTCTTCGCCAGCGGCATCCTCGCTATCCGGCCCGAAGGCCACCAAGGACTCTCCGGGCTGATCGCCGGCCTGCGCATGGCCGACGTGCGGGCCCTCGACGACCCGGAGGTGCCGAGTCTCGTGAGTGGTAAGGACGGTTAGAACCGTCCTTGCCACGCACGAGACTCACCACCCGATCGGGTCGACCCTGCCGTTCCCGCGAGTCATTCCGCCTGGCAGGAGGCGCGGGCCGGAACACTCGCCCGGTGGACGTGGAGTCGATGGACGACGTGGCCGACTGTCTGCTGTCGGTGGCCTGGAACATCTTCCCGTTGATGGGGAAACCACCCGCGAGCCCGGGGAACCGGACGGAGGAGATCCGGACCCTGCTCGTCGACGCCTGCCACGACGCCGGGATGCGCGCCCGCGAACGGGCCGCGTCGCACGGAGCGGGAACCGAAGAGGAACGCCGTCCCTTCCTGCGTCTCGCGGAGATCGGGACGGACGCGAACCTGTTCCTGGGCATGGTTTCCGGCACGCTGGTCGCCGATCCCGAGCGCATCCGCCGCCGCTGGGCCGAGATCGAGACGCTCGTCCTCGAAGCGGGGGAGCTCGCCGCGCTGATCGAGGGGCGACCGGAGGACCGGCCGCCCCTCACCGCGGGAGATCAGTCCTTTTCCAGCGTCAGGTCGTAGCGGTCGAGCACCTCCTTGACGGGCTGGAAGAAGGTGGTGCCGCCTTCACTGCAGTTACCGGAGCCGCCCGAGGTCATGCCTTGCGCCTGCACCAGTTTCGTGCCGGAGCCCGACGAAGGACGGCTGACGAACGAGCCACCGGAGTCACCGGGCTCGGCGCAGGCGTCGGTCTGGGTGAGGCCTCGCACGATGTTCCCGTTGCCGTAGTTCACCGTCTGGTCCAGGGCTTCGACGCGTCCGCAGTGCCAGTGGGTGGTGATCCCGGACCGGCAGATCCGGCCGCCGACGCCGACCACGTCGGCCCCCTCGATCCGCACGTCGGAACCGTCCTCGTAGCGGTCGACCCGGGGCGGGGTCGAGACGTCGGAATGCGTCACCTTGACCGTCCCGTAGTCGTTCCCGGGGAAGGACGATTTCGCGACCTTGCCGATCGTGCCGCCGACACCGCGCACGGTGCCGCCGAGTTCGGTGCAGTGGCCCGCGGTGATCACGTAATGGTCGTCATCGTCGTAGGCGTTGAACCCGACCGAGCAGGCGCCACCGCTGAAGTACAGACCCTGGCCGCCGACCACGCTCCACAACGGCCGTGGCGCGCTCTTCACGTGGTCCACCCGCACCGGTACGCCGGCGGAGGCGGCCCACGCCCGGCCCGCGGGATCACCGCCCACCACGCTCACCACGACCTCGTTCGCCGGTACGTCGACGTACCAGCCGGCGACCGAATCGGGCAGGCCCGTGGTTCTGTTGTCCAATGTGGACTGAATTCGCTTCAGTTCGGCGGCGCTGTGCTTGACCACCTTCGGATTCGCGCCCGCGGCGCGGATCCTGGCCGACTGGCGCGCGTCGGTGGTGCCGACGACGAGTTCGCCGGTCGTGGTGTCCAGCCAGGTGCCGGCGAACGCGGCGCCGAGTGAGGTGCCGAGTTTCTGTTGCGCGGCGGCCAAAGTGGCCGGTCCGGCCGCTTCGTTCAGCACCGATGTCGCCGCCGAAGCCGGGGCCGCGAAGGCGGTGACTGCCGCCGCGGCGCCGATCAGGACGGTCAGGGTGCGCAGGGGGCGTCGGATCACGAAAACCTCCAGGAAATTCAGTGCGGGAAACCCTCCTCATTCGACGTTACGACAGCGGGACGTCGCGCGAATGCCGCCATTTGAGTAGCGCTGTGAATTCGCCTTTCCGGCTCAGTGAAATGGTCATCCCTCACTCGTGTGAGTGGAAACTGCACGATTTGCCGTCCCCGATTCCCTGACCGGCGAACGACTGACAGCGACGTGCGTACGTCCATTCGGGAAAGCGGCGGTCAAGGCCGGAAAACGGGGATCACCTGATGGTGTCCGCGCTGAACCCGTTCGTCCGCATCGGTGACGAACGCGTTTCTTTCACCAGCAGGAAACAAGGCCCGCCGTGAACATCATGCCGACGGTGAGCACGGGCGGGGCGAACAAGGCCAGTGTTCCGCCCGCGACGGCCCGCACCCGTTCCGGAAAGCGCGACGGCCCGCTCGGGTGCCGCGCCAGCCAGCGCAGCCGGAGCGCGGTGTCACCGTCGGCGGCCTGGATGGACAACAGCGCCGAGCGAACGGTGTCCGGTCCGTGCCCGGCCGCGGCCGCCCGGTCGGCCGCCAGTTCGACCAGCAGCCGGACCGCGCCGGGGAGTTCTCGCATGAGCGGCACGAAACGCAACGTGCGGCCGAGCGTTTCGGCGCAGCCGGCCAGGAAATGATGCCTGCCGCGCAGATGGGCGCGTTCGTGGGCCAGCACCGCGGCCAGTTCGCGGGACGACAGCCTTCCGGCCAGGCCCTGGCTGGCGACGATCAGGCCGTCGCGGCCGCCGAGGCTGTAGGCGATCGGACGATCGTCGGGCAGCCACAGGGTCGGCCCCGGTCGCGCGCCGGACAGCCGGAGCACGTCGAGATGGCGCCGGTGCAGCAGCGAGCTGCGTTTCCGCCGCCGCGCGGTGGACAACGCGAGCCGGGCCGCCGCGATCGCGAGCGCGATGGCGGCGAAGGTCCCGGCGACCGGATCGAGGCCCGGAAGGCCGCTGTGGCCGACGGCCGCCCAGCATTCGTGGAGGATCCGGGTGATGGCCCCCGCGGGACCGTGGTCCGGCAGGACGAGGAGCAGGACGGCGCCGAGCGTGCCGGCGAGGACGCCCGCCGCGGTCAGCAGCCACCACGCGAGCGCGGTGCCGGGGCTGATCCCGCCGGCGGTCAGCCTGCCCAGCAGCCGGGGTGAGAACCAGCCGGTCACCACCACGCCGAACAGGAGCACCGCCGCCAGGATCATCGCTTGCCGGGCTTCCGTCGCAAGGCCCGCCGCAGGATGTCCGACTCCTCTTCGGTGACCGAGCGCGCGAAATGCAGCAGCACGGATTCCCGGTCTTCCGAAGCGTCGAGGAGTTCGCGGAGGCTTTGTGCGGTGGCCTCCTCACGGGTCGCCACGGCGCGGTAGCGATACGCGCGATTCTCCATTTCGCGTTCGACCCATTCCTTGCGGTGCAGGTTGTCCAGCACGGTCATCACCGTGGTGTAGGCGAGATCGCGATCCCGGTTGATCGCCTCGAGGACCTGGCGCACCCGCAAGGGTTCCGCCGCGTCCCAGAGCACGTCCATCACCGACGCTTCGAGCTCGCCCAGCCGTTGCATGACACCTCCGCCGGGAAGGATACTGTGCCGCCCCCGCTCAGCCGACGACGCGCCGCGCGCCCATCAGGTGCCCGTCGCCCTTGACCGAACGGACGTCGACGAGCTGGCCCTCGGTCGGCGCGTCGACCATCTTGCCGCTGCCGACGTACATGCCGACGTGGTGGATGGCCCCGGGATTGCCGGTTCCGTCGTCGTAGAAGACGAGGTCGCCGGGCACGAGCGCGTCCAGCGGGACGGCCTTCCCCACGGTGTACTGCTGACGGCTGGTGCGCGGGAGCGAGATGCCGGCCTGCTTGTACGCCCACGACGTCAGGCCGGAGCAGTCGAATTCGCTCGGCCCGGTGGCGCCCCATTCGTATTGCGAGCCCCGTTTGGACAGTGCCGCCTGCAGCGCGTCGTTCGCGGCACCGGGCGGGCCGAGATAGGAGCCCTTGTCCTGGACCTTGCCGAGTTTCGCCTTGTCCGCGGCCGGCAGTTCGCCGAGTGCCTGGCGCACCTTGGCGATCTGGTCGTCGAGGTCCTTCTTGCGGGTGCGGACCTGCTCCAGTGCCACCGTCGCGTCGTTCGCCGCGAGCTGGGCCGTTTCCCGCGCGTCCGTCGCCGTGGCGCGTGCCGTCTGGGCCTTCCCGAGCGCGTCACGCAGGCCGTTCAACGCCTTGGCCTTCTCGTCGGCCAGGACCGACAGCGCCGAAGAGCGGTCGAGGAACTCCTGTCTGCTGCCGCTGTCGAGCAGCAGGACGGCGTTGCCGAGCCGCTCGCCGCTCATCGCGGACCGCGCGATCGCCTCGACCTGGGGCCGGAACCGATCGATCGCCGACTGGGCCAGCGTGAGGTCTCCGTCGGCCCGGCCGAGGGCCGCCGTCGCCTGGTCGCGCTCGGTCTCGCGGGTCTTCAGCCGGTCCTGGGATTCCTGCAGGTCCTCGTCGGCCTTGGCCGCCTGGGCGCCGAGTTCCTGATAGCGCCGCATCGGATCCTGGCCGTCCGGCGCCGGTTGCGCGCTCGCGGGGAGCGCGCCGAAGCCGAGGAGCATGAGGGCGGCGGTGGCGGCGAGAGGATGCCGCGGCGAGCGCCTAGAGGGGGTCACGGGTGCCGAATCTCCTGTCGCGCAGGTTCAACTATCGCGCTTAGTAGTACGGGGACGGTTGTGAGCGCGCGGTGAAGTCCTACTAAGACACCTAGTACTAAGAAGCGTGGGAGATTTGCTACGGTGGGAACCGTGAGTGTCTCTCCGGCTACTCTTCGTCGACTCGTGGTGGCCTTGCTGCTGCTGGTCGTGGCGGGTTCGGGAATCGTCGGCTGCCTCGACGGGCACGTCGAGGCAGCCGCCACGTCGGCTTCGCATGACTGCCCGCCTCGTGAGGGACAC
Source organism: Amycolatopsis sp. WAC 04197 (assembly GCF_003947475.1). Lineage (NCBI taxonomy): Bacteria > Bacillati > Actinomycetota > Actinomycetes > Pseudonocardiales > Pseudonocardiaceae > Amycolatopsis > Amycolatopsis sp. WAC 04197. Next base: position 50,263 of record NZ_QHJK01000011.1, on the reverse strand, counting down.
GCGCACGCCCGCTCGCTCACCACCCTCGCCGTGCGCAGCGAGGAGTCTCCCTCGGCGCCGGATCTTTCGTCCTCGACGGTGGGCGTGGTTTCGCCTGCGGAGCAAGAGAAGACACGTCTGCTTTCCGCCGGGCGGAGGGGATACCGGACACTCGTCGAGTTGTGTGTTTCGCGGACCTGATGGACGTCGCGCCGTCCTGCTCCCGTCCGTACCGCACAGAAAGACGAATCCTCGATGAACGCTGTCCTGCCCCCGCGCGCGGCGCTTGCCGTCGGCAACACGCCCGTGCTCTGGATCGACGAACGACTCACCGGCTCCGGTAAGGGTTTCTGGGCCAAACTGGAGGGCTTCAACCCCGGCGGCATGAAGGACCGCCCCGCGTTGCACATGGTGGCGGCGGCCAAGGCCCGCGGCGACCTGGCCGACGGTGCGACGATCGTCGAGTCGACCAGCGGGACCCTCGGGCTCGGGCTCGCGCTGGCCGGGATCGTCCACGGGCATCCGGTCACCCTCGTCACCGATCCCGGGATGGAACCGATCGTGCGGCGGATGCTCACCGCGCACGGCACCCGCGTCGACCTCGTCACCGAACCCCATCCGGTGGGCGGCTGGCAGCAGGCACGCCGCGACCGGGTCCAGCGGGTGCTGGCGGAACAGCCCGGCTCCTGGTGTCCCGACCAGTACCACAACCCGGACAACGTCGACGCGTACGCGGGCCTTGCCGAGGAACTGGCCGCGCAGCTGGGCCGGATCGACGTGCTGGTGTGCTCGGTCGGCACCGGCGGGCATTCGGCCGGGACCTTCCGCGCCCTGCGGCGGTATTCCCCGCAGCTGCGCCTGATCGGCGTGGACACCGTCGGCTCGACGATCTTCGGGCAGCCCGCCACGTCACGGCTGATGCGCGGGCTCGGGTCGAGCATCCATCCGCGCAACGTCGACTACGACGCGTTCGAGGAGGTCCACTGGGTCGCCCCGGCCGAAGCGGTGTGGACGTGCCGCCGTCTCGCCGCGGCGCAGTACGCGACCGGCGGCTGGAGCGTCGGCGCGGTCGCCCTCGTGGCCGCCTGGCTGGCCCGCACACACGATCCGGACGTGCGGATCGCCGCGATCTTCCCGGACGGCCCCCAGCGTTACTTCGACACCGTCTACAACGACGAGTACTGCGCGGGACACGGGCTGCTCGATGTCGCCCCGGCGAGGGAACCGGACGTCATCGGCCACCCCGGCGAACGCGTGGTGGAACGCTGGACCCGGTGCCGCACGATCGTGGATCCCGCGCTGTGACGGGGTTCGCCGAGCGGTTCCGGTCGTTCGACCGGCCCAGCAAGGTACTGATGGTCAACCAGTTCACCATCAACGTCGGGTTCTACATGCTGATGCCGTACCTGGCGGGCTACCTCGCGGGCCCGCTGGGGCTGGCGGGCTGGGCCGTCGGCCTGGTGCTGGGCATCCGCAACTTCTCGCAGCAGGGCATGTTCCTGGTCGGGGGCACGCTGGCCGACCGGTTCGGCTACAAACCGCTCATCGTCGCCGGATGCGTGCTGAGGACGGCGGGGTTCGCGTTGTTGAGCGTGACATCGTCGTTGCCGTCGCTGATCGTCGCGTCCGCGGCCACCGGATTCGCCGGGGCGCTGTTCAACCCGGCGGTCCGCGCCTATCTGGCCGCGGACGCGGGGGAGCGGCGGCTCGAGGCCTTCTCGGTGTTCAACGTCTTCTACCAGGGCGGGATCCTCGCCGGGCCGGTGGTCGGGCTCGCGCTGACCGCCGTCGACTTCCGGCTGACCTGCCTGGTCGCCGCCGCGGTCTTCGGCGTCCTGACCGTGGTGCAGATACGGGCGCTGCCCGCGCACGAGACCGAACGCGACCGCTCGTCGGTCTGGTCGGACTGGCGGGTCGTCGTGGCGAATCGCTCCTTCCTGCTGTTCGCGCTGGTCATGATCGGCTCGTACGTGCTGTCCTTCCAGACCTATCTGGCGCTTCCGATGGAGGCCCGCCGGATCACCGGATCGGAGACGTCGGCGACCGTGCTCATCGCCGGGCTGTTCGTGATCTCCGGCGGGCTCGCGATCGCCGGGCAGCTCAAGCTCACGGCCTGGGCCAAGGACCGGTGGCCGCCCGGCACCTGCCTGGCGGTGGGCATGACGTTCATGGCCGCGGCCTTCGTCGCGCCGCTGACCGTCGCCAGGGCGGGCCCGGTCGTCGCGGGAGCCGGGTTGCTCGTCTCCGCGGCCCTGCTGGCGGTGGGGACGGTCGTCGTCTTCCCGTTCGAAATGGACACCGTCGTGCGGCTTTCCGGCGATCGGCTCGTCGCCACGCATTACGGCTTCTACAACACGATCGTCGGCGTGGGCATCCTCCTCGGCAACCTGTTCACCGGCACCGTCTTCGACCTCGCGCGCCGGGCGGGTTTCCCGGAGTTCCCCTGGCTCGCCCTGACGGTGATCGGTGCCGTCTGCGCCTTCGGGTTGCGTGGTCTCGACCGGAGCCGGCTTCAGACAAGCGTCGTCCAGTAACTCCAGAAGGCCTGAAGGACCGCGACGGTGACGGCGGCGTACCAGACCACGAGCACCACGCTGTGGTACCGGAGCGCCGCCTTCACCTCCGGTCCTTTGTGGAGGTTGTGCAGGGTCGTGTACCAGAACACCGCGATGGTGACCGCCCACACGACCATGCAGTAGGGGCACAACGCGCCGATGACGTACAGACTCTGGATCATCAGCCAGTGCACGAACACGACACCGAGCGCCGAACCGATCTGGAGGCCCAGCCAGTACCACCGCGGGAGCCGCGCCCCGCCGAGCAGGGCGACCCCGGTCGTGACGACCACGCCGAATCCGGCGATCCCCAGCAACGGGTTCGGGAAGCCGAACAGTTCCGCCTGCGGTGTCTTCATGATCGAGCCGCAGCTGAGGACCGGGTTGACACTGCAGGTCGGGATGTAGGAGAAATCCTTGAGCAGCCGGAACTTCTCGATGGTGAGGACGAACGACGCCAGCAGGCCGATCGCGCCGCCGACGACCAGCGCCCATGGCGTCACGCGGACGGCGAACGGCTTCACTTGGCCAGTTCCCGGTCGATGGCCGCCTTGAGGCCCTGATAGGACGGTGACCCCGAGAACTTCACGCCGTTGACGAAGAACGTCGGTGTGCCCTCGACGCCGATGTTCGCGCCGTCGGTCCGGTCGGCCAGCACCCGGCCGAGGGTGACCTGGTCGTCCAGCGCGGTCTCGAAGGCTTTGAGGTCGAGGCCCAGCTGCCGGGCGAAGCCGAGGAAGGTTTCGCGATGGGAGACCTGCTGGTCGCCCCACTCCGGCTGCTTCTCGAACATCAGGCGGTACATCGGTTCGAGCTTGCCCTGTTTGCCCGCCGCTTCCACCGCCCGGGCGGCGAGCTCGGCGTTCCGGTGACTGGGGATGGGGAAATAGCGCATGACGAAGGTGACCCGGTCGCCGTACTCGGCTCGGAGCCGCTCGACGCCTGGGAAGGCGGCGCCGCACGCCTCGCATTCGAGGTCGAGGAACTCCACGACGGTCACCTTGCTGCCCGGCGGGTCGGAGAGCCGGTGGCTGTCGGGCCGGACGAGGATCGACGCGGGTACCGCAGGAGGCGCGTCCGCCTGCGCGGCCGGGGTGTCCTCACCGAGATCGGTGAAGACGAGCAACGCGGCCACGACCGCGATCACGACGGCCACGACCGTCAGGGAAACCTTGGTGTTCTTGGTCATTCTGTTGTGTCCTTGGCTGGGTTCCGGCAACTGAAAACGGCAGGGGGCGACGCCGGATCAGGTACGGGAAACGCAGAGCAGGACGAGGGGCGGAGTGCTCGAAGAAAACCTCGCCGGTGAGGTCGGCGGTACTTCCGCCTCACGGCGTCGATGCTGCCGGACGACGAGGAAGAGCACGGCGAGCAGCGCCACGCCGATCCCCGTCAGGTCGTCGAGGTGGTTGTCCGGAACGGGCTGCTCCACCGGGCTGAGCAGGGACGTCGCCGGATCGCATTCGCCAGCCGGACCGGTGACGTGGGTCGCTTCGGCGGCGAAGAGGGGAGCGCAGGGTGAACCGGCCGCCGCGGCGCCGTCACTGCACAGCGCGCCCTGCAGAAGGGCGACGGCGGTGAGCACGGCCAGCACGGCGAAAAGCCGCGCGGTCATCCTCACTGTCCTTCTGCCGGTCACGCGGACAGGGTAAAGGTGACCTTGTAAAGCCGACGCGAACTCGGACAAAACGGCCTACAGTGGTCGGCGATCCCGAGTGGAAGGACGACGTGCTGTGCCGAGGTTCAAGGATGTCTACGCTGTTCTGCCGGTCTCTGACCATGCCGCCGCGGTCGCCTGGTACGAGCGGTGGATCGGGCGGCGACCCGACACCGAACCCATGGAAGGCGTCGCGGAATGGCTGATCGCCGGGAGCGCGGGCATCCAGGTCGCCCACGACCCGGAACCCGCGGGCAAGAGCACCGTGGTCATCGGCGTCGAAGACATCGACGAGACCGTCGGCGACCTCGCGGAGCGCGGCGTGGAATGCGGTCCGGTCCAGGACTTCGGCTTCGTCAAATTGACGGAGATCGTGGATCCGGCGGGCAACAAGGTCACCTTCGTCTGGGAGAACCCGTCGCCTCGGTGATGAGGTCAATTCTTTCCGGAAGATGACGGCATCGCGCTCGCCGTTGCCCGTCGCGGGTGGCCGATGGTCCGATTCCCTCCGTCATCGACACTGGAGGGAATTCCATGAAGCATTCGAGGCGCAAGGCTTTCGCGCTGGCACTGCTCGTTCCGCTCGCCACGCTCGTCGCGGTGCCCAGCGCGGAGGCGGCGACCGAACGCACGATCAAGGTCGTCACCTACAACGTGGGCGACGCGGGCGGGCTCAAGGCCGACCTCGTCCGTCTCATCGAGACCGAACGTCCCGCCGTCCTGGGACTGCAGGAGGTCGCCGATCGCGAGGACGTCGTGCGGGAGGCCGCGGCGGCGACGGGCTATGTCGCCATCTACGAGACGGATCGGCGCGCGATCAAGCACAACGCCATCCTGGTGCGCGGAAACATGACCATCACCGGCCATGGCGCGGGCGAGATCTCACCCGCGTCCAAAGTGGACCCCTCCACGCCCGGTACCGGCCCCGCCGAGCCGGGTGACTGCGGCTGCTGGGTGCCGCCCAAGTACGTCAACTGGGTGCGGGTCGGAGGCGCGGGCTTCGAGTGGGTCGTCGGCGTGGTGCACCTGACCCCGTCCGCGCAACGGTTCGAGCTCAACCGCGAACTGCACAACCTGCAGGTCCGCAACACCGCGGACTGGTTCTCCTCGCGAGCGGCCGAGCCGATCGTCATGGGGGACTTCAACGCCGAGCCGGGTTCGGAGCTGATGGCCGGGCTGCGGCGCGTGGCCGACTCCTACAGCGCGCCGAGCCACGACGGCAGGTCCATCGACCACGTGTGGGCGAAGAAGGACTCGACCGGGTCCGCTGTGGACGCCCTCGGCGGCTACGGGAGCGACCACCGGCCGGTGCGCGCCCGCGTGACGGTGACCCGATGATGCGGCGCGCCCTGATCGCCGTCCTGTGCGGCGTCAGCCTCCTGACGTCCGGGCCGAGCGCGACCGCCGAAACCGGGCCCCGCGACGAGTCGCTGGACTTCCGGTTCCCGGCGGCGGATCTGATGCGGATTCCGGAGACGAACACCTACGTCGCGGTCGGCGCGAGCGTCCCCGGCAAGAAGCTTCCGTACACGAAGGTCGAGTTCAGCGGCGGAACCTTCCAGCGCCGAGGCGCCGTCGACGGCGATGCCTGGGACGGCGTCACGTTCCCCGCGGGCTATTGGGCGAGACCGGACTCTCCACTGTGGACACCGGCGCTGTTCGCGCATCAGGAGGACGGCCGCGTCGTCTACTACGTCTTCTACAGCGCGGCACTGCCCGGTTCCGAGCCCGCCGGACAGGCCAAACACTGTATCGGCTACGCGACCTCGTTGCGGGCCACGGGTGGGTTCGTCGCCAACGCGGATCCGCTGTTCTGCCCGGATCGCGGGTGGGCGATCGACGCCAACGTGAGCAGGGGACAGGGCGAGGTCTGGCTGACCCTGCGCAACGGCGCCTGGACACAAGACCGGGTCACCGCCCTCGGTGCAGCCAAACTGGAGTTCGACCGGTCCCGCCACGTGCGGCGGATAGCGGAAGCCGACGCGAAGAAGCTCATCGACAACGCGAACCTCGAGTGGACGCACCACAACAGCCCGTCCGACGACGTCCTCACGATCGAGAATCCCAACGCCGTCCGCATCGACGGGGACTGGTACCTGTTCTACTCGGGGAACAACTGGTACGCGAACCGGTACTCCACCGGCGTCGCCTACTGCGGAACCGCGCTGACGGACAACCGGTGCACCCCGATGGCCGAGCAGCGCGCGTACTTCTCCTACGAGCCCGACCCGGACGGCGAACCGCGGTTCCGGCCGGGACTGCCGGAGAAGTTCCGCAAGAAGAACCTGCCCGGCAACAAACGAGGTCCAGGCGCGTTCAACGCCTTCCAAGCGCCTGACGGATCGTGGTGGGCCTCGTGGAACTACATCACCGACGCGAGCCCGTTGCCGCAGGAGGATCCTTCTCCGGAACGGCGGAGCCGGATCGGTCGATTGACGAAAACCGGCAGCGGGGCCACGGCCGAGTTCAGCGTGAGCTGGTGAGTCCCTGAGGAAGCGGGCCTCCGTGGCCGCGGAGACCCGCTTCGTCGCTCAGTCGCGGGCGGCCTCCTGCAGCCGCTCGATGGTTTCGTCGATCCAGGCGACCCAGGTCTGAGCCATCATCTCGCCGGCCCGGCGGACCGAGTCCCAGACGAGCGGGTCGAGTTCGTTGCCGCCGGGGAGGGCGGTGGCCGCGGCGATCTGCTCCGGCATTTCGACGGCGAGCCGCTCGTGGTCCTTCACGTGGAGGTCGCGCATGACCCGGAGCTGGGTCACGGTGTCTTCCGGCGAACGGGAGCCGGCGAAGAAGAAGCGGACCATGAAGGGCACGCGGACGGGGTCGAGTTCGGTGACCAGCTCGTTCTGCCAGGAATCGAACGCCGCCCGCCCGGCGTCGGTGATCGTGTACACGCGGCGGTCCGGCCTGCTCTGCTGTGGCTCCACTTCGGACACGACCAGGCCGTTGTCCTCGAGCTGGCCCAGCGTGCGGTAGATCTGGCTGAGCTGGGCGGGCCAGACGAAGTGGATGCTGGAGCGGATCGCGGTGGCCAGGTCGTAGCCGGTCATCGGTTGCCGGAGCAGGAAGCCCAGCAGGGCGAATCTGAGCATCGGGCTCCTCTCGGCGGGAAACCCGGAGGATAGCAATCGGTCAGATCCGCTCGGCGTGCCGTGCGAACCAGGCGGAGAGGAGTTCGGTGACGCGCCGGGGCTGTTCGCGATGCGGCCAATGCCTGGTGTCGAGCCAGTGCAGCTCGGCCTGCTCGCACCGCGCCGCACTGGGTTCGGCGAGATGTTCGCCGAGCGCGCCGTCACGGCGGCCCCAGATGATCTGCGTCGGCACGCGCACCGTCACGGGATCCGCGGCGCGAAGCGACGTCAGCATCGACCGGAACATCGCGCGGTACCAGAAGAGCGGGCGTTGGATCGTGCCGGGATGGCGCCAGACGGCGCGGTGCCGGTCGAGGTCGGCGTCGTCGAGGTGGGCGCCGTGTTCGAGCATCGCCGCCAGCATCGCGCCGTTGCGGGCGCCGAGGATCGCCTCGGCGAGTCCGGGGATTTGGAACGCCACCATGTACCAGCTCCGCAGCAGCTGGGAAGGCTTGCGTCGCAACGAATCGGCGAACACCCGCGGGTGCGGGCAGTTGACGATGGTCAGCGATCGGACCAGATCCGGTCGTTCGCTCGCCACCGCCCAGGCGACGGCTCCGCCCCAGTCGTGCCCGACCAGATGTACCGGCGCCGCGTCTTGCCGCTCGATGAGCAGGACGATGTCCTCGGCCAGTTTGGGCATCGCGTAGTCGGCGACGGTGGCGGGCTTGGACGACAGGCCGTAGCCGCGCTGGTCCGGCGCGAGTACCCGGTACCCCTGCTCGGCGAGCGCGGTCATCTGCGGCTCGAAGGTGAACCACAGATCGGGCCAGCCGTGGAGGAACAGCGCGGCAGGGCCGTCTTCGGGGCCGTCGGTCTCGACGTGCAGCAAGACGTCGTCGACGTCGACGAACTGCGGACGGAACATTGGTGGGCTCCTCGTCGGACGGGTTCAACCGGCGCCGAGGACGGCGGCGACGGTCGCGGACAGGGGACCGGGATCGCGGTCGCGCAACGGCCTCAGCACCCGCCGGACGATCCGCGGGGAGCCGAGCGACGACAACGGCCGGTGGAGGTTGAGCACGTCGTTGAAGGCCGCCGCCACTTCGGGATCCAGCGCCGCCGCTCGTTCGAGGCGGTTGCGATAGCCCTCGCCGAACCTGGCCGTCCAGGGTGACCGGACTCCTTCGGTGCGGCATCCGTAGCGGATGTCCTCTCCGAGCGCGAGGCGCCAGGCTTCGGCGGAGGTGGCGGCGATGGCCCGTGCCGCCCGCCTTTCCAGCCCCCCGTCGTCCCCGGCGGCGAGCGCCCGGCCGAGCGCGGCCGCGGACAGCGCCGCCACGCTCATTCCCTGGCCGTAGATGGGATTGGCCGCGCTGGCGGCGTCGCCGAGCGCGATGACGCCACCGGGCAGTTCGCGAGCCCGGGCGTAGTGGCGGCGGGTGTTGCTGCGGACGCGGAAGGCCCGGATCGGGCCTGCCGGTGCCGACCGGCGAAGTGCCTCGGCCACCACGGGCGCGGTGAAGCGATCGGCGAAGTCCCGCAACCCGGCGAGATCCGACGGTACGGGTTCGTCGCGGGCGATCGAGCCGAACGAGATGTGCAGCAGGCCGTGCTCGATACGCAGGACGACACCGCCGACGGAGGAGCCGGATTCGGCCTGGCCCCCGAGGATGGCCAGCCATTCGGGATCGAAGGACGGATCGGGTTCGGTGACGACGCTGACGTAGCGGACGTCGGAGTGGACGATCGATTCCGGTGCGGGCCGGTATCCGATCCGTTCGAGCCACTCCGGCAGCGGTGAGCCGCGGCCCGAGGCGTCGACGACCAGGTCGGCGCCGAGCTCCTCGTCGGGCGTCCGGACGCCGGTGACCCGTCGGCGGGTCCGGTCGGCCGTCAGCCCGGTGGCGGGTGTCCGGTCCAGGATCGTCACGTTCGCCAACGCCCGGACGTGGTCGCGGATCGCGTGCTCGATCAGGATCCGGCTCGCGCCGAAGCCCCCGCTCCACCAGGCCGGTATCCGGATGGTCGTCCCGCCGCGGACGAGGAAGAGCGAACGGTCGCCCATCGCGGGGTCGCCGGACCCCGGAGTGAGCGCGCCACGGGCGGCCAGCTCCGCGGACAGACCGGGGAACAGTCCCACCAGTACGCGGCGGCCGGAGCCCAGCAGGCCGTGCGCGTGATGCGACTGCGGGACGAAACGCCGATGCTCCGGCCGGTCCGGGAGTTCGTCCCGCTCGACCACGACCACCTCGGCGTAGTGCTCGGACAGGACCCGTGCGGCCACGAGACCGGCGACCCCCGCCCCGAGCACCAGCGCACAATCCCGCCGAAGATATGACATGAGTCATATATAACTTGTGGAATAGCAGAGGTCAATGGCCGACCACGCCGGGCCGGCGGTGAAGGCGGCGATCAGGGTGCGGGAGGCGGCGGTAGCGTCACGTGGGGATCGAGTTCGACACCGCCCATGCGGAGCGTGTCGTCGAGCAGGCGCCAAATCCAGCGAGTCAGCTGCGCGGCCAGCTCGGCTCTCGTTACGTCGTGGGGGTTTTCGAGCCATTGCGCGGCGCAGGAGTCGACGAGGCCGACCACGCCGAACGCGACGGTTTCGGCGATCCGCGGGTCCATTTCGACCGTCTTCAGGTAGTGCTCGAACAAGTGGGTGAGCTGTCGCGCGAGGACGGTCCTGACGTCGGCGACCGCGTCCCGTCCGCCGTGGGACCGCGAGTTCAGATAGCGGTAGAGGTTGCCGTTCTCGGCGAGCCAGCCGGTATGCGCGTCGACCGCCAGCGTGATCATCCGCATCGCGCTTCCCCGTTGTTCCCACAGCGGTCGCAGCGCGGCGGCGAGCCGTCGCGCTGCTTCGTCCGCGATGGCCCGCTGCAGGTCCGTCGCGCCGTCGAAATGCTTGTACAACAGTGGCCGGGCGATACCGGCTTCGACGGCGATGTGCGCGGTCGAGGCTTGAGGTCCGTGCTCGGCGATCGCGCGAAGGGCCGCCTCGACGAACTCGCGACGGCGCCGCTCACGTTGTCCTGCCCAGCGGGTCGCGCGGCCATCGCCGGGGCGTGTGGTCGCTGAGGAGGAGGACATCCCGCGAAGCATACCGTCACGGGTAAGGGTTACGTCGTTGTATCTGTTACTTTGTGTGCCACTCCGTGGCGAAGGGTGCACGCGAACTCGCGCCGTGGGCAGTGTGTGCGGCAAATCCCTTGCCGGCCAACCGGAATCTGGAGAATGCGATGTGGGATGCCGTGGACGACTCTCCGCCGGACGCGCTGCTGCTCGGCAGGCTCCGGGACGGCGATCTCGGTGCGGGCGACCTGCTGTTCCGGCGGCATTCCGGCCCGCTGCGGCGGATCGCCGCGTGCTGGGTCCGCCAGCCCGCCGAACAGGACGATCTCGTGGCCGAAGCGTTCGCGCGTGTGCTGGCCGCGGTCCGCGACGGCGGCGGACCGCGCGACGAGTTGCGGCCGTATCTGGTCGTCACGATGCGCAACCTCGCCGCCCGGTGGAACCGTCACCGTCTGCGGGTCCAGCCCCACGCGGTGGTCCCGGCGACGGAGGCGGCCGAAGGAGCCGACGGGCCGGCCCTGCGAGCGTCGACCGATCAGCTGCTCCGGTCGGCTTTTCGCACGTTGCCCGTGCGGTGGCGCGCCGTGCTGTGGAGCACCGTCGCCGAAGGACACACCCCGGCCGAGCTGGCGCCGGTCCTGGGCGTGTCGCCGAACGGCGTCGCCGCGCTGGCCCACCGCGCCCGCGTAGGTCTGCGAGAGGCATATCTCCAGGCGCAGACGCCCAAGGTGCCGATGGTGCGCGAGGTGATCGGAAGGTGCTCCGGCCCGGGCGTCCGTCGCCCGATCGCCGCGGCCCGGGTGGACGACGAACGAGCGCGGCGCACCACAGTGGACAGAGACAAAGAATGTCGTGGCACTCCACAGCATTCCGGCGAGACTTCCGGATAGGTCTTCGGGCAGACTGGATTCCGGATCCGAAAGGAGCTCGTCCTTGCGCACTGCCCGGCCATCGGCACGCCTGCCGTCCGGGCTCGGTTTCGCCGAGGGCGACTGGCTTCACGCCTGCCGGGTGGCGGCCGGCCTGCTCGTCCCGGGATTGGCACTGCTCTTCGCCGGGCGGCCGGAGCTGATCATCTTCGCCGCCTTCGGTTCGTTCACCGGGATGTACGGGCGGGCCGAATGCCGGGGGCCGCGCCTTCGTCATCAGGCGCAAGGGGGAGCGATCCTGCTGACCGGCGTCGCGTTCGGGACACTCCTCTCCGCCTGCCACGCCCGGCCGTGGGTCCTGGTGGTCACCGAGTCGGCGTTCGCGTTCGCGGGCGCGCTGGTGGCGAACCGGCTCGACCTCGTCCCTCGGGGACCGTTCTTCGGGATCTTCGCGCTGGGCGCCGTCGCCCTCGTCCCCGCCGACCCGACGGGAGTGGCGATCTGTGCCGGGACGGCCGTGTTCTGTGTCCTCATCGGACTGACCGGTCCCACGAGACCTGTTGGGCAGGCGGTTCCGCCGCCGGGAGTGACGTGTGGTCCGGAGGACTGCGCACGAGGGCGCCGAAGGTCGTGTGCTCTGGTCCACGCCGCCCGTTACGTGCTGGCGATCTCGGCGGCGGGCTTCTGCGGCCTGCTGCTGGGCGTCGAGCACGCGAACTGGGCGATGGCCTCCGCGGCGGTGCCGCTGGCCGCCGTCGATGTGCGCAACCGGCTCCATCCCGGAGTACGCAGTGTCGTCCACCGCAGCGTCCACCGGGTCCTGGGCACGTTCGCCGGACTCGGCGTCACCGCCCTGCTGCTCCTTCCCGATCTCGGCGGGACGCTGCTGGCCTTGTCGGTGATCGTGCTCCTGTTCCCGACCGAACTGTTCATGTCCCGTCATTACGGACTGGCGCTCGGCTTCTTCACGCCGCTGATCATGGTGATGACGGAACTGGCCGCTCCGGCCGAACCGCTGACGCTCCTCACCGACCGGGTGCTCGACACCCTGATCGGGGTCGTCGCCGGAATCGCGGCGGCGGTCTTCGTCCGCGGCCCGTGCGCTAGGCCGACCGTTCGACCGTGACCTTGAGATGCTTCATGATCGGCTGATCGCTCTGGGTGCTGTAGTCGCCGATGGCGCACAGGACGTTCATTTCCGGCATGTAACCCGCCGCGCAGCCGCGGGGGATGTCGTACGGGATCACCTTGTAGCGCTGGAGACTCCGCGTGGTGCCGTCCTTGGCGATGCTGGTGATGTCGGCCTCGTCGAACTCCGCGAGGCCGCGCTCGCGCATGTCCTCGGCGTTCATGAAGATCAGCGTGCGCAGGTTCTTGACCCCGCGATAGCGGTCGTTGTCCGAGTAGATCGTGGTGTTCCACTGGTCGTGGGAGCGCATGGTGCCCAGCGCGAGCGTGCCGGGTGCCGGGATGACGTCCGGCAGCGCGGCGGTGGAGAACTCCGCGCGTCCGGAAGCGGTGTGGAACACCAGTTCCCTGGCGGGCTGGCGGATGCGGAACCCCAGTGGCTGCCGGACCCGCCGGTTGAAATCCTCGAAGCCGTCGAGGACCTGCGACATCGTGTCGCGGATCCGGTCGTAGTCCTCGACGTAGGCTTCCCACGGCGTCGCGCTGTCCGGCAGTGCCGCGCGGGCCATCCCGGCGATGATCGCCGGTTCCGAGAGCAGGTGTGCGGAAGCGGGCCGCTTCATGCCGGTCGACAGGTGGACCATGCTCATCGCGTCCTCGACCGAGGTGGCCTGCACACCGGCCCGCTGTTCGTCCTTCTCGGTGCGGCCCAGGCACGGCAGGATCAGCGCCTGCTCGCCGTGGACCAGATGGCTCCGGTTGAGTTTCGTGCTGACCTGCACCGTCAGCGCGCAGTTGCGCAGCGCGGCCGACGTGTAGGGAGTGTCCGGCGCGGCCAGGACGAAATTGCCGCCCATACCGACGAAAACGGTCACGTCGCCGCGGTGCATCGCTTCGATGGTGCCGACCGTGTCGAGACCGTGGTGCCGGGGCGGGGTGATGCCGCAGACCTCGCCGAGCCGGTCGAGGAAGGCGGCGTCCGGGCGGTGATCGATACCGCAGGTGCGGTTCCCCTGGACGTTGCTGTGCCCTCGGACCGGCGACGGCCCGGCACCCTCGCGGCCCAGGTTTCCCCGCAGCAGCAACAGGTTGACGATCTCGCGGACGGTGTCGACGCCGTGCTCGTGCTGGGTGACGCCCAGGCACCAGCTGGCGATGCTGCGGTCGGCGTCGCGGTAGATCCGGGCCGCGGCGCGGATGTCGGCGACGGAGACGCCCGACTGGTGCTCGATCTCCTCCCACGAGGTCGCCTCGCAGAGGGCGCGGTACTCCTCGAAACCGGTGGTGTGGCGTTCGATGAAGGTCAGGTCGAGGGCGCCCGGATCCGTGGTGGCCTGCTCCAGCGCGGCCTTCGCCATCCCGCGGATCAGCGCCATGTCGCCGCCGATACGCGGTTGCAGGTTCAGCGTTCCCGTGCGCGTGGCACGGAACGTCGCCATCCTGGCGAAATCGTGGGGGATGATGGTCCGCGTCGCGGCGGCCTCGATCAGCGGGTTGACGTGGACGATCCGCGCGCCCCGGCGGTAGGCCTCCGCGAGTGCGGTGAGCATCCTGGGCGCGTTGGAGGCGGCGTTGACGCCGAGGATGAACAGGGCGTCGGCGTGTTCCCAGTCCTTGAGGTCGACGGTGCCCTTCCCGGTGCCCAACGCGGCCTGGAGGGCGCGGCCGCTCGCCTCGTGGCACATGTTGGAGCAGTCCGGGAGGTTGTTCGTCCCCAGTTCGCGGGCCATGAGCTGGTATAGGAAGGTCGCTTCGTTCCCGAGCCTTCCCGAGGTGTAATACGCCGCCTGATCGGGACTGTCGAGGCCTCGCAGCGTATCGCCCACGAGAGCGAAGGCCTCGGGCCAGGAAATCGGGACGTATCGGTCGGTGGCCGCGTCGTACCGCATCGGCTCGGTCAGCCGACCCTGGCTCTCCAGTTCGGTATCGCTCCATCCCGACAATTCGCTCACCGTATGGGCGGCGAAGAATTCCCGGCCGACCCTTTTCCTGGTCATTTCCCAGGTGACGTGTTTGATTCCGTTTTCACAGATGTCCAGATGCAGGCCCTTGGTGTCGTCGGGCCACGCGCAGCCGGGACAGTCGAAACCGCCGTTCTCGTGATTCATCTTCAGAATCGCGCGGGGGCCCGCCATGAGCTCGCCTTCGCGGATCAGGAACCCGGTGACACTCTTCGCCGCTCCCCACCCGGCAGCCGGATGGTGGTAGGGCTTGAACTCCGGAGGCCGTTCCTGATCGCTCATCGTCCACACTCCTGTTCCGCACCGTTTTCCGGATCATCCGACCATGGACCGCGCCCCGGTGGAAGGGCAGGGTCTCCGGTGTTGATGAAAACACACAATCGTGTGGGTTTTCCGCATCGGCGGCGGAAGTAACAGGGTTCGGGACCGTGCGGTGTGGCCCGCGACAAAGTTCTTTGTGGGACGCCACATACGCCCAGGAAAGAAATCGGGACACGAGCCGTTCGCCTTGACGCGGTGCACGCCCCTTCCGTAGACCGATCGGCGAATCGTCGATTCAGGGGAGTGCGTTATGGCGAAAGCAGGGTGCGCCGTGGACGGGGCGCCACGTAGCATCCTTGAAATGCGCGGCGTGGACGACCTTCACCACTCCGGCCGACCGCCGTCGAAGGCGGTGGCCGGGTGAAGGACGCCGCCCTCGCCGAGCTCGTGGCCTGGGTCGAGCCCAGGCTGCCCCGGCTGATCGACGACGTGTACGCCGCCACCTGCGACCGCATCGCGCTGTACCGGGACGAGAAGATGGTGCCGCGCGAAGACCTGCATCGCTCCATCGCGGTCAACATGCGCTTCATGGTGAACGCGCTCGCCGGAACCGAGACCCACGACGATCTGGCCGCCCCCCACGAGACGGGCAGCCGGCGCGCGCACCAGGGCGCTCCGCTGCCGGAGGTGCTGCAGGTCTACCGGATCGGCTGCTCGATGCTCTGGGACCTGCTGGTGAACCACGCCCGGCTCCATGCCAAGCCGGGTGCGATGGACGCGCTCGTCGACGTCGCGAGCCTGCTCTGGCAGGTCACCGACGAACACGCGATGCTCCTCACCGAGGCGTACCGGGCGGCGAGCGCGGAACTGCTGGTCGCCCAGCAGCGGCGGCGCTCCGCACTGGCCGAGGCCTTGTTCACCGGTCAGCGCGTTTTCGACGCCGGGCCGTGGGAAGCGGGGAAACTGCTCGGCCTGTCCCTCGACGGGAAGCTGGCGGTGGTGGCGGCGGAGACCCGCGGTCTGGCCGAGGAAAGCCTGGTCGGGATCGAAAAGCGCCTGAGCCGCCTCGGGATCGTCTCGGCCTGGCAGCTCACCCCCACCTTGCAGGCCGGGGTGGTGTCGCTGCGCGACGAACAGCGCGAACCCATGCTGGCCGCCCTGCGCGAAGTCACGGTGACCAGGGCGGGGGTGAGCCCGCTCTACCGGTCGCTCGTCGACACCCCGCGTGCCCTCCACCTGGCGCGGACCGCGCTCGCCGGGATCCCGCCGGGCAAACCGGACGTCCGCGCGTTCAACCCCAGCCCGCTGGCCGCGTTCCTCGCCTACGACCCGGACGAGGGCGGGCGGCTGGCGGAGGAGGTCCTCGGCGCGATCCTCGATCAGCCCGCCGAGGAACGAGACCTCCTCCTGGAAACCCTGCACGCTTATCTGTCCCACGGCGGATCCACCGAACGTGCCGCGCAGAGCCTGCATTGCCACGCCAACACCGTCCGGTACCGGCTGCGCCGGATCCGCGAACTCACCGGCCGGTCGATGACCGATCCGCGCGCGATCGCCGAATTGGTGACCGCGGCACAGGCCTTGAGCCTCAATCCCGCGCGACGGACCCGTGGGGCGTCGCCGGCGCCTGAGCGGTCCGGTAGCGAATAAAACACTTCGAACATCGGAACGACGACGAACGAACCGCGGTCGAGCACGGCCGAAATCAGGGGACGAAGATCGGAGGAATCGGTGCCGGAGCCGCAGAACGTGCTCGCCCCGTTGACCGAAAGCGCCTTGTTCCTCACCCTCACCATCCGTCCGGGAGGGGAGGCGGCCACTCGTGAGCTGTTGCCGGAGCTCGCCGGGATGATCCGGTCGGTCGGTTTTCCGCTTCCCGGCGAGGCGCTGACGTGCGTCGTGGGAATCGGCTCGGAAGCGTGGGACCGGCTGTTCACCGGTCCGCGGCCGGAGCGGCTGCACCCGTTCCGCGAAGTGACAGGCCCGCGGCACCGCGCACCGGCCACCCCTGGCGATCTGTTCCTGCATTTGCGCGCGAAACGCCTCTATCCCTGTTTCGAACTCGCGCGCCGCGTGGTCGGCGGTCTCGGCGACGCCGTCTCGGTCGCCGACGAGGTGGCGGGATTCCGCTACTTCGACCGGCGGGACCTGCTCGGGTTCGTCGACGGTACGGAGAACCCCACCGGCGACATCGCGGACGCAGCGGTCCTCGTCCGCGACGATCCCGGATTCGAGGGCGGCTCGTACCTGGTGGCGCAGAAGTACGTGCACGACCTGGACCGGTGGAGCGCGATGCCGGTCGAGGAACGGGAACTGGCCGTCGGCCGCCGGATGCTCGACGACATCGAGCTGCCCGACGCGGTGAAACCGGCCGACTCGCACGTCGCACTGACCACGATCGAAGACGGCGACGGCACGGAACGGAAGATCCTCCGTGACAACATGCCGTTCGGATCGATCGCCCACGGCGAGTACGGCACGTATTTCGCCGGCTACACCGCCGATCCCGGCGTGATCGAAGAGATGTTGAGCCGCATGATCCTCGGCGACCCGCCGGGTCGTCCGGATCGCATCCTCGAGGTGTCGACTGCGAAGACCGGTGGACTCTTCTTCGTCCCCACCCTCGATTTCCTGGCGGATCCGCCGCCTTGCCCAGCGAACGACGGTGGCACGAGCCCTGACTGACTCAGTCGAGTCCCAGCGCCGGTAGCTCGGTGCGCGCGGTGATGCCGAGCTTGGGAAACGCCTTGTACAAGTGGTATCCCACCGTCCGGGCGCTGAGGAACAGCTGCGCCGCGATGTCGCGATTGGACAGTCCGCGCGCCGCGAGCCGGACGATCTTCCGTTCCTGCGGGGTGAGTGCCGCGAGCACGCCCGCCGCGGGTTCCGCCACGACCTCACCGGTCGCGTCGAGTTCGGCGCGGGCTCGTTCGGCCCAGGGGACGGCGTCGAGCCGCCGGAAGGTCTCGAACGCCTCACGCAGGTGAGTCCGCGCGGCGGACTTGCGACGCATGCGGCGAAGCCATTCCCCGTACAGCAGGGCGGTTCGCGCGCGTTCGAACGGCCGGTCGCCGGGGTGGCCGCGCAAGGCCTCCTCGTACAGTTCCGCCGCGGCGGAATCGGGCGCGAGCAGGGCACGGCACCGGAGCACGTGGGCGGAGATCCACGGCTGGTCCGCGCGCGCCGCCCAGTCCACGAGCCGCTCGACCGGTTCGGCGGCCAGATCCGGTTTGCCGAGGCGGGCCGCGGCTTCGACCAGGTCCGGGACACCGCGCAGACCGGGCAGCTGGTGGCGCATCGGGCCGGTGCGCAGGGCGGTGAGCCGGGTGAGCGCGGATTCCCAGCGGGCGAGCCCGAGATCGAGCAGCGCCAACGCCCAGTGCGCCCACGACAGGCCCGGTGCCGGCGTCCCGGGCTCCGGCACGGCGAGGGCTTCGTCGGCGTAGGCGTGGCAGCGGTCCTCGTCGCCGGCCGCCGCGGCCAGGTAGGCCAGCACGCCGTTGGCCTCGGCGATCCATTGCCGATGGCCGAGTTCCCGCGCCAGCTGCAGCGCTTCGGCCGCCTGGTCGCCTGCCTCGGCATGACGGCCGAAGAAGACCGACGCCCGCGCCGCGCAGAGCAGCACCGGCGGGGTGCGTCCGAGCTGTCCGTTCTTCCGGCACTGGGCGAGCAGTTCGCCGGCGACCTGATGCGCTTCGGCGTCGTGGCCCGCCGATTGCAGGCTGGTGGCACCGACCAGAATCGTGTCGTGCGGGCCGCCGAAGCCGGTGCGGCGCGCGTCGGCGATCCGCTCGGCGAGCGGACGCCGTACCGGGAGGCCGATCGCGGCGCGGGCGACTTCGGACAGCAGCCCGGCGACGTGGGCGATCGGTTCGGGGGCGGCGGGCGCCGCCGCGTCCAGCAGTCCGACGGTGTCCGCGATCTCGCGTTCGCCGAGGTACCAGGCCGCGTGTACCGCGTCGAGCAGCAGATGGACGGCGGTTTCCGGTTCGGCGGCCGGGGCGGCTTCGGTGAGCAGGCGCCGCGCGGTGGTGAGGGCGCCACGATGGAACGCCGCGGTCGCGCGGACCCGGTCGGCGCGGACGGTCAAGGCGGGATCGGCGGAGACCAGCGCACCGGCGAGTGTCTCCATGCGGTCGAGATCGCCTTCTTCGGCCGCGGCTTCGGCGGCGAGGACCAGCCGTCGCGCGGAGCCCGGACCGGGCCCCGTCAGTTCCGCGGCGCGTTGGTACGCCGCGGAAGCGGCCGCGTAACCGCTGCGGGCGGCGGCACGCAGGGCGGTGCTCTCCAGTTCCCCGGCCACCTGCTCGTCGGGGCCGTCGGCGACGACCGCGTGGTGCCAGGCGCGACGGTCGGCCTCGGCGGGCTGGTCGAGCGCTTCCGCCAGCGCCGTGTGCACGACGAAACGCAGGCTCACCGGTGCGGCTTGGTAGACCGCGGACCGGACGAGCGGATGACGGAAGCGGACACCGCGGTTGTCGACCTGGAGCAGTCCCGCGGTCTCGGCGGGCACGAGATCCGCGGGCCCGCAGCCGAGAGCGGTCGCGGCGCGCAGTACGACGCCGCGATCGCCGGTGTCCTCGGCGGCGGCGACGAGCAGCAGCCGCCGGGTCGGTTCCGGCAGCAGCCGGACCTGGTCGAGGAACGCCGCTTGGACGGTGTCCGGGAGCGGCAGGGCTTCCCCGGCGGCGGGACGGCCGGCGGCGAAGGCGGCGGGGAGTTCGAGAAGGGCGAGCGGATTGCCTTGCGCTTCGGCCAGCACCCGATACCGGTCAGCGGGGGACAGCGGCGTGGCGTGATCGGCCAGTAGCTCGGCGGCGGCGGGCGCGGTGAGCCCGGCCAGCGGCAACGTGGCCACACCGGGCGCGAGAAAGCCGTCACGGGCGGCGATGATCAGCGCGATGCCTTCGGCGTCCAGCCGCCGGGCGGCGAACAACAGCGCTTCGGCCGAGGCGCGGTCCAGCCACTGCGCGTCGTCGACCAGGCACAGCACCGATCCGCCCTCGGCGAACTCGGCGAGGAGCGAGAGCACGGCGAGTCCGACGAGCATCCGGTCGCCCGGTTCGGCCGCCGCGAGACCGAACGCCCCGCGCAGGGCCCGTGCCTGCGGCGCCGGGAGCACGTCGGCCCGGTCGAGCGCGGCGCGCAGTACGAGATGCAGGCCGGCGAACGGGAGATGGGCTTCGGACTCGATCCCGGTTCCACGGAGGATCCGCAGGTCCCCGGCTTGCGCGGCGGCGTACTCCAGCAGCGCGGTCTTGCCGATACCGGGTTCGCCGGTGAGGAGCAGGCTGCCGCTGCGCCCGGCCCGGCAGTCCGCCACCAGCCGGTCGACGACCGATGTCTCGTCCTCCCGTCCGCGCAACACGTCGCGACAGTACTTAATGCGCGAGGGAAACCGCCGCGAGACTGCCGGGTTGTGACAGATTCCGCAGGCTCGGCGAAGCCATAGCGTCCTCGGTGAAGGAGGTGGCCATGTCCGGCATGGATGAGCTGGCCCGGCGATATCTGGCGAGCTGGAACGAAACCGACCCGGTCCGGCGGCGCGCGCTCGTGGCCGAACTGTGGACGCTCGACGCCCGCTACGTCGACCCGATAGTGGTCGCGGAAGGCGACGCGGCCATCGACGAGGCGATGGCGACCGCGCAACGACGGTTCCCCGGTCTGCGTTACCGGGCGGGGGGCCCCGTCGACGCCCACCACGACGTGGCGCGGCTGACCTGGGAGCTCGGCCCGGCCGGTGGTCCGGCCGTGATCATCGGCAGCACCGTGCTGGTCGCCGGGCGGTCCCGGCTGAGCCGCGGCTACGGCTTCCTCGACCCTGTCCCCACACCTGGAGCCGACAAGTGAACCCTGATCCGACGACGCTTCACCCGCTGCCCGCGCACGAGCGGGTGATCTTCCTGAAACCGCTGATCCGCTCGCCGAAGATCGTGGTCGGCGACTACACCTATTTCGACGATCCGGACGGCGCGACGGAGTTCGAGCGGCGCAACGTCCTCTACGGATACGGGCCGGAACGGCTGGTCATCGGCAAGTACTGCGCGCTCGCCAGCGGCACCCGGTTCCTGATGGCCGGTGCCGACCACCCGACGCTGGGGCCGTCCACCTTCCCGTTCACCATGTTCGGCGGCGACTGGACGGAGAAGACGCTCGACCTCGTCACCGGCATGCCGAGCCGGGGCGACACGGTGGTCGGCAACGATGTCTGGATCGGCCACCAGGTCACCGTCATGCCGGGGGTGACCATCGGCGACGGGGCGATCGTGGCGGCGGGCGCGGTGGTGACCGCGGACGTGCCGCCGTACACGATCGTCGGCGGGAATCCGGCCCGGCCGATCCGGCAGCGGTTCGGTGACGCCGAGGTTTCCGCGCTGCGCCGCGCGGCCTGGTGGAACTGGCCGGTGGACCTGGTCACCGAGCACGTCCGGACGATCATGGCCGGCGAGCCGTCCGAGGTTCTCCGTATCGCCGCCGAGCACGGATTGGCGGGTGCCGAATGAGCCGCATCGGCATCGAAGAATTCCCCGTCCCCGGCGAAGGTCCGTACGCGATCGCCCTCGGACCGGACGACGCCCTCTGGTACACCTTGGTCCGAAGTGGACACATCGGGCGGCTGGTTCCGGGAGGATCGCCGGAGAACTGGCCGCTCGCGCCGGACAGCGGCCCGACCGTGATCGCGGCGGGCCCGGACGGCGCGTTGTGGTTCACCGAGTATCAGGCGCACCGAATCGGGCGTATCACCACGGCCGGTGTGATCAGCGAGTTTCCCTTGCCCACGCCGGAATGCGGCCCCTACGGACTCGCCGCCGGCCCCGACGGGGCGATGTGGTTCACCGAGGTCGCCGCCGACCGGATCGGCCGGATCACGGTGTCGGGCGACGTCACGGAGTTCGCGCTGCCGGGCACCGGAACGTTCCCGTCGGCGATCGTCGCGGGACCGGACGGCGCGCTGTGGTTCACGATGAACCAGGCCGACGCCATCGGCAGGATCACCACCGGAGGCGAGATCACCGTGCACCGGCTGCCGACCCAGGCCGCCGGGCCGGTCGGAATCGCCGCCGGTCCCGACGGGGCATTGTGGTTCACCGAGATCACCGCCGGGCAGATCGGCCGGATCACCGTCCACGGGGAGGTGACCGAATTCCCGCTGCCCGACCGTTCCGCGCGGCCGCACGCCATCGCCCGCGGCGACAACGCGTTGTGGTTCACCGAATGGGGCGGCAACCGGGTCGGCTCGATCACCCCGGACGGTGTCATCGAGACACACGACCTGCCCACGCCGGGTTCCGAACCGCACGGCCTCGCGTTCGGCCCGGACCGAGCACTGTGGACGGCGCTGGAACTAGGGGCACTTGCCCGAATCGACAATGGAGGAGAGGTTCGATGAGCACCACGATCGACGCGGAGTTCGAGATCGACAGCTGGGACGAGAAGCCCTACGCCGAGCCGTCGGAGGGCCCGAAGCTGACCCGGATCGTGATCCGCAAGACCTACCGCGGAGCGCTGGCCGGAACCGGGGTCGCCGAGGTGCTCACCGCTCAGGGAGAAGGCGGTGCCGGGTACGTCGCGTCCGAACGCATCGAGGGAACACTCGACGGCAGGCCGGGGTCGTTCGTGATCCAGCACGGCGGACTGGCGGACGGGGACGAACAGAGCACTTTCGGCGCGGTGGTCCCGAAATCCGGCACGGGGGAGCTGGCCGGGTTGTCCGGGCGGGCGGTTGAGGCGCGGCACGGGGTGCTGACGCTGGAGTTCTCGTTCGGTGCCGAGGTTCGGGCGGAGGACGTCTGACGGTACTGCGACGCCGTCTTGGGCGGGCCGCTGAAGTGGAGGAGCCGGCCGTCGTCGACAGCGGAGGCGACGGCCGGCCAACTCGGCGCCATCCCTTGCATTCCTCCCGGATCGAGCACGAATCTCGAGGCGTTCCAGATGACGTAAACTGGGCCGCTGTGCCCAGCAAAAGACCCTCGGCCGGCCTCTTCATAGTGGCCGGTGCCCTCGTACTGGCCGCGTGCGACGGCTCTGCCGCGCCGGATACCCGACAGGACGCTGTCGGCCTCGACAACGCCTCCGAGTCGGAGACTCCGGCAGCCGAAGCCGCCACTTTGTCCAACGGCTTGAAGGTCAGGATCATCTCCGCGAAGTCCGAGACCACGGATTCGGACGCGTACAACTCCGGCCCAACCGAACAGGTCGTGGTGACGATAGCCACCGAGATCGCGAATACCGGCAACGCGACGTTCGTCTTCCCGACAACGAAGGGCACTGTCCGTGCGGAGTTGCTCTACGGCAGCAACCACGCCAAGGCGACGAACTCGGCCACTCAAAAGGGCAGCCCCACCGACCTGCCGCAGCAGCTCGTCGCGGGCGGATCGGCGACGGTGACGTCGACCTTCACGATGCGCTCCGGGGGAGCGGACAACATCGTCTTCCGGTTCAACCCTGACAGCACCACCACAAACGACATCACCTTCACGAACGTCCAGACCTTGTACAAGTAACGCCCGCCCGCGTTTTTCGGGCGAGGGGAACATTTGTCCAAGACCGAAGGCCGGCGGTCCGGGCATCGTCCCGGACATGAGTGAGTACGACGTCAAGCAGTCGCACGGGATGCACGTGGTCCATGAGGGGCCGCGGCAGGCCCCACCGCTGTTGCTCGTCCACGGCTCGGGAGCGTCGGGCGCCTGCTGGGGCCCGATGATCCCGATGCTCGGCAGGCACCATCACGTCATTCGAGTCGACCTTCCGGGTTGCGGCCAGTCTCCGCCCGCGCCGTCGTACGACGTGCCGGCGCAGGCGGGCCGTGTGGCGGCGATACTCGATGACCTCGGCCTCGGTCAGGTCGCCGCGGTCGGGCATTCCAGCGGCGGCTACGTCGTCACGGCGCTCGCCGAACAACGCCCCGACCTGGTGGAGTCGCTCGCGCTGATCAGCACCGGCCCGAGTCCCGGCGCGCTGCTTCCGCAGCCGGTCATCCTCAGGGCCCTGCTGGCCCCACCGCTCGGCGGGCTGCTGTGGGCGAGGCGTTCGACCGCGATGATCCGCAGCGGGATCAGGGCGACGGCCGCTCGCCCGGTGGACGTCCCGGACGACCTGATCGCCGACCTCCAGGGCATCACGTACCGCACGATGAGGGCTGTGCTCAGCCGGAACAGCGCATACCTCGCCGAACGAAGCATGCCTGAGCGCCTTACCGCCCTCGACACCCCGGTGCTGGCGATCTTCGGCACCGCCGACCCCCGCTGGGATCCGTCGTCGGCGCACCAGTACGACGCGGTGCCGACCGCGCGGGTCGAGCTGCTGCCCGGCGTCGGGCACCTGCCTGTGCTCGAAGCACCGGAGGAGACCAGCAGGCTGCTGCTGGACTTCACGGCCGAGGTCAGCCGTCACCCGTGATCTCCGAAGCCTAATCTGGTCGCATGCCGTCAATCGGGGCACCACTCGACTGGTCGGAGGTGGACGTCGCCGTTCCACGCCGGTCGGATCGGCCGCCGGGGATCAGCATGGCCGGATTCCGGCAACGCGTCCCCGGCGCCACCGACATCGCCATGGTCGCGCATCCGTCCGTCAGCCTGCTCGTCGACCTGACCGACGGAGCGGGTCTCGTCTACGACACCGATGGCCGGCGCGAGCGCGGCACTGTCGTGATCGGGCTCCTCCCCGGCGAGCTCCGGGTCGGTGGCTCGGGCCCGGCGATCGAGTGTCTCCAGATCCGGCTGTCGCCGCCGGTGGCGGCCAAGGTGCTCGGCGCGTCGGCCGAGTTCAGCGGAACGGTGGTATCGCTGGAGGATGTCTGGGGCCGCGACGCCGAGCGCGTCGAGGACAGGTTGCGCGCCGCCGCGACGTGGGACGAGCGGTTCGCGATCGCGTCGAGAATCCTCGGCCGACGACTGGACTCCCACCGGACGGTCGATCCGGAGGTCGCCTACACCTGGCGGCGGATGCACACCAGCCGAGGACGGATACGGGTCGACGGCCTGGCCGACGAGGTCGGCTGGAGCCGCAAGCGCCTGTGGTCGCGCTTTGGGGCCCAGCTCGGCACCACACCGAAACGCGCCGCCCGGCTGGTGCGTTTCGACCACGCCGCCCATCTGCTCGCGGCCGGTCACGCGCCCGCCGGCGTTGCCGCCGACAGTGGCTACGTCGACCAGTCCCACCTCCACCGTGAGGTCAAGGCGATCACCGGAGGCCCGCCCGCCGCCGTGGCCGCCGCACCATGGCTCGCGATCGACGATGTCGCGTGGCCGGCTTCTCCGTGAGGTGCAGACCCGGACATGTTCGACGACCGCCGCTTGGCTTGTTGTCAGGCAGGGTCCGCCACGCGGCTGGCACGCCGTGAGAACGATCTTCCGCTCTTCGGGTGATCGTTTCCCTTTGCCGCTGACGAAACCTGCCCTCGGAGTGGGTGAATGGCGTTCTGGCGAAACAAAATCTGGGGAGGGAAACCATGCGATGGAAGACATCGCTGATCATTTTCGTCATGGTCCTCACGGCCTCGTTCGCCGCCGCGGCACCGGCTTCGGCGGATCCGATCACCGCGGAATCCACGGCGGACTGCGAGCGCGGGGCGAACGGTTTCGTGGACATACCCGACGGTCTCACCGGCGAACCGGTCCGCGTCATGGTGGTGGGCGGCTTCATGACCGTGACCCTGTACAAGGGCTATGTCCAAGGGCTGCGCGGGTGGGCGCACGCGCGTGGCGCCACACAGGCGGGCGACCTGGTCTGGATGGACTGGACGCGGGACGGCGGCCATAGCTGGATCCAGTGCGGGCCGTTCGTGATCCCGCATTCGCAGGCCACCAAGACCAGCGCGGCGCAGCGGACGAACCCTTCGCCGACCTGGCAGTTCCGGGCCTGTGGCATGTTGCGTGACCAACCGCGGACCACCAAGTGCACCGAACCTTGGTGGTGAGGGTTCACCGCGGCCGTGGTCTCAATCCGCGCGGGGCAGCCGGACCTCGACCGTCCAGCCGCCCTCCGCGGCGGGGCCCGCCTGCGCCGACCCACCCAGCGCGGTGGCCCGCTCCCGCATCCCGACCAGCCCCATCCCGCCGCCACTGTCCGTTTTCGTCCGCTCCCCGGCGGGACCGTTCGTGACGACGAGCGTGACCGTTTCCGGTGAGAACCCGAGTCGCACCGCGCGTGCGGCGCCAGGGGCGTATTTGGCCGCGTTCGTCAGGGCCTCCTGTGCGGCGCGGACGAGGGTGTGCGCGACACCGCCGGCGAGCGGGCCCGCGGTGCCTGTCACCTCGAAGGACGCTGCCTCGCTCGCGCACAACGCGGCCAGGGTCTTTTCCAGCGGCAAGGCGTCCTCTCGCAGTTCGTGCACCGCCTGCCGCATCCGCCCGATGCCGTCGACCGCCAGCGACCGCGCACGGCGCACGGCGGCGCCGGCTTCCGCGTCCCTGCCTTTCGTACCGAGGGCGTCGGCCATGTCGAGCTGCAGGGCGATCCCGGTCAGCGAATGCCCGAGAACGTCGTGCAGTTCCCGCGCGATCCGCGTCCGCTCCAGCAGCGCGGCCTCCCGCGACTCGGACGCGGCCGCGCGCCGGGCTTCGGCGGCGGCGCGTTCGGCGTTGAAGAGCGCGTCGCGCCGGTCCCGGCGCGCGATGCCGAGCAGCACCGGCAGGCCCACCGAAAGCGCGAGCCACCACGGCCACACGTCCGCGTTCGGCGTCACCGCGCCGACCACCGCGACCGCCACCGCGCAGCAGACGGCGTCGAGGACGGCCACCACGACCGCCAGGGTGCGCGAGGCGAGTTTGATCCCGGCGACCGCGGCGGCGAGATAGGCGAACATCGGCGCGAAGGTGTTCGGAGCCAGTGGCAGGAGCACCGCCGCGGACACGGCGTATCCGCCGGCGAGTAGAAGCCGCGCCCGCTGCGGGATCCGGTCCCACGGCAGGAACGACGCCAGGGCGAAGAGCGTGACGAGGACGAAGAGCGCGGTGGTCAGGGGCCGGACGTGCACCTGCTGGGTGAAGATCCCGGCCCCGGTCACGACGATCGCCGCCGTGATCAGGGCGGGCCGGACCAGCCTGTCGGCGACCCATTCGCGGCGGAGCACCGTCGCGTTTCCGGTCATCGGAGCTCCTGAGGGTGGAGAGGGTTCTCCACCCGAAGATACGGCTGCGGCCGCACGACGGCGCGCGCTCGCCGCCCTAGCGTCGGAGTGTCTTCGAAAACCTGCCCGAGGGGGAAACGATGAGCACTCCTGTCGAGATCGTCCTGATCGTCGCCGCGGTCGGATACGTCCTGATCCGCCGCCTGGCCGGGGACGTCGCCGAAGCCAAGCGAATGCTGTTGCTGCCCGCGATCCTCGCGGTGATCGGCCTGTCCGAAGTGGACGAAAGCGTGCAGTCCGCGACCGCGGTGGCGTTCCTGATGGGCACGCTCGCGGTGAGTGTCCTGTTCGGAGTCCTGCGGGGCGCGAGCATCCGGATCTATCAGCAGGACGGCGTCGCGCACATGCGCTACACGTGGCTCACGATCGCGCTGTGGATCCTGAACGTGGCCGCGAAGGTCGGCGCGAACCTGCTGCTCGGCCTGATCACCGGAGTCGCCTCCGGCGGGAACAGTGTCATGCTGACCATCGGAGTCGGAATGCTCGTCGAGGGAGTCGTCGTGCTCGCCAGGGCGGTGCGCACCGGCAGCCGTATCGTCTGGAAGAAGGGTGCGGACGGCAAGGCGCACACCACCTCGCCGTTCCTCGACGATTTGCAGACCAGGATGACCCGCCGCTGACCGGAGGTACCCAGGTGACCGTGTCGCTCATCGTCGTCGACGATCAGGCGTCCGTGCGGGAGGCCCTCGCGGTGATGCTCGACATCGCCGACGGCATCACCGTCGTCGCGACGGCGACCAACGGCGAGGAAGCCGTCGCCGCGGTCTCCCGGCATGCGCCGGACGTCGTGCTGATGGACCTCCACATGCCGGTGATCGACGGCGTCGAAGCGACCGGCCGGATCAAGACAGCCGCACCCGGGGTGCAAGTGGTGGTCCTGACCAGCCTCGACGACGACGAGTCGATCCTCGCCGCGCTCGAAGCCGGCGCGAGTGGCTACCTGACGAAGGAAGCCGACCGGGCGAAGATCGAGCAGGCCGTGCGCACCGCCGCCGACGGCCAGGTCGTCGTCGCCCCGGAGGTCCAGCGGAGGCTCCTCGCCCTCGCGTCGCGCCGGTCGCGCGCGGGGGAGGAGGGGGACCGGTTCGGGTTCACCTCGCGGGAGAAGGAGATCCTCGGCCTGATCGGCGAAGGCCTGAGGAACCCGGAGATCGCCGAGCGGCTGGTGATCAGCGAAGCCACCGTGAAGACCCACATCAACAATCTGTTCGCGAAGGCGGGCTTCCATTCCCGCGCCGAAGCGGTCCGGTACGCGCTGAGCACACCGGCTCCTGCGCCCTACCGCTTCACCTGATCGCGTTTCATCAGGTTTTCGACATCGTCCAGCGGACGGTTCCGGTCCTTCCTGCCCGACCAAGTCGGGCGACGGATGTGGTCAAAAGGGATTCACCTGCACGTCGGCTTGCTGCACAGTGTGCGTCGTGACTTCTGCGAACGACGACCGGACTCTGCTCATCGTCGGCTCCTACACCGCCGCGAGCAACGGCCGCGGCGAAGGCATCGGCACGTTCCGGCGCGACGCGCGGACCGGGGAACTCACCCCGGTGGGCTCGCTCGCCCTGGATTCGCCGAGCTGGCTGACCCCGCATCCCACACTTCCGGTGCTCTACGCGGTGAACGAGACGGCCGAGGGTGCGATCACCGCCGTGGCGGTCGCCGAAGACGGGACCCTCTCGGTCTTGAACTCGCTGCCGACCGGCGGGGCGGATCCGTGCCATCTGTCGGTCACTCCGGACGGCAGGTTCCTGCTGTGCGCCAACTACAGCGGTGGCAGCCTGGCGGCGTTCGCGCTGGGCCCGGACGGGGTGCCGACCGTGCGGACGGCGCTGGTCCAGCACGAAGGCAACGGCCCGAACGCCGAACGGCAGGAAGCCGCGCACGTCCACATGGCCGTCGTCGACGAGACGGGCACGCTGGTCAGCGCGGTCGACCTGGGCACCGACGAGATCCGCAGCTATCGCCTCGGCGAGGAAGGCGAGCTGATCCCCGTGTCGGTGTCGACGCTGCCTGCCGGAACCGGACCGCGGCAACTGGTCCGGCGTCCCGGCACGAGCCGCGCGTATATCGTCGGCGAACTGGCCGCGTCGCTTGTGACGGTGCGCGAAGAGCCGCCGGGTACGTTCGCCGTCGAGAACTCCGTTCCGGCGACGCTCGAACCGGGCGGCGAGAACCTCCCGGCGCAGCTCGTCCTGCGCGGCGACCGGCTGTTCCTGTCGAACCGGGGGCCCGAGAAGATCACGGAATTCACTTTCGACGGCGTGGCTGTGGCCGACCACGGCACCGGCGAATGGCCACGGCACTTCTCCATCGTCGGCGAGCACGTTTATGTCGCCGCGCAGAGCAGTGACGCGATCCAGGCCTATGAACGCGAGAGCTGGCGTCTGATCGGCACTTATCCGGTCGGGAGCCCGGCCTTCGTCGGCCTTTGGCCGCATTGATTCGTTCAGCCCGCTGAACGGGCGGGCCTTCTTTCTTTTCGAGGCGAATAAAGGTCTTGACGCAACTGGTTCAGACCACGACACTGAACGCACGCCGCCGGTGACCTGGCTCACACCCGCCCGAGGAGAACCATGTCCCTACCGAGGAAACTGCTCGCCCTGGCCACGCTCGTCCCGTTGACGCTAGGCCTTTTCAGCGCTCCCACCCAGGCCGCGCCCGCCGCTTTCACCCATCCCGGCGTGCTGGTCAGCCGCCCGCAACTGGACTTCGTCCGCGCCAAGGTCCAGGCCGGCGCGCAACCGTGGAAACAGGCTTACGACGCGATGATGTCGAGTTCGTACGCCTCGTTGTCCCGGTCACCGAAACCACGGGCCATCGTCGAATGCGGTTCCTATTCGAATCCGAACATCGGCTGTACCGATGAACGGCAAGACGCGATCGCAGCGTATTCCCTTTCGCTGGCGTGGTACATCACGCGCGACGCGAAATACGCGACCAAGGCGATCGAGATCATGGACGCTTGGTCCGCGGTACTGAAGGATCACACGAACAGCAACGCTCCCCTGCAGTCGGCCTGGTCGGCCTCCTCCTGGCCGCGCGCCGCGGAGATCATCAAGCACACCTACACGAGCTGGCCGAACTCCGGCCGCTTCGGCGCGATGCTCCGGAACGTGTACCTGCCCGAGGTGATCAACGGCAGCCACAGCAACGGGAACTGGGAACTCAGCATGACCGAGGCCGCGATCGGCATCGCCGTGTTCCTCGACGACAAGACGGCCTACGACAAGGCCGTCGCGAAGTTCCGCACCCGCGTCCCCGCTTACCTCTACCTGACCAGCGACGGCGCGCTCCCGAAGACCGCGCCCGGCAGCGGGCTGGACACGCGCGACAAGATCGTGAAGTACTGGCAAGGCCAGACGACGTTCGTCAACGGCCTCTCCCAGGAGACGTGCCGGGACTTCACGCACACCGGCTACGGCCTCGCCGCCATCGCGGACTTCGCCGAGACCACCCGCATCCAGGGCCAGGACCTCTACCCGGAGATCGCCGACCGGCTCCGCGAAGGCCTCGGCTTCCACGCGAAGTACCAGATGGGCGCCGCGGTCCCGTCGTGGCTGTGCGGCGGCAGCCTGAAGCTCGGCCTCGGCCCGATCACCGAAGTCGGGTACAACCACCTCCACACCCGCCTCGGGCACACCATGAGCAACACGGAGGCCCTTACCCTGCGCCAACGCCCGGCGGGCACCAACAACCTGTTCGTCGCCTGGCAGACCCTCACTCACGCCGGCAACCCTCAGTGACCCCGTGGGGGCCGCCCGAATGCGGCAGGGCGGCCCTCACGGACCGTTTTCCCAGCTCAGACACACAGTGACCCCTGGTTGCAAGCCCCGGTTCGGGACCCGCTAAAGTACTCACATCGCACTCCACGGAGCGCGGGTCCGGGCTGTGGCGCAGTTTGGTAGCGCACTTGACTGGGGGTCAAGGGGTCGCAGGTTCGAATCCTGTCAGCCCGACGTGGCGGAGCTTGTTGGAACCGGTGACACCTGGGACCGGCAAGCTCCCCAAGTCTTCAGAGGGGCCGACGCGTGCAGCGTCGGCCCCTCTCTTACGTTGACGGCCGGTGCACGTGCCCGAGCGGCCACCGTCGCGGGCGGGGCGCTTGATCAGATGCTCACCGGCGTGGGCACGGTGGATCTCGTGGATGGTCTCGAACGGCTCTGCGCGGTCAACGTCGGTGACGGTCGTGGCGTCGTCCACGCTGTCGACGTAGAGCCGCGAGTACAGCGTCACTAGCAGTAGGGACCGGGTGTGGTCGTCTCCCCGGTCGTAGAAGTCGCGGGGGCGTTCCAGCAGTTCTAGCCCGAGGGCGAGCACGTCGCGCCCGGTGGTGTTTTGGGCGGTGGTGTCCAGCTCGGCTAGCTGCCGCTCTAGTGCGGTTTTCTCGTCGTGCAACTTCTGGATACGGGCGGCGGTCTTGTCCTTGACACTTTCCCACGCTGGGTCTTCGGCCATGTCCATGTACCGCTCTTGCCTGCGGTCCACGTCGGCAAGAGCGCGCGTGATCGTCTCGCGGGCATCTTCGGCGGTGCTGGCCGCGTCCATGATCTCTCGATCAGCGCGGGCGACGAGTTCCTGTCGCGTCTGCTCGGGGATCATCTCCCCGGCAAGGAAGCCGCTTACGGCGGCTTCGAGCCCGGCCGCGCCGCCTGTGCGCAGGTACGGCAGATCACAGGTTTTCTTCATACGCCCCATGCAAAAGTAGTACTGGTACGCGCCGCCGTTGCCCTTGCAGTGAGCCAAGATGAGCCGACGCTGACAGCGACCGCACCACAGCACCCCTTTGAGCGGGTGGCTGTGCACCATCCGCCGAACTCCGGCGTGCGGGGAGGCGTCGAAGACTTGCTGTGAACGCTTCCAAACTTCCTCTGTGATCAGGGGCTCATGTCGGCCGCGATACTCGACGCCGTCGTAGGTGACGTACCCGAGGTAGTAGCGGTCGGTCAGGATTTTAAGAATCGTGTTGAGCGAGACAGGGCCGGGTGGGTGCTTGCGGGTGCCTCGGGTGCGTAGGCCGCGTTCGGTGACGGTCTCGCGGATGTGGGCGGCACTGTAGCGGCCGGTGCCCCACATGGCGTGAATGTCCTTAATGTACTGGGCGCGGTCGGGATCGGGCTGTACGGTGTTGACCATGTGACCGTCGAACCGTAGGCGGGTGTTCTCGTAGCCGATGGGCGCGAACCCGACCGTGCCGCCGTTTTTGGCTTTATTGCCCATCTTTACGGCGATGTCATCACCGGAAGTGTCCGAAGACAGCTGATTGGTCAGCGCAAGGAATCCCCTCAACGATCGGTCACTAGTAGTGTCGTTATCCCCTAGCCCTTCGGTTGCTGACACCACAACCACGTCGTACTGACTCAAAATCAGCTCGATAATGGCATCTTCGATCCGGTCACGAGCGGTACGGGACAGCTTGTAGACGATGACGTAGCCGACGTCTTTCTTTTCGATGATGCGGCGGATCAGTTTCCGGAACTCGGGTCGCTGATGGATCGAACGCGCGGACGCTCCAAGCTCGCAATACTCGCCAAGTACCGACAGCTCTCGGCGCTTGGCGTAGTCAAAGCAGAGCCCGCGCTGTGTCGGGATCGAGTTCCCTTCAGGGTCGAAGTCGGTTTCGACTTGGGAGCGGTCCGAGACTCGCAGGTACAGCACTGCCGTTTTCCGTTTCTGGACAGTGCGGGACTTCTTACGGCTTCGCCGCTTCTTCGACAGCGCGACCAGGTTGTCGTAGAGGTCGAGCAGTTCGGCGTCATCCATGATCGCCACCTCCTTGCAGCCGCTGCCATAGGCGGCGGTAGGGCTCCAGCAGTCCTACGGCGGTCGGGTAGTCGAAGGCGAGCGCGTCGCCGAGCGCGCACAGCAAGACCGGACCGGGAAGGGCGAGCGTCCCGGCTTCAATGCGGGTGATGGTGCTCAGGGATACGCCCATCTGCGCGGCTAGCTTCTTCGCGCTCAGGCCGCGTTCTATGCGGACGTCGGCGACGTAGCCGCCGAAGGTGTGCGGCGGTGGTTCGGTGGTTGCCATCGCGTGTGCTCACTTCCTCTCGTGCTGCTGTCTGTTCATGATCCCCGATAGGGTTGCATCGATGCAACCCTATCGGGGATCGACACGGGCTCTCCCTCGGGTTGCGGCCTTGAGAGCGGATACCGGGTTGTTCAGACTCACGGCCGCTAGCCGCTATCCCCCAGGTCAGCGGCCATAATGGCCGCTAGCGCGGGTGCTAGGTCTAGCGGTCGGCCGTGCTAGCCGCTCCCGCCCTTCTGGGCGTCCAGAGCGGCGCGAACGTCCGCGAGCTGGAAGCCCCTGCGGTTGGCTCCTTCACAGCTCACCGGGTCGGTTCCCCAGACCTGGCGAGACCGAACGCCGTACGGCCGTAGCGCTGCTGAGAGCTGAGCGGGACCCCATCCGGTGTACGCGTCGGGCCGGAGCTCCGCCAAGGCTCCGGTCAGAGTTTCCGACCATGCGCGCGCTTCACCTCGGAACGCCGTGAGCAGATCCGGCAGCAGAGACGAACCGGGGCGCTCGTGCTCGGCCGGGGTCGGGTCCTCGTCGGCGGCGTATCCGCTCAGGCGTCCAGCCGTTTCCCGTAGGGCTCGGGCTCGGGCGGTGATGGCGTCAGCCTGCGCCCTTGTCACATAGGACACGTGCACGGTTCGGGTGTCGTCGTCTTCACCGACCAACAGACCAATACCGAGATCTCGACGACTAAACAGCGTTGCCCGGTTACCGTTGCGGTAGGCCGACGTCCCTAGGATCACGTCGTTTTCCACCTGCCCCAACACTTTGAGCGCGAACCTGATGATTGCGTTCGAGCTGATGTCAGTGGGGATGCTCTTGCTTGTTGGGCGCTGAGTGGCGAGTAGCAGCATGATTCCCACGGCAGGCCCCCGCCGTACGAGGTCTTCACAGATCGACGCGAATTCCGCGCCATGTTCGGGGTGCTCGAACCACCTTTGACATTCGTCGACACCGATCACCACCGGATGAAGACCGAGCCTAGAATTTCCCGCGAGCGCTGGTGTGATCTTGTTTTCGGGGGCGAGATCACGCGGAAGCCCGCGAATCACTTTCGCGCGGCGGACCAGATCCCGCGACAACGCGCGCATATCGTCGAGAGCGTAAGCGATGTCGTCGTCATCGTCTCCGGCTCGGTAGCGGTGCGCCACCGCCCGCAGCGCGTCCAAATCACCGGTGCCTTTGAGGTCGTACACGTGCAGCTGTGCACGGACATCCAACGCGGCAACCAGGAGCAGCAGCCGAAGCGCCACCGTTTTCCCGATCCGTGGCAGGGCTCCGATGATCACCGATGCAAACATGAGCGTGACATGTACCCATCGGCCGCGCGGATCGGTGCCGAACGGCTGAGCTGCGAACAGATCCACCACGCCCGATTTAGCCAAGGGCCACACCGGTTTACGCGTGGTGGCCATGTCCTGATCAGCGACCCACAACACCAGGCGTCCGGGATGGATTCCGGGGGCGGCTTCGGGCCAGACACACCCGAGCGGACGGGAAAGAGCGCTCGCGAGTTTCGCGCGGCGTTCGATCACATCAGCGGCCGTGATCCCCGGTGGAAGATCGATGTCAGCGCGCCATCCGAGACCGTCACGGGTAATCGGCGCGGGAAACCCGATCGCCGCAGCGTCTTTCATGCCGCCGATGCCGAGCGAGAGCAACGCCCTCGTTACCGCGTCACTGGTGAGCCGCACGTAACGCGTTTCCACGGTGGCGCTACCGACAATCGGGGCGTCAGCCGGAGAACCAACCCAGCCCAAGGCGCCCACGAGAGAAGCAACCACGGCGTACTGTGTCCACACTGGACACTGTGCGAGCAGCACCGCGAAACCCGTACCGGCGACAAGCAGCAGGCCGAGCGCGAGCAGCACGCGAAGCCGTACGCGGCGATCATGGTCGCGCATGATTTTCAGGTATTGCTCGGTTTCTGCCGCCTCTAGCGCGGATCGGCGAAGGCTCCGCGATTCGGTGTGCAAGATCCAGCGCGAAGCCGCGAGGGTGACACGGCTGAGCCCGCGCGGGGATCGTCCAGCCAGGCGGACCACGTACAGCGGGACCCGCGTGAGGTGAAAAAGCGTGATGTGCCAATAGAAACCGAGCCGAGAGGCCACGGCGGCGCGAGCCGTGGCATAGCTGTGCAGCCAGGGTGCGATGATCGGCCGACGCTGCCCCCTGCGGTGGCGACCAGGCCCAGTCTCGGTGTCGTTGTCCGGGTCGACGGGGACAGGCAGGGTTTCGGTGTTCTGCTCGTCAGGATCACGGGACGGTTCACCCATCATTGTGGGTGGTGTAAGGGTAGGGGGCATCACAAAAGCCTTTCAAGGTAGGAAAATTTAGAGAGGGTGCCCCGGCCGCTCAGCCAGGGGAGCCCGGGGCACCGCTGGCGCGTGGCGTTGCTAGCTGCTTCGGTCAGGACCGGAACCCGGGCGGGGCTCGGGGGTCGGGTTTTCCTGACTGCGCATGAACAGAAGCAGCACCTGAACCAGTTGTGTCACGCTGATGTTCTTACGCCGCACCGCACGAACGGTGATGCGGCGAGGCTTGCGGCTCATCCGCGATCACTTCCTGGCTGATCCGGGCGGTACTGGGTGAACCACCACGGCGGCTTGGTTTCGTCGACCGGGGTTACGGTGCTGACAGTTCCACGTTTGGCCGTAAGGTTTTTCGCGAACACCAGCAGTACGTACGCCAGTTCGTTGTAGTTGACGTTCGAGTTTTTCCTTACGTGCAGCTGAATCGTGAGCTTCCGCGCGGGTTCTGAGGTCATCGCTTTGCCGCCTTCCCTAGAACTGAACCATGAGGGTTCGGGCTTCGTGGCGGGCATGGTTGGCGATGGCGCGCAGTTGCGTGTACTGGTCGTGGTCGCTCAGACCGGCGAGCAGATCGAACACTTCCCCCTTGTACGCAAGGAAATTAGCGCGCACCCGGGGTGAGGCGTCGACCTGTGGCAGCTCCGAGAGGAACGCGTGCACGGCGTCGACCATGAGCCGCAATGACTGGGACATAAAGGGTTCCTTCCACTATGGACAGCTAGCGGGGTTGCTGTTGCCGCCCGTGTCTTCAGTGGACAGGAAAGCGGGAGTGTTTCGTAATCGCCTAAAGTGCGACGGTTGCCTAAGTTGCTTGCATACTATGGTTCGGCCGGTCGCCCATCTGGTGGATCTCAGGCGGGACTAGGGGCGGGTGCTGCGGCGGCGCCGTTCGGTTTCGGCATCGATAGCTTGTTGCGCTTCCTCGATAAGGACGGCGAGAGCGGCAAGGCGAGCGTTGACGGTATGAATCGCTCTAACGCCGGGAGCGGGATGCGTTGCCAGTACAAAGGTTCCGCGACCCGACGCGCTCGCTACGTAGCCTTCGTCACGAAGGATCTTGACCGCTTGCTGCACGGTCGCGACCGCGCAACCGTAGACGTGGGCTAGGCGGCTGATCGAAGGGATGGTTTTACCCGGTGCTAGCGCACCGGTGGTGATCTGTGCTCGAAGGTCGGCAGCAATGCGTTTGTAGGTCGGCGTCGTCGGATCGTGCCCGGCTGGCAGTGTTGCACTCACCCGCATCCCTTCTCGTGTCAGGCCGTTGTAACCGGGTGGTGCTAGTGAGCGGTGCCTTCAATGTCCTTAAGGGACTTCTCCAACACCGTGAGCTGAAGCCGGGCGGTATCGATCCTGCTTCGAGCCTGAGCGATGAGCCCTACCTCATCGGGATCACGTGGGGCAGGTACTCGCGGCGGCTGGTCGTCACTATCGGTAGACACAGAAGGCTCTCTTTCCGTTGTGCGGCAACAACAAAGCTGATGACGTCAAAGGGCAACGGCTCGCGCCGACCGACTAGCCTTATCGATAGATGCACGTTCAACTAACGGATACGGGGTATGTCACCCGTTCGTGTTATGAGCGTGTTCACAAACCCCCACCAGCGCCCATAAATCCGGTGACCGGGCTCACATGTCGCGACACTTTGGCGGGGGTTGCCGTCGTGGTCGACGGGCTGCCGTTGCTGCGGCATGGCTGGTCACCTCCCAAGCGCTCGGGGCATGTCTAGACCTGTATGGCCTCCCTCTAGTGTTGCCGCCTCGATAATCCAGCCGCCACTGCCGTTAATCGCGACAAGCCCAAAGAAGCAAGAACGACCTCGACAAGCGCAGCCAATCTCACGCCGTGGTGATCATCAAGGCGGGCTCAGCCTCCCCGGTTGGCCCAGCGCGTCCCCCGGTTGAGCGCCCCGGCGTCGACGTCCCGTAGTCGTGATTAATCACGAACACGAACGCCCCGCGCCGGCTCGACAGTGATCGACATCAGAGCCGTTCGACCGGCTCCGTAGCCGGTGTCCAACCTCCGGCCGGGCCGCTTGCGGTCTCTGCTCCGACAGAGTGGACGTAAACCCGGCAAATGGTCACCGACGGTCACCGTAGCGGGTATGAAAAGAGCCCCGGAACCGTTGCGGGCTCCGGGGCCTCTCCGGATTGGCGGCTAGCTCGGGCGGCTGTTCGCGGCCCTGATCGCGTGGGCCAGCTCCACCGCACCCTTGTGGCGAGGCAGCCGGACCGCTTCGCCGCGCACGGTCTCCAGGTGATCAGCGACCCGGCCCGAACGGATCGAGGCGGCCAGCTCCAGCGCCCGCGTGCCAGCGGTCACCGCTTCGTCAGGATGTCCTGCCCGGAAGTACGCCGTCGACAGGTGCGCGATTGAGACAGCGCGGCGTTTGATCCGTACCGCGTCGCTCGTGCCCTGGTAGACCGTCAGCGCATCGATGGCTGTTGCGGCATGCGCCCGGTCATGCCGCGCTAGCTCGGTCAGGACTCGTCCGCTGTCGGAGGTGAGCACGTCGAGCCCGAACCCGTGCGGCTCCGGTAACGTTCCCGCGGGATCCGTCGGCGAGGACTCGAGAACCGTCCGCGCCGTGGTCAACGCATCGAGAGCGGGCCGGGACTGCCCGGTTTCCGCGTGCGCGCGGGCCGTGGTTGCGGCCGTGAGCGCTTGAAGCTCGGCAATCCCGGAACGGTCCGCCGCGAGCTGCCCAAGCTGCAAGACTTTGAGCGCTTCGGCCTGGTCCCCCTGCCGCAGGTAGACCCGGCTGATTTGCTCGATCGCGATCGCCGAGCGCATCGGGTCGTCAATCTCAGAGGCGGCCGCCATGGACAGCCCGAGATACCGCAACGCATCCCCCGGCAGCCCCATGTCATGCGAGGACCAGCCGACCAGGCCGTAGAGGTCGGCAACGGTGGCGTACAGCTCGCGGCCCGTGGCGTCGCTGTAAGAGCTACGTAGAAGCTGCCGCGCCCACCCCAGTTGAGCTAGCGCCCCTTCCCGGACCGCGCCGCCCCCAAGGCGCTTTTCTTGCACCCACAGAACCCGGGTCAGCTCGCGAAGCTGCGTGACTTCGGTGGCCCCAATCCGGGCCGGGGTCGGCGTTGCGCTTGCCGGGGCGGACAAGATCGCCAGATCAGCACCGGTGAGGCCGACGCCCACAGCGACCTTCGCCAGCACTCCAAGGAACTCTCTACGGTCAGGCATGGAATCAGTCACCTCCCGCGCGGCCAGAGGGACAGCGGTCAGAGCCGCGCCAGTCCCTACAGTGTCAGGGCTGTACGCCATACCCAGCAAACCGCGCGGAATCTGCAACCCGTCCGCGATCCTCGCCAGCACGTCATAGGCCATGACCTGCCGCCCGTGGCAGATCTCCGACACCTCCGACTGTGCCTGTCCGGTGAGTGCCGAGATCCGCCGCTGTGAGATGCCATGCCGCCTGAGCAGTACAAACACCGCGCCAACGTCACGTTCTCGAAGGGCTTCGCGCATCAACGGGTCATCCCACACCCCTGCCGGGATCGGTCCCGAACCAGAGCCCGCCGTGTTCATCCCGCCCCCGAATACAGCCGATAAGCCTTAACGAACAACCCAGGGTAGCCGCGTCGAGACGCGATGTGTAGCAGGTGGGCGCGCGGTGATCGGCGAAGGTGATCGGTCGAGCCGATCAGTCATTGCACCGTTCGAGTGGTTCGGCCGGGCTGATCACACCCGGCGCGGTCGCCGTTCAGGGCCGTTCTCGCCTTCGTCGGCCGGTGGCGCGGGCAGCTCGCGCACCAGCTCCGCAAGATCGATCTCCAGACCATCCGCCAGGCGGAGCAGGTTACGCAGCGAAGGGTTACGTAGACCCCGCTCGACCTGCCCGAGGTAGGACCAGTGGACCCCGGTTCGCCCGTCGAGTTGCTCCTGCGACAGCTTCAATTCTTGACGGCGGGCACGGATGCGCGCGCCGAGGATCGCGGCAGCTTCGAAGATCGGTTCGGGCACGGCTTAGAGCCCATCGGCTTAGACGATCACAGACCAGAGGCAATCCACTTCAAGCTAGACAGCACCAAGCTCATAAGCTGTAGTGTGCGTCCTGCCGCGTCTCGCCGTACAGAGGTGGGGCGCATGGTTCAGGGAGGAGGCGCGCATGTCGGGTAGCGGTGGCACCACGGCCAACACCTACGGCAACGGCGGCACCAAGAAGTAACCGACTTTCACGCCTGCACCACAAAGCGCCCCCGAATCTGGGATATTCGGGGGCGCTTTCCCATAACCCATAATAGTGCCGATTCACAACGCGTACGATGCGTAATCGTGAGCACGCGCCGCGTTTCCCTCTATCAGAGAATCTACCGATTACGCATAGCCTTAGGTGCCGTCCTTCTTCTGGCTATTGGGCTTGTCTGGTTCCTGCTCACCACGGGCGACAAATCCAAAGACCTGGCGTTATTAGTCGCGGGCACCGGCGGGCTCGGTCTGATCATCGAAGGAATTAACCGTGTTTTGGCCGGGCTGCTGATTGGCGAATCCATTGTCGAAAATCTGGCCGCTGACAACCCGCGAATACTCGAACACCTGTCACCAGAAACCCGCGAGCGCGCCGCAATCAACATCATTGCTAGCGACGTGGGCGACCGGGACCGGGCACGCGATGCATACGAACTGGCGACCGCGCTAGCTTCGTTGCCGGGTGCGCGTTACGACGAAACCGTCACCATCAGCCTCAACCCGCGAGAGGCAGCAAGCGGGGATACACAGTATCTTTTTGCTGTGGTCCGATGCGAGCATCGGACCACACTTCCCCTAGGGGAAGTCACCTTCTTAGCCACCCGCGACCCGTTCCGATATCGCGACGCGCTGAGTGATCCCTTTACGGCTGACCCGTGGTTGTTCGACGATCCAGCGCTAGACATTCCCGATGACGCGTACCAACTCCTGTCCTACGCCATCGACGGAGAACCTCAGGCAATCAGAACCGATCGAGACGACGACACGATTTACTACCGGGTCAATCGGCGAAAGCCGAAGCGCGCTAGGAAAAATACACCCTGCATGGTCAGTTATGAGTACCGCGCGATTGTCCCTGTTGGCGCTCACCATTTGTGGTACGACATCACCCGGCCCACCCGGGATCTCACGATCACTATCAACCAGCAATATCGCCCCATACAAAGACTGACACCGCGAGCGAACTTTATAGGCGCGCAACCATCCATCACTTCCACGACGACGGACAGCGCCACGCCTGCGACAATAACCGCTCACGGCTGGGTGTATCTAGGATCAAGCGTCAACCTTGTTTGGACACTTGAATAAACGATGCTAGGGCCTAGTGCTCTCGCCGCGCTAACCGCTGCCATGTCTTGTTTTCCCGCTTTTGCTTTAGGTCGCTGAGCGATCGCCAAAGCTTGTCGACGAGTTCGTTGGTTTCAGCCTCATCAAGCGTGACGCTTATACCATCGTCAATCTTATCGACTGAACAGATCGCAATCTCAATGTTGAGGTCTTCCGTTACTCGTGTTTGCAGTATTAGCGGTGCTTCAAGGTCGTATCCTGCGCTGACGCGTGCGCGTCTGTCTTTCTCTTGTGGCATCGCGTCCTCACAGTTGGGCGAGAAAGTTGGACAGTATTTGAGTAAGTTCCTTTGCGCGTCTTGCCGAAGCTCTGGCGTTCGCGGCCTGTTCCGCGTCTAGTCGGGCAACAATCCGGTAAACCCGCGCACTTGCCTTTGAATGCTCCACAAGCTTCTCTAACGGTGCACCGTCCTTTGGGTATAGCTGAGAAATTAGGCAGTCAGCCGCTTCGAGCGAAGTAACGTCATCGCACCATCTCTTGCTCACTGCTCTGCCCTCAATGCATGAAGAAGTCCGCTCTGCTGACCTCGGCCCACGATGCGTGCGCAACTGACAGACTCAGCTAGGGTCAGCAGCAAGTTTTCAGCCTCTACAGAACTCAGCGAAAACCCGAATATGTGGCGCTCGCTTGAGTTCTCGACGTGGAAAAGTATTGTGCCGTTCTCAGTGACATCGAAAAGGTACGAACTCTTCGAAGTCACAAAAAACCACGGGTCTAGATTGTCTGACGACATACAACAACCCCGAATCTTCGTATTTCTGCCTGTTGTTAAACCTCCGAGCAGTCCTAATATTAAGTCTTCATATTAAGGTTGCCAATAATCCGATTGGGCGCTGCCGATCGTCGTTTTTTTGACGGTAAGGTTTCACTCGATCGGTGCTCGACACCGGGAAGGGGATTGAACTTCGTGGCTAGCTCGGTTGCTCTTCGGCGATTAGGAAGAGAACTTAGGGGATTTCGAGAAAGAACAGGCCGCACGCAGGCGGACGTGGGTGCAGCTATCGGACGAAACCAGGCCACTCTAGCCAATTGGGAAGTGGGCAAAACGCGGTTAAGCTCGCCCGACTTAGTAGCGCTCTCACTAGAACTAAAGCTCGAAGCTTCCGAAATAGACTTACTCAAAAGGTTGCACGAGGAGTCAGTTAAAACTAACGACTGGTCAGGATTCAACCTGAGCGAGTCAGTTCGCCCGTTTGTCACAATGGAGGCTGAAGCGTCGGAGATTTCCACATTTCAGCAAGTTCTAGTGCCGGGACTACTCCAAACCGAGGCTTACATACGCGCTCTACTCGTCGCAGTCATTGAGAACGCCAGTAGCGCCGAGATTGACTCGTTAGTCAGATTGCGCATGAAGCGACAACAAAAGCTTGAAGACCCCCGGTTCCATCTACATGCGATAATTAGCGAACTTGCCCTTATGGCACAAGTTGGGGAACCCGACGAATTCACATATCAACTTGAAACACTCACCAATCATGCGCAGCGCGCAAACGTAACAGTACAAATCGTGCCAGCATCCAAATCGGCACACCCAGGGACTCAAGGCAGCTTCTCGATTCTTAGATTTGAGGAAACCGCGCCCCTTGCCTACTTTGACACCCCGCTAGACGGCAACGTAGTTACCAACCATCGATCGACTGAGTTTCTTGCGGCCACCTTTGAGCGACTATGCGAATTTGCACTAAGTCCCGAAAAGTCGGTGCCGGTTCTCCGTAAAGCTTTGCAGGGTAGGAAAAAAGGAAGATCTCAATGAACCCTGACGCGCTCGACTGGCGAAAAAGTAGCCGAAGTGCCCCAAAGGGTGATTGCGTGCAAGTTGCCCGGCAAGATCTAGGGCACTTCCTCATCGGCGACACCAAGAATCCCGGTGTACATATTCGTGTGACAAGCAACAAATTTTTCATGCTGCTTGCGGTCGTGAAGGCTGGTCGCCTCGATCTGGCCTGACCCCTCGTGATCGGCTCGGCCAAATCACCTGCTATCGGCTCGGCCGAACGCTAAGCCAAACCCCCGCGCTGGCTTCCCGCCTGGTGCCGCCTCCGGCGATTGTGAATCTTGCCGAGAGTGGTGCGCGACGTCCCGTCCTCGGCGCTGGGTGGTCGAGAGCCACCAGCGGACCGGCCAGGAGAACGCTAGGCCGCCCGACGGCGAGTTGCTTCCGCTCGATCACGGAAGTGCGACGACCTTAGGCAGGCACTACCCGTTCCGGACCCGCGCGGCTCGATCACCTCTTCAGAACCGGACCTGGAAGGGGCAATAGGGGTGGACGCCGGGCGTTTACTGCTTGCGGCGACTCTCATCCTGGCTCCGCCATTGGCGTGGACTGTCGGAGTCATCATCTACAACCAGCGTAGGCGGGCCAGGCTTCGCGCTGGTCGTCCCACTGTCGCCGAGATCATCAGTCGAGAAGCCCACAGCTCAGACGATGCGGCCAACCTCTACAAGCTCGACCCCGGGCCGCGTGTCCCCCACGGTTGGCACTGGCCTACCCGAGACCCCGATACACGGCGTCGTGGGTGATCGGCCGAGCCGATCACCGGCTGATCGGTCAAGCCGAACCGGTCGGGCTGCTTCCCGGCGATGCCGCACCGCTTGCATGATCGATCTTCGCGGGCCGGTTGCCTTCTACCCACAGAGAGCGCTCGAAACGGTGAGCGTTCGCTGTGGGTGGTTCCGTCCTGCGCTTGAACGCGTCGACACGACCCGGGTAGCCGGTCCCGTGCCGACGTGGACAGCGGCAACCGGTTTTGTGGGTTGCCGCTGTGTTTCCTGGTGTCACAACACGAAAGGAACGAGCACATGAACGAGTTGCCCCGCGCAGACGACCTGGTACTGGGTGTCGAACCCCTCAGCGGCGTCGTCCGCGCACGGTTCGACATGCCCGACCCGACCGGCACCGGGGCCGGTGACGACGGGGAAAACGCGGACAAGCTCAACCACCCCGTGTACTGATCACCCCGTATTACCGCCGTTCACAACGCCGCGACGTGAGTTGACAATGTAGAGCCGTTTCACGAAAAAGGGAGTCGTGTGGTTATGGATCATCGCCTAGTGACCGACCTTCAGCGGGCGCTCACCTGGTCAGGACCCGAAGCCCTCGGGACGGGGTTCGCTCGCGGAACACTGCCCGGCCTCGAAGTGTGTTCCCGGCTGCTCACCCCGTCGAAACTCCTTGATGTGATCATGCGGCGCGCGTTGTCGTTTCCTCAGTTGCGGCTTGTGGACGCCGGGCAGGACGTGCACCCCGGCCGCTATCTCAAAGGGCTTGCTGATCGCCGGGGCGCGAGTGTGAGCGTTCCGGACATGCGCAAACTCGGGCGGCTCTTGCGGTCGGGGTGCACCCTGGTCTTGGACACGGTGGATTTCTTCGACCCTGCAATGGAAACCGCCTGTCGTGCGCTGCAGTGGTGGTCGCGGGAACTCGTGCAAGTGAACGCCTACCTGACCACGCAGCAGGCGGCCGGGTTCGATCTCCATTGGGATGATCACGATGTGATCATCATTCAGCTT
Organism: Amycolatopsis sp. WAC 04197; assembly: GCF_003947475.1. NCBI lineage: Bacteria > Bacillati > Actinomycetota > Actinomycetes > Pseudonocardiales > Pseudonocardiaceae > Amycolatopsis > Amycolatopsis sp. WAC 04197. The sequence goes on along the minus strand of NZ_QHJK01000011.1, from coordinate 6,408 downwards.
GCCGGGTGCAAATCGTGGGAAGTCCGTGGCCTGTCAAGGAATGCGCCGATGTTCCGTGATGCCGAACTCAACACCGAAGCACCCGAACAGGTCGTGTGGTCGGGCACTATGCAGCCGGGCGACGTCATCCACATTCCGCGCGGCTACTGGCACGCGGCAACCCGGACCGACCGTGACGCCGACGACCCCGAGAATTTCAGCCTGCACGCCACGTTCGGTTTCGTGAAACGGACCCCGGTGAACTGGCTTGCGTGGCTGTCGGATCGCAGCCGCGAGCGGGAGGTGTTCCGAGTCGATCTGGACCGGTGGGGAACGACAGAAAACGAAGCCGCGCAAGACAAAAACCTGATAGCCGAGGCCGCGCGGCTGCTCGCGGACCATCCGCCATCGGAGTACCTGAACGCCCGCGCCCGCGAGATCGACCCCGGCCGCCAAGTGTCGACCTTCGGTATTTTCGGGCCGCCCGAGGCCGCGGTGTGTCTCGCGCCATTCCCGCCCGAGATCATCGACCACGGCGACACCATCGAAGTTCTGAGCACAGGCAAGCGGATTACTCTTTCCCCGGCCGCTCTCCCGGCGGCGCGGGCGTTGCTCTCGGGGAATCCGGTCCACCTGGACCACGCCGGGCAAGCGCTCGGGGTCGACGTGCGCCGCATCGCCGAAGTGTTGATCGAAGAAGAGATTTGCGGCGAGTACACCCCTGAACTAGCTACCGGCTACACGGGGATGGTTCCCGACGCCCTCTAAACCTCCCCGATCCCTGACATGACAGCGGGGCCGCCCTAGGCCGCGAGAAACGGCATAAGGTGGCCCCGCTGTTTGTCTTGTCGAGGAAAGACTTTCAGCGCAGCGAGTCGAGCAATCCCGGCGCGGCTTTGCGAACACCAGCGGTAAAGGGCATCTCCACGCCGCGTTTTTTCCACTGCCGTACCACATTCGCGCAGAACATCAACCGGGACAGGACCCCGGAGCGGCTCGCGAGGTCGTCTGCGAACTCGGTTTCGATCCGGGCGGCTACCTCAGGCACGCCGAGCGAGAACCCCCACAAGGTAGCCGCGTCATAGCCTCGAGGAGCCCGCCCCCACGACTCCCAATCCAGCACCACACAGCCGGGCGCGGTCAGGTTCCCCCAGTGACAATCCCCGTGGGCGGTGGTCCACTCCGGCACCGTGAGATCCACCCCGGCTACCTCGTCGGGAAACACCTCAGTGATTCGGCCGACCAGGTGCCCCCCATCCATCGCTCTCCGGGTCGTGTCAGCAGCAGCCAGCGCGGCCAGAGACGCCCGCAACGTCTCCCACCAGGACGCCGACAAGGTCGGGGCTTCGGCGATGCTGCCGGGGCCGCTCACCGCGTGATCGGTGACCAGCTCAAACTCATCCGCTCGCCAGATCACCCCGCGCCGCTCGTCAGGCCAGCGCAGCGACCGAAACAACGCGGGCATAGACACCCCCGTGAGGGCCGACGCGGCTTCGGGGCCGGTCCACGCGTCCGACATCACGCCAGGCCGCCGGAACTGGAACCGTACCCACCGGCCGCCATCGCTGACCATGCCAATGGTGTCGCCCTTGTTCCCGTGTCGGGCCGTCCCCGGATCGAGGGCAACCCCGAACGCGGTTTCGACAGTGGCGCGCACGTCGTCGAGCTGATCGGGAGCAAGATCTACCGGTAGCGTGCTGGTCATCCGGTCGCGTGTCCTCACGTCGTCGGGCCTGTGGCTAGCTGACGAGTCTACCGAGCGCCCGCCTTCGCCGCTCTCGCTTGTTCGGCGGGCACTCGCGAACTGGTGGCCGTTGCCGGATACTTCCGAGGTGAGTGCAAGCACGCGGAACGCGAACACCCCGGACGAGGTGCGCCTCCTGGCGCGCGAAGTCCGCGACAAACTTGTTGCGGTCGTCATCGACGCGAATGCCTACGGTGCAATCGGCCCTGACCTGGAAAGGTTAGGGAGCCTTGCTAGCGCCCTCGCCAAGATTGACCTACAAACCTGGTTGCCCGAGCCCGTAGTGTGGGAATGGGCCGAGCATTTAGCTAGCGAGTGGGTGGCCGCCCGAAATGAGGCAAAGAAGCGGTTAAGTCATTTATCGCGCGCTGGCCTGTCGGCGATGGCAATCCAGCCGGAGTACAAAGACCGGCAGGCCGTCATCGATGAATTCATCGCGGCGCTGAGTCGCACCCCTCACGTGAGAATCATCAACCTCAGCGGCGCTAGCGCCGTGGAAGGTCTCAAAGACCAGATCTTGCAGCGGCCACCCGCAAAGACCAAGAGCGACCCAAAAGTCAAAACCGGCGGCAGCGACTCGGCTTGGCTCCGTGACGTGATTAAAGAAGCCGGATCGCCAAATCACCTAATGTTCCTCAGTTCAGACGCGGACATCAAACAAGCTTGGAATACATGGGGACACGGGGAACCCTTAATGCACACCCCGACAACGATCCGCGCCGCACTGTTCGAGGACGAACCAGCGAGTCTAGGTGACCAATGGCTTGTGGCGCGCTACCTCTCGGGCCGCCTCCCGCTCGATCTCGACGACCAAACCCAAAAAGAGCCAGGCGGCCACCTGGTCAGCACGACGCCGGGACTGCTCGACACCTTAGACCTGGACTGGGAAGAACATGGTCTGACAGGCGGCAGGCTGACAAGGCTTACCGCCTTGGCTGGACTCGGGAACGTCCTTCAGGAAGCCGCAGAGCGATACGACCCGGGAAACATTCCAAAATCTCGGAAACTGCGAGCAACAGTCTTCTTTATCGCTGACGCTGAAACTACCGACGTGTTCCAATTTGGGGAAGACGAACCGGTCACCGAATCCACGGCAAGCCATACTGGACTGCTGACGAGAACGACGCTTGTTTTCGAGGTTCAAGACGGAAAAATCATCAGTGTTCACCCCGACTCGGAAACGGCGACATTCACAGCATCTCAGTACGGGGACAACTGGGATGCGATGGAGGACGTCAACGACGCCTTAACCAGCGTTCCAGGCATAAACCTTCCCCATGATTGGGGAGCCTGGAAACGCAACGGTGAAGACACGATCACCGTTGACGGGATCAACCATCCACCAATCGAAATTCAGTGGCAGTACAACGACTACGGCGGATTTACGATGCTGATCGGAGACGAAGAAGCCGAGGTTACCTGTCAATACGACGACGAGGCATGGGTGGGCGGCAAAGAAGGATTCTATATGGAGCCGCCTTACGCAGTCACGGTTGAGACACCCCACCTGATGGGGTACGGGGCATGGGTTCTTTCAGCTTGGGTGTTTAAGCGACTCCTCAGTGGCGACAGGTAGCGCGACGTCAGCAGCCCAGCTTTTCTGAAGCGTCGACTGGGGCGCTCTCCATTGGAGAGCGCCCCGGCACGGTCTAGGTTTGAGGCTTGCGGCTGGACCGATCGCGTACCGCTCGGGCGTCGCCACCGGCTACCGCTCCCGCTTGACTCCTCGCTCCCTCAGCAACCGCTTAACGCTGCTCAGGCTCACCCCGAAGCCCTCCGCAACCGCTTGAGCTGTCGACCCCTGCCGGTACTGGCTGACCATCGCGTCTAGCTGTCCAGCGTCGAACCGGTCTCGCAGATGCCGCGACCGCGTAGAACATGACACACTTTCATGTTTAACAGGTTTCAGCGAGCAGCTAGCCATGTGTGAGACCACCCGCCGAAGACGTAACAGCAGGTCAGAGCGGTTCAAACAAGCTCGCGCCACGTCGACCGGAAGACGAAAGGCCCGTGAGCAGCATAACCGCTGCTCACGGGCCTTCTTCGTGCGTCGGCATTGCCAACGGGTAGGTTCCCTCGGGGACCGTCTGGAGACCTGCCTGACTAACTGCCTGACTACGGTTCCCGGACTCGGCGGCCGACGATGTCGTCCATCGCCGTCGCGGCCTCCACCATCACCGGCCGAATCAGGTGCCGGTAGACCCGTTCGGTGACCGCGGTCCCGCTGTGCCCGCATAGGCGCGCGATGTCCTCGATCGGCACCTTCGCGTCCGAGAGCAGCGACACGAAGCTGTGCCGCATCTCCCAGGGCGGTCCAGTCCCCTGGCTCCAGCCCTGCCGCCTTGACTACCCGCCGAAACATGCGCAGCACGTTATGGCGGTCCAGCTGCGTACCCGCCTCGGACGCGAACACGAGACCGAGATCGGCCCATCCATTCCCCTTCCCCGCTCGCTGCCTCACCTCGGCTCGTGCCCTCACACTGTGCTGGCGTACGCGATGCAGTCGCAGCGCGACGACGCACCGAAGTGGCAGCGCCAGGGTTCGTCGTGACTTTCTCGTCTTCGTGTCACCACCCGCTCGCACCGAACGCCACACGCTGATCGAACGAAGCACAGGAGATGTCGCGGCAGCATTTCCATTGAGGTCGACGTGGTCCCACGTCAGCGCCCGCAGCTCTTCTGTCCTCGCACCAATCAGCAGCGACAGCACGATGTAGGCGTGGAGGGAGGAATTCTCGGCCGCTTTCAGTACCGCTTCTGCCTGTTCCAGGGTCAGCGACTTCGACGGCCGGCCTTCCTGTCCAGCTGGAATCTCGCACAGCATCACCACATTGCGCTTCACCTTGTCTCGCGCTTGAGCGCGCTTGACCGATCGATTTAGCACCGAATGCAGTAGACGCACGGTGCGCGTACTCACGTTCGTTGCGAGATCGGCCAGCCACTCGTCAACATCTTCGGCCGACAGCTCCCGAAGCTTGCGCTTGCCGAGGTACGGAATGATATGGATGGCGGCGAGATTCCTGTAGTTCTTCACAGTCTCGGGATCTCGGCCAGCCAAGCCGAAGGCCAGCCAGTTGGTAACAGCCTCTCCGACCGTGTACCTCGCAACCCCTGTCGGCAGGCCGTCGTCCAGGTCGCGAATCAGCTCCTTGAGCTTGTCCTTGGCGTCAGTCTTGGACTTTGCGCTCGCAGTCTTCACCAGGCGTTTCCCGGCCAGCAGTTTTCGTTATGGTTCGAGGGGTGCTGGCTCGGGGGAACACCGCGCGAGGACGGCACAGAAAAAAGGCGGCACGCTGGATAGTGCCGGAAGAAATGGCGCAACTCAACATTCACCCATCTATGCGCCTGCGGATCGACCACGCCCTGGACCAGTCGCGCACCTCGCCATACCTAGGATGAAGCCGCCGCAATTCGCAATTCGGCGCGTTTAACGGCTCGCTTGAGAATTGGGGCCGCTTTAACCCAGGTTCGATGCACAGGGTCATCCTCTGGGTAACGCTGAAGAATTTCGGAAATCCGCTCATCGTAGGAAAATCGCTCGCCGCTCGGGCCGGTTGTAAGGTCGGCAAGCACTAGAGCGTCCAACGCCGGGCTGTCGGCGAACGGGAACTCTCCCAATTCCCTGGACATGCCTCGTTCCTCAGCCTCGAACCGTGTGCCAGAATGGTGCGCGACAAGATTGACTATCGACTCAGGCCAGTCCTGCGCCCGCAAGAATCGCGCGCCGTCAAGAGGATGGAACCGCGTGTGACCGATTTGGGCGGAATAGCCGATGTCGTGCAGCCAAGCCGCTGCCACAAGTGTCTCCACCTCGCCTTCGGAGACAGCAGCAGCCACTTCGCGAGCCCTCGCGGCGACAGCTTGAACGTGAGACCACCGCCGCCCAAGCGGGGTAACGAGCTGGTCGGCGAGCATCTCAGCACGGTCAACGATCGTCGTGGGACCGCACACTACTGGTCACGTGAAGTTCTCTCCCCATGCACGTCGCCTGCGACGGCTGGTGAACAACGCCCCGCCAGAAGGCGGCTTACTCGGACGACCGCTCTCGATCGAGCAAGGAATGATCACCTATCAAGGCAGTTTCCGGCGGCCGGGGAAGTGCAACAATGACCAGTGCAAGCCGAATCGCCCGTCGCCCATCAAATTCGGAGACGAAGGTAAACTCAGCTGGGATTGAGAGGTCACTCTCCTCGCTCTCCGAAATAAATTGACCGTGTGCGCGCAAGCAACTGGCCGCCTTTTCTATTATTGCTGTAATGTCCACGCGGTCTCTAATTATTAATACGATCGCAATTCGCGTATCGCGCCACACTGTATAACCTAACAGTTGATCTATGGCCTCCTTGAACCTGGTCTCACCGCTCCATATCTTGCATTCTGCGATGAATGCATTTCGATCACGCCACCTGAGTAAGATATCCGTTTTACCCTTGCCTACAAATGTCTCACCGGTCACAGTGCCGCGATAGTTAGCATTCAAGATGAACAGCAGGTGATCGCGAATCCCCTCTTCGTCCTCACCTATAAGTCTATTCGCAGTCTTTGGCAGTCGCTCTAGCTGTAGTGACCATGGACGTTGTTGACGGTTGAGCGGCGTGTTGGGTTGATCATGACGAAGACCTCCGTGTGTGGTGCTGGTGTCTGACGCCATCACCGATCACAACGGAGGTCTTCGTGTTCCACCG
>NZ_QHJK01000010.1:0-436915 GCF_003947475.1 Amycolatopsis sp. WAC 04197 | reverse complement strand
TTCGCCGCCACCCCCGCCCGAACCTGATCCCAAAACCCCACCCGCACCGACCGCGGCAACCACCGAAACACCCGCACAACCCGCCCCTTCCCACAGACGGTGTTGCAACAACCCCATGACTCCAAGAGGCCTTCACGGACTTTGGGAACACAGGCGGCGTGAGTGAAGGCGTGACTCGCGTGATCAGGGACGTGACTCGCGTGCTTGGAGGCCGCACTCGGGGTGTTCCGCCGCGAATCACGCGAGTTCCGGCTTCGATCACGTGAGTGCGGTGCCACTCACGACCACCCCGCCCGAGAAGCGTGGACGCGAAGGGGACTTTCCTCGCATGCGACGCGGCGAAAGCTCCCTTCGCCCCGTCCGCGTGGGGCTCCCGCGGGCGATAGGGTGGGGGGATGAGTGACGCGGAGACGTTGTTCGAGCGGATCATCGCGGGGGAGATCCCGTCCGACAAGGTGTACGAGGACGCGACGACGTATGCGTTCCGGGACATAGCGCCGCAGGCTCGCGTGCATGTGCTCGTGGTGCCGAAGAAGCGGTACCGGAACGTCGGCGAACTGGCCGCCGCCGATCCGCAGCTGCTCGCGGACGTAGCGTTGACGGCGCGCAAGGTCGCGGAGATCGAGGGGATCGCGGAGTCCGGTTACCGGGTGGTCTTCAACACCGACGGTGACGCCGGGCAGACCGTCTTCCACGTGCACGCGCACGTGCTCGGCGGCGAGCAGCTGGGGCATTTCGGGCGCTGAAGCGCGCGGCCTGCGGAAACCGGACTGCGTGCCGCCACCCGCAACCAGTAACATCGAACTCGTCACTGTCGTTGAAAATCGCAGCGTAAGCGCAGGAAGTAGGCCCGAGGCCACGTGGCCGGAACCGTACCGGGTGAAGCCGCCCGACCCGACGTTCCCGCGGACGTCACCCCGACGAAGGCTGACGAAGCCGCCATCACCGAAGCGGCCCAGTCCCGATTCCCCATCCCCGACGCCGCCGCGCTCAGCCTGCTCGGCTCGAGGGACGAAAACCTCCGCGTCGCCGAGGAGCTCCTCGCCGCCGACGTCCACGTCCGGGGCAACGAGGTCACCCTGACCGGCGCTCCCGCCGACGTCGCCTTCGCCGAACGCGTCTTCGCCGAACTCGTGACGCTCGCCGGCCGCGGCCAGCAGGTCGACCCGGCCACCGTCCGCCGCACCGTCGGCATGCTCTCCACCGGTGACCACGAGTCACCGGCCGAAGTGCTGAGCATGAACATCATCTCCCGGCGCGGCAAGACGATCCGGCCCAAGACGCTCAACCAGAAGCGCTACGTCGACGCCATCGACAAGCACACGATCGTCTTCGGCATCGGCCCCGCCGGTACCGGCAAGACGTACCTCGCCATGGCCAAGGCCGTCCAGGCGCTGCAGGCGAAGCAGGTCACCCGCATCGTGCTGACCCGCCCGGCGGTCGAAGCCGGTGAGCGCCTCGGCTACCTGCCGGGCACGCTCAACGAGAAGATCGACCCGTACCTGCGCCCGCTGTACGACGCGCTGCACGACATGGTCGAGCCCGAGTCGATCCCGCGGCTGATGCAGGCGGGCACCATCGAGATCGCGCCGCTGGCGTACATGCGCGGCCGCACCCTCAACGACGCCTTCATCATCCTCGACGAAGCGCAGAACACCACGCCGGAACAGATGAAGATGTTCCTCACCCGGCTCGGGTTCGGCGCCAAGATCGTCGTCACCGGCGACGTCACGCAGGTCGACCTCCCCAACGGCCAGAAGAGCGGCCTCCGGGTGGTCCGCGACATCCTCGAAGGTGTCGAGGACCTGCACTTCGCCCAGCTCACCAGCCAGGACGTGGTGCGGCACAAGCTCGTCGGCGACATCGTCGACGCGTACGAGAAGTGGCAGGCGCTGCAGGACAGCAAGGACCAGGGCAGCGGTTGGAAGGGTCAGCGCCGTTCATGAGCATCGAAATCGCCAATGAATCGGGCGTGAACGTCGACGAGACCTCGATCGTGTCGGCCGCCCGCTTCGCGCTCGACAAGATGGAGGTCAGCCCGCTCGCCGAGCTGTCCATCCTGCTCGTCACCCTCGAGGTGATGGAGGATCTGCACGAGCGGTGGATGGACCTGCCCGGTCCCACCGACGTGATGGCCTTCCCGATGGACGAGCTCGACTCGTCGCGCCGTCCCGACGCGCCCGACGCCTCGCCCGCCCTGCTCGGCGACATCGTGCTGTGCCCGGCGTTCGCGAAGGACCAGGCCAAGACGGCCGGGCACGCGCTGATGGACGAGCTGCACCTGCTCACCACGCACGGTGTGCTGCACCTGCTCGGCTACGACCACGCCGAACCCGCCGAGGAACGCGAGATGTTCGGTCTGCAGAAGCGGATCCTCGGCGAGTTCCAGGCCGCGGTGGCCGCGCACAACAAGCGCGACGCGCAGCGCTCCGCGGACGACAGGCTCCTCGGCACCGCCGGCCTCGACGCCGCGCCCGCCGAAGAGCCCCCCGCCTAGGCGGTTCGCGGACATGGGTAGTCCCACGGCCCTGCTGGTCATCGCCATCGCGCTGATCCTGCTCGCCGGGGTGTTCGCGGCCGCCGACGCCGCCGTCAGCACGGTCTCCAAGGCCCGCGCCGACGGTCTCGTCCGGCTCGGCCGCCCCGGCGCGCGTCAGCTGTCGCTGGTCATCGCCGAACGCCGCCGCCACATCAACCTGATCCTGCTGCTGCGGATGACCTGCGAGCTGACCGCCACCGTGCTGGTCACCGTCGACATCCTCGGCTGGATCCGGCCGCTGTGGCTCGCCATCGTGGTCGCCGCGGGGGTGATGGTCGTGGTGAGTTACGTGCTCATCGGTGTCGGCCCGCGCACCCTCGGCCGCCAGCACCCGTACCGGATCGGGCTCGTCGTCGCGGGACCCGTCCGCGTCCTCGGGTCGATCCTCGGCCCGCTCAGCAGGCTGCTGATCGTCCTCGGTAACGCCATCACCCCGGGCCGCGGTTTCCGTGAAGGCCCGTTCACCTCCGAAGTCGAACTGCGTGAGCTGGTCGACCTCGCCCAGGAACGGGGCGTCGTCGAGGAATCCGAACGCGAGATGATCCACTCGGTGTTCGAACTCGGCGACACCGTCGCGCGCGAGGTCATGGTGCCGCGCACGGAGATCGTCTGGATCGAGCACGACAAGACCGTGCGCCAGGCGCTCGCGCTGGCCCTGCGCACCGGGTTCACCCGGCTGCCGGTGATCGGCGACTCCGTCGACGACGTGGTGGGCGTGGTCAACATCAAGGACCTCATGCCCGCGTACATGGCCGAAGGCGGCTCGCAGCGGCGGGTCGAGGAGTTGATGAACCCGGCGAGTTTCGTGCCGGACTCCAAACGGCTCGACGATCTGCTCAAGGAGATGCAGGTCTCGCACAACCACATGGCGATCGCCGTCGACGAGTACGGCGGCACCGCCGGCCTGCTCACCATCGAGGACATCCTCGAGGAGATCGTCGGCGAGATCACCGACGAATCCGACGCCGACGAACGCCCCGAGGTCGAAGAACTCGAAAACGGCGCGGTCCGCGTCTCGTCCCGGCTCTCGATCGACGACCTGGGTGAACTGTTCGGGATCGACCTCGAAGACCACGACGTGGAGACCGTGGGCGGGCTGCTCGCCGAGCGACTGGGTAGGGTCCCGCTGCCGGGGGCCGAAGCCGAGGTCGCCGGACTTCGGCTGTTCGCCGAAGGCGGTAAGGACCGGCGCGGGCGGATGCGGATCACCACGGTGGTCGTCCACCCCGCCGACGCGGACGCGGTGACCGACGCAGCCCAGGGCAGGCGCCGGACCCGGGTCCCGCAGCCCGATGAAAGTGACAGGAGTGTCGAACATGCCTGAGCTGGACGCCGAGGACGAGAAGCTGGTGACCCTGGCCAGGTCCGCGCGAGCCCGCACCCAGGCCGCCGAAGGCGCCGCGCTCCGCGACACCGACGGCCGCACGTACGCGGCGAGCACGGTCGACCAGCCGTCGTTCAAGCTCACCGCGCTGCAGGCCGCCGTCGCCGCCGCCGTTTCGAGCGGAGCCGAAGGAATCGAGGCCGCCGTCGTGGTCAGCGCCGAAGGGCTGCTCCAGGAGGCTTCCGTGCACGCGGTGCGCGACATCGCCGCCGAGGCCCCGATCTACCTGGCCGACCCCAGCGGCAAGGTGCTGAACTGATGGCCGAGCCGCATCGTTCCGGTTTCGCCTGCTTCGTCGGGCGGCCCAACGCGGGCAAGTCGACGCTGACCAACGCGCTCGTCGGCAGCAAGGTCGCGATCACCTCCAGCAAACCGCAGACCACCCGGCACGCCATCCGCGGCATCGTCCACCGCGACGACGCCCAGCTGGTGATCATCGACACACCGGGCCTGCACCGGCCGAGGACCCTGCTCGGCGAGCGGCTGAACGACATCGTCCACTCGACATGGTCCGAAGTGGACGTTGTCGGATTGTGCGTGCCCGCCAACGAAAAAGTCGGCCCCGGTGACCGGTTCATCGCCGCCGAACTGAAGAAGATCGCCAAGCGCACCCCGGTGATCGGCGTCGTCACCAAGACGGATCTCGTGAAACCCGAGCAGGTCGCCGAGCAGTTGCTCGCCCTGCAGGAGGTCATGGAGTTCGCCGAGCTGATCCCGGTGTCCGCTGTGGACGGTTTCCAGGTCGGCGCGCTCTCGGATCTGTTGGTGCGCCACCTTCCCGAGGGTCCGCAGCTGTATCCGGGCGGCGAACTCACCGACGAGCCGGAACAGACCCTGGTCGCCGAGCTGATCCGCGAGGCGGCGCTGGAGGGCGTCCGGGACGAACTCCCGCACTCGATCGCCGTCACCGTCGAGGAGATGCTGCCCCACGAGGGCAGGGACGACATGATCGACGTGCACGCGTTCCTTTATGTGGAACGACCGAGCCAGAAGGGCATCATCCTCGGGCACAAGGGGGAGCGGCTCAAGGACGTCGGCGCCCGCGCCCGGCAGCAGATCGAGGGCCTCCTCGGTTCGAAGGTCTACCTCGATCTGCACATCAAGGTCGCCAAAGAGTGGCAGCGCGACCCCCGTCAGTTGCGACGGCTGGGCTTCTGACTGAACGGAATGTCTCGATTCGGTCGCGGAGACCGGTTGATGGTGTGGAACCGGACGGGTGACCTTAGAGTCTCAACCCTTGACTCCGGTGATCGCTGATCGGGCGGCGCGCCCGGGTCGCAGTTCCACATCTCATTCGTGAAGGGAAAGCGGTAAATGACCGACAACCAGGGCCTGCCCAACTACTCCGGCGACCCTCAGGGCGGTGGAGGCTTCAACAACCCCGGCCCGCCGCCCAACAACAACCTGGTGTGGGCGATCCTCACCACGATCCTGTGCTGCCTGCCCTTCGGTATCGTCGCCATCGTCAAGGCGAACCAGGTGAACACCCTCTGGGCGCAGGGCCAGCCCGCCGCCGCGCAGGAAGCGGCCGACGCGGCCAAGAAGTGGTCGATCATCGCGGCGATCGTCGGTGGCGTGCTCATCGTTCTGTACGTTGTCCTCGTCGTCTTCCTCGGCGTGTTCGCGGCCTCGGTGGACGTGAACAACTACCGCTGATCCCGGCGCTCGAGGGGGAGACCTCATGACCGACCAGTACCCGAACTACCCGCCTCCTGGCGGGCCACCGCCGCAGCAGCCGTATTACGGCGGCGTGCCGAACTACGGACCCCCGCCGGACAACAACCTGGTGTGGGCCATCCTCTGCACGGTGTTGTGCTGCTTGCCGCTGGGTATCGTCGCGATCGTGAAGTCGAGCCAGGTGCAGACGTTGTGGTCGCAGGGCTTCCACGCCGAAGCCCAGAAGGCCGCCGACGACGCGAAGAAGTGGTCCATGTGGGGAGCGATCGCCACCGGCGGTCTTTTCCTGCTGTACATCATCTTCATCGTGGTGATGATCATCATCGGCGCGTCGGCGGGAAGCTTCACGCCGTGACGTCGTCCGTCTACACGGGATTCCCGGCGCGCGGGTTCAAAGCCAAGGCCCGCGCGCTGGGGCCGCCCCTGGCCATCGCCGCCGGGGCGGGCCTCGGCTGTGTCGCCCTCTGGCTGGGCGATCCCACCACTCCGGGCGGGCCGCTTCCGGTCTGTCCCACCAAGACCCTGCTGGGTATCGCCTGTCCGGGCTGCGGCGGCATGCGCATGGTCTACAGCGCGCTGCACGGGGACATCCCCGCCGCGCTGCACTACAACGCGGTGTCCTTTGTGGTCGTTCTGCTGCTCATCTGGAGCACCGTCGCCTGGGCGGTCGGCAGGCTCCGCGGCCGCGCGGTGGACAGCTGGCTGCACTGGCGCTGGACTCCGCTCGCGTTCGGTGTCGTGTTCGTCGTCTGGTTCGTCATCCGTAACCTGCCCTTCGCCCCGTTCACCTCGCTTTACGTGTGAGTGCCGGGCCGAGGCCCGGATCGTCGGTGGTACCGAGTACGCTCCCGCGCACCGGTCTGCTCGGTGTGTACCCATGCCGTACATTCAGCCCGGGTCGCCGCAGAGGCCCCGTGCGCCAGGGGCGAGGAACCAGCGAGGGGATTTCGATGACCACTCCCTACGGCCAGCAGCCGCCGGGACAGCAGCCGCCGCCCGGATCCGGGGATGGGCAGCCGCAGTCGCCGCAGCCGCAGTCGCCGTTCGGGCAGCAGCCGTCGGGAGAACAGCCCTCGCCGTTCGGGCAGCAGCCTCAGTCTTCGCCGTTCGGCCAGCAGCCGAGCCAGCCGTTCGGCGCGCAGCCGCAGTCCCCCTTCAGCCAGCAGGGGCAGGCCTCTCCGTTCGGCCAGGCCTCCCAGTTCGGTCCGCGGACCGACTACGCCCACTGGGGCCTGCGCGCGGCCGGGTCGCTGATCGACTTCGCGCCGATCTTCGTCCTTCCGATCATCGGCGCCATCATCGCCACGAACGCGAATTCGCTCATCGGCGGCATCATCTCCGGCGTCGGTTACCTCGCGGGGATCGGCTGGACCGTCTACAACCGGTGGATCAAGATGGGCACCACCGGCCAGTCGCTCGGCAAGAAGATGGTGAACACCAAGCTCGTCCGCGAGAGCGACGGCCAGCCGATCGGTCCGCTGATGGCGTTCGTCCGGGACCTGTGCCACAACCTGGACGGCTGGGTCTGCGGTCTCGGCTACCTCTGGCCGCTGTGGGACGAGAAGAAGCAGACGTTCGCGGACAAGATCCTCAGCACCGTCGTCGTGCCGGGCGACGCGGCCGCGACCACGTCGGCGCCGTTCGGTCAGACCCCGGGATTCCCGGCGCCGCCGTCGTTCCCGGCGCCGCCCGCGCCGTTCGGCCAGCCGCAACAGCAGCCGTCCCAGCCGTTCGGCGCGCCGCAGCAGCAGTCCCCGTTCGGCCAGCAGCCCCAGCAGCCGCAGCCGTTCGGGCAGCAGCCGTCCCAGCCCTTCGGGCAGCCGCCGCACGGAACCGCGGCGCCGTCACCGGAGTCCCAGCCTGAGCCGGCTCTGGGCGAGGCCGAGCCGACGCAGGTCCTCCGCCCGGGGCAGCAGCCTCAGCAGGCACCGTCAGGGTTCGACGAAGCCGAGCCGACGCAGAAGATCACCCCGGAGCAGCTGAGGCAGCAGTTGCCCGGAGCGGATGGGCCGAACGGGCCCGGAACACCGCAACAGTAAGGAAAAACCGGCGGGATCCACCCGTCGGCAAATGCGACAAAAGTGGGGAACCCCGATGACGAACCCGTACGGCCAGCAGCCCGGCCAGCAGCCCTATGGCCAGCAGCCTCAGCCCGGATACGGACCCCCGTCCGGCGCCACGCCCGCGCCGTACGGCCAGCCTTCCGGCCCGAACCCGATGCCGTACGGCCAGCCGGCGCCTTACGGCCAGCCCGCGCCGTACGGTCAGCCCGCGCCCTATGGCGCGCCGGGCGGTATGCCCGGTGGTGGCGGTGACATCAACTCGATCCCGGACTACAAGGGCTGGGCGATCGGCTGCATCTTCCTCTGCTGGATCATCGCGATCTTCGCGATCATGAAGTCCAACGAGGTCAACACGTACAAGATGCAGGGCAACTACGCCGCCGCCATGGACGCGTCGAAGTCGACGAAGACCATGTGCATGATCGCCTCGATCATCGGCGGTGTCGGCTGCCTGTTCTCCATTCTCTGGATCGTCCTGGTCGCCGCGAGCATCTAGCCCGACCCGTAGCCGAAAGAACGACGAGGACCACTTTCATGACCAACCCCTACGGCCAGCAGCAGCCTTACGGACAGCAGCCTGGCTACGGGCCGCCGTCCGGTGGCATGCCCGCCCCCTACGGCCAGCCTGCTCCGTACGGTCAGCCTTCCCCTTACGGCGCGCCGGGCGGTATGCCCGGGGGCGACATCAACGCCATCAAGGACTACAAGGGCTGGGCGATCGGCTGCATCTTCCTCTGCTGGATCATCGCGATCTTCGCGATCATGAAGTCCAACGAGGTCAACACCTACAAGATGCAGGGCAACTACGCCGCCGCCGCGGACGCGTCGAGGTCCACGAGGACCATGTGCATGATCGCGTCGATCATCGGCGGCCTCGGCTGCGTGTTCGCCATCGTGATGATCATCATCTCGATCGTCGCGACCGCGTCGGTCTCGAGCTGCTACAGCAGTAGCTACTGCTGATTCCGGGGCACACCACCCCGATGTCGGTCCCAGGTGGGACGATGTCGGGGTGGTGAACCTCTATCGCGACACCGGAGTGGTGTTGCGGACGCACAAGCTGGGTGAGGCCGACCGGATCGTCACCCTGCTCACGCGACGGCACGGCAAGGTCCGTGCGGTCGCGAAGGGCGTGCGTCGGACGTCATCGCGCTTCGGGGCGCGTCTGGAGCCGTTCGGGCACGTCGACGTCCAGTTCTACACCGGCCGCTCGCTCGACGTGATCACCCAGGTCGAGACGGTCGACGCCTTCGCGCTGCCGCTGGTGGCCGACTACCAGCGCTACACCGCCGCGAGCGCCATCGCCGAGACCGCGGACCGGCTGTCCGCCGAAGAAGGCGAGCCGGTGCTCAAGCTCTACATGCTCGTCGTCGGAGCGCTCCGGGCGCTGGCGGGCGGCGAACGGGACAGTTCCCTCATCCTCGACGCCTTCTTCCTGCGGGCCATGGCCTACGCCGGCTGGGCGCCCGCGATCACCGAATGCGCCCGCTGCGGCCTGCCCGGTCCGCACAAGGCGTTCAGCGTGTCCGCCGGGGGTTCGATGTGCCCGGATTGCCGGGTTCCCGGCTGTGTCCACCCCTCCCAGGAGGTGCTGACGCTGCTCGCGGCGCTCCTGCACGGCGAGTGGCCGGTGGCCGAGGCGTCGCTGCCGGTGCCGCGGCGGGACGCGTCCGGCCTGGTCGCGGCGCATCTGCAGTGGCATCTGGAGCGTCAGTTGCGGTCGCTGCCGCTGGTGGAGAGGCGTGCGCGGGAGGCCGGCGCGCAGGCGCAGTAGGGTCGCAGGCACAGGTTCACTCGTTCAGGAGGCTCGAAGGTGCTGCGCAGGGGACGCGAGAACAAGGCGTCACAATTCGAACTTCGCGCGCCGGAGCCGCATCCGTCCGGTGCCCGGCCGCCGGAGATCCCCAAGGAACTCCTCCCGAAGCACGTGGCGCTGGTGATGGACGGCAACGGCCGCTGGGCGAACCAGCGCGGGCTGCCGCGGATCGAGGGCCACAAACGCGGTGAAGCGGTGATGATCGACGTCGCCAGCGGCGCCGTGGAGCTCGGCGTCAAATGGCTTTCGGTGTACGCGTTCTCCACCGAGAACTGGAAGCGGAGCCCGGAGGAGGTCCGTTTCCTGATGGGCTTCAACCGCGACACCATCCGCCGCCAGGTCGACTACCTCGGTTCGATCGGCGTCCGCATCCGCTGGGCGGGCCGCCGCCCCAAGCTGTGGGCGAGCGTCATCAAGGAACTCCAGGTCGCCGAGGAGAAGACCAAGCACAACACGGCGCTGAACATGACGATGTGCGTCAACTACGGCGGCCGTGCCGAACTGGGCGACGCGATGCGCCGGATCGCCCAGGACGTCGCCGACGGGAAGCTGAACCCGGACAAGGTCACCGAGAAGACCATCGGCAAGTACCTGTACCAGCCCGACATGCCGGACGTGGACCTGTTCCTGCGGCCGTCGGGGGAGCAGCGGACGTCGAACTTCCTGCTCTGGCAGTCGGCCTACGCCGAGATGGTCTACCAGGACACGCTCTTCCCCGACTTCGACCGCACCCACCTGTGGCGGGCGTGCCTCGAATTCGCGAAACGGGACCGCCGCTTCGGCGGGGCCGTCGACAAGGCTTCCGAAGGGACCGCATGACCACCGAAGCAGCGGACACGGCGGCGTTGCTGACGTCGGCGCGGGAAGCCCTCGAGCGCTATCTCGAAGTCCACGTCGACGACGACGGCGCGCTGACCTTCTCGCACGCGGACGTCCCGTGCGTCATCCAGGCGACCCGGCTGGCCGAAGGGCTGACGGTGCTGAGCCTGACCTGCGTCGTGGCCTGGGATCTGCCGGACGACCCGGCGATCGCGGCCTCGGCGGCGGAACGCGCCGGACAGGGCCTGTTCGGCACGCTCGGGGTCGTGCGTTCGGAGAAGGGCATCGACATCACGCTGAGGTACGCGTTCCCGGCCGAGGGCATGGACCCCTCGCCGCTCGGGACGCTGCTCATGCTGGTCGTCTCGACCGCTTCGCAGCTGCGTTCGGACCTGCTCGGCACCGCTCCCGGGGAGTGACCGCCGGGACGCACGGTCACCTGGCATCATCGCGCGCATGGAAACCATTTCCAGAAGCGCCCCGGAGAAGAAGCCGGCCCGGCGGTTCAAGATCACCTCGATCGAGGTGCTCTGCGCGATCCTGCTGATCGCGATCCTCGGGCAGAGCTGGCTCCAGCAGGTGTTCGACGTGCCCGCGCTGCGGACCGGCTCGACCGTGTTCGTCGCCGTCTGCGTGCAGGCGCTGCCGTTCCTGGTGCTCGGGGTGCTGATCAGCGGCGCGATCGCGGCGTTCGTGCCCGCGCGGGTGCTGGAGAAGGTGCTCCCTCGCCGGGCCGGTGCCGCGGTCGGTGTCGCGGGGCTGGCCGGGGTCGCCCTGCCGGGGTGTGAATGCGCGTCGGTGCCGGTCGCGCGGCGGTTGATCGGCCAGGGCGTCGCGCCCGCGGCCGCGCTGACCTTCCTGCTCGCCGCACCCGCGGTGAACCCGGTGGTGCTGGTCGCCACGGCGGTGGCGTTCCCCGGGAACCCGGAAATGGTGTTCGCCCGGTTCGCCGGTTCGCTCGCCACCGCGATGGTGATGGGCTGGCTGTGGGCGAAGTGGGGCAAGCTCGACTGGATCGCGGAGCGCGCTCTGCGGCGGCTTCCGGAGGTTCAGCACGGATCGCGGTGGAAGACCTTCGCCGAGACCGCGCGGGCGGATCTGGTCGAGGCGGGCGGTTTCCTCGTGCTCGGCGCGATGATCGCCGCCGCGATGAACGTGCTGGTGCCCGCCAAGTGGTTCGGGGTGCTGGGGGAGCAGATCGTGCTCGGGGTGCTGGTGATGGCCGTGCTCGCCGTCGTGCTGGCCCTGTGCAGTGAGGCCGACGCCTTCGTCGCCGCGTCGCTGACCGCGATGCCGCTGCTGCCGAAACTGGTGTTCCTGGTGGTCGGGCCCGCGATCGACGTGAAGCTGTTCGCCCTGCAGACGGGCACCTTCGGCAAGTCCTTCGCGCTCCGGTTCGCGCCGGTGACGTTCGTGGTCGCGCTGTCGTGCGCCGTCGTGTCGGGTGTGCTGATCCTCGGAGGTGGCGCGTGAAACGCGAGACCCAGAACATCCTGCTGATTCTGCTCGGCGGCGCGCTGCTGAAGATCACGATCAACGGCGACTACCTGCGCTACGTCAAACCCGCGCAGCAGCCGTGGATCATCGCGGGCGGCGCGGTGATGGTCGCGCTGGGCGCGGTCGCGATCGTCCGCGACCTGCTGGCCGCGCGGGCCGCCGCCGTCGTGTCCGGGGACGTCCACGCGCACGACCACAACACCCGGTCGGCGTGGCTGCTGATGGTGCCGGTGCTGGCCGTGTTCCTGGTCGCGCCGCCCGCGCTGGGCGCCGATTCGGTCACCCGCACCGAGGCCAGGGCGCCGCAGAGCGCTTCGGCGAGCAACGCGGCCGCCTTCCCACCCCTGCCCGCCGGGGACGTGGTCCCGCTGGAGGTCAACGAGTTCGTCAGCCGGGCGGGGTGGGATTCCAGTGGCTCGCTGAACGGGCGAACGGTGCGGCTGTCCGGTTTCGTCGTGCACAACGAGGGCAACACGATGCTGGCGCGGATGGTCATCGGCTGCTGCGCGGCCGACGCCTTCCCGATCACCGTGCGGATGGTGGGCGACGGCGTGTCGGGTTTCGGGAACGACACCTGGCTCGAGGTCACCGGGACGGTCGTGCCGGGGACCGCGGTGCGGGAGAACAGCTACATGCCGGATCTGACGCTCACCTCGGTGCGGCAGGTGCCGGCGCCGAAGGACCCCTACGAGTACTGAGCCGGATGTCATGAAAGGGTCGTTCAGGACATCTTTCGTCCTGAACGACCCTTTCATGACACTCGTCAGTGGTTCGAGCAGGTCCCGACGATCTCCACGGTGTGGCTGATGTCGGAGAACCCGTGCTCCGAAGCGATCTTCTCGGCCCATCGCTCCACCGCGGGGCCCTCGACCTCGACCGTGCTGCCGCAGAGACGGCACACCAGGTGATGGTGGTGGTGCGACGAGCAACGCCGGTAGATGGCCTCGCCGGTGTCGGTGCGCAGGACGTCGATCTCGCCGGCCTCCGAGAGCGACTGCAGCGTGCGGTACACCGTTGTGAGCCCGATGCCGTCGCCGCGTTTGCGCAGCTCGTCGTGCAGTTCCTGGGCGGAACGGAAGTCGTCGATCTCCTTGAGCAGCTCGACCACGGCGGCCCGCTGTTTCGTCGACCGGCGTCCCGGCACCGGCGCGGAACTGTTGGCCGTCGTCGGACTCATGCTCACTTCCCCTCCTGAACGTGGGCTACGGCGTCCACCACGATATGCGCAAGGTGATCGTCGACCAGCCGGTACACCACCTCACGGCCGCGTCGCTCACCCTGTACGACACCCGCGGTCTTCAGCACCCGCAGGTGCTGGCTGATCAGCGGCTGCGCGACATCGAGTGTGTCCACCAGTTCGTGCACGCACCTGTCCGCGTTACGCAACTGCAGGACGATGGCGATGCGCACGGGCGCGGCGAGCGCCCTGAGCAGGTCGCCGGCGTCCGCGAGGACGGCGGGCGAGGCCGACGTCGCGGGTTCGGCGGGGGGACGGGCCGACGAATGCGGTCCGGGGTCTTCCGCGAGACCCGGGGCGGCAGAGTCCGGGGTCACCGTAGCCATCGCCGCCTCCATGTCCATCATGATTTCCGAAGTCATTGCCAGTAACAGTCCAGCCCATCTTAGTGTTCCCGTCCCCGGTGGTCTGTTCGCCGACCGGGCGACCACTTGGCGGCGATGTTACTGCTCCATTCGGGTGACTTCGCAAAGAAATGACCATTCCACTTCGCATGTGGTCGCCAACGGTGCAAGGTTGTCGCGGAGCGTTTCGTCGCTTCTCGTACGCCGACGACCGCGCTCTGAGGGCCCGGAGAGGCAGTGGGGAGACATGACTCGTTTCGTGACGAAGCTGGCCGCCGCGACGGCGGCCGTCGCTTTGGCGTCGGTCCCGGGGCTCGCCTCGGCGCAGACGACACAGGCCGTCGATGAGAAGACCGGCCCCGTGTCGTTCGCGAATGTGGCGTCGGTGCGCATCGGGAACCCGGGATCGCTGATCACCGAAACCCAGCGCTCACCGCTGACGCCCGGCCAATCGAAACTCTCTCCGGACCGCACCGTCGTCCCGCGTGACAACGGCGAGAAGAACACCTTCGGCGACAAATGGGCCGTCAACCTGGGCCGCTTCGGTGCTCAGAGCCCATTCCCGCCCGGTATCGCCAGCCGCGACCACAACGTGCTCGCCGCGCTGCAGCAGACCACGGTCCCGACGGCGGTCGCGGAGAGCAACTATGCCCTGCTCGACAACGGGCGCGGTGGCGCGAAGCCCGCCGACAACACCGTGCTGGTCCTCGAGGGCGCGAAGAGCGCCGTCGACTGCTCGTCGCCTAGCAAGACGACGTCGTCGACGAGCGTGGGCAAGATCTGGGTGCGCGACGAAACCGGCGCGCTCAAGCCGTCCGGCGCTTCGGGCGTCGATGTCAAGGGGCTCAAGCTCGGCCCGCCCTCGACCGGCGAAATCGACAAAACGGCCAGCAAGGACAAGACCACCTCCGACCTGACCGTGTCCCGCGTGACCGCCTTCGACCAGTTGATCCGGCAGGACGGCTGGCGCGACGGCGACGTGACCGCGGTGGCGGGCTGGAAGGTGGACATCGTCACGCACGTGCGCGACGGCGCGGGCAAGGATCTCCGCGAGGCCCGCACGACGCTCGTGCTCGGCGGCGTGAGCTGCTCGATCCCGAAGAACTTCGTCGCGAAACCCGCCGGCGGTACCGGCCCGGGCGCGGCGCCCGAACAGCCCGCGGTGCCGGGGACGGTGCCCGCGGGCGGTATCCCGCCGCAGGCCGCCGACTCGACGCGGACCGTGGTCGGGCTGGGGCTGCTGGGCGGCGGCATCGTGATCGGCGCCGCGGCCATGCTGCTCTTGCGCCGTCGTAAACCCGTTCCGGTGCGGGAGAAGTAGCGACCTCGTGCGGCCTTGGCTGGCGGCACTGTCCGCCGTCGTCTCGGCGCTCGCCATCTCCGCGGGCGTGATCGTGCTGACCTGGATCCCGCCGGAACAGCCGGTGTCGCTCGCGGAACCAGCGGTCTTGCCCGGTGAGGACGGCGCCCCGCTGGCGCTGCCCGCCGACAGTTCGAAACGCGGGCAGCGGCCCGGCACCATCCGTTTGCCCGAAGGCGGATCGGCGAGGCTCGTGCGTTCCGAGGTCAACTCCACCGGCGTCCTCCCGATCCCGCGAGGGCTCGGCGACGCGGCCTGGTGGGGCGCGCGGCTCGGCGCCGAAGCGGGTACGTCGCTGATCTCCGGGCACGTCAACTGGGGCGGCGTCAAAGGGCCGTTCGACGAGCTGTGGCGGATGCACGAGGGCCAGGAGGTGGCCGTCAGCGACGCGGCGGGCGGTATCTGGGTCTATCGCGTGCGGGAGGTCGTCACGGTGCACAAGAACGACCTGCCCGCGCAGGCGGCGAAGCTGTTCGCGCAGAGCGGGCCGCATCGGCTGGTCCTGGTCACCTGCGGCGGCGACTACCTGGGCGGGACCGACGGCTACCGGGACAACCGGGTGATCGTCGCGACCCCCGTTTCCGGCCCGCCCGCCTGACCCCGCGTTTCGTCCTCTGAATGCGGTAGTTGCACGCGCAAGGACCGCATTCAGAGGACGAAACGCGGGAAGTGGGTGCAACCTCTCTCGGCTCGCGTCGCGTGTCTAGCGACACCGGCCGCTCCGGCGGCCACACGCGAGCAAGGAGTAATACCCGATGGTGGGACAGTTCGACGACGGTACGGCGAGCGAGGAGCAGCTGAAGAAGCGCTCCAGCCTGGGGTTGATCCTCATCGGTGCCGCGATCTTCGTGGTGGCGGCCGTGGTCGCGGTGTTCGTGTTCACCGGAACGAGTGATCCTGTCGTCGCGGCCACCCAGGGCCAGGCGACCACGTCGGCGGCTCAGCCGCCCCAGACCCCGGCCGACCTGGGACAGGCGCCTGGCACGGTCAAACTCCCCGGCGGCGGCACGGCGAAACTGATCCGCAAGGAACTGACCGCGGACGGGACCCTGCCCATCCCCGAGGGTCTCGACGAAGCCACCTGGTGGGGCGCGAAACTGGGCGCCGACCAGGGCGCTTCCCTGCTTTCCGGACATGTGAACTGGAAAGGCAAGAAGGGCCCGTTCGACGAATTGTGGCGGCTCAAGACCGGTCAGGAGGTCGACGTCGTCGACACCGACGGCGGTAAGTGGGTGTACAAGATCGGCGAGATCGTCACCGTGCACAAGACGAAGCTCGCCGAACAGTCGGAGAAGCTGTTCGGGCCGGACGGGCCGCATCGGCTGGTGCTGGTCACCTGCGGTGGCGAGTACGTCGGCGGGACCGACGGTTACGAGGACAACCGCATCGTCACCGCCTCGTTGGTCAGCAGGCCCTGAGCGGTCCGACCTCGCCGGAGGTCGCGCGGGGACGGGCGGTTAGTCTTGTCCTTCTAGCCCATACCCGTCCCCGCATGCTTCGGAGCGTGGAGTGCCCGCCAACACCATTGAGACCGTCGTCAGCCTGTGCAAGCGTCGAGGCTTCGTTTTCCCGTGTGGAGAGATCTACGGCGGTACCAAGTCGGCGTGGGACTACGGGCCCCTCGGTGTCGAACTCAAGGACAACATCAAGCGCCAGTGGTGGAAGACCGTCGTGCAGAGCCGCGACGACGTCGTCGGCCTCGACTCGTCGGTGATCCTGCCCCGCCAGGTGTGGGTCGCGTCGGGTCACCTGGACGTCTTCACCGACCCGCTGATCGAATGTCTCTCCTGTCACAAGCGGTTCCGCGCCGACCAGCTGGCCGAGGACTTCTCCGCCCGTTCGGGCAAGGAGGTGTCCGAGGACGACCTGTCCGAGGTGCCGTGCCCGAACTGCGGCACCCGCGGGCAGTACACCGCGCCGCGTGACTTCAACATGATGCTCAAGACCTACCTCGGCCCGGTCGAGTCCGAGGAAGGCGTGCACTACCTCCGTCCGGAGACCGCGCAGGGCATCTTCATCAACTTCCTCAACGTGCAGACCGCGGCGCGCAAGAAGCCGCCGTTCGGCATCGGCCAGATCGGCAAGTCGTTCCGCAACGAGATCACGCCGGGCAACTTCATCTTCCGCACGCGCGAGTTCGAGCAGATGGAGATGGAGTTCTTCGTCGAGCCGGGCGAGGACGAGACCTGGCACCAGTACTGGATCGACGCGCGCACCGAGTGGTACAAGGACCTCGGCATCAAGGCGGACAACCTCCGCCTTTACGAGCACCCGAAGGAAAAGCTCTCCCACTACTCGAAGCGCACCGTCGACATCGAGTACCGCTTCGCGTTCAACGCGGGCCAGGAATGGGGCGAGCTCGAAGGTATCGCGAACCGCACCGACTTCGACCTCACGACGCACTCGAACCACTCCGGTGTGGACCTGTCGTTCTTCGACCAGGCCACGAAGCAGCGGTTCCGCCCGTTCGTCATCGAGCCCGCGGCCGGTGTCGGCCGGTCGATGATGGCGTTCCTCGTCGACGCGTACCACGAGGAAGAGGTGCCGAACGCCAAGGGCAGCACCGACACCCGCGCGGTGCTCAAGCTGGACTACCGGCTCGCGCCGTTCAAGGTCGCCGTCCTCCCGTTGTCCCGCAACGCCGATCTCACGCCGAAGGCGCGCGACGTCGCGGCGGCGCTGCGCAAGCACTGGAACGTCGACTTCGACGACGCCGGCGCGATCGGCCGCCGCTACCGGCGCCAGGACGAGATCGGGACGCCGTACTGCGTGACCGTCGACTTCGACTCGCTCAACGACCACGCGGTGACCGTGCGGGAGCGCGACACCATGGCGCAGGAACGGGTCGCGATCGACAAACTCGAGTCGTACCTGGCGGGCCGGCTGATCGGCGCCTGAGTTCCGCTTACTCGCGCCGCACCGTCCGGCCAAGTGTCATGAAAGGGCCGTTCAGGACGTTTCTTGTCCTGAACGGCCCTTTCATGACGTTCGGGAGCGGCGCACCCCTGACAACTGTCACCCTCAGGTCGTGACGCGCGGCCCACGGCCGCGACCCCCTCGCGCGACAAGCTCCAAGCATGCGAGAACAAGACATCACCGCGGGGGCGGCGGTACGGCTTTCCGGGCTGCGTAAGCACTATGGCGACGTCCACGCCGTCGACGGCGTGGACCTGACGATCGCGCCGGGCGAGGTCGTCGCGCTCCTCGGCCCCAACGGCGCGGGCAAATCCACCACCGTCGACATGATCCTGGGCCTGAGCGTGCCCGACCGCGGCACCGTGACCGTGTTCGGCCGCGAGCCGGGGGACGCGGTCGGCGACGGGATGATCGGCGCGATGCTGCAGGGCGGCGCGCTCGTCGAAGATCTCACGGTCGCCGAGACCGTCGGCATGGTCGCGGCGCTGCACCGCAAGCCGATGCCGGTGCGGGACGCGTTGCGCCGCGCCGGGATCGAGGATCTCGCGAACCGGCGCTCCACCAGGCTTTCCGGCGGGCAGAAGCAGCGCGTGCGGTTCGCCGTCGCGCTCGTGAGCGACCCCGATCTGCTGATCCTCGACGAGCCGACCGCCGCGATGGACGTCGGCACGCGCCGCGAGTTCTGGAAGTCCATGTACGAGTACACGGACACCGGCCGCACGGTCCTGTTCGCCACCCACTATCTCGAAGAGGCCGAAGAGTTCGCCGACCGTGTCGTGCTGATGCGGTCGGGGCGGATCGTCGCGGACGGTTCGGTCGCGCAGGTCCGTGCGCTGGCCGGGGGACGCACGATCCGCGCGGTCGTGCCCGCGGCGGCGGAGCCGGTGATCGCGGGGCTGCCCGCGGTCACCGGATTCGAACTCCGCGGTGGCCGCGCCGCGATCTCCAGTTCCGATTCCGACGCCACGCTGCGCGCGTTGCTGACCGAAATCCCCGAAGCGCACGACATCGAGATCAGCGCCGTCGGTCTTGAAGGCGCGTTCCTGTCCCTGACCACCGAAGCCACCGAGGAAACCGTCCGATGAACCCGACCTATCTCAAGACCGAGATCGTCCGCACCTTCCGTTCCACCCGGTTCGTGCTCTTCGCCGTCGCCTTCCCGGTGCTGATGTTCCTGTTGCAGGCCAACGTCTTCGGGTCCGCGGAGATGAACATCGCCGGCGTGATCATGGTCAACATGATGGCCTTCGGCACCTTCTCCGCCGCGATGACGAGCGGCGCGAAACTGGCCATCGAGCGGTCCACGGGCTGGCAGCGCCAGCTGCGGCTGACCCCGCTGACGGGCGCCGGCTATCTCGGCGGCAAGGCGCTCTCGGCGATGCTCGTCGCGCTCCCGTCGTTGCTCGTCGTCCCGCTGATCGGCGTCCTGTTCCAAGGTGTCCACCTCGACGCCGCCGGCTGGCTGCGGCTGGTGCTCGGCTGCTGGCTCGGCGCGATCCCGCTGGTGCTGCTCGGCCTGCTGCTCGGCCAGTTCGGCACACCGGAGTCGATGCAGCCGCTGAACATGATCGTGATGATGGGCATGGGTTTCCTGGGCGGCCTGTGGATCCCGATCGACGGGATGCCGTCGTGGATGGCCGACATCGCCCAGGTGACGCCGACGTACTGGCTGATCCAGCTGGTCCGCCCGGTGGTCACCGACCATCTCACGGTGAGTCTCCCGGCCGCGCTCGGCGTGCTGGCGGCGTGGACCGCGGTCCTCGGGACGCTGGTGATCAGGCGTTACCGTAAGGACAGTGCGCGGGTCTGAGAGATGGGTGAACCGGTGAGCGACTACCCGGGCAGGGTCGAGACGGGCTTGAACAGCCGGGAGAACTGGTGGTCGGACATGCCGCCGCGGACCGGCAGCGGGCCCCGGCCGGCGAAGTGGGCCGTACTCGGCACCGCCTTCGTCCTGCCGACTTTCATTCCCACGGTGGTCGAGCTGGCCACCGGCGGGGTCACTGCGGAAACGCTGGTGGTCGTCGGTTTCCTGATCGCCTACGGCGCGTGTTATCTGCTGTTCCCGCTCGCCCTGCGGCCTTCCCGGCGGAAGACGACCTACGTCTTCTCGGTGCTGATGCTGCTCATCGGTCTCGCGCTGGTGTTCCTGCACGACAACAACCCGTACATCCTGATCTACGCGACGGCGGTGCTGGCCTTCACACTGCCGCCGGCGTGGTCGCTGATCCTCGACGGCGGTGCCCTGCTGCTGGTGCTGGCCGTCCATCTGATCATCGGGAAATACGACTTCGGTGACCTCGTGGCGGTCGCCTCGATCACGGCGGCGATGTTCTTCATGGCGAACCTGGTCCGCGCGGTGCGGAAACTGGAGGCGGCGAACCGGGAGATCGCCACGCTCGCGGTGGCGGGTGAACGCGAGCGCCTGGCGCGGGATCTGCACGACATCCTCGGCCACAGCCTCACCACCATCACGGTCAAGGCCGGGCTCGCCCGCCGGATCCTGGAGAGCGGAAAGGACGACACCCGTGCGCTGCAGGAGATCAGCGAGGTCGAAAGCCTGACTCGCAGCGCTCTCGCGGACATCCGTGCCACGGTCTCCGAATATCGCGAGGTGTCGCTGTCGGCGGAGGTCGCCGGAGCGCGGGCGGCGCTGCGGGCGGCCGAGATCGACGCGGATCTGCCGCACGCGGTGGACGATGTCGCTCCCGCCCTGCAGCGCACTTTCGGTTACGTGCTGCGGGAAGCGGTCACCAACGTGCTCCGGCATTCCGGGGCGAAGCGCGTGAAGGTCCGTCTCGGCAAGACCTGGCTGGAAATCGAGGACGACGGCGAAGGCGGCGAGGCGATGGCGGGCAACGGCCTGCGCGGCCTCACCGAACGGTTGGACGCGGTCGGCGGGACCTTGACCGCCACCACGCCACCTGGGGGAGGATGGCTCGTCCGGGCGGACGTACCCGAGTCCGCCCTGCGGAGCGACGTGGCCGCGCCGCTCTCCGAACCCACTGGAGGCTGCGCGTGATCCGGGTCCTGCTCGCCGACGACCAGGCGATGGTGCGCGGGGCCTTGGCCACCGTGCTCGGCCTCGAAGCCGACATCGAGGTGGTCGCCCAGGTCGGCTCGGGCGACGAAGTGCTTCAGCGGGCGAAGGAGACCTCGCCGGACGTCGCGCTGCTCGACGTCCAGATGCCGGGCAAGGACGGTCTCGAAGCCGCCGCCGAACTGCACGGCGCGCTCCCGCTGTGCCGGATCATCATCTGCACCACCTTCGGCAGGCCTGGCTACCTGTCGCGGGCGATGGCCGCCGGTGCCGCGGGATTCGTGGTCAAGGACGCTCCGCCGGAGCAGCTCGTCGACGCCGTCCGCCGGGTCCACGGCGGACTCCGGGTGGTCGATCCCGCACTCGCCGCCGAATCGCTCGCCACCGGCGCGAGCCCGCTCACCGGACGCGAACACGACGTCCTCAAGGCCGCCAAGGACGGCAGCACGGTGGCCGACATCGCCCGCGCGCTGCACCTTTCCGAAGGCACCGTGCGCAACCATCTTTCGGCCGCGATGGGCAAGACCGGGGCGAGGACGAGGGCCGAGGCGGTGCGGCTCGCGGAAGAGCACGGCTGGCTCTGAGATCACCTCGCGGCTCTGCGAGAATCACCTTCGTGAGTACCGCCGAACGGACCAAGCCCACCCGCGCGAGCTGGGTGCGCCGGACCTTGGCGGGGTTCCTGCTGATCGTCGTCGCGCTGATCGGCGGAACGGCGTTCCGGGTCTGGCAGGTGGCGCGGGAGGACGTGCGCGACCGCGCCGACGTCATCGTGGTGCTCGGCGCGGCCCAGTACAACGGCAGGCCGTCGGAGATCTTCCGTTCCCGGCTGGAGAAGGCGAAGGCGCTGTACGACCAGGGCGTCGCCGAGGTCATCGTCACCGCGGGCGGCAAGAAGGCCGACGACAACTACACCGAGGCGCACGCGGGCGCGCAATGGCTGCGCAAACGGGGTGTGCCCGTGTCGGCGACCCTGCCGGTCGGTGAGGGCAGCGACACCCTGCGCAGCCTCCGCGCGGTCGCCGAACAGGTGCAGCAGCGGGGCTGGAAGACCGCCGTGCTGGTCAGCGATCCGTGGCACTCGTTCCGGGCGCGGGTGATGGCCGACGACCTCGGCCTCGACGCCTGGACGTCGCCCACACACCGCGGCCCGATCGTTCAGGCCCGCGAGACGCAGGCGCGCTACATCGTCCGCGAGACCGGCGCGCTGCTGTACTACCGCCTCACCAGGTTCCCCGCGGAGGTCTGAACCCGATGAGTGTCGGTGATCGCGCTTAAGCTTGGCTGGTGAGCGACACCTACACCGAGGCCGACAGGGCGCGTCTGCTGCCCGAGCGGCCCAAGGGCGCGGCGCTGGAGGGCGCGGAAGACGGGCGAAGCGCCTTCGCCCGTGATCGCGCACGCGTGCTGCACTCGGCCGCCCTGCGGCGGCTGGCCGGCAAGACCCAGGTGGTCGGCCCGGGGGAAGGTGCCGAGGTCAGCGGCGTACCGCGCACGCGGCTGACGCATTCGCTGGAGGTCGCCCAGATCGGCAGGGGGATCGCGGACGAACTGGGCGCGGACCCGGATCTGGTGGACACCGCCGGTCTCGCGCACGACATCGGGCACCCGCCGTTCGGGCACAACGGCGAGCGCGCGCTGGACGAGGTCGCGCAGCCGTGCGGTGGTTTCGAGGGCAACGCGCAGACCTTGCGGATCCTGACCAGGCTGGAGCCCAAGGTCCTGCTCGAAGGCGGGGCCGCCGGCGGGCTGAACCTCACTCGCGCCTGTCTCGACGCCTCGACGAAGTACCCGTGGCCCCGTGAAGAAGGCAATCCGAAATACGGCGTGTACTCCGACGACGCCGAGGTCTTCGCTTGGGTCCGGGCCGGTGCGCCGGAGCGCCGCACCAGTCTGGAAGCGCAGATCATGGACTGGTCCGACGACGTCGCGTATTCCGTGCACGACGTCGAGGACGGGGTGCTGGCCGGCAGGATCTCGTTGCGGGTACTGGCCGACGCGGAGGAACGCGCGGCGGTGGCCGAGGCGGCGCGCAGGTTTTCGCACCAGTCGCAGTCCACTTTGGAAGGTGCGGCGAAGGAACTGCTCGACCTGCCCGTGGTCGCGGAACTCACCGAACCGGGGCTCGACGGTTCGCTCAAGGCGCAGGTCGCGTTGAAACGGCTGACGAGCGAGCTGGTCGGCCGGTTCGCGACGGCGGTGGTCGGCGCGACGAGGGAGGTGTACGGCGAAGGGCCGCTGAGCCGCTATGCCGCACGCCTGGTCATTCCGGAGCAGGTCGCGGCCGAGGTCGCGTTGTTCAAGGCGCTCGCGCTGCGGTACGTGATGAGCGACAAACGGCGCCTCGCGATGCAGGACGGTCAGCGTCAGACGCTCGCCGAACTGGTCGGCGCGCTGTGCCGCCGCGCCCCGGACGCGCTCGACGGCCTGTTCCTGCCCGCCTGGGAGGCCGCCGCGGACGACGCGGCCCGCCTGCGCGTGGTCGTCGACCAAGTGGCGTCCCTCACGGACGCGCAGGCGTACGCGTGGCACGCCTGGCACACCGGCCGCCACGGCGGTGTCGCGTGACTGGTAAGGGCGGTTAGGGCCAACCGTGTCTTCTGTACCTCCTTGTCCGAAGTCCGTGAAGGCCTCCTTGAGGGACTCTGGGTCCCTCAAGGAGGCCTTCACGGACTGGGCACCCAGGGCGCGGCGTGTGCGGAGGCGTAACTCGCGTGATCAGGGACGTGACTCGCGTGACTGGAGGCCGCACTCGGGGTGTTCCGCCTCTGAACACGCGAATTCCGCCTTCGATCACGTGAGTGCGGTGCCGGCCTCGTGAGTGCTAGGGGCGGTTGGAACCGTCCTTACCACTGACGGCACCTACCTTCGGACAGGAGACGGACGGGCCCGTGCACGGTACGGTCTGCGGCATGGGAGCTGTCGAAAGCCACCTCCGGTTTGGTCTGGACCTCTATCGGGTGCTGGCGAGCCGCGCGGAGAACGCGTGCTTCTCGCCGTACTCGATCGCGAGCGCGCTCGGCCTGGT
This sequence comes from Amycolatopsis sp. WAC 04197, assembly GCF_003947475.1. Lineage (NCBI taxonomy): Bacteria > Bacillati > Actinomycetota > Actinomycetes > Pseudonocardiales > Pseudonocardiaceae > Amycolatopsis > Amycolatopsis sp. WAC 04197. The sequence continues at coordinate 413,195 of NZ_QHJK01000010.1, read as the reverse complement.
GACGCAGGCCGCCAAGGGGAAGACCAGAGACGAACTGATCGCGCTGCTCGGCGACCCGGACGAGCTCGCCGACCTGCTGGGCAAGGCCTCGTCACTGCTCGAAGACAGTCCCGAACTCGCGGTCGCGAACACGCTCTGGGCCTGGGACGGGCTCCCGCTCGAAGACTCGTTCCGCGAGGAACTCGCCACCTGGCCGGGCGGGAAGGTCGAGAGCGCCCCGTTCGGCGACGATCCGGAGGCCGCGCGAGCGCTGATCAACGCCGACGTCGCGCGGGCCACCCGCGAGCTGATCCCCGAACTCCTGAAACCGGGGACCGTCGCGGAGGACACCGTCGCCGCGATCGTCAACGCCCTGTATCTCAAAACCGCCTGGACCAATCCGTTCTCGCGTGACAACACCGCGCCCGCGGACTTCCACGCGCCGTCCGGCACCCGTACGGTGCCGACGATGTGGCTCGAAAAACAGCTCGACCACACCCACGAGGACGGCTGGCAGGTCGTCCGTCTCGGCGCCGAGGGCGGGGTGGAGGCGATCGTCCTGCTGCCCGACGGAGACCTCGACGACGCCGAACTCGACGCGGGGAAGCTGGCGCGGCTGCTGGAGAACACGCGGTCCAAGACGATCGCGCTGTCCTTGCCGAAACTCGACCTCGACGTCGACAGCCCGCTGACGGCGAAACTCCAGGATCTCGGCGTGCGGACGATGTTCACCGCGAGCGCCGACCTCACCGGCCTCGCCGACGACGACCGGCTCGAAGTGTCCGAGGTGCTCCACCAGTCCGTGCTCCGGATCGACGAGCAGGGCCTCGAAGGCGCCGCCGCGACGGCGGTGCTGATGCGGCTGACGTCGCTCATCGTCGACGAACCCCTGGAAGTCGCCGTCGATCGGCCCTTCCTTCTGCTCGTGAGGCATGCCTCGACGGGTGTGATCTACTTCCTCGCCCGCGTAGTCGAGCCGTGAGGACGGTCAGTGAGCCTTTTCCAGGCTGAGGCGGCGAGTGTGGAACCCGAGAAGGCTCCCACGAGACCCCGCCGGTTCGCCGCCGCCGACGCCGCCATCATGGGCGGCTTCCTGCTGTTCGCCTTCCTGCTCTACAACGGGCTCTGGCTCGACCTCAAGGAAGGCTATCTCTGGAACAGCGCGTCGGATCAGAACCTGTGGGAGTGGTTCTTCTCCGTCACCGCGGACAACGTGCTGCACCTGAGGAACCCGCTCAGTTCGCATTTCCAGAACCATCCGCTCGGCGTGAACCTGATGGCCAACACGGCCATGCTCGGCATCGGCATCCCGCTTTCGCCGGTCACGCTCACCTTCGGCCCGACGGTCACCTGGGCCATCGCGCTCACCGGCGGTCTCGCCGGCACGGCGGCCGCCTGGTACTGGGTCTTCTCGCGGCATCTGGTCACCCACCGGGTCGGCGCGGCCATCGGCGGCGCGTTCGTCGGCTTCGCCCCGCCGATGATCTCGCACGGCAACGCGCACCCGAACTTCGTCGCGTGGTTCGTCCTGCCGTTCATCGCGTTGAAGGTCTTCAAGATCGCGCGCGGCGAACGCCCGGTCCGCAACGGGATCTTCCTGGGGCTGCTGGCGGCGTACCAGATCTTCCTCGGCGAGGAACCGCTGCTGATCTTCGCGATGGCGTTCGCGATCTTCGCCATCGCCTACTTCGCGACGAACCACCGCGAGTTCCCGCCGATGGCGAAACCGCTGGGGATCGGCGTCGGCATCGGGGTGCTCGTGGCGCTCGTGCTGTGCGCTTTCCCGCTGTGGTGGCAGTTCTTCGGCCCGCAGAGCTATCAGGCGATCGAGCACGGCCCGGTCGGGAACGACACGGCCGCGTTCACCCGGTTCGCGACGCAGTCCGTCGCCGGGCAGCCGCAGGCCGCCGCCGACGTGTCGATGAACCGCACCGAAGAGAACGCCTTCTTCGGCTGGCCGCTGATCGTGCTGATGGTGGTCATCACCGCCTGGCTGTGGCGCGAGGTGTTCGCACGGGCGCTGGCGATCTCCATGTTCGTGATGGCCTGGCTTTCCCTTGGCGTGCAACTGATCGTGGTGCACGAGGAGACCGGGATCCCGGGGCCGTGGAAGCTGCTTTCGGAACTGCCGTTGTTCGAGTCGCTGCTGGAATCGCGGCTGGCGATGGGCTGTATCCCGCTCATCGGCGCCTTGCTCGCGCTGGCGACCGAACGCGTCTACACGGTCGCGTCGAAACTGCCCGAAGTGCCGGGGGAGCGGCGATTCCCGTTGCGGCTGGTGTGGATCGGCGTCGTCATCGCGGTCCTGCTGCCGATCGCGCCGACCCAGCTGATCGTCAAGGACCGGCCGCAGACACCCAGATTCCTCGCCGACGGCACCTGGCGGAGCTACGTCGCGCCCGGCGGGACCGTGGTGCCCGTGCCGTTGCCGAGTTCCGGCGAATCCGAACCGCTGCACTGGCAGATCGACGCGGGGCTCGGCTACTCGATGCCGGAGGGCTACTTCGTGGGCCCGAGCGGGCCCGACGACAAACGCGGCCGCTACGGCGCCATCCAGCGGCCGACGTCGATCATCTTCGACCAGATCAAGCAGACCGGCGTGCCCGCGACGATCACCGAGTCGCAGCGGGTGCAGGCGCTGGCGGATCTGCGGTACTGGAACGCCGACGTGCTCGTGCTGATCCCGCGCGAACACCAGGACGCTTTCCGGACCACAGTGGACCTTCTGCTGCGGAAGCCCGCCGAGTTCATCGACGGCGTCTGGGTGTGGGACGTCCGGACGATCACTCCCTGAGTCCGGCCCGGCTCGCGGACCACCGCGAGCCGGCGAACGGCTCGTCGGCCCGGTGTTCGTTGACCCGGACCGTGTCGAAGTCGAGCCGCGCCGCGACTTCGGCGGCGTGCTCCTCGTCCGCGCCCCACACCGATCCGCACAGGCCGGGCGCCGTGGCGTTCGCGAGCCCGACGGCTTCGTCCACTGTGGAGCATCGGACGACCGGAAGCACCGGCCCGAACTGCTCTTCGGTCACCACTCGCATCCCGTCGTGCGCCTCGGCGAGAATCGCCGGTGCGAAGAAGTACCCGGGCCCGTCGAGCGGTCCGCCGGTGACGATCCGCGCGCCGCTCGCCCGCGCCTCGTCGGTGAGACCGGTGACGCGGTCGTGGCGCGGCCGGTTGTTCACCGGGCCGATCTGCGTTCCCGGCGTCCTTCCGTCGCCCACCACGACTTCCGTCGCCATGGCCGCCAGCGCCTCGACGACGCCGTCGTAGACCGGTCCGACGGCGTAGACCCGTTCCACCGCCACGCCGATCTGCCCGCAGTTGGCGAAAGCGCTCCAGAAGAGCCGTTCCGCGATGGCGGCCGGATCGGTGCCGGGAAGGACGATCGCGGGAGCGTTGCCGCCCAGTTCGAGCGTCAGCTGTCGCCATTCCGGCGCGGCCGCCATTCGCTTCCCGGTTTCGGCCGAGCCGGTGAAGGCGACCTGCCGGATCCCGGGATGGGCGATGAGGAGCTCGCCGAGGGGATCCTGGCCGGTGAGCACGGTCAGCACGCCCGGCGGCAGCACCTCCGCGAGCATCCGCCCGAGGTGCAGCGTGGTGAGCGGCGTGCGCGGCGAAGGCTTGAGCACCACCGTGTTCCCCGCGGCGAACGCCGGTGCGAGCATCGCGACGGCCAGCTGCACGGGGAAGTTCCACGACGTGATCGCGGCGACCGGTCCGTCGACCGGCACCCGGGATTCGGGCCCGGAACCGGCGAAGTACCGGAAGCGTGCCGCCGCTCCGGCGAACTCGGCCTCGGCTTCGCGAAGCGGTTTCCCTTGCTCCTCGGTGAGAACGGGCGCCAGTACGGGCGCGGCCTCCTCGACGACGACCGCGCACGACATCAAGGCCGCGCGCCGGTCCGTGGCACGCCAGGCGGGGGAGGCGGCCGCCGCGGCGCGTACCGCTTTGTCGACTTCGGCGGGCCCGCAGTCGGGGACGTCCGTGATCCGTTGTCCGGTGGCGGGATCCTCGACGGCGAGCATGGTCCTCCTCGGTGGAAGGAAAAGTGCCAGCTCACCAGCTTAGCGTCGATGATCGACTGGCGGTTCCGGCGAAAAGGCTAAAAAGCGGGGGTGGCGCACGTCACCGACGGTGCTGTCACGTCCGCGCGGGCCGCCTCGTCCAGTCGGTGAACGCACTCGCACGAGGAGGACACCATGCCGCGCATTCCCGCCGTGAAGACCGCCGAAGCCGGCTTCCTGCTGAAGCTGTTCTACAAGTTCGCCGGCAAGCGTTTCGGCGCCGTGCCCGAGCCGATGGCCGTCTACGCGCACCATCCCGCCCTGCTGCGGGCGAACGGCATGCACGAGATGATGGCCGAGAAGGCCAGCAAGACGCTGCCGTCGAACGTGCGCGAGCTGGCCGTGTACCGCGTCGCGACCCAGCTCGGCTGCTCGTGGTGCATCGACTTCGGGACCATGCTGCAACTGCACGAGGGTCTCGACATCGAACGGCTGAAGAACATCGACGACTACGCGAAGTCGCCCGCTTTCACCGACCAGGAACGGCTCGCGCTCGCGTACGCCGACGCGATGACCGCGAGCCCGGTGACCGTCACCGACGAGCAGGTCGCCGAACTGGAACGCGAATTCGGCCGCAAGGGCGTCATCGAGCTGACCTACCAGATCGGCCTCGAGAACATGCGTGCCCGGATGAACAGCGCGCTCGACATCACCGCGCAGGGCTTCACGTCGGGTGATGCCTGCAAGATCCCGCTCCCCTGAAACCACCCGCGTTTAGTCCTCTGAATGCGCCTGGGCGCATTCAGAGGACTAAACGCGGTCAGAGGCCGACGCGGGTCCGCGCGGTGGTGAGCTTGTCCGGGTTCGCCATGTCGTAGATCGCCACGATCTTCCCGTCGCGGATGGAGAACGCGTCGACGTGCTCGTCGAGCGCCCGATACCGCTCGGAACCGGGCTGCGGCGGCAGGTAGACCCCGAGGTCGCCGTTGACCAGCGCGAGCCGCGCCTGGTCCATCCCCGCCGGGTCGTACATCCGCATGAGGCCCTGGAACAGGCGGGTGACCTTGTCGAACCCGGCGACCGTGTGCACCGCGGTGCGCGCCTTGCCGCCGCCGTCGCCGACGAGGACGACGTCGGGATGCAGGACCTCCGCCACCGCCTGGATGTCCCCGGTGAGCATGGCCGTCATGAACTTCTCGATGATCTGCTGCTGCTCGGCGAGCGCCGTCCGCGGCGGCGGATCGGCGTCGGCGACCGCGCGGCGGCCGCGGGAACCGTGCTGACGCGCGGCGTCCGTCGTGCAGCCCAGGATCTCGGCGATCTCGCCGAACGGCACCGAAAACGCGTCGTGCAGGACGAACGCGACACGTTGCTCCGGGGTCAGCCGGTCGAGAACCACCATCGCCGCCATGCGCATGCCGTCGTCGCGGACGGCGACGGCGAGCGGGTCCTCCGACGAAGGGGTGCCGAGCGGGCCGAGAACCGGTTCGGGCAGCCATTCCCCGACGTACCGTTCGCGGCGCACCACCGCCGACCGCAGCCGGTCGAGGCAGATCCGGCTGACGACGGTGGTCAGCCAGCCCTTGTGGTCTTCGATGGCCTCGCGGCGGCGTTCGTCCATGCCGCTCAGGCGCAGCCACGACTCCTGGACCGCGTCCTCTGCGTCGGACAGCGTGCCGGTGAGCCGGTAGGCGACCGACACCAGATGAGGCCGCAGCGCGGCGAAGTTCCCGGCGAGTTCGTCCAGGGCGGTGCTCATTCCCCGAGTGTGCCGCACACCGCTCGAGGAGTGGGAACTAGACCGTGTCCGGTCCGTCACTTCGCGGTCTTCGCGCCCAGGCGGCCCCTGACGGCACGGGCGGATGCGGCCGAGTACGACCCGGTACGAGGCCGATCCGCCCGCACCGCCAGGAACCACCTGGATCACGAAGCCCATCGAAGCGACGGACCGGACACGGCCTAGAGTGATGAGCGTGGCAGGACGGATTCGGGAGAGCGACATCGCGGAGGTGCGCGAGCGCAACCGGATCGACGAGGTCATCGGCGATTACGTGGCGCTGCGCAGCGCGGGCGGGGGCAGCCTGAAAGGGCTTTGCCCGTTCCACAACGAGAAGACCCCGTCGTTCAACGTGCGCCCCACCCACGGCACCTTCCACTGCTTCGGCTGTGGCGAAGGCGGTGACGTGATCAAGTTCATCCAGAAGATGGACCTGATCTCGTTCGTGGAGGCCGTCGAGCGGCTCGCGGATCGCGTGGGTTTCCGGCTGACCTACGAAGGCGGCGGCGGAAGCGTCCAGCGTGATCGCGGCACCCGCGCCCGGCTGATCGAGGCGCACCGCGCGGCCCAGGAGTTCTACGCCGAGCAGCTGCTCACCCCGGACGCGCGTGCGGCGCGGGACTTCCTGTCGGAACGGGGTTTCGACTCCGCCGCCGCGCAGACGTTCGGCTGCGGATACGCGCCGGCGGGCTGGGACAAACTCACCAAACATCTGCTCAATCGCGGGTTCGAGGTCAAGGAACTGCTCACGGCCGGGCTGGCCAAGGAGGGGCAGCGCGGGCCGATGGACCGGTTCAACCGGCGGCTGCTGTGGCCCATCCGCGACGTCGGCAACGAGGTGGTCGGGTTCGGCGCGCGGCGCCTCTACGACGACGACCGTGTCTCGGCGAAGTACCTGAACACCGCGGAATCGCCGATCTACAAGAAGTCGCAGGTGATGTTCGGCCTCGACCTGGCGAAACGCGAGATCGCGAAGCGGCACCAGGTCGTCGTCGTCGAGGGCTACACCGACGTGATGGCGATGCACGCCGCCGGGGTCCCGACGGCCGTCGCGTCCTCGGGGACGGCGTTCGGCGAGGACCACATGAAGGTCCTCCGGCGGCTGATGATGGACGACGACGCCTTCCGCGGTGAAGTGATCTTCACCTTCGATGGTGACGAAGCCGGTCAGAAGGCGGCGTTGAAGGCCTTCGAGGGCGACCAGACCTTCGCCGGGCAGACCTACATCGCGGTCGCGCCCGACGGCATGGACCCGTGCGAACTGCGGCTCGCCAAGGGCGACACCGCGGTGCGCGACCTGGTCGCGCGGCGGATCCCGCTGTTCGAGTTCGCGATCAAGAGCATGCTCAAGGCCTTCGACCTCGACTCCGTCGACGGCCAGGTCGCGGCGCTGCAGAAGACCGTCCCGCTGGTGGCGGGGATCAAGGACCGGGCCAGCCGCGACGGCTACGCGTCGAAACTCGCCTGGTGGGTCGGCTGGCAGGACGCGGCGCAGGTGGTGAACCGGGTGCGCGGCAGCGCCGGGGCGGCGGCGAAACGCTCCGCCACCGTCGAGGTCCGGCGCCCGGCCGCCGCGGCCACCGCCACCGCCGAAGAGGACCTGCCCAGGCCCGCACCCGGCGATCCGCGCTTCATCGCGCAGCGCGAGGCGCTCAAGGCGGCACTGCAGCAGCCCATGCTCGCCGGAGCCGAGTACGACGCCCTGCCCGAGGACGCCTTCACCCATCCGGTTTACGTCGCCATCCACAAGGCGCTGCTGTCCGCCGGCGGAGCGGGCTCCGGGCTGACCGGGCCCGCCCTGCTCGACGCGGCCGCCCCGCACTGCCCGCAGGGCACGGTGCGGCGCGTGCTCAGCGAGCTTTCGGTGGAACCGTTGCGCGCCAAGGGAGAGGTCGACTCGCGCTATATCTCCGCGCAGCTCGCGGCGGTGCAGGAAAGCCTGGTCGGCCGCCAGATCAACGAGATCAAGTCGAAGCTCCAACGGCTTTCCCCGGTCGAGGCGCCGGACGACTATCGCGCGCTGTTCGGCGACCTCGTCGCGCTCGAGCAGTACCGGAAGGCGCTGAAGGAACAGGCCATCGGCGGATTGGACTGAGCATGGGCTGGCTGCGTCACCTGCTGGGTGACCGTGTCCCGGCGGATTTCGGCGGCTCGCTGGACGACGGTGAGCACGTCGTCGGGAGCGCGGCGGTCGAAGGCGGCGGATATCTGCTGGTCACACCGCTGGGGCTGTGGATCCCGGGGCCGCGCCGGGTCGGCTGGCATCTGGTCGGCAAGGCGGCGTGGTCCACCGGTGTGCTGACCCTGACCGAGTCCGAGGAGATCGGCATGGCGGGGGACGCCGTGCTGCTGGCCGACAAGACGCCGGTCCGGTTCGAGCTCACCCGGCCCGGCAAGGTCCCGATCCTCGTGCGGCAGCGGGTGGACGGCTCGGTCCGAGGTCGGCACCGCAAGGAAATCGGGACCGGGGGAGCGTGGTTCGTCGAGCGCAAGGTCCCCGGTCAGGACGGCACGGTGCTGCAGGTGCGGCCCGATCCGGGCACCGACGTCGAACTGGTCAAGGCGATCGCCGAGGAAGCGGCCAAGAAGCTGGCGAAGCCGAACGGCTAGCAGTACGCTCGTACTGTGTGGGATCCGGTGAAGTACCTCGACTACGCCGACCTGCGGGCCCGGCCGTTCCACGACCTCGTCGGGCGGATACCCGCCGAGGCGCCCCGCCGTGTCGTCGACCTCGGCTGCGGCCCCGGGAATCTGACCGCCGGCCTGGCGGAACGCTGGCCGGACGCGATCATCGAAGCGAGCGACAGTTCACCCGAAATGGTCGAAGCCGCGCGATCGCGGGGTGTCGACGCGCGAGTGCTCGACGTCAACGACTGGGTGCCCGAGCCGGACACCGACGTGGTCATCTCGAACGCCGTGCTCCAGTGGGTCCCGGAACACCGTGACCTGCTCCGCCGCTGGGTGGACCTCCTGCCGTCCGGGGCGACGCTCGCGTTCCAGGTCCCCGGCAACTTCGACGCCCCGTCGCACGCCCTGATCCGCGCCCTCGCGCGCACCGAAGAGTGGGCCACGCGCCTCGCCGACGTCGTCCTGCGGGAGAACGGGGCCGTCGAAAGCCCGCTCGGCTACGGGAACCTCCTCGCCGACGCGGGCTGCGCCGTCGACGCCTGGGAGACGACGTATCTGCAGCGGCTGGCCGGGGAGGACGCCGTACTCGAATGGATCACCGGCACCGCGCTGCGGCCGGTCAAGGAGGCCCTGCGCGGGGAGGACTGGGACCGCTTCCGCGCGCAGCTCGCTAGCAAACTGGACGAGGCCTATCCGCCACGCCCCGACGGGACCACCTGGTTCGAGTTCCGGCGCGTCTTCGTGGTCGCCGTGACGCAGTGAAGGGGCCCTTCGCCACGTCGAACGCGGCGAAAGGCCCCTTCGGCCCAGGATCAGCGCTGAGGCCGCCCGAACCGCTCACCGACCTTGGCGCGAGCGACCCCGGCGGCGCCCTGCACCATGGGGTGGTCGGCGATCTTGCGGTAGGTCCGCACGATCTGCTCGTACCGCCCGCGGCCGGCCTTCGCGCCCAGCACATAGCCCGCGGCCGCACCCAGCAGGAACATCTTCATCCGAGTCCACGCCTCCGTTCGATCTTGCTCCGGCTGTCATTGTCCCTCAAAACGCGAGCTTGACGAGGTGATGTCGAAAGTGGGGGGTGGGTGAACGGCCGCCGGAGGGCATGGGCTAAAGTTCTCTCATCGGTCGGAGCGATCCGGCCGGTGCGGAGCACGATCCCCTGTAGCTCAACTGGCAGAGCATTCGGCTGTTAACCGGAGGGTTCTTGGTTCGAGTCCAAGCGGGGGAGCACAAGCCCAGGCCACAGGCCTGGGCTTCTTCGTTTTCCGGGCTCGTCTCGAACCGAGGGATGATTTAGCGATTACAAACCGGAGGGGTCCAGCATCCCCTCCAAGGCCGCCACGTTGGCCTGGTTCGACGCCCTCGGCTTCCGGTAGTGACGTTCGACGACGGCCACCGTGTTGCCCAGCTGATCCGCGATCGCCGTGCTCGGCCGGTCCGCTTCGTCGAGCACCAGACCGACCGTCTTCCGGAACACGTGACTGGTGACCCACCCGTAGCCGATCGCCTTCATCGCCTCTTCGATCCTGTTGATCACGTTCGACGGGTCGAGGAGGCCACCGGCGAACGAAGCGAACAAGGGGCCATCGCCAGCGGCCTCGCGGCGCCGCTCCCACATCGCCATCGACCATTCCGGGACGATGAGCAGCAAGCCGTCGACCCCGCCCTTGCGTAGCGGCTCCCGTCGGAGCCCCGCTCCCGTCACGCGGACGACGTGATGGCCGATCGCCACAGTCGAGGCATCCACATCGACGTCCGAACCGAACATCGCGAGCAGTTCCCCGATGCGGACGCCGGTCGACAGCATCGCCTCCATGATGTCCGGCAGGTCCAGCCAGATCCGTCCCCGGCGGCCCAGCGATCGCCCTCGCGAGTCGGCTTGACGAGTCGGTCCGTAGGCGCGGAGCTTGGCGAGAAGATCGATACGCTGACTCGTGGTCAACGCGAGGATCTCCTTCTTGCCGCCCCGCGACAAGCGCCGCAAAGACCGGACGGGATTCACGTCCATGGCGCCGTGCCGGACCGCGTAGTCGCACACGCCGGCCAGCGCCGCTTTGACGAGCTTGGCCGTGTCGTAGCTTCTCTTCACCCGCGCGTTCTTGACGACCCGGTCGCACCTAGACACCCGGACCTCGTGACACTGAAGCCGTCCCAAAGCGGGACGGACCCAATTCTTCAGTACGCGGCGATAGAGATTCACGGTGCCGGGCGCTAGGTTGCCGAGCTCGGCCTCCAGTTCCAGTTCCTCGAGATACAGGTCGGCGACGACATCCAGCCGGGTCTCCTTGCCGATGTCGTCGCCTGTGGCCTCGTCGGAAAGCTGGATTAGCGCCTCTTTCAGGCGGTTGATGGCCTGCGTCTTCGTGGCGGCCACCCGCCGGACGAGTCGCCGCGACCCGTCCCCGGCTCGGAAGTAAGTGCGCGCCTGGTAGCGCGGACGGCCGGATTTCGTCGGTGGCAACTTCAGCGTCGTGATGACACCGTATGCGCCGACAGGGGTAGGAGGGCGTCCCATTTTCGTTGTTACTTTCTTGCTCAAGCTCCTGGATTCAAGAACCTGTCTATCGCCGCGTCCGGGACGAGGTAGTAGCGACCGGCGGTGACGGCGGCGAGCTTGCCGTCGTGTATGAGGCGCAAGACCGTCTCGTAGGGGATGCCCAGTTGCAGCGCGGCCTCGCGAGGGGTCCAGGCTTTGCGTGGCAATACGTCTTCGTCACTCACGAACGCCTCCCGGATGGTCGTGCGATGGTTCGATGAAGGTATGCACGTCGACCTGGTGTTTCATTCATGGCGGGTCTACGGTCGATCCGGTGAAGGTCCGTTAGGATTCCTTAGATCATTGGTGTGAACAACTCTGCAGGAGAGGCCCTTCATGGCTCAGAAAGTCGTCGTCCAGATCGTGGACGATATCGATGGCGGGATCGCGACCCAGACGGTTCCCTTCGCTCTCGACGGTGTCTCGTATGACATCGACCTGTCGGACGAGAACGCCGAGGCTCTGCGTGAGGAGCTCGCGCGGTACGTCGAGGCGGGTAAACGTGTTGGCGGGCGTCGGGTCAAGGTCGCGACCGGGCAGGCGACGAGCGCGGACACCGCTGAAGGTCCGAAACGGACGGTCGACCGTGAGCGCACTCAGGCTGTCCGCGCCTGGGCGAGCGAAAACGGCTACGCGGTCGCCGCCCGAGGCCGGATCCCCAACGAGGTCTACGAAGCCTATGACGCGGCCGAGGTCGCCGCGGCGGAGCCGGTCGAAGAGGTCCCGGCCGCCCGCAAGCGTTCGCCTCGGAAGAAGAAATCCGCTGCCGTCTGAGCTGATCGCCTTCGCTCGTTCCCGCACGCCCAAGTTGCGGATGAGTTCACCTTGGAGATCCCGCAAGCCACACTCGTCCCCCGTGCGCTCGTCGACTTTTGCCGCTTGAACCCGGTCGCTCCGGAGTCTGGGCGGGTCCTCTGCGGGCGATTGAGTCGGCTGCGAACGTATGTTCTACTCTCAGGCACTAGGTAGGCGAGGAGGTGGACGGGCTGACCTGGCTGGTGCGGGAACGTGACACAGGGCGAGAGTGGCATGTCGAGACGAGTGAGATGGCGTGGGAGGCCGGCGGCTACGACCCCGGCCGGTTCGAAGTCCATGTAGTCGGTGAACGAGTGGTTGGCTCTCCGAACGACGGTCGGGAAACCACAAGTGAGTGAAAGGCAGGCCAGGGCCGGGTGCCTCGGCACCACAGGCCGGCCAGCCGGACCTCGGGGCAGGACGGCTCCGAGGAAGACGTCCTGCCGGCTGTGTTTCGACTCGACGGGTAACGCGATTGGCCGTGGCTCACGGCCGCGGGAGAAGAAGGCGCTGTATCAGCGCGCAACGCAGGGCAACACTCGTTGTGGTTCGGTTGAGGGTTCTACGCGCCGCTTCCCAGACAGATGAACGGGCGGCGCAGTGGGTCGCGGCCGACGACTTCGGCTAGCGCTTCGGCCACGGGAAGGCCTCGCTGAAGGGCTTCGTGGAGTTCGACGGACACCGCCGCGGTCGCCAGGTCACCGACCCGGTTGATCGCCGCGACGATCGTCGCCGAACCGGACGCGAGCAGCGCTCCCGTGAATCAAGGATTGACCATGAAATCGTCGTCCTTTGTAGACGGTTGGATGGGGTCGAATCCCCGCAGGGTGAGCCTGTGGCAGGCAACCCGCCACGCTTGGCTTATTTGTCGATAACCGGCCTGGCCCGTTGTCGATCAGAAGGATCTGGAGCGAGCCTCAGGGCGCCGACTCGGTGAGTTGTCGCTCAAGGGCGTTGACCTGGGGGAGGGGGTTCGGTGTCGTCGTTTGGAATTCGGGCTGTGTCTTGCGGGAGCGGGGTGCTTCGGGCTCGGCGGTGGTTGTGCGCGGGAGTGTGCCTTCGCGACGCCACTTTCGGAGGATGCGGCGGCCGTAGTTGTGGGTTCCGGCGACGCGGTCCAGTTCGGCGCCGGTGGGTGTTCGGCCTTGGGCGCTTTCGTGTTGATAGTGGGTCCACATCAGCTGTTCGGCTGTCGGCTTCGGTAAGTGGTTCTCCTGCTCTGACGTGATCGTGGGAAGAGGAGCGCTCGAGGGTGGTGTCACGGGAACGGCCGGCTCGGTGGGAGGTCGTTCAGCGGGTGCCGGCTTCTGATCGGCAGGTTCGGCGCGGTGGCGTTCTAGGGCGCGTTTGAGGAGTTCGACGGCCAGCAGCAGAGCAAGGGGCGGGCAAGCGGCTACGGCGACGCCGAAGGCGCTCGTCACCGGAGCCGAGGCGATGTTCGCGCAGAGCGACAGCGAGATGCCGAAGAGAAAGGCTGCCCAGGCGGCCCACCGGCTGGAGCCGTCGCGGCTCGGTTTCCAGAGCTCGACGGTCGCGGTCGTGAGCAGGCCGTCGACGATGAGTGGCCAGATCGACGCGGTCATCGTGTCGGCGCCGAATCGGAGGGCGAATTGGCGTCCGTGAATGTAGGAGGCGTAGGCGGCGCCGAGGGCGACAAGCGCGGTGCAGGCGCATTGGATCCGGAGGGAGAAGGCGCTCACGCGGCGCCTCCCGAGCGGCGGCGGCTGCGGCGTGGCAGCGCTACGGTTGCGGAAATCCGCAGGTCAGAGCCGTTGTCAGCCTGGGTGGAAGCTGCTCGTACCTCGTCGGGGGTACCAGCAGCATCGATCCAAAAAGTCCCGACCATAGCGGTCGGGACTTTTTGCATTTCGGTGGAGCGGATCCTTTCCGCGGCTACAGCGGTGTCCGGCACCTGTTCGACCGGCAGACCCGTGCCTGAGGCGCACCGCTGTCCACAGTGGCGGAGTCATGAACGCGGCGTCGAAGCCGTCGAGATCCATTTTGGACACAACCACCGGCGACGCGCCGGCCCTCCGCCTGAACGGCGCGCCGCATTCTCTACGTACCCTCACTTATCGCGTGCGGGCTGGTCACGGCCACCGTCCACGGAGATGCTGGAGAGGCTCAGGTACGGCGTCGAAGGGAAGAATGTGCCGGCCGTCGTCTCGCCCGCGTCCGTGGTCCGCGACAGCATCGTGGCCGCCGTCCTGGTCCGGATGAGCGCGGCCGCCGACATCGCGCCTTACCTGCGCGGGCCGGCGCTCGCGGTGGTGGTCCGGCTGACCCGGGAGGTGGTGTCGCGATGCGTCGACGCGCTGGATCCCGGTGCGGATCTCAGCGGGGGAGCGGACGCGCTGCACCCTGTGCCCGGGGAACCGGCGGCGGTCAGGGCGGTGCTGGCCCGTGTGCTGGGCACGTTCGCCTGGGAGCGGCTCGCCGAGGTCATCGGCCCGCACGACACGCCTCCACACGCGGTGTGCCGAGCGGTCGAGTCGTTGTTCGACTCGCTCGTCGAGCTGGGCCGGTCACACTGACGTAAGGGGCACCCGCGGTGGAGAAAGCGCTGGAGCAGGAGATCGCCAAGCCGTCGGCCTTCATCGTGGTCGAAGGTGAGCCCGGCTCCGGGCGGACGAGCCTCCTCGATCGGGTCGCACGATCCGAAGGCCGGAACCGGACGGTGATCGAGGCCCGCTGCGCGCGAGAGCGCGCTCCCGTGCCGCTGGCGCCGGTACTCGACGCGCTGGGAACCGCGGCGGGCGAATGGACGGGGATGGCCGACCGTCTGTCGCCCCTCGCCGGAGTTCTTCACCCGCTGCTTCCGGAGCTGAGGCCCGTACTGCCGGATCCACTCGGGTCCGATCGTCACCTGGTGCACCGCGCGCTTCGTGAGCTGCTGACTTTGCCCGAACGCACGCTGCTGATCGTCGACGACGCGGACGAGGCGGACGAGGAAACCCAGGAGTTCCTCCGCTACCTGGCGTCCAGGCCGTCCGAACGGCTGGTCGTCCTGACGAGCTCGGCGATCCGGTTGCGGCAACGCGAAGCCCGCGACTCGTGGTGGCCTCCCCGCGCCGGAGTGACGGCTCGGTTCACCCTGAAGCCGCTTCAGGTCGAGGACATCGCGGCGATGACCGGTTCGCTGGAACTCGCCGAGCGGGTCCATCGCCGGACCGACGGCGTGGCCGCCGCGGTCACGGCGGTCCTGGAATCGGTCGCCGGACTCGACGCGCGGGCCGTGGTGAAACTTTCGGAGAAGGTCGTCCCCGGTGCTTGGGCGGCGGAACTCGCCGCGAGGTACGCCGTGCTGGACGAAGGCGCCGCGGCGATCGTGGCCGCCGCGGTGATCCTCGGGCGACCGGTGTGCGGCAAGACCCTCGCGGCCGTGGCAGGCTCGGACTGGGCCGGAATCGTCGACGACCTGCTTCAGGCGATGGCCGGGGGATTCCTGCGAGACCAGGGCAGTGATCGTTATGCGGTGCGCAGCCCCTTGATCGCCGACGCGGTCCATGCCGCCGTCCCGGGCCCTCGGCGGTACCGGCTGCACTCCAACGCCGCGCGGTTCCTCGCCGGCTCGGACGAACCGCGACCCGAAAGGATCGCGTACCACCACCGGGAGGCGGGCGAGCTCGACGAGTGGGCCCGGCGGGTCGCGGAATCCGTGGACCTGGCGACCGCCGAAGGCCGGCCGGAGGACGCCGTGCGTCTGCTCGAGGCCGCGCTCGGGGACGCGGCACTTTCCCGTGCGAACAGGGAGGACTTCGCCGTCCGCCTCAGCAGGGAGACGGCGTACGGGCTGGTCGGCGAATCCACTCTGCGGCTGCTGCGCACGGCGGCGCGTGAGTGGCCGATGAGCAAGGCCGCCCGCGGCGAGATCCGGATCAACCTCGGTCGTGTCCTCATCAATCAGGCCGGGCAGATCGACGCCGGCCGTTCGGAGATCGAGCTGGCCATCACGGATCTCGCCGACCGGCGCCCGCTTCTCGCTCGCGGCTTGATCACCTTGGCGCTTCCTCACGTCGGGGCGGTTCCGGTCGAGGAGAACATGCGCCGGCTGGACGAGGCGGTGCGGGCCAGCCAGGGCACCCGTGACGTCGAACTGATCGCCGCGGTGACCGCGAACAGGGTTTCCGGGCGGATGCAGATCGCCGATCCCGGAGCTTGGCAGGACGTCGGTACGCTGCCGGCCTCGCCGCGGTCGGCCGAGGTGCGCAGGCAGGTCAGCCGGACCTACATCAACCTCGCCGACGCGGCTGCGTGGAACGGGTACTACCCCGTGGCGAGAACTTATCTGGCCACGGCCCGGAGGCTGATCCAGGACGAGGAACAGCCCTATTTGGAGGCGCTCGCCGCCGGGACGGACCTTCGGCTCGATGTCGCGATGGGGATCTGGCCGGAAGTGGAGCCCCGCGTCCGCGAGTTGCTGGAGCGTGTCGGGGAGGGCAGTTCGCTCGCGGCGGAACCCTTGCTCGCGCTGGGCTGGCACCGGCTGGGCAACGGACGTCGCAAGGAGGCCTCACGGAACTTCGACGCCGCCTTCACGCTCGCGGCCGGGAACGTGCCGCAGCAGGCTTCGGCGTTCGCCGGGCGGGTGACCGTCCTCCTCGCGGCCAAAGAACTTCCCACCGCCGCGCGGCTCGCGGAGAGCGGGCTCGAGACCATTCGCCGGAAGAACAACTGGGTCTGGGCGGCCGAACTCCTGCCGTCCGCCGTACGGGTGCTCGTCGCCTTGGCACAGCACGAAGCGGCGACGCGGCTGGTGGACGAGTATCAGGAAGGGATCGCCGAGCGCGACGCGCCGCTCGCCCACGCCGCCGCCCTCTTCTGCCGAGGTCTGCTCGCCCGAAAACGACCGGGCGACGCGGCCGAATCGTTCGGCCGGGCGTCCCTGGCCTATCAGGCGTTGCCAAGGCCTTATGCCGCCGCCGTCGCGAGCGAACTCGCGGGTGAGTGTCACGCCGAACTCGGTGACCACCGGAAACTGCTGGGAGCGCTGACCTCCGCCGAAACCATTTACCGTTCTCTGAAATCCGCCGCGGATGCCCAGCGGTGCCGTCGGCTTCTGGCGCGCCACGACCCGACCACTCCGTCGAGGGGGCGTCGTGGATACGGGCAGTCCTTGTCGCCGCGCGAACTCGAGGTCGCGCGGCTTGCCGCGCAAAGCCTCAGTAACCGTGAGATCGCGGAGCGGCTCTTCCTTTCCGCGAGGACGGTCGAAGTCCACATCGGGCGGGCGCTGACCAAGCTGGATCTGCCGTCGCGTGCGGTGCTCACCGAGGATCTGCTGCGCGAGCAGCGGGCCTGACCGTCACGAAAGAATGCCGATATCGCATCGTCGGGTATTCGGCATTTCATGAGGTCCCTTATTCAATGACACCACGGCACTGAGCATAAAAATGTGCGCTTTTAATTGAGTATCCGGCCGGGTGTAGTACCTATTGTTCTTCGCCGGTGGAGAACTCACTGTTGTCACAACGTGGTTGTGGTCACGTTCGCACTGTCTCCCCGGTGTCGATTCCCCTGCATTCAGGAGTATTCAATGCGCGAAAATCTCCGACCCCGATGGGTGTCGGCCATCGCGGGCCTGTCGCTCGCCGTCTGCGCTTCGATGTCGGCGCTGCCCGCGGTCGCCTCGCCGGTAGGGCCCGCCGTCCAGGCCTGGGTACCGGACGCCATTCCGGGCTCGTACCTCGTCACTTTCAAGGCATCGACGATGACCACCGCCGATGCTCGCTCACTGGCGGCGGAGTACGGCGGACAGGTCACGCGCACCTATGACGCCGCGCTGCGCGGTTTCGCGGGCCGGATGACCGAGGCGCAGGCCCGGCGGCTCGCGACGGATCCCGCCGTCGCCTCGGTCGAGCCGGATTCCCTCGCGCGTGCCACGGACACCCAGAACGACCCCACCTGGGGCCTGGACCGGGTCGACCAGAAGGACCTGCCGCTCGACAAGAAGTACGACTACGCCAACAAAGGCGACGGTGCCACGGTCTACGTGCTCGACACCGGCACCGACTATCGCCAGTCGGAGTTCGGCGGCCGCGCGAGCAGTGGCTACGACTTCGTGGACAACGACAGCGATGCCTCGGACTGCCAAGGCCACGGCACACACGTCTCGGGAACCGTCGGCAGCACGACGTACGGGGTCGCGAAAGGTGTGAAGATCGTCGCCGTCCGCGTGCTCGGCTGCAACGGCAGCGCGCCTTGGTCGACGATCGTGTCCGGTATCGACTGGGTCACCAAGAACGCCCGGAAACCCGCGGTGCTCACGATGAGCATCGGCGGCGGGGCGACGTCCACAGTGGACCAGGCGGTTCAAGGAGCGGTCCGGGCGGGTATCACCGTCACGGTCGCCGCGGGCAACGAGGGCCAGGACGCCTGCAACGTCTCGCCTGCCCGCACGCCCGAGGCGATCACGGTCGCCGCGAGCGACATCCAGGACAAGCGATCGATCTTCAACTCCTCGCAGTCCTCGAACTACGGGTCCTGCACCGACCTGTTCGGTCCGGGCAGCAACATCACGTCGACCCGCAACGGCGGCGGGACACAGCAGATGAGCGGCACCTCGATGGCCACCCCGCATGTCGCGGGCGCGGCCGCGCTCTACCTCACCGCGAACCCGTCCGCCACCCCGGCGCAGGTCACCAAGGCGCTGCTCGACAACGCCACGCCCGGCAAGATCTCCGACATCAAGGGCTCGCCGAACAAGCTGCTGTACACCGGTTTCCTCGGCGGAACCCCGAATCCGCCGTCCTGCGCGGGTGGTACGAGCGCGGACGACGTCGCGATCCCTGACGCAGGCGACGCCGTGACCAGCACGGTGACCATCGGCTCCTGCGACGCCAAGGGAACTTCCGGCACTTCGGTGGCGGTGGCGATCAAACACCCGTACTCGGCCGATCTGAAGATCGACCTCGTGACGCCCAGCGGCAAGGTCGTCAACCTCAAGCAGGCCGGTGGCGTGAGCACGATCGACCTCTCCAAGACCTACACCGTCGACACCTCGGGGGAAAGCCGCACCGGCGACTGGAAGTTGCGTGTCCAGGACGTCTACCGGTTCGACACCGGCGTGATCGACGACTTCGCCCTGACCTTCTGATTTCTCCCCTGTGAAAGGAACCACCGTGAAGAAGAAGAGAATCGCAGGCCTGCTGGCGCTGGGTGTGGCGGCCCTGTCGATCCCCGTCCTGGGCGGAACGGCCGGTGCCGCTCCCCAGCCGACCGCGTCGGCGATCGCACCCACCGGTGACGTCCGTATCCCCGACGGCGCCCACGCCCAGGGCATCGGCGGCGTACCCGCCTCGGTGAAGGACTACCCGTTCGCCATCGCGGCCTTGCGCGAAGGTGGCTCACGGCCCAAGGGGCAGAGCTGCAGCGGTTCGGTCGTGGCACCGCGCAAGGTGATGGTCGCGGCACACTGCAAGGAACTGGCAGGCGAAAAGACAGTCCTTTATGGACTGGACGATCTGGTGAGCACGGGCGGCACCCAGCTCAAGGTCGTCGACTACCAACTCCACCCGAAGTTCACCCAGCCCTGGAACGGATACGACGTCGCGATCATCACCACCGACGGGGACATCCCGGTCCCCGCGGGCGGTTACGCGAAGGTCGCCACCTCGGCCGACACCGGCCTCGAAACGCCGGGCAAGGACGGTTTCAGCCTCGGATACGGCAAGAAGACCCAGAACGACAGCCCGCCCGACGTCACACTGCAGAAGCTGACCCTGCCGATCGTCGACCCGAACCAGTGCACCGGGGTCGAGAACGGCGTCGACCCGAAGACGATGATCTGCGCCGGGTACTCCGACGGCCGCAAGACCGTGCTCCCCGGTGACAGCGGTGGTCCGTTCATCGTCAACGGCGTGGTCGTCGGCATCACGTCGTGGAGCCGCAGCGACTTCCGTTGGTACAGCGTCTACAGCCGCCTGAACAACGAGATGGGGGACTGGGTCAAGCAGCAGATCGGTGACGTGCCCAGCGGTGACAAGTTCACCCTCGCGGCGTCCCCCGGCGCGGTGAAGACCGACCCCGGCAAGTACGTTTCGACGTCGATCACGAGCAAGGAAGGCAAGAACGGCAGCGAGAACGTCGCGCTGAGCGCGTCCGGCCTGCCCGACGGTGCCAAGGCGACCTTCCAGCCTTCGTCCATCATGTCCGGCGACACCGCGAAGCTCACGATCGAGACCGCGGCGGGAACGCCGGAGCGGGACTACACGATCACCGTGTCCGGCAAGGGAACGACCGACACCGCGACCACCACGCTGACGCTGACCGTCGGCAAGGGCGGCAGTGAGCCGGGCGACCTCAAGGTCACGGTCAACCCCGGCTCGGGGACCGCACGGGCGGGTCAGTTCGTGAACGCGACGGTCTCCGCGACCGGCGGCAGTGGCTCCATCACGCTGTCGGCGTCCGGTTCGGGGCTGCCGATCGCGCCGTTCTTCAACCCGCAAAGCATCTCCAGCGGCGGCAGCTCGACGATGCAGATCTTCGCGCCGTTCCAACCCGGTACCTACCCGATCACCGTGACGGCGAAGGACGGCGCCGGCAAGACGTCGACCGCCACCTACACGCTCACCGTCCAGTGATCGTTCTTCCCACGGAGGTGATGTTCCATGCGTAACCACCGGAAATTGCTGCTGACCTTGGGCGCGTTGACCCCCTTGCTGGCACTGGGCATCGGAAACGCCGTCGCGGCCGAGGCCGAAGGCGTTGTGGTCCAGGCGAAACAGCATTACGCCGACCAGTACATCGTCGTGCTGAAGGACGGCGTCGCGACCGCGCAAGCATCGGCGACCTCGTTGACCGGGCGTTTCGGCGGCGAGGTGCGGTCGACGTGGTCCGCGGCCCTGAACGGCTTCTCGGTGAAGAAGATGACCGAGCGGCAGGCGAGGCGGCTCGCGGCGGATCCGTCGGTCAAGGCCGTCTACCAGGACGGCACCGCCCGCGGCACCGACACGCAGACCAACCCCACGTGGGGTTTGGACCGCGTCGACCAGAAATCCCTGCCGCTGGACAAGAAGTACACCTACAACAACAGCGGCGAGGGCGTCACCGCGTACGACCTCGACACGGGCATCAACCCCGACAACCCCGAGTACGAAGGCCGGGCCAGTATCGGCAAGGACTTCATGGGAGGTGACGGCAAGGACTGCAACGGGCACGGCAGTCACACCGCGGGCACCATCGCGAGCAAGACCTACGGTGTCGCCAAGAAGGTCAAGATCGTCGGCCTCCGGGTGCTCGGATGCAACAACACCGGTCCGGA
Source organism: Amycolatopsis sp. WAC 04197 (assembly GCF_003947475.1). Classification (NCBI taxonomy): domain Bacteria; kingdom Bacillati; phylum Actinomycetota; class Actinomycetes; order Pseudonocardiales; family Pseudonocardiaceae; genus Amycolatopsis; species Amycolatopsis sp. WAC 04197. The sequence continues at coordinate 392,214 of NZ_QHJK01000010.1, read as the reverse complement.
TTCGGGCATCATCGACGCCGTCGACTGGGTGACCGCGAACGCGCGGAAACCGGCCGTGGCCAACATGAGCCTCACGATGGACGCGCCCGGCGTGGGTGACGACGCGCTCAAGAAGTCGATCGCGTCCGGCGTCGTCTACGGCGTCGCGTCCGGCAACGCGTCGACCGACGCCTGCAACACCAGCCCCGCCCGGGTTCCCGAAGCCATCACGGTGAACGCCACGGACTCCGGCGACAATCGTTCGTCGTTCTCGAACTACGGTTCGTGCACGGACATCTTCGCCCCGGGCAGCAACATCACGTCGCTGAGCCCGAACAGCGGGAGTTCGGCGGTGATGAGCGGGACGTCCATGGCGACGCCGCACGTCGTCGGCGCGGCCGCGCTCTACCTGGCGGCCAACCCGTCCGCGACGCCGAAACAGGCCCGGGACGCGCTGGTGAACAACGCGTCGGACGGGGTGGTCAAGAACCCCGGCAGCGGCTCGCTGAACAAGCTGCTGAACGTTTCGTTCATCGGTGGCGGAGGCCCGGAGCCGAAGTGCGGCGCCAAGTCGAACACCACCCCGGTGGCGATCCCGGACGCCGGTGCCGCGGTGACGAGCTCGGTGACCCAGGAAGGATGTGATGGCAAGGCGTCCTCGTCGCTGCCGGTCAAGGTGGACATCAGCCACACCTACTCGGCCGACCTGACGGTGAGTCTCATCGGGCCCAGCGGCGCCACCTACCGGTTGAAGAAGGCGGGAGGGGTGGGCAGCCCCGCCGGTGTGCACGAGACCTACACGGTCGACGCCGCCAACGAGAACGCCAACGGCACCTGGAAGCTGAGCGTTCAGGACGTCTTCAAGTTCGACACCGGTTCGATCGACGGATTCACCATCACCTTCTGACCAGGTGGGGTGAGAGGGGTGGGGCCGGTCGCGATGACCGGCCCCACCTCGAGGGTTGGAACGACCATTGCCACTCACGACCTTCGGGCAGACCAGGCCTCGGTGGCGAGTCAGGTCTCGTAGTACGTCTGCGCTGGAACCAAGGCCCACACCACTTTCCCCGCTTGTTCGGGCCGAACGCCCCAATCGAGCGAAAGGTGACTGACAAGACGGAGACCATGGGTGTCTCGACAGCTTTCCGGCCCCGGAATCCCGGTATCGGCCTGGTCATCGGTGACTTCGACCAGGATTCCCCGGGACTGTCTGGTGACTCGCAGTTCACCAGGGGTGGTGGCGTGCAGATAGGCGTTGGCCACCAGCTCGTCCACGACGAGCAGGAGCCCACCCATCGGTTCTTGCTCGCTGCGACCGAAATTCAGGCGATCGGCCACCGTTGAGCGCAGGTGGCGGAGCTCTGGACGTTTCGACAGGTCCAGCCTGACTTCCGCGGTCCAGGCGACCCGTTGGATCAGCCGCTCGAGTTCGACGTCGATGTTCACCGAGAACAGCCGGTCGGAATCCTCGTCGTCGGCGAATCCTCGTGCCCCGTCCATCCCGCTCCTCCGTCGACCTCGGTCGATCGAATTTCGAGGCTGCGGACGGCGTGGATGGGTCAGGGCGGCGAAGTCACTCGATCGGTCGAGCCCGGCGCCGCTACGACACGACACCCCAGAAGTGGCGCAGTGGTACCTCGCCGGCACGCCGCGGATTCCGAGGTGGACGCCGCCGGGTCCTAGATACGCGCGAGTGCTCGGTAGGGGCGCACGACCGCTTCGACGAACGCCGTGACCTGCTCGTCGACGTGCGCCTTCTCCTCGGCGTCGTTCTCGACGAGGAACAGGCGGTTGGCGATGTTCTTCTGTGCCTTCAGCAGTGCGAAGTCGTCCCTGCTGTACAGGGTGTCCGCGGCGTTGCTGGGCAGCCGATGCTCGTCGGACACTTCGAGACTGATCGACTGGCCCGTCACCGAGATCTTCGGTGGCTCGCCCCGTCTGGCCAGCCGGGCGGAGCGCTTGGTGTCGGAGGCGCGGACGTGGATGATCTGCGATGCCGCCAGGACCTTGTCGCCGAACACCTGGAGCGCTCCGATCGTGTCGGCCCTGGCGAACTCGACGATCGTGATCGGGTTGCTGCGGCGGTTTTCCCAAACGCGGTGGCCGAGTGTGTGCAGGGCAGGCCGGAGATCGTCTTCGCGTTCCACCTGGAACGCGCCGCCCTGCTGGGCGCTGAAGCCCGCGCCGCGGCCGTCGCCGAGGAGCATCAAGGCGTGGAGGAATTCCTCGAACGCGTAGACGTAATCGTTCAGCTCGTCGACCTGCATCCGCCACCGCCGAAGCTCTTCGGCGAGGGCTCGGCGGACCAGTGACTTGCCGGCACCCGGCAGACCGGTGACGAAGACGACCGGCGCGCGGTGGCGGAACGCCAGATGCCGCAGGATCGCGTCCTCCGCCTTGGCGGGCAGCTGGTACGCCGCGCGCTGCTCCCGGATCCGGTCCGCGAGGCCGGAGTCGGGCCCGGCGAGGAGTTCCCCGGCCAGGAACGACTCCAGGGGTTCGGACTCGCTCCACGTCTCGTCGAAATGGCTGCGGAACACCTTGGCGGCGGAGATCTCGTCCAGCCGTTCGGGCCGGTCCTTCCCGCCGTTGCGCCGGTTGAGCACCGTGTGGTGTTCCGAACCGGAGAACAGGTGGTACGACAGGTGATCCGCGGTCAGCGCGCGGGACACGCGGACCTCGATCCCCGCCGCGAGCAACTCGGCTCCGGCGGTCAGGGACGCGGGTTCGGTGCGGGTGATCACCCGGACGCCGCGGCGGCCGTTGATCTGCGCCCACGATTCCTGGATCTCGACGAGCACCGGGGAGCCTTGTGCCGGCAGCAGATTCGGGACCAGGGCGTCGAGCCGGTCGACGTTGTCGTTCTTGGAGATGACGAGCATCTCCGCCAGGTAGTTCCGCCGGGTCATCCGCTGGGACAGGCCGGTCGGCAGGCGGGTGCGCCGCCACAGGAACCTGACGGTCGCCACGATGAGGGCGACGGACACACCGCTGGTCACGGGAACGAGGAGCTGACTCCAGTGCATCGGGTCACCTGTCCGCGGTGTTGTCGGAACGCCTAAGCTGAAGTTTAGGCGCGCCGAACTTTCTTTTCAAGTGCAGCGCACTCTGCCGAAGCGTGGTTTACGCCTCCGTCGCGAGTTCCTCCTCGACCAGGGCGGCCGCGGCCTTGAGCAGCGCGACCCACTCTTGGACCGGGTCAGCCCGGAAACGCGTGGTCGGCATGGCCAGTGCCATGGCGCCGCACGCCGGCCCCTGCGGGCTCCGCACGGCGACCCCGAGCGCGGTCAGGCCCTTCTCGGTGCGCTGGTCGTTGATGGCGAAACCCTTGGCGCGCACCCGTGACAGGTCGCGGTAGAGGCGGCGGCCGTCGACGTCCTCGTCGCGGTAGAGGTCCGTGAGCTCTTCGGCGGTCTTCTCGGCGAGGATGGCCCGGCCACCGGCGGTGTCGTGCAGCGGCATGACGAAACCGGTGCGATCGGCGACGCGCAGGGTCCGGGCGCACTCCACCGTGGAGATGAAGCGGGCGTCGGTCCCGACGGGCACGAGCAGGGTGACCGTTTCGTTGACGAGCTCCATGAGCCGGCGCATCCGGGGCCGCGCGACCCGCCACAGCCGCTGGGCGCCGGGATCGGGGGCTTCGACCGGCCTGAGCATCGGGCCGGGGCGGTAGAGCCGGTCGGCGCCCTGGGTCGCGAATTCGCGGTAGACCAGCGACGTCAGCAGCCGGTGTGCCGTCGAGGGAGCGATCGAGATCCGGTGGGCGATGTCCACCAGCCGCAGCGGTCCCTCCTGCTGAAGCAGGATGGCGACCTGCAACGCGTGATCGACCGAGTTCAACAGCGACGCCGGCGGATTCCGCATGGAGGAAAAGTATAGCGACGCGGTCCGGCCTCGGAGATCGTTCGGCCATGGCCTCCCAACCGGAAACGACTCCCGAGCTGGACCGGCTCTACGCACGTCTCGGCGAGGAGTCCCTCGTCCCGCTGTGGTGCGAGATCGGCGACCTCATGCCCGCCACCCCCAGATCGGCGGCCCTGCCGCACCGATGGTCCTGGGACTCGCTCTCCGCGATGGCCGCCGAGGCCGGTGCCTTGGTGCCGGTGGGCCGGGGCGGGGAACGCCGGGCGCTGGCACTGGCGAACCCCGGACTCGGCGGACGTCCGTTCGCCACCCCCACGTTGTGGGCCGCGATCCAGTACCTCAACCCCGGCGAGGACGCGCCGGTGCACCGGCACACGCAGAACGCGTTCCGGTTCGTCGTCGAGGGCGAAGGCGTGTGGACCGTGGTCGACGGCGACCCGGTCGCGATGCGCCGCGGCGATTTCCTGCCGCAGGGAGGCTGGCACTGGCACGGCCACCTCAACACCAGCGATGCCCCCATGGCCTGGATCGACGGCCTGGACATCCCTTTCGCGTACGCCGTCGACTCCACGTTCTTCGAGTTCGGTCCCGACCACGTGGGCGACGTGGGCACCCCGGAGCGGTCGCGTTCCGAGCGGCTGTGGGGACATCCGGGGCTGCGTCCGCTGACCCATCTGGCGCCTTCGCCCAAGACGCCGCTGCTCGCCTACCGCTGGGAGCACACCGACCGGGCGCTGCGTGAGCAACTGGAGCTGGAGGCGGAGGGCTACCCGGTCACGCCGGAGCCCGGTCACGCGGCGGTGCGGTTCACCAACCCCACGACCGGCGAAGACGTGATGCCGACACTGCGTACCCAGTTCCACCGCCTCGCGCCCGGCGCCGCCACCGCGGAGCGCCGCGAAGTGGGTTCGGCGGTCTTCCAGGTCTTCGAAGGATCGGCCCGGGTCACGGTCGGCGACTCGGCCTGGGACGTCGACCGCGGCGACCTGTTCGTCGTCCCGTCCTGGCAGGCGCTCACCATCGCCACCGAACCCGGGATCGACCTGTTCGAGTTCACCGACGCACCGATCCACGAGCGGCTCGACCTCGCCCGGGCCACCCACGGGAGCACACGATGAAACTGGCCACGATCCTGATCGACGGCACCAGCCGCGCGGCCCGCGTCGAGGGCGAGACGTACACGGCGTTGGCCGCGGCGGACGTCCGCGAGTTGCTCGAAGATCCTTCGTGGCGGACGAAGGCGCAGGAGCCGGGGGAGCGGTACACCGCCGCGGAGATCCGGCTCGCGCCGGTGGTCCCGGCGCCGGGCAAGGTCGTCTGTGTCGGTTTGAACTACCGGACCCACATCCTCGAGATGGGGCGCGACCTTCCCGAGTACCCCACCCTGTTCGCGAAGTTCGCCGACACCCTCATCGGTGCCCACGACGACATCGTCCTCCCGCCGGAGTCCGGCTCGGTCGACTGGGAGGCGGAGCTGTGCGTGGTCATCGGCGCCACCGTCCGCCGTGCCACCACCGAACAGGCGGCCGCCGCGATCGCGGGATTCACCGTGCTCAACGACGTTTCGATGCGCGACTGGCAGTTCCGCACCCGGGAATGGTTGCAGGGTAAGAACTTCGAGGCCAGCACCCCGATCGGGCCGGTCTTGGTCACGCCCGACGAACTGCCGGGTGACGTCCGGCCCGCTCTGACCGTCACCACCGTGGTCGACGGCGAGGAGATGCAGCGCGCCGACACCGGCGATCTGGTCTTCGATCCGGTCGCGCTGGTCGAGTACGTCTCGACGATGATCACGCTCCGCCCCGGCGACGTGATCGCCACCGGCACGCCGGGCGGCGTCGGCCACGCCCGGAAACCGCCGCGCTACCTGACCGCGGGAAGCGAGGTCGTCACCACGATCGAGCACATCGGTTCGCTGGAGAACACGGTGAGGTCCGAGTCGTGACGGCGTCCTCCACCGCGTACCTGACGTGGATGCGGGCGGGGACCGAGCGGCTCCTCGAAATCGTCGACGGGCTGGAGGAACCGCGGTTCGCCGAGCCGTCGCCGCTGCCGGGGTGGACCATCGGCCATCTCGTGGCCCACCTCCATTTCAACGCGCGAGCCTTGGGACGACTGGCTTCGTGGGCCGCCACCGGCGTCGAGACCCCGATGTACGACGGCGCGGGGCAGCGGGAACGGGAGATCGCCACCGGGGCGACCCTGCCGCCCGCGGTGCTGAAGGAACTGGTGCGCGAGTCGGCGGCCGAGCTCGACGGCGTCTTGTCCGCGCTGACCGACGAGCAGTGGACGAGTCACGTCGTCACCGCCCAGGGGCGCACGGTCTCCGCCGAGGAGATCCCGTGGCTCAGGGTCCGCGAGGTCGTGGTCCACGGGGTGGATCTGGACGACTCCTGGGAGCGGTGGCCGGAGGAAGTGTTGCGAGCGCTGGTCTTCGAGATCGTCGAGCAGCGTCTTGCCCGCGGCCAGGCCGCCGCGCTCGCGGGCGTCCTCACGGGCCGATCGCGCGGGCCCCTCCCACCCTGGCTCTAGGCATTCCCGAGCTCCCACTGGCGACCCCGAAACGAGGAACCGGCATGCAGGATCAGACCGTCGCGCCCGCCGCCCGGCCGGTCGCGCGGCGATACGCGTGACGTTGCTGTGCTGGATCATCGTGGTGATCGAGGGCTACGACATCGTCGCCTTCGGCACCGTCGTCCCCGTGCTGCTGGCGAACCCGGAGAACGGGTTCACACCGGAGAACATCGGCTGGATCGGCTCGGCCGTCTTCGTCGGCGCGATGGTCGGGGCGCTGTCCTCGGGTGCGCTCTCCGACCGTTACGGCAGGCGGCCGGTGGCCATCGGGGCGGTGACGATCTTCACCTTGTTCACGGTCTTGTGCGGGACGGTCGACAGCGTCTGGCCGCTGGCGCTGTTCCGGCTGCTCGCCGGGCTGGGCATCGGGGCGATCATGCCCGCGGCGTCCGCGCTCACCCTGGAGTACGCGATCCCGCGGTATCGCACCCTGACCTACACCTTGATGCTGTCCGGCGTACCGGTCGGCGGCGTGTTCGCGGCGGTGACGGCATTGCCGGTCATTCCGGCCTGGGGCTGGGAGGCGATGTTCCTGCTCGCCGGGGCGCCCGGCGTGATCTGCCTGTTCATCACCGCCAGATACCTCCCCGAGTCGCCGCAGTTCCTCGACGCCATCGGGCGCCGCGATCACGCCGCGGCCATCCGCGCCCGGTTCGGGCTGGACGCGCCGGCACTCGAGGTGGTCACGCGGGAGAAGACCGAGGGGATCTTCGGCCGGTCCTACCGGACCGCGTCGATCGTGTTCGCCACCGCGACCTTCTGCGGGCTCTTCGCCTGGTACGGGCTCGCCACCTGGCTCCCCGGCCTGATGTCGAAGGCGGGCTACGCGCTCGACTCGTCCCTGGTCTTCCTGCTCGTCCTCAATCTCGGTGCGGTGACGGGCTCGCTGGTCATCGCCGCCGCGAGCGACCGGTGGAGCAACCGGCCCGTCGTCGTCCTCACCTACCTCGGCATGGCCGCCGCCTTGATGGCGCTCTCGATCAAACTGCCGTCCTTGTCGCTCCTGGTCTGCATCGCCGTGGCAGGTGTCGGCGGGCACGGCGGTCAGATCCTGATCAACGCCTTCGTCAGCGCCTCGTATCCGACCGGCCGCCGTGCCCGTGCGCTCGGCTGGTCCCTCGGCGCCGGCCGCACCGGCACGATCGTGGGGCCGATCGTCATCGGGTGGTTGGTCAGCGGCCGCGACCCCCTGGCGGGATTCGCCGTCTTCGCCGGACTTGCCGTCGTCGCGGCGGTTCTGCTGGCCCTGTGCCCCCGGACCCCCGCGTTCCGCGCACCCGAAGGCTGACCTTTTTCCTTTCACAGAACGGTTTCGAGTATGACGACGGCACTCCCGCACGCGCGGCATTTCATCGACGGTGGCTGGCAGGACTCCACGAGAACCGGTACGTCCACCGGGCCCGCCACCGGTGCGGCCCTGGGTACCTTCGCCGACGGTGGTCGCGAGGAAGCCCAGGCAGCGGTCGAGGCCGCCCGGGTCGCCTTCGAACGCACCTCCTGGTCTCGCGACCGCCAGGCCCGGGCGACCGCGCTGCTGCGGCTGGCCGATCGCCTGGAGACTCGCCGCGACGACCTCGTTTCGTTGCTGGCCAAGGAGAACGGCAAGACTCTCGGCGAGGCCGCGTTCGAGGTCGACATGTGCGCCCCGAAGCTCCGCTACGCCGCGGCCCTGGCCCTGGTCGACAGCGGCCGGTCGGCCGAGGTGCGACCCGGGTACTACAGCGGCACGCTGCTCGAACCGATCGGTGTCGCGGGTGTCATCGTGCCGTGGAATTCGCCGGTGGTGCTGGCCGTGCGGTCGTTCGCGCCCGCGCTCGCCGCCGGCTGCACCGTGGCGATGAAGATGCCCGCGCAGACGGCGCTGGTCAACGGAATCCTCGCCGAAGTCGTCGCCGACACCCCGGAGTTGCCTTCTGGTGTCCTCAACCTCTTCACCGAGTCCGGCGACGACGGCGCGCGGGAGCTGGTTTCCTCTCCCGGCACCGCGGTGATCAGCTACACCGGGAGCACCGCCGTCGGCCGCGTCATCATGGCCGAGGGGGCGCGGACCCTGAAACGGCTGTCGCTGGAGCTCGGCGGCAAGACGCCGATGATCGTGTTCGACGACGCGGACCTCGACGCCGCGGTCCCGGTGCTGACCGCGGCGGTCACCACCTTCGCCGGTCAGTTCTGCATGACCGGCAGCAGAATCCTTGCCCACGAAGCGATCGCGGCGCAGTTGCGCGAACGTCTCATCGAGACGCTGTCGGCGGTCCGGCTAGGCCCTGGCGACGATCCGGACAGCCGGATGGGTCCCATGATCGACCGGGCGTCCGTCGACCGGGTCGACCGGATCGTCCAGGAGGCCGCTCGCACGGCCACGGTGCTGGTGCGCGGAGGTCCGGTCGAGGACGGACCGCTCGCGGGCGGCGCCTACTACCGGCCCAGCCTGCTGGAACCCCAAGGCCCCGGCGACGACATCGTGCAGCGTGAGGTGTTCGGTCCGGTCGCCACCTTCGAGGTCTTCCGCACCGAGGAGGAGGCCGCGCGCTTGGCGAACGGCACCGAATTCGGTCTCGCCGCGTCGGTGTGGACCACGAACGCCGACCGGCCGCTGCGGCTCGCGCGGGAACTGAAGGCGGGCACGGTGTGGACCAACGCCTGGGCGGTGGTCCACGACCAGTTCGAGGAGGGCGGATTCGGGCAGAGCGGGCTCGGTCGCCTCAACGGTCCGCGGAGCCTGGAGGCGTTCCAGGAGATCAAGCACCTCGTACGGGTGGCTCCGGCGGTGGCACAATATATCGGTTAGCGATATATTGTGCCCATGGTTGGTCGAACGATGACGGAGCAGGCGTTCTTCGTCCTCACCGCGCTGGTGGACGCGCCGCGTCATGGGTACGGGATCGTCGGCGAGGTCGGGGATCTGTCGGACGGCCGGGTGAAGCTGAAGGTCGGCACGCTGTACGGCGTGCTGGATCGGCTGGTCGCGGACGGTCTGGTCGAGCCGGATCGGGAGGAGGTCGCCAACGGGCGGCTCCGCCGGTACTACCGGCTGACCGAGGACGGCCGCACGGCGCTCGCGGCCGAGGTCCAGCGGCAGGCCTCGAACGCCCGCGCCGCCTCGGAACGGCTGCGCGCGTGGCGGCCGGCGGACACCGGGGGCCTGGCGTGAACCGCCTGGAGGAGCGATACCGGCGGGTGCTGCGGCTGCTCCCCGCGTCCTATCGGCAGGCGTGGGAGGAGGACATGGTCGCCACCTTCCTGCACAGCGAGATGCCGGAAGACGCCGAGGACGCGGAGTTCGCCGCCGACCACGGCCGGCCGAGCTGGCCGGAAGTGGCGAGCGTCGTGGCCCTGGCGGTGCGGTTGCGACTGGGAGGCGACGGCGCGCCGCTCCGCTACCTCGTCTGGGGTGAGACGGTCCGGCGGCTGGCGCTGGTGGGGTTGCTCGTGCAGGCGGTGGCCGCGCTGGTCGGTATCGGGGCGTGGCTGTGGTCTCCCCCGATGACGAGTCCGATCGCGGCCGACGTGCGGACCCTGCTCGGCTTGGTCTGGGTGGCGGCTTATCTGTGCCTGGTGACCGGCCGGCGGCGCGCGGCGCGGTGGCTCGCGGTGACGGCGCTGGCTCAAGCCTCGGTCTTCTTCGGCGTGGATCTCGTGGCCGCAGAGGGTGCGTACGGGCTGTCCGGGACCGTCGGACTCCTGCTGGAGGCACTGCCGGTGGTGGCACTGGTCGCGTTCCATCGGCAGGCCCCACCGGTGAAAGCGCGGCCGTGGCTCGTCGCGCTGCTTGCCGGCGTCGGCCTCCTGGCGGTCGCGATGGCGGTCACCTATGTCAGCGTTCCGGCGCTCGTGGACTGGCCGGGCGTGGTCTGTGTGGCGGTTTTCGTCGCCGCGGTCGTCTACCTGAGCGTGCCTCGCCTGGGCTGGCGGAGTGCCGCGGTGTCGTGGTCGACGACGCTCGCTTCGCTCGCGCTGGTCGCCCTCGTGCAGCGGGTCGTGACGCTGCTGGACTACCTCCGGCTCGCGGCCCGCACCGCGGAACTGGACATGATGACCGCGATCGCCGCCGGGCAGACCGTGGCGGTTCTGGCGGTAGCGGTACCGCTCGCGGTGCTCGCCGCCAAGGCCGTGCGCGCGCTGCCGCCGGTGGCGGCCCGGTGATGCGCGCGAAAGGCTGACTTGGCCGGTGAGTGACCGGGGCGACGGCTCCCTTCACCGCATTAGACGCGGTGAAGGGAACCCGTCCGGCGGTTGCTGGCCGAGGTCATGAACCCGGCCGATCACCATCTCCACGGGATCCCTGACCACGACTGACCACAGTGGACGGTCCGGACGCGACGCGGTCCTTTTGCCCGCCGGATTCCGGCGGTATGGTCGGACGAAGGCGACCGCGGCTGGGGCGGGAGACGATTTGCTGGACATCATCGGTCTGAACGAAACCGACGTCGAGGTCTACGATGCCTTCGCCGGCACCGGTTCGCTGACCGTCGCCGAAATCCGGCAACGCACCGGGCTGCCGCGGCAACGGCTGCTCCGCGTGCTGGGCGCGCTGACGGAAAAAGGTTTACTCGTCAGGCTTCCCGGCCGCGCGGAGGCGTATTCGGCGGTGCGGCCGGAGATCGCGCTGGAGGCGATGCTCCGGCTGAAGGAACAGGAACTCGCGAGTGCGCGGCTTGTCGCCGACAGGTTGCGCGAGCGGTACCGCGCGACGTCCGGCGAACGCCCGGTCGATCTCATCGAGGTGATCCACGGCGACGCGCTGATCGCCGAAAGGGCGGATCAGCTGCTGCGGTCGGCCGAGCGGGAGGTCGCCTTCGTCGACAAACCGCCTTACGCGCAAACGCCGAGCGTCCTGCATCCCGCGGAGCGTGATCTCCTCGGCCGGGGGGTGCGCTTTCGCGGGGTTTACGAGCGCAGCGCGCTGGAAATGCACGACCTGTCCTCCGATCTGGAGGCGGGCCTCGCCCTCGGCGAGGAGGCCCGCGTGGTCACCAGCGCCCCGCTCAAGATGATCGTGGTCGACCAGCGCGTCGGACTGGTGCCACTGCGGTCCGATCTCCCCGAGGTCGGCGCGGCCTTGGTGATCCACCCGTGCGCGTTGCTCGACGCGCTCGGCGCGGTCTTCGCTTTCCTTTGGCAGAGCGGGCTTCCGCTACGCCTGCCCGGTTCGGCCGAACTGGCGGACGTCGCCCCGTCAGACGACGCCCGCCTGCTCGCCTTGCTGACCACCGGCCTGCCGGACCGGAGCATCGCCAAACAACTCGGCATGAGCTACCGGACCTTCCAGCGACGGCTTCGCGACCTCATGACCGCGCTCGGCGCGACAACCCGGTTCCAGGCCGGCCTTCAGGTCGCCACGCGGGGTTGGGTCACCTTGCCGTCGACCCAGCCCCCGATCGACGACGACGTCAGCGAGCGCGCGGGTTCGCCTTCGCCACGTCCGTGAGCGCGTAGGCCCGCTGGACCGTCTGCGTCACGGTGTTGCCCGAGCTGTCCCGTGCTTCCGAGCGCAGCCAGACGAACCCGTCCGTCGCCGCGAGTGGCGGGTGGGCCACCGTCACCGACCACAGCCCGTTCGCGCCCGGCCGGACGGTCGCCGCCGTCCAGGTGCGCCCGCCGTCCGTCGACGCCGACACCTGCAGCCGCGTCACCGGTCCGCCGCCCCGCGCGCCGCTGTGCGAGCCGGCGGACACGTCGAAGGTGAACGGGCGCCCGGCCGGGGCGCGGCCGCCGAGATCCAGCGGCAGCCGGTGGTCCAGCTGGATGAGCGGCTGGAAGGAACACGACTTGCCCGCGTTGTGGCAGGAGAAGCCGAGCGGTGCCGGAGCGTCCGACCGCGCCGAGGTGAACGTCCACGACGTGTCCGTCCTCGGGGCGTGCTGGAACAGCGCCCCGCTCGGGATGCCGACCTGCGCCGGGCCGGGCATCACGTCGGTCACGTCCAGCCGGTAGGTGGCGGGGGTCGGTGCGAGCCGGAACTCCGGGATGAGCGCGAGCGGATCGTCCGCATTGGACCGCGGGATCTCGGTCCCGTCCCGGTACAGCCGAGCCGTGGTCGCCGCGAAGTACCGCGCGTTCTCGTAGGGATTCGCGTAATGCCCGCCCGCCCCGGTCGTGCCGTCCATCCACTGCAGGCCGGGGACGAACAGATCGGGATCCGTGCCACCACGGCACATCGAGCACAGCACCGCCCAGCCGGAGGCCGTCGCCGGATACCGGGCCGGATGATCGGCGGGCAGTTCCACCGAGCCGCTGTGCAGTGGTGCGCGGAACCAGAACTCGTCCGGTCTCGACCGCTCGCCCGCGCGGTAGACGTTCTGCGCGTTCATGCTCAGCGCGGCGCGACGCCCCGCGGTGTCGTTGCCGGACAGGGTGACGACCCGTTTCCAGACCAGCCGATCGTCCGCCGGGCCGGTGTATTCGGTCCAGGAGCCGGGAACCGGGATCTTCGTGCCCTGCACCGCCTGTGTCTTCCACAGGCCGGTCGGGAAGGCGTACCAGTTCTTCTGTCCGGTCAGTCCCGGTTTTTCGGCCTGGTAGCCGGTTTTCGTGGCGACCAAGGTCTTCCGGTCGACCCGCCGGACGAGCCCCTTCGGCACGCCGTTGGCATCGAGGTAGCTGAGGTTGTACATCGCGTCCGGAGCCGCGCGCACCAGCAAGCGCACCGAAACGGCACCGGCGGTCCGCAGCTTTTCGCCTTCCTCCCAGCCGAGGGACAAGGTCGGTACCACCGCGCTGCTGAGGCCCGGAACGCTCAGCGAGCCTGGCGAACCGGCGTAGGGGATCAACGCCGCCCCGCCCGCGGCGGACACCGCGCGTGCCGCGTTCGCGATGCCCGCGGAGACCGCGCTCACCGGGTCCGGCGCCCCGGGCGGGACCGGAATCCTCACCAGGACGGCCTTTCCTCGGACGTCGAGACCGGTGAGATCACCCGCGCCGCCGAACACGACCGGCAGCGTTCGCTCACCGGGTGACTTCGCCGTCAACGTCGGCACGTCGTACGCCGGGTTCAGCACGGCAGAACCGCCATCGGCGATCCGCATCTCGACCGCGGTCTGGGACAGTGTCGCGCTGTCCTGCAACGAAATCGCGCCCGCCGAGGTGGCGGCCGCGGGGGTCACGCGCACCTCCCAGCCCGCGCCCGAGGCAAGCCCGGCTTCGCCGACGTAACCGTTCACTCCCGCTCCGCCGGGGATCACGCGCCGCAGCATCACCGTGCGATCGCGAAGATCGGTGGGAGTGGGCGTGATCAGCCCCGCCGGGACGGCGCTCGCCGCGTTCAGCGCGATCTCCGCCGGGCCCGTGACGGAGACCTGCGTCGCGCTCATCGCCGACCAGCGGCGCACCGTCAGCCCGCGCTCCATCGCCCAGCCGAGCGCCGAATAGCGTCCGGCGGGCACGAGCACCCGGCCGACCCCGTCGACCAGGCCGATCTGCTGGCTGACCTGGTCGAGGAACGGGTCGTTGCGGTTACCCGCACCGGCCGCGTCGTCGATCAGCTGAGCCGACGCGGACTGGGCGGGCCCGCCCGCCGAGTCCCGGACCCGGATCGTCACCGGGAACAGTTCGGCCGCGTTGTAGGTGCTCACGGGTGTCCGCACCGCGTTGGTCCCGTCCGCGGTCGTGGCCACCACGGCGCCGCCGTAGACGCCCGCCGTTCCTTCGTTCGGGTTCACGGCGAGGTCGACGGTGGCACTCGACTTCGGCGGGATCGACAGATCCGTCTTCGCCAGGCGCATCCCGGTGCCCGGCCCGGCGCCGCCGTCCCAAGGTCGCACGGTCAGCTTCAGGTTCAGGTTCAGCGGCTGGTCCCCGGTGTTGGTGTAGGACAGCTGCCGGACGACCTGTGCCGAGGCGTTGGTCGTCCGCTCGTTACGGCCGAAGCTCGCGACCGCGGTGCCGGTCGCTTTCTGCGACACGGCCCGCGCGACGTCGAGGAGTCCGGCGCCCTGCTCGAACCAGCGAAGGCCGACGTCTTTGGCCGTGGTGACGAGGGTGTTCTTCAGCGCCTGCCCGGTCAGTTCCGGTCGCTGCTGCAGCAGGATCGCCGCGGCTCCCGCCACGTGCGGAGTCGCCATCGAGGTGCCCGACGCGGCGGTGTAGGAGGCGTCCACCGGTTCGCCCAGCGCCGTGTCCGCGGCCCTGGCGGCGACGATCCCGACACCCGGCGCGGTGATCTCCGGCTTGACCGAGGCGTCCCGCAACCGAGGGCCGCGGCTGCTGAACCACGCGATCTTGTCCTCCCGGTCGACCGCCCCGACGGTGAGCGCGGACGTCGCCGCCCCCGGCGTCGTGACGGTCCGGTCGCCCGGGCCGGAGTTCCCGGCCGCGACCACGAACAGCGTGCCGGACTTCGCCGAAAGCGAGTCGATCTGCTCGCTCATCGGGTCGGCCCCGTCGCTGACGCCGGCGCCGAGGCTGAGGTTCACGATCTTCGCGCCCTGCGCGACGGCCCAGTCGACCCCGGCCATCACCTGTGCGGTGTCACCCTCGCCGGAGGCGTCGAAAACCTTGGCCACCACCAGATTCGCGTCCGGTGCCACACCTTTGTACCGGCCGCCCGAGGCCGCGCCGGTACCGGCGACGATCGACGCGACGTGCGTGCCGTGGCCGTGGCGGTCCACGACGTCGCCTTCCCCGCTGAAGTCCGCGGAGGCGACCGTCTTGCCCGCCAGGTCGGGATGGTTCTCGTCGATCCCGGTGTCCACCACCGCGACCGTGGTCCCCTTCCCGGTCCACCCGCCGCTCCACGCCGACGGCGCACCGACCCGCGCGGTGCTCTTGTCCAGCGTCACCCGGACCTTCCTGTCCAGCCGGACTTGCGAAATCCCTTGATTCAACACGGGTTTCCCGCCCGGATCGAACGCGACGAGCGAACGCCAGAATTCGCCCGTCCCCGCCTTCTTGACCTGGACCCCCACTCCGTTGGCCGTGACCAGCGGAGTGAGCCGCTGCGTCTGCGGAAGCGCCTTCGCCTTCGCGCCCAGAGTCCGGGCGGACAGCCCCGGCCGGTCGCCGTAACGCACGATGACGGGGATCGTGGTGCTCGCCGCGTCGTCACGCCGGTCTTCGACGAGCGTGGTGACGTTGAACAGCTCCGGGCTCAGCAATCCCTTGCCGACGAACGGAAGCGCGTCCGACGGATACACCATCAGCCCTTCGGCCGTGGTCGTGATCTGGAACGCCGGGCTCGGCCGGTCCGGCCGCACCGCCGGTTCGACCTGTGCGGTGCCGTGCCCGGCGCCGTCTCGTTCGTAGGTCACCACGTCGCCGGTGAGCAACGTGACGCGATGGACGTCCGGCCGCCCGGTGACGGGAGCGGGGCCGGATACGGCGGCGGTCGCGGTGGTCGCGATCACCGGCAGGGGGATGAGGGCGACCAGTGCGGAGGCCGCCAGGATCGCCACCGGGTGCCAGGGGTGTCTCGTCAGGTGAGGGGAACGGGGGAACATCGAGCCTCACTCTCCTCGGATAGTGAGAAGCGGCCGTGGGCACGGCCGCCGCGAAGATGGAGTTTCCCGAGGATGAGGCAGGAGTTCCCGGATGAACACAATTATCGTTGGCGGTATGTCGCCGTTGGCGAGATACCGCCATGGAAGGGCCCGGACCGCCGACGGCGGCCCGGGCCCGGTCGAGAGACGGGTCGGTACTGGGGGACTTACAGACCCGGGGTGCGCAGCTGCAGCGAGAAGTCCTGCCGGTTGTTGTCGGTGTCGGTGCTCAGGATGTTGCGGGTGTTCGCCGCGTTGAGCTGATCGGTGACGGCGTTCTCCGGGATCGCGGCCTGGCCTTCACGCGGGGTCACGACCGCGTTGCTGAAGGCCACACCGTCGATCTTCGCGCTCGCCATGTTCTGCAGCGAGAGGCCACCGGCGGTCGGGATGCCCTCGGCGCCGGTCAGCGTGAAGGGGATGACGTAGGTCTGGTCGACGATGGTGCCGGAGAAGTTCTGCCCGACCAGCACCGCGTACTGGCCCGCGTTGCCCTTCGGCTGCAGGATCGTGCCCGCCGGCAGGACGATCGTGTCGGTCACGACGTTCGACGGCGAGTAGATCCGGATCACGTACCCGCTCACGTCCTGCGGCTGGTTCGAGACGTTGCGCAGCTCGATGAACTCGTCGAGCAGACCGTTCACGCCGCGGGTCGAAACCTCGTTGATGACCACGGTGGACGAGACGAGCGGGGCGGCTTCAGTGCCCTCGCTCTCGCCTGCCGCGTTCGCGACACCACCGGCCATACCCATCGCCAGCATCGCGAATACCGCCGAAGCGCCCAGAATTCGTCGCACGGGAAATTCCTTTCAGCTTGGTTTTCCGGGGGATTTTCCGTCGGACCGGAATCCTTTCCCGCCGGTGCCGACACCGACAATCATCCGAGAATCCGGGTGCCGCCGGGAAGGGGCCAGTTTTCCGGTACTTTCGCGTCACGCGATAATGCTCCGGCGCCGCCTTCTGGCGACCGCGGCGGCGAGTTCGAGCTCGCGGCTGGAGGTGTCCAGCACAGCGCTCAGCCACTGCCGCCAATAGGGACCGGGAATGCGTTTTCCCCGCTCCCAGCGGGAAATCTCTTCCCTGGTCACACTGTCGTTGCCGGAGCGGATGTGCAACCTCACGACCAGATCGCCTTGTGACCATCCTTTCGCGATTCGTTGTTCGGCGAGCAGTTCGCACAGCGGGGTCGCGTCCCCGCGTTCGCTGTTCGCGGTCACGACCGCACCTTTCTCGTACTGGTGGAGTGCTTTCAGTCGGCCGGCCGTACGCAACCGAAGTCGGCCTTGTTGTTGTCGGTGTCGCGGCTGACGGCGTCCCTCGACTGGGCGAGCCCGGGGCAGGGGACCGCGGCCTGGTTCTCGCGGCAGGGCGACGACGGCGCCCATCCGACGCTGTCGGCCTTGGCCCCGCGCCGGTCCAGCAGCATCTCGCCGTCCCCGACGATCGCCTCGACGACCAGCTGCTGCGCCGTCCCGCCGAAACCCTGTGCGGTGATGAGGAAATGGTCACCGGCGGGGATCTCGCTCCCGGCGGGCATGGTGGCCAGTTCGACGGGCGTCGCCTCGCCCGTGCACGCCTGAACGGACCAGCCGCCGATGTCGAGGGTGGTGGCGCCGGTGTTGTGCAGGTCGATGTAGCCTGCCGGGCCGCCGAGCACCTCGTGGATCTTGGCCGACGAAGCCCGCACGGTGTCCGGGGCGGGGGTTCCGGCGAGCACGAGGAGCAGGAACAGGGAACCTGGCTTCGTCATGACAGCAACGCTAGAAAAACGATCTCGGTGCCACAGGATACGGCGGGTACCGAACCTCGTCCGGTCTCGGTACTCCCGGTACGCCGCTCGCCCGGCCGGGCTAGCCCCGGTACCCGTCCGCGGTGTGCAACTCGCCTTCGCGTTCGGTCGTCTCCAGGCGCGGCAACGGGTTTCCTCCCGGCCGGAAACGCAGCGCCCGGAACAGGTCGCGCCTGCTGCCGAAGCCCAGCTTCTGCAGGATCCGGCTGACGTAGTTCTTCACGGTCTGCGTCGCGAGGTGCAGTTCTTCGGCGATCTCGTCGTTCGACCACCGGTAGAGGATCAGCGCGAGGATCTCCTCCTCCCGTCTGGTCATCGCGCTCGCGTAGCGCACGGCCTCGGTGACCGCAGGCGGGGTTCCGCCCGCCTGCACGCAGACCCGCTGCCCGGCGAGCGTCGAGCGCACCGCCGACATCACCTGGCCGCCGCTGGCCGACTTGTGCACGAAGCTGTCCGCGCCCGCGTTCAGCGCCATGGCGATGGCCGACGGCGACGAATCACCGGCGAAGACCAGGACGGCCGCGCGTTCGAACTGTTCCTTCACGAACCGGCAGATCGCGGTGCCGGCGGGCTCACCCCAGATCGACAGCTCGGTGATGACCATGTCGGGATGGCTCTTTTCGCATTGCCACAACGCTTCCGGCTCACTCGCGGCTTCGGCCACCGCCCCCACCCCCGCCGAATCCCGCAACAGCCTGCTGAGCGCGTATCTGATGAGGGGTTGATCGTCTACTACGAGCGTGGTGACGCGGTTCATGGTTCCCCTTGGGGTATCGACGGGCGCCCGGTGTGGCCCGGGCCGTGCGGTCGGCCCGGGCCGGGCGGCGCTCGCATTCGCCGAGAACAGGTTCGCTCGCTCGGGCGATCCGTCGAACCGACCGTCGCGGCGACGTCGGTACTCATTTTTCGCCGAATCCTCTTTCGTCGCGGTCCGGCAGTGATCTTCCCGCTTATCCGCGCGAGTGAGGACCAGCAATCGGGTGACAAGGGGTGAAAAGCCGCCACGCGGGGCGCCGGATTTGGGCCGGACGGCGGAACGGGGATACAGATTCCGAACGCGCCGCACCGGACGCGTGGAAAGCCGGGGTCCGGCGCCCGGCGTAACGGACTGGTTGATTTCGTTGGAAAACCCGATGGCGTCCGATATCGACTTCGTGAAGTCGTTTTCCGGGCTCACTCCGGCGATTCACCGTGGGGCCATTGTGGATGGACCGGCTCCGGGTGCGACGCTGTAGGCCGTTGGCATGAGAGAAAGGCAAGCCCGTCATGGACGACTCTTACCGCCTGGAAGCAGGCTCCCCGTCGGTCGACGACTACCTGCGGCTGCGCCGCGAGGCCGGTCTCAGCGAACCGCCGAGGGACCAGGCGGAGCGCGGGGTCGGCGGCGCCTGGACGTCGGTCCGGGTGATCCACCGGCCCACCGGCGAGACCGTCGGGATGGGCCGGGTGATCAGCGACGGCGGGTGGTACTTCCACATCGTCGACATGGCCGTTCTGCCGCCCCATCAGCGCCGCGGCATCGGGGACGCCGTCCTCGATGCCCTTCTCGCGGCGATCGACGCCGCGGCGCCGGGTGCGTACGTCAATCTGCTCGGCGATCCACCCGGATGGCGGCTCTACAAACGCCACGGTTTCGTGGAGACCGCTCCCGGGACCATCGGCATGCGGCGCCAAAACGCCGGATAGGGCGTCCGGGAATCGTGCGCCGATATCGGTCGGGCGCGCTGGGCGAAATGGCCCTGCCGATTGCGCCTTTCACCGCGCGGTGGCGCGCATCCGGTAATTGCGGCGCACGCTGGTCCCCTTGCTCAGGTCGGCGCCGTACACGTGCAAGGTGATGGCGACGGTGTCGCCCGCGTTGTGCACCTGGTGGATGTCGTCGGGCGGCGCGACGCCGCTCACCGACCCCGCCGGGCGTAGCCGCTGGGCCTTCCGGACCAGCCGATCGTCGTCGATGTCGAAGATGGTCTCGGTCTCGGTTCCTTGCAGGACAAGGAATGCGCACCACACCAGGTGATCGTGGATCTCGGTGAGCTGGCCGGGCCGCCACACCAGGGCGACGATCGAAAAGGCGGACTCGGCGTGCAGTGTGGTGCGGGTGTAGCCGTCGGGGGAGCCGGCGCGTTCCGCCGCGGTGAGCAGTTGCGGGGTCGGGCGGAGTTCGGTGAGAACATTCGCCACGGCTTGTGCGGTGACAAGGGGTTCGGATGGTCTTCCGGTGCATTGGATCAGACGTTTGATCAGCTCCGGAAGGCCCGGTCTGAGGGTGGTGACGGTCATTTTCGTTCTCCCTTCTCGTCGTTTCTCATCGTGGTCCGCCGTCCGGGCGGCGTCCAATGACGACGTTCTTTCCTTGACATAGATATTCTTTATCCATGCTGAATCTGGTGCAGCTCATGGTGCTGGCGGCGGTCGCGCGGCACGGTTCGATGACCGCGGCGGCGAAGGAACTGCACTACACGCAGCCGGCGGTGAGCCACCATCTCGCGAGGTTGGAGGCGGCGACGGGCGCGAAGCTGGTCCAGCGGATCGGCCGCGGCATCCGGCTCACCCCCGAAGGGGAACTGCTCGCCACTCGCGCCGCCGAGATCGTCGGCCGGGTCGAAGGCGCCGAAGCCGAGTTGGCGGCGCAGGTGGGCTTGCGCGCCGGGCGGGTCCGGATGGCAGGGTTCCAGTCGATCCTGAGCACGATCGTCCCCGACGCGGCCGCGACGCTGGCCCGCGCGCATCCCGGACTCGAACTGGGGCTGGTGGACGAACATCCGGGCGAGGCGCTGCGCATGCTGCGGGAGGGGCGGATCGACGTCGCCTTGATTTTTCGGTACGCGGACACGCCCCGTGAGGAGCAGGGGCTCCGGCTCGTGCACCTGCTGGAGGACCCGATCTACCTGCTCACCAGCGAACCGGGGCAGACCATCGCCGATCACCGTGACTCGACCTGGATCGGCGGCTGCGCCCGTTGCCAGGACGAACTCGTCACGATCTGCGGGCGGGCCGGGTTCGCCCCGCGTATTTCGATGGTCAGCGACGACATCGTGGTCATGCAGGCGCTGGTCGCGGCCCGGATGGGCGTCACCACGCTGCCCCGGCTGGCGCTGCGCGCGCATCGGATGCCCGGTGTGCACGCCACCGAACTGGCCGAAGACCCGCGTCAGATCTACGCCGTCACCTACGGCGATCCGCCCGACCCTCCGGCTGCGGCGGCGCTGATCGACGCGCTTCGGGCCAGCATCCGGGCTTAGGTCGGGGTTCTGAAGTACCTGAAGGCCCCCTTCACTGCGCTAGACGCGGTGAAGGGGGCCTTCATGTACTTGGGAAGGTGTGAAGGTCGAGTTCCCTCGGCTGAGCCGAGGGAAGGGGCCCTTCACGCGCGGCCGCTGTGACTGCTGGGGCCGGCGGTGTTGAAGAGCCGCAGGTGGCGATCCTGAAGGTAGTGAAGGCCTCCTTCACTACCTTCAGGGTCAGGGTTCCGGCAAAGTCGCCTATTCGCTGGTCAAGTGGGCAACGGAGGCACTCGCCACGGTGGTCTGACTCCTTTCCCGACTGTCCACAAGGGACTCTTCCAGGGTGAGAGTGCCCGATTTGGGTGTTTCGCAAAGGGGTCGTGAGTGGCAAAGAGGGTTAGAACGACCTTTACCACTCACGACCCCTCGGCATAATCACCCATTTCGCCATGAATGGGACATTCGGTCGCCGAGAAGTGACCACAGTGGACGGTTGGAGCCCGTTCGACTCCCGTCGACCAGGGGCAACCAAGCGTTGGACCTGCGCTTATGTGACTTTGCCGGAGCTCTGACCTTCAGGGTAGGCAAGGAGGCCTTCACGGACCTCTACAGAACCCGCTCGACGAAAGCCCCCACGCCCAGCAACTTCCGGTCGTCCTCGACCAGACCGTCGAGTGCCAGCCCGGCGGGCAGCCCATCGCGTGCGCGCCCCATCGGAACGGTCAGGCCGGGGAATCCCGCGATACTGCCGGGCTGGCAGTTGCGGATGAAGGTGGGGAAGGTCGGCACCTCGCGCCCTCGGTGCACGAAGCTCCCGACGGCCGAGAAGTCCCGGGCCGTCGCCGGTGTGGTGGGGAACGCCAGCGCGTCGATGCCGTTCTCGTCGAAGATCTTCGCGTAGGTGCGGCGCAAGGCGGAGCGGGTGGCGAGGGCCGCCTCGTAGACCGCGGGCTCGACGCCCGGCACGACCGCCTCGGCGAAGATCGCCCGGACGTCGGGTGCGGCGATCTCGCGGACGAGCCGCTCGAACGAGACCTCGGGTACGTGCTCGGCGAGGTAGGACCGGAGCCCGACGCCCGCTTCGTGGATCACCAGCGGCATTCCCTGATCGGCGACGAGTTCGGCGAGGGGCGTGTCGTCGAGCGGCACCAGGGTGACGCCTGCCGCGCCCAAGCGGGCGAGCGCGGCCTCCCAGAGTTCTTCGACGTCTTCGGACAGGTCGCCGGTCAGGAAACCGTGCGGCACACCCAGCCTGACCGACGTGCTCTCGATCAGCGGTGCCGGCTCTTCCGCCGCGAGGACCGCGTCGAGGAGCGCGAGATCGGCGACCGTGCGGGCGATCGGTCCGGCCGTGTCCCGCGTGCTGCTCAGCGGCGTCATGCCGTCGGACGGGTACCGGCCCGTGGTCGGCCGGAAGCCGCAAACCCCGTTGAGCGCGGCGGGAACCCGGGCCGAACCGCCGGTGTCGGTGCCCAGGCCGGCCGGCACGATGCCCGCCGCGACGGCGACCGCGGTCCCGCCGCTGCTGCCCCCGGCGAACCGGGACGGGTCGCACGCGTTGCGCAGCGGGCCGAGCGGCGTCGTGTCGCAGGTGATGCCGAGGGCGAGTTCGTGCATGGTCGCCTTGCCGACGACGACGGCGCCCGCGTCGGTCAGCCGCCGGACCACGGTCGCGTGCTCGCGCGGAACGTGGTCCGCCAGCGCCGGGGTCCCCGCGGTGTTCGGCATCCCGGCGACGTGGATGTTGTCCTTGACCACCAACGGGATCCCGCTGAGCGGGCCCGCCGGCGCGGCCGCGTGATCGTGCGGCGCCAGATGGCCGATCGCGTTGAGATGCCGCACTTCTTCCGCTCGCGCGCGGCTTTCCGAAGCGCTCCAGGGTCCACTCACGGCCGCCAGCCTAGCGTGACAAGGACCACAGTCATCGATAAAGACAATCATTTTCATTAAGCTGCGGCGCGCCACCTTCCCACGAGAAAGGTCGATCGTCCATGAGCTCCGGTCCCTCGCTGCACATACTCACGCGCTCGGATCTGCACAGCCTCGAACTCACCCCTGGCGAGGCGATCACGATGGTCGAAGACGGCTATCTGGCCTACGCGGCCGGGGCGTCGCGGAACCCGGCGAAGCTGATGGTGCCGATGCCGGATCCAGCGCGGGACGCCGTCGCGTACTCGATGCTCGGTTACGACGGTTCCCTCGAACAGGCCGCGTTCAAGACGAGCTACCGCCAGGGCAGCACGTCGGCCGAGAAGTACTACACGACCATCACCCTGTACGACGACACCACGGGCCTGCCGTTCGCGCTCATGGACTGCCACCGCGTCGGTGCCACCCGTACGCCCGCGAGCACCGCGTTGATCGCGCGGTCCTGCGCTCGGCCGGGCGCGCGATCCGCGCTCATGGTCGGCACCGGCGCGCAGGGGATCCGAACGCTGCCGTACCTGCTCACCGCGCTGCCGGAGCTGGAGCGGCTGCGGCTGTTCGGCACGCATCCCGACGGTCTTCGCGACAGCGTCGCCGCGCTGAAGGAGCGCTTCCCCGACCGCGAGGTCGAACTCGTCGACGACGTGGAGGCCGCGGCGCGCGAGTCCGACATCGTGGTCGCCGCGTCGGGCCGGGCGGCCCACCCGAAGATCCGCCTCGGCTGGCTGCCGCCGGGCGGGCTGCTGATCTCGGTCGCCAGCAAGGGAGTCCAGGAAGGCACGCTCGCCGAGGCCGACTACACGGTGGCCACCAGCGGCGCGCAGGTCGAGGTGACCGGGCAGCGGATGGCGGGTCCGGACGGCGTGTTCCGCATCGACGCCGAACTCCCGGAGATCCTCGCGGGCAAGGCTCCCGGCCGCCGCGGCGACGAAGACCGGGTTTTCGCCTTCAGCAGCGGCATGATCATCACCGACATCCCGGTGGCGCACGCGCTGGCCGCCCGCGCCATCGCCGCGGGCCGCGGCCGCGAGGTGGCCCTGTGGACCTGATCGACACCCTGTCCCCGCCCCTGCCCGCGCTCGAACGTCCCTGGGCACGCCGGCTGCGTGACTCGGAGACGCTGTGGGAGATCGCCCGCGGGGTCGGCGGCGGTCCGTTCCACGTGATCCATCCGGCCACTTTTTCCGAGAATCTCGGGGGAATGGTCGACGCGCTCGCCGCCGAACGCGTCGAAGGCACCGTTTACTACGGGAAAAAGGCGAACAAGGCGGCGGCCTGGCTGCGGGAGTGCACGCGTCCCGGCACGGGGGTCGATGTCGCGAGTGTGCCCGAACTGGTGCACGCCCTCGGAAACGGTCTGCGCGGCGAGTCGATCGGGGTCACCGGCGCCGCCAAACCCGACGGCCTCCTTTGGCTCGCCCTGCGGCATCGCTGTCTCATCGCGGTGGACGCGGCCGACGAGCTGGAACGCGTCGTCCGGCTGGCCACCGAACTGGGGGAGACCGCCGAAGTGCTGCTGCGGGTGCGGCCGCCGTCCGCGCCGGAAAGCCGGTTCGGTTTCGCGCCCGACGCGGTGAAAGCGGCGGTGCGACAGTGCGGCGGCCCGGTCGTCTTGCGGGGTTTCTCGTTCCATCTCGACGGATACGACTCCGTGCCGAGGGCGGAACTCGCCGCGTACCTGATCGATCTGTGCCACGACGCCCGTGCGCTCGGACATCCCGCGTCGAAGATCAGCGCGGGCGGCGGGATCGCCGTGTCCTATGTGGACGCCGGTGACTGGGCGCGGTTCGAATCCGGCAGGCACGACGGCTGGTTCCACGCCGGCCGCAATCCGGCCAGGACGTACCCGTACCACCAGGCGCCGACCGGGGCGGCGATGGTGACCGCGATCCTCCGGCACGAGATCGCCGGGAAGACACTGGCGGAGCGCCTGCGCGCGGCCGGGATCGAGCTGCTGCTCGAACCGGGCCGGGCCCTCGTCGACGGCGCCGGGTTCTCGGTGTTCCCGGTGCTGGGCTGCAAACCGGCCGAAGACCACCTGATCACCACGGTCGCGGGCCTGTCCATGAGCCTGTCCGAACAGTGGAAGGGCAGCGAGTTCCTGCCCGACCCGCTGCTCGTGCGCCGGGACGGACCGGGCGGCACGCCGGTGCGGACCATCGTCGCCGGGTCGAGCTGCATGGAGTACGACGTGCTGACCTGGCGTGCGGTCGAGCTGCCCGCGCGGCCGAGGACCGGCGACCTGCTCGTGTACCCCAACACGGCCGGCTACCAGATGGACAAGAACGAGAGCGGTTTCCACCAGCTTCCGTTGCCGCCGAAAGTGGTGGTCGACGGCGGTCGCTGGCACCTCGACACCGACCACCCGATCCAGGAGATCCGATGACGATCGTCCGGCGCGCGTCCGACCTGATCGGGAACACGCCGCTGCTGGAGCTCGCGCGCACCGGCACCGGGACGCGCCTGCTGCTCAAACTCGACCACCTCAACCCCACCGGCTCGTGCAAGGTGCGCATGGCCAGGCAGATGATCGACGAGGCGGAGCTCGACGGACTCCTGCGGCCGGGCGGGCATATCGTCGAACCCACCTCCGGCAACACCGGGAACGGGCTCGCGCTGGTCGCGCTGGAACGCGGCTACCGGTTCACCGCCGTGGTCGATCACCACGCCGCCCGCGAGAAACTCGGCATGCTGCGCGCGCTCGGCGCGGAACTGGTGTTCGTCGACTGCCCGCCGGACGGCGGGGTCAGTTCGGTCCAGCGGCGGCGGGTCGCGGCCCGCATCGCCGCGGAAACCGGTGCCTACCATCCCGATCAGCACAACCATCCCGGCAACGGCAACGGCTACACCGGGCTGGCGCGGGAACTCCTCGACCAACTCGGCGACGTCGACGTGCTCGTCGCGGCGATCGGCACGGGCGGCTCCCTGTGCGGTACGGCCCGCGCCCTGCGCACGGCGGGAGCGGGCACCCACGCGGTGGCGGTCGAACCCGTCGGCTCGATCATCTTCGGTGGCGCGCCGGGGATCTACCACCAGACCGGGGCGGGCAGCCCGGCCGGTTTCCCGATCGGGGACAACGTCGACCGGTCGGTGATCGGCGAAGCCCACCGCGTTTCCGACAGCGACGCGTTCGCCGGGGCCCGCGTCGTCGCCCGGCGCACCGGCGTGCTGGTCGGCGGGACCACCGGCGGCGCGATCCACGTCGCGCTGCGGCGGCTTTACGCGTATCCGGCCGGAAGTGTCGTCGTGGTGCTGTGCAACGACGCGGGGGAGAAGTACCTCGATTCGGTGTACGACGACGAGTGGCTGCGTGCCAGGGGCGTACTCGACGAACTGGCCCACCGCCGGATGGACCGCTGGTTCGCCACCTACGCCGAATCCGTGAAGGTCGCCACGCGCGACCGGGCGGTGCGCCGGACCCCGGTGGCGGTGGGCGGATGAGCACGGCGGTGACGACCCGCGGCTACCGGGCGCTCGCCGGGCTGGCCGCGCCGATCGCGGGAATCCAGCTGGCACAGGTCGCGCTCACCAGCGTCGACCTGGCCATGCTCGGACTGCTCGGGGTGACCGCGGTGGCGGCCGGCGGGCTGGCGATCCTGCTCTACAACCAGATCCGCACCATGTGCGTCGGCATGGTCACCGGCGTCGGGAACCTCGTGGCGACGGCGGCCGGGGCCGGGGAGCTGCGCACCGGCACCGGCGAACTCGACGAACGGGCGCGGGACGAGATCCGGTCGCTCCTGCGGTCGGCGCTGCTCGTCGCGACCCTGACCGCGGCACTCGGCGCGGCCGTCCTTTGTGGACTCGCCGCCGCGTTGCCCTCGCTCGGCCAGAAACCGGAGATCGTGTCGCTCGCCGGTCCGATGATGTTCGCGCTGGCCGGCGGGCTGTTCCCGATGGTGTGGCTCAACGTGGTGCGCCAGTTCGCCGTCGGGTTGCGGCGTCCGGGTTCGCTCCTCGCCGTGACGCTGGTGTCGATCGCGGTGAACGCCGGCCTCAACGCCGCCTTCATCTACGGGTGGGCGGGCCTGCCCGAGCTGGGCGTCGCCGGTATCGGCCTGGCGACGACCTTGGTCCAGTTCTTCACGCTCGCCGTGTTCGCCTCGGCCCTCCGTCGGGATCCGCTGTTGCGCCCCATGGTGTCCCTCGCGCTGTGGCGCGCGGACCGGACGGTGGTCCGGCGCATCGTCCGGCACGGGACGCCGATCTGCTTCACCTACGGTTCGGAAGCGGCGATCACCTCGATCGCGACGATGCTGATGGGTGCGTTCGGCCCGGCGATGCTCGCCGCGTCGAACGTCGCGAACCAGCTCGCCTACATCGTCTACCAGGCCAACATCGGACTGTCGCAGGGATCGTCCATTTTGGTCAGCCGCGCGGTCGCCAGGGACGAACGATGGCGGGTGCCGGTGATCGCCCGCCAGGCGTTCACCCTCTCCTGGTCCTTGATGGCGGTGGTGAGCCTGGCGTACCTGCTGGTGCCGCAGGTGCTGCTGTGGCCGTTCCTGCACGACGAGACCGACACGGTGGTGCTCGGCACGGCGTCGACCCTGCTGGTGTTCGCCATCGCGCAGCAGTACGGCAAGGGAACGCAGAACATCCTCGTCGGCCTGCTGCGCGGGCTCGGTGACACCGTTTCCGGCCTCCGCTGCACTCTCATCGGGTACTGGGCGGTCGGCGTGCCCGCGATGTTCTTGTGCGCCTACGTGTTCGCCTGGGGCGGCTGGGGGGTCTGGGCCGGGCTGTGTCTCGGCTTCGCGGCGACCGCGATCCTGCTCGGACGGCGTTTCGCCGGTCAAGGGGCCGGTTCGGCGCGATAGCGGTCGATCCGGGCGAGCAGGTCGCGGGAGGCGGGATCGGCGTCTCCGCGCAGAAGTGCCGCCAGCGGCGCGAGGCGGTCCTTGGTGCGGGTGGAACCGAGGCCCCGCGCGAGGTCCAGCGCCTCGTCGCCGATGCGGACGGCTTCGTCGAAATCGCCTTGGAGCGCGTGGTTCTGCGCGAGCATGATCAGGGTGAGCGCGAGGCTGCGGGACATGTCGACGCCGTAGCCGTCGACGGCGTCGCGTAACCGCGCGATCGCTTCTTCGCTGTGCCGGGAGGCGACCGTCCTGGCCAATTCGGTCAGGACGGTCCCGCGCATCGCGGCCATGTCCGTGGTGCCGAAGAAGGCTTCCCACGGCCGTGGCGCCGCCCAGGTGCCCGCGTTCTCGAACTCGCACTCCGCCCGCGCCAGGCTCGTGAGGGCGGCGCGCTCGTCGCCCGCCTTGGCCAGTGCCCACGCCTCGTTGACCGTCAGGATCGCTTGTGCCCGCAGGGAACCGCAGCGGTGGGCGGCGGCTTGGCCCTGACGGAGATGGTCCAGCCCGCCTTCGACGTCGTCGTGGTGCAGCGCCAGCCTGCCGAGGCGGTAACAGATGTTGGCCATGAGATCGTCGTTGCCCGCCGCGGCGGCGAGGCCGAGCGCGCGATCGAACCGGAGCCGTGCCGGGACGGGGCGGCCGATGTCGAATTCCGTCCAGCCCAGCAGATTGTGCAGATCCGCGAGCACGGTCAACAGCCGGGACCGGAGCCCGCCGGGGACGGCACCCCAATTGAGCAGCAGGCTGACCGACTTCACGACGTGCACCGCGTCGCGGGAAAAGGCGCCGCCCTGCCGATAGTCCAACGCGCGCAGCGTATCGACCGCGTTTTCGAGACATTCGACGTCGGCGACACCGATCCGGCCGGTCGTTGTCATGAACTCACCTCACGCAAGTCATGGCTCGGTCCACGACTACCCGGTGTCAGCGCGTTCGAAACCGGCCTTCACTCCCCAGGGTTCTTGATTTGACCCGTTCCAAAGACGCTCTTATCGTCCTTGGTGATGTCCGACTTCGAGGCACAGCTGCGAGCGGTTTCGTTGCGCGTGACGCGGCCTCGGCTGGCCGTGCTCGCGGCACTGCGCGATCATCCGCATGTCGACACCGAAACGGTGATCACGCTGGTGCGGGCCGATCTGCCGACGGTCTCGCACCAGGCGGTGTACGACGTCCTGCGAGCGCTCACCGAAACCGGTCTGATCCGGCGGATCCAGCCCGCCGGCGCGCTCGCCCGTTACGAGACCCGGGTGGGGGACAACCATCACCATGTCGTGTGCCGTTCCTGCGGGGCGATCGCGGATGTCGATTGCGCCGTCGGCCATGCCCCCTGTCTCACCGCTTCGGGCGATCACGGATTCGTGATCGACGAGGCGGAGGTCGTCTACTGGGGCCTGTGCCCCGGCTGCGCGGCCGAACCTGTCCAGTGATGAATTCGCCTGCTCGGAAGGAAAGAAATGAGTGACAACCCGGAGAAGGGCTGCCCGGTGGCCCACGACTCCGTGACCGCGCACGGTAGCGAGAGCGAGAACCCGGCGATCGACTCGCCGACGCCCAAATCGGGCGGCCGCCCGCGCACCAACAAGGACTGGTGGCCCAACCAGCTCGACCTCTCGGTGCTGCACGCCCACTCGTCGAAGTCGAACCCGCTCGGCGCGGACTTCAGCTACGCCAAGGAATTCGCCAAACTCGACGTCGAGGCCCTCAAACGCGACATCACCGAGGTGCTCACCACTTCGCAGGACTGGTGGCCCGCCGACTTCGGCCACTACGGCGGCCTGATGATCCGGATGAGCTGGCACGCCGCGGGTACCTACCGCATCCACGACGGCCGAGGCGGCGCCGGTGACGGCGCGCAGCGGTTCGCCCCGCTCAACAGCTGGCCCGACAACGCCAACCTCGACAAGGCACGGCGGCTGCTGTGGCCGGTCAAGGAGAAGTACGGCCAGCAGATCTCGTGGGCCGACCTGCTCGTGCTCGCCGGGAACGTCGCGCTGGAGTCGATGGGGTTCAAGACGTTCGGCTTCGGTTTCGGCCGCGTGGACACCTGGGAGCCCGAGGAGATCTTCTGGGGTCCCGAAGACACCTGGCTGGGTGACGAGCGTTACGCGAGCGACACCGAGATGGTCCCCGACGTCGGCGCGACCGAGATGGGCCTCATCTACGTCAACCCCGAGGGTCCCCGCGGCAACGCGGACCCGGCCGCCGCGGCGCATTTCATCCGGGAGACCTTCGCCCGGATGGCGATGAACGACGAGGAGACCGTCGCGCTCATCGCCGGGGGCCACACCTTCGGCAAGACCCACGGCGCCGGTATCGCCGACGACCACGTCGGCCCGGAGCCCGAAGCCGCCCCGCTCGAGACGCAGGGCCTCGGCTGGCTGAGCACCCACGGCAGCGGCAAGGGCGCGGACACGATCACCAGCGGCCTCGAGGTGACGTGGACGGACAAGCCGACGCAGTGGAGCAACCGGTTCTTCGAGATCCTCTTCGGCTACGAATGGGAGCTCACCACCAGCCCCGGCGGCGCCAAGCAGTACGTCGCCAAGGACGCCGAGGCGATCATCCCGGACGCCCACGACCCGGCCAAGAAGCACAAGCCGACCATGCTCACCACGGATCTGGCGCTGCGTGTCGACCCGGAGTACGAGAAGATCTCGCGCCGCTTCCTGGAGAACCCGGACGACTTCGCGCTCGCGTTCGCCAAGGCCTGGTACAAACTGCTGCACCGCGACATGGGCCCGGTCAGCCGTTTCCTGGGGCCGTGGGTGCCCGAACCGCAGCTGTGGCAGGACCCGGTGCCGGACGTCGACCACGAACTCGTGGGGGACGCCGACATCGCCGCGCTCAAGACGAAGGTGCTCGAGTCCGGGCTCACGATCGAGCAGCTGGTCGGCACGGCGTGGGCGTCCGCGGCGAGCTTCCGGTCCACCGACAAACGCGGCGGCGCGAACGGGGCCCGGATCCGCCTGGCGCCCCAGCGTGACTGGGAGGTCAACCGGCCGGAGCAGCTCGCGAGCGTGCTGGAGACCCTGGAGGGCATCCAGCGCGAGTTCAACGACGCCGGTGGCGCCAAGATCTCGCTGGCCGACCTGATCGTGCTGGCGGGCACGGCCGCCGTCGAGAAGGCGGCGCGCGACGCGGGCACCGACGTGACCGTGGCGTTCCACCCCGGCCGCACCGACGCCACCCAGGAGGACACCGACGTCGAGTCGTTCGCGCTGCTGGAGCCGCGTGCCGACGGGTTCCGCAACCACCTGCGTCCCGAGGAGAAACTGCAGCCGGAGGTCCTGCTGGTCGAGCGTGCCTACATGCTCGACCTGACCGCGCCCGAGATGACCGTCCTCGTCGGCGGCCTGCGTGCGCTCGGGATCACCGCCGTCGACACCCGGCACGGCGTCCTCACCGACCGGCCCGGCGTGCTCACCAACGACTTCTTCACCAACCTCCTCTCGCCGGGCACCCGGTGGAAGGTGTCGGAGTCCGAGGAGAACGTGTACGAGATCCGCGACGCCGCCACGGACGCGGTGAAGTGGACGGCGACCGCGGTCGACCTCGTTTTCGGCTCGAACTCGCAGCTGAGGGCGCTTTCCGAGGTGTACGCGGGTCAGGCCGGGCGGGAGCGGTTCGTCGCGGACTTCGCCAAGGCGTGGACCAAGGTCATGGAACTGGACCGGTTCGACCTCGACTGACGCCGGTACAGCTGGACGTGACTCGCGTGAAGGCCTCCTTCCCTCGGCTCAGCCGCGGGAAGGAGGCCTTCACGCGCATCAAGGGGTGTCGAGCTCCGAATGCCGGCTGGCCAGGGTCTGGGCGACTTCGGCGAGTTTGACGTTGAGGTCCTGGGAGGTCCGGCGCAGCAGGTCGAAGGCCTCGTCGGCGGTCAGGCCGCGACGTTGCATGAGGATCCCTTTCGCCTGACCGATGACGTCGCGCGATTCGACGGCCCGCCGGAGATGGCTCGACTCCAGCTCCGCCCGGCTCACGGCGTTGGTGCTCGCCAGCGCGAGCGAGCCGTGCGTGGCCAGCAGGAGGGCGGAGTCCTGGGCCTGCGAGTCGAGGGCGCCGGGGCGGTGGCTGTAGATGTTCAGCGCGCCGGGCATCCTGGGCGGGTTCGCGTCGGGCATCAGCACGGTGGACAGGATCGCGGTGTAGCCGTGCCGCACGGCCGCCGCGGAGAAATCCGGCCACCGCTTCTCCGCCTTCAGATCCTCACTGCGGATATAGCCGGGGCTTCCGCTGTCGGCCGCATCGACGCAGGGCCCCGTTCCGGCGCGATACTGCACCTCGTCGAGTTCCAGCGCCACCTCGCCGGTCGAAACCGGGGTGTGGAAGGTCCCGTCCGGGGCACGGAGGGTGACCGACACCAGATCCGCGCCCGGGACCACCCGGTACGCGGCGGCGACGACCTGTTCGAGGACCTGGGCCGGTGTCGAGGCGGCCAGGAGCAGGCGCGTGAGTTCGACGAACTGGCCTGCCAGCGGGCCCGCCGAGGTGTACTCGCCGGAGCCGAATTCGTCCTTGTCGCGTTGCCACAGTCTTTCGTCCGCCATCAGCTGACCATCCCAGTCGGGTTCGATGTCCTTCGCCGGTTACCCGGTGGGGCCGCGGGCCAACCAGTGGCTCGTCCTAAGTGGACGGTTCTACGCGCCTGCGAAGCAGGCAGAACACGTTTCCTTCGGGGTCGGCGAGCACGTGCCACGACTCTTCCCCGGTCTGGCCGACGTCGGCGGGGCGGGCCCCGGCGGCGAGCAACCGCTCCAGCTCCGCGTCCTGGTCGCGGTCGGTGGGGTTCACGTCGATGTGCAGGGGGAGTTTGCCCGGTTTCGGATCGTCGCTGCGGCTCAGGATCAACGTCGGCTGCGGGCCGCCGAAACCGACGCCGGGCGGGCCGATCTCGATGTCTTCGCCGTCCTTGCCGATCTCGACGTATCCGAGCACTTCGCACCAGAACGCCGCCATCCGGACCGGATCGGCGCAGTCGAGGATGAGTTCGGTGATACGGCAGGCCATACGGCCGAGGATAGCCCGGTTGAATCCGCGCGGAACGGGTATCCGGGTGCGTCGAGTTGATCCCGAACCGAGGAGGCGGCCGTGGCGGGCGACGTCGTGGACTTGATCATGCAGGACCACCGCGAGGTGGAGCGGCTGTTCCGCGAACTCGAGCGGCATCCCGAGAAACGGCCACTGCTCGTCCCAGTGCTCTCGTCGCTGCTCACCGCGCACAGCCGCGCCGAGGAGGCCGAGGTGTACCCGGCCGCCAAGGGCGAGGCGGGCGAGGCCGAAGACGTCGCGCACGGCCAGAAGGAACACGCCGAAGCCGAGCAGTTGCTCGCGAAGCTGAACGAAACCGAGCCCGAATCGAAGCAGTTCGAGAAGGTGCTCTCCGACCTCGTCGAGGCCGTCACGCATCACGTGAAGGAAGAGGAATCCACCGTCCTGCCGAAGATGCGGCGCGAGCTGAACGAAGCCCGGCGACGCGAGCTGGGGCAGGCTTTCGTGAGCAGCCGGACCGCGCATCTCGGCGACCGTCCCGGTGAGGCCACCAAACGGGAGTTGCTGACCCAGGCGCGCAACGCGGGCGTGACGGGTGCTTCGAAGATGGACAAGGACGAGATCGCGCGCGAGGTGGCCAAGTCTTCCTGATCGCGACGGTTGCGGACCGGACCGTCCCCTTCTACCGTCGATGAATGGCGATCGACTCCGAAGCCGGGCAGGCCGCTCCTCTCGTCGTGGCCGAGGCGGCCCGCTCCGAAGACGCGATCACCGTCGAGGTGGCGGGTGACATCGACATTTCGACCAGCCCCCGGCTCCGGGCCGAGCTGTTCGAGTTGCTGGCGCACGCCCCCGGCAGCGTGGTGGTCGACATGACCGGTGTCGGTTTCTGCGATTCGTCGGGGCTTTCCGTGCTGGTACAGCTGAACCGGCAGTGTCAGGAGTCCGGGGTCGACCTGCGTTTCGCGCCGTCCAAGGTCGTGCGCCGGGCCATAGAGCTCACCGGGCTGTCGCCGACGCTGAAGATGGCGGGCGACTAGCCGACGACGCGGACGGTGCCCAGCTCGGGATCCGCGGCGTCGTAGATGAACATACCCGTCCGCACGCCGGTGTGGAGATAGTCGATGATCGCCTCGGTGAACACCTCGCCGGGAGCGATCGCCGGAACCCCTGGTGGATAAGGGCTGATCATCTCCGCGCTGACGCGTCCCTCGGCCTTGTCCAGTGGTACGTGCTCGGCCTCGGCGAAGAACGCGTCGCGCGGCAGCATCCGCATTTCCAGCGTCAAGTCCGCCCCGGAGGGCAGGTCGACCGGCGGGCGCCGCTCGAAGTCGTGGTCCGTCAGCCCGCGCAAACCGTGCAGCAGGGCGGAAACGGTGTCCTCGTCGTCGGCGTGGGTGATCTGCGTCGCGATCCGCCGGTGATCGGACAACCCCACGTGCAGGTGGTGTTCGGCGAGATGGTCCGCCGCCTGATAGCCGGTGATACCGAGCTCGGCGACGTCGATCACGATCTTGAGGGGATCGTGTTCGAAGGCGAGCGGGTGGAACTCCTCCGCCAGCGCGTGGAGACCGGAGATGCCTTCGATCTCGTCGCGTGCCCGGGCCGCCAGTGTCAGCGCCTTGCCCAACAGTTCTTCGCCGTGCTCGACCATCTGCCTGCGCCAGCCGTCGAGGGAGGCGAACAGCAGGGCGGAAGTGCTGGTGGTGCCCAGCAGGTCCTCCCTCGCTTTGAGCAGATCGGGTGACACGCGGTCACCCCGCAGGTGGAACACCGAGGCCTGCTCCAGCCCGCCGCCCATCTTGTGCGTGCTGGTGACGCACAGGTCGGCTTCCCCGTCCATCGCCCAGGTCGGCAGGTCGTCGTGGAACGGGTAGTGCGCGCCCCACGCCTCGTCGACGATCAGCGGTTTGTCCGCGTCGTGCAGGGCACGGGCGACGCCCCGGATGTCGGCGCAGGTGCCGTAGTCGGTCGGCGTGATCAGCAGCATGCCTTTGACGTCGGGGGCTTCCGCCAGCGCCGCCTTGGTCTCTTCCGGGCCGGGCGGATGCGCCAGATGGTGCTCCTCGTCGTACCGGGGGCGCACCCAGACCGGATGCACCCCGCTGATCACCAGGCCGGCGACGACGGATTTGTGTGCGTTGCGCGACACCAGGAGCCGTTCGCCCGGGCCGGCGACGGCGAGCATGGCGCTTTTGACCGAAAGCGAACTCCCGCAGGTGGAGAAAAAGGTGTGCTCCGCGTCCACCGCGTCGGCCATCAGGTCCTGCGCCTGGCTGAGGATGCCACGTGACATCCTGCGGTCGTCCAAACCGTTGAGGGTCAGCAGGTCCGACGCGAACGCGTCGCGGCCGAGCAGGTCCAGCACACGGGGATCGGCTCCCCGGCCCTGTTTGTGACCCGGCGGGGTGAAGGCCAGCCCGCCCGCGCGGCGGTAGGCCTCGATGGCTTCCAGTACCGGTGCGCGCGAGTGGTCCATCCTGCCTCCGATCAGCGGCCGAGGGCGTTCTGCAGTTCCTTCTTGGTCATACTGGAACGGCCTTTGATGTTGCGCTTCTTGGCCTCGTTGTAGAGCTGGTCCTTGGTCGGCCCGCCGGGACCCTTCCGGTTGCCGGACCGTTGCCCGCCGCGCTTCTGCGGGGAGGTGTCCTTGGTCGAGCTCTTGCTCGCCGTTTTCGATTCACCTGATTGCGCGCGGTTCTTGTTGACCGTTCGCGCCGCGATCTCCTCCGCGCGGCCGGTGCTCGCGCCGCGTTTCTTCT
The DNA here is from genome assembly GCF_003947475.1 of Amycolatopsis sp. WAC 04197. NCBI lineage: Bacteria > Bacillati > Actinomycetota > Actinomycetes > Pseudonocardiales > Pseudonocardiaceae > Amycolatopsis > Amycolatopsis sp. WAC 04197. Next base: position 356,772 of record NZ_QHJK01000010.1, on the reverse strand, counting down.
GCGACGACTTGATGTGCTCGTACTGACGTTCGCGTTTGTCGCTCCAGCTCTGTTCAGGCACGGCTCCTCCTTCGTCGTGACCTGCGGATACCCCTTTCGCGCGCCGGTGAATCGGAAGATCACCCGTCCAGGTCAGCGCGGCCAGGCCCGGCGGCGGATGTTTGCCCCGCCCACATCCCGGGTATCAGCTCGACAACGCACGTACGGACGTATGTCAGTCCACAAGGGACGGAGGTTAACTTCGATGAGCGCCCCGCTCCTCATGGAAGACGTCGACCGGACCGTCTCACAGGAGCCCATGCCGCCCGCTCCCCGGGAGCGCCGGACACGGCGGAAGGACGACTACTCGCATTGCCGCCCCTGGTTCGACGAACTGGCCGCGCTGCCCGACGGTCACCCGGACCGGCGGCGCCTGCGGGAGCGGCTGATCCTCGAACTGCTGCCGATCGCCGAGCACATCGCCGTCCGGTTCAGCGGACGCGGCCAGCCGAGGGAAGACCTGATCCAGGTGGCGCGGATCGGCCTGATGAAGGCCGTCGACCGGTTCGACCCCGCGCAGGGCGGGGAGTTCCTGGCGTACGCGGTGCCCACGGTGATGGGCGAGGTGCGGCGGTTCTTCCGCGACACCGGCTGGGCGGTGCACGTCCCGCGCGGGATGCAGGAACTGCGCACCCGGCTCACGCGGGCGACCACGGAACTGACCCAGACCCTCGGTCGCGCGCCGACCCCGTCCGAGCTCGCCGGGCATCTCGACGTGGACGTCGACACCGTCCGTGACGGCCTGCTCGCCGCGAACAGCTACCAGACCTCTTCTCTCGATCGGTCGGTCAACGACGGCGAGGGCTCGCTTCCCCTGTCCGACGTGATGGGGGAACTGGATTCCCGGTTCGAGCACATCGAGGACCGGCACACCGTGGTCCCGCTGCTCCAGCGGCTGCCGGAGCGGGAGCGGGCGATCGTCACGATGCGGTTCTTCGACGGGATGACCCAATCCCAGATCGCCGAACGGATCGGAATCTCGCAGATGCACGTTTCCCGCCTGCTCGCGAAGATCCTGCAGGATCTGCGCGGCAGTCTCAGCGGCTGAACAACGTCCCGAGGCCCTGCCGGACCGGCGGGGTGCCCAGTGCGTGCAGTGCGTCCCAAAGGGTGACCGCGGTGGCCGTCAGCACGGGCTTGCCGAGGGTCGTTTCGAGGTCTTCGAGCAGGGGTGTCGTGTGCAACGCGGTTTCGGGGATCAGGACGGCTTCGGCGTCTTCCTGGTCGGCCGCGGTCGCCAGTTCGGTGATCCGGCGGCGATCCCAGTTGGCGAGGGCGCGGTCCGAAGGCGCGTCGGCGGAGACCGAATGAACGGTCTCGATTCCAGCCTCGGCAAGGAAATCGACGAAAGTCGCGGTCGTGTCGCGGTGATAGACGGACGCGAGCGCCACCCGCTTGGTCCCGAGGTGGGCCAGCGCGGTGAGGTAGGCCAAGGAAGTACTGCGCGCGGGAACGCCGAGCCGCTCGCTGAGCACGCTCGCCTGTTCACGCGCGCCGGCGAGGCCGCGCGTGAAACTGCAGCTGGAGCAGGCCCAGCTGACGACGTCCGGCGCCGTGCCGAACCGCGCGGCGGCCGCGAGTCTCTCCGGCGCACCGAGTTCGCGGACGGCTTCGTGCTTTTCGGCCGGATCGAGGTCGTCGACCCGGCCGATGTTCTCGCCCCACGGGACGTAGGCGAAGTCCACGGTGAGGCCCGGATCCAGTTTTCGCGCGCACGCGAGGAAATCGTCCTCGCCGCAGTCCCGCGTCGGGTACAGCAGGCCGATCACGGCTCACTCCTTCCGGGTCGACGCCCTTCGGAGGTACCCGACGCGAGCCGCCCTCACGCGGCGGGCACGGCGCGGAAATCCGGCGGGGTGAGCTGCCCGACGCGATGGTCGTCCTCGCGGACGGCCTTGACGAAGCGCGCGACCTCGGCGGGCCGCGGCGTGGCGGACTTCCCGCCCAGGTAGCGGAGGACGATGAGGTCCTCGCCGGAATGGGTCTCGATCGCCACGGCCCAGCCGTGGACCTCGTCCCACAGCAGGGCGACATCGCGCTCCGGATGGGTGGCGAGCCGCTCGTCGAGCGCGACATACGCCGAGACCGGGTCGTCGATGTCCACGGTGCAGGACTCGAGGCCGATGCCGAGCACGTCGGTGACCTCGCCGAGATAGCCCCACACGGCGTCCCGGGTGTGCGGGTGGCGGACAGGCATGGTGAGCAACGAGGATTTTCCTTTCTTCCCCGGTCTCGTCCGGTGCGGGACCCGGCGGCCCCGCACCGAACGGGACACTCAGGCCTGGATCTCCTTGCGGTCGGTCGTGGCGCCGGAGATTTCGATGCGCCGCGGCTTGGCCTTCTCGGCGATGGGGATGCGCAGGGTCAGCACGCCTGCTTCGTATCCGGCCGCGATGTGGTCGGTGTCGAGGGCGTCGCCGAGGAACAGCTGGCGCGAGAAGACGCCGAGCGGGCGCTCGGAAACCTGCATCTGCACGTCCTTGCCGGGCGTGGGCCGGCGCTCCGCCTTGACCGTCAGGACGTTGCGTTCGACGTCCAGCTCGATGGCGTCCGCGGCCACGCCGGGCAGGTCGAAGCAGACGACGAACTCGTCGCCGTCGCGGTAGGCGTCCATCGGCATGGTGGCCGGCTTGGACCAGGTCCCCGGGGTCGCGGCGCCGAACATCTGCTGGGTCAGCCGGTCGAACTCGCGGAACGGGTCGGTGCGCATCAACATCGGGTTCCACCTCCTGGGTTCGTTGTCTCTGGTGTCAACACGCACCACTGTTCTAACATGTCATCGAAACGATGACAACCACCGAGTCGTCGATGGGATGACAAAGATGAACGAAGACCCCGCCCGGACCGTGCGTGCGGTGCGCGATGTGGTGGTAGAGGCCCGCTCCGGCGTCTCGGACCCGGAGCGGCTGTTGGCGGCTTTGACGGCGCTGAGGGACGTACGCGAACAACTGGCAGCGTGGGAACCGGAGCTGATCGCGGCGGCACGCGCGGGCGGGACCAGCTGGACCGCGCTCGCCCCGGCCTTGGGGGTCGCGAGCCGTCAGGCCGCGGAACGGCGGTTCCTGCGGTTGCGGCCGTCCGTCAGTGGCGAGAGGACGGGCGAGGCGCGGGTCGACGCGGAACGGGACCGGCGCGCCGGTGACCGCGCGGTCGCGGAGTGGGCTCGCCGCAATTCGGCGATCCTGCGGCAACTCGCCGGTCAGGCCGGCGCGCTGCCCGGGCTGGACGCCGAGGCCAGGGAAAGCGCGGACAGGCTGAGCGCCGTGCTCGGCGAGGACGACGTCACCGGCCTCCTCGCGCCGATGGCCGACCTGCGCGCCCGTCTGCCGCGCGAGCACAACGGATTCGCCGAACGGCTCGGGGAGATCGGCATGCACACCGAGCAGGTCCGGCGGGAGGCCGTCGACGACCGGCGGGATCGCCAATCTTCGCGGTGACGTGGGTGTGAAACCGGTGCGGAGCGGGTATCCGCGGCCGTCCCTCGAGCGAGCCGGAGGTCTTCCGATGCTGGTCCGATCCGATTCCCCGCCGACGGCCGACGTCATCGGTCTGGCGCTGGAAGTGCTTGCCGCGCAAGGACTGCGTGGGGAGGCCGCCCGTGCGGCGCTCGCCGCGATGGCGCGGGAACGGGGGCTGCCGGTCAAGCGGTGCGCCGCGCTCATCGTGGCGGCCGTCGACGGCCGGACGGGGTAGTTCGCCCACGCGTCCGAGGTGCGTGGGCCGAAGGCTCCCTTCGCCGCGTGTGATGCGACAAAAGGAGCCTTCGCCCCCGCCGTCCGGGTGGTCGTGAGTGGCGTTTCGGGTTAGGGCGAGTGCCTTAAGTGCCTACTGGATTTGGCTGTAGCTGATCAGGGGTCGGGTCCGTGAAGGCCTCCTTGCCTACCCTGAAGGTAGTGAAGGAGGCCTTCACTACCTTCAGAGATCGCCACCTGCAGCAGCAACCACCACGGCGGCGCGTGAACACCTGCCCAAGTACATGAAGGCCCCCTTCCTTGCGCCAGGCGCAAGGAAGGGGGCCTTCATGTACTTCAGGGACCAAGCCGGGCCGTCACGGCCAGTCCGCTACTGGCAGGCTTCGCAGTCCGGGTCGTCGATGCGGCAGGCGGCGCCGTCGGTGAGCGGGAAGTCGAAATCGTCGAGCGCGGGGACGGCCAGAGCGGTCTCTTCCGGCGTGGCGGTGGCGGACATGTCTCTCCCTCGGTACGGAACTGGTCTCATCTCTCTGTAGCGCTGAAGATCGCCGGTCATTCCGTGACCCGCGCCACAACGCTCAGACCGTCCGGAACAACGCCTCCGCGTCGTCCACCGCCTTCGCGAGGACATCCGCGCGCAACCCGGCGAGGATCGTGTCCATCTCACGCAGGCCCGCGCGCCGCAGCAGCCGCTTCTCGTTGGTGACCCACTCGCCGCGGGCCGCGAGGACGGCGTGCGCCGTCTCCATGGCGGCGGTGGCCAGCGCGCCCGCGACCTCCGTGGCCTGTCCGCGCGGGACGAAGGCGCCGCGGGTGTAGCGCAGCGTCAGTTCGGCACGACCCCGCCACATCTTCGGAGCCGTCTCCCGTAATGCTTCCGGGTAGTCCGGTCGCGGCAGGTCGCCGCGCAGCACGCGGTTGACCGCGAGTTCCGCGACGGGCAGGTAGCTCGGGACACCCGCGAGGTGGAACATCAGCGGTTCCCAGTGGAACCGGCCTTGCCGTGCTTCGGCGAGATGGTGCTCGACGGAGTCCAGGTCGCGGTAGTGGACGTCGACCTGCCTGCCGTCGATCGTGAGCCAGGCGCCACCGTTGAACACGCCGCCGCCCCAAGCGCCGATTTCGGAGACTTCGCCGTCCCAGCCGACGGCGCGCAGATCGGCCGGGTCGAAGCCGCCGCGGTAGTAGACGGCGAAATCCCAGTCGCTGCCGAGACCGTGGGTGTCCTGGGCGCGGGATCCGCCGAGCGTGACTGCGTGCACGGCGGGCAGCGCGGCGAGGCCGTCGGCCACGTGGGCAAGGAAGGTGTCGTCGTTCATCGCGTGAAGATCGTAGGGCCGTGCCCCGCGGGGAAGCGACGGGTTTTGAGCGCCGGAAAATCAGAGCGAGATGTTCCCGTGCACGTCGCGGGCCTGGACGACCTTCCCTGAAACCGTGCCCGAGATCGCGTTCACCACGCCGCCGGACTGGTCCCATTCGCGGCGAAGTCGTTCGGCGAAGCCAGGGTCTTCGTCCTCGGCGGCGGACAGACGCGTCGCCAGCGCCCGGACCTCGGGGGAATCCTCCGCTGCGCCTTCCGCGGCTTCGAGTACCGCCGCCGCTTCCGGGTCTCCGGAGAACTTTTCCTTCACCAGCTTGTACAAACCGGTCACGGAACGAGCGGCGAGGGCGGCGGCGAGAGAAATGAGGACCGGTTCTGGCATCGGATGGCTCCCCGTCGGGTCCGGTCGGGCAGGGCCATCCTCACGATACCGGTACTTCGCGGGGCTTGATGGTGCCCGGACCGAAGTCCGGGCGACCGGGTGTGCGTCAGCAGTTCCACCAGCTCGCGATGACCGCGAAAAGCGTAGGGACGTCAGGAAGCGCAGCAAGAATCGCAGGGATGGACAACGTACTCCTCGGAAATGTGAAAATCGCGGGGTTGAACCCGATTGGGATCGGATCGTAGAGAGGAAGTTCCTCCGCCGCAAGATCGAGGACGTACGCAGGGTTGTTCGACCATTCGGGTAACACCCGTTCGACATGCACCTTTGGTGGAGAACGGGTTACTTCGCCTTGCTACGAGTGCAAATGATCATCCTTTTGGGGCGTGCGTCGTCCGTTCAGGCGAGGCGGCGCAGGCAACGCCACGGTGTCCTCGTCGCCCGACCTCGCGAGCGGGACGACCGGCTCGGGTTCGTCGATTTCGGTGACGAGACGGTCGAGTTTCACCGCCTTCCGTTCCCGGCCCGTATCCCGATAGAGCCCGGCCGCCTCCCGCCACACCCAGCGGGCGTCCTCGCGGTTTCCGCGATCGGCCAGTATTCGCCCCAGTGCGGTATAGGCTCGCGCTCGTCCATTGACATGATTCGCGCGTTCGGCCAATTCAATGGCGTGTTGGACGTGCCGTAATGCGTCCCGATCCTGATGTCGGGCATGGGCTAATTCTGACATCACGATGTACAGCCTTGTCGCGGCTGTCAAACCTCGCACCTGATCGAGGAGCTCATGGGCGTGGCGCTGGTGCGATTCCGCGGCGTTCAGTTGTCCGAGCGTCGTGTACAGATCCACCAGCGCGATGTGGGAGCCGACGGTGCCTGCCACGTCGTTCGCCTTCCGGCGCAGGTCCAGGGCGAGCTGATAGTGGGGAAGCGCCTGGTGGTGGAGATCGAGTTCGACGAGCGCGTCGCCCAGCCGGTGGGCGGCCACCGCGTGCCGTTCCTGATCGCCGATGGATTCGGCGAGCCGCAGACATTCCCGATAGCGGGTGACGGCCTCGGGAAGCCGCCCGGCGTACTGATGACGGCGCGCCAGGTTCAGCATCACGGTCACTTCCCCCACCGCGATCCCGTGAAGCCGGGCCAGTTCGAGCGCCCGGCCGAGGTAGCGGTCCGCGAGGTCGTAAGCGCCGGTGATCAGGTGGATCTCGCCGAGGTCGTTGAGCGACGACGCCTCGGCTTGGATGTTCCGGTCCTCGGCGGCGGAGGAGATGGCGGTGGTGAGCGTGCTGATGCCGTCTTCGTACAGCCCGTAGCGCTTCAGCGTGTCGATGAGGCAATGGGGCAGCCGCCACGCGTAGCCGTGCAGGCCCGCCCGCGCGGCGTGATGGACCATGGACACCAGGTTCGACCGCTCGAGGAGGCTCCAACGCAGCGCTTCGGACACGTCGTCGAAGCGCTGCGGAACGCAGCCCGGTTCGAGCGGAGGCATCGGCGGCGCCTGGCGGTGGGGGAAGGCGGTTCGCTGCGCCGCGTTCGCGCTGTGCAGATAGAAGGAGTGCATGCGGTTCCGGGCGGAGTCGAATTCGGGGTCGTTCCTGACCAGGACGGCCGCGTACCGGTGCAGGAGATCGTGGACCCGGTAGCGGTCGATGTCACCCGGCTGGAAGACGAGGTGTGAAGAAACGAGGGCGTCCAAGGCGCGCTGGGTTTCCCAGCGGCTGGTGGCGGCCATCGCGCTGAGCGCCTCGACGCTGATCTCCGCGCCGGGATGGATGCCCAGTAGCCGGAAAACCCGGGCGTGCGCCGGACGCAACGCCCGGTAGGTCAGGGAGAAGGCGGAGTCGAGGCTGGTGTCCGCACCGTCGCCGTCATCGCCGATGTGCAGCAGGAATTCGGGGTTCCGCAATTGGCCGACGAGAGTGGTCAGCGTGGTTCCGGCTCGGTTGGCGGCGCGTTCGGCGATGAGGGTGAGAGCGAGCGGGAGCCCGTCGCCGAGCCGGGCCAACTGTGCCACGGCCTCCGGTTCCCTGGCTGTCCGGGCGCCGATGCGCCGGATCAGGAACTCCGCCGAATCGTTCTGCGGCAAGGGGGACAGCGTGAGATTTCCTACGGCGTCGCGGACCGAGAGCGCGGTGAGGCGACGGCGTGAGGTGACGATGACGACGCAGTCGGCCAGTGCCGTGAGAAGCGGGCGCAGGTGCGCGCTGTCGGCCACGTTGTCCAGCACGATCAGCATCCGGCGGTCGGCGAGCAGCGATCGCAGTTTGGCCTCCCGCCCGGCGGGACCCGCGATGGAGGAGATTTCGTAGCCCAAGGCGTCGAGGAGATCGTCGACGACCTGGGTGGCCTCCACTCTCGGCGCGGTGCCGTCGCCATGGAGGTCGATGAAGAAGGCGCCCAAGGCATGCCGGGCACTGGTGCGATGGGTCCATCTCAGCGCGGTCGCCGTCTTTCCGACTCCGGCCGCGCCGACGAGCGCGATCACGGCGGGATGCGGAGGTCCTTCGCGCGCTCCGGTCAGGTCGTCAAGAGACGTCAGGATCGCCTCTCGGCCGGTGAAATCGGTGATGTCGCGGGGAAGCCGGCGCAACAGCAGGGGAACGTTCGGTTCGTGGCGTGGCGCGCGAAGCCAGTCCGCCACCGGCGGTGGATCGGGTTCGGGAAAGGAATCCTGGAAACGGCGGAGTTCTTCGGCGCCCCGGTAGTCGCCGTCGGCCTGGAGTTGCCGCCGCGCTTCCAAATAGTACGCGTTGGCGTCATTGTGCCGCTGGAGTTTGTGCAGGAGGGTCAGCCTCCGCCGGGCGAGACCGACGAGGAAACCGTGCTCACGATGGAGATCATTCAGCCGCCGAAGCGCCGGTTCGTACTTCTCCAGTCCGATGTAAGCGTCGATCAGCAGACCGTTGGCGGGTATCCATTCATCGGATATGACGGAATTACGCCAGTTTTCCGCCCATTCCGTGTGCACTTCGGCGAGTGGGATGTCGCGCCACAGGGGCAGCGCGGCTTCGAGAAGGGTGCGTATTCGTTCGTGATCGTGTTCGCGGGCCGCCTGATGCGCGGAAGTGATCAGCTCGCTGAGCCGGAAGTAGTCGATCGTTTTACGGTCGACACTGAGCTGGTAACCGCCGCCGGTGTTGTCGAGTCTTGCGTTCGTGTCGCCGCGCCGCAAGGTCGCGCGTATCCGGTTGGCGTAGGTATGCAGTGTCGCGGCGGGATTCCGTGGAATCCGGTTCTCCGGCCAGGCCTGCTGTACGAGCGTTTGGATGGGAACGCGCCGCCCCGCCTGTGCGAGCAGGACGGCGAGAACGGCGTGTTCTTGCGCTCTGCCCCATTGCACGGTCAAATGACCGTGCATCCGTACGATTGTCTGGCCGAGAAATCCGAGCGAAATGAGCTGCTCCACGGGGCCTCCCCTCCCAAGGTGTCACCGAAGTGACTGCGCTCCCAAGGTCGAGTTTCGCAGGTGGAACCGGATCTGGCCAGGTCAACGGGGTGGCTGACAAGCATCTGTCATGTCTCTGGCATCTGGTGAAAGGGAGGTGTTATTCCCGGAACAGGGCGCTGAACGATCGGCCCGTCACGCTTTTCCGCAGTGGCGATGAATCACTGAAACGAGTGGAGGCGGGAATGGCGGAGCGACTGCGGATTTCGTCGGTTTCGGGGAGGGGACGGCGATGACCGGGACCTCCTGGGCGCGCGTGCCGGGAAGCAGGACGGCCGAGCGATGGCTGACCAGAACGGGGTGCCGCCGCGTACTCGTGGTGGTGCCGCATATGACGGCGGGGACCCGGCTGGCGGACGTGGTGCCCCTCTTGGAGGAGGACGCTCGGGTGCAGATCGCCTTCTCCACTCCGGACGGCCCCGACAGGTGGCCCGGCGTCGACGAGTATCTGCGTCGTTCGGGCGGCCTTGTCCTGCCATGGCACCAGGCTTCGCGAATGCGCTTCGATCTGGCCCTCGCGTCCAGTCACGTGGGCATCGACGAAATCGAGGCACCGGTGATGGTGCTGCCTCACGGCACCGGCGGGATCCGGTCGCGGGTCAGTCCTCAGGGCACGGAGGTCACGGGACATCCCAGGGATCTGCTCGTCCGGGACGGCAGGGTGGTCCCGAAGGCGATGGTGTTCGCACACGAGGACGACGCCCGGCGGATGTGCCGGGTCTTTCCCGAGGCGGCTTCACGGGTCGTCGTCGCCGGCGACGTCTGCTACGACCGGATCCGGGCGAGCATGCCGCTGAGACTGCGCTACCGGGACGCGGCCGGTGTCGAAGCACATCAGAAACTGGTGATGATCAGTTCGACTTGGTCGCCGCACTCGCTGTTCGGCGGGAATCTGGACCTGATCACCAGGCTGGCCGCGGCACTGCCCGCTCCCGAGTACCGGGTGATGGTGGCGCTGCATCCGTTGACCTGGTCGGCGCACGGGTCCCGGCAGGTTCGCGCGTGGCTCGCCGACGCGCTCGAAGCGGGAACCCGGCTCTTGCCGCCCGAGGAGGGCTGGCGCGCCGCCTTGGTCGCTTCGGACTGTGTGATCGGCGATCACGGCTCGGTCACGCAGTACGCCGCCGGGCTGGGGAAACCGGTGCTGCTCAATCCCGGTTCCGTGCTCGACGTCCGGAAGGGAAGCCTCGCGGACAGGCTCTGGAAGGTCGCGCCGGTGCTCGATCCCGCGCGGCCCTTGCGGCGTCAGGTGGACGAGCTCGTCGCCGTGGGCGTTCGGAGCCGGTTTCCGGCCATCGAGAAACGGATCACGTCGATGCCGGGGGAGGCGGCGGCGCGCCTCCGTGAGGAGATCTACCGGATACTCGGCATGCCCGAGCCGGACCGTCCGGTCCACGTCGTACCGGTGCCGCTGCTCACCCGAGAATCGCCGGGGACATGAGGGCGCAGGCGTACGGCGCCCTCGTCGAGGTGCGGTGGACCGACGAGTGGGGCCTTCCGGACCACGTGCTGGTGGCCTGGACGGACCGCACTCCCGAGACCTGGTTGTGCCTGGCCGATCTGGTCATCTGTCCCGCGCCTCCGGACGACGCCTGGCGGCACGCGGGCGACGTTCTCGCCGCGTTGCCCGGGGCGCTGGCGGTCATCGCCGGGAGGTCGATCCGGTTCCGGGATCAGCGGCCGGCCGCGACCCTTCCTCGGGCCGGGGAGGCGGCGCCCGAGATCGACGGCTGGTCCCGCTATTCCGGCGACGCCCCGGAGGAGCTTTCGGTGTCGTCCGCGATCGCCGCGATCCGTGCCTCCACGCGATGCGCTTTGAGATCCCTCGATGCGCGGTAGATCTTCAACGCCTGTCGGAGATGAGCACGGGCTGCGTGAGTCTCGCCCTCACGCAGCCTGCTCTCCGCCAGGACTTCGAGCGCCTCTGCGTGATACGGGTCCGCTCCGGCACGGTTCAACGTGGCCGCCGCTTCTTCCAGCAGCCGGGAGGCTTCGCCGTGATGCCCCAGGGTGAGATGGGCTTGGCCAAGCCGTGTCTGCGCCCGCGCGTGGAGGACGATGTCGCCGATCGCCAGCGCTTCGGCGGCCGAGCGCTCCAGATGATCGATGGCCTCCTGAGTCCGGCCCAAAGCCGCGTTGGCCTCTCCGACCCGCCTCAGCTGCAGTACCGTGCCGCGTCGTTGCCCTGTTTTCTCCGTGAGCCGCAGGGCCCGGGTGAAATGTTCCAGCGCGTGCCGGTGGTCACCGGTGCTTTGCGCGACGATGCCGAGGTGTTCCCACGCGGTCGCCTCGCCGTCCTCGTCCTCGATCGTGCGCGAGGCCTCCAACGAGGCCGCGAACTGTCTCCGCGCGTCCTCGAATTTCTCGGTGTTGAGGTAGGCATAACCGAGCTGGACGTGCATACGCGCTTCCGCGGCGGGATCCGCGCACCGCCGAGCGGCGGTCACGGCCCATTCGTGGGTCTTCTCCCATTGGCGGTAGTGCTTGCGATAGAGGAAGAAACCCCACAGTCCCTCGCAGAACTGCCAGACCTCCTGCCACCAGCCCTCTTCGACGGCCGTGTGCATGGTCGCGACGACGTTCGCGAGTTCCCGCTCCACCCAGTCCAAGGCGTCTCGAGCGCCGGAGAATCGTGATGGCTCGCGCGGGTGTTCATGGCGGGGGCTGAGCCGACGCCGGTGCGGGATGATGACGAGATCCGCTTCGGCGACGTTGTCGAGGTACCAGTTCAGCATCCTCCGCAGCGCGCCGGCTCTGGTCGACCGGTCTTCCGTCTTTGCCGCCTGTTGCCGGGCGTGCACCCTGACCAGATCGTGGAATCGGAACCGGTCCGGCCCGATGTCGGTCAGCAGACTGGAGACGACGAGAGAGTCCAACGCGCCTTCGGTCTCGAGCACGGTGCGGTCGATCGCGGCCGCCGCGAGGCCCACGCCGAACTCGCGGCCGGGGTGGAGGCCGAGCAACCGGTAGACCCGCGCCGTTTCCGCGTCCAGTTCCTCGAAGGACAGGTCGAAACTCGCCTGGACGCTCGCTTCGTCGGCGATGCTGAGGGCTTCCAGACGCCGCTTTTCGTCCGAGAGCGCGCCGACCAGATGGGAGATCGGCCATTGAGGCCGGGTCGAAAGCCGAGCGGCCGCCACACAGAGGGCGATCGGCATGCCACCGCAGAGCTCGACGAGTTCCCTGGCGCGTTCGGGTTCGGTCGTGACGCGGTGGGTGCCGACGGTCCTTTCGAGCAGTCTCAAACCCGCGGCTTCGTCGAGCGGGTCGACGACGAGCACGCGCGCGCCGTCCATGGTCAGTGCGCCCAGCCGCCATCGGCTGGTGACGACGACCACGCTGTCCGGTGAAGCGGGCAGCAACGGTCGTACCTGTGCGGCCGAATCCGCGTCGTCGGCGAGGACGGCGAACCTCTTCCCGGCGGTCACCGACCGGTACATGGCCGCCTGCTCGGCGATCTCGGCGGGCACCTCCCCGGCGGGCACGCCGAGCGCGCGGAGGAAACCGCTGAGGACGTCGTCGGGAGTCGTCGGCCCGTCTGCGCTGAAGGCCCCCAGGTTCACGTAGAGCTGGCCGTCGGGAAAGCGGTCGAGATGCTTCGTGATCCATCGTGACGCGAGTGCGGTCTTCCCCATTCCGCCGGACCCGGTGATCACCGCCAGCGCCGGCCCCTGCCGTTGATCGTCGTCGAGCAACCGCGTCAGCGTGGTGAGTTCCCGTTCCCGGTCGGTGAACGACGCGGACACCGGAAGCAGTTGCCGCGGGACGACGGGCTTCACCCCCTGCTGGAGGAAGAAGTCGCCGTGCACGGCACCGACCTGTACCGAGGTTCCGGAAACGTCACCGGTGATCTTGTTTTCGTGTCTGTCGCCTGATTCCATTCCGAGCAGCACCCCCTGCATCGAGTCTGGTCACACGAGGCTCGCCGCGGTACCGCCCTCACAGCGAAGCCGGATGTGATGTCGACTACTGATCGGCGCGGATCGGGCCCGGGCCGAGCTCACGACCGGGTAGTACCGCGGTGGAGTTGCACGCCGAGACTGATGCCACTCGAACGGTGTACGTATCCTCTCCGCCGCCACTACTTTGAGCGCGCGGGCCCGTGTCCGCGCCCGTACGCTCGAACGATGACGACGATCCCGGGAAGACTCCGCGCGCCGCTGGCGTTCCTCCCGTTCCTGGCGGCGGTCGCGGTGGTGGCGGTCGTCGGCGGGCTCGCCGCAGCCGACGCCCGTTCTGTCTACAGTGGACTCGAACTGCCGTCGTTCGCGCCGCCCGCCTGGCTGTTCGGTCCGGTGTGGACGGTCCTGTATCTCGCGATCGCGGTGTCGGGCTGGCTGTACTGGAAATCCGGCGGCGAACGCCGGGCCTTGCTCTGGTACGCGGGACAACTGGTCCTGAACGCCGCTTGGACGCCGCTGTTCTTCGCGGCCAGCGCGTACGGTTTGGCACTGGTGGACATCGTCCTGCTCGACGTCGCGATCGTCGTCACCGCGCTGTACTTCCGCCGGTCTTCCCGGGTTTCGGCCGCGTTGCTGGTGCCGTACCTCGCCTGGACGCTGTACGCGACCGCGCTCACCGCCGCGATCGTCGTGCTCAACTGACTCCGATCGGCAAGGTGGCGGCCACTCCCTTGGCGTGCCTGCCGTCGAGCCGCTCCAGTGTGATCCCACCCCGGCGCGCGGCGAGTTCCAGGTCCCGCACCGCGTGGTCCACCGCCTGAACCCCCGCGGCCGCGACCCGGATCGCGGCGCTGACGCGGGGTTCGGTCTCGGCGGCGCTCCGGCGGGCGGTCACGGCCAGGGTCACCGCGGACCCGGGGGCGGCGGCGAGCAGACGGCGTGACAGGTCCGCCGCGAGCACCGGCGGAAGGGCGTCCCAGCCGTCGAGGCGGAAGGTCGCCTGGCTGATCGGCCCGCTGTGCCAGAACCGCCAGTCTTCGCGGATCCGCGCCCGGCCCGCCGTGACGTGCGCCAGCGACGCGAGCGTGCCGAGTACCTCGTTTTCGCTGAGCGCCCGCACCGGCAGGCCGTCGCGGCGAAGCTGCCGACGCACGCGCCTGACCGTGTTCCCGAGCGCCTGCCGCACGTCGGCGTCGCGGTGGACTTCGGCGGTGCGCAGTGCCTGCAGCGCGACCCAGCCCCGTGGCGGCCGGGAACGGTCCGCGCCGACGTGGTGGATGACCTGCGCGGCGACGTCCAGTGCCAGCTCGCGGGACGGCGGCGGCAGCAACATCGGCGGCGACGGCATCGGCTGCTCGCGGGCGGCGGATTTCGGTTGCAGCACAGCGGTGATCCCGTCGGCGCGGCTGACCATGAACACCGTCTCGTCGCCGATCTCGCCGGTGATCCCCGTCGCTTCCGGCGAAAGCAGACCCAGCAGCGCCCGGCCCGCCTCGCCCGCTTGCCGGAGATCCCGGTCGCGGTCGCGGGCCAGGTAGCCCGACGCCGAACCGAGCCAGGCGTAGAGCCAGCGTCCGCGAATCCGCACGGCGGTCAGCGCGAGCACCACCACGGCGGCGGTGACCACCGCGGCCGCCAGCGGCCAGGGCCGTCCCGCCACCAGGACCAGCGCGACGAGGACGAGCTGCCAGCAGACGATCTGCGCCACCCCGATCCCGCCCGGCCGGCCTTGCCGGCGTCCTCGGCCAGGCGACGGCGGCGGCGGACCGGGCGCGGGTGCGGGAACGTGCGCCGTCGCGGACCAGCGCGGTCGCTGCTCCGCCTGGCGAGCCGCCGTGAGCGCGGCCAGCGCGGCTTCACGGGCGGCTGCCCGCGCGGCGGGCGCGGCGTAGGCGAGCGGATCGGCCATGGCCTGGGCCGGCGGTGCGGCCGGGGCGATCCGGGGAAGCGGCGGGGGTACCGCGGGGTACCGCCCGTCCGTCCTCGCCGCGCCGAGATCGGTCATCGTCCTGCCTCCTCCAACCGGGTCTGCTCAGCGTCCCCGGCGAACATGAGGTTTCGATGACACGGCGTCCGGGAGCGGCGAGACAGGCTGTTTCATCGAAATTTCATGGTCGCTCTCTAGCTTGATCGCGTGAACACCGACGAGCGGGGCACGAAGCGGTTCAGCGTGGTCGCCAGGACGAGAATGGCCGTGGCGCTGGTGGTCGCGGGCTGCCTGGCGCTGATCGGGCTCGCCGTGACCGGGCAGGCGGCGACGCCGGAACGGCTGGAGTTCGTCCAGGTCGGCCACTGGGTCTACAACGACGCCGCCCAGTCCGCGTTCCACGTCGACGGCTCGACGAACCGCGTCGACGCGCGCGCGGACGTGCCCGGCGCGAACGGCAGCCAGGTCGCGCAGGGCGACGGCTCCGGTTACGTGGTCGAGCGGAACCGCATCACGGAGTTCGACAAGGCGACGTTGAGCGTGGAGGAGTCCACGCCGCCGCCCGCGCCGGAAACGCCGTTCGTGATGGAGATCGCGGGTGGCCCGTACCTGGTCTACCGCAACGCCGGGCAGATCGTGCGGCTCGGGGACCCGGCCGCGACAGTGCCCGCAGGGGGGCCACTGTCCCGGCCGGTCGCGACCACCGACGGGACGGTGTGGGCGCACCGCGTCGACAGCGGCGCGATCTGCGATCTGCCCAAGGGCGCCGCCGTCATGACCTGTCCCGCGCAGCTTCCGCCCGGGCACGGCGGCGGGCTCACCCTCGTCGGCGACCGGCCGGTCGTGCTCGACACCACCGGCGACAGCCTTCACCGCGTCGGCCCGGACGGGCTCGGCGACGGACTTCCGCTCGGTATCAAGCTTTCGCCGTCGGCACAGGTCGCCAACAGCGCCGTCGGCGACCGGCTGG
Source organism: Amycolatopsis sp. WAC 04197 (assembly GCF_003947475.1). Taxonomy (NCBI): domain Bacteria; kingdom Bacillati; phylum Actinomycetota; class Actinomycetes; order Pseudonocardiales; family Pseudonocardiaceae; genus Amycolatopsis; species Amycolatopsis sp. WAC 04197. Next base: position 341,097 of record NZ_QHJK01000010.1, on the reverse strand, counting down.
CCATCGCCGACCCCGAGCGCAACCAGCTCCACCTCATCGACATCAGCGGCCTCGACCAGGACCGCCCTTCCGCGAAGCCGATTTCGGTCGAGCTCACCAAGGGAAGCCGGTTCAACGGCCCGCTCTCGTCCTCGAACGTCGTCGCCATGGTCGACGAGACCCGCGGCGAGGTGCTGACCTACGACGCCGCGGGCAAGCTCAAGTCCACCGCGAAGGTGCCTGGCCAGGGCACGCCGCCGAGGCTCGCCAAGGGTGAGGACAACCGCATCTACGTCGACAGTTCCGACGGCTCGCACGTGCTGGTCGTCAACGGTGACGACGGCACGGTGGTCGACGTCGACGTCGACAAGGCGGCCAACACCCAGACCGCCGGCGCGCCGTCGGCCGATCCGGAACCGTCCGGCGACCAGCCCCCGCCCCAGCAGGACCAGCGACAGCAGGCGCCGCCGAACACCCAGCAGACGCCCCCGCCGGTGGCGAAGGCGACGCCGCCCGGCGCGCCGAGGAAGCTGAGCGCGAGTTCGGGCGACGGCTCGATCAAGGTCTCGTGGAGCCCGGCGGCGGACAACGGCGCGCGGATCACCGCCTACCGGGTGTCCTGGACCGGCGGTTCGACCCGGGTGGGCGGATCGTCACGGGGAACCACGATTTCGGGGCTGACCAACGGAACCCCGTACGTGGTCACCGTGGTCGCGGAGAACTCGGCGGGCCTCGGGGTCGGCGCCAGCGCCAAGGCGGTCATCCCGGGACCCGTGAACAGGCCTGCCACGGCACCGGTCGTCACCGCGAACGCCCGTGCGGATGGGAAGGTTTCGGTGAGCTGGACCCAGCCCGACCTCCGCGGCGGCACGCTGGTGCACTACCTGGTGAGCGTGACGGGCAAGGGACAGCGCACGGTCTCGGCCACGTCCGCGGAGTTCACCGGGGTCACCGGCACCGCGACCGTCACGGTCCGCGCGGTGACGAAGTTCGGCTCGGGAGCGGCGATCAACGGCGCCGCCGGGAGCCGGAAGGTCACCGTGCCGGTGCCGTCGGACCCGCCGACCATCACCATCTCCGGTGTCCGCGTCGGGACCACGGGACTGATCGTTTCGGTGAACGCCAACGGGAAGGGCGCGCCCGCGACCTGCCAGGCGGAGTTCAACGGCGCGATGTCGGCCTCGAAGTCCTGCTCGGGCGCCACCAGCTTGAACATCAACAATGTGGTCTATTTCGGCGCCATCACGGTGAACGCCACCATCAAGACGTCCGGGGGGACCGGCAAGGACAGCTGGACCGGCGTGCCCAGTGCGGGCGGTGGCGCCCCCGGTGGCTCGCTGATCTGGCTCGGCCCGATCGCGATGGTCGGCCTGCGCCGACGAAAGGAAAAGGAACTTCTGTGACGCTCACACCCAGGGTCGCCTTCGAGCAGATCGCCGAGAACGTGCAATCGGTGGTACGCGGGAAACCGGAGGTCGTCCGGCTCACCGTGGCGGCGCTGTTCGCCGAAGGGCATCTGCTGATGGAGGACGTGCCCGGCGTCGGCAAGACGACGATCGCGCGCTGCGTCGCCGCCAGCATCGGCGGCCGGTGGAGCCGGATCCAGTTCACCCCCGACCTGCTGCCCGGCGACATCACCGGCGTGATGGTCTACCACCAGAACAACGAACGTTTCCAGTTCCACCCCGGCGGCATCTTCGCCAACGTGGTGCTGGCGGACGAGATCAACCGGGGCACGCCCAAGACACAGGCCGCGCTGCTGGAGGTGATGGCCGAACGCCGGGTCACCGTGGATTCGGTCGGCCAGGCGGTGCCGAGGCCGTTCCTCGTGGTGGCCACGCAGAACCCGATCGAGCTGGAGGGCACCTACCGGCTGCCCGAAGCGCAGCTCGACCGGTTCCTCATGCGTATTTCGGTCGGCTACCCGGATCTGGAATCCGAGATGCGGGTGGTGATGGGGGATTGCGCCGGGGTCACGCCGGACGAGCTGAAGCCGGTGCTGGGCATCGCCGACGTCCAGTCGGTCATCGACGAGGTCCGCAAATCCCATCTGGCACCGGAGATCGTCAACTACGCGGTCCGGCTGGCCGCGGCGAGCCGATCGCATCCCGACGTCCGCTACGGCGCGAGCCCGCGCGGCAGCATCGCGCTGATCCGGGCGGCACAGGGACTCGCCGCCACCTTCGGACGCGACTTCGTCACCCCGGACGACGTCAAGGACGTCGCGCATCCGGTGCTCGACCACCGGCTCGTGCTGACCCCCGACGCCGAACTCAACCAGCGGCGGACCGCGGACATCGTCGACGAACTCCTGGGCGCGACGGCCGCTCCCATGGCCGCGATGGGGAGGTAGGCGTGCGGCTCACCCGCCGCGGCGTCATCGTGCTGGCCTTCGCCGCCGGGTTCTACGCCCTCGGCGAGCTGGCCGGGTACACGTTTTTCCGTGCCTTCGCGGGGATCTCGGCCGGCGCGGTGCTGATCGCGCTGGCCACCACCAGGTTCCGGCCGAAGGTGGAGATCGGCCGGACCGTCCAGCCGGACCGGGTCGAACGCGGGAAACCCGCGCTGGCCTCGCTCGTCGTGCGCAACACCGATTCGCGGCGGCACGGCGGTTTCGCCGCGGCGGACGGCATCGGCGGCGAGACGCACAGCCTGCGGGTCCGCCCGCTCGCGCCCGGCGCGGAAGCGACGTACCACTACGAACTTCCGACGACGAAACGCGGGAAACTCCGGGTCGGCCCGCTCGTCGTGCACCGGCCCGACCTGTTCGATCTCGCGCGCGGCGATCAGACCGTCGGGAGTTCCGCGTGGTTGTGGGTGCACCCGCGACGGCACGCGGTACGCGCGGCGCAGGCCGGACATCCGCGCCACCACCACGAAGGCCCGATCACCGACCCGCCGCTGCGTGGTTCGGCGGATCTGCGCGCGGTGCGGGAGTACGTGGTCGGCGACGAGGTCCGGCATCTGCACTGGAAGGCGACCGCCAGGACCGGGCGGCTCATGGTGCGCGAATACGCCGACCCCGCCCAGCCCCGGTTCACCGCCGTGCTCGACACGCGGCCCGCGTCGATGAGCCCCGCCGTTTTCGAAGAAGCCGTCGAGGTGGCGGCCTCCCTGTTCTACGCGTCGGCGTCGGCGGGGCAGCACTGCCGTTTCATCACCTCCGCGGGCGCGGACACGCCGACCGACAGCGGGGTGCGCGCGGCGAGGACCCTGCTGGACGAACTCGCGCTCGTCACCCAGGACGCCGCGGACGACGCGCCGCTGCTGCCCTCGGCATTGGCCGCCGCCGAACGTCCTGGCGGGGTGCTGGTGCTGATCACCGGCCCCGACGCCGATCTCGGTCACGCCGCCCGCTGGCGGCCCGACACCGTGGTCCGGATCGGTGATCTCCGGCCGTCGGCGGGCTCCCGCGGCCTGATCGTCGCGGTCGACGCCGCCGGTGCCGCGGCGCAGTGGAATTCCTTGGTGGGTAAGTCATGAGCGACCGATTCGACCGGATCGCGGTCGCCGCGTTGCTCGCCGCGACCGGGATCGCCGGGCTGCTGTTCGCGCCCGTGTTCGGCTGGGCGGCGCTGCTCGTCCCGGTGCTCGTGGTCGTTCTCGTCGCGTACGGCTGCGCCGAGCTGACCGCGAAATTTCCCAAGCTGACCCCGTACCGGCCGTTGTTCGTCGCGCTGCTCGGCCTGCTCGGGCTGATCGAGACGGTGCTGACCTCGACCACGCTCGCCTTCCTGCCGACCGGTACTTCGCTGCAGGGGCTGGCGCGCGGCCTCACCGAAGGCTGGCGGCTCACGCTGCAGTCCACCTGGCCCGCGCGGCCGATCCCCGAACAGCTGTTGTTCGTGCCGCTTTCGGTGCTGATCGCCGTCGTGCTCGGGCTGGAACTGTTGCTGCGTCTCAAGAAGCCGCTCGTGGCGCTCGTGCCCAGCCTGGCCGTCGCCTGCCTCGCCCAGGCGTATCAGGCGTTGACGGGGGTTTTCGCGGTGGTCGCGGCACTGGGCTACGCGCTGCCCGCGGGGCTCCTGCTGTGGTCGGGCAGTCGGGTCCGGTCGGTGAGCCGGGCACCCGGTGGACCTCGGTTCTCCTGGCGGCTGACCGGCTCGGCGATCTGGCCCGCACTGTCCACTGTGGTCGCCCTCGTCGCCGGCGCGGTCGCGCTCGCCGGGCTCGATCCGGCAGGCCGGGATCCGTTGACGCTCAAGGACACCCAGGCCGCGCCACCGCCGAGGAGCCGGGTCGGCAACCCGCTGGACGAGATCGCCCAGCGGCTCATCCGGCCGGGCGAGGAGGTGTTCCGGTACCGCGGGGACACCCCGGTCGATCAGTGGCGCCTGATCGTGCTGAACGGTTTCGACGGGGCGAACTGGCTGTCCGACTCCCGGCTCCGGCGGCTCGGCGCGGGCCTCGAAGGCGCGCCCGGCGTGCGTGGCAGCGCGGAACTGAAGGTGCGCGGGCTCTCCGGGCCGTGGCTGCCGAGCCACCAGGATCTGACCGGTGTGGACGGTCTGACGCCGTTGGTGGACGAGTCCGCGGGCACCCTGATGACGGAATCGCCGTCGACCGGCCAGGAACGCAACTACCGGCTCAGCTGGTCGTCACCCGAGGTCGATCTCGGTGCCGGGGAGATCGACCCGCGGGCGCCGCTCGGCGGGCTCGGCGCGGTGCCGCCCGACGTGGAGGACGTGGCGAAGGACGCCGTGCGCGGTCTGCGCCCGACGTTCCAGTCCGCCTTGCAGCTGGAACGCTTCCTCAGCACGAACTATCAGGTCGCGACGGGCACGGAGGAGCTGCCGACCGGGCACGGCTGGCCGCAGCTGAGGCATTTCCTGCTGGAGAGCAAGCGGGGGACGAGCGAGCAGTTCGCCGCCGCGTACGTCGTCTTGGCGCGGATGAGCGGTATCCCGGCCCGGCTCGTCGTCGGGTTCCGGGGATCGGCCGAGACCGACGGCGGGATGCACGTCGTCCGCAACCGCGATGTCCTGGCGTGGCCCGAAGTCGCGGTCGCCGGAGCGGGCTGGGTAGCACTCGACCCGACCGCCGCGGCGGGCAAGGCGGAGCGGAGTCAGGCAGGCCCCAGCAAGGCGGTCGCTCGTGCGCGGGCGCAGCTGCCCGCCGAACAGCAACTGCGGCCGCCCCAGCTTCCACCGGGCACGCCCGCGGAATCCGGCGAGGATCAGAGCACCGAAGCGGGGATGAGCTGGTGGTGGCCGTCGCTCGTCGCCGCGATCGTCCTTTTCGGACTCCTTTGGCTCGTCGGGGTTCCGGCGGCGAAGGTCGTCCGCGCCCGGCGGCGTCGTCGCCGGTCCGGTGCCGAAGGCGTGCTCGGCGCGTGGGACGAGATCCGCGACCGGTTGCGCGCGCACGGTGTGCCGTTCCGGATCGGGATGACCCCGCGCGATCTCGCCGAATCGGCCGGATCGCTTGCCGGGGACGGGATCCGCGAGCCGGTCGCACGGCTGGCCAAGGTGCTGGACGTGACGCTGTGGTCCGGGGTCCCGGTGGGGGACGGTTCGGTCCGGCGGGCGTGGCAGGAGGTCGGCGAGGTGCGGCGCGGGCTGGCCACCAGACCGTTCGCGGCTCGGGTGCTGGCGGCACTCGAGCCGCGGACCCTGGTGCCGATCCGCGGCCGGGGTTCTCGCGAGGGGTGAGGCCCTGTCCGTGAAGGCCTCCTTGAGGGACCCAGGGTCCCTCAAGGAGGCCTTCACGGACTACGGGTTGCAGCGGGCGCCGCGGATCGCGACCGGCTCGGTGGTGTAGATGTGCCGTCCGTCGGTCGCCCTCAGCTGGAAGCAGTACCGGCGCGCCGGGTCGACGGGGATGTCGAGGCTGCGCTGACGGTGAGCGACGAGCTGTTTCGTCTCGAGCCGCTCGCCGGCCATGATCACGACGAAGTCCAGTTCGCCTTCCGCGGTCCACGTCAGCTGCACGTGATCGCTCTGGTCCTGCGGCGGCGCGAGCGCCAGTTTGACGTCCGGCGCCGGCGCGGAAGCCGCTGCGGGAGAAGGGATCGCGGCCGCCACCGGAACGGCCTGCCCGCCGATCTCCGCCGGGCCGAGGATCAGCGGCAGCACGGCGAGCCCGGCGGCGAGCACGCCGCCGCCCGCCAGCGCGACGGGTTTCCACGGAAACCCGCGTTCGGTTTTGAGCGGACCGCTGAACTCGCGGATCAGGGTGCGACCGCCCCTCGGTGGCGCCTGCACCACCTGGACGGGCGCCGGGGCCGCGTGGACCGGGACCGCGGGCCGGTGGACCGCGGCGAAGTCGTCGAATTCGACCTCGACGTCTTCATCTTCGCTTGTCAGGTCTGAGGAATCGCCCGTGACGACCTCGCCACCGGGTCGGCTCAGCTTCGTGAACAGCCGTGCCAGCGACGCGACGTCCTGCGGCCGGTCGGCCGGTTCCTTGGCCAGCAACCGCAGGATCGTGGCGGCGAGTTCGCCGGGGACGGCCGGATCCTGGATCGGCGCGACCGGCTCCCGCAGTACCTGGAGGATGCGTTCGCCGGGCTGCTGCCCGGTGTGGCGGGGAAACGGAGGCGTCCCGGTCAACGCGACGTAGAGCACCGCGCCGAGTCCATAAAGGTCGGACGCGGGGGAAAGCGTGTCGTCGCGCAGGGTTTCCGGCGCGGTGTACTCGACCGCGTACATCGGGTCGCGCGGGAATCGCCGCCGCAGGGCCACCCCGAAGTCGGCGAGCACGAACTCGCCGGACGCGCGGTACAACACGTTGTGCGGGTTCACGCCGCCGTGCAGGACGTCCGCGCCGTGCGCCGCGGCGAGTGCCGACGCGATCGCGGCGCCGAGGGCGAGCACGTCGGGAATTCCCAGCCGGGCACCGGAATCCAGCACACCGGCGAGTGAACCCGGGCACAGTTCGCGGCGGACACCGGACCGGCCGTCGGGATGGGTCAGGACGTCGTCGATCTGCAGGATCGAACGCGTCGAGCGCACCGCGGCCAGCGCCTTCCGCTCACGTTCGAGCCAAGCGGAGGTCTCGCGGTCGAAGGTGCCGGGGAACATCTTGATCGCGAAGTCGTTGCCCGTGGCGGGATCCTTGCCCGCGTACACGGTCGCGATGGGGCCCTGGGCGAGCAGCCCTGTCTCGATGCTCATGACCCCATTGTCGCGCAAGAAGTCCGGATCCGGAGCACTTTCACCGCGGCAGGTTCCTGCCGCCGGTGCCCGGCGGACCCGTCGCTGGCCGACCCTTTTCCCATGCAGACTGCCGGCCTGGTCAGGGTCACCATCACCACTCCGCACCGGCGCGTCGACATGGCGCTGCCGGAACACGCGTCCGTCGCCGAAATCCTCCCCGGCCTGCTCGCGCGGGCGGGGGAGGGGATGGCCGACGACGGGGTCGCCGGCGGCGGCTGGCAGTTGCGCCGCGCCGACGGGACGGCCTTCGATCTGGACCGGACGCTGGGCGCGCACCGGGTCCGGGACGGGGAGATCCTCCATCTGACGCCGCGCCGCGCCGAATGGCCGGAGCCCGAGTACGACGACCTCGTGGACGCGATCGCCACCGGCTCCGGCCGCACCGGAAAGGCCTGGGGGCCGCGGCACACGCGACAGGCCGGGCTGGCCGTCGGCGCGGTGTCGACGTCGTTCGGTCTGCTCGCGGTACTACGCGCCGGCCCGCCGTGGACGTCACCGGCGGCCTGGGCGCTGGCGGTTTCCGCGCTGTTGCTGGCGTCGGGTGTGCTGCTCGCGCGGGCACTGCGTGATGCCGGTGCCGGGGCGGTACTCGCCGCCGTCGCCCTCCCGTTCGCCTTCGCCAGCGGCGGTCTGCTGCTGGCGGGCGACGACCCGATCGGCGAGCTGTCCGCCGGTCACCTGTTGCTGGCGAGCGCGGCCCTGCTGCTCGCGGCCGTCGTCGGCCATCTGGGGGTGACCGCCGCGCCCGCCCTGTTCGCCGGAGCCGCCACCGTCGGCCTGCTCGGCGTGCTCGGCGGCTGGCTGGCCACCTTCGACGACCTGGCGGGCTATCGGTCGGCGGCGGTGATCGGCGGCGCGGTGCTCGTGCTCTCGACCACGTTCGCGCCGCTTTCGCTGCGGCTCGGCCGGGTGCCGATGCCGGTGCTGCCGCGGTCGACCGCGGATCTGGTCCGCGACGATCCCCAGCCGCCGCTCGACCTCGTGCACGCCGCCGTCGCCAGAGCGGACGCGCTGCTCACCGGGATGCTGGGCGGGGCGGCGATCGTCGCCATGTACTGCCAGCTGCAACTGATCCGTAGCGACAGCGAGGCCGCGGTCGTCCTCGTCGCCCTCCTCGCGGCCGGATTCCTGGTGCGGGCGCGGCTGTATCCGATCCTGCGGCAACGGACGCCGATCCTGGTGGCCGGGATCTTCGGCGCCGGCTGCCTGCTGGCCGGCCCGCTCATGGCGGACCGCTCGCTGCTGCTCGTCCTGGCCGGGCCGCTTTCGTTGGCGGTGGCGGCGGGCGTGATCGCCTCCGGTGTCGTGCTGAGCACCCGCGCCGCCAACCCGTATCTCGGCCGGATCGCCGAGTACTTCGAGATCCTGGTGACGATCGCCGTCGTCCCGGTGGCGTGTTCGGTGCTCGGTCTGTACGGCTACGTGCGCGGACTGGGGGGCTGAACCCATGGCGTCCAAACGGGATCAGCTGCAGGCTTACCAATTCCTGGTGCAGCGCGCGATCTCCGCGCTGGTGACGAGGGAGACCGACCCGGAGCAGCCGCCGTTCCGCCGCCCGTCCGGCGCCGCTTTCGCCGGTGTCGCACTGGCGATCGTGGCGCTGGCGTGCGTCGGGGTCTACGGGATGATCGTGCCCGGCGGAAACAACGCGTGGCGCAAGAACGCCGCCGTCATCGTGGAGAAGGAGAGCGGGACCCGTTACGTCTACCTGGACGAACGGCTGCATCCCGTCGCGAACTACGCGTCCGCCCTGTTGTTGCTCGGCGAACACGGCACCACGGAACGGGTTTCGCGCGAGTCGCTCGCCGGAGTCCCGCGAGGGCCCCGGATCGGCATCGCCGACGCGCCGGACGGCTTGCCCGGCCCCGAAAAACTGCTCACCGGATCGTGGTCGCTGTGCTCCGCGCCCGCGAGCGATCTGGCGGGCAGCCGGATCGAGGAATCGGTGCTGCTGGCCGGTGCCTCGCCGTCCGGCGGCGCGGAACTGGGCGACCAGGCGCTGCTGGTGGAATCGACGTCGACCGGCGACCGGTTCGTCGTGTGGCGCGGGCACCGGCACCGGATCACCGACTACGGCGCCGTCGGCACCGGCCTCGCACTGACCGCCGAGCCGTGGGCGCGCGTCGGCCGGGCGTGGCTCGACGTGCTCCCGGAAGGCACGCCGATCGGCCCGCTGCCGGTGGCGGCGGCGGGCGAGGTGTCCACCGCCGTACCGGGCCGGACCGACATCCGGAACGGCATGCTGCTGATGGTGCAGACCTCCGGCGGCGGGCAGCAGCACTATCTGGCCGAACGGGACGCCCTGCGGCCGATCAGCGAACTGCAGTACGACGTCCAGCGCGCGAGCGCCCAGATGCTCGCCGCCTATCCCGGCGGTGAACCGAAAACCGTGCCGCTGCCGCCTTCGCTGGCGACCATGTCCCGGCAACTGGACCCCGTCCAGGCCGACGCGGGTGCCGCACCCGCCGCACGTCCGGCCATCGCGCGCCTGCGCGACCAGGACACCACCGTGTGCGCGACCTTCGGCGACGGTTCCGCGGCTCCTTCGCTGACCGTCGACCCCTCGATGCCGCCCGCGGACCCGATGTCCACCACCGCCCGCCGGACCGCCTCCGGAACCCCGCTCGCGGACCGCGTCCACGTGCCGCCCGGCAGCGCGATCGTCGTCGAAGCGATGCCCTCCCCTTCCGCGGCTGCCGGAACGCTCACCGTGGTGACCGACATGGGGCGCCGCTATCCGCTGGCTTCGCCCGATGTGCTGAAGATGCTGGGGTACCCGTCGGCGCGGCCGGTGCGGTTGCCCGCCGGTCTGGTGGCGCGGCTGCCCGAGGGACCGAGTCTCGACCCGGCCGCCGCGCGGCGCCAGACCCTGGGCGGCTGACGGGACCCACTCGATGGGGAAACGCCACTCACGATGACGCTGAGCGGGGTAAGGCAACGACATGTTGCCTTACCCCGCTCAGTCGTGCGCCCGCGAAACGGCCGGTCAGTCCCTGGAAAGCAGGAAGATCTGTTCGGGAGGCTCGACGGCGGCCGGTTCGGCGGCCACCGCCGCCGCGCGGCCGGGACGCCAGCCGCGCCTGCGTCCGCGAGGCTGGAGCACTGCCACCAGCAGTGCGAGCACGATCGCGCCGGCCGCGGCGACGGTGAGCCACTTCGCCGTCGTCGCACTGTTCTCGCGGGCCGCGGCCCGATCGAGCCGATCCTGGTCCGGCGGCGTGGGAACGAGGGCGGGCAGGGCTCCCGGGGTCTCGGTGTCCATGCTGTCGGTCACCGCCCGGTAGGGGTCGACCACCCCGGCCCCGAACGCTTGACTGTTCAGGCCACCGCGCGCCGGGTCCGCGGTCGCCATCAGACGTCGTGCCACTTCCGGAGCGGTCAACCTGGGCCAGGCCGACCGGACCAGCGCCGCGGTGCCGGAAACGAACGGCGCGGCATAGCTGGTGCCGTCGGTGTACACGTGCCCGCCCGCCCGCGTCGGAGCCAGTACTTTGGCGCCCGGAGCGACGATGTCCACGTACCGGCCGATCTGGGAGCCGGGCATCAAGGCCCCGTCGATGTCGATGGCGCCGACACCGAGGACCCCGTCGTACGCGGCCGGGTAGGACGGGAGTTCGGTGGCCGATCCGCGCTGGGTGTTGCCTACAGCGGCGATCACCAACGCGTCCCTGGACACCGCGTACGCGACCGCCTCCCGGATGACGGCGAAGTCGTCCTGACCGGCCAGGGAAAGGTTGATCACCTTCGCTCCCTGATCCGTCGCGTAGCGGATGCCGTCGGCCACCACCCGCGGATCGATCCGGAGGGATCCGCCCTGACTGTCGAAGTCGCGGTCACTGATCCGTACCGGGAGGATCTCCGCGTCCGGGGCCACCCCGTGGAAACCGATACCGGCCGCCGGATCGGCGGCGATGATGCCGGCGACGCCGGTGCCGTGCGAAACGCAGTCGAACGCGCCGGGAAGGGCACCCGCCTGATGGAAGTCGCGGCCGGCGCGGACCTTGCCCGGCCTGGCGAGCTGCGGGTGATCGGCGTCGACCCCGGAGTCGACCACCGCGACCAGGACCCCGGAACCCTTGCTGTACGGCCATACCCGTTGTGGGGCGAGGGTTTGCTGGGCCCATGGCTGTGCTCGTACCGGAGGCCGCGCCGGGTCCGGATCGTGGCAGACGCCGGGTGGCGGCGCCGCGTGCGCCGTCCCCCCGCCGCCGAGGGACTGAACGGCCGCCGCGGCCATGACGGCGGCGACGGCGGACATCCGGTGTCGTCTCATGGTGCAATCGTCCGCGCGGATGCCGCCCGCAGACAGGCTCCTGGCCGCAACCGGCCACTCGAACGACGACGGCCGAGGGACCGCGGGCGTTTCCGGTGCCCGTCGTCCCTCGGCCGTCGCCGATCCCGATCAGCTCATCACGTGGTGTGCCACAACTCCTTGTCGAGGAGTTGCACCGAGGCGGACTCCGATTCGCCGGTACGCGGGCGTTTCGGTTGCCGGAGGCCGAAAGACGGATCTCCGTTGCCCGACCTGCCACGGAGTTCGGCCGGTACGCCTTCGGTCCCCTCGGCCGTCTTCCTCGACGAGCCGGCGCGGCCCGTCGGCTGGTTCGCGGAGCCGGGCTGGAGGGTTCCGGGCGGGGAGGTCTGGCCGGAGGCGGGCGGCATCATCGGCGGTGTACCACCACCGGTGGCCTGCTTACCGGTCGCGCCGGTGTTCGATCCGGCCGCGGTCGGGGCACCTTCGGCGATGTTCTGTGTGGCGGCGCGTTTCGCCACGGCCGCTTTCGACATCGGCAGGCCGCCGGTGCCCACCCCGGCGGCGCCGAGCAGGCCGAGACCCGAGGCGACCGGCGCGCCCCCCACCGGGGGCAGACCCGCCCCGGGGAGACCGCCGGACAAGCCGGGCGCGACCGGTGGCGGGGTGGGCGCCAGCCCGGCCAGCGACGGTCCGCCGCCGGCGGACCAGCCGGGTACGTTCTGGCCCAGCGCCGACGAATCGAGTCCTGTCGCGCCGTCGGAACCGCCGGAGGTCAGCGACGAGCTGAGATCCTGCAGCTCCTGCAGCGTCGTCATGCCGGCGGTGGCCGCCTTGAGCACATCGGTCGGTGAGTTGCCCTCCGTGGAGATCTGCTGCGCGGGCAGCACTTCGGCCGGGTTCCGCACGCCGGACGCGGCGACCACCTGGCCGATGGACACGTCGAATTCGACGGCGAGCGCGTTCATCGCGGTGGCCGACAACTGCTGGAAGCCGGCGCCGAGCGGGAGCCCGCCCACCGCGGCATAGCCGCCGAAGGCACTGGCGACGGCCGAGGCGGTCGCCGGGATCGACGTGGCGAGCGCGGTCAGCGCCGCGGCGGGCTGGGCCGCGTCGATCCGCTCGCCCCACATCTTCAGCTCGGCGAGGGTCCGCTGCGTCTTCTCCTCCATCGCCCGGCCGTTCTCGTCCGTCCACTGTGGAGAAAGCTCGGCCACCCTGGTGTGCAACTCCACCTGCGCCGCGTCGATCCAGCCGCGCACCTCGGTCCACATCCGTGCCGCTTCGGTGAGCGCCGAGACGTTGCGCGCCTCGGCCTCGATCATCTTCACGTGCATTTCGATGGGCAGCATGTTGTAGGGGATCACGGTTCGCTCCTCAGACCGACTCGGGCTGGACGGTGGACGGCTGCGCGGCCGCGCCGGTGTCCTCGGTGGCACCGGTGGCGGAGTCCGCCTGGTCGAGCGTGCTCGCGGTCTGCTTGAGGATCGACAACCCCTGGTTCGCGACCTTGACCGTCGCGCTCGCCAGTTCCAGCGCGCTGGCCACGTCGGCGGCGGAGTAGGCGCCCGCCGCCGCGCCCACCTTTCCGGAGTAGGTCACCATCTCCTCGGTCATCTTGGTCAGCAGCGCGAGCATGCTCGCGGTCGCCGCCTTGTCCAGCAAGGACATCGCGACGCCCTCGAACAAGCCGGCCATGCTCGGCATGGTGCCCAGCCGTTGCATCAGCGACGGCGGCATCGTGGGCGCGGTGAGGTGTTTGGAGAACGCGCTCATCGCGTCGGGATTGCCATTGATCTCTGTTCCGGGCATATGCCCCTCCTCAGTGTCCGGAGCGGAATTTCGCCGCGTTGTCCTGTTGGTTCACTTGCCACAGCTCCTCGTCGAGCAGCTGCACCGTGGTGCTTTCCGGATCCCACTGGCGTTGCGGCGCGGCGGGCGGCGACTTCCGCTTCCCGTTGACCGCCCGTCCGAGCAGCGGCACCCCCGGTGTTCCCGCGGGTTTGCCACGCTGCCGGCCGGCGGGGCGTTCCGCGTCACCGGGTTTGATGCCGCCGTTCTCGCCTTTCCCGGCCCCGTTGTGCGGCATCATCGGCGGCGGCATCCCACCCGAGCCCGCCGCGCCCGCGGCCGAGGCCGAACCGAGGCCCAGCCCGGACGCCACCGGTGCGGCACCCGCGTTCAGCCCGTTCCCCGGCAGGGAGCTACCCGCACCGGGGCCCACTCCGGCACCGCCGCCCACACCGCCGCCACCCGCACCGGAAAGCCCCGCGGCGTCCGGCATCCCGGCCAGCGAGGGAAGACCGGAGGTGCCGGCCGGGTCGACGTAACCGGCGTAGTCCGCGTAGTCGGAGTAATCGCCTAGTTTCGACGGGTCGATCCCGGAGAGATCGGGGAGCTGGGGAGTCTCGCTGCCCGATCCGCCGAGTAGTTGCTCAGCGGCGGACAGCGCGTCACTCAGCGCGCTGAGGGTTTCCGTGGCCTCTTCCATCGGATTGGTGGTGGGGTTCTGCTCGCTCGGCTGTTCGGGCGTTCCGGGATCCGGTGTTCCCGGGACCTCCCCGGGAAGATCTCCGGCGTTCGGCGCACCCGAGCCGTTGCCCAGCCCGGATTCCGGATCGTAGCCCTGCCCCGTGCCGAGCTGGGTCGGCCCGTTCCAGGGACGGCCCCGTGCGGCGAGCATGGCGTGCCCGGTGCGCACGTACTGCTGTGCGACCAGGTCCAGCAGCCCGCCCACCTTCTCCTGGGCCCTTTTCGCTTCCTGCGTTTGCTCGTCCGGGTCGGTCTTGGAGTTGACGATCCCGACCCACACGTTCATGACCGACCGGGTCGCCTCCATCTCGGCCAGCAGCATGCCCATCTGCTGGAAGAGATGGGATTCGTCGATGCTGCCGGTGGACCTCTGCGGTGCGCCCTCCGGTGCCTTCTCCTGCCCTCCCCAGGAGCCGAGCCCCGACTCGCATGCCTCGTCCACCCAGTTGACGAAGGCCCTGCCCACCTCGTCGTCCCAGTTGGGGCCACGGAGTTCGTTGTTGGCCGAGCGGAGGAGTCCGTGCGTGTCGTCGACCCACATCCGCGCCTGTGCCCACATGTCCCTGGCTTCGGTCAGCGCGGGGTAGGTGTTCTGCATCTCCGCTTGGAACATCTTCACCTGCACGTCGAAATTGACGTCTTTGTAGCTCATCGGTCAAGTCCTGTCGGGGTGTCTCGGGGCGGGATGTCCGGTCATACGAGTGGTCCCGACGGGTTCCCCAGGTACGGGATGTCCGGAGGCACCTCCGCGGGACCCGTTTCCGCCGCCGGGGGGCGGCTGGTGGTGGCCAGCACCGCCGATTGCGCCGCCTCGCCCGCGGCCCGGTAGGCGCTAGCGCTCTTCCCCGCCATGGCTCCGAAGATCTGCACGCCGGGACCGGCCTTCTCCAGAAAGGACTTCAGTGCGCCGGTGATGTACTGGTCGGCGCCGGCCAGTGCCGCGCATTCCGGCATACCACCGCATTCCTTGATCGGCTCCCGATCGATCGTCGGAGCGGCCCTGATCCTCTGCACCTCGCTCGCGAACGATTCCAGCGCGGGAATCCACACGTCGACCTTGCCGCCCATGCACACCTCCAGTGCCGTTCCTCGGATATTCGTGTTCCCAAGCCAAACACCGGGGGTGGTCGCGATGACGGCACCGGCAGGTTCCGGCCATGGCTCAAGCCTTCGGCGGTAGCCAGGCGAGCTGGACCAAACCCTTGTGGCCACGGCGATCCACCAGCCAGCCGCGGCCGGGCGGAAGCACCTGGGCACGCATGCCACCGAGCAACGGCCCTTCGTCCCGGTCGCCGGACATCATCAGGCCGGGCGTGCCGACCTCCCGCAGCCGGGAAAGGAACGGCTCGAACAGCCCCCGGCCGGCGCCGCCGGAGCGGCGGGCGAGCACCACGTGCAGGCCGATGTCCGAACCCTGCGCCGCCAGCGGCAGCAACGACATCAGTGGATGCTTCTCGTGCGTGGCCACCATGTCGTAGTCGTCGACGAGCACGAAGATCTCCGGCCCGTGCCACCAGTTACGCGCCCGCAGCTGTTCCGGCGTGACGTCCGCGCCGGGAAGCCGCTTCGCCATCGACGCGGCCACTTCGGCCAGCAGCTCGCCGCTGTGCGCGTCGTTGGTGCCGTATCCGAGCAGGTAGTCCTCGCCGACCTCGCCGAGCAGCCCGCGCCTGTGGTCGATCAGGATGATCCGGGCTTCGCTCGGCGTGTACGCGCCCTCGATCCGGCGAGCCAGTGTGCGCAGGAACGTCGTCTTGCCGGACTGGGTGTCCGCCAGCACGAAGAAGTGTGGATCGGCGGCGAAATCCAGCCGCATCGGGGAAAGGTCCTTCTCGTGGATGCCGACCGAGAGCCCGGCTTCGGCACCGGTCGGTTGGTCGGTCTCGGGCAGCTCCTCGAACGGGAACGTTCCCGGCAGCAGCCGGACCGGTGGCGCGGACTCACCGGGCCAGGCGGACCGGACCGCGTCGACGAGGGCGCCGATCCCGCCGATCAGGTCCTCGGTGCGCGAGGCCCCGTCGATCCGGGGGAGCGCCACCAGCATCTGGTGCTTGCTCATCGAAATGCCCCGGCCGGGGGCGCCCGAGGGCACTCCCATGGCGGCGCGGCGGTCGATCAGCGAGTCGATCGGGTCGCCGACCTTCAATTCCAGCTTGCTGGCGAACAGGTCCCGCACGTTCATGCGCAGATCGAACGAACGGGAACAGCTCACCAACAGGTGCACACCGTAGGAAAGGCCGCGGGCGGCGATGTCCCCGACCGTCTCCTCCAGCTGGTCGAATTCGCCGCGCAGGGTCTGCCAGCCGTCGACGACCAGGAAAACGTCGCCGTGGGGCTGGTCGGCGAACCGGCCCTCGGCACGCAGCTTGCGATAGGTGACGATGCTGTCGATCCCGTGCTCGGCGAACAGCCGTTCCCGCTGTGCCAGCACGGTGGCCACCTCGGCGACGGTCCGGCGCACCGCGCCGGTGTCCAGCCGCCCGGACACCCCGGACACATGGGGAAGGCCGGCGATCGAGGCGAGGGTGCCGCCGCCGAAGTCGAGACAGAAGAACTGCGCCTCACGCGGGGTGTGGGTGAGCGCGAGGCTGCAGATCAGCGTGCGCAGCGTGGTGCTCTTACCGGTCTGCGGCGCGCCGATCACCAGCACGTGCCCGGCCGCGCCGGAAAGGTCGAGCCGTAACGGATCACGGCGCTGCTCGTAGGGCCGGTCCACGATGCCGATCACCGGACGCAGATCGCCCTGCCGCCCGGTGGTCAGTCCGCGCGCGGGATCGGTGGTGAGCGCGGGCAGTAGCGCGTCGAGCGTGGGCGACTCGTCCAGCGGCGGCAGCCACACCTGGTGAGCCGGTGTGCCCTGGCCCTGCAACCGGTCCACCAGGATGTCGAGCAAGGTCTCGCCGACCGCGGTGTCCGGGTCCTGTTCGGGGGTCGCCGATTCGTCTCCGGTGTCCAGCTCGGCGGCCAGATAGTGGGTGGTGTATTCGCGTAACACCAGTTGTTCCTGCGGGGTGAGGGATGCCGCGCGTCCGGTCTGACGCTGGTAGACGCCGGAAACGTAGGCGGAGCGGAACCGGTCGAGCTGTTCGGTACCCACCTTGAGGAATCCGTGGCCGGGTGCCCTCGGCAGCCGGAACGCGTCCGGCATGCCCAGTACCGTCCGGCTCTCCATCTCCGAGAAGGTCCGCAGGCCGATCCGATAGGAGAGATGTCCTTCGAGGCCGCGCAGCCTGCCCTCGTCCAGCCGTTGCGAGGCGAGCAGCAGATGCACTCCGAGCGACCGGCCCAACCGGCCTATTTGGACGAACATGTCGATGAAATCCGGCTTGGCGGAAAGCAGCTCGGAGAACTCGTCGCAGATCACCAGCAGGGTCGGGACCTCGGGCAAGGGGGCACCCGCCGCGCGGGCCTTCTCGTAGTCGCGCAACGAGTCGAACTGCCCGGCCGCGCGCAGCAGTTCCTGCCTGCGGACCAGTTCGCCGTTGATGGCATCGGTCATCCGGTCGACGAGGTGCAGTTCCTCGGCGAGGTTGGTGATCACCGCGCTGGTGTGCGGCAGCGAGTCCAACCTGGTGAAGGTGGCGCCGCCCTTGAAGTCGACGAGCGCGAAATTCAGCGAGCTCGGCGGATGTGTCGCGGCCAGCGCCAGCACCAGCGTCCGCAGCAGCTCGGATTTACCCGCACCGGTCGCGCCGATCAGCAGGCCGTGCGGGCCCATGCCGTCTTGTGCGGATTCCTTGAGGTCGAGCTCGATCGGGGCCCCGTCCGGGTGGATCCCGATCTTGACCCGGAGCCGGTCCCGGTTCGGGCGGGGCGTCCAGGTGTCGGCCGGATCGAACTCGAACGGGTCGCCGAGTTCGAGCAGCTCGGCGAGGCCGAGTTCGTTGGTCATCGGCGCGTCGCCACGCACACCCGCGGTGAGCCGCAGCGGGGCGAGCTGCCGGGCGAGCCCTTCGGCGGCCACCGCGCCGAGCGCGTCCGCCTTGCCGAGCGGGATCTCGCCGTCGATCGTCTCGCTGACCAGATCGCCGTTCCCGGCCACGGCCAGCACCACGGTCGTCCGGTCGAGCGCCCTCGGCGGCATCGTGGTCAGGTCGACCACCGTCACCCCCTCGACGCCGCCGCCGGTCATCAGGTGGTCCGACCCGGCCATCGAGCCGCCGTCGAGCACGACCACGAGCTGCGGGCCGGAAACCCGGGTGTCCACCTCGGGGTCGAACCTCGGGCGCCTGGCCAGTTCCTCTTCCAGCATCGACTCCAGTGCCGGGATCGTCGGCGCGACAAGGCGAAGCGGGCCGAGCGCGTCGGTGCGTTCCGGGTGCAGTGCGTGCGGCAGCCACTTGATCCATTCCCAGTCCGCGCGCTCCCGCTCGCCGACGCACACCGCGATCCGCAGGTCGTCGGGCGAGTGGAAAGTGGACAGCTGAGCCAGCATCGCGCGCAGCATGCCGAGCTGTCGTGTCCGGTCACCGCGCAGGTAGATCCGGCTGAAGCCGTTGATCGCGATCCCCAGCGGCAACCCGTCGATCGTCGTGTACGTGGTGATGAACCGGCGTAAGGCCAGCGCGGACAACGGTTCCAGCTCTTCGAGCGGTTTGGTGTCCGGCGAGACCAGCGTGGTCGCTGGGGCTTGCGCGCCGGTGCCGATCCTGGCGATGCCGAAATCCGGGTCGTCCTTGCGCCGCTCCCACAGCCGGTAGCTCGCGGCCAGCGACCACAGCGACACCGGATCCGGGTGCAGATAGTCCATGGCGTCGCGCTGCCCACGCACCGAACGCCTCAGCCGCAGCCGGTGCTGGGCCAGCTGGCGAAGGTACTTGCGCCGGGCATGTCCCATTTCCCGTTTGCTCGGGCCGCCGCCCTGCAGGAAACCGGTCACCACCATGCCGAGCATGCCGACGCCCATCAGGCCGTACACGACGAACCGGATCGATCCGTTCATGCTGCCGGAGAACATCAGCATCATCGCGCCCATCATGGCCACCATCGGCACCACCGTCAGCACCTGCATCCATTGCCGTGCGGGCGGCGGTGGGATCTCCGGAGGTGCTTGCAGGATCAGCTCACCCGCCGGCAACTCCGGTGCGGGCCTCCTGGCCGGTCTCTTCACCACGATGGTCGTCACACCACGATCGTTCGCCGGTCGGGGCGCGGACGGGGCGTGATGGCAGGAACGTGCCGAACCCCGCCGAACGCGCCGATGCCCTGGCTAGCTTGAGGCGCAAGGGTCCGGTTCGGAAAGAAAAGAGAGGGACGTATGAGCGACGGTCTCGTCGATATTCAATTACCGGTCGTACAGAACCTGATCAACAAGACCGATGACAGCATCCAGCAACAGCTCGCCGCGCATCGCGCGCACGCCGCGCGAGATCTCGACGCCCTCAGCACGGGGCTCGGCGGAGCCGTGAAACAGGCGGGCATCACCGGGAACATGGACCGCGTCGACCTCTTCAACAACCAGGTTCATCCGTTCGCGCAGCAACTCGTCGACACGGGGAACTCGGTCGTCAAGGTTTCGGCCGGAGCCGCGGCCGACGCTACGCAGGCGATGATCGCCAAGGCCATCAACCCGTCCGTTTGACAAGGAGGCTTCCCATGATGGACGACCACTACAAGACCGTGTACCACATCGTCGACGCTGCCGCGAACGACATGAACAAGATGGCCACAAACCTCGTCCAGGCGGCCGATGACGACCTGAGCCAGATGCGCAACGTCGCGGGTTTCGCGTGGAACGGCAGCAACGCCGAGGCGATGGGCATCAAGTACGCGCAGGTCTGCAAGAACACCGGTTCCTACGGGGACGAAGCACACGGCACCGCCGGTGCGTACGGCAACGTCAGGGAAATCGGGCAGACGTGCGAGTCGCACGTCAACAACATCATCGGCATCTGACGACCGAATCGACGGGACCCCGGCGAGCCACGAGCCCGCCGGGGTTCCTTTCGGGACAGGGCTCGTGCTTTGGCCGGAACAGGTCAGGCGTCCCCCGCACACCCGTGTCCACGTGAGACTTGCCCTACGCGCCAAGGAGGAATCGTGGAGCCACCGATGAAACCGGATATGTACGCGGACTACGAACAGCTGGCCGAGGACGTCCGGACCATGCAACGGCGAATGGCAGGCATCCGCGCCACCGCCGAATCCGCCGACGGGTTGATCAGTGCGACCGTCGGTGGCGCGGGTGAACTTCTCGAACTTTCGCTCGATCCGCGTATCTACCGCACGGCCGACTCGGCCGCGCTGGCCAAGGACATCACCGACACCATCCATGAGGCGGTCGAGTCGTCGACCGAACAGGGACTGGCGATCGCGGCGGGATTCCTGCCACCCGGGATGGACGCCGACGCCGCGGATCTCCGGTTCGATCCGGTGCTGCGCCGGCTGGACCGGCCGGAGCGGGGGTACGGCCGGTGAGCGGAGTGGACCGGAATCACGACGGCAAGGTCGACATCTTCTTCGCGCCGACCCGGCAGGAGCTGGCGAACCTGAAGGCCGCGGGCACCGACTTCGAGACCGAGTGGGCGAAATGCCGCAAGGCCATCGAGGACATCACCCCGCTGCTGGGTTTCGGGAAGCTGGGGGAGGCGTTCCAGGACTGCGCGGACAACACCCCCGACCTCATCAAGAGCGCGAACGGGGTCGACGACAACTTCGTCAACTTGGCGGACAACGCGGAGAAGGGCGTCAAGGTCTACGAGAGCGCGCAGACCGAGGCGACCGACCAGCTCGGTTCCTGAACGGGTACGCCGACGATGGCCGATCTGTGGAGCATGACCGTCGCCGCCTGGGAGTGGATGGGCGGCGTCATCGACGACATCTGGCCGCCGGACAACCCGCACGCGGCCGACGACCTCGGGGACGCGTGGGACAAGGCCGCGACGTTGCTGGAGGGTGCGATCACCCGATCGTCGACCGTTCACGACCGGCTGCGTGAGACCTGGCCGGACGCGAACGGTGCCTTCGTCCAGGCGCGTATCAAAGAGGCCAACGACGGTGAGTACGGCGGTGGTGGTTCCGGCCACCGGGATCTCGTCGTGAGCATGCGCAAGATGGCCACGTTCTGCCACAACTACGCGGATCAGATCGAGCGGGTGCGCAACCAGATCTGGTCGGAGATCATCCACGCCAGTGTGGAATTCGCCCTCATGGCCGCGATCCCCGGTGGACAGTGGCTGTTCGCGGGACGAATGGCGATGCGGATCGCCAAGCTGGTGGAGACCGCCAAGTCGATCGCCCAGGCGGCGAACAAATTCGGCAAGATCGGCAAGCTGGTCACGATCGTCGCACGCGAGGCGGCCGACGAGGTCGTCACCAACAGCATCGAGCAGGGCCTGAACATCTGGCAGGGCAACCAGGAAGGGTTCAGCTGGAAGGAAAGCGCCACCAACGCGCTCGGCGGGGCCATCGGCGCCCCGGTCAGCGGCATCGTCGGCGCGCCGGGCAAGGCCATCGGCGCTCTCGCCAGGAAGAACCCGGGCGTCAAGAACGCGCTGGACAGCGGACTCGGCAAACACGCCACCACGGCGGTCAGCTCGGCGAGCACGAACGCGGTGTCCTCGCCGATCTCCAGCCATGCCGCGCAAAGCATCATGGACGGGAACGGGGTTCCGACCGATCTCGCCGGCTATGGACAGGCCATCAAGGACAACTGGCTCACCTCGGCCGCGATCGGGCCGATCCGGGGGAACACGCACCTCGCCGGCGAGCAGGTGATGGACCTCGGCAGGGAGAAACTCGGGCTGCAGAAGCCGTCGCCGGCGATGGACATGGGAACCTCGTCCAGCGGCCCGCCACCGACCGACCCACCGGGTGAGGTGAGAGCGCCGGAGTCGGCCGACGTCGGCGCGGGGAAAGGCACCACCGACACCGCGGTGGGGCAAGGCGAAAGCGGCTTGGCGCCGGGACAGAGTGAGGCCGGGGCCGCGCCTGGTCAGCCTGGTGGTTCCGCCTCGGACCTGGGCGGTACGCCGGGCGCCGACAGCGGAGGTCGCGGCGGCGGTTCCACGAACTCCACTGTGGACGGTTCGGCCGCCGGCCCACGCCAGCACGCCGGGGTGGGGTCGTCGCCAGGCCAGGCGACGATCGGTTCCTCGGTGTCGCAGACGGTGGCCGGTTCGGTGCCGCAGGCGACCGTCGTCGCGGCGCCGGCCGCGACCTCGGTCGCCGCACCCGCCGGCGCGCCGACGGCGACCGTCAGCTCGGCCACGCCGGCTTCGGCGGCCCAGACCACGTCGGTACCGGCGGCGGGCGCCCCGTCGACCGGATCGGCGCAGGTGGCCGCGAACGCGTCGACCCCTGCCGCCGCGACCCAGGCCGCCGCGCAATCCGGTGCGGCACAACCGGCTTCACCGCAACCCGGTTCGACTCAGCAGCAGGGCGCGACACCCGCGAGCCCGAACCAGGGCACCGCCGCGAAGTCCACCAAGGACGAGCCGGAAGCCGACCAGGCCGAAACCGCGCCGGAACCCGACGACGACGGCCCCACGCCGCCCGAATCCGAAACTCGGGAACAAGACGAACAGCAGGAGGAAGCACCCGAGTCCACAGTGGACGATCCGGCCGGAGAAACGGGTGGGCGCCCCGGCCCCGGTAACGAGACCGGGCAGGTACTGGCCGCCGCCGCACCGGCCGCCGCGGCGGCTCAGCAGGCTCAGCGGCCGGACACCACCCAGCCCGCCGAACCGGCCCCGACCCCCGCTCACACGACGATGCGCCGAGCCGCCGAGCCCCGGCGCACGCAGGGCGACCCACCCGCCGAGCCGCCCCGGCGGCCGCCCGGCCCGCCGCCGGGCACCGGCGAATCGCCGGATGTCCCGGACGGCCTGCCGTCGCGACTCGCCGCCGTATGGGACCTGCTACCGCCGGCCGCACGGCAGGCGATCGCCGAGCTCCTGGGCTCGGTCGGCCCGGATGCGCTGGCCGATCAGGTGCATGAGTTCGCGGCGCGCCTTTCGCCGGGCAGGATGGACCGCTCCCTCGGCGAGATCCTCGGCGAGATGAGGGAATCCGCGCTGCAGGAGCTGGGTGGCCGGTTGGCCGCCGAAGCCACCGTGCACCGGTTGTGGGGCGCGGTCCCGGCCGCCAGGGAAGCGATGTCCGAGTTGCTCGGCCGCCTGCACCCGGCGGAAGCCGCAGCCACCCTCGCCCGCCTCGCGTCACTGCTGGCCAGACCACCCGAACTGGCCGAGGCATGGGACGCGTTGTCGCCCTCGGCGCGGGAAGCGGTCGTGGGCCTCGCGGCCAAGATGAATCCGGACAAGCTGGTGAAGCGGCTGACCGATCTCGCCGGGCGGGTGGCCAGAGGGCCGAAGGGGCTTTCACTCGGCGAGCGCGTCTCCGCGATGAGTGCCGACCAGCTCGCCGCGTTCGCCGAACAGGTGAGGGCCGTTGCCGACCGGATCCCGGTCAGGAAGCCGGTCGAAGGCAAGGAGTCGAACGCGGTACCGGCGACTCCGGCCGACCTGGCCAAGACGGACCGGGGCAAGGGCCTTCTGCTCGAGGCCGCGGGGATCCAGGCCAAGCTGGACGAGCTCGCCGCGCTCGGCGTGGACGTCCGCGCCGCGGAGGAGGGCCTGCGGGAAGAGCTGGGCAAGGCGCGACGGGTACTGGACGGCAACACCCAGGTTCCGGTGAGCGCGCTCGATTCCAACTACGAGAACGTCCGCGCGAAGTACGCCGCGGCCGACGTCGCGCTGGCGCTGGCCAACCTGCACGAGTCCCTGCTGGCCGGGATCGGGCTGCCCGGACTGCGGATCACCGGTCTCGAGGTGCCGGTGGACGAAGAGGGACGGGCCGGCACGGACGCCGAGAACAGCGACGGAACCGACATCGACATTCGCGGCGAGCTCGGGGACGGCACCGAAGTCCGCTTCGAGGTCAAGGACCGGACCGCGCTGTTCGACGTCGACCTCGGCCAGACGGCGAGACAACGGGACCTGGCCGGGCCTGACCCGAAGGTCGTCTTGCTCGCCACCAACCGGGTCGATCCGGGGTTCGCGGAGAAAGCCGTGAAGAAGGGTGCCGACCTGGTCATCCAGTACGACGGCTTCCAGGTGTTCACCAAGGTCGCGGCGAAGGGAACGGAGGCTGAGCAGACGCCGCCGACACCACCTCCGCCGCCGGATCGGACACCTCCAGGGAACCGGCAGGAACCGCCGTCTGCCGCGGCGCAACGCTTCTACCATCCGGAGAACCCGAAACGGGAGACCCATCCCAGGCCGGACAGCGACCTCACCGACGCCGAGCTCGCCTCGAGCAGGCACAGTGAGCGCGCGCTGCGGGCGCTGATCGGCAAGTCACGGCTGGCGTGGAACGACCTCCGGTTGCTGCTGCTCGAACACGGTCTGCTGCCCGCCGACTCGCGGCCGCTGCGCCCGCGCGACGTGGAACGCGTCCTGGACGGCGCCCGGGTCCGGACCCGGATCGCACCCGCGCTGCGAGCCGCACTCGACAACGCGATCCAAGAATTCGAGCGGCTGGCTCGTGGCGAAGCACCCACAGTGAATTCGGAATCGTCGCGGAACCGGGCCTGGCAGGTCCGGAAGGAGATCCGCGACGGCACGATGACCCCCGGCAGGCGCGATCGGCTCATCCGGCAGATCTTCGCGGACGATGTGCTCGCCAGGCAGCAAGAGATTCTCGGAGAGGACTTCGGCCGGTACCGGCTCGGCGCCGGTGTCGCGTTCGGCCTCGACGGACGCGGGGAGAACGGCGAGGGACGCTCCCACTACGCGGGGTCGACGGTTCCGGACCTCACGCTCGACCTGCATCCCTCAGGCGATCCGGGATCACCGGTGGTGGTGCAGAGCTACCACCTGAGCGCGGGCACCGAACCGTCCGCTCTGGACGTACATCGGGACGACACCTTCACCCGCGCGCTGTTCGAACCGGAGATCCTGCTCCCCACCACGGGCTCGCCGCAAATGGAAACGCGGCCCGCGCCCGCCGGGCGAGGAGGCCGGTTCTCCTTGGCGCGGATCACCTTCACCGGTCTGCACCTGCGCAAAGGCCTGGCGCTGATCGAGGCGCTGATCGAAGTGAACCGCGCCTGCCGGCCCCAGCAGCGGGCCCTGACGCACGCGCTGGAGCGGTATGCCAGGGCCGCAGCGCGTCTCGATGAACGACTTCCCGACGTCAAATGGCTTGTCCAGCGTGGAATCGAGCTCATGGATGTCGGGAAGGACCAGCTGATCGATGCCGTGGCGGCGGCCTACGGGATGTCACCGGCGATGGTCGCCGCGATGGTGACCGATCCTTCGGTGCGTTCTCGCGTGCCGCGTGAGCTGATGCCCTCGATCCAGGAACTGGACGACTTCTCCGACGTGCTGACCAAGGCGCGAACGCATTACGAGGAACTGCTCAGGCAAACCGAAGACACGGCGAAGGAACTGGAGTTCGCGGAGCAGGAATGGCTGCGGGTCCGGGAGGACGCGCTGGCCGAAGTCGCGCGGATCGGTGACGAAGCGGTCGCGACCGGGCTGCCGGAATGGGCACGCCGCAAGGCCGCCGCCGGATTCGTCGCCGAGCTCCGATCGGTGGCCACCAGGGCGCGGGTCGGGCCGGAGGACGATCCGGCGGTACCGGAGCCGGCGCGCCCGCGCGGCCGGAGCGTGCGGGACTTCGCGGGGATCCGCGCCACGCTCGCCGCGGCGACCCGGGCGGTGGAGGAATCCCGGTACGCGGCGGAAGTCGCCTACCACGCCGCGATGGCCGAGCTGCGGGCGGCGAGGGAAGACGTCCGCCTGCTGACCGACTGGGTGCCGCATCTGCTCGCCGCGGGTGACCGCACCGACGTCGCCGAGGCACTGGGACTGCCGGTGGAAAGCGCGGCCGCGCACCGGCTGCTGCCGGGTGCCGCGCCCGGTCTTTCCCTGGACGGGACCACCGAGGACGTGCAGGCCAGGGTGCGGGCCGAGGTCGCCGCACGGCAGGATCGGCTGGAACGGGCGACCGAGCGTATGCGCCTTGCCGACGCCGCTCGCACCGAGGCGCACGCCGAATACGTCCGGGCGCTGGTCCCGGTGATAGAACAGGCAGCAGGCCGCGGTCTGTCCAATGTGGAGATCGCCAGGATCGTCAAACTGCTCGACAGCGAGGTCGCCGGCATCACCCGGCGGGCGGAGAACCTGCCGGGAAGCCGGAAGCCGGTGGTGGACGCCTACGTGGACGCACGGGGCTGGCTGATCGGAGTGGGGGACCGGGTCGCGGGCCGCGACGCCCTCGCCCCCAGCCTCGGCGCCCAGTTCGCCGCACTCGACCCGGACAGCCCGGAGTACGCGGCGAAAGCCATGGAACTCGGCGTCGACGCCGAACTCGCGCACCGGCTCGGCAAGCCCCGCCCCCTCCACTTCTTCCATGACGTCCACATGCACCCGAAGGGGTACGACGCCGCCAACATCGGCTATGGGGACCTGGTGAACTGGCTGATCGGCCAGGGACTGCCGAACATCCTGGTGGCGTCGCCGATCCCGCAGAGCGGACTCGGCGTGATCGGTGGTTCCAGCGGTTCCTTCTACTACGCCCTCACCAACGTGGTCCGGATGACCACCGTCTTCGGCAAGAAGATGCTCGGCTTGCACGGCCAGCTGTCCGATATGCGGTTCTTCTCCGCGCGCGACCGGATGTCGGAAGAACAGAAGTCACATTGGTTCCCTGGTGTTTCCGGGGCCAGGGTGGACGTTCCCGGGGTCGGCGGTTACCTGATGGCGATGGCGGTGCTGTTCGGCGACGCGGCCCGCTACCTCGCCGAGACCACTTTCGTGAAGGAAATGGTCCAGTCGATGCTGGGGCGGCAGGCGAGCGAGGTGATCAACCCGGAGTGGGTCGACTACTTCGGGAAGCTGATCGCCGCCGCGGAACTCGTCCAAGAGTCGATCCACAAGGGACGGATCGCGCCGGAGTTCTTCGCCGGATACCTTGCCGACGGCTCGCCGATGGCCGAACTGTTCCCGGCGGACGGCGGCCCGAGCGCCCTGACCGAGATGGAGTTCTACGACGCGCTCATCGCGAACGCCGGCGAGATCAAGGCGTTGCTGAAAGCGGCGGGGTTGCGTGCCGAGCTGCGGAGCCTGCCGGACGACGCGCCGGAGATGTACAACCAGAACACCGTCGAACTGCTGGAGACGATCGCCGCCACCGGGCAGGTGCTGATCCTGCACGACGACATGGGCTTGGCCAGGTTGCGTGGCAACGGGACGTACGAGGCCGCCCCGTCGGACGGGCGCAACCTCGGCCCGATGGCCTACCTCCTCCAGCAGGAGAGCCTCGCCGGCGCGAGGGTGATCTGGGCGCATCTCGGTATCGGGCACTGGACCACACTCACCGTCGAGCACATCGAGCGGCTGCAATGGCTGCTGGACACCACGAATACCGCCATGGACATCTCCTGGAACGTCCTCGCGCAGCACGCGAAAGCGGCTCCCGAGGTCCGGGAGGCGTTGATCCGGTTCCTGATCGTGAACCAGGATCGGCTGATCTTCGGTACCGACACGGTGAATCCGCAACCCGGTGCGCACTATGTCCGCCACCGCAACGAAATGGATCCGCTTTTCGTCGAGGCCGCGCGCAGGCCCGGTGGGGAAACGGCGGTCGCGAAGATCCTGCACGGCAACTTCGCCCGGCTGCATGACGAGGCGGGGCAGCGGGTCACGGCGTTCGTGTTCAACGAGATCCTGTCGGGAGCCTGGGACGGGTTCATCGAGTCGTTCGGCCCGCACTGGCAGCGCAAGGTGGACGAATGGGTCGAGGCGAGAATCGCCGAAGGCTGGGTCGCGGATCCCGCCTACCGGCCGCGAGGACCATTGTCCGGGCTGGACCTGACCGACGAGCAACGTGCGAAAGACCAGCCGTGGCTGGCGAATCCGCAATTGCGGACGATGAAACTCTGGTACACCGCCGCCGATCCGAACGGCGAACCGAACGCCAATCCGTGGCGACTGCAGGCGGCCGCGGCCAAGATCTCCGCCGCCGAAACCGCGGCCGGGGTCAAATCCGCCTTCGAGCGGGTGAAGCGCCGCTGGGCCGAACGTGGTGGACTGCGCCCGGTGAGCGGTGCCGACGCGCTGCTCAGCCGTCCGGTCACCACCCAGGCGCTGATGGCGGGCGAACGGATCAGGGCCGCCTTGACCGCGGGGGAGCTCTCGCGCGGGCGGCTGGCCATGACCCCCGGGCGGCTCGCCACGCTGCCGTTGGCGCCCGCCGAACGGGACGCCATGCTCGCGTCGCTGATCGAGAGCGTGGAGAAGACCGAGCGGGAACAGCTCGCGGCGCTCCAGGGCATCTCCCGGCTGCGGTCGACCTGGCTCGCACGCGATCTGAAGGGTTGGGCGGTGGCGGGCGCCGCCGCGGCGACGGTGCTCGGGATCGGCGCGACGATGGGCGTTCCCTTCGCGCTGTCGGCTGGGGTGAGCATCGTGGCGGGCAACGCGGCCTTCGTCGTCCGCGGGATGCTCAACATCGCGAAGACCGGGCACGCGCAGAGCAACCGGGTGAGCCTGGAAGGAATGCTCGAACGGGGCAGGCTCGATCAGCGATCGGCCGAGGCGCTCGCCAGGATGATCCGCGACTATCTGGAGTACGACGTCAACCCTCGCGGCTTGTTCGACGCCCTCCTGGAGAAGGTGCGGGACGACGTCGAGGCGCGGACCCGGCAGTTCCTGATCGACCTCCAGGCCATCATCCACACCCCGCTGGCGGTCGGGGAACGCCCCTCTCAGCGGCAGGAAGACGTGAGTCTCGAGGTCTCCCGGTACCTCAACGAGGTCGGCAGGCAATACGGCGCGGCACCTGAGTCGATCAACAAGATGAACCCGCACGCGGGCAGGCTGGGCAAGCTGATGGCCGGGGGTCTCGCCGCCACCTTCCTGGTCAATCTGCCGGTGCACGTCGCGCAGGCGGCCAGTCTGAGCGGGCTGGCGGCCGGGGTCGCGGGGGCCTACGCGGTCGCGGACGGGCTGTTCCTCTTCACCGCGCTGTCCAACGTCATCGGCGGGATCGCCGGTTACGACAACGCGCTCCGGCCGCTGTACCGCAGACTGCAGAACGCCGTCGCTTTCCCGATGCTGACCGTGGCCAACGGCATGCTGGTCGCACTCGAAGTGAGTCAGGGGGAATGGTTGAAGGCGATCGCCGCGACGACCCTGACCGGTGCGACCTTCTACATCTCCAAACTCGGTGCCGAGCTGGAGCTCAGGCTCGGTCGCCAGGCCGCCCGCAAGGGCCCGGCGACCCTCTACGTCACCGCGTCCTCACTGGTCGGGCTGGGCATCATGGGACTGTCTGCGGCGCCGCTGGCCGCCGCCGCGGGCACCGCGCTCGCCGTGTCCGGCCCGGTGATCCACGCCGTGCGAGCCGCCTGGAACCGGGTGTACGGCGTGTACTTGGCGCGGACTCCCTCGGGAATCGTGTACACGTCGAACGTCCCGGTGCTCGGTATCGGCGCGGCCGTCGACCTGAGCCTGCCGCGCACGCCACCGGGGCCGAAGCTCATCGAGCCTGCCAGTGATCCCGAGAACGATCCCGACGATCCAGATACGCCGGATGACGATCCCGGCGGAACGCCGTCGCCCGGGCCGACGCCACCGACGCCTCCGCGTCCGGCAGGTCCTTCGAACCAGCCGGACTCCGGGACGAATCCGCCGCAGCCGCACGGGACGACTGCGCCGCGTACCGGACCCGTAGGCATCCCGGCCTCGAATTCCTTGCCCTCACAGGAGAATCCCGATCCCGTCGGGGTGAACGCCGACGCGCGGCATGCGTTGGGGCGCGCCGTGCCCGACGCCGGCATGCGGGCGGTCGAGCGCCCGCCGGGCGGCAGCCGCTACGTGGTCACCGGCCCGGTCGGGAACACGTTCGACGTCGCGGTGCGGGCGGGGACGCCCAGTACCGGCCTGGTCGCCGAGTACAGCGTGGACACCGCACAGAACTCGCTGGAGATCGTGATCTCCGAGTTCGCCACCGAAGACGCGACGCGGGCCGCGGTCGCGACGGCGCTGGGTGCGGCGGCGGCCGAGCTGTCCGGGACGCCGCACGGAGAGGACTTCCTCAGCGCCCACGCCGATCCCGCCGCTGACCCGTTGCTGAGCCCGGCCGATCACGGACGGGCCGCGCGGTTGCTGGCGTTCGGCAATGCCCTGGCGGGCAATCCGTTGCCGCTTCGACGATCCGGGCTGAGCACGGCGCTACGGGCGTTGATCGCGGACATGGGTTTGCGGCCGAACGACCCCGGCGCCGCGCGGCGGCTGGCCGCGCTGCCGGACGAGCGGATGCGCGAGGTGGTGCGCCGGTACGCACCGGCACCCGATGGCTACGCGAGCAGGCTCGACTACGCGATGACCCGGTTGCTCGCGGGCAGCACGTCGTCGGTCGCGTTCGGTGGTGCCATCGTGGCCACCGCGCCGGTGGTCGCGGCCGCGATGATCAGCGGCGCGGCCGCTCGTTCGCTGGCCGCCGGCCTCTACGACCGGTCGGTCGTGGCCCGTGAGGTCAACGCGGAGAACGCGGCGAAAGCACCCGTCGAGCGGGCGGTCGCCGAGCGGGCCGCGGCCAGGCGGGAGGCCCTCTTCCGGCCGCTCTTCGACCGCTGGACCGCGATTTCCGGCAGGCTGCGGAGCGGCACATCGATGCCGGAGACCCTTGCCACGCCACGACCGGAAGCTCAGGAAGCCGAGTACGTCGGGCTGACGCCGTACGCGGTGCGCCGGGCGGCCGGGGTCTCCGCCGGATCGCTCGGGACGCTCGCGATGGCGTCGGTCGGCATGCAGCCGATGATGGCCGGCGCGCTGCTCGCGACGCTCTGGGCACCCGCCGTGTTCGGGTCGTTCGCCGAGGCTTTCCGGGGGCGGCACCGCCAGGACGAGCGGGTGGCACGGGCCTCGGAGCGGCTCGACGCGGCCGATCAGGCGACCGCGGACAACGAACGGGAGCTGGCCGAATTCGGTCACGCCTTCCTCGATCTGATCGAGGCGAGGCTGACGGAAACCCCTGGGCTCGCGCCCGAACCGGGGAAACCGAACGGAACCGGCCACCGGGCGAGCCCGCTGGCGACCTTCAGCGGGGTGGGCAACGACTCGGCGCTCCCGCCGATCGGTTACCGCCTCCCGGACCGGAATCTGCCGGACTCGTCCGACCCGACCTGGCTGTCCGCGATGTTCACCGGTTACCTGGAATACCTCGGACTGGGGGTGCTCCAGGCGATCGTCGGCACTATCGCCGGCGGGGTGACCGGGCACAGCGCGTACCGGGCCGCTCAGGAGGCGGAGCACACCCGTAGGCTGCACGACCTGCTGGCGCAGGTGGACGAGCACAGCGGGCTGCGCACGCGGGTGTTGCGCGCGGTGCTGAACCGGCTCGCCGAAACCGCGCCACAGGAGGAAGACCGCGACCGGCTTCGCCGCTTCTTGGCCGAGCACGGCCTGTCCGCCCCCGGGCCGGAGCCGGAGATCGAGCCCGAAGGGGACCGGCCGCCGTGGCTCGCGTCGAAATCCTGGCTGACCGCCGACATGGTGATCGCCTCCGCCTCCCTCGGCGCGACCACCGCGGGCTTCACGCTGTTCGGTATCGGCGGCCTCGGCCCGTACGCGGTGGCCGCGGCGGCCGAAACACTGATCCCGTTGTTCCATCGATCCTTGACCCAACGGGAATTCGCCGCCGAGGACGCGGCCGCCGAGCCTGCCGCCGAGCTGCGGAAGGCCGAGGCGCGGGCCAGGGCCGACGCGCTCGAGCGGTACCTGTTCCGGCTGCTGGACCGTGGTCTGGCCGGGGTCCCGGAGCAGCCCGGCGGACAGCGGCAGTGGTGGGATCCGAGGCAGATCGCCGGTCTGATGAAGAAGATGGCGCCCGCCGCACCCCCTGCCGAAGCCGCTCCGTCTTCGATGCCGGGACGGCTCAAGGCCGCCGCCGAGGCGTCCTATCTGCGCCTGCTCGAACATCCGGGTGAACTCACCACGCTGCCGGACCGGCTGGTCGCTCTGGAGGCCGTCATCGCCGCCGCGGACCGGGTGACCAGGGGTGCGGATTGGGCGGCCACGACCGGGCAGACCCGCCCGGAAGTGCTGGCGCGCAACGAACTCGTCGAGGCGATCCAGCAGTACAACGAACTCGCGGAGAACCCGCTGCGACTCGACGACGCCTTCGACGGGGTGCATCGGGGAAACGGCACGCCGCAGCAGGTGCGTCAGCTGTTTCCCGACCTGTCGGACGCGGTCGGCGGTGAACCCGGCGAGGTGGTGCCCTGCCAGGTGGCGGCCGTGCTCACCGATCGGCATCTCGCCGATCGGGCGGCGGGCAGGCCGCCGGGACGGGCGATCCCGCCGCGCACGCTGGCCGGGCTGACCGGTCGGGAGGGCTGGGCGGACCGGGTCGCCATGGCGGCCAGGGTCGCCGGGGCGCGATTCGTCCCGATGGCGTCGGCCAACGACGTGGCGCAACGGTTGCGTGTTCTCGGCCCGGGTGCCCGCGCGATCGTGCACGGCGAGCGCGCGGGTGGCACGCATCTGTTCAACGTGGCCAATCTGGACGGCGAGGTCTACTTCATCGACGGTCAGATCACCCTGTTCGCCGACCTGGCGGGCTACCGCGACGGATTCCGGGTGCTCATCACCGAGGACAACGGTGAGGAGGCTCGCCGGTGGGCGGGCCGTCCGGTGCCTTTCCTACTGCGCAACGCCTACGCGCAGGCGATCGCTTCGGCCCGCGAACAGTTCGCCCGGTTGCACAAGGATCCCGCCGCGCCGAGAGGTATCGACGACGTGATCAACCCGGAGCCGTCCGGGCAGGACGGTCCGGCGGGATCCGGCGCCGCGGTGCCCGCGCCGCACCCGGCGACCGGCGCCCCGCCCGCGCGCCGCACCACCTCGGGTGGCCGCCGCTGGAAGGTGTATCGCGACGTCGCGGCGATGACCCGCGGGATGATTCCGCCCAGCGTCGAGCCGGGATGGCACCGGCACACCCGCGGGATCGTGGCGGCGGCGACGAACATCGTGAACGGCCCGCCACGGCCTGCGGCCGGCCTGCTGCGCTGGACGTCGTTGATCGAGACGGCGTACGGCATGTTGTACAACGCACGGCAGATCTCGGCCGGGGCGACCTATGATGCCGAGCTCGTGCGGTGGGCGCAGGAACATCCGGAGGCACTGAAGTACTTCCGGATGCCCGAGCTCTCGCCGCTGGCACGGACGAGCGAGGTCAACGCACTGCCGTCGATCCACGCGGGCGTGGTGACCCCGGCCGAACAGGCGTGGCAGATCGAACAGCATCACCCGCTGCTGCGCCGGGTCAACCCGAACTTCAACGCTCCCGACGCCTATGCGGAAGGCTGGCGTACCAACGGTCCGCAGGCCGTCGTCGGCTATTTCCGCGGCATGCTCGGCCAAGAGATGAATGTCGAACCGGTCCGGCCCGAGGACGTGTGGCGGGTGGACGGCGCGGCGTATGTCGCCGAGCGGCTCCACGGAGTCTGGGAGGCACACGAAAGCTACGACAGCGTCATCGACGAGATCCACGGCGCGTGGTGGGCGGCGGCGAGTCCTTCCCCGCTGCCGCCGACCGCCGCGCTGCGTCTGACCTACGCCCATCCCCGGTCCGGGGAGATCGTGGAGAAGTGGGGACTGGTGCGGTGGACCGACGGCGGGGTCGTGTTCCTGTCCCCGGTGCCGGGAACCTTGATGCTGTTGCCGGCACATCCACTCTCGATTTCCCTGCTGCCGATCACCTACGGCGAGGCGGGGAAGCACAATCTGCCGGAACGCCCTGGCCGCCCGGTCGAGCCACAGCCGGTGCTCGAAGCGCCCGTTCGCCCCGCCGATCCCGGCCAGGTCGCGGGGGCGCTGGGCGAAGCGGACACCGGGCGGTTGGCCTTGCCGGGGCTGGTCATCGACGGCGTCGATGCCGACCGGCCCACCCTCCTGCACGGCTCGCTGGCCGACGGGACGGCGGTCCGGATCGACGTGCTGAACGCCGGCCCGGCGGACGTTCGGGACTTCGATGTCCTGTCCGGCCGGATCATCAGGGACCGGGCGGTGGCCGCGCCCGGCACGAAACTCGTGTACCTGTTCGCAGAGGGGCTCACTTCGCAACTGGCCGAGGGGCTGGTCGGGATCGGTGCGGACGTTGTGCTGCGTCAGGTGGGTTTCGCGGACTTCGAAGTGGCCGCGGCCAGGAACCCCGGTCCGGCCGCCGATCTGTTCAGCCGCCGGGCGGCGCGAAGCAACCGGGACATCGTCGACAGCGGCGACGGTTTGCCTCGTACTCAGGAGACCGTCGCCCGCACGGCCGAAGCCGCCGGGATCGACCTGACCGGCGTCCATGTCCGGCTGGTCGAGTCACCCGAGGTGATCGAATACCTCGACGAGGTGGGGGCCTGTGCGTCCACCCCGCCGGAGTTTGCGGGCAAGACCATTTGGCTGGGCCCGGCCGGTTTCGCCGACGTCGAGACCCTGGTGGCGGTGCTCGCACACGAAATGACGCATGTGCGCCAGCTTCGAGCCGGGATCACGCCGACCGAGCAGACGCTTGAGCGTCTCGAACAAGAGGCGGAAGCCGCTGAAAGGCCCGCCCTGGAAAGGTTCCGGAATCATGACGACCACGATGTTCGAGGTGGAGAAGACCTTCGACCTGCCGGGCCGGGACGGGATCCTGGTGGTCGGCCGGTTGCGCGAAGGCACGCTGGAGAGCGGTTCGAACCTCCGGCACCGGACGACGGGCGGGCGGATCCGGATCCTCGGCCTGGAATTCGCCGGCCCGAACCAGCGGGGGACCGACCGGCGGACGATCCGGATCGACCGGCGGGACGCGGAGCAGCTCACCCCGGGCTCGATCCTGTCGGGTCTGCCCCCGACTTCCTGAACCTGCCGCCGACGACCTTTCACGCGCTCCCGCCCCGTACCGACGAGGTGATCGATCAGGAGCCGGAACCGGAGCCCGCCGAACCCGAGGCCGACTGGATCCCGATCGAGGACGTTCCCGGGCCACAGCACCGGGACGAGCCGTTGCCGTCGTCGGAACTGCGGGCGTCCTTCCGGGGAGAGGACGATCCGAACGATCCCGACCGGGCGTTCGCACCCGACGTCGTCGAGTACTTTTCACCCGAGCGCAGGGAGGAACACCGGGTCTTCGTGCGGGACGGCAGGCTCTATTGGGCGCGGGACGGCTCTCCGCTGAACACGCCCGCCGTCACGGGGCCGTTCGACAAGTCGATCTTCGCCATGGATCCGGAAGGGAACCTGTACGTGTCGCTGACCTGCGTCTCGGGACGGCTGCACCATTCCAGCCTCCTCGCCGGGGCGCCGGTCGCCGTGGCGGGCCATATCGAAGTGGTGAACGGGAGGCTGACCAAGCTGACCCGCGAAAGCGGGCACTATCAGCCGGAGAAAGAGCAGCTGGCGACCGGGCTGGACATCCTCGCCGAGCAAGGCGTGGACGTCTCCCAGGTGGACACCGGTCTCCAGTTCTAGCAGGAAGGAAACAGGCAAGTGCGGTTCCCGTGGCGCGGATACGTCAACCAGCTCACCCACGCGGCAGACCTGCGGCACCGGGTGGACGACGAGTTCGTCGGGCGGGTCGCGGACGAGCTGATCCGGCAACGGTTCTTCACGCTCCCCGTCGCGGACTACCACCGAGCGGTCACGGCGGCCCTCGGCTCAGGGGAGCGGATAGCCGGTGAACAGGACGACGAAGACGTCACCCGCGATTTCCTCGCTCGGCTGGTGCGGGCCCTCGACGACCGCGGACCGTGGCCCGAACCGCCTTACTCGACCAGCGGCACCAGCGAATGGACCGCCTTGAGGGAGGCCCCCGTGGTCGCGCGCGTCCCCCTGACCGACCGGCAGATCGAAGCCTCGCTGAACCGCGTTTTCGCCGAGGAGCCGCCGGGTGTCGGCGACGTGCGGATCCTGATCCTGCGACTGGGCACCGGGCAACAGCTCGCGTTGCGCGCTTCGCGTCCCTTCGCCGAGCCCGGTGTCGACCTGATGACCTACGACGACCCTGTGTCCACTGTGGCCGCGTTCGGGGAGCTGACCGGTATCGAGGCGGAACTCGGCTAGGACACGTTCCCTCCTCAGTTCGCGCTGACCGGGAACCGCAGTTCGAAGATCGCGCCGCCCTCGTCGGCGTTGTACACCGCGAGCGTGCCGCCGTGCGCCTGCGCGACCCACCGCACGATCGACAGCCCGAGCCCGGAAGACCCGCCGGTGCTGGCGAACCGGTCGAAGGCGTCGCCCGCCATGGTCGTGTCGATCCCCGGGCCGTGGTCGGCGACGGTCACGGTGCCGCCGGCGACGGTCAGGTGCACGAACGCCTTCGCGCCCGGGTGGCGGCCGTAGCGCATGGCGTTGTCGAGAAGGTTGCCGATCGCCCGTTGCAGCAGCGCGGGATCGGCGTTGACCTTCGTGGGCGCGGCGGTGACGGTGACTTCGGCGCCGTCCGTCGCGGTGTCCTCGACGATGCCCACCACCAGCTGATCGAGCCAGATCGGCTGGATGCTCAGCTGTTCCACGCCCGCGGCCAGCCGGGCGCGGACGAGCAGGTCGTCGATGATCCCGCCCATACGCGCGGCGAGCCGGACGGTGCGCGGCAGGAGTTCCGCGGACTGCGCGGGGTTGGCCATCGCGGTTTCGGCGAGCGCGCGCAGGGCGGCGACCGGGGTGCGGAGGTCGTGCGCGGTTTCGGCGAGCAGGACCTCCTGCTGCTGCAGGGCCGCCGCCGCGGGGCGGATCGAGCGGCCGGACAGCAGGTGGCCCGCGAAGCCGAGGATCGCGACCAGCAGCACGGTGCCACCGATCACCAGCAGCGTGAACCGAGTGTGCGCGGAGTCCTCGGCCTCGGTGGACTGCACCGCGACGACGGCCGCGAACGTCTTGCCGTCGCCGTCGCGCAGCGGTTCGGCGCGGACCTTGACCATGGCGCCGTCGGACGCCTTTTGGTGTCCCTGCACGAGCTTGCCGGTCTTCACCGCCTCGGTCGCCAGGGCGTTCAGCAGCTGCGTGCCCATCGGGACGCAGTTCGCCCGGGAGAAATGCGGCTGGAACGCGGGCGCCCCGCCGGACAGGATCGCGAACTGGGGGCAGCGGTCGTTCAGCACGTCGGTGTTGACCAGACCGAAGCCGACGGTGCCGTCGAACTCGACCAGCCTGCTGACCGAAGACGTGACCTGGGTCAGCGCGGCGTCGATCCGTTCGTCGCCCTGGTCGCCGTCCTCGCCGATGAGCAGCCACGCGAAGACGACCAGCCCCAGCGTGTTCATCACGGTGAACAACGCCGTCAGCGTCCAGCGCAGCCTGCGCAGCCGGTCGGCCGAGGAGTGGGTGTTCACCGGGCGCCCAGCCGGTAGCCGAGGCCGCGGACGGCGTGGATCAGCTCGGGTTCCTTCAGCTTGCGGCGCAACCGCTTCACCACCACATCGACCACATTGGACATCGGATCGGCCTGCGCGTCCCAGCAGTGCTCGATCAGATCGGCCCGCTGCACGGGCAGGCCCGCCCTGGTCAGCAGGTATTCGAGCACCGCGTACTCCTTGTTGGTCAAGGTGAGCAGCACACCCGCGCGCCGCACCTCACGCCGCGCGCAGTCCATCACCAGATCTTCGTGCTGCAGCACCGATGGCCGGTCGAACGCCGACCGGTGGCACAGATTCGCCACCCGCTCGGTCAGCTCGGCCATCACGAAAGGCTTCACGAGGTAGTCGTCGCCGCCGTGCTCGAAACCCGCCACCCGGTCGGCGAGCGCGTCGCGCGCGGTGAGGAACAGCACCGGTGCCCGCCAGCCCAGCTGCCGGCGCATGTGCACGTAGTCGATGGCGTCGCCGTCCGGCAGCATCCGGTCCAGCACCACGCAGTCGTGGTGCGTTCCGCGCAGCAGCCGGTCCGCGGTCGCGATGTCGCCCGCCTCGTCGACGACGAAGCCGGCCGCGCGCAGCTGCGTGACCAGTGCGAGCCGCAGATTCCCGTCGTCTTCGACGACCATCACCCGTGTCATCAAAACCTCATGTTCGGACAGCGAAAGTAGACGCGTGCAGTTCCCGGTGCCCCTGAACGCTAACGCGTCGGGTGCCCGTGACCGCCCCGGTGGCGGGGAACTGGCATGAACAGGACGTCGTCGGCGGCACCGCGCCGGGGGAAGAGGGAGGTACCTGCGATGACCGTGCAGACCGGCCAGCTCAGTCTGGTCACGGGAGCGGGCCCGGGCGGCGACCGGGCGGGGCTCGGCGAACTGCTCGCGGAAGCGACCGGCGAGGTGCTCGTCATGAGCACGGGAACGGACACCGCGTTCCAGCGGATCGCGCTCGCGAACGTACGCCCCGGCGTCCGGCACAAGGTGCTCTTCCCCGACTCCGCCCGGATGTCCGGCGCGCTGAACCGGATGTCGCGGGCGGGCGCCGAGGTGCGGACCGACGCCGAGGTCCCGATGGACGCGCTGGTGATCGACCGGACCTCGGTCGTCCTCCCGGCGGAAGGAAGGCAGGCCGGTTCCGCGGTGTTCCGGCTGCCCGGTGTGGTCACCGCGACGGTCGGGCTGTTCGAGCGGATCTGGCAGGCCGCCGCCCCGCTCGTCCCGCTGGATCTCCCGGAATCCGAGAACGCTTCGATCCTGACCTGCCGCGAACAGGAACTGCTGACGCTGCTCTTCTCCGGCACGACCGACGAATCCGCCGCCGCGCGGCTCGGCGTCTCGGTGCGGACGGTGCGCCGGATGGTCGCCGACATCATGAACCGGCTCGGTGCCCGCAGCCGGTTCCAGGCCGGCGCCAAGGCCGTCGACCGCGGCTGGCTGATGGCGAAGGCGGGCTGATGACCACCTCGACCTCCGGCCGCGTCCTGCTGGTGGCCCAGCGGCCAGGCGCGTACCCGACCATCGGCGACGCGCTGGTGGACGCGTCCGACGGCGCCGTCATCACCATCGCGGGCGGCGAATACGCCGAGACCGTCGAACTCGCCGGTCTCCGGGTGA
The DNA here is from genome assembly GCF_003947475.1 of Amycolatopsis sp. WAC 04197. Taxonomy (NCBI): domain Bacteria; kingdom Bacillati; phylum Actinomycetota; class Actinomycetes; order Pseudonocardiales; family Pseudonocardiaceae; genus Amycolatopsis; species Amycolatopsis sp. WAC 04197. The sequence goes on along the minus strand of NZ_QHJK01000010.1, from coordinate 302,232 downwards.
CCCTGGCCGCGGCGGACGGCGCCACCGTCGTCGTCGACGGCCGAGGGGCCGACCGGCCGGTTTTCCGCACCACAGGAGGAGCTCTCGCGCTCGACGGGATCGAAGTCCTGGCGGGCGGCGCGTCCGCGATCCAGGCCGACGACACGGAACTGGCCGTCCGGAACTGCACCGTCTCCGGCGGCCGCGGTCCGGCGATCGCGATCCGCGGCACGACGGCGTTCGCCGTGAGCGGTTGCGTGATTTCGGCGGCGGAGCAGGGGATCCTCGTCGACGGTTCGCCGGGGAGGATCGAGGACACCACCGTCGAAGACGTGCTGGGGGACGGGATCACCGTCGGGCAGGGCGCGGATCCGGTCGTCACCGGATGCACGGTGACCGGCTGCGGGCTGAGGGGCGTCTACGTCTACCAATACGCCCGGCCGGTCGTCGAAGGCTGCACCGTCTCGCACACCGGTCACGAAGGCATCGCCGTGGCGCACCACGGGGTGCCGGTGATCAAACGGTGCACGGTCACCGACACCCGGGGCCCGGGGATCTCGTTCGCGTCCGGTTGCGGTGGCGAGATCTCCGCTTGCCGGGTCTCGAACACGGCGGAACCGGGGATCGCCATCGCCGAAGGGGCGACGCCGACGGTCGGGGAGATCGCGGAGCCCGGCGCGGTGGGGGACGACGCCCTGGAGGAGATGCTCGCCGAACTCGACTCGATGATCGGCCTTCCCGGGGTGAAGGAAGAAGTCCGGTCGCTGGTCGACGAGTTGCAGGTCAACGAATGGCGCCGCCGGGCCGGGCTGCCGGTCGGGGCGGCCGGGCACCATCTGATCTTCGCGGGCGCGCCCGGCACGGGGAAGACGACGGTCGCGCGGATCTACGGCAAACTGCTGAAGGCGCTGGGAGTCCTGCCGGTCGGCCAGTTCCGCGAGGTGTCGCGCCGGGATCTCGTCGGGCAGTACATCGGGCACACCGCGGAAAAGACCGCGACGGTCTTCGAGGAGGCCAAAGGCGGGGTCCTGTTCATCGACGAGGCGTACACGCTCACCCGGCTCGCCGGTTCCGGCGGCGATTTCGGCCAGGAGGCGATCGACACCCTGGTGCCGTTGATGGAGGAACATCGCGACGAGGTGGCGGTGATCGTGGCCGGCTACACCGGCGAGATGGTCGATTTCCTCGCCGCCAACCCCGGTCTCGCGTCGCGCTTCGGCAAGACGATCGAGTTCGAGAACTACAGCCCCGACGAACTGCTCGCCATCTTCGGGCGGATGGCGTCGGCCGGGGACTACGAACTCGATCCCGCCGCGGGCCCGGTGCTGACCGGCCATTTCCGGCGCGTTTCCGGCGACGTCAACTTCGGCAACGCGCGGGACGCGCGCCTCTTGTTCGAGAAGGCGCGCACGGCTCAGTCGCAACGTTTGCGGCTGCTGGGCCGGATGCCCGCGATCGAAGAACTGCGCGGGTTGCACGTGGCCGACGTGGAGGCCGCGATCACGCGATAACGTTCGGGTGTGCGGGTGCTGGTGACCGAGGACGACGAGAACTTGCGGGTGGCGCTGGAATTCGCGCTGCGCGGCGACGGCTTCGCGGTGGACACCGCCGCCGATCTGCCGGGCGCGGACGAAGCGTTGATGGTGAACGCCTACGACTGCGCGGTGTTCGACCGGATGCTGCCTTCGGGTGACGCACTGGCCTACGTCCGCAACCGGCGCAGCGCCGGCTGGCCGATGCCGGTGCTGTTCCTGACCGCCCGCGACAGCGTCGCCGACCGGATCGACGGTTTACGCGTCGGCGGCGGCGATTACCTGGTCAAGCCGTTCGCGATGCCGGAACTGATCGCGCGGGTGCGCAGCCTGTGCCGCCGCGACATGGCCGGGCAGGCGGTGATCCTGCGTTGCGCCGACGTCGAACTCGACACCGGCAGGCACCAGATCTCGCGGGCGGGCGTGCTGCTCACCGTGACCCGCAAGGAGTATCTCGTCATGGAGCGGCTGATGGCCGCGACCGGGCGGCCGGTCTCGCGGCGGGAACTGATCCGGTACGCGTGGGACGAGATGGCCGATCCGGCGTCCAACGTGCTGGACGTCGTCATCGCGCGCCTGCGGCGGAAGCTCAAGGACCCGCCGCTGATCCACACGGTGCGAGGGTCCGGTTACCGCATGGCGCCGCTTCAGTAGGCCGCAGCCGCTGGAACCCCGCCCGAATGAGACCGTCGACACCCCGCGTGCCCCGGATGTGCCATGCTCGACAGCGCACGAGGCGGCGAAACCGAGAGGTGACGAGGGTGTCCATCTGGGCAGGCGTGATCAATTTCGTCCGGGCGCGGTACGAGGTGCTCGAAGAGCGGGACGGCTGGCTCCGGTTCCGCGTCGACACCGGCGACGGCCGCGGCCAGCAGGTGTCCTTGCACCACTTGCCCGACCACGACGGCGCGGAGTGGGTGGAGATCTCGTCTCCGGTCGGCTGGGCCGACAAGATCGACCTGCGGCGCCTGCTCGAACTGGCGGGCGGTGATTCGGTCGGCGGCGCGGCGGTGGTCGACGGTGTCGCGCTGCTCAAGCACACGATCCCGCTGGTCGACCTGAATCTGGTCAACGAATTCGAACATCCGCTGAAGTCCCTCGTCACGCGTGCCGACACCCTCGAACACGAGCTGACCAAGGCCGACGAGTTCTGATAGGACCCTTCGGAAGTACGTGAAGGCCCCCTGCGCCGCAGGGGGCCTTCACTCGTTTCGAGGGGTCAGAGGCGCTCCTGCAGCGCGTCCGCGGCGGCGAGGAGGTCCGCGGCCCAGCGCGCCCCCGGCTTACGCCCTATCCGTTCGATGGGCCCGGAAACCGACACCGCGGCGACGACGGTGCCCGTCGAATCCCGTACCGGCGCCGAGACACTCGCCACACCCGGTTCCCGTTCGGCCACGCTCTGGGCCCAGCCACGACGGCGGACTTCGAGCAGGGTGCGCTCCCCGTACACCGCCTCGGTGAGGATCGTGCGCTGGGTGTGCGGATCCGACCACGCGGCGAGTACCTTCGCGCCGGAGCCCGCGGTCATCGGCAGCCGTGAACCGATCGGCACCGTGTCACGCAGCCCGCTCGGCGGTTCCGCCGTCGAAACGCAGACGCGCTGGACGCCGTCGCGGCGGTACAGCTGAACGCTTTCGCCGGTGATGTCGCGCAGTTTCGGCAGCACCGAACTCGCCGCGTCGAGCAGCGGGTCGGTCGAACCGCCCGCCAGTTCCGCGAGTGCGGTACCCGGGCGCCAGCGGCCGTCGGGGCCGCGCCGCAACAGGCGATGCACTTCGAGGCCGACCGCGAGCCGATGCGCCGTCGCGCGCGGCAAACCGGTCCGCGTGCACAGTTCCGCCAGGCCACAAGGATCTTCGGCCACGGCCTGAAGCACGGCCACGGCCTTGTCGAGTACTCCGATACCGCTATGCTGTCCCACAAGCCGATACTATCTTCCCGAAGTTTGAGATGTCCAGATGGTGGGAAGCACCTATTCCATCGCATGTGAGGAGCCGGAAATGCCCCGGACACTGGCCGAGAAAGTGTGGGAGTCGCACCTGGTGCGGCGCGGCGAGGGGGCCGAGCCCGACCTGCTCTACATCGATCTCCACCTGCTGCACGAGGTCACCAGCCCCCAGGCGTTCGACGGACTCCGCCTGGCCGGACGGAAACTGCGCCGCCCCGACCTCACCATCGCCACCGAGGACCACAACGTCCCGACGATCGACATCGAGCTGCCGATCGCGGATCCCGTTTCCCGCACCCAGGTCGACACCCTTCGCGCCAACTGCAAGGAGTTCGGCGTCCGGCTGCACCCGATGGGCGACGCCGAGCAGGGCATCGTGCACGTCATCGGCCCGCAGCTGGGCCTGACCCAGCCCGGGATGACCGTGGTGTGCGGCGACAGTCACACTTCGACGCACGGTGCCTTCGGCGCCATGGCGTTCGGCATCGGCACCTCCGAGGTCGAACACGTGATGGCCACGCAGACCCTGCCGCTCCGTCCATTCAAGACGATGGCGATCACGGTCGACGGGCAACTGCGTCCCGGTGTCACGGCGAAGGACATCATCCTCGCGGTGATCGCGAAGATCGGCACCGGCGGCGGGCAGGGCTACGTCCTCGAGTACCGCGGCGAAGCCATCGAAAAGCTGTCGATGGAAGCCCGGATGACGGTGTGCAACATGTCCATCGAAGCCGGCGCGCGCGCCGGGCTCATCGCGCCGGACGAGACGACGTTCGCGTATCTGAAGGGCCGTCCGCACGCGCCGCAGGGCGCCGATTGGGACGCCGCCGTCGAGAACTGGCGCGAACTCCGCACGGACGACGACGCCGTCTTCGACGCCGAGGTGCGCCTGAACGCCGACGAGCTCACGCCTTTCGTGACCTGGGGCACGAACCCGGGCCAGGGGCTCCCGCTGGGCGCCGAGGTGCCCGACCCGGAGCGCATCGGCGACGAGAACGAGCGCATCGCCGCTGAAAAGGCCCTGTCCTATATGGACCTGAAGCCGGGCACGCCGCTGCGCGAGATCGCGGTGGACACCGTCTTCCTCGGCTCGTGCACGAACGGCCGCATCGAGGATCTGCGGGCCGCCGCGGACGTCCTGCGCGGGCACAAGGTCGCCGATTCGGTGCGGATGCTCGTCGTCCCCGGCTCGATGCGCGTCCGCCAGGCGGCGGAAGCCGAAGGGCTGGACAAGGTCTTCACCGAAGCGGGCGCGGAATGGCGTCAGGCGGGCTGCTCGATGTGCCTCGGCATGAACCCGGACCAGCTCAAGCCGGGCGAGCGCAGCGCGTCGACCTCGAACCGCAACTTCGAAGGCAGGCAGGGCAAGGGCGGCCGGACGCATCTGGTGTCGCCGCTCGTGGCGGCCGCCACGGCTGTGCGGGGAACGCTGTCCAGCCCCGAAGACCTCCAGCCCGCCGTCGCTCGCTGACATCGCTGACATCCGCGAAGGAGTTCCCAACATGGACGCGTTCACCCACCACACCGGCGTCGGGGTCCCGCTGCGCAGGTCCAACGTGGACACTGACCAGATCATCCCGGCGGTCTACCTCAAGCGCGTGAGCCGCACCGGCTTCGAGGACGGGCTCTTCGCCGCCTGGCGGTCCGACGAGTCGTTCATCCTCAACCAAGAGCCCTTCAAGAACGGGTCGGTCCTGGTCGCGGGCCCGGACTTCGGCACCGGTTCTTCCCGCGAGCACGCGGTCTGGGCCTTGATGGACTACGGCTTCCGGGTCGTGATCTCCTCCCGGTTCGCGGACATCTTCCGCGGCAACTCGGGCAAGCAGGGCCTTGTCGCCGCTCAGGTCGAGCAGGCGGACGTCGAACTGCTGTGGAAGCTGCTCGAAAACGAGCCCGGCACGGAGGTCACGGTGGACCTCGAGTCGAAGACGGTACGGGCCAAGGACTTCACCGCGCCCTTCCAGATCGACGACTACACCCGCTGGCGGCTCCTCGAAGGGCTCGACGACATCGCCCTGACACTCCGCCACGCGGATGAGATCGACACTTTCGAGACCCAGCGCCCCTCCTGGAAGCCGGTGACCCTCCCGGCGGCCTCCTCCTAGGGCCGGTCGAAGGGGGCGGATTCCCTTGCTGAGCAGGGAATCCGCACCCCGGCCGGGGGTCTTGGACACCGCCCCGAAACCACACCGAACGGCACCTCCGGAGGCCCTCAAGGGGTCCCTCGGGAGGCGGAACAGCCCCCGAGACAAGGGAAATTTCCGCGCGTCGTTTGGAATTTGTGCTGCATTGGTAATACCGTGTGCGCTAAGTCGGCCGACGGGGCCGTGTACAAGTAGTTCTTCTTGGAGGACTGGAATGGCCAACAAGGCCCAGCTGATCGAGGCGCTGTCGGAGCGCCTGGGCGACAAGAAGGTCGCGTCGGAGGCCGTCGATGGCCTTGTCGACATCATCATCCGGACGGTCAACAAGGGCGAGAAGGTGAACATCACCGGCTTCGGTGTGTTCGAGAAGCGCGCCCGCGCCGCCCGCACCGCGCGGAACCCGCGCACCGGTGAGACCGTTCGCGTCAAGAAGACCAACGTGCCCGCGTTCCGCGCCGGCACGACCTTCAAGGACGTCATCAGTGGTTCGAAGAAGCTGCCGAAGGCCACCGCTGTGAAGCGCGCGACCGCCGGCACCGCGACTCGTTCCACCGCCACCCGCGCGACGACGACCCGGACGGCCGCCAGCCGCCCGGCCGCGACGCGTTCCACGACCACGCGGACCCGCGCCGCCGCCACGACGACGCGCGCCGCCGCGAAGCCGGCCGCCAAGGCGACCGCGACCAAGGCCGCGGCCAAGACGACCGCGACCAAGGCCGCGCCGAAGACCGCCGCCAAGGCCACGACTCGCGCCACCACGGCCAAGAAGGCGACCGCCACCAAGGCCGCCGCGAAGCCGGCCGCCAAGGCGACCGCTGCCAAGGCTCCCGCGAAGAAGGCTCCGGCCAAGCGGACTTCGGCTGCCGCGAAGAAGAAGTAAGCTCCCTCTCCACGAGTGAGCCAACGGCAAGGCCCCGCGCACCGCGCGGGGCCTTGCCGCATTTTCCGGGGCCTCTGTTCAGCCCTGACGCGCTCGCGCGCGGTCTGCGGGGATCTTGTCCCGCCACGGATCCGCGGCGGGCCTATGGGCGAATGTGACGCGATTCTCGCGTTTCCGGCCGAAGTCGCGGAAAAGAATCCGCTTCGATCGTCACTCCGATGGACGCATGGTCCCGATGATCGGCTCCACAGTGGAGCGACGTGCGCCGGTTCGCCTCGACACCGCCGGAGTAGGCGCGTCACCCACGTGGGGGAGCCGCACGACGTTTCTTCCGTGCCTGGACACCGAACTCACGTGATTGAAGCCGGAACTCGCGTGATTGGAGGCGATCCGCCCCCAAACACGCGTGATCCGGCTTCAATCACGCGTGAACCGGTTTCAGGGATGGGCGGGCGCGGGCGTGGGCAAAGGCGACGCGAAATAGTCCGCGGCCACCAGTACCGGCCCGTCTTCTTCGGTCGGCGCCCGGAACGACAGCACCCAGAACGAACCCTTCTTCGACGGCACCACACCGCCGCGCGCGGCGGTCAGGTCGACGCCGTCGCGGTCGGCCAGCGCGCTGACGACGTCCGGGATCACCCCGCCCTGGCTGGAGATCACCGGCGTCCCACCGTCTCCGGCGATGGCCAGCAGCCGGGCGACACCGAGCACCGGGTCCGGCCAGTAGCCCTCTTCCGACAGCAGCGGCTCGTGCCGGATCTCGACCCCGAGATCCTCGGCGAGCCCGTTCACCGTCTGGACGCACCGAAGCCGCGGCGCCGAAAGCACCCTGCCGGGCGCGTAGTGCCGCAGCAGCGAACGCAATGCCTCGGCCTGACGCTGGCCCGCGTCCGACAGCGGCCGCAGATCGTCGTCGCCGTTCCACTCGTCGCGTTTACCCGCTTTGGCGTGCCGCACCAGGATCACCGTGGTGAGTTCGGGCGGCAGCGCGGAGAACTCGCGCAGCACCCGGACGTCGCCCGGCCGCGTCAACAGTTTCTCCGCCGACTCCGGGTCGAGCCAGCGCAGCTCGTCGACCTCCTCGTTCGGCGCGAACGCGCCGGAAACCGCGTGCGCGGAGAAGTAGTCGACGGTCTTCGGCGCTCCCGCGACGGTGTATTCGGTCCGGACCAGATACCGGCCGAGCACCGCTTCGAATCCGGTCTCCTCGGCGATCTCCCGGACCGCCGCGCCCGCGATGGTCTCGCCCGGATCCAGCTTTCCCTTCGGCAGCGACCAATCGTCGTAGCGCGGCCGGTGGACCAGCGCGACCTCGATCCGGTCTCCCTGACGACGCCAGAGAACGGCTCCCGCCGCCCGCACGGTCCCGCTCATCCCGCCGCTCCGTGCCGCTTCGCCAGTTCGACCTGGTGGTCGCGGACGTCGTCCCCGGACGCGGGGAACGGGGTCCATTCGCCGGTCGAGTTCAGTACCCAGCACCGGGTCGAGGGGTGCAGCGCGGATTCGAAGATGTAGTCCAGCTGCGCCGTGAGTTTCGGATCCTTGACCCGCACCAGCGCTTCGATCCGGCGGTCCAGGTTGCGGTGCATCATGTCCGCGCTGCCGATCCAGCGCGTGCCGCCGGCGAGGAAGGTGAAGATCCGCGAGTGCTCCAGGAACCGGCCGAGGATGGAGCGCACGTGGATGTTCTCGCTCAGTCCCTCCACACCCGGCTTCAGCGCGCAGATCCCGCGCACCACGATGTCGACCGGGACTCCGGCCTGCGAGGCGTGGTACAGCGCGTCGATCACCTGCTCGTCGACGAGCGAGTTGCACTTGATCCGGATCCCGGCGGTCTGGCCCGCCCTGGCGAGCTCGATCTCCTCGCCGATCGCGCGGACGATGCCGCGCCGGATCCCGTGCGGTGACGTGAGGATGTTGCGGTAGGTGTCCTGGCGGGAGTACCCGGTCAGCACGTTGAACAGATCCGTCAGGTCCGCGCCGATCGTGGGGTCGGCGGTCAGGATGCCGAGATCCTCGTACAGCCGCGCCGTCTTCGGGTTGTAGTTGCCGGTGCCGATATGGCAGTAGCGGCGGATGGTCGAACCCTCCTGGCGCACCACCATCGACACCTTGCAGTGCGTCTTCAGCCCGACGAGCCCGTAGACCACGTGCACGCCCGCGCGTTCCAGCGTGCGGGCCCAGGTGATGTTGGCCTGTTCGTCGAACCGCGCCTTGATCTCGACCAGCGCGACGACCTGCTTGCCCGCCTCGGCGGCGTCGATCAGCGCGTCGACGATCGGGGAGTCGCCGGAGGTGCGGTACAGCGTTTGCTTGATCGCCAGCACCTTCGAGTCCGCGGCGGCCTGTTCGATGAACCGCTGGACGCTGGTGGAGAACGAGTCGTACGGGTGGTGCACGAGGACGTCGCCCTCGCGCAGCGTCGCGAACACCGACTTCGGCGTCTCGCGTTCACCGAACGCCGGATGCGTGGCGGGAACGAAAGGGCGGTCCTTGAGTTCCTTCCGGTCGACGCCGGACAACTGGTGCAGGCAGGTGAGATCCAGCAGACCGGGGACCTCGACGACGTCGCGCGGGTCGACCTCCAGTTCGCGCAGCAGCAGTTCGAGCATGTGCTCGCTCATGTCCTGCGCCACTTCGAGCCGCACCGGCGGGCCGAACCGCCGCTGCGCCAGTTCGCGTTCCAGCGCCTGGAGAAGATCCTCGTCCCGGTCTTCCTCGACCTCGAAGTCCGCGTTGCGGGTGACCCGGAACGCGTGGTGCTCGGTGACCTCCATCCCGGTGAACAGCTCGCCGAGATGCGCGGCGATCAGTTCCTCCAGCGGCAGGAACGTCGCGGTGCGGACCTCGCGCGGCTGCTGCTCGATGCGCATCAGGCGCGGCACGTTGCTCGGCACCTTGACGCGCGCGAACCGCTCGGTGCCCGCCTCCGGGTCCCGGACCGTGATCGCGAGGTTGAGCGAAAGGCCGGAGATGTAGGGGAACGGGTGCGCGGGATCGACGGCCAGCGGTGTGAGCACCGGGAAGATCTGCTCGCTGAAGTAGTTGGACAGCCGGAGCTGGTCGGCGCCGGTCAGGTCGTTCCAGCCGACGATGTGGATGTCCTCGTCGGCCAGCTGCGGCCGCAGGTGCAGCTCGAAGGCGTTCGTGTGCCGCTCGACCAGGTCCTGGTTGCGTTTGGCGATGTACGCCAGCTGTTCGCGCGGGGTGAGCCCGTCCGCGCTGCGGACCGGGAGGCCGGTCTCGTCGCGGCGTTTCAGCCCGGCGACCCGCACCATGTAGAACTCGTCCAAATTGGACGCGAAGATCGCCAGGAACTTGGCGCGTTCGAGCAGCGGCTGCGACTCGTCCTCGGCCAGCGCGAGCACGCGCGCGTTGAAGTCCTGCCACGACAGCTCACGGTTGAAGTACCGGTCGTCGGGAAGGCTCCCGGCGGCCGTGGGCGCCGCCGTCACCGCGGGCGGCGCGGCGGGCAGTGCGCGGAACTCCTGGGCGGGACGGCTCGCCGAGCCGCCACGCGTCGCGCGGACGGCCGTGCGCGGGGTCGAACTGTTCGTCTTCCGCGCACGGACGGGTTTCGCCGTGCCGTTGTCCGGTTCCGGTTTCGCGGCGGAGGTCTTCCGCTTCCTTGCCGAGTTCGGGGTGCCGCCGTCATTTGTGCTCACGGGCTTCATTGTTCACCACTCGGGGCGATTATGTGCGCCGCGCGCGGGTCGGCAGGGTGAACTCTCGTCACATCGGCACGCAGGGTGTTCCCAACAGCGTTGAAGTGCGCTTTCCGACACCGAGGGTGCGGACGTGAGCGAGATCATCCGCGGTGTCGACGTCGGCGCGAAGCGATTCCGCGGCGATCGTGAGCGGGGTCGCACCGGAGGCGGTGTGCGCCCGCGCGGAACCCGTGCCGAAGCGGGGTGCCAGCGCCTGCCCCGCGCCCGCGAGCAACAGGGTGGTGCCCGTTCCCTGCCGGTCCGCGACGAACGCCCGTCGTCCGGCGGCCCCGGCCAGCGCGGCGGTGAGGTCTTCGGTCCGCAGCGCGGGCAGATCCGCCTGCAGGGCGCCGACGAGTCCGGACGGCCTGTCCCGGCGCAGCAGCTCCTCGCCGTGGCGCAGGGCCGCGTTCAATCCGCCGCGCGACGGTTCGGTGACGATTTCGACGCCCAGCTCGGTGAGATCCGCCACCGACGCCGGGTCGGCGGCGACCACCAGCACCCGCCGGACCCCGTCCGCCGAGGTCGCCGCGGACAACGTGTCGTAGGCCAGCGCCAGCACCAGTTCGGCGTGCCGCTCGGGCACTACGGCGCCGCGAAGCCGTGACTTGCCCTCGGCGGGGCGTTTCATCGGCACTATCAGGTCCACGTCCACATCTCACTTCTTACCCGACCCTCCCTGGACCGCGCTCGTATGCGCGCGGCAGGATCAATGGCCTGGGACGACACGTGTGACTTCGAGGAGGACGAATTGGCCCGGCGTGAGAAGGGCGGCATCTGGGTGGGCATCGCCGCCGCACTGTTCTACCCGGCGACGGCCATCGGCAAGCGGGTCTACCGCAACGCCGAGCGGATCCCCCGCGAAGGCGGCGCGCTGCTCCTGCTCAACCACGTGTCCCACATGGACCCGGCGGTGGACGCGGTGTTCGTGCACCGGCAGAAGCGGGTGCCGCGGTTCCTCGGCAAGGAGAGCCTGACCAGGACGCCGCTCTTCGGCAAAATCTTCGTCGGCGCCGGGCAGATCCCGGTGTCCCGCGGTTCGGCCGCCGCCGGCGACAGCCTCAAGGCCGCCCACCAGGCGTTGGCCGACGGCAAGGTCGTGGTGATCTATCCGGAGGGGACGATCACCAAGGACCCGGACGGCTGGCCGAAGAAGCCGTTCACCGGGGCCGCGCGGCTCGCGCTGGAGACCGACGTGCCGGTGATCCCGATCGCCCGCTGGGGCACGAACCACATCTTCAACGGCTACACGAAGAAGTTCACGCCGTTCCCGCGCAAGAAGATCACGCACCTGGTCGGCGAGCCGATGGACCTTTCGGCCTACAAGAACGGTTCGACCCGCAGCGCGTCCAAGCTGCGCGAGGTCACCGACCTGATGATGACGGAGATCACCGCGCTGCTCGCGGAGATCCGGCAGGAGGAACCGCCCGCGAAGAAGCCGGAGGACGACGCCTGATGGCCGAGGTCCAGCGGGTGACCGTGCTCGGCGCCGGATCGTGGGGGACGGCGTTCGCCAAGGTGCTCGGCGACGCCGGTCGCGACGTGACCATGTGGGCCCGGCGGCCCGAGGTCGCGGCCGATATCCGGGAGCGCCATCTCAATTCGTCCTATTTACCCGGTATCGAACTGCCGGAGCGGATCACCGCGACGGCCGATCCGGCCGAGGCCCTCGACGGCGCGCAGGCCGTGGTCCTCGCGGTGCCGAGCCAGACGTTGCGGACCAATCTCTCGGAGTGGTCCGGTCTGCTGCCGTCCGACGCGATCCTCGTGAGCCTCGCGAAGGGTGTCGAGCTGGGCACGCTCAAGCGGATGAGCGAGGTCATCGCCGAGATCGCGCGGGTCGACGACGGGCAGATCGTGGTCGTGTCGGGGCCGAACCTGGCGAAGGAGATCGCGCTGGGGCAGCCCGCGGCGGCGGTGCTGGCGTGCACCGACCACGACAACGCCAAGGCGATCCAGCAGGCGAGCTTCAACCAGTACTTCCGGCCGTACACCAACACCGACGTCGTCGGCTGCGAGCTGGGCGGGGCGTGCAAGAACGTCATCGCGCTCAGCTGCGGGATGGCGGCGGGGCTGGGGCTGGGCACCAACACCACCGCGACGCTGATCACCCGCGGGCTGGCCGAGATGGCCAGGCTCGGCGCGAAACTCGGCGCCGACCCGCTGACCTTCGCCGGGCTCGCCGGTGTCGGCGACCTGGTGGCGACCTGTTCGTCGCCGTTGTCGCGCAACCGGACCTTCGGCGAGCGGCTCGGCCGGGGCGAGACGCTGGAGCAGGCACTGGCGGCCACCGGCGGGCAGGTCGCCGAGGGCGTCAAATCGTGCACGTCGATCCGGGAACTGGCGATGGGGCTCGGTGTCGACATGCCGATCACCGACGCGATGCACCGCGTGTGCCACGAAGGTGTCGACCCGCGGCGTGCGGGAGCCGAACTGCTCGGACGGTCGCAGAAGCACGAGTGGTCCTGAGACCGCAATATCGCGACAGACCGGGGCGGAGCCGTGTTGCGAGCATGGACGTCAGGTGCAGAACTCACGGTCCACGGTATGAGATCTGTTGACCGCCGGGCTCCGCACTGGTTCGCTGAGCGCATGTTCGCACGTGGGATGACTGTGTCGCGGGGCCTCTCGGGTCTTGGTGCGGTCGCGTGCGCGTGTCGCTGTTGTCGGTGAACCCAGCCCCGGCCCAGTTCGACACCTTCTTTCTGCTTGCGAGGACACCTCCATGTTCGCCGTCCCGGACAACACGCTCGTCATTCCCGAAAACCCCGCCCTGCGTCACCCGGTGCGCGTCGCGCTCGAATTCGCCGCGGACCGTGACCGCTGGCGGCACCTGCTGCGTTACGACCCCGACGAGCGCTTTTCGGCGCTCGTCGACGCGGACGAACTGCAGGAGATCTGGTTGATGAGCTGGCTGCCCGGCCAGCACACCGACCTGCACGACCACGAGTTCGCCGCGGGCGCGTTCACCGTCGTCAGCGGGAAGCTGAGCGAGACCGTCGCCCGGCGGGCGGCCGACGGACGGGCCGTGACCGAACTGCACTCGCTGTCGGAAGGGCAGTCCCGCGTCTTCGGCCCCGGCTACATCCACGAGGTGCGCAACGACGGCCCGGATCCCGCCGTCAGCGTGCACGTCTACCGGCACGGGCCCCGCGCCATGCGGCCGTACCACCTGGACCCCATCTCCGGCCCCTCTCGCGTTTAGTCCTCTGAATGCGTTCTATACGCATTCAGAGGACTAAATGCGGGCATCAGGCGAGGTCGCCGCGCAGGCGGAATTCGGCCTCGACGCGCTCCCGGGAGGCGCCGGTGGCGAGCAGGGTGTGCAGCAGGAGCCGGGATTTGCGCGGGTCCAGCCAGCCCGCCATCGTCGCGCCCATCGCGATCAGATCCGACTCCGAACCCCGGAAGCCGTAGGTGCCGCGGAACGTCGGCCCGGCACCGGTGCGGCCGGCGACCACGATCGGCACCTCCGCCAGGGCCCGCTCGATCACGTCGGCGGACCCCGCCGAAACGTGCCCGGCGCCGTTGGCGGCGAGCACCACTCCCTTGACCCCGGCCTTGACCAGCGTTTCCAGGAGTTCGCCGGTGTCCTCGACGCCGCTCTCGACGATCGGCACCAGCCCCGAGAAGTCCGCGTTCTCCAGCGGCAACGCCGCCGGACGGGCGGCCGCGGGGTGGAAGTAGTGCACCAAACCCTCGCTGACCAGGGCGAGCGGGCCGGCGGGGGCCGAAGAGAACGCCTCGACGTGGCTCGAATGCGTCTTCCGGACCCAGCGTCCGGCGTGGACGTCGTCGTTGAACGCGACCAGCGAGCCGCGGCCCCGGCTGCGGGGATCGGCGGCGACGGTCAGCGCGGCGAGGATGTTCCCCGCGCCGTCGGCGCTGGGCAGGCTGGGGTTGCGCATCGCGCCGGTGATCACGATGGGCGCCTCGGAAGCCCACGTCAGCTCGAAGAAGTACGCCGTCTCTTCGAGCGTGTCCGTGCCCTGGATCACGACGACGCCTTCAGCGCCTTCGTCGATGGCCCTGGCGGCCCAGTCCCGCGTCCTGATCAGGGTCGCGAAGTCCATCGAGGCGCTGGAAATCCCCGCCAGCGTCTCCGCGCGGACGTCCATCTCGAGGTTCTCGCCCAGTTCGCCGAGCAGGTCGGCGGCGGTGAGCCGGGGGACGGCGTGGTCTTCGCCGTCACCGGGAACCATGGAGATGGTGCCGCCCAGGGCGGCGACGGCGACAAGGGGCCGTTTCTCAGGGGAGACGCTCATACGGACATCTTCCCAAAACTTTGTGGAGGGCAAGGCGAATGTGGCGCGATGCCGAGGCGCGTCGCGAAAGCCACTTTCGCGACGTCTGATGTCCCGAAAGTGGCTTTCGCGACACGGCCGCTGGGCGCCGCGGCGCGGACAGAAGCGATGTCCTGAAGGCCACCTTTGAGACATCCAGCGTCCCGAAGGTGGCCTTCAGGACGCCGCCGCTGTGACTACTGGGACCGGTGGTGTTGCGGGTAGCGACCTCCGAGCCCAAGGCTCACCGTGCCTTGACGGCCTCGATGGTGAAACTCGCCGCCAGCCGCTGCGGATCCTCGGTCAGCCGCCATTCCTCGGTCGCCTCGTTCAGCGTCATGAACCCCGGCAGCGCGTTCCACGGCACGCTGTCGTGCTCCACCAGCCGCGTCAGGGTCAGCCCCGCGTCGAGCAGCGACATGACGATCTCGCCCAGCCCGTGGTTCCATTCGTGCGTCCGGTTGTGCTGGAACGAAACGTCGGTGTCCACATAGGTCCCCGGCTCGTCGAACACCAGCGGTTCGGCCTGCTCGAAATACGGGTACTTCGGCGTGATCTGGGGCTGCGTCTCGTCGAGGGTGCCCAGCATCGGATGCATGTCGCGGATGAACAGCCGTCCGCCCGGCTTCAGCAGCTTTCCGACGACCTGTCCCCAGCGGGCGATGTCCGGCAGCCAGCAGATCGCGCCGATCCCCGTGTAGACGAGGTCGAATTCCCCGGCGCCCAGCACGTCGGCGGCACTGTACACATCGGACTCGTGGTAGTCGATCTCCGCGCCGGTCTCGGCGGCCAGCCGTCGCGCGATCTCCAGCGCGGGCGCGGAAAAGTCGAGACCGGTCATCCGGGCGCCGAGGCGGGACAGGGAAAGCGTGTCCGTGCCGATATGGCATTGCAGGTGGACCCCGCGCGCCCCGGAGACATCGCCGAGCAGCGGCTGGTCGAAGGTGACCACGCCGCTGAGATGCGTCGGATCCGCGACGAATTTCTTGTAGCCGTAGTCGGCCGAAGCGGCGTGCGCGGGAGCGCGTTCGTCCCAGTTCGCCCGGTTGACCGTCACGTAATCCGTCACGACGTCGCGGCCTTCTCGGCGGCGCTGCGCAGCACGCAGAATTCGTTGCCTTCGGGGTCTCCGAGGACGGCCCAGCCGGTGCCGTCGGGATTGCGCCGGTCGTGCAGGAGGGTCGCGCCGAGCTTCAGCAGGCGCTCCACCTCCTCGTCGCGCGGGATGTCCGGGGTGAGGCAGAGATGGATCCGGTTCTTCACCGTCTTCGGCTCCGGGACCTGCCCGAAGAACAGCGTGACACCGTTGTCCATCTCGATGATCGCCTCGGGATCGCCGGGCTGATCGTCGTCCGCCATCGGTTTGCCGACGACACCGCTCCAGAACCGGCCCAGTTCGTAGGCGTCGGCGCAGTCGAAGAAGAAGTTCTGTACGACAGAGGTCATGACGCCGCAGTCTGCCCGAGCCCGCGGAACCCGGCCAACGGTTTACGCCAGCCGCAGCCCGGGCGACCGGTGCACCTGCCGGTCCGCGTCGATGACCAGCACCTGGCAGCCCGGCCGCGACGCGACCCACGCGATCCCTTCCGTCCCCATCGCGAAGGCGGCCGTGGCGAGGGAATCCGCGGTGACGAGGTCGTCGGCGGCGACCGTCACGCTCAGCAGCCCGACGGGCGGGCGCCCGGTCCGGCCGTCGAGGATATGCGCGCCGCGTTCGTATTCGGCCGACGTCGCGACCGCGCCGCCGGAGGATTCCACCACGGCGCAGACCGCGTCGGGCCGTTCGGGATGCCGGATGCCGACCCGCCAGGCGCGCCCGGGTTCCGGTTCGCCGGAGGTGATCACGTCGCCGCCGGCGTTGATGCAGAACACGTCCAACCCCTCGGCCAGCAACAGCGACGCCGCCTGCTGCACCGCCCAGCCCTTGACCACCGCGTTCGGATCGAGCCGCCGTCCGGGGAGCCGGGCGGTGAACGCCCCGCCGGACAGCCGTTCGTAGTGGTCGCACAGCGAAAGCACTTCCAGGAGGTCGTTGCTCAATTCCGAAGGCGAGAGTTCGCCGCGGTCGTAACGGCAAACCTCGCTGTCGGCCTTGAACGGGCTGAACCGCGCGTCGACCTCCCGCAGCCAGCCGAACACGCCGTCGATGGCGTGGTCGACGAGCCCGCCGCCCGCCCGGACGTCGACCGAGACCGGCAGCCCCATCACCTGTTCGACGCGGTTCATCTGGCGTCCAGTGCCGCCTGCAGCGATTTGACGTACGACTCACTCGTAGACGTCGCCCCGGAAACGGTGTCGATGTCGGCGCTCTGCGCGGTCAGCGTCTCCTCCTGCAGGATCGGGATCGCGTCGACCCCTCGGCCGCTCGTCGGCCGTTGCAGCAGGCGGACTTCGGCGATCTTGTCCTCGGCCGAAATCACCAGCCGCACCTGCACGGTGCCGTACCGGTTGCTCTCCACCGAACCGTCGAGGGTGCGTTCGGCGCCCTCGGATGCTCCACCGTCCGCACTCGACGACGGTGCCGGAGCGGGCGCCGCGACCGCCACGGTCTCCGAGCCGAGCGGTCCCGGTTCGTACAGCCACACACCGAGGAACCCGGCGGCCGACAGCGCGACCGTGGCCGCGACGATGGTCTTCTTCATGATCGGGTCTCCCTGGTTCAGGCGGCGAGGCTGAAACGTTCGGCGTGGACCTGGCTGCCCGGCACCCGCAGTTCCCGCAGGCTGCGCAGGGTCGCCGAAGTCATCCCGGGCGGGCCGCAGACGAAGACGTCCCGGTCCGCGATATCCGGCACCAGCCGCCGCAGATTGGGGGCGCCGAGTACCGGACCGGCCTGATCGGACGGTCCACTGAGGACTCGGACGGCCGCGCCGCGCGCCCGCGCCAAACCGATCAGCTCCGGCAGGAGGACGGCGTCGCGTTCGTCGCGGACGCGATAGAGCACCACGACGTGCCCGGAGATCTCCTCCAGCAGCGCGCGGATCGGCGTGATCCCGACGCCGCCCGCGACCAGCAGCGCGTCCGGCTTCTGTTGGTGCATCGTGGTGAACGCGCCGTACGGGCCTTCGGCGAACACGCGGGTGCCGACCTTGAGCGACCGCAGGGACGCGCTGCCATCGCCGGCGGCTTTCGCGGTCAGCCGCAGGGTGCGGCCGTCCGGCGCGGCGGAGAGGGAGAACGGATTCGCCTGCCACCAACGATCCCGTGTCATGAAGCGCCACAGGAAGAACTGGCCCGCCCTCGCGGGCATCTTGTCGAGGTCCTTGCCGGAGATGTACACCGAGACGACGTCGTGGGATTCGGGGACCACGGCGACGACCTTCAAGCGGTGCCGCAGATTCCGCGCCAGCGGCAGCACCACCCGGCCGGCGACGACGGAGCCGAGCGCGACACCCCACACCGCCCACCAGTAGACCTGGGCTCCCAGCGAAGAAGCGAACGATCCGCCCAGCGCGATTTGATGCGTGAACGCCAGCACGACCGCGGCGTAGGTGTAGAGGTGGATGAAATGCCAGGTCTCGTACGCCAGCCGTCGCCGGGCGAACCGGGCAGAGACGGCGCCGACGAGCAGGATGAGCGCGAACGCGACGACCGCGCGCAGGATCCCTTCCAGTTTGGTCACCATCGTGACGAACTCGTCGACCACACCGTTGTCCTCGACCTGTGCGTAGCCGAAGACGATGAACACGAAATGGGCGAGCAGCGTCCACAGCAGGCCGAATCCGGTCCAGCGGTGCCAGCCGGTGAGCCGGTCCATGCCGAGGCGGCGGTCGAGCCACGGCAGCCGGGCGACCAGCAGCAGCTGGAACGCCATCGTCAGCGCCCCGTACAGCCCGGCGAGCCTGCCGATGCTGATGAGCACGTTGTCCGACGGCCCGGCGGCGAAGAACAGCACGGTCACGGCGGCCACGTTGGCCCCGAGGAAGAGGAAGAGCCCGGCGCGCGCGGCGATCCTGGGCCGGATCGCCGGGCGCGGTCTCACGGCGGTCTGCGTCATGGTGGTCACACGTGGTCCCTTCCGGTCCGGTTCAAGTGCCGAGCCTGCTGTGCCAACCTGTGACCTTTCTTGGCGGAAGCTGTCGGCTTGCTGTCGTGTGCGGTCCCGCCTCGCCCTCGCGCGCGCGTTCACGGAGGATGGCTTTTGTGAACACCGAGAACCCTGTGCGCCTGCTGGTGGTGGACGACGAGCCGCATATCGCCGATCTGGTGGCCACCGTCGCCCGCTACGAGGGCTGGCAGGCCGTGACCGCCGGATCGGGCGAGGCCGCGCTGGCCAAGGCGGCCGAATTCGTGCCCGACATCGTCGTGCTCGACCTGATGCTGCCCGGGATCGACGGGTTCACCGTGCTCG
Source organism: Amycolatopsis sp. WAC 04197 (assembly GCF_003947475.1). NCBI lineage: Bacteria > Bacillati > Actinomycetota > Actinomycetes > Pseudonocardiales > Pseudonocardiaceae > Amycolatopsis > Amycolatopsis sp. WAC 04197. The sequence continues at coordinate 283,408 of NZ_QHJK01000010.1, read as the reverse complement.
ACAAGCTCCGCGAAGCCGGGACGGCGGTGCCCGTGGTCTTCCTCACCGCGAAGGACGCGACCGCGGACCGCGTCGCCGGGCTGACCCGGGGCGGTGACGACTACCTCGTGAAGCCGTTCTCCGTCGAGGAATTGATGGCGCGGCTGCGCGCGGTCCTGCGACGGAGCACCAATCAGGCCAAGGCCGCGGTGCTGCGGGTCGGCGACCTGACCCTCAACGAGGACACCCGCGAGGTCGCCCGCGACGGCGAACCGGCCGACCTGACCCCGACCGAATACGAACTGCTGCGCTATCTCATGCGGCATTCGCCCACGGTGATGACGAAGGCACAGATCCTCGACCACGTCTGGGAGTACGACTTCGGCGGCCGGTCCAATGTGGTCGAACTCGTCATCTCGCATCTGCGCCGCAAACTCGACACGGGCGACGAACCGCTGATCCACACCGTGCGCGGCGTAGGCTACGTCGTGCGGCAGGCGGCGAGATGAAGATGGTGCGCCGGTGGTACGACGCCTGGCGCCGGTCGAGGCTCGGAACCCGGTTGGCGCTCGGGCTCGGCGCGCTGGCGCTCGTCGTGTTCGCCGTCGTCGGCACCGTGATGGTCGGCATCATGAAGGGCTATCTGAACGACCGGCTCGACGAACAGCTCGCCAAGACGCAGATCAGCCAGGTGCCGTCGCTGCGCACCACGCACGGCGGGAAACCGCAGCAGGCCTACGGCTGGTTCTCCGCGGTCTTCGCGGTGCAGAACGGCGACGCGCTGCCGCAGGCGGGCGGTTCCCTGCCGCCGGACACGAAAGCGCTCGAAAAGGTCGCCGAGGACGCGACGCGGACCGAGGTCCTGCGCACCGTCTACATCGAGGACAAGGGCACGTACCGGGTCCGGGCCTGCCCGATCGAGCCGGCGCGGAACATCGTGCTGGTCAGCGCCGCGCCGCAGGCGGATCTGGACCGGACGGTCAGCCAGCTGATCATGGTCGAGGTCGTCGCGTTCCTCCTGGCGCTCGCGGTATTGGTGATCGCGGGACGGCTCGTGCTGCGGCGGGGACTGCGGCCGTTGAGCGACATGGCCGGGACGGCGCACGACATCGCGTCGCACGACCTCACCACGAACGCCGATCTCCCGGTGCGCGCGCGGGCGAACGGCGGCGGCGCCGAGGTCGAGGAACTGCGGACGGCGTTCAACGTCATGTTGGCGCATCTGGATTCCTCGCTGGTCGCGCGCCGGGAAGCCAACGAACGACTGCGGCGGTTCATCGCCGACGCCTCCCACGAACTGCGCACGCCGCTGACGTCGATCCGGGGTTACGCCGAGCTTTTCCGCTACGCCGCGGCGAACGAACCCGCCGAACGCGAGGCGCATCTGGCGAAGATCCGGGAAGAGACGCAGCGGATGAGCGTGCTCGTCGACGACCTCCTGCTCCTCGCGCGCCTCGACGCGCCGGAGAGCGAACCACCGTTGCGACTGGTCGACGTCGACATCGCCGAGCTGGTCACCGACGCGGGAGAGGCCTTCGCGGCCGGTCGCCCGGAGCATCCGCTGAGCGTCGGCGCGTTACCGGAAGGTGTTGTCCTGCAAGCGGATCCGGTGCGCCTGCGGCAGGTGCTGGACAATCTGCTCGCCAACGCCGCCGTACACACGCCGCCCGGGACCGCGGTGACGTTGTCGGCCGCGGCGTCGGATTCCGAGGTCGTCCTGCGGGTGAGCGACGCCGGGCCCGGGATCCCGCCGGAGGCGCGGGAACGGATCTTCGACCGGTTCTACCGGGTGGACACCGCCCGCACGCGCGGCAACGGCGGGACGGGGCTCGGGCTTTCGGTGGTGCTCTCGCTGGTTTCGGCGCACGGCGGGACGATCGAGGTCGAGAGCGTGCCGGGGGCGACGACGTTCACCGTGCGGCTGCCGCGCCACCGCTCTTAAGCCCCTTCCCGAGTGTCATGAAAGGGTCGTTCAGGACGAAAAATGTCCTGAACGACCCTTTCATGACATCCGCGAGTGCTACCCGACCCGCCGCTTCACATGGTCCGGCACCGTCCACTCACCGACCAGGTCCACCGACGGCTCCGGCTCCCCGAACACGGTCCGCACCGGCAGCACCCCCGCCCACGCGAGATCGTCCGCGACCTCGTCCTCGGGATCGTCGGGACCTTCGCCGCGCATCTTCACCGACGCCTCAGTGAGGTCCAGCTCCAGCACCGAAACGGAAGCGAACTCCTTCGCGTTGATGTCCCGCGCGTGTTCCCACGAACCGGGCGCGAGGTGGTCGGTCAGCACGTGGAGGCCGTGCATCTTCCGGTCGCGATCGGTGACCGCGGCGGCCTTCCCCAGGATCACCGCGCTGCGGTAGTTCATCGAGTGGTTGTTGATCGAGCGCGCGTAGACGATGCCGTCGAGCAGGGTCACCGTGACGCAGACCTCGACGCCGTCGGAGTCGCGCATACTCCTCGCTCCGGTGGATCCGTGCAGGTAGAGCGTGTTCCCGTCGCGGCCGTAGCCGGTCGGGATCACCAGCGGGACGCCGTCGCGCACGACGCCCAGATGGCAGATCAGGCCTTCGTCGAGCACCGAGTACAGCGCCGAGCGGTCGGTGAGCGCGCGGTTCTTCTTGCGGCCGAGGGTGGTCCGGTCGGTGGGAGAGAGCGGGGTGGACATGCGACCAGTCTCACCCAGGAGAGTGGCCTGTAATAATGTCCAATTCTCCTATACTTGAGAAGTCCACTTCAGGAGTACGCCATGTCCGACACCGCCCTGCCGGTCAGTCTCGACCGCGATTCGGCCGTCCCGCTCGCGGTCCAGCTGGCCGACGCGTTGCGCGCGGCCGCGGGCGACGGGCATCTGCGTGGCGGGGACAGGCTGCCCTCGACCAGGGCGCTCGCGAGCCGTCTCGGCGTCAGCCGGACGGTGACGTCGGCCGCGTACGAGCAGCTCCACGCGGAAGGCTGGATCGCCGGCCGTCACGGCTCCGGCACATACGTCACCACCACGCCGCCCGCGGACAGGCCGTCGAAAGGCCCGGCTCCCGGCACACCCGCCGCGCCGCCCACGCTGGTCGACCTCACCCCGGGTGTCCCGTGGGCCGACGGCGTCGAGAAGGCCGCCTGGCGTCGCGCGTGGCGGGCCGCCGCCGATCCGCGCCCGACCTATCGCGAGGACCGGGCCGGGCTGCGCGCGTACCGGGACGCCGTGTCCGAACATCTGCTGCGCCACCGCGGTCTCGCGGCCGGAACGGTGCTCGCGACCGGCGGGACGACGGCCGCGGTGATCGAACTCGCGGGCGCGATGCTCTCGCGCGGGGACCGCGTCGCGATCGAGGAGCCGGGGTATCAGCGGGCCGTACAGGCGTTCCGCCGGGCGGGGATGGAGGTCGTGCCCGTCCCGGTCGACGAAGAGGGCCTGCGCCCGGACGCCGTCCCCGCCGACGTGCGCGCGGTGTACTGCTCGCCCGCGCATCAGTATCCGCTCGGCAGCCGGATGAGCGCGTCGCGCCGCGTCGACCTGGTCGAGCTCGCCCGTGCCCAAGGCATGCTGGTGATCGAGGACGACTACGACGGCGAGCTGCGGTTCGACGTCGCGCCGCTGCCGTTGCTGGCCGCGCTCGCGCCCGATGTCGTCGCGCATCTCGGGACCACCAGCAAGATCCTCACCCCGGCGCTGGGCGCGGGCTGGATGGTCGCGCCCGCCCCGGTCGCGGCCGCGGTGCTGGAGTACCGCGAGGCGACCGGAACGCGGCCGTCGCCCGCGGGGCAGCGGGTGCTCGCCGAACTGGCGCGGCACGGCGATCTCGGCAGGCATCTGCGCAAACTCCGGCGGGAACTGTCGGAGCGCCGGTCCCTGGTGTCGGCCGCGCTGACGTCGGCGGGGATCCCGGTGCTCGGCGACGACGCGGGCGCGCATCTGGTCGTCCCTTGTGGATCCGCGGCGGAGGAGGCGGCGCGGATGGCGGCGGCGGAACGCGCCGGGATCCGGCTCGACGGGCTGGCCCGGCATTTCGCCGGGACGCCGACGGTGTTCGGGAACCTCATCGGTTACGCGGGCTGTTCGCGCGAGGCGCTTCACACCGCGCTCAAACCGCTGATCGCCGTGCTCGGTTGACCTCGACCAAGCTGGAGGTCATAGCTTGCGTTCATGCGTGAGATCAGAGTGTCCCGGTTCGGCGATCCGAGTGTCCTCGAGCAGGTCGAAGTGCCCACTCCCGAGCCCGGCGCGGGGGAGCTCCGAGTCGCGGTGACGGCGGCCGGGGTCGGCTGGCTCGACGCCCTCATCCGGCGAGGTGACGGTCCCGACGTGTTCGCCGTCGAGCCGCCGTACGTGCCGGGCGGGGCGGTGGCGGGCACCGTCGACGCGGTGGGCGACGGCGTCGACGATGACTGGCTGGGCAAGACGGTCCTCACCCACGCACCGGGCGGTTATGGCGGGGGATACGCGGACACGGTCGTCGCGCTGCCGGACGATACCTTCGCGATCCCGGAGAAGCTGGATCCCCGGCACGCGGTGGCCCTGTTCGACGACGGCAGTACCGCGCTGGCGTTGCTGGAGAAGACCCCGGTCGCCGCCGGCGAGCGGATCCTGGTGATGCCGGGCGTGGGCGGACTCGGCAGCGTACTGGTGCAGCTCGCCCGCGCCGCGGGCGCGACGGTCGTCGCGGCGGTCCGAGGCGAGGAAAAGGCGGCGATCGCGCGGAAACTGGGCGCCGAGCCGGTCGACTACTCGGCCGCGGACTGGACGGGGGAGGTCCTCGCCCGCACGAGAGGCCACCGGCTGGACGTGGTCTTCGACGGCGTCGGAGGTGAACTGGGCGCCGCTTCCCTGGCCTTGCTGGGCAACGGCGGCCGGTTCTCCGGCTACGGCATGTCCAGCGGGGCGGAGACGGTGATCGGTGACGCCGACCGCGCCCGGCTGTCCGTTGTGGACATGACGCAGCTGGTCGGGTTCTGGCCCGACAACCCGCGCCGGGTGCGGGAGATCCTGCGGCGGGCGGCCGAAGGAACGGTGACCCCGGTCATCGGCCGGACGTATCCGCTGGCGGAGGCGTCCGCCGCGCACTCGGACATCGAGGCGCGGCGGTACACCGGGAAGAGCCTGCTCCTGCCCTGAGCGCTCAGAACCGCAGCGGCACCGCGGGGAGGTTGGCGGCGATGACGTCCGAAACGGTCTGGAGCGGCCCCGTCCCCGCGGTGTTCGGCACGGTGAGCGCCGTGTAGACGGGACGATCCACCACGAACCACGTCGCGGTGCCCTCACCTTCGACCTGCAGCCACTGGACGGTGTTGATCGTCCGCAGCTGCGAGGTCCGGGTCAGCTCCGGCGGCTTGCCGAGGCCGCACCGCAGGACCACCGGATCGCCGGTGCCCCAGCCGATCGTCGCCTCGGGGGCCGGATCGGCCAGCGTCCGCCGGACCAGCGTGGTGCCGGACGACGTGAGCTCGTGGGGGAGCGCGCCGATAAGTTTCGCGCATTCGGGTGACCCCGACTGCGGTGCCGGGACCGGGACGAGCGGGAGCGGGCCGTCCGCGGCCGGGGCGTCGGATTCCGCGCCGCGGGTCAGCCCGAAGACGGCCACGCCCGCGACGAGCAGGATCGCCAGGCAGGCGGCCGCGATCAGCAGGGGTTTCGGGGGAGCGCCGGTGTCCGTGTCAGCCACCGGACCACTACACCACCTCTTACAGATGCACCACCGGGCAGGTCAGCGTACGCGTGATGCCCTCCACGTTCTGCACCTTGGCGACCACGAGCTGGCCGAGCTGGTCGACGGTGTCGGCGGCGGCCTTGACGATGACGTCGTACGGGCCGGTGACATCCTCCGAACTGGTGACACCGGGGATGGTGGAGATCTCCGCGGCGACCGCGGCGGCTTTGCCGACCTCGGTCTGGATGAGGATGTATGCGTGGACCACGGCGCGCCCCTTCGTAAAAGTCGGCTCAAGGTAGGAACGTTGTAGCAACGTATCGCCAGCCCCGGGAAAAACCTAGGGCTTCCGACTATCGGTGATCGATATTTGTCCGGACAAGGGAAAGTGGAGGTGACGGGTGTCACCGAACGACGGCACGGTCGCCGGGACCGGTGAATTCCGGTTGATCGAAGCGGTGACGGCAGGCCGGAAACAGCCGGAGTCGACCCTGCTCGGACCGGGGGACGACGCGGCCGTCGTGGCCAGCCCGGACGGCCGGACGGTGGCGTCCACCGACGTCCTCGTGCAGGGCGTCCACTTCCGGCTGGACTGGTCCAGTGCCGAACAGGTGGGCCGCAAGGCGGTCGCGGTGAACCTCACCGACATCGCCGCGATGGGCGCCCGCCCGACGTCCGTCCTCATGGGATTCGCCTGCCCGTCGGACACCCCGACGGCACTCGTCACCGAACTCACCCAGGGCATGTGGCTCGAAGCCGATCGCGCCGGCATCGGGATCGTCGGCGGCGACATGGTGCGCGCCGACCAGATCGTGATCAGCGTCACCGCCCTGGGCGACCTCGGTGGCCGGGAGCCGGTGACGCGGTCCGGTGCGCGTCCCGGCGACGTCGTCGCGGTCTGCGGACGGCTCGGCTGGGCGGCCGCCGGTCTCGCCGTGCTCGGCCGGGGTTTCCGGTCACCGGTCAGCGTGGTCAACGCGCAGCGCTGCCCCGAACCGGATTACGAGGCGGGCATCCGCGCGGCCGACGGCGGCGCGACCTCGATGATCGACGTGTCCGACGGGCTCCTGTCCGACCTCGGCCACATCGCCGAGGCGTCCGGCGTGGGGATCGACGTGCGGACGGCGGATCTCGACGTGTCGAGCAGGTTGACCGAGGTCGGGACCGCGCTCGGCGCCGACCCGCTGAAATGGGTGCTCACCGGCGGCGAGGACCACGCGTTCGCGGCCACCTTCCCCTCGTTCGCCGAACTGCCGGAGGGCTGGACCGAGATCGGCGTCGTCACCATGCCGGATTCGGGGGTCACGGTGGACGGGAAGCGGTACGGCCACGACAGCGGCTGGCAGCACTGGCGTTAGGAGCGGGAGGCCCACCAGGTCGACTCGCCGGCGACGGTGAAGCCGAGGGATTCGTACAGCGGCCTGCCCGCTTTGGACGCGGTGAGGGTCACCGGCTTTTCCGCCAAGGGGACGAGGGAACCGAGCATCACGGCTCGCCCGACGCCGCGGGAGCGGAACGCCGGCGGCGTGCCGACCCAGTAATGGCTGCCGAAGCCGTCCTCGACGACGGTGACGCACGCCCCGGCGACCTCGCCGTCGAGCCGCGCGACGAACACCTCGACGCCCGGCTCGCGGAGCAGGGCCATGGGGAACATCTCTCCGGCGCGGTAGGGCTCGAACCGGTCGAGTTCGAAGCCCGCGATGACCGTGCGTTCGGCGGCTCGCAGGTCTTCCTCCCGGTCGACCCGGGCCACCTCCATCGAGGGGTCGGCGACCGGGGAGGGAGGCCGCAACATGACGGGCATCCGCCAGCAGCGCATGTCGCCGAGGTGGCTCAGATCGGTGACGCTGAAGGGATCCTCGGCGTCCACCGGGCCCTTCGCCCGCCCGGCGAGCTCCGTGATCTCCGCCACCTCGGCGTCGGTGAGGCCGGGTTCCTGGATCAGGACGCGCAATCCCGCGCGCTCGTCACCGGCGACGGCGAGGAAACCGTTGCGGCGCATCACTTCGTGACCGCGGGAGCGGCCGGTGGCCGCCCAGAAGGCGGCGGAGTTGCGGGCCTGGCGGAGTTGCGCCTCGGCGAGGCCTGCTTCGATCGACATGAGCAGAACCTAGCGCTCGCTTCCCCGCCGGAGGGCGGATCGCTAATCTCGCGCCCATGGACCTTCGTGTGCTGGCCTACGACCACCCCGACGCGGTGAAACTGTTGGCCGAAGCCCAGCTCGAGCTGGCCGCCCGGTACGGCAGCGAAGACGAGACGCCCATGGACGCGGCGCAGTTCGCCTCGCCGAAGGGACTGTTCCTGGCCGCCTACCTCGACGACGTCCCGGTCGCGTGCGGCGCCTGGCGGGCGCACGACGGTCCGGACCCGCTGCGGCCCGGCGACGCCGAGATCAAGCGGATGTTCGTGATGGCCTCGGCACGCGGCCGTGGCCTCGCGCGGGCGCTGCTCGCCGATCTGGAGCGGACGGCCGCCGAGGCCGGGCGGCTGCGCATGGTGCTGGAGACCGGGGACAAGCAACCGGAGGCCATCGCGCTGTACGAGTCGGCCGGTTACCGGGAGATCCCGGGTTTCGGGTACTACAAGGACGAGCCGGAAAGCATCTGTTACGGCAAGTCGCTGGTATAGGAGGACGGATGCCGATCTACGCACTGGGCGACCTCGAACCCTCGATCCACCCGGACGCCTACGTCCATCCCGACGCGACGGTGATCGGCGACGTCCGGATCGCGGCGTTCGCGTCGGTGTGGCCGCAGGCGGTGTTGCGAGGCGACCACGGGTACATCGAGATCGGCGAGCGGTCCAACGTCCAGGACGGCTGCGTCCTGCACTGCACCCGCAAGGAGCCGACGATCATCGGGAAGTCCTCCGCCGTCGGGCATTCCGTGCACATCGAGGGCGCGCGGATCGGCGAAGGCTGCCTGATCGCTTCGGGATCGGTGGTGCTGAACGGAACCGTCGTCGAGGACGGCGGGATGGTCGGCGCGGGCGCGGTTCTCTCCTACGGGTCCTATGTGGACAGTGGGCATATCGCGCTCGGCGTCCCGGCGAAGACCCGGCCGAACACGTCGTTCGGGCCGGACATGATCAAACTCGTGGTGGACGGGTATGTCGAGCGGGCGGCTCGGTTCCGGGTCGAACTCCGGCGGCTCGACGGACGTGGGTAAGCTCGCACGCCGTGACCGCACGACCGCTGCAGGACATCGTCGAAGCAGGCTGGGCGCAGGCCCTCGAACCGGTGGCGCCGCAGGTCGCCGCGATGGGGGAATTCCTCCGCGCGGAGATCGCCGCGGGCCGGACCTATCTCCCGGCGGGTGAACACGTGCTGCGAGCGTTCCAGCAGCCGTTCCACGACGTGCGGGTGCTGATCGTCGGGCAGGACCCGTACCCGACGCCCGGGCACGCGGTCGGGCTGAGCTTCTCCGTGGCGCCGGACGTCCGGCCGATCCCGAAGAGTCTGATCAACATCTACAAGGAGTACTGCGAAGACCTCGGCCACCCGCTGCCGTCGAACGGCGACCTGACGCCGTGGGCCGACCAGGGAGTCCTGCTGCTCAACAGGTCGCTGACCGTGCAGCCGGGCAAGTCGAACTCGCACCAGGGCAAGGGCTGGGAAGCGGTCACCGAGCAGGCCATCAAGGCCCTCGCGGCGCGGGACGAGCCGATGGTCGCGATCCTGTGGGGCCGCAACGCGCGGAATCTGAAGCCGATGCTGGGGAAGGTGCCGTGCATCGAGTCGGCGCACCCGAGCCCGCTCTCGGCGCATGCCGGCTTCTTCGGCTCGCGGCCTTTCAGCCGGGCTAATCAGCTGCTGGCCGATCAGGGCGCCGGTCCGGTGGACTGGAAGCTTCCCTGAGCTTTTGCGGCACTGGTGTGACAGCAGTGACCGCTGTGACTCCTGAGGCGATGCTGCGGTCCGTGAAGGCCTCCTTCACTACCTTCAGGGTAGGGAAGGAGGCCTTCACGGACTTCAGGCTTGAGGCGGTCGCTTCCTAGGTACATGAAGGACCCCTTCCTGTACCTAGGCGCAAGGAAGGGGTCCTTCATGTACTCGGGAAGGAGGCCTTCACGGACAGAGGTCGACCGCCACCAGAGCACAAAAAATGGCGGGTGCTCCGAAGAGCACCCGCCATTCCCCAAAAACCCGGCTCAGCCGCGAACGACCTTGCCCGCCTTGATGCACGAGGTGCAGGCGTTCAGGCGCTTGCGCTGGGACAGACCGATCTTGGCGTGAACGGTCTGGATGTTCGGGTTCCACCGGCGGTTGGTACGCCGGTGGGAGTGCGAGACCGACTTGCCAAAGCCCGGTCCCTTGCCACAGACGTCGCACACGGCAGCCACGTCGAACTCCTCTGGATCTGGGACAAAGAATGATGCGCCCAGCATGCTGGGCAACTCGACCATAGTAACCAGTGGCTCAGAGCCCTCCGGCACCGGGTCGATACCCTCGCTGGAACAGGTAGGAGGTTACGGGGTGCGGGTGCTGGACGTGGCGGCGGTCTCGGCTTGGTCCGCGGCCTGTGTGCACAGCTTGGCCGTGCTGCGGCCGGCGATCGACGGCATCAACGTCTACCCGGTCGCCGACTCCGACACCGGCTCCAACCTGCTGTTCACCATGACCGCGGCCCGCGACGCGCTGGCGGGGGCCGAGCCCGCGACGACCGCCGAGGCGCTGGCGGCGTTCGCCAAGGGCGCGGTCGCGGCGGCCAAGGGCAACTCCGGCGTGATCATGTCGCAGGTCGTGCGCGGGATCGCCGAGTCGGCGGCCGCGAGGGAGCTCGACGGGCCCGGGCTCGCGGAGGCGCTCGGCTGCGCGGACAGGGCCGCCACGGGCGCGGTGAGCCGTCCGGTGGCCGGCACCATCCTGACCGTCCTCCACACCGTCGCCGCGGCCGTCCGCGACGCGACGGGCTCACTCGAAGAGGTGGCCGCCGAAGCCGCGCGCGTCGCCGCCGAAGCGCTCGAAGAGACCCCGAAGCAGCTGCCCGTCCTGGCGGTGGCCGGGGTGGTCGACGCGGGCGCCCGCGGCCTGGTCGCGGTCCTCGACGCCCTGGCCGGCGTGATCTCCGGCGGCCTCACCGAGCCGGAGCACCCGCTCGAAGCGCATCACCATCACACGATCGACGCGCCGACGGCCTGGGAGGTCATGTACCTGCTCGACGGCGTCGACGAAGGCAGCCTTCCCGGGCTTCGCAAGACCCTCAGCGGCCTCGGCGACAGCGTCACGGTCGCCGGGGACGGCGCGGGCGCGTACGCCGTCCATGTCCATTGCGCGGACATCGGCGCGGCGCTGGAGGCCGGGATCGAGCTCGGCCGTCCCCGCCGCGTCCGGGTCGAGCCGCTGATCACGCCGACCCCGGTCGAGGTCGGCGGCGGGATCGACCGGTCCGTGGTCGCCGTGGTCCACGGTGGGCAGCTGGCCGAGCTCCTCCGCGCGGAGGGGGTCGCGGTGCTTTCGGTTCCGCAGGGCAGCGAGCCGACGGTCGAGGAGATGCTGGGCCTGATCAACGAGGCCGCCGGGCATCACGTCACCGTCCTTCCCGGCGGCCAGCGGCTGACCGCGGCGGCCGACGCGGCGGCCGGGCACGCGATGGCGGCGGATCGCGACGTCGTCGTCATCCCGTGCGTTTCACCCGTCCAGGTGCTCGCCGCGCTGGCCGTCCACGACAAGGACCGCCGCACCAACGACGACGTGGTCGCGATGGCCGAAGCGGCGGCCGCGACCAGGCGTGGCGAACTGCGGATCGCGCAGGAGGAGTCGCTAACCTGGGTGGGCCGGGCGCAGGCCGGTGACGTCGTCGGCCTCGTCGACGGCGAGGTCGTGCTGATCGAGCCCGCGCCCGCCTCGGAGACGAGCCTGGTCGCGGCGGCGGTCGGCGTGCTGAACCGGATGCTGGCCCTCGGCGGCGAACTGGTCACCGTGCTGACCGGCGTGGACGCGCCGGTCCGGCTGCCGGGTGAGCTGGCCGACCAGCTCCGCCTGGAGCATCCCGAGGTCGAATTGACGAGTTACGCCGGCGGTCAGTCCGACGCCGTGCTGCTGATGGGGGTGGAGTGACCGCATGACCAACCTGCGCGCGGACCTCAAGCTGGTCGTGGGCGCGGCGACGGCGAAGGCGCTGGCCAAGGGCCTCAAGATCGAGACGGTCAGCGACCTCCTGCGCCACTATCCCCGCCGCTACGCCGAGCGCGGGCAGCTCACCGACATCGCCGGTCTCGAACTCGGCGAGCACGCCACCGTGATGGCGCGGATCGAGCGGGTCAACAAGCGCCGGATGAAGGCGCGCAGCGGCACCTTGCTGGAAATGGTGATCACCGACGGCAAACGCCGCCTGCAGTGCACCTTCTTCAACCAGGCCTGGCGCGAAAAGGAGCTCGTGCCCGGCAAAAACGGGCTGTTCGCGGGCAAGGTCACCGCCTTCCGCGACGTCCTGCAGCTGGCGAACCCCGAGTACGAACTGTTCGACGCCGACCGGCAGGCCGAGGCGATGGACGACTTCCTCGCCGAGATCATCCCGGTGTACCCAGCGGCGCAGGGGATCCCGACCTGGGTGATCGCCAAGGCCGTCCGGCAGGTGCTGGACGTGCTGGAGGTCGACGAGGACCCGATGCCGATCGAGCTGCTCGCCCAGTACGGCCTGCCCAGCCTGGAAAGCGCGCTGCGCGGTATCCACCGCCCGTCGGGCTGGGACGCGCTGAACTCCGCGCGCCGACGGCTCAAATGGGACGAAGCCATGGCGGTGCAGCTGATTTTCGCGCAGCGACGGCATTCCCTGGTCTCGCGGCCCGCGAAAGCCTGCCCGCACACCAAAGGCGGCATCCTCGACGCCTTCGACAAGCGGCTCCCGTTCGCACTGACCTCGGGCCAGCAGGAGATCGGTGAAGAGATCGCCCGCGATCTGTCGACCGAGCATCCGATGAACCGGCTGCTGCAGGGCGAGGTCGGTTCCGGCAAGACGGTGGTCGCGCTGCGCGCCATGCTGCAGGTCGTCGATTCCGGACGGCAGGCGGCGATGCTCGCGCCGACGGAGGTCCTCGCCGCGCAGCACGCCCGGTCGCTGCGCGAGATGCTGGGCGACCTCGGGCAGGCGGGCGAACTCGGCGGCGCGGAGAACGCGACGCGGGTGACCCTGCTGACCGGTTCGATGGGCGCCAAGGAACGCAAGAAGGCGTTGCTGGAGACGGTCAGCGGCGAGGCCGGGATCGTCGTCGGCACGCACGCGCTCATCCAGGACACCGTGTCCTTCGCGGATCTCGGCCTGGTCGTGGTCGACGAACAGCACCGCTTCGGCGTGGAGCAGCGGGACGCGCTGCGTTCCCGCGGTTCCGACGAGACCAGCCCGCACGTCCTCGTCATGACCGCGACCCCCATCCCGCGCACGGTCGCGATGACCGTCTACGGCGACCTGGAGACGTCCGCGCTGCGCGTGATGCCCGCCGGCCGGTCGCCGATCAAGACGTCGGTGGTGCCGGTCGCGGAGCGGCCCGCCTGGCTGGACCGGGCGTGGCAGCGGGTCCGCGAGGAATGCGGCAAGGGCCATCAGGCGTACATCGTCTGCCCGCGTATCGGGGACGAACCGGCTTCGGACAAGGGGGACAAGCGGCCCGCGCTCGCCGTCCTCGACGTGGCGCCCGAGCTGGCCGAAGGACCGTTGAAGGGGCTGAAGATCGGCGCCCTGCACGGCCGGATGCCCGCCGACGACAAGGACGCCGTGATGCAGGCGTTCGCCAAAGGTGACCTGGACGTGCTCGTCGCGACCACCGTGATCGAGGTCGGCGTGAACGTGCCGAACGCGACGGCGATGGTGATCATGGACGCCGACCGCTTCGGCATCAGCCAGCTGCACCAGTTGCGCGGCCGGGTCGGCCGGGGCAGTGTGCCGGGGCTGTGCCTGCTGGTCACCGAAACCCTGGACGGCACGACCACCCGCGAGCGGCTCGCCGCCGTCGAGTCCACGACGGACGGTTTTGAACTGTCCAGAATGGACTTGGAACTGCGCCGCGAGGGCGACATCCTCGGCGCCGCGCAGTCGGGGAAGAAGTCGACGCTGAAGCTGCTGTCGTTGCTGCAGGACGAGGAGGTCATCGCCGAGGCGAGGGCCCGCGCGTCGGAAATCGTCGAAAAGGACCCGGCCTTGGGGAATTACTTGGGGCTGGCGCACATGATCGCGGACGTCGTCGACGAAGATCGCGTGGAGTACCTGGAAAAAAGCTGACGTGAACATCTCTGCCCGATCGGACCTTGCCGCCGGACGGGCCGAGGGGTTTTCCTCGATCCGTACGGGCGAGGGAGGCCGGGATGACAGCAGCGGTGCGGGTCCAGCTCGGTGAGGAGGGGGCCGACGCGGAACGGGTCGAGCGGCTCGCCGGGTACCTCCGAGGGGAACTGATCGATCGCGGCGTCTCCGACGTCAAGGCGTTGCCCGCCGGCGAGGCGCCACCAGGCTCGCGGGGCTTCGACGTGGCGACCGCGGGCGGCCTGCTCGTCACGCTCGGGAAGTCCGCCGACGGCCTGCGCTCGGTGGTGGTGGCCGTGCGGGAATGGCTTTCGCGCGGCGGACGGGTGAAGCGCACGGTCCGGCTGGAGATCGACGGCGACGTGCTGGAGCTGTCCGAAGCGACGCTCACCGATCAGGACAAACTCGTCGATCTCTTCGTGCGCAGGCATTCGTCGTCATGACCGGCGAACGGCGGGCCCTGATCATCGCCAACGGGGAGTACGACAACCCCGGGCTGAGCGCGCTGCGGTCCCCGGCCGCCGACGCCGAGGCGCTCGCCGAGGTCCTCGCGGACCGTGCCGTCAGCGAGTTCGACGTCCAGGTGGTACGCGACGAGACCGCGCACGTGATCGCTGGCCGGGTCGAGGATCTGTTCGCCGACAGCGCGCCGGACGATGTCCTGCTGGTGCATTTCTCTTGCCACGGCTTGAAAAGCGAATCGGGCGAGCTGTTCTTCGCCGCCCGCAACACCCGGCCGGAGCGGCTCGCGTCGACCGCAGTCCCCGCCGACTTCGTCCAGCGCTGTATGCGGATGAGCCGGTCGCGCAGCATCGTCCTCCTGCTGGACTGCTGCTACGGCGGCGCTTTCAGCCAAGGGGTCGCCGTGCGCGCCACCGGCGAGGCCAACGTGCTCGACGCGTTTCCCGGCGGGGGTTTCGGCGGCCGCGGCCGCGCGGTGATCACGGCGTCGAACTCCATCGAGTACGCCTTCGAGGGCGATCAGCTCGCCGACGACCACGCGCGGCCGTCGGTGTTCACCTCGGCCTTGGTCGACGGGCTGCGGACGGGCGACGCGGACCGCGACGAGGACGGCTGGATCGCGCTCAGCGAGCTTTACGACTACCTGTTCGACAGCGTCCGGGAGCGGAATCCGAATCAGACACCCAGTCGTGACATCGAGATGCAGGGCGAGCTGTACCTGGCCAGGAGCAGGCGCCGCCGGATCAAACCGTCGCCGGTCCCGGCCGATCTGCGCGCGGCGAGCGAGGATCCCAACATGTTCACCCGCCTCGGCGCGGTGACCGAACTCCAGCGACGGCTGACGAGTGAGAACCTGTCGGTCGCCATCGGTGCGCACGAGGTCCTCACGACGATGGCGCAGACCGACATCCGGCATATCGCCGAGGCCGCCGAACTGGCGCGGGCGGAAGCGCGGGTGCGGGCCGAGTCCGACGTGGTCCGGTTCGGCGAGGTCGTCCGGGGAACGCGGCCGGTGGCGCGCGTCCGGCTGGCCGGGCCGCCGATCGCGCGGGCGTGCCACTTCGCTTCGTCGCATTCCTGGCTGCGGGTGACCGAGGACGCCGACGGCGCCGAGATCTCCCTGGAGCTTTCGGAACTCGGGGCGTTCGACGGGCGGATCACGGTGACCGGACCGACCGGCGAGGTCGTGGTGCGGGTCGAGGGCCAGGTGGTCGCGGAACCCGCGCCGGTGCCGCCGTCGCGGCCCGAACCGGCTCCGGAACCCGCTCCGCCCGTGGAGATCACGGAAGCGGCGGTCGTGGAACCCGTGCGGCCGGTCGAAGCCGCGGCGAAGTCCGAGCCGTTCGCCATCGCCGCCGGTCTGCTCGCGTTCGCCGCCGCGGTGTACCTGGTGCCCATCAGTTTCGCGCTCAGCCACAGCATGGAGGATTTCTTCGAAGACGGCGGCTGGACGGTCTTACCGCTCGTCGCCTTCGCGACCGCGGTGGGAATCCTGATGCTCCTGCCGAACACCCGCCGGATGACGGGGCCGGGCGCACTGTGCGGGCTCGCGCTGCTTTCGGCGATCCCGTCCGGGCCGGTACTGCTGGCCCTCACTGACGGCTGCCTGTTCGCGGGCGCAGTCTGCGCGCTGATCGCGGTGCGGCGTGACCGGAGTTTCCGCCTCGGGCTGGGGAAGCCGAGGGACGGACTCGCCATCGCGGCCCTCGTGGCCGGGGCCGCCGGCACGGCCGGGCTGGTGGCGGAGGCCATCGAACTGATCGACTACTCGTCGAGCCGGGCCGACGAGGCCGCGATCTACCTCGTGGTCTCGGTGGTGCTCCTGATCGGGACGCTGCTCGGTGTGCTGCTGCGACCGGCGGCCTTCGGGATCGCCTTCCTCGGCGGGGTGGCCGGAGGTGGAATCGTCATGGTGTGCGTGCTTTCCTACGCGATGCCGAGCAGTTCGAGCGTCACCGGCGCCGGCTGGTGGATCGCGCTGGGGGCGGTGCTCGCGCTGGCCGCCGTGACCGGTTTCGCCGCCCGTAAAGCGAACGGCTGACGATGGCCACGATCCGCCTCGCGACCGTCGAGGACGCCTGGCCCATCGCGGAGGTGAACGTGCGGTCGTGGCAGTCGGCGTACCAGGGCCTGCTGCCCGAGCTTTATCTTCGCGATCTGTCCGTGGAGGGACGGGCGGCCCGCTGGCAGCGGACGCTCGCCGATCCCGCCAACCGGGGCGACATCCTGGTCCTGGTCGAAGACGGATCGCTGCTCGGCTTCACCGCCGTCGACCGGATCCGCGGGGAACTGCGCGCGATCTACCTCGAACCGGCGCGCTGGGGCACCGGACTGGGCAGGCTGCTGCTCGACACCGCGGTCGCCGCGCTGCGGGATTCGGGGCACCGCGAGGCGACGCTCTGGGTGCTCGAAACCAACGAACGTGCCCAGCGTTTCTACTCGGCCGGGGGATGGGTCCCGGACGGGGCGACGAAGACCGACACCATGCCCGGCGAGGACGTCCCGCTTTCCGAAGTGCGCTACCGGATCGATCTCGTCAGCGCTTGAACCAGGCGGTCTCTTCGGGTTTGTTGAGGGTGACGATGATGCCGACGGCGATGCCCATACCGATCAGCTGGGTGATCGCCCCGCCGTTGACCAGGCTGATCAGTCCCATGACGACGGAGAGCCCTTCCACGGCGATGACCGTCGGCCGCACCCAGGGCGAACCGTGGGAAATCCTTATCGCGCAAGCGATCAGCACGACGGCGACGACGAAACCGAGGATCGCCAGCGCGAGGGCGAGGCCGGCTTCCTCGTTGCCGTGGTCGAGTTCGTTGATCGCGAGCGCGGTCACGAGCACGCTGACGAGGACGTTGAGAACCGCTTGCACCCAAAGGAAAACGCGGACGATCTTGAGCTGGCGCGGCATCTCGCGCGGCGGGTTGCGGACTTCCCCGGTCATGACGGTCCCCTCTCGTGGCACGGAGAGACCAGTCTGGCCCGGAAAGTTCTCGGCGCTGACGGTAAAACTGACCGACCCTTCCGCATTCAGAGGACTAAACGCGGGTGGTTGGTAGCCCGAACTACCGCATTTAGTCCTCTGAATGCGGGAGGGGGACGAAGGCGCCGGAGGCGGCAGCGGCGGCCACGGCCCGTGCGGTCACCCGAGCGTCCGCCACCGTGACACTTTCCCGCGACAGGAAGAGCCGGTAGAACATCGGCCCGCACACCGCCCGCACCAGTTCGTCGCCATCCGTGCCTGCCGGGATCTCGCCCCGCGCGACGGCCCGTTCCGCGATCGGCGCCATGCGGACGTGCCGGTCGGCGTAGAAGTCGTGCAGCGCCTCGGCCGCTTGCGGCGACTGGAACGCCGCCAGCACCGACGCCGTCGGCAACTCCTTCAGCGCGGGCTCGGTGAAATACCGCACCACCTCGGCCGCGAGTTCGTACAGATCGTCCTCGAGCGACCCCGTGTCGGGCGCTTTCCAGTCGTCCTCCGCGCCCATCTGCAGCGCGGCGGCGACGAGACCGTCCGGTGAGGACCAGCGCCGGTACACCGTGGTCTTGTGCACGCCGGACCGCTCGGCGACCGCGTCCACGGTCAGCTCGCCGAATCCGCGTTCGGCCAGCAGGTCGAGGGTGGCGTGCAGAACGGCCTGACGCGTGCGCTCGGTCCGGCCGCCGGGCCGCTGGGTACCGGAGGTTGCCAATTGCTACTCCTGTTGCGTTAGTGTGGCCAGTATGTCAGACCCAGCGAAGATCGCCGAACTCGTCGGGGACGCCAAGATCGTCGCCATCGGTGAGAACAACCACCACGTCCACGAGTTCGGGGACCTGCGCAATCGTTTGCTCCGCCACCTCGTCGAGCAGCACGGCTTCCGGTTCTTGGCGTTCGAATCCGGATTCGCCGAAGGACAGCTCGTCGAAGACTGGCTGAAGGGCGCGCCCGGGGACCTCGCCGACATCGGTCGCGACGGCTTCACGTTCTCGCTCGGTGAGTCCCCCGAGGCGCAGGAAATGCTGACGTGGCTCCGCGAACGGGGCGATGTCCGGTACTACGGCCTCGACGTACCGAGTTCGGCGGGCTCGCCGGTGCCGTCGCTCGACGCCGTCCGTGCCTATCTGTCCACTGTGGACCCGGAAGCGTCGGGCCTCGTCGACGCGGCGATCGAGGCGACCAAGGGATACGCCTCGGTCAGCAGCGCGGACGCGCCCGCCAAGTACGCCGCCCTCGACGACGCGGCCAAGGACAAGGCGACCGCGGCGCTCACGCGGCTCAAGACCCACCTCACCTCGCTGCGTCCCGTTTACGGGGACACCGCCGTCGCGGAGCACCACGTCGAAGGCGCGTTGCGCGTCGACGCGTACCTCGCCGAGGTCGCCGCGATGATGTCCGGTGACGCGCCCGCCCTGCAGAGCGGTTCACGCGACGCGTACATGGCCGACACCGTCCGGCTGATCCGGCGGCTTCACGGTGACGACACGAAGATCGTCGTGATGCTCCACAACGGACACCTCCAGCGCGTGCCGTTCTCGCCGTTCCCCGGCCTCACCTCGCCGTCGGCGGGGACACATCTGGCGGCCGAATTCGGCGACGACTACTTCGCGCTCGGGCTCACCGCGGTCGAGGGCGAGACCACCGGGCTCAAGCCCGATCCTGAAGCACGGCTCGGGTTCACCGTGTACCGCCAAGACCTCGAAGCACCGGTGGACGGCAGCGTCGAAGCCGAAGGCCCTGGGTTGATGGATCTCCGCGCACGGCGGGGAACCGCTGGACCCCAGAGCATCCGGCACGCGCACCTGTTCAACCCCGTCGACGTCGTCGAGGCGTTCGACGCGCTGGTCTGCTTCCCGAAGTCGACGGTCAGCGCCCATATCGGCCAAGACCAGTCGAACGGGTGACACTCCGGGGTTGCCGCCCCGCAGGTACAGGCGTAGAGCCAAGACATGATCATTCGACTGGTACGGATCATGGCCGCGCTGGCGCTCCTGGTGCTGGTGGCGCAGCCCGCTTCCGCGACGGAAGTCCAGCAGAACCCGCCGAACTGGGGGCTGGACCGGATCGACCAGCGAACGGGTCTCGATCAGCTCTACCACTACGAGACCGACGCCAAGGACGTCACGGTCTACGTGATCGACAGCGGGGTCGACGCGGCGCATCCGGACTTCGGCGGCCGCGTCAAACCCGGTAAGGACTTCCTGAACGGCGGCACGGACACCTCCGACACCAACGGTCACGGCACGTACCTGGCCGGTGTCGCCGCGTCGAGGACCTTCGGCGTCGCGAAGGCCGCGCAGATCGTCCCGGTCCGGGTGATCGACGCGCAGGGCGGCGGCGCGACGGACAAGATCATCGCGGGTATCGACTGGGTGACACAGAACGCACAGCAGCCCGCCGTCGCCGTCCTCGGTATCGGCGGTGCGGCCAACGACCAGCTCGACGCCGCCGTCCGGGCGCTCGCGGCGGTCGTCCCGGTCGCCCTCCCAGCGGGCGGCGAGGCCACCGACGCGGGGAAGTTCTCACCCGGCCGGGTCACCGAGGCGCTCACCGTCGGATCGACCGACGCCAGTGACCAGGTCGGGTCGACGTCGAACTACGGCGAGGTCGTCGACCTGTTCGCGCCCGGCGTCGACGTGCCGGGACCCAACGCGGGCGGAAGCGGTGGCCGGGTGCTCAGCGGCACGTCGTCGGCCGCCGCGCACGTCGCCGGGGTGGCCGCGCTGTACCGGGCCCTGCACCCGGACGCCTCGGCACCGGACGTCGCGAAAGCCCTCGTCGACCTCGCTTCCGTCGATGTGCTGACCGGGGTCCACGAGGGCACCGCGAACAGGTTGCTGCAGAGTCCCGGAGCGCAACTCAGCCAGGGATGATGTCCATCACCTGGGCAACAACTCCCGCCCTGCGGGAGCAAGCAGGTAACGTGCCTCACCTACCGATCCGATGATGGGAAGGACCGGCATGTTCCGCAAGGTACTGGTCGCCAACCGGGGTGAGATCGCCATCCGCGCGTTCCGCGCCGGATTCGAGCTCGGCGCGGGCACGGTGGCTGTGTTCCCGCACGAAGACCGCAATTCGCTCCACCGGCTGAAGGCCGACGAGGCCTATGAGATCGGCGAACCCGGTCACCCGGTGCGGGCCTATCTGTCGGTCGAGGAAATCGTGGCGGCCGCCAAGAAGGCGGGCGCAGACGCCGTCTACCCCGGCTACGGCTTCCTCTCCGAGAACCCGGACCTCGCGCGCGCGTGCGAGGACGAAGGGATCACCTTCGTCGGACCGAGCGCGGACATCCTCGAGCTGACCGGCAACAAGGCTCGCGCGGTCAAGGCCGCCCGCGACGCCGGTGTGCCGGTGCTGGGTTCTTCCGAACCGTCCTCCGACGTCGACGCGCTGATCGCCGCGGCCGAGGAGATCGGCTTCCCGGTGTTCGTCAAGGCCGTCGCCGGTGGTGGCGGGCGCGGTATGCGCCGCGTCCAGGACCCGGCGCAGCTGCGCGAATCCATCGAGGCCGCCGCGCGCGAGGCCGAGTCGGCCTTCGGCGACCCGACGGTGTTCATCGAGAAGGCCGTCGTCGAGCCGCGCCACATCGAGGTCCAGATCCTCGCCGACGGCGAGGGCAACGTGATCCACCTCTACGAGCGCGACTGCTCGGTCCAGCGGCGGCACCAGAAGGTCGTCGAGCTGGCCCCGGCGCCGAACCTGCCGTCCGAACTGCGGGACCGGATCTGCGCCGACGCGGTGAAGTTCGCCCGCCAGATCGGCTACCGCAACGCCGGCACCGTCGAGTTCCTGCTCGACCGGGACGGCAACCACGTCTTCATCGAGATGAACCCGCGCATCCAGGTCGAGCACACGGTGACCGAGGAGGTCACCGACGTCGACCTCGTCCAGTCGCAGCTGCGCATCGCCTCCGGCGAGACACTCGAAGACCTCGGCCTGTCGCAGGACAAGGTGTACCTGCGCGGCGCCGCCCTGCAGTGCCGCATCACCACCGAGGATCCCGCCAACGGCTTCCGCCCGGACACCGGGATGATCAGCGCGTACCGCTCGCCCGGTGGTTCCGGCATCCGCCTCGACGGCGGGACGGCGTTCGCCGGCACCGAGATCAGCGCGCACTTCGACTCGCTGCTGGTGAAGCTCAGCTGCCGCGGCCGCGACTTCAAGACCGCCGTCGGCCGTGCCCGCCGCGCCGTCGCCGAGTTCCGGATCCGCGGTGTGGCCACGAACATCCCGTTCCTGCAGGCCGTCCTCGACGACCCGGACTTCCGCGAAGGCCGCGTCACGACGTCGTTCATCGAGGAGCGCCCGCATCTGCTCACCGCGCGTCATTCGGCCGACCGCGGGACCAGGCTGCTGACCTACCTCGCCGACAAGACGGTCAACAAGCCGCACGGCGAACGTCCGCGCACCCTCGACCCGCAGCTCAAACTGCCCAAGCTGCCCAAGGGCCTCGAACCGGCGCCCGGCTCGAAGCAGAAGCTCACCGAACTGGGCCCGGAGGGCTTCGCCCGCTGGCTGCGGGAGTCGCCGACCATCGGCGTCACCGACACCACCTTCCGCGACGCGCACCAGTCGCTGCTCGCCACCCGCGTGCGGACGAAGGACCTGCTCGCCGTCGCGCCGGTCGTCGCGCGGACCACGCCGCAGCTGCTCTCGCTGGAGTGCTGGGGCGGCGCGACCTACGACGTCGCGCTGCGGTTCCTCGCCGAAGACCCGTGGGAGCGGCTGGCGAAGCTGCGGGAAGCGGTGCCGAACATCTGCCTGCAGATGCTGCTACGCGGCCGCAACACCGTCGGCTACACGCCGTACCCCACCGAGGTGACCAACGCCTTCGTCGAGGAGGCGACGGCGACCGGCATCGACATCTTCCGGATCTTCGACGCGCTCAACGACGTCGAGCAGATGCGCCCAGCGATCGAAGCCGTCCGCGAGACCGGATCCGCCGTGGCCGAGGTGGCGCTCTGCTACACCTCGGATCTGTCGGACCCGTCGGAGAAGCTGTACACGCTGGACTACTACCTCAAGCTGGCGGAACAGATCGTCGGCGCGGGGGCGCACGTCCTGGCCATCAAGGACATGGCGGGCCTGCTGCGGGCGCCGGCGGCGGTGCGGCTGGTTTCCGCGCTGCGCAAGGAATTCGACCTCCCGGTGCATATCCACACGCACGACACCGCGGGTGGGCAGCTGGCGACGTACCTCGCCGCGATCCAGGCCGGGGCGGACGCCGTCGACGGTGCCGTCGCGTCCATGGCGGGCACGACGTCGCAGCCGTCGCTGTCCGCGCTCGTCGCGGCCACCGACCACTCGGACCGGCCGACCGGGCTGGACCTGCAGGCCATCGGTGACCTGGAGCCGTACTGGGAGAGCGTGCGCAAGATCTACGCGCCGTTCGAGGCTGGGCTTTCGTCGCCGACCGGGCGCGTGTACCACCACGAGATCCCGGGCGGTCAGCTGTCGAACCTGCGCACGCAGGCGATTTCGCTCGGCCTCGGCGAGCGGTTCGAGGACATCGAGGCGATGTACGCGGCCGCGGACAAGATCCTCGGGCACCTGGTCAAGGTCACGCCTTCGTCCAAAGTGGTCGGTGACCTCGCGCTGCACCTCGTCGGTGCGGGCGTCTCGCCCTCGGATTTCGAGGCGGAGCCGAACAAGTTCGACATCCCGGACTCGGTGATCGGCTTCCTGCGCGGCGAACTGGGCGACCCGCCCGGCGGCTGGCCGGAGCCGTTCCGCACCAAGGCCCTCGAAGGCCGCGCGCAGCCGAAGCCGGTGCAGGAACTGTCCGAAGAGGACCGCAAGGGGCTCGCCGAAGACCGGCGCGCGACCCTGAACCGGCTGCTGTTCCCCGGGCCCACGAAGGACTTCGAGGCGCACCGCGAGCAGTACGGTGACACTTCGGTGCTGCCGTCCAAGGACTTCTTCTACGGCCTGCGGCCGGGCGAGGAGTACTCGGTCGACCTGGAACAGGGTGTCCGGCTGCTGATCGAGCTGGAGGCCATCGGCGAGGCCGACGAACGCGGCCTGCGCACGGTGATGTCCACGCTCAACGGCCAGCTGCGCCCGATCCAGGTCCGCGACACCTCGATCGCGTCGGACATCCCGGCGACGGAGAAGGCCGCCAAGGGCGACCCGAAGCAGATCGCCGCGCCGTTCGCGGGCGTGGTCACGCTGCAGGTGTCCGAGGGCGACGAGGTCGAGGCCGGTGCCACGGTCGCGACCATCGAGGCGATGAAGATGGAGGCGTCGATCACGGCGTCGACCGGCGGCAAGGTGTCGCGGCGCGCGATCAACGCCGTCCAGCAGGTGGAAGGCGGGGACCTGCTGCTCGTCCTGGAGTAGCGCGGGATTGTCCGTGAAGGCCCCCTTGAGAGACCCAGAGTCCCTCAAGGGGGCCTTCACGGACTTGCGGCCGTCGCTAACGTGGACCGGTGCTGATCAACGCCGTACCCCAGTTCCAGGGCGCACTGACCGAGCGGGCGCCGGAGTTGCCCGAGGGCTGCGTCGCGCTCGCCGAGCTCGCGGGCCACGTGCTGGGCGTGCCGGTGCACCACATCCGGCAGACGCGCGAGACCTCGCCCGCGGTCGACGGCATCGCCAACCGCGCGGTGCTCACCGGCGCGAACCGGGCCGCACAGCTCGCCGCGCTGGAGGCGCCGGGTGGGCCGGTGCTCACCATCGGCGGCGACTGCGGGGTCGAGCTGATCCCGATCGGCGTCGCGCGTTACCGCTTCGGGCCGGGGCTCGGCGTCGCCTGGTTCGACGCGCATTCCGACCTCAACACCGCGGAGACGTCGCCGTCGGGCGCGTTCCACGGCATGGTGCTGCGGTCGCTGCTCGGCGAGGGCGACCCGGAGTTCGCCGCGAATCCGCCGGTCGAACCCGGACGCGTGGTGCTCGCCGGGACGAGGGCCTTCGACGACGCCGAGCGGGCCGTGGTTGAGCGCGGGCTCGTAGTCGAGACGGCCGACGTCGCCGCCGGGCTGGCCGGTGCGGACAAGGTGTACGTACATCTCGACCTCGACGTGCTCGACCCGGCGGAGTTCGACGGGCTGAACTATCCGGAGCCAGGTGGCTTGACGATCGAACGTCTGGTGACGATGCTTCGCGGCCTGAGCGATTTCGAGGTCGTCGGTGCGGGGATCACCGAATGCGCCGGCACCGAGGTCCGCGTGCTGGCCCCCGTGCTCGAAGTACTCGGTGAATTGCTCACCGGAAAGCGATGACTCTGCGTCACGGTCGCATCCACTTCGGCCGTTCGTACGTACCGCGCGAGGCGTTTGCCGGGCACTTGTCATCAAAATTCAGGGCTGCCCCGTGATTTTGTCACGATGGTGACAAGAAATCGGTTTCTTCTGCGAAAGGTGACACATTCACGGGCGACTTCGCGATGTGTTCGTTGTCACCCCACGACGATCGTGGGATGTCTGGACGCTGGGCGGAGCAAAGGAGCTGCGATGTCGGTGGAGCGCGGAATCGAACACGCTGCGCAGCCTCCCGCGGTACTTCCCCGCAAACTCGCCGACATTTTGCGACCGGAGCTCGGCAGTCTCGCCAACGAGATCGTCGACGAGATCCGGGCGACCATCCCCGCGTACGCGCGCCCGCTCGACGGGCCCTACGGCAAATCGATCCGCGCGGGCGTCGAGTACGCGATCACGCTCTTCGTCGCCCAGATCGCGGATCCCAGCGTCTCAAAGGAACAGTCGCACGAAGTCCACCACCGGCTCGGGCAGAACGAGATGCGGGAAGGCCGCAGCCTCGACACGCTCCAGTCGGCCTACCGGGTCGGCGCCCGGGTCTCGTGGCGGCGCATCATGCGCGTCGGGCGCCGCAGCGGGCTCTCGTCCGCGGTGATGTCGCAACTGGCCGACGCGATGCTCGCGTTCATGGACGAACTCGCGTCCGTCGCGCTGGACGGGTACCTCGAAGCGAAGGCGCGCACCGCCGGCGCGCTGGACACGTGGCGCCGCAAACTGCTGCACCTGGTGCTGGAGACGCCGCCCGCGCCGTCGAAGGCGATCGCGGAACTCGCGCAGCTGACCGGCTGGACGGTGCCCGAACGCGCCACCCCGGTGGTGCTGCACCCGATCGGCGAAACCGTCAGACCCCGGCGGCACAACGCGGTGGATTCGGACGTCCTCGCCGAACTCGACTGCGCTGAGCCGCGTCTGCTCGTCCCCGGCGAGATCTCGATCGCCCGTCTGGCCACCCTGCAGGCCGCGCTGCCGGAGTACCGGCTGTCGATCGGTCCGTGCCGTCCGCTGGATTCCGTCGCCGATTCCCTCCGCTGGGCGCGCGAAGCCCTGCATCTGTCCGAACGCGGCATCATCCAGGCCCGCCGCGTGATCCGCGCCGAAGACCATCTCGCCACCCTGCTCGTGAACGCCGACGCCGCGCTGACCTGCCAGCTGCGCGAACGGCTGTTCGCCCCGCTCGCCGAGATGACCGGGAAGCAGCGGGAACGGTTGCTCGAAACCCTCCGCGCGTGGCTCGACAGCCAGGGCAACGTCGTCGACATCGCCGAGCGGCTCCAGGTGCATCCGCAGACCGTCCGGTACCGCATGCGGCAGCTGCAGGCGACCTTCGGCGAGCACCTGCGCGACCCGGGGGCGCGGTTCGAGATGGAGCTCGCGCTGCGGGCCGGGGTCGGCCTTTCCGCTTCGCCCGAAGGCTTCACGCTTCCGGAGGTGCTGCCGTCGCCGCGTAAGAGTCCACAGTGGACGCCGAGCGGGTCGTAGGGGCGCGTCTGGATGTCATGAAAGGGCCGTTCAGGACGAAAAACGTCCTGAACGGCCCTTTCATGACACTTGTCAGCGGCCCGCCGGCGGCTCGACGTTCGGGCACTTGCGCTCAGGTTCCCAGGGCAGCCCGACCTGGTTGACCCCGACGCAGGCCTGGTTCCCCGGCCCCGAAGCCATCCCGGTCAGCAGCGAGTCGAGATCCTCCTTCGCGCCGCAGCCCGAGAACGGGGGGAGCGTGAAGTCCCGATAGGCGGGATCCGTCCACTTCGGATCGGTGCGCACCACGCCGCCGGTGAACATCCCGTACTTCTCCCCGCGGAGATTGATCTTGATCGGCTCGGCGGTGAGGCAGTGGTCGCCGACGTCGAGGGCGACCCCGTTGATGGTGACCCCGCTCAGTTTCCCGTAGACCTTGAGCGGGGTGAGGACGGTCGAGCTGCCCTCCGGTTCCGGGATCGAAACGCCGTCGACGTCGATGATGTGATTGCCGGTCGCGTAGTCCTCCGGCAGCAGCTCCATGGTCGCGGTGATCGGGACGAACCCGAAGCCGAGGAAGCTCATCTTGCTCGGCGGCATGATGACGGAGCCGGTGATCTTGCCGGGCCCTTCGGTGTTCTCCAGATCGACGTGCCACACCGCGTTGACCATGAACGCGGGCTTCAGCCGGGCGAAGGCGCCGAGCTTCGTGATGGACGACGTGCCCTGAAGTTCGAACGGCTGCAACGCGATCGGGAAGAGGGCGTCGGCGTGGACGTCGTCCGCGGCCCGCGCGTCGGTACCGGGTTTCTTCTGCTCGCCGGGTTTGCCGGACTGCGGCTT
The DNA here is from genome assembly GCF_003947475.1 of Amycolatopsis sp. WAC 04197. Lineage (NCBI taxonomy): Bacteria > Bacillati > Actinomycetota > Actinomycetes > Pseudonocardiales > Pseudonocardiaceae > Amycolatopsis > Amycolatopsis sp. WAC 04197. Next base: position 256,542 of record NZ_QHJK01000010.1, on the reverse strand, counting down.
GGGTTTTCCGAGCGGCAGGAGCGCGACACTGCCGAGAAGCGTGTTCTGGTCCGGCGTCTGGGTGCAGGTGATCGGTTTGAGCGGCGTTTCCGCGGCGGTCAGCGCGAGCGACGGCGCGCCCGTGCTCAGCCGCAGTTCGGACGGCACCTTCAGCAGGATGTCGGGGACGGTGCCCGTCGCTACCAGTTTCAGTTCGCCGGTGGCGGGTACCTTCGTCGCCGGGATCGTCACGGACACCGGGATCGGGGTCTTCTTGTCCCCGTTCGCGGCCGTGAGTTCGACGGTCGCGCCGCCCGTGACCTCGGCGACGGTTCCGAGCGATCCCTCGCCGATCGTGAAGGTCAGCGAGAAGTCCTTGATCTGAACGGGTTTCCCGGTCGGGACGACTTTCGGCAGCGTCGCCTGGACGTCCATGGTGACCGGCCGTTCCCCGGCGGGATCCGGGAAGACGCAGGTGTTCGCGAGGCTCTGGTGCGCGGACGTGGCGCCCTGCGACGGTGACGGCGGTGGCGTGTCCGGATCGGTCGCGGCCGAAGAGGACAGTGCCCCGCTCACCCCCACGAGCAGGATGACGCCCGCCAGAACGGGAAACCTCCCGAGTGCCCGGCGAACCTGCTGCGTCATGGGTGTTCCTCTCGTGCCTCGCGCGGATGGAGACCGTGCGGGGCGGGCGTCCCCGCCCCGCACGGGTGGTTCATCAGGTGATCGGGATCGCCGGGCTGAACGCGCGGTTCTGCGCCGGGTTGGTGTTCTTCACCGTGCAGTTGAAGTTCCACGCCGTCCAGGTGCCGTCCTTCTTGTGGAAGTCCAGCGGAGCGTTGATCGTGGTGCCGAGGGAAATCACGCCCGAGCCGGGAGCGCCCGCGGTCAGCGTCGGAACACTGGTGCCGGCGTCCTGGACGATGTTGAACGACCGGGGGCCGGGCACGTACGGGTTGATCTGGGTCGGAACGTCCAGGTTGGTCACCGTCGCCGACGTCGGGGTGGCGTTGGTGGCGGTGATCGGCATGTTGGCCTTGCCGCGGACACCGTCGTAGTTGGCGGCGTTGAGCAGCGCGTTGATGGTCGCGTTGATCGTGGCGGTGCCGCCGACACTCGACGGAGTGGCCGTGCCGCCGGAGGCGACCGAGTCCGGCCCGACGAAGTTCGCCTTCACGTCCAGCTGCTGCTGGCCGATGCCGGGGAAGTTGCACATGTAGGCGACGGTGCCGGTGGCGTAGGTGGTCGCGGCGGCGGCCGTGCCGGCGGTGAGCACGGCGACGGCGCCGAGCACGATGCCGGTGGTGGCGACGCCTGCCGACAGCTTGCCAAGTCTACGGGACATACCTGTCATCTCCTTTGATCCAGTTTACGTCTCGGGCGGCTTTCCCCATGCGCCTTTCGGCGGATTTTTCTGATCAAATATGCTCGACTCGAGCGGCTTTCTCGGTGGTGGGGTAAACCGAGGTTACCCGCGAGTTATGTACGTAACAAGGATTCATGTCGACATGTTTCGAAGTGGGTGAGACGCCCGTTCTTTCTTGTCAGCGGGCGCTGAATGCGATTATGAAGTTTGTCCGTGGATGACAAAGAGGCGGCCGATCGGTGCAGCCGGGTTAACATTCGGCGCATGTCTTCCGAGAATCGACGATCGGCATCACGACGGGTAGCGGGCGTCGCGATTACCGTAATGATCGCAACGGTTTCCCTTTGCGGTACGGCGAGCGCCGCGCAGACCGGCGAAGCGCGGCCATGGGGGAGCAACGACTACGGGCAGGGGACCATACCGGCCGCCGCGCTCGGCGCCAGTGCGGTCTCCGCCGGCGCGATCACCCATCTCGCGCTCAAGGACGGCGGGGTGATCGCCTGGGGGAACGACAGTTACGGCCAGTTGTCGGTTCCGGCGGCGGCCACGTCCGGCGTCTCGGCGATCGCCGCCGGCTGGGCGCACGAACTCGCGCTGAAGAACGGCGGGGTGATCGCCTGGGGCAACGGTTTCTACGGCCAGAACGTCGTGCCGTCGTCCGCGACCTCGGGGGTGACGGCGATCTCCACCAGCGCGTACTTCAACCTGGCGCTCAAAACGAACGGCAGCGTGGTGAGCTGGGGTTCGCGGACCACTGTCCCCGCGTCCGTGTCCTCCGGGGTCACCGCGATCTCGGCGGGCGGCGACCACGGGCTCGCGCTGAAGAACGGCGGCGTGATCGGGTGGGGCAGCAACGGAAAGGGCCAGATCACGGTGCCCGCGGCGGCGACCTCCGGGGTCAGCGCGGTCTCGGCGGGGCTCCGGCACAGCATCGCGCTGAAGAACGGCGGCGTGATCGCCTGGGGTGACAACTTCTACGGCCAGGCCACGGTTCCGCCGGAAGCGCAGTCCGGCGTGGTCGCCATCGACGCGGGCTTCAACCACAACGTCGCGCTGAAGGCCGACGGGAGTGTCTTCGCCTGGGGCAGCAACGTGAAGTCCGAAAGCCGTGACACCAGCACGGAACCGCCGACGGACTTCTGGAAGTTCTCCGGCGTGTGCGCTCCGGTCTACGCCGTTTCCGCCGGTGACAGCACCGGCGTCGCGCTGGTCGACCCCACGGCGCCGTACTTCTGCTGACGTTCCGTGAAGGCCTCCTTGAGAGACCCTGGGTCCCTCAAGGAGGCCTTCACGGACTTGAGCGTCAGGACAGGTTCGACTTCATGCTCAGGTTGATCGTGTTGTCGGGACCGGAGATCAACGCCCCCAGCGCGAGGTCGTTGATGAAGCAGTCCTTGAACTCGGGGATGGTGAAGGTCCCCGAAGACGGGATCGTCTCGGCGAACAGGTCGACGTTCTTCGAGATCAGGGTCAGGTCGAGCGGTTTGACCGTCTTGCAGGCGTTCGGCACCGTCGGCAGCGGGATGACCGGCCAGAACAGGCCGACCACGATGTTGTCGATCAGCATGTTCGCCTGCGAATGGGTGGTCAGGTCGCCGTTGGCCAGCGTGCCGGTGACCGGGCCGGTCGGCTCGATCCGCACGCGGGCCTTGATCTTGAAGACCCCCGAGACCAGCGAGATGTTCGCCGTCGACGGCGGCAGGGCCAGATCGCCGCGGATGCCGACGTTGTCACCGTCGATGACCAGTGCGCCGTTGAGCTGGCCGGGGCCGAGGTCGAGGGTGCCGCCGGTCTTCTTGACCGTGGTCTTCCCGGTGACGGTGTAGGAGACCGGGATCTCCACCGGGTCGTCCGCCAGTGCGGGGGTCGCGGCGAGGCTGCCCGCCATGGCGAGCGCGGACGTGAGCGCGACGACCGTGCCGAGACGGCGACGGGCTGTTTTAGGGCGCGTTCGACCGAACATGGGATTCTCCTCGTTTTCTCTCCTGGTTTACAAAGCGGATCACCTGGGGATGAGGTCGGTGATGACCCAATTGTCGCCTTCGCGTTCCGCGGTGATCGAAAGCTGTGCCGCGGCCGCCGTCGAAGAATTGTTGTCGGCCCGGACGGCCGCTTGATCGAGGAATACCAGCAGTCTCGCTTTACCGCCGCCGAGTTCCTGGACGGCGGATGAGGAGACCCGGGTGGTGAGGACCAGTTTCTGTGCCGGAGCCTTTTCCCGGACTTGGGCGAAAAGCCGGTTGTAGGACTCCAGTGCCTTTCCTCTGAGCACCGCGGCGGCCGCCTTTTCGGTGACGTCGGTCCGGTCGTAGGAATAGGAGAAGATCTTGTCGAGCGCCACCGTCACCGCGGAGTTCACCTCGGCCGTCGCGCCGACGTCGGTGAGCGCGGTGTTGGCCGCCGACGGCGTCGCCGAGATCGACCTCGCCTCCAGCGTGAACCACACCCCGGCCGCCACCAGCACGGCCGCCGCGACCAGCAGGATCAGTGACAGGTCCGGCCGGCGGGACGGCTTCCGGGCGGCCTCTTCGGTGGTCTCTTCGACCGTGGTCTCGGGCTCGGTCTCCGCAGTGACATCGGCGTCCGTGTCGGTGTCGGCCGTGGCGGTCATCGCGCACCCACCGGCAGCTGGTCGAGCGCGCTGAGCTTCCAGCCCTCGTCCGTCCTGGTCAGCCCGGCGGCGAAGCGGTTGCGTTTCGTCGTCGGCGCCGCGCCTTCCTTCGCCATCGTGATCTCCACCGATGCCAGCATCTTGGCCGTTCCCGCGTGGTCGTCGAGTTCGCTGATCGCCGCGTCGAGCACCTTGCCCGTCGAGACCGTCGCGTCCTTGGTGAGCGCCTGCCTGGTCGCGTCGTCGGTCTTGCCCAGCTGATCGCGCAGCGGGCCGGTGGACGCGGCGAGCCAGTCGGCGATGCCCTGGTCGACCCGGTGGTGATCGAGGCTCGTCAACCGGGCGACGAGTTCGCGTCCGGACTTCAGCGCTTCGTCGCGGGAGTTGCCGTAGGACACGGCCTCGGAGGCCGTCGCGGTGAACCAGGTGTACCCGGCCCATCCCGCGAACGCGCAGGCCGCGGCGAACACCGCGATCGCGATCTTCAGTTTCGCAGCCACAACATCTCCTCGAGGCTGGTGGACGTCGGCTGGCCGTCGGCGCCGAAGCCGCCGGGGATCGCGGCGGGCGGGACGCCGCCCTTCGGCGCGTTCTGCGAGCCGCGGACCGAACTCGCATTGCCCCTGTCGAGCGTGCACGCGGCACTCGTGTTGAACGGCAGGGCCGAGAGCTCCGCGCTGTTTCGGACCTTCGTGCCCTCGTAGCCCTTGGTGCACGGCATCGGGTCGAAGAAGGTCAGGACCAGCCCGATCTTCCCGGACTGCTCGTCGACGGCCGCGTCCACCGCGGACACCGCCTTCGGGGTGTTGATCAGCAGCTGCCGGAGGCCGTCGGTGCGCGCCGAGAACACGTGCGACGTCGTGAGCAGGTTCGCCAGCAGGATCGGCAGCCCCGGCTCGTTGTCCCGCAGCAGACCGGAAAGCTGTGTCGCCGCGTCGGGTGCCGTCGCGATCAGCCGCCGCAGGTCACCGTCCGAACGGGACAGTTGCTCGGCGAACTGCTTGGCGTTGCCGCTGAACTGCCGCCAGGCCTGCGACGAGTCGACCTGGGTCTTCAGCACGGTCGAGCCGTCGGTGATCAGCTTCTCCGTCTGCGGCAGGTGATCCGACGCCTGTTTGGTGAAGTCGGTGGTGGAGTCCAGCAGCACCTGCAGATTCGCGCCGGAACCGCGCAGGGCGTTGTCGAGTTCGTCGACCACGGTCCGCAGATCCTCGGTCGGCACGGACGCGGTCAGCGAGTCCAGATCGGTCAGCAGATGCTGCACCGGCAGCGGAACGGTCGTCGCCTCACGGGGGATGACCGAACCCTCGGCGAGGAACGGCCCGTCGCCGGTCCGGGGTTGCAGGTCGACGAACTGCTCGCCGACCGCGGACCGGTTCGCCACGACCGCCCGCGAGTTCGCGGGGATCGGGGGCGCGCCGTCGTCGATCAGCAGATCCGCCTCCATCCCGCCGTCGGTGAGCCGCAGTTCGCCGACCCGGCCGACGGCGACGCCCCGGTAGGTCACCTCGCCGTTGGTGAACAGGCCCCCACCGTCGGTCAGCGCGAGCTTCACGGTGTACCCGCTCGCCCCGAAGAGCCTGCCGAGCCCCGCGTAGTTCGCCCCGACGAACGCCGTCGTCGCCAGGGCGAGGATCACGAACGCGATCACCTGGATCCGGACACGGGTGGTGAGCATCAGCTACCTCCGGAGGACGGCAGCGGCAGGGTCGGGAGCCCCTGCGGGACCCCTTCGCCCGGGGGAGGGAGTTCGACGCCCGGCGCGGGGATCATCGTGGCGTAGACGTTCAGGTAGTCGCCCTTGATCCCGTCGCGGACGGCGTCGGTGAACGGGAACGTCGGCAGGATCTCCAGCGACTTGGGCAGGCTCTCGCCGGCGTCGGCCAGCCGTTTCAGGATCGGCGCGAGCGCGGTGAGGTCCGCGACGAGGTCGGCGCGGCTCTTCTTGATCACGTCGACGCCGACCCCGGAGAGCCGGTCCAGCGACTGCAGCATCGAGACGAGCTGGGTGCGCTGATCGGAGAGGCTCTGGAGGCCGGGCGTGAGATCGGTGAGCGCGCCTTCGACCTGCTTCTTCCGGTTCGCCAGCGTGGCCGAGAGCTGGTTGAGACCGTCGAGCGCCGAGGTGATCTCGGAGCGGTGGGAGTCCAGGTTGGACACCAGCTTCTCCACAGTGGACAGGAACGAGCGGATCTCCTCCTCGTTGCCGTCCATCACCTTCGACAGCTCGCGGTTGATGGTCTGGAGCTGGCCGATCCCGCCGCCGTTGAGCAGCAGGGACAGCGCGCCGAAGATCTCCTCGAACTCCGGGTTGCGGTTCGTGCTCGAGACGGGGATCACCGCGCCGTGGCCCAGCCTGCCCTCGGCCTTCGCCGCGCTCGGGGCGAGTTCGATGAACTTCTCGCCGAGCAGGCTGGACTGCCGCAGCCGCGCGATGGCGTTGGCGGGCAGGTGGACATCGCCGTTGACCGCCAGGACGGTCTCGGCCGTCCAGCCGTCCTCGCCGAGCCTGATCGTCTCGACCCGGCCGACCGGGACGTCGCCGACCTTCACCGCGGCCTGCGGGACCAGGTCGAGCACGTCGGCGAACTGCACGGTCACCCGGTACGGATGGTCGCCGATATCCGCGCCGCCGGGCAGCGGCAGGTCGTAGACGCCCTTGAAATCCGACGAACAGGCCGTGAGCGCGACGCAGCACGCGGCGACCGCGGCGATCGCCCGTTTCGTGGCCATCATCGCCCCCCGGTGTAGATGTCGCCGGCGACGGGCAGCGGGAGCGGGGCGTATTCGAGCATGTTGCCGCGGCTCTGCAGTTTGCCGGTCTTCGGGTCGACGGCTTCGAGCACGTTCGTCACCGCCAGCGGGATCGTGTCGAGGGTCTCGGCCAGCGCGGCCCGTTTGTCGACCAGCGTTCCGGTCGTCACCGCGAGCTTGTCCACATTGGACTTGATCAGCGCGCGGTTCTCCTTGATGAACTGCTGGATCTCCGCGAGCGCACTGCCGAGGCCGTTGAGCGCTCGGGCGAGCTCGTCCTTGTTCGCGGCCAGTGTCCCGGTCACCGAGGCGAGCTGCTTGTTGACCTCGCTGACGTTGCGGTCGTTGGTCGCCAGCATCGAGGTGAACCGCTGCAGCTCGTCGACGGTGGCGAACAGGTTCTGCGAGTTCCCGGACAATGTCCTGGCGAGGTCGGCGAAGTTGCGCACCGACTCGTTGAACGGTTTGCCGTTGCCCTGCAGGTTCTTCGCGCCGGTGCGCAGCAGATCCGAAAGCGCGCCGTCGGCGTTCGCCCCCTTGGGACCGAGCGCCTTGGCGAGCGTGTCGAGGCTGGAATAGAGCTGGTCGAGTTCCACCGGGGTGCCGGTGCGCTCGACCGGGATCACCGCGCCGTCGTCCAGCCGGTTTCCCGCGCGGGTGAGCTTCGTGAACTGGACGTACCGGTCCGCCACCACGCTCGGCGCCACGACGAGGACGTTCGTGTCGGCGGCGATCGGTGTCGAGCCGTCGACGGTCAGCACGACCTTGACCCGCTCTCCTTCCGGGGCCACCGATTCCACCTGGCCGACCCGGACGCCGAGCACGCGCACGTCCGATCCACTGTAGACACCGACCGCGCGCGAGAAGTACACGGTGACGCGGTCGAGCCCGCTGCCGGAGAAGATCCACCAGAGCCCGCCGACGACGGCCAGCGCGAGCACGAGCGCGAGGGTGACGAATCTGCTGATCACCGGCGGCCTCCCGGGATCTTCGGGGTGCAGGGGTCCCGGTTCTCCGGGACGAGGCCGCACAGGTAGCCGTCCACCCAGCGCCCGTTGCCGAGCGAGTTGTTCACCACGCGGAAGTACGGCGCGGCGAGGTCGAGGCTCTTGGCGAGATTGTCGTTCTGCCGCTGCAGGATGTCGGTCACCTCTCCGAGCTGTCTGAGCGCTCCGCCGAGCTGGTCCTTGTTGTCCTTCACCAGTCCCGAAAGCTGGGCGGCGAGCTGCTGCGAGCCGGTCAGCAGGTCGTGGATCGCCTGACGGCGGCGGTCCAGTTCGGTCAACAGGAGATTGCCGTTCGAAAGGAGCTTGGCGAAGTCGTCGTTCGAATTCGCGAGTGTGGTGGTGAGGCCGTGCGCGTTGGACAGCAGGCTGGCGAGCTCGCTGTCCCTGGAGGACACGGTCTTCGACAGCGACGTCAGCCCTTCGAGCGCCTTCTTGATGTGCTCGGGCGAGTTCTTGAACGTGTCGGACAGCGTCGTGAAGCTCTCCGCGAGCTGATCGGTGTCGATCGCGCCCGCGGTGTCGGCCAGCCCGTTGAAGGCCTCGGTGACGTCGTAGGGCGTCACGGTCCTGGTGCGCGGGATGATCTGCTTCGGGTTCTGCACCGTCTCGCCGGTCGGGCGCAGCGCGAGGAACTTCCGGCCCAGCAAGGTCTTGATCTTGATCTCGGCGGCGGTCTTGTCGCCGACCCAGGCGTCCTTGACCCGGAAGCTGACCACCACGTGGTCTTCGGCGAGCCGGACGTCGCTCACCTCGCCGACCTTGATCCCGGCGATGCGGACCTCGTCGTCCTGCTGCAGGCCCGCCGCTTCGGAGAATTCGGCCTGGTAGGTGGTTCCGGAGCCGATGATCGGGAGGTTCTCGTAGTTGAGCGTCGCGGTCAGCACCGCCGCCGCCACGGCACTGCCGACGAGACCGACGACGATCGGGTTCCGTTCCTTGAAGGGTTTCACGACGTGCACCTCTCCGCCGTCGCCGGGATCCCGCGGGGAGGCGTGACCTTGAGGACGGCCGAGCACAGGTAGAAGTTCATCCACGATCCGTAGGAGCTGATCCGCCCCAGTTCGTTCAGCTTCCCCGGGAGGACGGTGAGGAAGTCGTCCACTTCGGCCTTCGCCTCGTCGGTCGTCAGCTGACCGGAGAGCAGGCCGAGGCCTTCGATGCTGTCCTTGAGCGGTTTCCTGCCCTGCTCGAGCAGACCGGCCGTGGCGGTGGTGAGTTCCGCGAGACCTGAGACGGCTTCCCCGATCTCGGTGCGGTCACCGGCGAGGCCGGTCACCAGCTCCTTCAGCGTGGAGACCAAAGTGGACAGCGCGTCGCCCTTGCCGTTGATGCTCTTCAGCACCGTGTCCAGGTTCGTGATCACCTCGCCGATCACCTTGTCGCGGCCGGCGAGCGTGGTGGTCAGCGAACCGGTGTGCGCCAGCAGGCTTTCCACCGTGCCGCCCTCACCCTGCAGCACCTGGACGATCTCGCCGGAGAGCTGGTTGACGTCCTTGGGTGAGAGGGCCTGGAACAGCGGTTTGAAGCCGTTGAACAGTTCCGTGAGATCCAGCGCGGGCGTCGTGCGCTCCAGCGGGATCTCCGCGCCGGGCTCCAGGAGTTCGCGCGTGCCCTTGCCGCGTTCGAGCGCGATGTAGCGCTGGCCGACCATGTTGCGGTACTTGATCACCGCGGTGACGTCGGCGGGCAGCCTGCGCTGGGAGTCGAGGGAGAACTCGACGCGGGCCAGGCTGTGGTCGGCGATCTCGAGCGCCTCGATCTGGCCGACCCGCACCCCGGAGATCCGGACGTCGTCGCCGACGTTCAACGACGTCGCGTCGAGGAATTTGGCGCTGTAGTTCTTGGTGTCGCCGAGGCCGGTGTTCGTGATGGACACCGCCAGCAGCACCGTCGCCAGCGTCGTGACGACGACGAAGATCAGCCCCTTGATCAGGGGGCTCACGAAGTTCCTCATCGCAGGGTCACCTCCGTGCCGCGGTAGAGCGGGCCGACGAGCACGCTGCCCCAGGCGGGCACCTCGGCCGTCGGAACGCCCATGGACGGCGCGACCAGCGTGGAGATCAGTTCCCGTTCCTGCGGCGAGTTCGGCAGGCCGAGGTCGCCCTGCACGCCCGGCAGCGCGGCGGTCTTCTCGCCGGTCGCCGCGATCCCTTGGCCGATCAGCCCGTTGGACGGATAGCAGCGTGGTTCACCGGTGGCGTTATAGACCGGATCGTCCTTGCCCGGGACGTATTTGCCGCGAGGCTGGGTCACGACGATCTCCGCGTGCAGGCCGGGTTCGTCGGTTCCGGCGCCCAGCACCTTGTCCATCTGCGGTTTCAGTTTGGCGAGCGCGTCGAGCGTGCAGGCGAAACTGGGCGAGTACTTCGCGGCGACCTCCAGCGGTGCGCGGCTGTCGGCGGCGAGCGCGATGATGTTGGCGCGGTTGTTGGCGAGGAACGTCGTGACCTGCTGGGACGACGACGTCACCTGCTGGTACACCGACGCCAGCTCGGCCCGTTTCTCCTTGACCGTGTCGAGCGTGACGGCCGAGGCGCTCAGCGCGTCGAGCAGATCCGGCGCGATGTCGCCGTACAGCTTCGAAACCGTGGCGAGGTCGCGGATGTTGTCGTTCAGCGCCGGGAGATTCGGGTTGAACTCCTTCAGATACGCGGCCGCCGTGGCGAGCGTGTCGCCGATCTGGTCGCCGCGGCCTTCCAGCGCGGTGGCGACCGTGGTCAGCGTCGTCGCGAGCTTCTGCGGCTGCACGGCCTTGAGCAGCGGCAACAGATTGTCGAAGACGCGTTCCAGTTCGATCGCGTTGGCCGAGCGGTCCTGGGTGATCACGTCACCCGAGCTCAAGGGGCCGGCCTTCGGTCCGTCCGGAATGGACAGTTGCACGTAGCGTTCGCCGAACAGCGTCTTCGGCACGAGCAGCGCGGACACGTTCTTCGGCAGCTGGGAGACCTTCCCCGGCTCCATGGCCAGGTCGATCTCCGCACCGCCCGGCGTGGCGCGGACGTCGCGGATCTCACCGACCACCACGCCGCGCGCCTTGACCTGCCCGCCGGTGCGCAATTGGTTGCCGACGCGGTCCGCCTGCAGTGTCACTGGCACGGAGTCGACGAAATCCTTCCGGTAGATCTTGATCGACAGCAGCACGAGGGCGGACATCACCACGAGGAACAGCACCCCGGCCGTCCTGACCCCCGCTTTGCGCAGCCCGCGCCGGCTCATCCGGCCACCTGCACCGTCGTGGTCGCGCCCCAGATCGCGAGGCTGAGGAAGAAGTCGAGCACGCTGACCGCCACGATCGCGGTCCGCACGCCACGGCCGACCGCGACCCCGACGCCCGCCGGGCCGCCGCTCGCGCGGAAGCCGTAGTAGCAGTGGGCGAGCACGATCACGACACTGAACACCAGCACCTTGCCGAACGACCAGAGCACGTCGCCCGGCGGCAGGAACAGCAGGAAGTAGTGGTCGTAGGTGCCCGCGGACTGGCCGTAGAACCAGACGGTGATCTGGCGCGACGCGAGGTACGAGGTCAGCAGGCCGATCGCGTACAACGGGATGACCGCGAGGAAGCCCGCGATGATCCGGGTGGTCACCAGGTACGGGACGCTGGGGATGCCCATCACTTCGAGCGCGTCGATCTCTTCGGAGATGCGCATCGCGCCCAGCTGCGCGGTGAACCCGCAGCCGACGGTCGCGGACAAGGCGAGCCCGGCCACGAGCGGCGCGATCTCGCGGGTGTTGAAGTACGCGGAGACGAACCCGGCGAACGCCGACGTGCCGACCTGGTTGAGCGCCGAATACCCCTGGAGCCCGACGACCGTGCCGGTGAACACGGTCATCCCGATCATCACGCCGATCGTGCCGCCGATGACCGCGAGCGCGCCGCTGCCGAAACTGACCTCGGCCAGCAGGCGGGTGATCTCCCGGAGATAGCGGCGCACCGCGCGCGGCACCCAGGCGAGTGCCTTGAGGAAGAAGAGGATCTGGTCGCCGAGCGTGTCCAGGAACCCGAACCGGCGATCGACGGCTTCGCGGACCCGCGCCGTTCGGGTGGGTGTCGTCGTGACCATCAGCTGCCCTTCGCCGGGACGAGCTGCAGGTAAAGCGTCGTCAGCACGAGGTTCAACAGGAACAGGAGGAGGAACGTGATGACCACGGATTGGTTCACCGCGTCACCGACGCCTTTCGGGCCGCCTTTCGGATTGAGCCCGCGATAAGAGGCGACGATCGCCGCGACGAAACCGAAGATGACCGCTTTGATCTCGCTGATCCAGAGGTCCGGAAGCTGCGCGAGAGCGGAGAAACTGGCCAGATACGCACCCGGTGTCCCGTTCTGCATGATGACGTTGAAGAAATAACCGCCGAGGACGCCGACCACGCTGACCATTCCGTTGAGGAATGCGGCGACCCCCATCGCGGCGAGCACACGCGGCACGATCAGGCGCTGGACGGGGGAGACCCCGAGCACCTCCATCGCGTCGATCTCCTCGCGGATCGTGCGGGACCCGAGGTCCGCGCACATCGCCGAACCGCCCGCGCCCGCGATCAGCAACGCCGTCACGATCGGGCTGGCCTGCTGGATGATCGCCAGCACACTGGCGGCGCCGGTGAAGGATTGCGCGCCGATCTGCGCGGTCAGGGACCCGATGTGCAGCGCGATCACCGCGCCGAACGGGATCGCGACCAGCGCCGTCGGCAGGATCGACACACTCGCGATGAACCAGAACTGCTGGATCAGTTCGCGTGCCTGGAAGGGCCGCCGGAAACTCAGGCGGACGACGTCGAGGCCGAGCGAATAGAGCCTTCCGGTCTCCCGGATCGCACCCGCGCCGGGGAATGAGGGTGCGCCAGTCCGGACGCCCACGCCGACCCTCCCGTTTTCCGGGCACGGCGAATACACCCCAGCTTGCGCAATTCCTTTGCTCCGAATGGCGGAACGGAATCGTTGAATGGGATCAACGGGGTGTTACCGTGCTGTTTGCTACTGGTCGGTACGCTAATCACGCGCCTGCCTGGTGACAAGAACTTCGGTGTGATCAAGACGTCACGTCCTGGTAACCGGTGAATTCTTGTCTTTTTCTGACAAAGGCGGGCGGGGATCTTGTCGGTTCTTTCGTGTTCGGTGGGGCGTTGGTCCGTTCGGGGCGCGGGGTGGGTGAGGCCGGCCTGTCGGTCACGTGTCATGAAAGGGCCGTTCAGGACACCTTTCGTCCTGAACGGCCCTTTCATGACATGTGCCGCGGTGCTGCGGGCAGACGAGACCGCCCGGCGTCAGCGCGCCAGTTCGGCGACCAGCTCGTACGACCGCACCCGGTCCGCCTGGTCGTGCACCATCGTCGTGATCATCAGCTCGTCGGCCCCCGTATCCGCCAGCAAGGTCTCCAGTCCCTTGTGGACGGTCTCAGGCGAACCGATGACACTGCTCGAAGCCCGGTCCTCGATGAACACGCGCTCGATGTCGGTGTACGGGTACGCCGCCGCCTCCTCCGGCGTCGGCAGCGGGATGGGACGCCCCTTGCGCAGGCTCAGGAACGTCAGGCCGCTCGGGGCGGCGAGGTACTGGGCGCGCTCGTCGGTTTCGGCGGCGACCACGGAGACGCCGAGCATCACGTACGGCTCGTCGAGAACATCCGACGGTTTGAACGCGTCGCGGTAGAGCGCCACGGCGGGCAGCGTGTTCTCGGCGCTGAAGTGGTGCGCGAACGAGAACGGCAGGCCCAGCTCGCCCGCCATCCGCGCGCTGAAGCCGCTCGAACCGAGCAGCCACACCGGCGGCTTGTTGCCCTCGGCGGTCACGGCGTTGACGGCGCGCTGGTCGGAGTGCTCGAAGTAGGCCAGCAGTTCCGCGAACTGCTGCGGGAAGTTCTCCGCGCTGAGCCCGCCGGGGCCGCGCAGCGCGAGCGCGGTCCGCTGGTCGGTGCCCGGGGCGCGCCCGATGCCGAGGTCGATCCGGCCGGGGTGGAACGCCTCCAGGGTGCCGAACTGCTCGGCCACCACCAGCGGCGCGTGGTTCGGCAGCATGACCCCGCCGGAGCCGACCCGGATACGTTCGGTGGCGGCCGCGACCTGGCCGATCATCACGGCGGTCGCCGAACTCGCGATACCGGGCATGTTGTGGTGCTCGGCGAGCCAGTACCGGTGATAGCCGAGCGCCTCGGTCCGGCGGGCGAGGTCGAGGGTGTTGCGCAGCGAATCCGCCACACCGCCTCCGGCCACGACGGGCGAGAGGTCGAGCACGGACAGCGGGATGTCAGGCAAAGAGGTCACGCCCCGGTACAACGCGGTGGGACCCCGATCCCTTCCCGCGCCTGTCGATCGATCGAAATTAACCACCTCGATGTACCCGGTACTCGGCGGAGTTCCCCCGTTTCCACGGTACGGTTGCCCCCGAATGCGAGGGTGGGAAAACCACTGAAAAGAAAGGATCGAGGGTGCCGCGTCCGGAGCGACCTTTGGACCCCGGGGACGATCCGTTGCTGGAGTTCGCCGCCGATCTCCGGCGTTTGCGGGAGAAGGCCGGAAACCCGACGTACCGCGAGCTGGGCAGGCGTGCCCACTACTCCGCGGGAACCCTCTCCGAAGCCGCCGGCGGGAAGAAGATGCCCAGCTTGGCGGTGACGTTGGCCTATGTCCGGGCGTGCGACGGCCCCGAGGAGGAGTGGGAGGCCCGATGGCACGACGTGACCGAGCGAACGCGCGGCGGAGTCCATGATTCACCGGTTGCCCCGCTGAATGGGGAATCGGCACCTTATATCGGCCTGACCGCATTCGGACCGGACGACGCGAGCCGATTCTTCGGTCGCGAACGACTTGTCGGAAAACTCGTCGCGAGGCTTTCGGATCAACGATTCTTGGCGGTTCTGGGGGCCTCCGGTTCCGGTAAGTCGTCGTTGCTCCGGGCGGGCCTGCTCCCCGCGCTCGCCGAGACCTCCGTGACCATGCTGATGAGTCCGGGGTCGCGGCCGCTGCAGGAGTGCGCCGTCCAGTTCGGCGCCGCGCTCGGGCTCGCGCCGGGCGGGCTGCTCGCCGAACTCACCGAACATCCGCGCAACCTCGGCCTGGCCGCCCGTCAGCTGGTCGCCGACCGCGAGGGCGACGTCGTGCTGGTCGTCGACCAGTTCGAAGAGGTCTTCACGCTCTGCCAGGACGCCGACGAGCGGGCGGCCTTCCTGTCGGCGCTGGTCACCGCGACGACCGAGCCGGAGAGCCGGACGAGGGTCGTCCTCGGCATCCGCACCGACTTCTACACGCACTGCGCGCGGCATCCCGAGCTGGTCGAGGCCATGCAGGACGCGCAGGTCCTCGTCGGACCGATGAGCACCGAAGAGCTGCGTCAGGCCATCTCGCGGCCGGCGATCGACGCCGGGTACCGCGTCGAGAACGCGCTGGTCTCGCGGCTCGTCGCCGACGCGACGGGGCAGCCCGGCGTGCTGCCGCTGCTCTCGCACGCCCTGCTGGAGACCTGGCGCCGTCGTCACGGCAACACGCTCACCCTCACCGGCTACGAGTCCACCGGCGGAATCGAACGGTCGGTCGCCCAGACCTCCGAGCACACCTTCACCTCGTTGAGCGAACATCAGCAGCGGCTGGCGAACCAGATCTTCCTGCGGATGACCGCGCTCGGCGAAGGCACCGAGGACACCAAACGCCGCATCACCCGCGACGAGGTGGACGCCGACGACCCGGACGTCGCCGTCGTGCTGGACAGGCTGGCGTCTTCGCGGCTGGTCACCCTCGACGACAACGGCATCGAGATCGCGCACGAGGCGCTGATCCGGGGCTGGCCGCGCCTGCGCGAATGGCTCGCCGAGGATCGCGAGGGCCTGCGCGTGCACCGCCAGCTCACCGAGGCGACCGAAGCGTGGGAATCGGTCGGCCGCGACGACGGCTGGCTCTACCGCGGCGCGCGGCTGTCCATCGCCAGGGACTGGGCGGAGGAGCACGAGAGCGCGCTGTCCCAGCGTGAACGCCGGTTCCTCGAGGCGAGCGCGGCGATCGAGAATCACGAGCAGGCCGTCGCGCGGCGCCGCACCCGGCGGCTGCGCCAGCTGGTCGCGCTCCTGGCCGTCCTGCTGGTGCTGGCGACGGCCGCGATGGTGTACGCCGTTCGGGCCGAGCAGACCGCGACCGCCCAGCGCAACAGCGCCCTCGCGCAGAAGGTCGCCGGGCAGGCCATCGAGATGCGGACGACGAATCCGGCGCTGGCCGCGCAGCTCGCGCTGGCGGCGTACCGCGTCGATCCGAGCGTCGACACCCGCGGCAGCGTGCTCGGGATGTTCGAGTCGCCGTACTCGACCCGCGTCCGCGGGCACGGCCATCGCGTCAACGCGACCGCCCTGCGCGGCGACGGTCAGGTGATGGTGACCGGAAGCTGGGACCAGACGGCCAAGCTGTGGGACATCAAGGATCCTCACCGCCCGAGCGAGCTGGCCACGTTGACCGGGCACAGCGGCAACGTCAACTCGGTGTCCTTCAGCGCCGACGGCGGCGCGGTCGCGACGGCGGGCTGGGACAAGACCGCGCGGTTGTGGAATGTCGCCGACCCGGCGAAACCCGGGCCCGGCGTGCTGGTCGGCGAGCATCCGGGCCGGGTCAACGCGGTGGCGTTCAGCCCGAAGGCGGCGGTGCTCGCCACCGCGGACGGCGAGGGCACGGTGCGCCTGTTCGACGTCCGCGACCTCGCGAAACCGGTGCTGGCGGCCACGCTCACCGGGCACACCGGCAACGTCAACGGGCTCGCCTACGCCCCCGACGGGCGGACGCTCGTCTCGGCCGGCGCCGACAAGACCGCGCGGCTGTGGGACGTCGCCGATCCGCTCCAGGCCAAGCCGCTCGGGGTGGTGAACGGGCACACCGCCGGCGTCCACTCCGCGGCGTTCAGCCCGGATGGGCGGACGCTCGCCACCGCGAGCATCGACCAGACCGCGCGCCTGTGGAGCATCGCCGATCCCATGGCGCCGTCACCGCTCGGGACGATGACCGCGCACAAGTCCATCGTGCGGTCCGTGGCGTTCAGCCCCGACGGGACGACGCTGGCCACGACCGGTTTCGACCGCGCCGCGCGGCTGTGGGACATCACCGATCCGGCGAAGCCGCGCGAGAAACCGGCGCTCGTCGGGCATACCGCGGCCGTGGTCTGGGCGGTGTTCTCCCCGGACGGCCGCACACTGGTGACCGCGAGCGACGACCAGACGGTGCGGATGTGGGATCTGCCGGGGCCGGCGATCAGCGGCCCGGCGAGGTCGGCCTGCCGGGCGGTGTTCAGCGCCGGCGGGGAGCTGCTGGCCACCGGCAGCCAGGACGGCGTGGTGCGCCTGGTCGACGTGTCCGACACGCGGAACCCGCGTGAGCTGAGCAAGATCACCGGCTTCGGTCAGGGTGTCTGCGGTCTCGCGTTCAGCCCGGACGGCCGGGCGCTCGCCGCCGGCTCCTGGGACCACACGATGCGGCTGATCGACGTCACCGATCCGCGCAAGCCGGTCGACGCGGGCGTCTTCTACCGCCCGGCGGACGAGATCGACCCCGTCGCGTTCAGTCCGGACGGCCGGACGCTCGCGACCGCGGGTTCCGGGCACACGATGAAGCTGTGGGACGTCGCCGACATCCGGCGGCCCGTCGAACTCGCGACCCTCACCGGGCACGAGGACGACGTCCATTCGCTCGCGTTCAGCCCGGACGGCCGCACCCTGCTCAGCGGGGGCTGGGATCACACCGCGCGGCTGTGGGACGTCTCGATGCCGAAGGCGCCGAAGCAGCTTTCGGTACTGAAAGGACACTCCGACACGGTGTTCTCGGTGGCCTACAGCCCGGACGGGAAACTCGCCGCCACCGGAAGCGCCGACCGCACGGCCCGGCTCTGGGACGTGACGGATCCGGCGGCGCCCCGCGAGGTCGCGCTCCTGGCGGGGCACACCGACAACGTCATTTCGGTCGCGTTCAGCGGCGACAGGAAGACCTTCTCGACCGGCAGCTACGACCGGTCCGTGCGACTATGGGACGTCTCCGATCCGGGATCCGTCCGCGAATCGGCGAACCTGACCGACGACGTCGACCGGGTCAACGCCGTGGCGTTCGCCCCCGATGGGCACACCCTCGCGGGCTCGGTCGCGGACGGCAGCGTGCGGTTGTGGGAGACCAGCCCCGAGCGGGCGGCCGAACGCATCTGCGCGACGGTGTACCCGCGGATCACGGCGGGCGAGTGGGAACAACACCTGCCGGGGCTCGATTACCAGCCTCCGTGCCCGTGACCACGGCCGATTCGTTGTTCGGCGTTGTTGTTCGGTGAAATCGCCGTGACACCGAACAACGAAGAGGCGCTAGAAATACCCCTGGACGTGCGATGCGTCCCCACATCGTTCACTCACCGGGGGTCTGAAGGGCTCCTTCAGGGCATTCACCAGTGTCCTGAAGGAGCCCTTCAGCTTTTTTCGCCCGCGTTTCGTCCTCTGGATGCGGTAGTTGCACGCGCAAGCACCGCATCCAGAGGACTAAATGCGTGAGGGGATCAGGCGGCCGGGATCCAGTCGGGGTTGGACGCCAGGACGGTCAGCTGCTGGGTCGCGCGGGTCAGCGCGACGTACAGCACCCGGCGGCCGGTGGTCGACTCGGTGATGAGGTCGTTCGGCTCCACCAGCACGACGGCGTCGTACTCGAGCCCCTTGGAATCGAGGCTGCCGACGACCTTCAGCCGCTCGTCCGAAAGCCCTTCGAGCCAGCCCTCGACCTCGGGCACCCGGTCCATGGCGGTGATCACGCCGACGGTGCCTTCGACGGCCCCCATCAGTTCCTTCACCGCGGCCTGCGTCGCCGCCTCCAGTCCGGACGCCTCGACGGGCCGGACCTCCGGCGTGATGCCGGTCTGCCGCACCGCGCGCGGAAGCTCGTCGGCCTCCGCGTGCCCCGCGACGACCTTCGCGGCCAGATCGAAGATCTCCGCCGAGTTCCGGTAGTTGGTGCGCAGGGTGAACCGGCGCCGGGTCGTCTTGAGCCCGAACGCCTGGTCCCGCGCCATCGCGGCCTCGGCCGGATCCGGCCACGAACTCTGCACCGGGTCGCCGACCACGGTCCAGCTCGCGTACTTCCCGCGCCGCCCGACCATCCGCCACTGCATCGGCGAGAGGTCCTGCGACTCGTCGACGACCACGTGCGAGTACTCGTCGTAGTGCTCGGGCCGGGTGGGGGCGCCACCGCGCTCCGGGTTGACCTCGATGTTCTGGCGGGCCCGGCGGCTCTTCGGCGGCGTGCCGATGAGGACGCGGAGCTCGTCGAGGAGCGCGACGTCCGCGATGGTCCAGCCGCGCGAGCGGTCGGCGAAGTCGGCCGCGAGCATGCTGATCTCGTTGCGGTTGAGCAGGCCCTTCGCCGCGGAGGCGAGCCGCTTCTCGGTGCCCAGCCACCGCAGGATCTGCGCTGGGTACAGGATCGGCCACCAGACCACCAGGAACCGGTGGAACTCGATGCGCTCGCCGAGCTCGGTGATCAGCTCGGCCTTGTCGATCTGACGTCCGTCGTCCTTCGCGTGCTGCTCGGCCTTCGCGGCGAGCGCGTCGAGCAGCAGTTCGGCGGCGCGGATCCGCGACCGGTTCGGCGGCCCGCCCGCGGTGTGCACCTTGCGGCGCACCTTGTCGAGCTCACGCGCGTTGAGCCGCAGCACCTCGCCGCGGTACACGATCTTCATGTCCTCGGGCGCGTCTTCCGGCGTGTCCCGCAGCGCGCGCAGCAGGATCTTCCGCATCCGCAGCGAACCCTTGATCGCCGCCAGGGGAGCCGGGTCCTGCCGGGTCGCTTCGAGGCCGTCGAGGACCTCGCCGAGCGCGCGCAGTTCGACGTTCGTCTCACCCATCGACGGCAGCACCCGCGAGATGTAGCTGGTGAACACCCCGGACGGGCCGATCACGAGCACACCCGCGCCGCCAAGCTGACGGCGGTGGCGGTAGAGCAGGTACGCCGCGCGGTGCAGGGCGACCGCGGTCTTGCCGGTGCCCGGGCCGCCGGTGATCTCGGTGACACCGCGCCAGGGCGCGCGGATGACCTCGTCCTGTTCCTTCTGGATGGTGGCGACGATGTCCCGCATCTTCTCGCCGCGCGACCGGCCGAGCGCGGCCATCAGCGCGCCTTCGCCGACGATCTGCATGTTCTCGGGGACCGCGTCGGCGATCAGGACGTCGTCGTCGACGTCGAGCACGGTCTGGCCGGAGCACCGGATCACCCGGCGCCGGACGACGTCCATCGGCTCCTCGGCCGTCGCCTGGTAGAACGCCGCGGCCGCGGGCGCGCGCCAGTCGGTGACGAGGTTGTCGAACTCGGCGTCGCGGATGCCGAGACGGCCGACGTAGATGTGGTCGTTGTCGAGGTGGTCGAGCCTGCCGAAGACCAGGCCCTCGTACTCCGCGTCGAGGGTCTGGAGGGTCTGATTGGCGTGGTACACCATCATGTCCCGCTCGAACAGCATGGACGCCTGCTCGAAAATGGCTTCCCGCCCGGCGCCATGGCCGATCTCGTAGCCCTTGGTACGCATGGCCTCAGCCTGGGCTCGCAGCTCGGCGAGCCGGGTGTAGACGGTGTCCACATGGGCTTGCTCGATGGCGATCTCGGCCCGTCTGACCCGAGGTTCGGACACGCAACGCTCCTAAACGCTTCTATCGCCTCCGAGGGCGAAGGACGACTCTACGCGAGCTGGACGGAGGCTTCACCAAGTCCCGGCCAACGTCACGGCGGAAGGCGTTGAGGCACGATGCTCCCATGACCAGGATCGTGGCGGGGACCGCGGGCGGCAGGCGGCTGAAGGTCCCGCCGAAAGGCACGAGGCCGACCTCGGAACGGGTGCGCGAGGCGCTGTTCAACGCGCTGGAGGTCGCCGGCGAGCTGCAGGGGGCCCAGGTCCTCGACCTTTACGCCGGTTCGGGCGCGCTCGGGCTGGAGGCGTTGTCCCGCGGCGCGTCGGGCGCGCTGTTCGTCGAGTCGGACCGGCGCGCGGTCGAAGTGCTCAAGGGGAACGTCGTCGCGCTGGGGCTCGGCGGCGCGGTCCGGGCGGGCGCCGTCGAGTCCGTCGTGGCCGCTCCGGCGGCGGACACGTTCGACATCGTCCTCGCCGACCCGCCCTACGCTGTGGATTCCACCCGCCTGGGGGAGGTCATGGCCGCGCTCGCGGCGAACCGGTGGATCAAGGACGGGGCGCTGGTGGTCATCGAGCGGGCGGCGCGCGACGGCGAGCCGGACTGGCCGGCGGGCTTCGAGCCGATGCGGACGAAGCGCTACGGCGACACGGCGCTCTACTGGGCCGAATATCAGGTGTGACGCAGCCCTGATGAGCGCGCAAGGGGCCAATCTCCTTGGTAGCGTCCGCGCCATGCGGCGTGCGGTCTGTCCCGGGTCCTACGACCCGGCCACCAATGGACATCTCGACATCATCGAGCGGGCGGCGAAGCTGTTCGACGAGGTCGTCGTCGCGGTGGGGGTGAACAAGAGCAAGAAGGGCCTGTTCACCACCGAGGAGCGGATGGACATGCTGCGCGAGATCACCGCGAAGCTGCCGAACGTGCGCGTCGATTCCTGGCAAGGACTCCTGGTCGACTACTGCCGCGAGAACGACATCATCGCGGTCGCGAAGGGCCTGCGGTCGGTCAGCGACTTCGACTACGAGCTCCAGATGGCGCAGATGAACCGTGAGCTGACCGGGCTCGAAACCCTGCTGATGGCGAACAACCCGGCGTACGGATTCGTGTCGAGCTCGCTGGTCAAAGAGGTGACCGCGCTCGGTGGCGACATCGAGCACCTGGTGCCGCCGATAGTGTTCAAACGTCTCTCGGAGAAGCACTCCGAACGAGGTTGACCCGAACGGCCGGAGCCGTTGGTCGGGCAGTCGCGGGCGGCGATGAAGAGTTCATCTCGACGCCTTCTGGTGAATACACGATCGGGTTACGGTCCGAAAATGACCAACAAACGATCGCGGATCGCCGCCGCGCTGCTCGTTCTGCTTGTCAGCTTCTTCGGCGGGCTCAGTGCCGCGCAGGCCACGGCCGCCCCCGTCTCCGTCCAGCAGAACCCGTGCGGGGATCTCACCGGGTTCAAGCACGTGTCGTTGTCGTCGCTGCCCGCCGAGGCGTCGACGACCTACGACCTCATCAAGAAGGGCGGGCCGTTCCCGTACCCGGACAAGGACGGCACGGTCTTCTCGAACCGGGAGAACATCCTCCCGAAATGCGCTTCGGCCTACTACCACGAGTACACGGTCCCGACGCCCGGTTCGCCGGACCGCGGCGCGCGGCGCATCGTCACCGGCAACGGCGGGGAGTTCTTCTACACCGCCGACCACTACAAGACCTTCTCCGTGATCGACGTCGACGGCACCCCGGCGCCGTCCTGCGGTGACACCTCGAAGCTGACGAAGATCGGCTACTCGACGCTGTCGTCCGCGGCCAAGTCCGTGGTGGACAAGGCCCGCGGCGGCGCGACCGGCACCGTCTACGAGAACCGCGAAGGTGTGCTGCCGTCGTGCGCCGCCGGCTACTACCAGCTGTTCCCGGTGGGCACGAGCGACCGCGTGATCTCCGGCAAGGGCGGCGAGATCGTCTACACGCCGGACCGCTACGTCACCTTCAAGCTGGTGAACCTCGCCGGCTGACCCGTCCGTGCAACGTTTCGTGCCTCCCCGTCCGTGAGATACACCGGAACACGGACGAGGAGGCACGATGCGGTCTGGGGACGATGCGAGCTTCAGGGAGTTCGCCAGGGACAAGGCGCTACCGCTCAGACGGACGGCGTATCTGCTCTGCGGCGACTGGCATCTCGCGGAGGATCTGGTCCAAACCGCGCTCATCAAGCTCTACCGGGTCTGGCCGAAGGTCCGCCGGAAAGGGCCCGTCGACAACTACACGAGGCAGATCCTGATGCGCTGCTGGCTCGACGAGCGGCGACGACCTTGGCGGAGCAAGGAGAACCGCGACGGCGTCGTCCCCGACGAGCCCGCTGCTCCGGCAACGGCCGGCATCTCGGATTCGCTGCTTCGCGCCCTCGCCGAAGTTCCCCCGAAACAGCGCGCCGCCGTCGTGCTGCGCTACTGCGCCGATCTCCCGGTCGCGGAGGTGGCCGTCGCGCTGCGCTGTTCGGAAGGGACGGTCAGGAGCCAGGCCGCGCGGGGACTCGACGTCCTCCGCGCGGCCCTGCAGAGACAGCACGACGAGGCTGTCTCCGGGAGGAGCGCGTGATGGACGAACTCGAAAACAGGCTGCGCGGGATCACACTGGCCGAGCCACCGCTCGGCTTCGACCCGGACGAAGTCGCCGGGAAGGCGGCGAAGAAGGCGCGAAACCGGCGAGGGGTCGTCGCCACGGGGTTCGCGACGCTGGCGGTGATCGCGGCGGCGGTGGTGTTCGTGGCGCCCGGGGGCGGCCCCGCGCCGCTGGCACCGGCGGCGTCGTCGCAGGCCGCACCGAAGGACCCGCTCCAGCACCTGAAGGATGTGATGCCGAAGGTGCTCACCGGCGCGAAGGACATCCAAGTGCGGGACTTCGTGGGGTTCGGGGACCTGAAGACCTCGGAAGTCAGGTACACCGATGCCGAAGGGCGGCAGCGGGGTGTCAACCTCACGATCGCCGGTCCGGTGAGCACGAAGGACGGATATCCGCGCGAAAACCGGTGTGACCCGGCGAAGAGGGCCGACGCGATCGGGTCGGATCGCAAGCCGACGCGGTGCGTGGAACTTCCCCAGCCGGACGGGAGCTTCGTGGTGATCTCCGAAACCGCGCCGAAGTCGGCGGAATCGGACGGCGACGTCATCCTCGGTCAAGGTTTCACGACCGGGAGGGTCGTCACCCGCGGTGCGATCGCCTTCCCGCCCGGTGGCGGTGGCTCGGTCAACATCGCCGATCTCGGCACGCTGGACGACGGCGACCGCGGTGCCCCGTCCTTGACCGACCAGCAACTGCTCGCGTTGGTCCTGGATCCGGCGTTCGCTCCGAGGTGATCATGGCGTGCGGTACCGGCGGGGACACGCCCGGTACCGCGCGCTTTCACCCCTTACGGCGGTGATGAGGGCAAACTGAACTCAGGGAATGTGGGGATCGCTGTAGGTAGGGAGTGGCCGTGTACCGGGTTTTCGAGGCGCTCGACGAGCTCGTCACCATCGTGGAGGAAGCCCGCGGCGTGCCGATGACCTCCAGTTGCGTCGTCCCGCGTGGCGACACCCTGGAGCTGCTCGACGACATCCGTGACGCCCTGCCGGGCGAGGTCGACGACGCGCAGGACGTGCTGGACAAGCGTGATCAGCTGATCCAGACCGCCCGCACCGAGGCGGCGGAGACGATCACCACGGCGAACGCCGAGGCCGACCGCACGGTCGCCGACGCGCAGGCCGAGGCCGAGCGCATCCTCGCCGACGCCCGCGCCCGCGCCGAGCAGATGATGAGCGACGCGCACGCCGAGGCCGAGCGCATGGTCGCCGCCGGGCAGGCCGAGTTCCAGAACCTCACCGACCGTTCGCGTGCCGAGTCGGAGCGGATGATCCAGGCCGGTCGCGACGCCTACGAGCGCGCCATCGAGGACGGCCGCGCCGAACAGGCCCGGCTCGTCGCCCAGACCGAGGTCGTCCAGGCCGCGCACGGCGAGGCGGCGCGCATCGTCGACGAGGCGCACGTCGAGGCCGACAAGCAGCGCGGCGACTGCGACGCCTACGTCGACGGGAAGCTGGCCGAGTTCTCCGAACTGCTGGCGACCACGCTGCGGACGGTCGACTCCGGGCGCAACCACCTGCGGTCGCCGGTCAACCTGCCGGGCAACAGCCGGACCTCGCTGTACGACTACCAGAGCTGATCGCCTGGCACCTTCTGAAGTACCTGAAGGCCCCCTTCACTGCGCTAGACGCGGTGAAGGGGGCCTTCACGCGCGGCCGTTGTGACTGCTGGGGCCGGCGGTGTTGAAGAGCCGCAGGTGGCGATCCTGAAGGTAGTGAAGGCCTCCTTCACTACCTTCAGGGTAGGTAAGGAGGCCTTCACGGACAGGCTCCCGAAGTAGCGGCTCACTGGCCGGCGGCTTGGGTGCTCCGCGATGAGTGAGGGGAACTTCGAGGGACCCTGGGTCCCTCAAGGAGGCCTTCACGGACCTCCCGGCCTCCGGCCGCCCGAAAGTGAGTGGCGGTACCTGCGTACCCTGGTGACCGATGTCTGAGAACAAGTCGCCGCAGGCCAGGCCTGCGCAGCTGGACGACCGGAACCCGTGGGTGCTCGACACCCGCGAGCTCGGCCGTCACGCCGGCCTGAGCAAGGCCGTCCAACGTTCGATCCCCGTCGAGTCCGCGCTCGGTGTGCCCGACGTCATCACCATCGACGCTGGCTCCAGCCTGGAGCTCGACCTGATGCTCGAATCCGTCGTCGAGGGTGTGCTCGTCAGCGGTACGGCGTCCGCCGTCGCGACGGGGCACTGTTCGCGGTGCCTCGACCCGATCACCGAGGACGTCGAGGTCGACCTGACCGAGCTTTTCGCTTACCCCGGCTCCGCGACCGAGGAGACCACCGACGAGGACGAGATCCCCCGCCTGGTGGACGACCGGATCGATCTCGAGCCGACCGTCCGCGACGCGGTGGTGCTGGCGCTGCCGCTGGCCCCGCTGTGCACCGAGGACTGCCGGGGACTGTGCACCGAATGCGGTGTCAAGTGGGCCGATCTCGAGCCCGGGCACGGGCATGAGAAGATAGACCCTCGGTGGGCCGCGCTGGTCGATCGTTTCGAGGACGAAACGGGCGATGACCAGGCCGATGGCCCCGGAAAGCAAGCCTGACGAGCACCAGCTCGTTCCGGAGAAGCAAGTTCGCTCGCGACCGCGGGCAGACCGTCTGAAGGAGATCTACTCGTGGCCGTCCCGAAGCGGAAGATGTCGCGATCCAACACCCGCGCGCGCCGCAGCCAGTGGAAGGCGGCTCCGGTTCAGCTGGTGCCCTGCTCCAACCGCGCCTGCAAGCAGCCGAAGCTCCAGCACATCGCGTGCCCGGCCTGCGGCCAGCACAACGGTCGCCAGGTCGTCGAGCCCGCCTGATCGGCAGCTGACGACATGGGGGGCAAGTCGGCCGGTGGACCACCAGCGGACCCCGCACCACTGCTCGAAGCACTCGGGATCACGATCGAGCCCGAGCTGCTGACGTTGTCGTTGACCCACCGTTCTTATGCCTATGAGAACGGTGGGTTGCCGCCGAACGAGCGTCTGGAGTTCCTCGGGGACGCGGTGCTGGGCCTGGTCGTCACCGACCACCTCTACAACACCCATCCCGAACTGGCCGAAGGTCAGCTCGCGAAGCTCCGTGCCAGCGTGGTCAACATGCACGCGCTGGCCAGGGTCGCGCGTGGCCTCGGCGAAGGCGGGCTGGGCAGGCACCTGTTGCTGGGCAAGGGCGAAGAGCTCACCGGCGGCCGGGACAAGGCGAGCATCCTCGCCGACGGGCTCGAAGCCGTCATCGGCGCCGCGTACCAGCAGCACGGCATCGACGTCGCGCGCAAGCTCGTGCACCACCTGTTCGACGACCTGCTCGCCGAGGCGCCGCTGCGTGGCGCCGGCCTGGACTGGAAGACCAGCCTCCAGGAGCTGACGGCGTCGGCCGGGCTCGGCGTGCCCGAGTACAAGGTCGAGGACACCGGGCCCGATCACCGCAAGGAGTTCAGCGCCACCGTCCTCGTCGGCGGGCGTGAACTCGGCTACGGCTCGGGAACGACCAAGAAGGAAGCCGAGCAGAAGGCCGCCGAGACGGCCTGGCGCCAGCTTTCGTCCGAG
Organism: Amycolatopsis sp. WAC 04197; assembly: GCF_003947475.1. Classification (NCBI taxonomy): domain Bacteria; kingdom Bacillati; phylum Actinomycetota; class Actinomycetes; order Pseudonocardiales; family Pseudonocardiaceae; genus Amycolatopsis; species Amycolatopsis sp. WAC 04197. The sequence continues at coordinate 230,074 of NZ_QHJK01000010.1, read as the reverse complement.
CTCGACATCGAGCAGCCGCCGAAGACGACCTGAGTCCCCTTCACCGGGACGGTTCGTTGACGCACGAGTCGGTGAATCAGTAACCTCATCGCAGTCCGCCGCCACTGACGCGACCATTCAGGTCGCCTGTCGAGAGGTCGGCGGATGCGTCATTTCTGCCTGGTCACAGCTGCGCTTTTGACGCTGGTGACAGGTCCTGCCACGGCTTCGGCCGCCCAGGTCGTCCGGGTGACGTCGTTGAGCGCGTTGCAGTCCGCGATCGACAAGGCCGGTCCCGGCGACGAGATCCGGCTGGCCGACGGGAGCTACTCGGCGGGCTCGGCCATCGCGATCAAACGGTCGGGAACGGCGAACGCGCCGATCACCATCACCGCGGAACACGTCGGCAAGGCCGAGATCAAGGGCTCCGCGGGCTTCTCGTTCTCTTCGGGCGCTTCGCATGTCGTGCTGCGCGGGTTCAAACTCCGGCACGGCGGCTCGATGAGCGTGCCGGTGGGCAGCACGCACAACCGGCTGACCCGGCTCGACGTCCAGCTCACCGGCGGCGGCAACTGGGTCACCCTCAACGGTGACGACACCGAGTTCGACCACAACGTCCTGCAGAACCGCACCACCCAAGGTGTCTTCCTGCAGGTGCTCGGCCCGGAGAAGGACATGGCGAAGCGGGTCAAGGTCCACCACAACTACTTCGCCAACCACAAGTTCACCGGTTCGAACGGTGGCGAGTCGATCCGGTTCGGGCTGAGCCATCATCAGAAGTACTCGGCGGGCGGGGTCGTCGAGTACAACCTGTTCGAGAAGGCCGACGGTGATTCCGAGGCGATCTCCGTGAAGTCCTCGGACAACGTCGTCCGGTACAACACGATCCGCGACAGCCGCGGGTTCATCGTGCTGCGCCACGGGGATCGCAGTGTGGTGGAGGGCAACATCCTGCTGGGCCGGTCCGGGATCCGCTTCCACGGCAACGACCACAAGATCGTCAACAACTACGTGCACACCACGGCGAACCGCGGGATCGTGTTCGGCTCGGGCAACGAGGCGGACAGCGGGCCGGACAGCAAACTCCACGACCGGCCCGACCGGGTCGTGGTCGCGTACAACACCGTCGTCGGGACCACCGACGGCATCCACGGCGACGGCGGCGACTTCAAGCCCAAGGACTGCGTGCTCGCGAACAACATCCTGCAGGGGACCGGAAAGCTCGTGAGCATGCCGGGCGGTTCGGACGTGAAGTACGAGGGGAACATCGCCTGGGGCGGGCCGGCCGGAATGCCTTCGGGTGGCTACAAGGCCGTCGATCCCAAGCTGGTGCAGGACGGGTTGTACCGGCTGTCCGCCGGAAGCCCGGCGATCGACGCCGGTGTCGGCTCCTACCCGTACGCGGGCACCGACTTCGATCTGCAGACGCGGTCGGGGAAGTACGACGTCGGAGCCGACGAACTCTTGCCCGGCGGGGCGCGGAAAGCGTTGACGCGGGCGGATGTCGGGCCTCTCGCTCCCTGACCGTCCTCACCGTTCACGGGGGCCGGTGGGAGAATCGGCGGTATGCCCGAACTCCCCGAGGTCGAGGTCGTCCGTGCCGGGCTCGAGGCGCATGTCTCCGGCCGGACGATCACCGAGGTCGAAGTCCTCCACGCCCGCGCGATCCGCCGCCACGAACTCGGCGCCGAGGACTTCAGCGGACGGCTTTCCGGCGTGAAGATCGCCGCCGCCCGGCGCCGCGGCAAGTACCTGTGGCTGGAGCTTTCCGACGGTCAGGCCATGCTCGCGCATCTCGGCATGAGCGGCCAGATGCTCGTCCAGCCCGGGGACGCGCCGGACGAGAAGCACCTTCGCGTGCGATTCCGCTTCGCCGACAAAGGGCCGGAGCTGCGCTTCGTCGACCAGCGGACCTTCGGCGGGCTCGCGCTCGCGGAACTCACCGAGGTCGACGGGACGGCGTTGCCGGGCACCATCGCGCATATCGCCCGCGACCCGATGGATCCGCGGTTCGACCTCGACCAGGCGGTCCGCGCGCTGCGGTCGAGGCGGACCGAACTCAAACGCGCCCTGCTCGACCAGACGCTCGTCTCCGGGATCGGCAACATCTACGCCGACGAGGCGCTCTGGCGGTCCAAGCTCCATTGGGCCCGCCCGACCGACAGACTCACCGCGGCCCACGGCCGCACCGTGCTCACCGCAGCCAGCGAGGTGATGGCCGAGGCGCTGGTCGTCGGCGGGACGTCGTTCGACGCGCTTTACGTCAACATCAACGGCGAGTCCGGATACTTCGACCGCTCGCTCGACGCGTACGGCCAGGAAGGACTGCCCTGCGGACGGTGCGGGACGCCCATCCGGCGCGATCCCTTCATGAACCGTTCGTCGTTCTCCTGCCCGCGTTGCCAGCCGAAGCCGCGCACGAGGTGAAAACTGTCGTGTACGGCGCGGGGCCCGCGTCAACTAGCATGAACGGGCACGACATGTAGGGAGTGGGATGGTGGCCGCGACCGAGCCCGGTAAGACGACGCTCGCCGAGAAGATCGACAAGCTGTTCCAGATCGTGCTGAGACCCGATCGCGAGCCGTACAGCCACGAGGAGGTCGCCAAGGCCTGCCGCGAGGCCACCGGCGAGAGCTTTTCGACGACGTACCTGTGGCAACTGCGCACCGGTCGTCGCGACAATCCGACGAAACGCCATCTCGAGGCGCTCGCCCAGTTCTTCGGCGTCTCGGCCGCGTACTTCTTCGACGACGAGCAGAGCGCCAAGATCGCGGAGGAACTCGCGCTCCTCGGTGCCCTCCGCGACGCCGGCGTCCGCGACGTCGCGCTCCGGGCCGTAACGCTTTCCCCCGACGGACTCGACACCATCAGCGACATGATCGACGCGATCGCCCGCAGGGAATCCGGACGGGGCGGCCAGAAGAAGGAGTCGTGAGTGGATCGCCGCCGTAAGGAGTTGTGGCGCCGCTGCCGGAGTCTCGCCGACGGCGTGGCGCTTCCCGAACCCTTCGACGCGGAGTCCTTCGTCGCCGAACTGGCCGCCGGACGCGGCCGCCCGATCGAATTGATGCAGGTCAGCGTCCCCTCCAGCGGCCCGTGCGGGCTGCTGATGAGCACCGAGCGCGCGGACTACATCCTCTATCCGACCAACACCACGGCCCTGCACCGGCGGCATATCCTGCTGCACGAGGTCGGCCACCTGCTGTGCGGTCACGTCGGGGCGAACGCGGGAGCCGACGGGATCGCGCTCGACGCCGCCGCCAGCAAGGCCCTCATGCCGAATCTGGCGCCCGAGCTCGTCCGCCGTGTCCTCGGCCGCACGAGTTACAGCGCGGTCGAAGAGCAGGAGGCCGAACTGCTCGCCAGCCTCCTCGCGCAACGCGTCGCGCGGACGTCGGTGCGCGGCCCGGCCCGGCCCCACGAGGGCGGAAGTGATCTCGCCGGCGGCTTGGCGAGGGTCGACGATCTCTTCGGCAGCCGGAAACGGCGCCTGCCGTGACCGAGACCATCGCGTACTTCTGTTGCGTGGTGGCCTTCGCGGGTTTCGGCTACAAGCTGATCCAGGCCCGGCACACCCAGCCTCGACGGCGGATGTGGTTCCTCAGCGGCTTCGGGATGTGCATCGCGGGCGGCATCATGCTGCTCACCCCGGCCATGGAGAACGCCGTCGGCGTCGAAGAACCCATCGGCAGCCTTCTGAACCTCGCGGCCGACCTGCTCAAGATCGGCGCGATGGCCTTCGCGGTCGCGTTCGCGCATTCGCTGAAACTGGGGGAGGGCAAGCGGATCGGCTGGCACGCCCTGCTGTCGTGGACCGTCGTGGCCGCCGAGATCGCGCTTTTCTTCCTCTCCGGCAGCTATCGCGTCGGCGAGCACACCGCCGCCGGACCGGGCGGGCTCGGCTGGTTCGTCGCGTACAACGTTCTTTTCCTCGTCTACGGCCTGATCAGCCTGCTGACGTTCTCGATCGTCTTCGCCCGCTTCGCGCGGCATGCCGATCCCGGCCCGCTTCGCACGGGGCTGTGGCTGCTCGTCGGCGGCGGGGTTTCCGCGCTGGGCTGGACTTTCTGGGACGTCGACGACATCTACGTCCTCGCCACCACCGGCGCGGTCGACGCCGGTGAGGACACGCTCTCGGCGATCCTGGCGGCGCTGAGCGTCGGGCTCGCCGGGGCGGGCGCGACGCTCAGCGTGTGGGGCCCCGCGCTGGCCACCCCGTTCCGGCTGCTCGGCACGTACCGGACGTACCGGCGGATCGAACCGTTGTGGGCCGCCTTGCGCGAAGCCGTCCCGGGAATCGCGCTGGACCCGGGCCCCGGTATGCCGGGCGGCGTGGAATTCGCCTTGTACCGCAGGGTCATCGAGATCCGGGACGGCCATCTCGCGCTGCGGCCCTACTTCGATCCGGACCTCCCGCCGGTCGCCGAAGCCGAAGCACGCAAGGCGAAGATCCCCGAAGCCCGCGTGGCCGCGACGGTCGAGGCCGCGACCTTGGCCGCCGCGCTCGTCGCCTCCGAGGCAGGCCGCCGGTACGCCCCCGACGACGTACCGGCGACCTACCTCGACGAGCCGGACATCGCCACCGAAGCGGCGTGGCTGGTGGAGGTCACCCGCGCCTGGCGACGATCCGCCGTGGTCGGGCGCATTCGGGACCGGGTCCGCGAATCCGAACTCGCGTGATTCAAGCCGGAACTCGCGTGATTGAAGGCGTCATACCCGAGTTCCGCCTCCAATCACGCGAGTTTCGTGCCCGATCACGCGAGTTATGCCGCTGGTTGCGAAACTCCTTGGTGTGTAAGGAACCTCAGACGGTGACGCGGCGCATCGTGGTGAACCCGCCCGCCCCGGCGAGGCAGACCAGCAGGGCGAGCACCCCGGTCATCCCGCCGACGGTCAGCGTGCTGAAGAACTCTCCGAGCTTCGGCCACGAATCCGTCCAGCTGAGCAGCAGCACCCCGCCCAGCAGCACCAAGACCTGCGCCGCGCCGAACAGGACGACACCCACCACCGCGGCGCGCCGGTAGATCAGGCCGTACCACATGCCGTAGACGAACATCAGCAACAGGAACACGAACGAGGTGAGCAGCGTCAGGTACCAGGGACCGTCGAGCAGCCAGGGAACGCGGAAGTAGTTGAGACCGAGCCCCCAGCCCCCGGTCGCGTCCTCGATCACCTGGAACACGGTGACCCCCACCGCGTACACCGCGGAGAGCCCGGCGACCAGCAGGATCGTGCCGAGGTAGTAGGACCGCCTCGACACACCGAGCGCGAGCCCGAACGGGAGCGATTTCGTCATGCTCAGCGCCCCGCAGACGAGCATGAACACGAACAGCGTGAACAGGCCGCCGGAGTAGTTCTCCTCCGGGGTTTCGGGGATCAGCGAGAAGATCGCGAGATTCACCCCGAAGGCGAAGAGCGTGACGCCGACCGGGAGGACGATGTACTGGAGCCGGTCCACCAGGTGGTAGCGCGCGACGTTGACCAGGGTGTTCATGCGGACGCCTCCTCTGCGGTCTGTCCGTTGGAGGTGTGCACCATCAACTGCTGCAAGGAAAGTGGCTCCAGCTTCAGATGCAGGGCCTTCGCCTTCGCCTTGTCGGCGGGGCCGAGCGCGTCGGCGACGGTGATCGAAGCACGCGACCCGATCTTGCGGCGGTGCAGCACCCGGCGGCCGGCGACGAAGTCGTCCACCGCGAGGGCGGGGCCTGAAACCGTGACGGCCGTGCCGCGCAGTTCGTCGGCGGGCGCGTCGAGGACGACGCGGCCCTTGTCGATCATCACCACGTGCTCCAGCAGATCGGCGACCTCGTCGATCAGGTGCGTGGAAAGCAGGATCGTGCGCGGATGGGCCGAATAGTCGTCGAGCAACCGGTCGTAGAACAGTTGGCGTGCGACGGCGTCGAGTCCCGCGTACGGCTCGTCGAGCAGCGTGAGCTCCGCCCGGGCCGCGAGCCCGATCGTGATCGACAGCGCCGAACGCATCCCTCGCGAGAGCTTCTTGATCGGGCGTTTCGTCGGCAGATCGAAGTCGCGGAGCAGGTCTTCGGCCAGTTCGGCGTCCCAGTTCGGGTAGAACCACGACGCCGCCGAAAGGGCGTGCCGGACCTTGAAGTCCGGGAACTGCTGGTCTTCGCGGACGAGCACCAGGCGCCGCAGCACCCGCTCGTTCTCGACCGGGGTCTCGCCGAACACGCGGACCGAGCCCGCGCTGGCGAACTCCTGCGCGGTGACGATGCGCAGGAAGGTGCTCTTGCCCGCGCCGTTGCGGCCCAGCAGGCCGGTGATCTTTCCTTCTTCGATGTCGACCGAGACATCGCCGAGCGCGGTGTGGTCGCCGTAGCGCCGGGTCAGGCCGGTGGTCGAAATGGTCGGCGTCATGCGGCGGGTCCTCCGTTCCGGTGTCCGTTCCCGCGGATGAGCGAGATCAAGGTTTCGTCGTCGATGCCGAGGCGCTTCGCTTCGATGAGCATCGGGTCGAGGTACTGCTCGGCGAACCGCTGCCGCCGGTCGGTGAGCAGCTTCTGCCGCGCGCCGGCGGCGACGAACATGCCGATACCCCGGCGCTTTTCGAGCAGGCCGTCGTCGGCCAGCACGTTGATCCCCTTGGCCGCCGTCGCCGGATTGATCCGGTAGAAGGCGGCGAGTTCGTTGGTTGACGGCACGCGTTCCCCCTCGGCCAGGCTTCCCTCGGCGATGTCGTCGGCGATCTGTTCGGCGATCTGCACGAACAGGGGTGTTCCTTCGTCGAGCACGACACCTCCGTCCCCAGTCTTCGAGCACCCTCGCGGGGTGCGGTGGTTCATTACTGGACTAAGTAACCCATGAACCACCCCGTCGGCGCAAGTGGCTTCCGCCGTGCGTACTACTGTGCAATGCGTGGTACCTTCTGTTGCGTAAGACTGGGAGGGACGCGACTGTGGAGATCAGTCAGCTACTTAAAGGCGTGCTGGACCTCGCCGTTCTCGCGGTGCTTCGCGGAGAGGACGGCTACGGCTACGACGTGCTCCGAAGACTCCGTATCGCGGGGTTGCAGGAAGTGGGCGACGCTTCGGTGTACGGGACGCTTCGGCGGCTGTACAAGGCAGGCCTGCTGACGTCCTATGTGGTGCCGAGCGAGGAAGGCCCGCACCGCAAGTACTACAGCCTCAACGAGCCGGGTCGTCAGCGCCTCGAAGAGTCGGGGCAGACCTGGCGGACTTTCGCCACGACAATGAACAGCCTGTTGGGAGAGGCAGCATGAGCACGCAGAATCCGACCGCCGTGCGGGTGTATCTGGCGAGGGTCAGGAGCGCGCTCGCCGACCTGCCCGAGAGCGAAGTCGAGGAGATCCTCGAAGACGTCCGGCCGCATCTCGCCGAGATGGAGGCGGAACTGGGGGAGAACCCCAAGGTCGACGCCTTGATCGAACGTCTGGGGAGCCCGGAAGGCTATGCCGCCGAATTGCGGGCGTCCGGCGGCTATCCGCCGCGTCCGCCCGACTCGGGCGACAAGACCACCGTGCTGAAGGTGAAGACCGGGATCGGCGGAGCGCGGTTCGCGTTCTGGGGCTTGGTGTTCTCGGTCGGCGGCTTCGCGTTGTTCGGCTTCGCGGCCGCGGTGTGGGTGCGGGTGGATCCGTTGCTGGGCCTGCTTTTCGTCGCACCCGTACTCGCGATCAGCGTCGCCTACGTGGTGCGGAAGGGGGTCGCCCCGATCGTCGAGCTGCCCGAGGTGGTCAAGCTCCGCGAGATCGCGACGTCGTTCCAGAACAACCGGAACAGCAAGGGGGTCAACTACTTCCGCACGCTCAAGCCGGCGTGGTGGGTGCTGTGCGCGGCGGTGCTGGTCATCTTCGGCCTGCTGCTCGTGCTGCGCGACACCGAGGCGGTGCTGTTGCTGCCGCTGATGCTGCTGGCCGCCGTCGCGGTGGTCTGGGCGGGCCCGAAGCTGAAGACCGACCGGCGGCTGCTGTGGCTGGCCGTGCCGATCTCGGCGTTCGTCATCGGCAGCATGCTCGGCGGGGCGGGAGCGGCGGTCGACCTGATCGCGAAGCGGTCCTATGGCGGCGGTTCCTACAACAGCCCCTATGGGCCGAGCTACAACGACAGCTACGGGAACCCGCAGCTGACGTACGGCAGCCAGGACGTGGAGAACATCTACGCGTTCGACGCCGAAGGCAAACCGCTGACCGAGATCTACCTCTACGACGAGAACGGCCGCCCGCTCAGCACGACCCGGTACGCCTGCGAGCAGAGCACGGGCGAGAAGCGGAAGATCGGCGACGACAACCGCTATCCGCGGCCGCGGCTCGATCGGGGAGTCCGGGACAACGACGGAAACCTCAACGGCTACAACGGTTACCGCAGCTACTGTCTGGAAAGGACGGACGTGCCGTTCAGCGCGGCGATCCCGAAGATCACCCCGGCGCCGCCTTCCACGACCGCCCAGGCGCCGCCGTCGAACTCCACTCAGCCGACACGCTAGGTGGCCCGGGTGGAGGCGGACGCCGGGGGCCGCCTCCACCCGCGTTTCGTCCTCTGAATGCGGTGGTTCGCGATGCCAACGACCGCGTTCAGAGGACGAAATGCGGATGCGGGAAGTGCCGAAGGGGACGTAACCTCCGGGGCAACGCGCTGACGGAGACGAGTAGCCGAGAGGGCACGCGAGCCCAGAGAGCCGCCGGTAGCTGGGAAAGCGGCCTCGCGCCTCTCGGTGAAGACCCTCCCGAGTGCGGGGAGGAACGGCGTCCGCGCCCCATGCCCCGCCGTCCGGCCCTCGTCACGGGCCTTCGAGGCCGCCGTTCCGGCGGCGGCGAAAGTGCGGTGGTACCGCGAGTTCCCTTCTCGCCCGCACTCCCAAGGGGTCGCGCACATCCGTACAGGAGTTGTGATGATCTCGCGTGTCCTCGCCGCCGACCTGTCCCGGCACGTCGGCGGCCGTGTCCGTATCGCCGGCTGGGTGCATCGCCGGCGCCGTCTGAAAACCGTCACCTTCCTGGTGATCCGGGACCGTTCCGGACTCACCCAGGTGGTTCTCGCCGAACCCGGTGGCCCACCCGAGGAGACCGTCGTCGAAGTCGAGGGTCTCGTCACCGCGAACCCTCAGGCGCCGGGCGGCCTGGAACTGACCGAGCCGGCCGTCGGCCTGCTTTCCGAGCCCGCCGAGCCGCCGCCGTTCGCTCTCTACCGTCCGTCGGTGCCCGCCGCGTTGCCCACGGTGCTGGACAACGCCCCCGTCGCGCTGCGGCATCCGCGGCTGAAAGAGGTCTTCGCGATCACTGCGGCGAGCGTCGCCGGGTTCCGGTCGGCGTTGGACGGGCTCGGGTTCACCGAAATCCATACGCCCAAGATCGTCTCGTCGGCCACGGAGTCCGGCGCGAACGTCTTCGGCATCGACTATTTCGGCAGGCGGGCCTTTCTGGCGCAGTCCCCGCAGTTCTACAAACAAGCGCTGGTCGGGGTTTTCGAGCGGGTCTACGAGGTCGGCCCGGTCTTCCGCGCGGAACCGCACGACACGGCGCGGCATCTCGCGCAGTACACGAGTCTCGACGCCGAACTCGGTTTCGTCGGCGACCATCGCGACGTGATGGCGGTGCTGCGGGAGGCGATCGCGGGCATGGCCGCCGCGGTCCCGGAGACGGGAGTCGAGGTGCCCGAAGCGATTCCGGAGGTCCATTTCACGGAGGCCCAGGAATTGGTCGCACGGCTGTCGGACGAAGACCCGCGTGGTGAGCCCGACCTCGCGCCCGCGCACGAGCGGCTGCTGTCGGACTGGGCGCTGCGCGAACACGGATCGGAATTCCTGTTCGTCACCGGGTATCCGATGGCGAAGCGGCCGTTCTACACGCATCCGGACCCGGCGCGGCCCGGGTACTCGAACAGTTTCGACCTGCTCTTCCGCGGGCTGGAACTGGTGACCGGCGGGCAGCGGCTGCACCGGCACGCGGACTACGTCTCCGCGCTGACGGCACGCGGGGAATCCGCCGAGCCGTACCGGGACTATCTGGCGGTCTTCGCGCACGGGATGCCGCCGCACGGCGGGTTCGCGCTCGGGCTCGAGCGCTGGACCGCCCGGTTGCTCGGGCTGCCCAACGTCCGTCAGGCGACGCTCTTTCCGCGCGACCTGCACCGGCTGACCCCGTGAAAGCCGCGAGCCGGCACCTCGTGGAGAGGTGCCGGCTCGCGTGGGGTGAGGCTCAGTGGTTGAACGCGCTCCTGGCGGCCAGATCGGCCAGCAGGGCGCGGCCCTTCTCGGCGTTGCGCGGCTGGGCCAGGACGTCGTAACGCCGGGCGACCAGCTGGCTCTGCGAGATGAACCCTCGCTTGTTCTTCGACGACGCGTACCCCAGCGCGCCGAACAGCAGATTGAACCCGATACCGCCGACGAGGCCGACGATGATCGGCACCAGCCCGGCGCCGGGGTTCAGCAGGCTCAGCACGAGCCCGAGGAACACACCGAACATCGCGCCGGACAGCGCCGAGCTGGTCAGCACCTTGCTCCAGCCCATGCGTCCGGCGATGCGCTCCACCAGGATCGGCTCGACACCGACGATCGTGACGTCCGTGATCGGGAAGTCCGTTCCCGCGAGGTGGTCGACGGCACGCTGCGCTTCGGAGTACGACTCGTACGAGCCGATCGGCCACCCACTGGGCATCGTCGGGAGCTGAGCCCGCCCCTGGGGCTCGGTGAACGTGGTCTGCTGCGTGAATGCCTGTGTCATTCCTTCTCACCTCTCTTGATCCGTACAACGTCCCGGATGCGCGGATCTCCTCCCGGTGCGGCGGGATTCACAGCATCTTCTCAGCCGGGCATCACAGACAATCCGCCCAGGGATCAACTACGGTGAGCAATGGATAACGAACCAGACCATTGACCGAGTTGACCGGCTTCGACCGACCCGGTAGGAAGAAGCCGCAAAGGTACCGCTTCGAACCTTTAGGTGAGGCTGATGGCGAACAGGCGCGGCATGCTCACGCTGGATCGGCTCCAGGAACTGGTCGAGGACGGCACCGTCGACACGGTGCTGGTGGCGATCACCGACATGCAGGGCAGGCTGCAGGGCAAACGCTGCGCCGCCGAGTACTTCCTCAACGAGGTCGTCGAGCACGCCACCGAAGCGTGCAACTACCTCCTCGCCGTCGACGTGGACATGAACACCGTCGACGGCTACGCGATGTCGTCCTGGGAGACCGGCTACGGCGACTTCGTCATGCGCCCGGACTTCGACACGCTGCGCCTGCTCCCGTGGCAGGAGGGCACCGCGCTGGTCCTCGCCGACCTCGAACGCGTGCAGGGCGGCGCGGTGGCCCCCTCGCCCCGCCAGATCCTGCGCGGCCAGCTCGACAGGCTCGCCGAGCGCGGTCTCGCCGCCTACGTCGGCACCGAACTGGAGTTCATCGTCTTCGACGACACCTTCGAATCGGCCTGGGACAAGCGCTATCAGGATCTTCGCCCGGCCAACCAGTACAACGTCGACTACTCGATGCTCGGCACCGCCCGGATCGAACCGCTGCTGCGCCGCATCCGCAACGACATGGGCGGTGCCGGGCTGTACGTCGAGTCGGCCAAGGGCGAATGCAATCCCGGCCAGCACGAGATCGCGTTCCGCTACGCCGACGCGCTGACCACCTGCGACAACCACAGCGTCTACAAGACCGGGTCCAAGGAGATCGCCGCGCAGGAGGGCAAGAGTCTCACGTTCATGGCGAAGTACAACGAACGCGAGGGCAACTCCTGCCACATCCACATCAGCCTGCGCTCGGCCGCGGGCGAGTTCGTCCTGGCCGGAGACGGACCAGGTGGATTCTCGCCGTTGATGGAGCACTTCCTCGCCGGTCAGCTCGCCGGACTGCGTGAGCTGACCTACTTCTTCGCGCCGAACATCAACTCCTACAAGCGGTTCGTGCCCGGGAGCTTCGCGCCGACGGCCGTCGCGTGGGGCACGGACAACCGCACCTGTGCGCTCCGCGTCGTCGGGCACGGGGACTCGCTGCGCACGGAGAACCGCGTCCCCGGCGGCGACGTGAACCCGTACCTCGCGGTGGCCGCGCTGATCGCGGCCGGGCTGCACGGTATCGAGAACGAACTGGAGCTGGAGCCGGAGTTCCAGGGGAACGCCTACGGTTCCGCCAAGCCGACCGTGCCGACCACCCTGCGGGAGGCCGCAGCGCTGCTGGACGGGAGCGAACTCGCGAGGTCCGCGTTCGGGGACGAGGTCGTCGACCACTACCTGAACGCGGCGAAGGTCGAGCTCACCGCGTACGACGCCGCCGTCACCGACTGGGAGAGGATCCGTGGCTTCGAACGGCTCTGAACCCCTGATCGGGCTCACGTCCTATTTGGAACCCGCGAAGTTCCTGGTGTGGGAGACCGAAGCGGCGCTGCTCCACCGCGTCTACGTCGACGGGATCGTCGCGGCGGGCGGGATCCCGGTCCTGCTGCCACCGGTGAGCGAGGCACACGATCGGCTGATCTCCGCCGTGGACGGACTCGTGCTGGTCGGCGGCGCGGACGTCGACCCGGCACGTTACGGCCAAGAGCAGCACGCGACGACGTACACGAGGCCGAACCGGGACGCGTTCGAGTTCGGGCTGCTGCGGTCCGCTTTGGACAGTGGGAAACCGGTGCTCGGCGTGTGCCGCGGGCTGCAGGTGCTCAGCGTCGCGCTGGGCGGCACGCTCGTCCAGCACCTGCCGGAGACGGTGGACAGCAAGGATCACCAGCCCGCGCCCGCGACCTTCGGCACCACTACGGTGACGCTTGCCGAGGGCAGCCGCGTCGCGTCGATCCTCGGCACCGAGACCAAGGTGCCGTGTTACCACCATCAGGCGATCGACAAGCTCGGTGACGGGCTGGTCCCGGCCGGCTGGGCCGCCGACGGGACCATCGAGGCGGCCGAGCTGCCCGGCGACGGGTTCGTCCTCGGCGTCCAATGGCATCCCGAACAGAACCCCGACGACATCAGGCTTTTCGAAGCGCTGGTGAAAGCTGCGAAGGAGCGCGAATGACCACGTTCGAGGTGATCAACCCCGCCACCGAAGAGGTGGTGAGGTCGGTCGAGCTGACCTCGGCCGAGGAGACCGACGCGGCGATCGCCCGCGCGCACGCGGCGTTCCCCGCCTGGCGCGCGGTGGCCCCCGGCGACCGGGCGCGGCTGCTGCGCCGGTTCGCCGACGCCGTCGACGCCGACATCGAGAACCTCGCCGCGCTTGAGGTCGCCAACGCCGGCCACACGATCGGCAACGCGCGCTGGGAGGCGGGCAACGTCCGCGACGTGCTGACGTACTACTCGGCATCGCCCGAACGGCTGAGCGGCAAGCAGATCCCGGTGCCCGGCGGTGTGAACATGACGTTCCACGAGCCACTGGGCGTGGTCGGGGTGATCGTGCCGTGGAACTTCCCGATGCCCATCGCGGGCTGGGGATTCGCGCCGGCGCTCGCCGCCGGGAACACCGTCGTGCTGAAACCCGCCGAACTCACCCCGCTGACCGCGATCCGCCTCGGCGAACTCGCCCGCGAGGCGGGGATCCCCGAAGACGTCTTCCAGGTGCTCCCCGGCAAGGGATCCGTGGTGGGGCAGCGCTTCGTGGACCATCCGGCGGTGCGGAAGGTGGTGTTCACCGGCTCCACCGAGGTCGGCAAGCAGATCATGGCGGGCTGCGCCGCGCAGGTGAAGCGGGTGACGCTGGAGCTCGGCGGCAAGAACGCGAACATCGTGTTCGCCGACGCCGACCTGGAGAAGGCCGCCGCCACCGCGCCGTACGGCGTCTTCGACAACGCCGGGCAGGACTGCTGCGCGCGGTCGCTGATCCTGGTGCAGTCGAGCGTGTACGAGAAGTTCATGGAGCTGCTGGAACCCGCGGTGAACGGCGTCGTCGTCGGGGATCCGCGGCTGGAGGTCACCGAGATGGGCCCGCTGATCTCGGCGGGGCATCACGCGAAGGTGTCGTCCTATGTGGACGATTCCGCGCCGGTCGCCTTCCGGGGCAACGCGCCCGTCGGTCCCGGGTACTGGTTCGCGCCGACCGTCGTCACCCCGCCGGACCTGCGGCATCCGCTGGCGTCCGAGGAGATCTTCGGTCCGGTCGTCGCCGTGGTCCCGTTCGACGGCGAGGCGGACGCGGTGTCCATGGCCAACCGGACCGAGTACGGGCTGTCCGGCTCGATCTGGACCCGCGACGTCGGCCGCGCCTTCCGCGTCGCGCGCGGTGTCGAGGCCGGGAATCTGTCGGTCAACTCGCATTCGTCCGTCCGGTACTGGACGCCGTTCGGCGGGTTCAAGCAGTCCGGGCTGGGCCGTGAGCTGGGGCCGGACGCCGTCGACGCCTTCACCGAGACCAAAAACGTCTTCATCAGCACGGAGGAATAGGAATGGTTCAGCGTTTCGAAGGCCGCGTCGCCGTCATCACCGGCGGCAGCAGCGGGATCGGCCTCGCCACCGCGCGGCGGCTGGCGAGCGAAGGCGCGAAGGTCGTCATCGGCGACATCTCCGCCGAGGCGGGCAAGGCCGCGGCCGACGAGGTCGGCGGCCTGTTCGTGCAGGCCGACGTCACCGACGCCGAGCAGGTCGAGGCCCTGTTCCAGACCACTGTGGACACCTTCGGCTCGGTCGACGTCGCGTTCAACAACGCCGGTATCTCCCCGCCCGAGGACGACTCGATCCTCACCACGGGCATCGACGCGTGGGAGAAGGTGCAGAAGGTCAACCTGACGTCGGTGTACCTGTGCTGCAAGGCGGTCCTGCCGCATATGCAGCGGCAGGGGAAGGGCTCGATCATCAACACGGCGTCGTTCGTCGCGGTGATGGGCGCGGCGACGTCGCAGATCTCGTACACCGCGTCCAAGGGCGGGGTGCTGGCGATGAGCCGGGAACTGGGCGTGCAGTTCGCGCGGGAGAACATCCGGGTGAACGCGCTGTGCCCGGGTCCGGTGAACACGCCGCTGCTCAAGGAACTGTTCGCGAAGGACCCGGAGCGGGCCGCGCGGCGGCTGGTGCACGTGCCGGTCGGGCGGTTCGCGGAGCCGGAGGAGATCGCGGGCGCGGTCGCGTTCCTGGCGAGCGATGACGCCTCGTTCATCACGGCTTCGCAGTTCCTGGTGGATGGCGGCATCTCGGGCGCCTACGTCACGCCGCTCTGACCCCTGCCCGCATTTAGTCCTCTAAATGCGGTGCTCCTCGGCTCCTCTGTCCGTGAAGGCCTCCTTCCCTACCTTGAGAGTAGGGAAGGAGGCTTCACGGACTCGGGGCCGGCCGTCGCGCTCGGTCCGGGGGGGGCCGAAGGACGCTTTCCCCTCGTCTCATGCGGTGAAGGGCCCTTTCACCCCGGGCCCAGTTGACCCGGCGCGTTTAGTCCTCTGAATGCGGGCCGTCACTCGCCCCGGTGGCCGGGACGGTGACCCGCTGACCTGCGCGGACATGTCCCGCCTGTGCGCCGACATGGTGATGGAGAACGCGTAACTCGCGTGATCGGGGCCGTGACTCGCGTGCTTGGAGCCGTAACTCGCGTGATCAGAGCCGGAACTCGCAAGTGACGTCGTCGGTGGGAAGTAGACGCGCGCTGAACAGGCCAGGTACGGTGTGCGCACAACTGCAGATCGGGCCGTCGAGCTGGAGCGGGAGAGCCCCCACGAACGTGGTGGGGCACCGAAGGAGCAAACTCCCCGGAATCTCTCAGGTACCCACTACCGCTTCACGCGAGGCCACTCTGGAAAGCAGGCGCGCAAGTGCGCCTCACCCAAGGTGAAAGCCACCCTCATCGGTGGTGAAACTCTCAGGTGCCATGACAGAGGGGGAGTTCCCAGCGCACCGGTCTATCCGGCGCCTGACCCAAGGAGCTCCCTTGACCAGTACGTCCTTCGACGACCGGCACATCGGCCCCTCGGAGTCCGAGCAGGCCAAGATGCTCGCCGAGGTCGGCTTCGGCAGTCTCGATGCCCTGGTGCAGGCCGCGGTGCCGTCCGCGATCCGCGTCACCCGCGACCTCGACCTTCCCCCCGCCGCGTCCGAAGAGGACGCCATCGCCGAGCTTCGCGCGCTCGCCGCGCTCAACAAGCCGATGACGCAGATGATCGGCCTCGGCTTCCACGACACGGTCACCCCGGCGGTCATCCGCCGCAACGTGCTGGAGAACCCGGCCTGGTACACGGCGTACACGCCGTATCAGCCGGAGATCTCGCAGGGCCGTCTCGAAGCCCTCCTCAACTTCCAGACCATGGTCTCCGAGCTGGCCGGTCTCGCCACCGCGAACGCCTCCCTGCTCGACGAGTCCACCGCCGTCGCCGAGGCCGTCATGCTGATGCGCCGCGCGTCGAAGGCGAAGTCGAACAAGGTCGTCCTCGACGCCGAATGCCTGCCGCAGACCATCGCCGTCGTCCGCACCCGCGCCGAGGCCATGGGCGTCGAGGTCGAGGTCCGCGACCTGCTCACCGGCCTGCCGGAGGAGTTCTTCGGCGTCGTCGTCCAGTACCCGGGCGCTTCCGGCGTGCTGCGCGGCGCGGGCTTCTACTCCGCCATCTCCGAGACCGCGAAGGCCGCCGGCGCGCTGTACACCGTCGCCGCCGACCTGCTCGCCCTCACCCTGATCACCGCGCCGGGTGAGTTCGGCGCCGACATCGCCGCCGGTTCCACTCAGCGCTTCGGTGTCCCGCTCGGCTACGGCGGCCCGCACGCCGGGTTCATGGCCGTCCGCGCCGGGCTCGAGCGCTCGCTGCCGGGTCGTCTGGTCGGCGTTTCGGTCGACGCCGACGGCAACCCCGCGTACCGCCTCGCCCTGCAGACCCGCGAGCAGCACATCCGCCGCGAGAAGGCCACCTCCAACATCTGTACCGCGCAGGTCCTGCCCGCCGTGCTCGCCGCGATGTACGCGGTCTACCACGGTCCGGACGGCCTCAAGCGCATCGCGACCCGCGTCCACGAACTCGCCGCCGGACTGGCGGGAGCCCTCCGCGAGGGCGGCGTCGAGGTCGTCCACGAGGGCTTCTTCGACACCGTCCTCGCCCGCATGCCCGGCCAGGCCGAAGCGGTCGTCGCGGTCGCGCGGGAGAACGGGATCAACCTCGGCCCGGTCGACGCCGACCACGTCCGCATCGCGGTCGACGAGGTCACCACGCCCGCGATCATCGCCAAGGTGCTCAACGCGTTCGGGATCGAAAACCAGGCCGGAAGCGCCCAGGCCCTGCCCGCGGGCCTCGGCCGCCAGAGCGAGTACCTCACCCACGAGGTCTTCCACTCGCACCGCTCCGAGACCGCGATGCTGCGTTACCTGCGGAGCCTTTCGGACCTCGACTACGCGCTCGACCGCGGCATGATCCCGCTCGGCTCCTGCACGATGAAGCTCAACGCCACCACCGAGATGGAGCCGATCAGCTGGCGCGAGTTCGCGGGGATCCACCCGTTCGCGCCCGCCGACCAGGCCGAGGGCTACCACACCCTGGTCGAGCAGCTGTCGGGCTGGCTCGCCGAGGTCACCGGCTACGACAAGGTGTCGCTGCAGCCGAACGCGGGCAGCCAGGGCGAGCTCGCCGGTCTGCTCGCGATCCGCGCGTACCACCACGCCAACGGCCAGACCGAACGCGAGGTCTGCCTGATCCCGTCGTCCGCGCACGGCACGAACGCCGCCTCCGCGGTGATGGCCGGGATGCGCGTCGTCGTGGTCAAGTGCACCGACGAGGGCAACGTCGACCTCGATGACCTGCGCGCCAAGGTCGACGCCCACCGCGACACGCTGTCCGCGATCATGGTCACGTACCCGTCCACGCACGGCGTGTACGAGAACGGCATCGACGAGCTGGCCAAGATCGTCCACGACGCGGGCGGCCAGGTCTACGTCGACGGCGCGAACCTCAACGCCCTGCTCGGGCTCGCCAAGCCGGGTGAGTTCGGTGGCGACGTCTCGCACCTGAACCTGCACAAGACCTTCTGCATCCCGCACGGTGGCGGCGGCCCCGGCGTCGGCCCGGTCGCGGTGCGCGCGCACCTCGCGCCGTACCTGCCGAACCACCCGCTGCTGGAGAAGGCCGGACCCGAGACCGGTGTCGGCCCGATCAGCGCGGCCCCGTACGGCTCGGCGTCGATCCTGCCGATCTCGTGGGCGTATGTCCGCATGATGGGCGCGGGCGGGCTCACCGCCGCGACGCAGGTCGCCGTGCTCGCCGCGAACTACGTGGCCGAGCGCCTCAACCAGCACTACCCGGTGCTCTACACCGGCCAGGACGGCCTGGTCGCGCACGAGTGCATCCTCGACCTGCGCGGGCTCACCAAGGAGACCGGCGTCAGCGTCGACGACGTGGCGAAGCGCCTGATCGACTACGGCTTCCACGCCCCGACCATGTCGTTCCCGGTCGCGGGCACGCTGATGGTCGAGCCGACCGAATCCGAGGACCTCGGCGAGATCGACCGCTTCATCGCGGCGATGATCGCCATCCGCGCGGAGATCGACGCCGTCGCGCAGGGCAAGTGGGCCGCGGACAACAGCCCGCTGCGCAACGCCCCGCACACCGCCGAGACCCTCGTCGGCGAGTGGGACCTGCCCTACGACCGCGAACTGGCGGTGTACCCCGCCGGAGTGAACCGCAAGTCCAAGTACTGGCCTCCGGTGCGCCGCATCGACGGTGCGCGCGGGGACCGTAACCTCGTCTGCTCCTGCCCGCCGCTCAACGCCTACGAGAACTGAGGCACTTGATGTCGAAAGAGACGTCCCTGCACGGAGTCCACAAAGGACTGGGTGCGCTGTTCACCGATTTCGCGGGCTGGTCGATGCCGATCCGCTATTCCAGCGAACTGGCGGAGCACAAGGCGGTCCGCGAGGCCGCCGGCCTGTTCGACCTGTCCCACATGGCCGAGATCGAGGTGACCGGCCCGCAGGCCGCCGACACCCTCGACTACGCGCTGGTCGGCAACCTGTCCGGGGTCAAGCCGGGCCGGGCGCGCTACACGATGATCTGCGACGAGAACGGCGGCGTGCTGGACGACCTGGTCGTCTACCGCCTCGCTGACGAGAAGTTCCTGGTCGTGGCCAACGCGGGCAACGCCGCCGTGGTCGCCGACGCGCTGGCCGAGCGGGTCTCGGGTTTCGACGCGGTCGTCGAGAACAAGTCCGAGGACGTCGCGCTGATCGCCGTCCAGGGTCCGAAGGCCGTCGAGATCCTCGGCGCCGTCACCGACGCCGACCTGGGCGCGCTCAAGTACTACGCGAGCGTCCCGGCCGTCGTGAAGGGCCACGACGTCCTGCTGGCCCGCACCGGCTACACCGGCGAGGACGGCTTCGAGCTGTACGTCCCGGCCGGTGAGGCGCCCGCCGTCTGGCGCATCCTCACCGAGGCTGGCGAGCCGCACGGCCTGCTCCCGGCGGGTCTCGCCTGCCGCGACACCCTGCGTCTCGAAGCCGGAATGCCGTTGTACGGCAACGAACTCAGCCTCCAGCTGAGCCCGTTCGAGGCCGGACTCGGCCGGGTGGTCAAGTTCGAGAAGCCGAACGACTTCGTCGGCAAAGCCGCGCTCGAAGAGCTGTCCAAGAAGGACGTTCCCCGGGTCCGTGTCGGGCTCAAGGGCTCCGGCCGCCGCGCGCCGCGTCACGGCTACACCGTCCTGGCGGGCGAGACCGAGATCGGCGAGGTCACCAGCGGTGCCCTCTCGCCGACGCTGGGTTACCCGATCGCCATGGCCTACGTGGACCGGGAGCACTCCGAGCCCGGCACCGAGCTTTCCGTCGACATCCGGGGCCGGATCGAGCCCGTCGAGGTCGTCGCCCTGCCCTTCTACTCCCGCGCCTGAAAGGCCCTTCCGACATCATGAGCATTCCCCAGGACCTGAAGTACACGAAGGAACACGAGTGGCTGAACGTCGCCGACGGCGTCGCCACCGTGGGCATCACCGCCTTCGCCGCCGAGTCGCTCGGTGACATCGTGTTCGTCCAGCTTCCCTCGGTCGGCGACACCGTCACCGCGGGCGAGGTGTTCGGCGAGGTCGAGTCGACCAAGTCGGTCAGCGAGCTGTACGCACCCGTGGACGGCGAGGTCGTCGAGGTGAACGAGGCCACAACGGACACCCCCGAGCTCATCAACTCGGACCCGTACGCCGAAGGATGGCTCCTGAAGGTGCGTCTGACCGGCGACGTGCCCGCCCTGCTCGACGCCCAGGCGTACGCCGTCTTGACCCAGGAGAACTGAGATGTTCAACGCTGCCCTGTCCGATGTGGACCCCGAGGTCGCCACCGCCGTCGCGGCCGAACTCGACCGGCAGCAGTCGACCCTGGAGATGATCGCCTCGGAGAACTTCGCCCCGGTGGGCGTGCTCGAGGCGCAGGGTTCGGTGCTGACGAACAAGTACGCCGAGGGCTACCCCGGCCGCCGCTACTACGGCGGTTGTGAGCACGTCGACGTCATCGAGCAGCTGGCGATCGACCGCGCGAAGGCCCTCTTCGGCGCCGAGCACGCCAACGTCCAGCCCCACTCGGGCGCGCAGGCCAACGCCGCCGCGATGGTCTCGGTGCTCAATCCCGGCGACACCATCCTCGGTCTCGACCTCGCCCACGGCGGTCACCTGACCCACGGGATGAAGATCAACTTCTCGGGCAAGCTCTACAACGTCGTCGCGTACCACGTCGACAAAGAGACCGGGATCGTCGACATCGAGGAGATCGAGCGCCTCGCCAAGGAGCACAAGCCGAAGCTGATCATCGCCGGCTGGTCGGCGTACCCGCGTCAGCTCGACTTCGCCGAGTTCCGCCGTATCGCCGACGAGGTCGGCGCGAAGGTCATGGTCGACATGGCGCACTTCGCCGGTCTGGTCGCGGCCGGGCTGCACCCGAGCCCGGTGCCCTACGCCGACATCGTCACCACGACCACGCACAAGACCCTCGGCGGTCCGCGTGGCGGCATCATCCTGTCCCGCCAGGAACTCGCCAAGAAGATCAACTCGGCGGTGTTCCCCGGCCAGCAGGGCGGTCCGCTGGAGCACGTCATCGCCGCCAAGGCCGTCGCGCTCAAGATCGCCGCGAGCGAGGAGTTCCGCGAGCGCCAGCAGCGTGTGCTCGAAGGCGCGAAGATCCTGGCCGACCGCCTGTCGCGCACGGATTGCAGCGAGGCCGGCGTCCGCGTGCTGACCGGCGGGACCGACGTGCACCTCGTGCTCGTCGATCTGGTCAACTCCACTTTGGACGGTCAGCAGGCCGAGGACCGGCTGCACTCGGTCGGTATCACGGTCAACCGCAACGCCGTCCCGTTCGACCCGCGTCCGCCGATGGTCACCTCCGGCCTGCGGATCGGCACCCCGGCGCTGGCGACCCGCGGTTTCGGTGCCGAGGACTTCGCCGAGGTGGCCGACATCATCGCCGAGGCGCTGCGCCCGGACTTCGACGAGGACCTGCGCCAGTCGCTGGCCTCCCGGGTCGAACTGCTGGCCAAGAAGCACCCGTTGTACGCGGACCTCAACCGATGAGCGCGCTCCCCGAGGGGCGCAAACTTCTCCGGCTGGAAGTCCGCAACGCGCAGACCCCGATCGAGAAGAAGCCGCCGTGGATCAAGACCCGTGCGCGCATGGGTCCGGAATTCACGGAGCTCAAGGGTTTGGTCAAGCGTGAAGGCCTCCACACCGTGTGTGAGGAGGCCGGTTGTCCCAACATCTACGAGTGCTGGGAAGACCGCGAGGCGACGTTCCTGATCGGCGGGGACCAGTGCACGCGCCGGTGTGACTTCTGCCAGATCGACACGGGCAAGCCGGAGGCGCTGGACCGGACCGAGCCGCGCAAGGTGGCGGAGTCGGTGCAGGCCATGGGCTTGCGCTACTCGACGGTGACCGGTGTCGCGCGTGACGATCTGGAGGACGGTGGTGCGTGGCTGTACGCGGAGACCGTCCGTCAGATCCACGCGTTGAATCCGGGCACCGGTGTCGAGCTGTTGATCCCGGATTTCAACGCGGATCCGGACCAGCTGGCCGAGGTGTTCGGTTCGCGGCCGGAGGTTTTGGCGCACAACGTGGAGACGGTGCCGCGGATCTTCAAGCGGATCCGGCCGGGTTTCCGGTACGCGCGGTCGTTGGAGGTCATCACGAAGGCCCGCGAGGCCGGTCTGGTGACGAAGTCGAACCTGATCCTCGGTATGGGTGAGACGCCGGAGGAGGTGGCTCCGGCGATGAAGGATCTGGTCGACGCGGGCTGCGAGATCCTCACGATCACCCAGTACCTGCGCCCGTCGCCGCGGCATCATCCGGTGGACCGCTGGGTCAAGCCGGAAGAGTTCGTCGAGCATTCGAAGGCGGCCGAAGCGATGGGCTTCGCTGGTGTGATGGCCGGGCCGCTCGTACGCTCGTCGTATCGGGCCGGTCGCCTTTTCGCCCAGACGAAGGCCCACCGCGGCGAAGCGCTGTCGGAGAATTTGGCCCATCTCGCCGCCGAAGGGCCCGCGGCCCAAGAGGCCAGCTCACTGCTGGCCAGATAGGAAGGAGGGCAGATCAATGGCGATCAGCGTCTTCGACCTGTTTTCGATCGGCATCGGCCCCTCCAGCTCCCACACGGTGGGCCCGATGCGCGCCGCACTGACCTTTGTGGACGGTCTGGCGGCCGACGGTGACCTCACCGCGACGGCACGCGTCCAGAGCGAGCTTTTCGGCTCGCTCGGCGCGACCGGGTTCGGGCACGGCAGCGACAAGGCCGTGCTGCTCGGGCTGTCCGGGGAGCGTCCGGAGGAGATCGACACCGACACCGTGCCCGGCAAGATCGCGGCGATCCGCGAATCCTGCCGGCTGAAGGTGCGGGGCGAGCACGAGATCGTGTTCACCGAGGACACCGACCTGACCATGCACCGGCGGAAATCCTTGCCGGCGCACCCGAACGGGATGATCTTCCGCGCGTTCGACGCCGACGGGAAGGTGCTGCGCGAGCGCACCTACTACTCCGTCGGCGGCGGGTTCGTCCGCGACGAGTCCTACGAGACCGACACCGTCGTCGTCGAGGACTCGACGAAGCTGGAGTTCCCGTTCCGCACCGGCGCGGATCTGCTGAAGCACTGCGAGGACACCGGGCTGTCCATCAGCGAGATCATGCTGCGCAACGAACTCGCATGGCGCACCCGCGAGGAGATCCGCGAAGGGCTGCTGGAGATCTGGCAGGTCATGGCGGAATGTGTGCGCAACGGCTGCGAGCACGAGGGCGTCCTGCCGGGCGGCCTGAAGGTGCCTCGGCGCGCGAAGGCGTTGCACGAGAAGCTGCTCGCGGAGGACGGCGTCGGCGATCCGCTGTACGCGATGGACTGGGTGAGTCTGTACGCACTGGCGGTCAACGAGGAGAACGCCGCGGGCGGCCGCGTCGTCACCGCGCCGACCAACGGCGCGGCGGGGATCATCCCGGCCGTTCTGCACTACTACCAGCGGTTCATCCGGGGCTCGTCGGACGACGGCATCGTGACGTTCATGCTCACCGCGGGCGCGATCGGCTCGATCCTCAAGCAGACGGGGTCGATCTCGGGCGCCGAGGTCGGTTGCCAGGGTGAGGTCGGTTCGGCCAGCGCCATGGCCGCCGCCGGGCTCACCGAGGTCCTCGGCGGTTCACCCGCGCAGGTGGAGAACGCCGCCGAGATCGGCGTCGAGCACCACCTGGGGCTCACGTGCGACCCGGTCGGCGGGCTGGTGCAGATCCCGTGCATCGAACGCAACGCCGTCGGCGCGTCGAAGGCGATCCACGCGGCGCGGATGGCGATGCGCGGCGACGGTTCGCACGTCGTGACGCTGGACAAGGCGATCAAGACGA
Source organism: Amycolatopsis sp. WAC 04197 (assembly GCF_003947475.1). Classification (NCBI taxonomy): domain Bacteria; kingdom Bacillati; phylum Actinomycetota; class Actinomycetes; order Pseudonocardiales; family Pseudonocardiaceae; genus Amycolatopsis; species Amycolatopsis sp. WAC 04197. The sequence continues at coordinate 206,375 of NZ_QHJK01000010.1, read as the reverse complement.
TGCGCGAGACCGGTGCCGACATGAGCGTGAAGTACAAGGAGACCGCGCGCGGCGGCCTCGCCGTGAACGTCATCGAATGCTGATGCCCCGCGTTTAGTCCTCTGGATGCGGTAGTTGCACACGCAAGTACCGCATCCAGAGGACGAATTGCGGGCCGCCTAAACTCGAGTGGTGGAGTCGAAAGCGGGTGACGCGCTGTTCCGCCCGGTGCGCGCGGGCAACGCCTTCGAGGAGACCGTCGAAAGGCTGCTCCAGGCGATCCGGCTGGGCGTGGTGGGCGCGGGGGAGCGGCTGCCCTCGGAACGTGAGCTCGCCGAGCGGCTCGGGGTCAGCCGGGTGACGCTGCGCGAGGCCATCCGCGCGCTGTCCGACGCGGGTTACGTCGAGTCGCGGCGCGGCCGGTACGGCGGCACGTTCGTCAACGACGTCCTGCCCGACCCGCCCGCCGCCGACGGCCGGAAGGTCGACAACGCCACGCTGGAGGACGCGCTCGGCCTCCGGCACGTCCTGGAGACCGGCGCCGCCGAGATGGCGGCCTCGCGTTCGCTCAGCCCGGCCGACCGGCAGCATCTGACGAGCACGCTCGCCGAGGCCGCGGCGGCCGACGTCGGCGACTACCGGCGCAAGGATTCGCGGCTGCATCTGGCGATCGCCGAGGTCACCGCGTCCGGCTCGCTGACCACGGCGATGGCGGACGCGCGCATGCGGGTCAACCAGCTGCTCGACATGATCCCGCTGCTGGAACCGAACCTGGAGCATTCCAACGCCCAGCACGAGGCCATCGTCGACGCGATCCTCGCCGGGGACTCCGAGGCGGCCCGCCGGGCGATGACGGAACACGTCGAAGGGACCGCGTCACTGCTTCGCGCGTTCCTCGCTTGAGGTCAGCAGCGCGTGCGCGAAATCGATCGCGTGCGGCGTATCCGGGAACACCCGGCCCTCCGCGCGGAGCCGGTCCGCGACGCCGAGTTCGTCGAGCACCTTCTCGTGGCCGGGTTTGATCCCCGACACCAGGACCGTGATCCCGCGATGTTCGAGGCGTTCGATGGCGTCGCGCAGGACGAGGGCGCCGGTGGCGTCGATGGCCGACACCCGCGACATCCGGAGGATGACCACCCGGACGTCGGCGACCTCGGACAGCTCCAGCAGGAACTGGTGCGCCGCGGCGAAGACGAGCGGTCCATCGAGCCGGAACGCGACGATGTGCTCGTCCAGGAGCGCCCGCTCCTCGGCGACGTGATCGGCGTGGTCGAGCGCCACCTCTTCGATACGAGCCGCCTTCGCGATCGCCCGCAGCGCCAGTGCGCCCGCCACGACGAGACCGAGGATGACCGCGGTGACCAGGTCCAGGATCAGCGTCGCGGCCGCGGTGAGCACGAGGACCAGCGCGTCGCGCCGGGTGGAGCGCAGGAGCGCTCGGACCGAGCCCGCCTCGACCATGCGGACGGCGGTGGCCAGCAGCACCCCGGCGAGTGCCGCGATCGGGATCGTGGCCACGAGCGGCGCGGCCGCGAAGACGATCACCGCCAGCACCATCGCGTGGGTGAACGAGGCCAGCCGCGATTTCGCCCCGGCACGGACGTTGACCGCGGTGCGCGCGATCGCCGCGGTGGCGGGCACGCCGCCGAACAGCGGGGTGACGAGATTCGCGAGGCCCTGCCCGAAGAGTTCCCGGTCCGGGTCGTGGCGTTCGTTGACGCTCATCGCGTCGGCGACCGTGGCCGACAGGAGGCTTTCCAGCGCGGCCAGCGCCGCGACCGCGACGGCTGAGGGAGCCAGCGCGCCCAAGGTCGACAGATCCAGGAAGTCCAGCGAGGGCGCGGGAAGACCGTTGGGCAGCGCGCCGATCCGAGCGACCGGCAGCTGCGCGAAATGACTCACGAGGGTCGCGACGGCCACCGCGACCAGCGAGAACGGGATCGACGGCCGCCACCTCGCGCCGAGCAGCATCAGGGCGGCGACCCCGGCGGCGATCACGATCGACGGCCAGGCCGGATGCCCGGCGAAATCGGCCACCGCCTTCGCCGCGACGACGGCCACCTTCTCGCCTTCCGGCGTGGCGACGCCGAGCGCGGCGGGGACCTGCTGCAAGGCGATCACCCCGGCGATGCCCAGCGTGAAGCCCTCGACCACCGGCGTCGGCACGTAGCGCATGTACCGGCCGGCGCGGGCGACCGCGAGCAGGAGCAGCAAGACCCCGGCGAGCAGGCCCACCGTCAGCACGCCGCCCGCCCCGTGCGTGGCCATGATCGGCACCAGCACCACGGTCATCGCGCCGGTCGGCCCGGACACCTGGAGGTTGGAGCCGCCGAAGATCGCGGCCAGCGCGCCGGCGACGATCGCGGTGACCAGCCCGGCTTCGGCCCCGAGGCCGGACGAGATGCCGAAACCGAGCGCCAGCGGAAGGGCGACGATCGCGACGGTCAGGCCCGCCGTGAGGTCGCGCCGGGGAGCGCGCTTGAGCGTTCGCAGGTCTTCACGACCGGGCAGGAGCGAGCGCAGTTCCGAAAGTCTCAGACCCGCCACGCCGTCACTCCGCGTCGCGTAGCTGGGCGAGCAAGGCGTTCTGGTCGGCCAGCAGCTCGGTGAGGATGCGCCGGGCCGCGCGTAGGAGCTCGACGACGTCACCACCGGCGAGCGCGTACACCACCGTCGAGCCCTCGCGGGTCGAGGTGACGATTCCCGACCGGCGCAGGACGGCCAGCTGCTGGGAGAGGTTGGAGGCCTCGACCTCGATCTCGGCGAGCAGTTCGCGGACGGCTTTCGGGCCTTCGGCGAGCAGCTCCAGTACACGGATCCGGACCGGGTGGCCCAGCATGCGGAAGAACTCCGCCTTGGCCTGGTACAGGGGGACGGGCATCTGACCACATTATCAAATGAAGAATTCTTCAAGTCGTAAACCGGAGGCAGTTTGGTGACTTTCCCACAACCTTTTCACTCGTTCGGGCGTCTAACCTGGCGTGGAAAACCCGGATGAGGCAGACGCACCCGAGTCGGAGACCACGGCCACCCCGGAGCCGAAGCCGAAGAAGCGCAGGTGGCGCAAGATCGTCGCGTGGACGCTCGGCCTGGTGATCGGCATCCCGGTCGTCGCGTTCGGGCTCGCGTACGTCCTGCTCGACGTCCGCAGCCCGCAAGAGGTGCTCGCCGATCTCGACAAGACCGTCGTCCTGCAGAACGCCGACGGTTCCGAACTGCTCAAGGTGGTCCCGCCCGGCGGCGACCGGCTGTTCGTGCCCTACGACGCCGTCCCCGCGAAACTGCGCGACGCGATCGTCGCGACCGAGGACCCGACCTTCTGGGACAACGAGGGTTTCGACCTCACCGGGCTCGGCCGCGCGCTGGTGACCGGGGTCGGCGGCGGCTCGGGGATCACCCAGCAGTACATCAAGAAGTCCACCGGCAACGAGGACGCCACCCTCACGCGGAAGTTCTCCGAACTCGTGCTCGCCACGAAGATCACCCAGCAGCAGACCAAGAAGGAGATCTTCGAAAGCTACGTCAACATCATCTCGTTCGGCCGCGGTACGTACGGCCCGGCGTCGGCGATGAACGCCTACTTCGGCCGCAAACTCGACGACTCGATGACCTGGAGCGAAGCGGCCTTCCTCGCGGGGATGATCCAGTCGCCTTCGGTGCACGACCCGTACGCCTCCAGCCACGAGCACGCCATGAAGCGCTGGTCCTACGTGGTGAACAAACTGGTCGCGCGTGGCTATGTGAGCCAGGCGGAAGCGGTCGCCATGACCTATCCGGAGGACGCGATCCAGGCGCCGTCGGAGACCCGCGCCGGTCGCGTCACCTACGAGCAGTACCACATCAAGCAGCAGGTCCTCGCCGAACTCGAGCAGGTCGGCTACCCGCTCGACCGGCTGCGTGGCGGCGCCATGAAGGTCGAGACGACCATCGATCCGCGTGCCCAGGCCGAAGCCGAGAAGGCGGTCAAGGAGCGGTTGAAGGGCCAGCCGGAGCATTTCCGCGCGTCGCTGGTCGCCGTCGAGCCCGGGACCGGGGCCATCCGCGCCTACAACGGCGGTGGCTGGAGCGTGCACGACTACGCGGGCACCCCGTACGGCACCGGCACGGCGTTCCAGCCGTTGATCCTCGCCGCCGGGCTCGAACGGGGCGTGAACGTGGACGAACCGCTGAAGGCGCCCCCGTCGGTCGATTTCCTCGGCGAGACCTTCGAGTTCCAGGACCAATGCGGCGAAGGCGGGAAGTGCACGCTGCGCGAGGCGATGGGGCGGGGCGCTCAGGGTCCGTTCGTCGACCTGGCGAAGAAGCTCGGCGCCGAAGCGGTCCGAGACGGCGCCCGGGCGGCCGGGATCCCCGAGTCCGTCGACGGCGCCGTGACCCTGCGGGAGAAGGACGGGTTCCTGATCGGCCCGGGGATCGCCGTCGGCCGGTATCCCTTACGCCCCAGCGACATGGCCGGTGCTTACGCGACCTTCGCTGCCGATGGCATGCGCGCCACCCCGCATCTGGTATCGAAGATCCGGGACGAGAACGGCGAAGTCGTGTGGGAACGGCCGCCGGACAAGACGCCCGCGTTCCGGGGCGACGAGGCGCTGAGCCGCCGGATCGCGGGGACGATGAGCCAGGTGCTGGCCACCGGTCTGAAGGATCGTCCGGCGGCGCTGAAGACCGGCGACTTCCGGTTCGACGAGACGGACGACAACGCGGGCGGCTGGGCGGTCGGGTACACGCCGCAGCTCGCGACCGCGGTCTGGGTCGGCTCCGACGAGCCGCGCCGGATGCGGGACGCCGCCGGGGAGAAACTGACCGGCAGGACGCTGCCGTCGGACATGTGGCAGCGCTTCATGAACGGTGTCCATCGAGGACAGCCGGCGCGGTGGCCGGACGGCTCCGAACCGCGTCCCGCCACGACTGCGCCGCGGTGATGCTTCGGCCCAGTGGGTCGTGAGTGGCGATTCGCAAGTCCGTGAAGGCCTCCTTGAGGGACCCAGAGTCCCTCAAGGAGGCCTTCACGGACCTGGCCCGGCCCGGCGGGCCGAGCGATGTCCGTCAGGGCTTCACGAGCACGACGGTCAGCCCGTCGTAGCCCTTGCTGCCGACCGTCTGGATCGCCGTCGCGTCGACACGGGGTTCGGCGGCGATCATCTCGTGCAGCCGCCTGATGCCCTGGATGTTCGGATCCTCGCTGGCGGCGTCGGTCACCGCGCCACCGCGGACGACGTTGTCGACCACGATCACGCCCCCGGGCCGGACGAGCTTCAGCGACGCCTCGAAGTAGGCCGGGTTGTTGGCCTTGTCGGCGTCGATGAACGCCAGGTCGATCGGGCCGTCGACCGACGGCAGCAGGTCCAGCGCCTTGCCGACGCGGACGTCGACCAGCCCGCCGAGCCCGGCCGCGTCGATGTTGCGGCGCGCGACTTCGGCGTGCTTCGGGTCGTATTCGAGGGTGACGAGCCTGCCCTGCGGCGGCAGGGCGCGGGCGAGCCAGATCGTGCTGTACCCGCCGAGCGTGCCGATCTCCAGGATGGACCGGGCGCCGATCATCCGCGCCATCAGGTTGAGCAGTTTGCCCTGGTTCGGCGCGACGGCGATCGACGGCAGCCCGGCCTCGTCCGACGCCTTCCGCGCGCCTTCGAGGGCGGGATCGGACGGGACGAGCACCCCGGACAGATAGTCGTCCACTTCGGACCACAGTTGCTGTGACATGGCACCTCCGCCGCCAACCTACTCCGAGGAGATCAGGCCGCGCGGCGTCCGGCTTTCGGGATCACCAGCGGGGTACCGGTTTCCGGGCACGGCATGACCCGGCAGGGCAGCTCGAAGATCTTTTCGACGTTGGCGGCGGTCACGACCTCTTCGGGCGCTCCGGTCGCGAGGACCTCTCCGCCGCGCATCGCGATCATGTGCGTCGCGTAGCGGGCGGCGTGGTTGAGGTCGTGCAGCACCGCGACCAGCGTCCGGCCCTGCTTCTGGTGCAGTTCCGCGCACAGGTCGAGGATGTCCATCTGGTGCGCGATGTCCAGATAGGTCGTCGGCTCGTCGAGCAGCAGGAGATCGGTCTCCTGCGCCAGCGCCATCGCCATCCACACGCGCTGCCGCTGACCACCCGACAGTTCGTCGACCAGCCGCTCGGCGAGATCGTCGACGCCGGTCGCGCGCATGGACTCCGCGACCACGGTGGCGTCCTCACGGGACCACTGGCGCAGCAGGCGCTGATGCGGGTACCGGCCGCGCGCGACGAGGTCCGCGACGGTGATGCCGTCGGGCGCGATCGAGCTCTGCGGCAGCAGGCCGAGCCGCCGGGCGACCTCCTTGGCGGGGAAGGAGCTGATCACCTGGCCGTCGAGGAACACCGAACCCTGGCGCGGTTTGAGCATCCGCGCGAGCGCGCGCAGCAGGGTGGTCTTGCCACAGGCGTTCGGCCCGACGATGACGGTGAACGACCGGTCGGGGATGACCACCCCGAGGTCTTCGGCCACGGTCCGGCCGTCGTAGGCGAGCGTCAGCGCGTCCGCGTGCAGACGGGACGTCGTGCTCTGCTCGGTGAGGGTTTCCACGGTCTCCACGCAGGTTAGGCTAACCTAGGACGCCGCCGTTGTGGTGTTCCGTCCCTTAGATGGCATCATCCCCAGTGCAATCGTGTGAATGCACTCGGTGCGATCGAAGGACGGCATGGAGGACTACCGGATAGTCGCGGACGAGATCTCCGCCGATGTCGAGGCGGGCAGGCTCCGGCCGGGCGACAGGCTGCCGCCGCAGCGGCGTTTCGCGAAGGAACGCGGGATCGCGAACTCGACGGCCGCGCGGGTCTACGGCGAACTCGTCCGGAGGGGTGTCGTGGTCGGCGAGGTCGGCCGGGGCACGTTCGTCCGCGCCGGCCGGCCGCCGTTGGAGACCGCGCTCGCCGAGCCCGGCGGTGCGACGGTCGACCTCGAACTCAACTTCGCCGTCCTTCCGGAACAGTCGGCGCTGGTCGGGAAGGCGCTGGAGCCGCTTCTGCGCGAAGACGTCCTGACAGCGGCGTTGCGGCCGGGAAACGTCTCGGGCTCGAAGCAGGCGCGTGACGCCGTCGCCGGGCTGATCGCGAAGGACGGCTGGACGCCCGAAGTCCTCTTCGCCGGGAGCGGGCGCCAGGCCATCGCGGCCGCCATCGCCGCCTTCGTGCCGATGGGGGAACGGCTCGCCGTCGAAGCCATCACCTACCCGGTGGTCAAGGCGCTCGCCGGGCGGCTCGGCGTGCAGCTGGTGCCAATCGAGACCGACGACCGGGGCCTCATTCCCGAAGCGCTCGAAGCCGCGTCCGTCCGCGCGCTGTACGTCCAGCCGACGCTGCACAATCCGCTCGGGTCCACAATGGACGAAGCACGCCGGGTCGAGCTGGCCGAAACCGTGCGCCGGATGGACATCCCGGTGATCGAGGACGGGATCTACACCTTCCTGCGGCCCGAGGTCCGCCCTTTCGCGGCGTACGCGCCGGAACGCACGGTGTTCGCCGACAGCATGTCCAAACGGCTCGCGCCGGGTCTGACCACCGGCTTCCTCGCCGTCCCGGCGGCATGGACGGAACGGCTCGCCGCGGCCGTGCGCTCGGGCGGCTGGGTCGCGCCCCGGCTCGCCGTCGAAGCGGCCACCCGGTGGATCACCGGCGGCACGCTGGAAACCGTCGAACGGGCGAAACGGCTCGACGCCGCGGAACGCCAGCGGTTGACGGCGGAACGCCTGGCCGGATTCACCCTGCGCGCCGATCCGCAGGCGTACCACTGCTGGTGGGAGCTCCCGGAACACTGGCGCGCCGAGACCTTCGTCGCCGCGGCCGCGCGCCGCGGGATCGCGGTCACCCCGGCGGCCGCGTTCGCCGTCGTCCCCGGTCACGCCCCGAACGCGGTGCGGCTCGCCGTCTCGTCGCCGCCGCTCGAAACGCTCGCGGCCGCTTTGGACGTTCTCGCCGGACTCGCCTCCGGCCGCCCCGAGGACGCCGGCGTCGACTGACTCCCCGCGTTTCGTCCTCTGAATGCGGTAGTTGGCAGCGCGAACTACCGCATTCAGAGGACGAAACGCGTCAGGGGCGGGGTGCCCATTTGCCGATGAAGCTGCCGCAGGTGACGGTCTGCCCGGTCAGGCGCGACCGCAGCGCGTTCTCCAGCCCGAGGTAGTCGAAGATCGGGGCGTCTTCGGCAACCTGGGAGGGCACCGGCCCGCCCTTGGCCAGCACCGGCATGCTCACGGTCTGGAACAGCACGAGGTAGTCGCCGTCGCGGTTGAGCCCGTCGGCCGCCGCGAGCATGCGTTCCGGGGCGTCGGCGACGATCTCCAGCGGCAGCGGCCATTCCAGCGGGAACGGGTTGCGCAGGCCGAAGGCGGGATAGGCGAACGGGTTGTCGGGCAGGACGGCCGTGCGCCCGGCGGGGAACCGCGTGACGCAGTCCTGGATCTGGGAGATGTAGGTGTAGGTGCCCGGATTCGTCCGGATGCCGCGCATCGACGGCGTCACCGTGCCGAGGTCGCCGGTCAGCTTCTCGTGCGCCATGTCGAGGTACGCGGCTTCGTCGTGATGCGCGACCACGGCCCAGCCCGACGCCAGCACCGCGACCAGGCCCATCGCCGTCGCACCCACCAGACGCACCCGGCGAGGCGGTTCCGGCAGTGGCGGCAGCGCGTCCGCGAGCAGCAGGATCGCCGTCAGCGCCAGTGTTCCGGTGAACAACGTCGGGGTGTCGTTGCCCCACGACAGGCTGGTCATGAAGCCGGTCGCGAAGACCAGCGCGCCCATTCTCGGGAATCGCCGCGTCGCGACCCAGTTCACCAGCAGCGCGACACCGAGGATCCACCAGAGGACGTCCGCCCAGCGCGACGCGCCGGTGAAATGCCCGTCGACGACGGTGCCGACCACCACCGCCACCCCCGCCAGGAGCAGCAGCCGGGCGAGGAGTGCCCCGGCGAAACCGGCGCGGTCGCGGAAGATCCCCAGCAGGGCAAGGAGCACCCCGGCGATCAGGAAGAACGTCAAGCCCCGCACCGGTGGACGCAACAGGGAAGCGGGATTTTCCAGCCACAGCCCGAGAAGCCGCTCGCCGTACGCGGGCAGCCCGCCGGTGAGCTGCTCGGCCATCGCGCCGAGCCCGCCGTCGAGGGTGACGATTCCGACGTAGAAGACCAGGAAAGCGCCCAACGCCAGCAGATCCCAGGCCAGCCGCCCCCACCAGCGGCCGGTGCGGAACGCTCCCTCGCGCAGCGACGGGTGCAACAACAGCCAGCACAGCGCGATCAGCGGCACCGGCGCGAAACTCTGTTTGACGAACACCGAGGTGCCCAGCAGCACCAGGCCGAGCCGTCGAGGCCACGCCTTACCGTTGCGCAGCCCCGAATCCAGCGCCCAGGCGCCGCACGCGGTCAGGAAGATCCCGTCGATCGTGTGCCACGCCATGAGCGGGAACGCGTTGAGGTTCAGCAGCGACGCGGCCGCCGTCAGCCCGGTGAGTCCCGGCCCCCAGTCCCGCACGCGGCGGCGGGTGACCAGGACGGCGAACGCGATGGTCGCCAGGATGATCTCCAGCATGCTGAGCACGCTGGAGACGAAGAACAGCGGCCCCGGCAGCAGGAAGTCGACTATGTGCAGGTACGCCGAACCCAGCGGCCGCGCGGAGATGATGTCCGAATGCGGCACCTCCCCGTGCCGCACCCGCCAGGCCTGGGCGAGGATGAAACCCTGGTCCGACGGGTGGAAACCGAAGCGCCCCACCCGGAGTTCGGTGGCGACGGCGAGCGCGAGCACCCAGGCCGCGTGCAGGGACAGCCGCAGCACTGTCCTGGACGGACGTACCACCTGCGCGCCCGGTCCGGTCGACAGCGGGGGACTGGCGACGTCCACACTGCCCCTTCCCGGTCGTCCCTACCTCGGCCCGTGCCCGCCGACCCCCCGGCGTATCGGAAACCGATGGTAGCGGCCGGGGGCGTCCCCCGATCGAGCCCCGGCGGCGGGACGTCAGGGACGACGGCGCCAGACCAGCCGGGTGACCGCGCCCGCCACCGAGGCGAGCGGGGCCTTTCGGGGCAGGCCACGGGATTCCGGAGCGGACTCGGGCATCGCGCGGTAGACGAGGTGGGCGAAGAACCTGGCCGTCTTCGGTGCGACGAGCGTCACCAGTTCGGCGGCCGTGCCCTCGGGCAGGTTCAGGATCTCCGGCCGTTTCTCCAACGCCTTCACCACGAGCGCGGCGGCGCGTTCGGGAGAGCTCGACGGCATGCCGCGATAGGAACCGGTCGGGGCGATCATGTCGGTGCGCACCAGCGGCATCCGGACCGAGGTGAAGGTGACGCCGTCGGAAAGCGTTTCCCGCCCGGCGGTCAGCCCGAACTCCTCCAGCGCGGCCTTCGAAGCCAGGTAAGCGGAAAACCGCGGGGTGTCGGTCTGCAGTCCTTGGGTGGTCACGTTGACGACGTGGCCGAAACCGCGCGCGGTCATCGACGGCAGCAGGCCCAGCGTCAGCCGCACGGGTCCGAAGTAGTTGATGGCCATCGTGCGCTCGAAATCGTGGAACCGTTCGGTGGACAGCGAAAGCGATCGCCGGATCGAACGGCCCGCGTTGTTGACCAGCATGTCGACGGCGCCGTGCGCGGCGAGCACGTCCTTGACCAGAGCGTCGACGGCGTCGCCGTCGGTGAGGTCGCACGGATACGCGGACGCCTTGCCGCCCGCCGCGACGATCTGCTCGCGGACCTCTTCGAGTTCGTCGGCGCGCCTGGCCACGAGGATCACTTCGCCGCCCTTCGCGGCGACGGCGAGCGCCGACGCGCGCCCGATACCCGACGACGCGCCGGTGATGAGGACCTTGCGGCCGTCGAGTGGTTCCGGCCCGGGACGGCGGCGGCCGCGATCGGGATCCAGGTGCGCGAGCCAGTACCGGTAGAGCGGATCGGCGTACTCGTTCAACGGGGGCAAGGTGATCCCGCTGCCTTCGAGCGCGGCCGTGGTCGCGCTCGTGTCGAAGTCGACCTCCATGCTCAGATGCGGCAGGACTTCGAGCGGGATGCCGAGTTCCGCGAGCACCGCCGCGCGGGCCGACCGTCCGCCGGGGACCCGGTCGAAACCGGCGGCCGCGGATTTCGCCAGCCGGGTTCCCGCGCGCTTGAGCGCCCCGGAGGGCCGGGCGGGAAGGACGGCGGAGATCTTCGGCCCGCCCGCGGCCCGCGCGAACGCGTTGTAGACCTCGTGAAGCGGCTGCGGTCGCGGCGACGCGAGGTGGTAGGTGCTGCCACTGGGCGCGTCGATGTGCATGAGGTGTTCCATCGCTTCGACGACGTAGTCGACCGGAACGAGGTTCGTGGCGCCGAGATCCGGGGCGGCCAGCGGAAGACGGCGGGGCAGCGCGGCGAGCCGCGAGATCGCGGGGAGGAAGTAGTACGGACCGTCGATCTTGTCCATCTCGCCGGTGCGCGAATCGCCGGCCACGGCGGACGGCCGGTACACGCGGAACGGCGTTTTCCCGTGTCGTCGCACGAGTTTCTCCGCCTCGAACTTCGTCGCGTGGTACGGCGACGCGAAACCCTGGCCGAGGTCGAAGTCGGCCTCGGTGAACCGTCCGGCGTACTGTCCCGCGACCGCGATCGACGAGACGTGGTGGAAGAGCCCGGCCTTCGCGGCGGCGGCGAACTCCAGGACGTTGCGCGTGCCGTCGACGTTGGCCGCGCGGTTCGCCGCTTCGTCCGCGGTGAGGTCGTAGATCGCGCCGAGATGCACGACGTGGTCGAGGGGGCCCACGCGGGCGGGATCGATGCCCAGCGAGGGTTCGGTCAGATCGCCGGTGACGGGAACGAGCTTCTCGTGGCTCGGGAGCTTCCCGCGTGAGGTCTCCCTCACGAGAACATGGACGGCTACGGTCTCGGGTCGCCGTAGTAGGCGCGCGACCAGGCGTTTTCCCAGAAAACCCGTCGCGCCCGTCACGAAGTAGGTGGTCATGGCCGGCTCCTTCCGAACGGGGCCGACTCTACCTACTCAGAAGTAGGAACGGTAGTTGTCATTCACTGTGGTCCGGATGTTCGGCCACCGCGACCACGGCGTCGCGGAGCGCGGCGCGCAGGCGCCCCACGTCCAGCGGCCCGAGTACGGCGGCCTCTCCGGGCGGCGCCACGAGCACGATCTTGTCGCTGCTCACGAACACCGTCACGTCCCTGCGCCTGCCCGCGAGATCCCGGCAGCCGACCGACCATTCGTCCCGGGGTGCCAACGTCCTCATCCTCCCGTATCCCATGATCTCCCTTTCTTGTCCGAGGCTGGGACGAGGCGCTTTCGGGGGCGTGACGCCGATTACCCCATGTTCCTACTGATGGGTTAACCGATCCTGCATATCGTGATCGACTTCCGCTCTCGCTAGGCCGGAAGGGGACGAACGGGAGTAGCGTCCGGGGGAGGGACTGCTTGGGAGGTCATGGATGTCCGAACCCAGGAAGATCGTCATCGTCGGCGCCGGTCTCGCCGGGGCGACGGCCGCCGGGACGCTGCGAGAACGCGGTTACGAGGGCGAGATCGTGCTTCTCGGCACCGATACACATCGCCCGTACGAATTACCGCCCTTGTCCAAGGGACTTCTCATGGGCAAGACCGATGAACCCGACTGGGTGCACGGCGAAGGTTTCTATGGCGAAAAGGACATCGCCTTTCGGAGCGGGGTGACCGCGACCAGGATCGAGCTCGGCGCGCGGCTCGTGCACGACGACGCGGGCGGCGAGCACCGGTTCGACCGGCTCGTGCTCGCGACCGGCTCCCGGCCGCGCTCGCTGCCGGTGCCCGGTGGGGATCTGCCGGGGTTGCGGACCCTGCGCACCCTCGACGACGCGCTGGTGCTCCGCTCGGCGTTCAAGGACGCGCGGCGGGTGGTGATCGTCGGCGCGGGCTGGATCGGGACCGAGGCCGCGGCGGCCGCCAGGGAACACGGCGCCGAGGTGACCGTGGTCGACCAGGTCGGCTCGCCGTTGCTCGCGGTGCTGGGCGAGCAGGTGTCCGGCGTCTTCAAGGACCTTCACACCCAGCACGGGGTGAACTGGCGGCTGGGTGAAGGCGTCGCCGGCTTCACCGGCGGCCCGGACGGGGTGACCGGCGTCCGCCTTCGGAGTGGTGACGAGCTTCCCGCCGACGTCGTGCTGGTGGCCGTGGGCGCCGCGCCACGGGTCGATCTCGCGCACGCCGCCGGGCTGGAACTGTCCGACGACGGCGGTGTCTGCGCCGACGCCGGCCTGCGGACGGCCGCGCCCGACGTCTACGCGATCGGCGACATCGCCGCGCATTTCCATCCCCGCTACGGAAAACGCGTCCGCGTCGAGCACTGGTCGAACGCGAAGTGGCAGGGCGAGCACGTGGCCGGGAACCTGCTGGGCGAGAACGAGCCGTACCTGCGGAGTCCGTATTTCTTCTCGGACCAGTACGACCTCGGATGCGAGTACCGCGGCCTCGCCGACCCCGAAACCGACGAACTCGTGGTGCGGGGCGATCTCGCGGCGCGGGACTTCACCGCGTTCTGGCTGCGGGACGGGCAGGTGGCCGCCGCGATGAACGTCAACCAGTGGGACGACGGGGACGCCTTGAAGGCCCTGGTCGAGGGACGCGCGGCGGTGACCGCGGAGCAGTTGAGGACCGCCGATCTCACTTCGCTTGTCTGACGGTGTGGTGCCCCGGATGTCATGAAAGGGCCGTTCAAGACGTTTTTCGTCCTGAACGGCCCTTTCATGACATCCGGGGAAGGGGGTCAGGCCTCCTGGGCGACGGCCACGAGAGGCACCGAAGCCCGCGAAGGCCGCGTCATGGTCCCGAAGGCCAGCAGCGCCAGCACGCCGAAGCCCGCCATCACGATCCCCATCGGGACCGCGGTCCCCGGACCGCCCAGCCCGACCAGCGGCGTCGCCAGCCCGCCGACGACGAACTGCAGCACGCCCAGCAGCGCCGACGCCGAACCGGCGGACCGCGCCTGTTCGGCGAGCGCCAGCGAACTCGCGTTCGGCGCCACCATGCCGATACTCGACACCAGGATGAACAGCGGGATCAGCAGCCCGACCAGCCCGAGGTCCAGCACCGTCGCGGCCAGTACGCCGAAACCGGCCACCGCCGCGATCACCAGGCCGACGGTCAGCAGCGTCCGCTCCGGGAAACGTCCGACGATGCGCCCGTTCAGCTGTCCGACGGCCACGATGCCGATGCCGTTGAGCCCGAACACCAGGCTGTACGCCTGCGGGCTGAGCCCGTAGACACCCTGCAGCGCGAAGGAGGAGCCGGAGATGTAGGCGAACAGGCTGCCGAACATCAGCCCGGAGGCCAGCGCGTAGCCGAGGAAGCCGCGATCGCCGAACAGGCTCGCGTACTTCCGCAGCACCGAGCCGAACCGCGCGGGAGTGCGGCGTTCCTCGGGCAGGGGTTCCGGCAGCAGGAAGAAGACGACGGCGAGCAGGACCGCGCCGAACACGGTCAGGCAGACGAACACGCCGCGCCACGACGTCCAGTTGAGGATCTGGCCGCCGATGATCGGCGCCAGGATCGGGGCGAGGCCGTTGACCAGCATGAGCAGCGAGAAGAACTTCGTCATCGCGGTGCCGGAGTAGAGGTCGCGCACGGTCGCCCTGGCGATCACGATGCCGGCCGCGGCGCCGAAGGCCTGCACCCCGCGCGCGGCGATGAGCAGTTCGGCGGTCGGGGCGACGGCGCACAGGATCGAGCCGACCATGTAGAGCGCGAGCCCGGCCACGAGCGGTTTGCGCCGGCCGATCGCGTCGGACAACGGTCCGAGGATCAGCTGGCCGAGGGCGAGCCCGATGATGAACGCGCTGAGCGTGAGCTGCACGGTCGCGTCCGCCGCGCGCAGTTCGCCCGCCATCTGCGGCAGCGCGGGCAGGTACATGTCGATGGACAAGGGCCCGAAGGCGGACAGGCCGCCGAGGATCAGGACGAACCGGGCGCGTCCGGTCGTGAGAGGGCGCGCGACGGTTTCTTCCACTCGCTCGGGCGCGATGGTCATGCTCTTCCTTTCCCCAGCCAAGGTTCCGCGACGAACAACTTGCTTAGAGTAGGTAACTATTCCCGCTGTGAGTCTCGCCACCCAGACTTCGCAAGACTGATCCGATCAATTTTCGGGACAAATCCGGATGGCCCCTAGATCTTGGCGAAGGTCGTCGGGTATACATCGGATGTCTGTTCGTTGCTGTGGGAGCCGTTGATTGTTGACGGTTCGGCTGGAAGGGAAAATCCGTGCAGCTGTTGCGACTCGGGGAGCCGGGAAGTGAGCGTCCGTTCGTACGTGCCGGGGACGGCACGCTGCGCGACCTCTCGGCGCTGACCGCCGACATCGATGGCAGCTTCTTCGCGGGCGACGGCGTCGCCAGGGTCGCGGCCGCGCTGGCCGCCGGTGAGCTGCCCGAAGCCGGGCCCGAATTCACCTCGGCCAGGGTCGCCTCGCCGATCGCGCGGCCGGGCAAGGTCGTCTGCATCGGCCTCAACTACCGGCAGCACGCCGAGGAATCCGGCGCCGAGGTCCCGACCGAACCCGTCGTGTTCATGAAGGCCCCCGACGTCGTCGTCGGCCCGGAGGACGACGTGCTCGTGCCGCGCGGCTCGACCAAGACCGACTGGGAGGTGGAGCTCGGCGTCGTCATCGGCAAGACCGCGCGCTACCTCGAAAGCGTCGAAGAGGCCCTGGAGTACGTCGCGGGCTACACCGTCTCGAACGACGTGTCCGAACGCGAGTTCCAGCTCGAACGCGGCGGCACCTGGGACAAGGGCAAGTCGTGCGAGAACTTCAACCCGCTGGGCCCGTGGCTGGTCACCGCCGACGAGGTGGCCGACCCGCAGGACCTCGGCCTGCGGTTGTGGGTCAACGGCGAGAAGAAGCAGGACTCGTCGACCAAGGACATGATCTTCTCGGTCGCCCAGATCGTGCACTACGTGAGCCAGTACATGGTGCTGCGCCCCGGTGACCTCATCAACACCGGCACCCCGCAGGGCGTCGCGCTCGGCCAGCCCGAGCCGAAGCCGTACCTGACCGAGGGTGACGTCATCGAGCTCGAAATCGACGGCCTCGGCCGTCAGCGTCAGAACGTCAGGCAGGCGTGATGGCGAAGATCGTGGGCATGGAGGTGCTCGACGTCCGCTTCCCCACGTCGCGGGAGCTGGACGGTTCGGACGCCATGAACCCGGACCCGGACTACTCGGCCGCGTACGTCGTGCTGCACACCGACGGCGGTCCGGACGGCTACGGGCTCGCCTTCACCATCGGACGCGGCAACGACGTCCAGGCCGCGGCGATCCGCGCGCTGGAACCGCACGTCGTCGGCAGGGACGTGCCCACCGACGCGGCCGGGCTCGGCGACCTGTCGCGGGCACTGGTCGGCGACTCGCAACTGCGCTGGCTCGGCCCGGAAAAGGGGGTCGCGCACATGGCGATCGGCGCGGTGGTCAACGCCGCCTGGGATCTCGCCGCGCGGATCGCCGGTCTCCCCGTCTGGCGGTTCGCCGCCGGGATGTCGCCGGAGGACCTGGTCTCCCTCGTCGATTTCCGGTATCTCTCCGACGCGCTGACCGAACAGGAGGCGCTCGACATCCTCCGCGCCGCCGAACCCGGCCGCGCCGAACGGATCGCCAAGATCGAGCGCGACGGCTACCGCGCGTACAGCACTTCCCCCGGCTGGCTCGGCTACTCGGACGCGAAACTGGTCCGGCTCGCCGAACAGGCGGTCGCGGACGGCTTCGAGATGATCAAACTGAAGGTCGGCGGGAATCTCGAGGACGACGTCCGCCGGATGAAGCTCGCCCGTGAGACCGTCGGCCCGGACATCCGGGTCGCCGTCGACGCGAACCAGCGCTGGGACGTCTCGACCGCGATCACCTGGATGACCGCGCTGGCGCCGTACGACCCGTACTGGATCGAGGAGCCCACCTCGCCGGACGACGTGCTCGGGCACGCCGCGATCGCCAAGGCGCTCGCCCCGATCCGGGTGGCCACCGGCGAGCACGTCCAGAACCGCGTGGTGTTCAAGCAGTTGCTGCAGGCGGGCGCGATCTCGGTGCTGCAACTGGACGCGGCCAGGGTGGGCGGGTTCAACGAGAACCTGGCGATCCTGTTGCTGGCGGCCAAATTCGGGGTCCCGGTCTGCCCGCACGCCGGCGGGGTCGGGCTGTGCGAACTCGTCCGGCACCTGTCGATGTTCGATTTCGCGGCGGTGTCCGGGAGCGACACCGACCGGTCCATCGAATGGGTCGACCACCTCCACGAGCACTTCACCGATCCGGCCGCCGTCGTCGACGGCCGCTACGTCGCCCCGTCCGCGCCGGGTTTCTCGGCCCGGATGCACGACGCGACCCTGCGCCGGTTCACCTTCCCCGACGGTCCAGAGTGGACGGAGACAAACCAGTGAGTGAGTTCGAAGGCCTCGTCGCCGCCGTCACCGGTGGTGCCTCGGGAATCGGCAGGGCCACCGCGGACCTGCTCGCCGCGCGCGGGGCGAAGGTCGCGGTGCTCGACCTGAATCCCGGCGACCTTCCCGAAGGCCTCACCGGATTCCGCTGCGACGTCGGCTCCGACAAGGAGGTCCGCTCGGCGATCGACGCGGTCGCCGAGCGATTCGGCAGGCTCGACGTCCTGGTCAACAACGCGGGTATCGGCGCGCAGGGCGACGTCACCGCCAACAGCGACGACGAATGGCACCGGGTGCTCGACATCAACGTCGTCGGCATGGTACGGCTCGCGCGGGCGGCGTTGCCGCATCTGAAGAACTCGCCGTCGGCCGCGATCGTCAACACCTGTTCGATCGCCGCGTGGGCGGGCCTGCCCAACCGCGCGCTGTACTCGGCAAGCAAGGGCGCGGTGCTCTCGCTGACCCTGGCGATGGCGACCGATCACCTCGCCGACCGGATCCGCGTCAACTGCGTCTGCCCCGGCACCGCGGACACCCCGTGGGTCGGCAGGCTGCTCGACGCCGCGGGCGATCCGGAGGCCGAACGCGCCGCGCTGGCCGCCCGTCAGCCGATGGGCAGGCTGGTCACCGCGGACGAGGTCGCGAACGCGGTCGTGTATCTCGCCAGTCCGCTGTCGGCTTCGACCACCGGCACGGCGCTCGCGGTCGACGGAGGGATGTACGGGTTGCGTCCGCGCGGCCCGGTCCACCACCAGTAGTTTCGCTGCCATCAAGGAGGATGCGGTGCGTACGAGGGTGATCAAGGTGGCCGCCGCGGCCACCGCGCTCGGGCTGGCGCTGTCGGCCTGCGGGTCCACTAAGAACAACGCAGCCAATGCTCCCCAGGGCGGGGGCGGCAAGGTCGGCGCGACGATCCCGTTGCTGACCTCGCCGTTCTGGCAGGCCTACAACAACTACGTACCGCAGAAGGCGAAGGAGCAGGGCGTCGAGGCGCTGCCCACGGTCAACGCGGACAGCGATCCGGCGAAGCAGATCACCGACATCAACACCTTGCTCAACCAGGGCATCAAGGGCTTGGTCGTGACGCCGCTGGACTCCGCCGCCGTCGTGGCGGGCCTCAAGGCGGCGGAGAACAAGGGTGTCCCCGTGGTGGCCGTCGACGTCGCGCCGGAAGGCGGCAAGGTCGCGATGGTGGTGCGCGCGGACAACAAGGCGTACGGCACCAAGGCGTGCGAGGCGATCGGCGCGAAGGTCACTTCGGGCAAGGTCGTGCAGGTCATGGGCGATCTGGCCTCGGTCAACGGCCGCGACCGCTCCGAAGCGTTCCGGCAGTGCATGAAGGCGAAGTTCCCGGGCGTCCAGGTGCTGGAGGTCGCCGCCGAATGGAAGGCGGACAAAGCCTCGTCCGGCCTGGACAGCCTGCTGACCGCGAACCCGGACATCAAGGCCGTGTACATGCAGGCGGGTGGCGTGTACCTGGCACCGACCCAGCAGGCGCTCAAACGCAAGAACCTCTCCTTCCCGGTCGGCGATCCGAAGCACGTGGTGCTGGTCAGCAACGACGGCATTCCCCAGGAGCTGGCCGCGATCCGCGCGGGTGAACTCGACGCGACCGTCTCGCAGCCCGCCGACGACTACGCCAAGTACGGCATGTACTGGATCAAGAAGGCGATGGCGGGGGAGACCTTCAAGGCGGGGCCGACCGATCACGGCAGCACCGTCGTCGAGGTCCGGCCGGGGATCCTCGAAGACCAGCTCCCCGCGCCCGTCGTCACCAAGGACAACGTGGACGACAAGGCACTCTGGGGGAACAACCTGTGAGCGCGCTGCCCGCCGGGTCCGCCGCCGTGCCGGTGGTCAGCGCACAGGGTGTCGGCAAACGCTACGGGCCGACCGTGGCGCTGTCCGACGTCAGCCTCACCGTGCACCCCGGCGAGTCGCACGCGCTCGTCGGCCGCAACGGTGCCGGGAAGTCGACGCTCGTCTCCATCCTCACCGGACTGTCCAAAACGGACACCGGTCACGTCGAGTTCGGCGGTGTCCCCGCGCCGCCCTTGTCCAGACAGGACGACTGGAAACGCGCGGTCGCCTGCGTCTACCAGCACGCGATGGTCGTCCCGCAGCTGACCGTCGCGGAGAACCTGTACCTCAATCGCCAATCGGGCAAGGGTTTCGCGATCGGCTGGCAGCGATTGCGCCGTCAGGCTAGGGAATTGCTCGACTCCTGGGACGTGAGGGTCGACGTCGACACTCCGGCGGGCGAGCTCTCGGTCGAGGACCGGCAGTTCGTCGAGATCGCCAGGGCGCTCTCGTACGGTGCCCGGTTCATCGTGCTCGACGAGCCGACGGCGCAGCTGGACAGCCAGGCGATCGACCGGCTTTTCGCGCGGATGCGGCAGATGCAGGCGAACGGCGTGACGTTCCTGTTCATCTCGCACCACCTCCACGAGGTGTACGAGGTGTGCCAGGCGGTGACCGTGCTGCGCGACGCCAAGCACATCCTGACCGCGCCGGTCTCCGAGGTCGGCCGGGCCGAACTGATCGACGCGATGACCGGCGAACAGGGCGGCCTTTCCGTCCGCGACGCCGCCACGCGCGAGGCGCTGGACGAGGACGCCGCCGAGGTCCTGGCCGTCGACGGGCTTTCCGGTGACGGCTTCGCGGACGTGACGTTCCGGATCCACCGCGGCGAGGTGATCGGGCTTGCTGGCAGCAACGCCAGCGGCAAGCATCAGGTCGCCGAAACCGTGTACGGACTCCGTTCGCCGTCCTCCGGCACGGTCCGGGTGGACGGGAAACCGCTGAAACCGGGCGACATCCCGGCCGCGATCCGCGCCGGGATCGGCTGTGTGCCGAGGGATCGCCATCACGAAGGACTGGTGCTGGAGCACTCCATCGCGGACAACGCCACACTGTCCATTTTGGATCGCATGGGCAAGGGCGGTCTCGCCGCGCCGGGCGCGCGGTACGGCCGGGCCGTGCGGGCGTTGCGGGACTACGACATCGTCGCTGCCGGCGCGGACCAGCCGGTGTCCGACCTTTCCGGCGGCAACCAGCAGAAGGTCGTCCTGGCCCGTGCGCTGGCCGGTGACCCGCGCCTGGTGGTGCTGATCAACCCGACCGCGGGTGTGGACGTCAAATCGAAGGAGGCGCTGCTCGCGGTCGTCGACCGGGTGCGGGCCGAGGGCAAGGCGGTGCTGATCGTCAGCGACGAGCTGGACGATCTCCGCCTGAGCGACCGGGTGCTGGTGCTGCGTGCCGGCGCCGTGGTCGCCGAACACCGGGCGGGCTGGTCCGACGGCGACCTGGTGGCCGACATCGAAGGAGTCGAGCGGTGACCGAACTGATGACCGATCCGAAGACTTCGACGCTCACGGCCCCGCCGAAGCGCCGGAAGTTCCGCTGGCTGCGCGAACTCGCGCTCGTGCCGGCGCTCGTCGTGGTGCTGATCATCGGAGGACTGATCAGCGACACGTTCCTGACCTTCGGCAGCATCGTCGGGATCCTGTCCGCCTCCGCCGCGCTGTCGATGGTGGTGCTGGGCGAATCGCTCGTACTGCTGACCGGGAAGTTCGACCTGTCACTGGAATCCACCATGGGCATGGCGCCCGCGCTGGGCGCGATGCTGGTCATCCCGGTGGCTTCTTCGGGATTCGGCACCGAGATCCCCGGTTTCGCGGGCATCCTCGCCGTGCTGGTGGCCGGTGCCGCGGTCGGCTTCGTGAACGGTTTCCTGATCGTCAAACTGAAGCTGAACGCCTTCATCGTCACGCTCGCGATGTTGACGGTGCTGCGCGGCACGCAGATCGGTTCCACCCAGGGGAAGACGCTCTTCGACCAGCTGGACGTGTTCACCGCGCTCGCCACCACCACGTTCATCGGGCTGCCGATGTCGGTGTGGCTGGCCGCGGCGCTGTTCACCGTGTTCGGGCTGGGGTTGCGGTATCACCGGATCGGCCGGTCGCTGTACGCCATCGGCGGCAACCGGGAAGCCGCGCGGGCCGCCGGTATCCGCGTCGACCGGATCTCGTGGGGTGTCTTCGTCGTGGCCGGTGTGCTGGCCGCGCTGGGCGGGCTCGCGTACACCGGGTACGTCGGCGCGCTCGGCGCGGACCAGGGCGACGGATTGATCCTTCAGGTGTTCGCCGCTGCGGTGATCGGCGGTGTCTCACTGGACGGTGGGAAGGGCACCCTGGTCGGGGCGCTCACCGGTGTGCTGCTGCTGCAGACCGTCACCAACCTGCTGCAGGTGGCGCAGGTGCCGCCGGAATGGCTCAAGGCGATCTACGGCGTGATCATCCTGGTCGCGTTGATCATTTCCCGCTACGCCGGTGGGAAGGCCCAGACCTAGCCCCCTCGCCGATGCGATGAACGGTCCTTTCCTTGCAAATTTTGCGAGGAAAGGACCGTTCCTAGCGCGCGAAGGGCCGGTTAGAGGGCGTGAGAGAGGAGAGAGCGGTGTCAGGAAGCTTCGGCGGCCGCGGTGGGGTCGTCGGCGGTGCCGAGCGCATTGCGGAGCCACTGCTCGACGCCGGCCACGTGCACGGTGGCCCACGAACGCGCGAGTTCGGGTTCACGGGCCGCGATGGCCTCGTAGATCGCCGTGTGCTGCTCGCGGGTCTTCGCGACCGCGCCCTCCTGGGTGAGCCCGCGCCAGATGCGGGCGCGCGCGGTGGGGCCGGACAGGCTGTCCAGCAGCGAGCACAGCACCGGATTGCCGGAGCCGTCGGCGATCTTGCGGTGGAACTGCAGGTCGTTCGCGACCAGCGCCTCCACCGTCGGCGAGTCGGCCAGTTCGTCGAGCAGGCGGCCTAGTTCCGCGATGTCCTCGTCGCTCATGTGCAGTGCGGCCAGCGCCGTCGCCGCCGGTTCGAGGATCCGGCGGACGGCGAGGAAGTCCAGCACGGTGTCGTCGCGGTGGAAGTCCACCACGAACGTCATCGCGTCGAGGAGGAGATTCGGTTCGAGGCTGGTGACGTACGTCCCGTCGCCCTGGCGGACGTCGAGCACGCGGATCAGGCACAGTGCCTTCACCGCTTCGCGCAGCGAACTGCGGGACAGGCCG
The DNA here is from genome assembly GCF_003947475.1 of Amycolatopsis sp. WAC 04197. Classification (NCBI taxonomy): domain Bacteria; kingdom Bacillati; phylum Actinomycetota; class Actinomycetes; order Pseudonocardiales; family Pseudonocardiaceae; genus Amycolatopsis; species Amycolatopsis sp. WAC 04197. The sequence continues at coordinate 183,943 of NZ_QHJK01000010.1, read as the reverse complement.
AGCCGCTGGGCCAGTTCGGCCTCCTTCGGCAGCCTGTCGCCCGGAGCAAGCTCGCCGGAGATGATCATGTCCTTGATCTTGTCGATCGCGACATCGGTGACCGGCATGTTCCACCGCCCTCCCCGAAGACCTCGGATGTTTGAGTGTTAGTTGACAGAGTGCCATGTTTCGAATGAAGGAGGCGCGGTGACCCACGGTGTCGCACTACAAAGAGTGGCACTCCACACCCGGCTGAAGCCGGGCAAGGAGGCCGAATACGAGTCGGTCCACGCCGTCATCCCGCCCGACCTGGACGAAGCCCTGCGCGGTGCGGGGGTGCGTTCGTGGCGGATCTGGCGGGACGGTCTCGACCTGTTCCACGTGGTCGAGGTCGAGGACTACGCGAAGATGCGCGCGGTCCTGCGCGATCATCCGGCCAATATTCCCTGGCAAGCTCGGATGTCCGAACTGCTCGACGTCGAGGACGACTACTCGGGCAACGATTCGGGGATCGGCCTCGTCTGGGAGCTTCCGTGAAGCTTCCCCTGTCCCCACTGGGGCTCGGCTGCGCGCAGCTGGGCAACCTGTACCACGCCATCACCGACGAGACGGCCGAAGCGACCGTCCGCCAGGCGTGGGACGAAGGCATCCGCTATTTCGACACCGCCCCGCACTACGGGCTCGGGCTGTCGGAACGACGGCTGGGCGCGGCGCTTTCGGCGTATCCCCGCGCGGACTTCGTGGTGTCGACCAAGGTCGGCCGGGTACTGGAGCCCGATCCCGACGGTGCTTCGCGGACCGACTCGCAGGGTTTCGTCGTTCCCGCCGCGTACAAACGACGGTGGGACTTCAGCCGCGACGGGATCCTTCGGTCGCTTGAGGACAGTCTTGAGCGGCTCGGACTCGACCGCGTCGACGTCGTCTACGTGCACGACCCCGACGAGCACTTCGAGGACACTGTCAACGGAGCGTTCCCCGCGCTGCTCGAATTGCGCGAGCAGGGTGTCGTCGACGCCATCGGCGCCGGGATGAACCAGGCGCCGATGCTCGCGGAGTTCGTCCGCCGGTTCGATCTCGACGTGATCCTGCTGGCGGGCCGGTACACCCTGCTCGACCAGCCCGCTCTCGACGATCTCCTCCCGTTGTGCGCGGAACGCGGGGTGGACGTGGTGGCGGGCGGCGCGTTCAACGCCGGGATCCTCGCGACCACGGCACCGGGCACGATGTACGACTACGCCGAGGCCCCGGCCGAACTGGTCGAACGCGCCCAGCGGATCGCCGACGTCTGCGCGCGGCACGGTGTCGAACTCCCGCAAGCCGCGCTGGCGCTGCCCGCCGCGCATCCCTCGGTGGTGTCCGTCGTCGTCGGCGCGCACGATCCGGACCAGGTCCGGCTCAACGCCGAACGCTTCCGCCGCCCGGTGCCGCGCGAGTTGTGGACGGACCTGATCCGTGCGGGACTGTTGCGTGAGGACACCGTGCTGCGGGAGGAAGGACAGTCGTGATCGACGCGCACCACCACCTTTGGGACCCGTCGCGACGGGACTACCCGTGGATGACCGGCACGGCGCTGGAGCCGATCCGGCGTCCGTACACAGTGGACGATCTCCGCACGGTGACGAAGGCGGCGGGGGTGAAGGGGACCGTGCTGGTGCAGACGGTCTCGTCGGAGGAGGAGACGCGCGAGTTCCTTTCCGCGGCGCGGGACGAACCGCTGATCGCCGGCGTCGTCGGCTGGACCGATCTCACCGCTCCCGACGTCGCCGAGCGCTTGGCCGCGTTTTCCGGGCCGCTGGTGGGAATCCGGCACCAGGTCGAGGACGAGCCGGACCCGTCGTGGCTGACGCGGCCCGAGGTCCTGCGCGGTCTCGCCGCTCTTGGCGAGGCTGGACTGGCGTACGACCTGCTGGTCAAGCCGCCGCAGCTTCCCGCGGCCCTCGCCGCCGCGAAAGCGTTGCCGGATCAGGTTTTCGTCCTCGACCACGCCGCGAAGCCGCCGATCGCCTCGGGTGAATGGCAGCCGTGGGCGGACGGTGTCGCGGCCTTGGGGGAGCTGGACAACGTGTACTGCAAGCTTTCGGGGCTGGTGACCGAGGCGGACTGGGCGCGGTGGAAGGTCGGTCAGCTGGCGCGCTGGTCCGAGCACGTGCTGGAGTCGTTCGGGGCTTCGCGGCTGATGTTCGGCTCCGACTGGCCGGTCTGCGAACTGGCGGCCGCGTACGAGGTCGTCGTGGACACGGCGTTTTCGCTCACGGGTTCGCTGAGCGACGCCGAGCGGCTGGAGTTCTTCGACGGGACGGCGCGGCGGGCCTATCGCCTTACGTGACGCTGCGCAGTATTGCCCGGGGGTCGTGAGTGGCGATGGTCGTTCTAACCCTCTTTACCACTCACGACTCCCCGCGAAACCGGACAAGAGAACCGTCCCTTGAACCCGTCAGGCGAGGACGCCACCTTCACGCGAGTCACGAGATACGACGAAACCCCGGCGGGAAACCGGGGGAAGGAAGAAAGTGGGCGGCGCGGGGTCCGGGCGCCTGAGAACCGCCGATCGACGACCTGCGGCAGGGGGAGAAAAGATCAGAACTCGTCCTGTTTGACCATCGTCCGCAGGCGGGCCAGTGCGCGGTGCTGTGTCACGCGTACGTTGCCGGCGGAGATCCCGAGTGCCTCGGCGGTTTCGGCGGCGGACAGGCCGACGGCGATGCGGAGGGCGAGGATCTCCTGCTGTACCCGCGGGAGGGTGGAGAGCAGGCGGTTGAGGCGGGCACCGAGGTCCAGGTGCAGGGCGTGGGTTTCGGGTTCGTTGTCGCCGATGGGCCGCTCCGGCAGTTCCGGTACCGGTTCCGACCGGTCGCGGGAGACGGCGCGGTAGGCGTCGGCGACCTTGTTGGCGGCGATGGCGTGCACGAGGTAGAGGAACGAGCCGCCGCGATCCTGGTAGCCGGGCAGTGCTTTCAGCACCGCCATGCACACTTCCTGCGCGACGTCGTCCGCCGACAGGTAGGACAGGTCGCGGCCGCCCATTCTGGCGCGGCAGTACCGGACCACGACGGGGCCGATCATCCGCAGCAGGGACTGGATCGCGGCGGGATTCCCGTCGCCCGCGTCCTTGACGAGGGGATCGAGGTCCTCCTTCGTCAGCCGTCCGCCCGGTCGAGGCAGGTGCTCCGGAGTCGTGTATCCGGGGACCGCATCGGGGGTGACGGTTCTGGACGCGCTTGAAGTTGCTTGCATGGTCGTCCTCCCCGGCCGACCCTGCGACCGTCGCTGTCGAGGGGTCAACACTCCGTAACGATTGAGGGCGGCAGATGCTCCGTAAGATCAGATCCATCTGCCGCCGTTGCGACGCAGCGTAATCGTAAGCGTGGATCGGACGGCAGTAAAGATTTCAACTAGAGATAGCCCGTTCGCCGGAGTCGGCTTAATACAACCGAGACTCTGCGTCGCGAAAAGAGGCTCCGGCGTCGCTGGATGTGCGCGGGACTTAGCGCACCGCGATCAGCGCGGCCGCCGTCGCTACGACGAGTGCCGACGTTGTGACAGCAAGGATCGGGTTAAGAGGTTTCGGGGTTTCCGGACGGCGCAGTGCTCGTTCACGGATCGCGCCGACGGCGGTCAAGGTGATCACCATGGCCCCCGCGAAGGCGACCGGGATGACCGCCGTGCCCCATCCTCGCCGGGCCGCGGTGTGCAGGAGAAGGAGTGTGCAGCCAGTAGCCGCGAGCGCGGTCCGGCGCCAGGCGAGCCCCGTCCGTTCCGCTTGCGCTCCGTGATCGGCCGGGTTCACGAGAAGACGACCAGTGCCGCGGCGGTCAGGGTGATCACGAGGATTCCGGCGGTCAGCAGGAGCAGCATCCCGCTCTTCGGCAGCGGCCGCCCCGTGCGCATCGCGGTCTGCACCCGCCGCCAGCGCGGATAGGCGCTCGCCGCGAGCACGGCGGCCAGTACGACGCACAGCCCGGCCAGGACGGTGCTCAGCGCGCTCGGATCGGGGACCAGTTGATGGACGGCGACGCCGCCGGCCAGCAGGCCCAGTGCCGTCCGGAGCCAGGCGAGGAACGTCCGTTCGTTGGCGAGCGTGAAGCGGTAGTCGGGTTCCGAGCCGCCGTCGTGCGGGCCGTTGATCTCTGCCACGCGATGAAGACTAGGCGGTGTCCGGCCAGCCTGCGCCTAGGCGTTCCGGCGCGCGAAGACCCACCAGCGAAGAACCGCGAAGCGCGCGATGCCGCCCACGACGCTGGCCGCGAGCAGTGCGCCGGTCTGTTCCAGTGCGGTCGGCTCGGTGACCACCGCGTCGAGGGAGGCGAGCACGATCGAGCCGTACACGGCGTAGAAGGCGAAGGTCACCAGATCCTGGAAATGCCGCTTGCCCGCGTGACTCTTGCGGGTGGCGAAGGTGACCCGGCGGTGGAACTCGGTGTTCCCGACGGTGGTGACCGCGAGCGCGACCAGATTGGCCAACTGCGGGCCGAGGATCGGTTGCAGGAGAAGGAACAGCACCGCCTGCAGGCCGGTGGCGGCGACGCCGGCGACGACGTACCAAGCGGCGTGGTTGCCGAGTTCGTGGTGCCGCTCCGGCGCGCGCCGGATGATCCGGTGCCCTGGCGCCCACCTGGTGGTGGTCATACCGACGACGCTACTCCTTGTTTCACAAACTTGTGAAGCTAATGAACCACCTGAGAAACTGTGATCCCCGCGACAGCGCCGCCGTTTGGCCTGCGGAGACGCCGGGTACGCCACCGGGACGGGGTCGAGTACAGCACGCCCCGGGCAACGTCCGACCAGGAGGGAGCGGCCGATGAGCGATCGTGAGAGCGCGGAGCCGGAAACGCTGGATCCCAGTGAGGCGCTCGACGAGGACGAACTCCGCGTCGACCCGCTCGAAGAAGGGGTCGAACCGCCCGAGCACTGGAGTGGCGCCGACCGGTTCGGGACCACACCCGCGGAGATCCGCGAAGGGGAGTCGCACGCCATGCGGCTGGCGGAGGAGGAGCCGGACGTCGGCGAGAAATGATCTTCACTCAGACGGCGGGCCATGCCGACACCCCCTAGCGTGGTCGGTCAAGTGCAAGACCGCGACGAAGGAAGGGCAGAGATGCTGACAGTCACCGAAGCCGCCGCCGAGGCGATCACCGCACTGACCGGGCAGGAGAACGGCCAGGACGGAGGCGGGCTGCGGTTCGCCATGCATTCCCAGCAGGGGGACAATCCCCAGCTCGCGGTTTCCGTCGCTCCGGAGCCGGAAAGCGGCGACAAGGTCCTCGGCGCCGACGGCGGCCCGAAGGTGTTCTTGGAGCCGGAAGCGGCCGCGTTGCTCGACGACAAGGTCCTCGACGTCCAGCAGGACGAAACCGGCGAAGTCGCCTTCGCCGTACTTCCGCAGGCTCAGCCCCAGCCCGGTAGCTGAGCCCGCGGGCAGGCGTCGCTGCCCAGGCTCAAGTACGGGCCCAGGCGCGGACCAGCTCGCCGGCTCGCTCGCGCAGGAGTTCCGCCGCGTGCGCACGCGCGTGGTCGAGTGAAGGCGCGTGGTCGATCAGGGCGGCGCTGCCCACGACCCCGAGGCCGGTGAGCTGGCTCTCGTCCAGCTGGATCCGCCCGGCCAGCACCATCAGCGGTACCGCGTGTTCCCGTGCGCGGGCCGCGATGCCCGCCGGTGCCTTGCCGTCGAGGCTCTGCTCGTCCAGCGAGCCTTCGCCGGTGATCACGAGGTCGGCGTGTTCGATGGCGCCGGCGACCCCGGTGAGCCCGGCGATGAGCTGGAAACCGGATTCGACGCTCGCGCCGAGTCCCGCGATCGCGCCCGCCGCGACTCCGCCACCCGCGCCCGCTCCGGGAACATCGGAGACATCGGGCGCACCGGCGGTCCGCAACGCCTGCGCCCAGCGGGACAGGGACTCGTCCAGTTGCTCGACTTCGCGCGGGCCCGCGCCCTTCTGTGGGCCGAAGATCGCGGCCGCGCCTCGAGGGCCGAGCAGCGGGTTCGTGACGTCGGTGGCGACGGCGACCTCGACGGAACCGAGCCGTTCACGCACCGGGCCGAGTTCGGCCAGCGCGACCCGGCCCAGCGTGCCGCCGCCGAGCCCGACCGGCGCGCCGAACGCGTCGAAGACCCCCGCACCCAGCGCCGCCAGCATCCCGGCGCCGCCGTCGGTGCTCGCCGTCCCGCCGACGGTCAGCACCAGCTGCCGCGCGCCGTTGTCGAGCGCGTGCGCAAGCAGTTCCCCGACGCCCCAGGTGTGCGCGGCGAGCGCCACCTGCGGGCTCGGCTCGACGAATTCGATCCCGCAGGCGCGGGCCGATTCGATGTAGGCCGTGCCGTCGAGGGTCACGTAGCGGGCGTCGACGGTGTCGTCGAGCGGCCCGCGGACGGGGAGTTCCACGAGACGGCCACCCGCCGCGACGAGGACGTCGAGTGTTCCTTCGCCGCCGTCGGCGACCGGGCAGGACGAAACCTCGGCTTCGGGCAGCGCGTCGCGGACGCCGTGGGCGATCGCCTCCGCGGCCTCGACCGCGGTCAAGCTTCCCTTGAACTTGTCGGGCGCGATGACCACACGAGTCATGGACGAACCTCCGTCAGCGGGTTTCCGCCGGTGAGCACCGACGCGACGTTCTCGGCCGCGAGCACGGCCATGGCAGTACGGGTCTCGACCGTCGCCGATCCGAGATGCGGCGTCAAGACGACGTTTTCGCGATCCAGCAGGCGTGGTTCGACCTCGGGTTCGGCTTCGAACACGTCGAGGCCGGCCCCGGCGATTTCCCCGGCTTCGAGCGCGTCGGCCAGCGCGGCCTCGTGGACGACGGGACCGCGTGTGGTGTTGATCAGATACGCGCCCGGTTTCATCGCCTTCAGCGCGTCCGCGTCGACGAGATGCTGGGTCTCCGGCGTCAGCGGGCAGTGCAGGGACACGACGTCGGAGCTTCGCAGCAGTTCGTCGAAGGGCATGTACTTCGCGCCCAAGGTCTTCTCGACGTCTTCGTCGGCCCTCGATCGTCCTGAGTAGACGATCCGCATGCCGAAACCGAGCGCCCGCCGCGCGACCGCCTGCCCGATCTGTCCGAGCCCGACGATCCCGAGTGTCTTGTCCTGCAACGAAGAGCCGAGCAGGAAACCCAGATGGAACGACCAGGGCGTGCGCGAGCGGATCAGCCGTTCGCCCTCGCCGAGCCGTCGCGTGACCGCGAGGATCAGCCCGAACGCCAGATCCGCGGTGGCGTCGGTGAGCACGCCGGGGGTGTTGGTGACGGTGACGCCGCGGCCGGCCAGCGCCGGGACGTCGATGTTGTCGTAGCCGACGGCCACGTTCGCCACGACCTTCAGGTCCGGGCCCGCCGCGTCGGCGACCTCCCCGTCGATCCGGTCGTGCAGCATGCCGACGATCGCGGACGAGCCGCGGACGAACTCGCGCAGTTCGTCCGGCGTCAGCGGCCGGTCGGCGCGCGACAGTTTCACCTCCCCGGCCTCGGCGAGCACTTTCAGCGCTTCGTCGGGAATCCACCGGGTCACCGCGATCGTCGAGGTCACGCGCTCAGCCTAGTGTGCGGCGGTTGGTATCCCAAATACGGGAAATCCCCGTTATGAGGGAGGCGCTTCCCCTGCGCGGGGGAGTCGTCACCGTCCGATATCCCGGGATGGTGAGTGGTGCGGAAACGCTCCGCGACCAGGGGATTCAAGGGGTGGAACATGAAACGATCACGAGAACTCGCGGCCGTCGGCGCCGCGATGGTCCTCGCCACGACACTCGTCGCGGCCGGTCCGGCGTCGGGTGCGGAAGCGGGCAAGGGCGAACCGGCCGAGCCGAGTCTCGTCGGCAGCGCCAAGATGCTGCGCAAGGACGGCCAGGACGTCCGGTTCGCCTTCGACGCGCACGGTCTCTTCCCGGAGAGCGGGGGGACGTTCCGGGTGAGCCACGTGGGCGACGGATTCTCCGCCTACTTCCGCGGCAGGATCGACTGCCTGGTCGTCGGCGGCCCGGTCGCCGTCGTCACCGGCATCGTCGAGGACACGGACGTCCCCGGCCTCAAGGACCGCCGCGTCGGGATGACGGTGTACGACAGCGGCAAGCGTGATCGGCTCGGCTACAGCTGGGGGCCGGATCCCGAGCACAAGCAGATCGTGCCGCCGTGTCTGAGCAGCGCGACCTTCGAACGGGTCGAAAGCGGGGATTTCAAGGCCGTCGAATGGTTCCCGCCCGGCAGTGGGCTCGGCTGACCACAGCAGCTCCGCCATCTTCTTCGCGGATCCCGGGTTCCGGCCACGTTCGCGTTTGGTTGCACGGTCGCGCCGGCTGAGCTATGTTCATATGTAGAACATGTGTGCGCGATCCGAACAGCATCATGAACAGCCTGGAGGGTGGGGATGGCGGAGCTGCTGTCGTTGAAGGAGGCCGTGGCACGGCTGGTGCACGACGGCGACACCGTCGCGCTCGAGGGCTTCACGCACCTCATCCCCGTGGCCGCCGGGCACGAGATCATCCGCCAGGACCGCACCGGCCTGACGTTGGTCCGCATGACGCCGGACATCGTCTACGACCAGCTCATCGGCGCGGGCTGCGCGAGCAAGCTGATCTTCTCGTGGGGCGGCAACCCCGGGGTCGGCTCGCTGCACCGGTTCCGTGACGCGGTCCAGCACTCCTGGCCGGTGCCACTGGAGATAGAGGAACACAGCCACGCGGGTATGGCGAATCGGTACGTCGCCGGTGCTTCGGGCCTGCCGTTCGCCGTCCTGCGCGGCTACACCGGAACCGATCTCCCGGCGCAGACCGACACGATCAAACCCATCACCTGCCCGTTCACCGGTGAGCGGCTGGCCGCGGTCCCCGCGCTCAACCCGGACGTCACGATCGTCCACGCCCAGCGCGCCGACCGGGCGGGCAACGTCCAGATCTGGGGGATCACCGGCGTCCAGAAGGAGGCGGTGCTCGCGGCGAAACGGTCGTTGGTCACCGTCGAGGAGATCGTCGACGAGCTGGAGCCCCGGCCGGGCGCGATCGTGCTGCCGTCGTGGGCCGTCACCGCCGTGGCCGAGGTTCCCGGCGGCGCGAGGCCGTCGTACGCGGCGGGCTACTACGAACGGGACAACGACGCCTACCAGGCATGGGACGCGATCGGCCGGGACAGGGAGAGCTTCACCCGCTGGCTCGACGAGCTGACGGGAGTGAAGGCATGACCGAGTACACCTCCGACGAGATGATGAGCGTCGCCGCGGCCCGCGCGCTCGGCGACGGGATGTCCTGTTTCGTGGGCATCGGCCTGCCCAGCACGGCCGCCAACCTGGCTCGCCGCGGGCACGCGCCGAACCTGACGCTGATCTACGAATCCGGCTGCCTCGGCGCCAAACCGACCAGGCTCCCGCTGTCCATCGGCGACGGCGAACTCGCCGACACCGCGGACGCCGTGGTCAGCGTCCCCGAGGTCTTCAACTACTGGCTCCAGCCGGGGCGGATCGACGTCGGTTTCCTCGGCGCCGCCCAGCTGGACAAGTTCGGCAACATCAACACCACCGTCATCGGCCCGGACTACGCCAACCCCAAGGTGCGTCTGCCCGGTGCGGGCGGGGCGCCGGAGATCGCCGCCTCCTGCCGCGAGGTGTTCGTGGTGCTCCGGCAGAGCCCCCGCACGTTCGTCGAGAAGGTCGACTTCGTGACGTCGTTCGGCCACGGCACCGGCAAGGGCGATCGCGAACGCCTCGGACTCCCCGGCGCCGGGCCGACGCTGGTGGTCACCGACCTCGGCCTGATGCGGCCCGACCCGGAGACCGCCGAGCTCACGCTCACCGAACTGCACCCCGGTGTAGAGGTCGATCAGGTCGTCGAAGCGACCGGGTGGAAACTGAAGGTGTCCGGCGACCTGGGCACCACCCCGGCGCCGACCGAGGCAGAACTCCGCATCCTCCGAGACCTCAAAAGGGCGAGCGCATGACCGACGTCTTCCTGTTCGACGCCATCCGTACCCCGTTCGGCAAGTACGGCGGCGCCCTGTCCGGGGTGCGCCCGGACGATCTCGCCGCCACCGTGCTGCGGGCACTGGCCGAGCGCAACGACCTCGACCCGGCCACCGTCGACGAGGTCGTACTCGGCGACGCCAACGGCGCGGGCGAGGACAACCGCAACGTCGCGCGGATGGCGGCGCTGCTGGCGGGCTGGCCGACCACCGTGCCCGGCGCCACGGTGAACCGGCTGTGCGGCTCGGGCCTCGACGCCGTCATGCAGGCCAGCCGGACGATCCAGGTCGGCGACGCCTCGCTCGCGGTCGCCGGCGGGGTCGAGTCGATGAGCCGCTCGCCGCTGGTCATGCAGAAACCGGAGAAGGCCTTCCCGGCGGGCAACCAGACGCTGTACTCCACCGCGCTGGGCTGGCGCATGGTCAACCCGAAGATGCCCGAGCAGTGGACGGTCTCGCTCGGCGAGTCCACCGAGCAGCTCGCGGAGCGCTACGGCATCGGCCGCGACGAGCAGGACGCGTTCGCCGTCCGCAGCCACGTCAACGCCGCCCGCGCCTGGGACGAGGGCTTCTACGACGACCACGTCGTCCCGGTCGCGGGGGTCGAACTCACCCGCGACGAAGGTATCCGCCCGGACTCCAGCCCGGAGAAGCTCGCGAAGCTGAAGCCCGTCTTCCGTCCACAAGGGACGGTCACGGCCGCGAACGCGTCGCCGCTGAACGACGGCGCCTCCGCGCTGCTGCTCGGCGACGAGGCGGCGGGCAAGCGGCTGGGCAAGGCGCCGCTGGCCAGGATCGCCGGCCGGGGCGCGGCGGGTGTCGATCCGGACGTCTTCGGCATCGGCCCGGTACGCGCGGCCGAGATCGCCTTGGAGCGAGCCGGGATCGGCTGGGAGGACCTGGCCGCGGTGGAGCTGAACGAGGCCTTCGCCGCGCAGTCGCTGGCCTGTCTGCGGGACTGGTCGAAGCTCGACCCGGAGATCGTCAACATGAACGGCGGAGCGATCGCGATCGGGCATCCGCTGGGCGCCTCCGGCGGCCGGATCGTCGGCACCCTGGCCCACCACCTGCGCCGCACCGGCGGCCGATGGGGGCTGGCCGCCATCTGCATCGGCGTCGGCCAGGGGCTGGCCATCGTCGTCGAAGCCCAGTGACCCACTGACCCGCGCTGGAGGGAACAGCATGTCGGCACCCGCAGAACTGAGGCTCCCGCGCTACCGGCGCGATCCGGAGGGCACGCATCCGCCGCTCGATTCCGCCGGCTACCGGTCGACGGCGCTGCGGCACCCCAAGGAGCCGTTGATCGTGCTCCCGCATCTGCTGACCGAGGTCACCGGGCCCGCGCTCGGCCCTGGCCGGATCGGTGAGTTCGACAACGACCTCACCAAGGGGCACGCGGGGGAGCCGCAGGGCCAGCGGATCATCGTCACCGGGCGGCTGCTCGACGGCGACGGGCGGCCGATCCGCGATTCGCTCGTCGAGATCTGGCAGGCGAACGCGGGCGGCCGGTACCGGCACACCGGCGACCGCTGGCCGTCGCCGCTCGACCCGAACTTCGACGGCGCGGGCCGGACGCTCACCGACTCCGAAGGGCGCTACACCTTCACCACCGTCAAACCGGGCGCGTACCCGTGGAAGAACCACGACAACGCCTGGCGGCCGGCGCATATCCACTTCTCCGTCTTCGGCAGCGCGTTCACCCAGCGGCTGGTCACCCAGATGTACTTCCCGGAAGACCCGCTGTTCTCGCAGGACCCGATCTTCAACTCCATCCCGGACGAGAAGGCGCGGCAGCGGATGATCGCGCGTTTCGACCTCGACCGCACGGAAGCCGAGTGGGCGCTGGCCTTCCAGTTCGACATCGTCGTGCGCGGCCGGGAGGCTTCGGTCTTCGAGGACGAGGAGGACGAGCACTGATGCCGGAGACGACGCCTTCCCAGACCGTCGGCCCGTACCTGTCCATCGGCCTGCCCTGGCCGGACGGCCCGGACGTCGTCCCCGCGGACGAGCCGGCCGCGATCCGCATTCACGGCCGCGTCCTCGACGGCGCCGGCGAACCGGTGCCGGACGCGATGATCGAGACCTGGCAGGCCGACGCCGACGGCCGGTTCGACCACCCCGACGACCCGCGCGGAGCGGTCGCGAGCGGGTTCCGGGGCTTCGGCCGCTGTCCCACCGGCCCGAACGGCGACTACGAGATCCGGACGATCATGCCCGGCTCGCTGCCCGGACCGGCGGGCGGCGAGCAGGCGCCGCATATCGACGTCTCGGTGTTCGCGCGCGGGCTCCTGCACCGGGTGGTCACGCGGATCTACTTCGAGGACAACGACAACTCCGGGGATCCGGTGCTGGCGTCGGTCCCGGAGGCGCGCCAAGGCACCTTGATCGCCACCAAGACCGGCGACGGCTACCGGTTCGACATCCGGTTGCAGGGCGAAGGGGAGACGGTGTTCTTCGATGTCTAGGTCTTCGGTATCCGAGCCGGTGAAGGTGCACAGCGTCGCGGAGGGGCCTGCCGACGGCCCGATCGTGGTGTTCAGCGGATCGCTCGGCAGCGATCACCGCATGTGGGAGCCGCAGGTGAAACCCTTGGTGGAGCGGGGTTTCCGGGTGATCCGGTACGACACCCGCGGGCACGGCGCGTCCCCGGTGCCCGCCGGGCCGTACACGCTCGCGGATCTCGGCGGTGACCTGCTCGCGCTGCTCGACGAGCACGGTGCCGAACGAGCCCATGTCGTCGGGCTGTCGCTCGGCGGGATGACCGGGATGTGGCTCGGCGTCAACGCCCCGGACCGGATCGCGAGTCTCGTGCTGTGCTGCACGTCCGCGAAACTCGGCCCGCCGAGCATGTGGGCGGACCGGGCGAAGACGGTCCGGGAGCACGGCACCGCGGCGGTCGCCGAGGCCGGGGTCGGCCGCTGGCTGACCACCGGGTACGCCGCCGCGTATCCGGAACAGGCCGAGTACCTGCGCGAGATGATCGCGGGCGTCCCCTCCGAGGGCTACGCTGCGTCCTGCCAGGCCATCGAACGGATGGACCTCGTCGACGATCTGCCCAAGATCGCGGCGCGGACCCTGGTCATCGCCGGGGCCCAGGATCCGGCCACCCCGGTCGAGCACGCCGAGGTGATCGCCGGCGGCATCCCGGACGCGCGGCTCGAGGTCGTCGAAGACGCCGCCCATCTCGGGAGTTTCGAGCAGCCCGAGCGGTTCAGCGCCCTGATCCTCGAACATCTGGAGGCCGCCCGATGAGCGAAGACCCCTACGCGACCGGCATGAGGGTGCGCCGCGAGGTCCTCGGGGACGAGCACGTCGACCGGGCCGTCGCGCGCACCACGGAGTTCAGCCGCCCGTTCCAGGACTACATCACCCGGGGCGCCTGGGGATCGGTCTGGTCGCGGGACGGGCTCGACCGCAAGACCCGCAGCTGCGTCACCCTGGCCGCGCTCACCGCGCTGCACGCCCACGAAGAACTCGCGATGCACGTCCGCGCCGCCGTCCACAATGGACTCACCGCGCAGGAGATCTCCGAGGTGCTGCTGCACACCGCCGTCTACGCGGGCGCCCCGGCCGCCAACGCGGCGTTCGCGGTGGCCCAGCGGGTACTGGCCGAACTCGGTGAGCCTGCGGCCCAGAAAGAGGGTGGCGGTTAGGGTTCTCCCATGGACGAAGGCGAGGTGACCGAGCGCGGGGCGCATCATGTCCAGTCGCTGGAGCGCGGGCTGGCCGTGATCAAGGCGTTCAACGAGGACGCGGCCGAACTCACGCTGAGCGACGTCGCCCGGGCGACCGGGCTGACCAGGGCGGCCGCCCGCCGGTTCCTGCTCACCCTCGTCGACCTGGGCTACGTGCGCACGGACGGCAAGTACTTCTCGCTCACCGCGCGGGTCCTCGAACTCGGCTACTCGTACCTGTCGAGCCTGTCGCTGCCGGAGGTCGCCCAGCCTCATCTCGAACGGCTCTCCGCCGAGGTGCACGAGTCGAGTTCGATCTCCGTGCTCGAAGGCCCGGACATCGTCTACGTCGCGCGCGTGGCCGTCTCGCGGATCATGACCGTCAGCATCAACGTCGGGACCCGTTTCCCGGCCCACGCGACGTCGATGGGGCATGTCCTGCTGGCGGGCCTGGAGGACGACGACCTGCACGGCTACCTCGACGCGGCCAAACTCGAAAAGCTGACCGCGCATACGCTGACCAGGCAAAAGGACCTGCTCGCCGAGCTGGAGAAGGTGTACCGGCAGGGCTACGCGATGGTCGACCAGGAACTCGAAGAGGGCCTCCGCTCGATCGCCGCGCCGATCCGGGACCGACGGGGGAAGGTCGTGGCCGCGGTCAACCTCTCCACCCACGCCAGCCGCACCACGCCCGAGTCGGTCGAAAAGGAACTGCTGCCGTCGCTGCTCGCGGCGGCGCGGGCCATCGAGGCCGATCTGGCCTCGGCGCCGCCGACCAGGGCGAGGCATGGCTGAGGTCGCGGGGCTGCTCCTCGCGGCCGGGGCCGGGCGCCGGTTCGGCGGACCGAAGGCACTGGTGGTCCTCGACGGCGAACCGTTCGTCGTCCGGTCGCTGCGGGTGCTCGCAGAAGCGGGCTGCGTCCCGGTCCGGGTGGTACTGGGCGCCTCGGCCGCGCAAGCCCGTGCGCTGCTGGCCGACCCCGAGGCCGCCGTCGTGGCCGAGGACTGGGAGTCCGGCATGGGTGCGTCACTGAGCGCGGGTCTGGGCGCGCTCGCCGAAACCGATGCCGAAGCCGCCGTCGTCCATCTCGTGGATCTGCCCGGGGTCGGTGCCGAGGTGGTCCGCCGGGTCGCCGACGGGGCCGACGAGAACACCGTCGCGCGTGCCGCTTACGACGGCGTTCCCGGTCATCCCGTGGTTCTCGGCCGTCGCTGGTGGCCGGAGATCGTCGCGGGCGCGTCCGGGGACAAGGGTGCCCGCGACTGGCTCCGCGCGCGCCAGGACCTGAGGCTCGTCGAATGCGGTGACCTCGGCACCGGGCACGACGTGGACCGCCGCGAGGATCTTCCAGGCTGATCTCCGGCTCACCGGGGCTTACGATCGAGACCGTGACCGTCGAATCGCCCGAGAAACTGGCCGAAGCCCTCGAAGCGGTCGGCTATCTCGCCGACGACGGCATCGCCACGGCCGGGTTCCTCGCCGTGGCGCTCGGCCGCCCGTTGTTCTGCGAGGGCGAACCGGGTACCGGCAAGACCTCGCTCGCGCTGGGACTGGCCGAAGCGCTCGGCATGCCGCTCATCCGGCTCCAATGTCACGAAGGGATCGACGCGGCGCAGGCACTGTACGAATGGGACTTCCCCCGCCAGCTGCTGCATCTGCGGGCGCTGGAAGCCGCGGGTGACGGCGGCCTCGACGTCGAGGCCGCCGAACAATCCCTCTACACCGAACGGTTCCTGCTTTCCCGGCCGCTGCTGAAGGCGTTGCAGACCGCACCGTGTGTCCTCCTGGTCGACGAGATCGACCGCGCCGACGACGAGTTCGAAGCCTTCCTGCTGCAACTCCTCGACGAGAACGCGGTGACGATCCCCGAGTTCGGCGAGGTGCGTGCCGAGCACCCGCCGCTCGTGGTGCTCACCTCCAACCGGACGCGGGAGGTGCACGACGCGCTGAAACGCCGCTGTCTCTATCACTGGCTGGAACATCCGGACCTCGGCCGAGAGGTCGAGATCCTGCGCCGCAAGATCCCGCGTCTCGGCGAGACGCTCGCGGCCCAGGTCGCGACGGCGGTGCACCGGCTCCGCGCGATGGAGTTGCTGAAACCGCCCGGAGTGGCGGAATCCCTGGACTGGGCTCAGGCGCTCCTCGCGCTCGGGATGTCCGAATTGGACGCCGCGGCCGCCGCCCGGACGCTCGGCTCGGTGCTCAAGTACAGCGAAGACCTGGACAGGGTCCGGGCCAAACTGGACAAGCTGCTCGCCTGAGGTTCAGCGGCGCCGCAGCGACGCGTCGAGCAGCGCGGGCGGGGTGTCGTGTTTCTCCTCGGGGGCGAGGTCGGTGCCCGGGGCGACGATCTCGTCGATCGCGTCGAGGACGTCGGACGGCAGCACCGTGTCCGCGGCCGCGAGTTGCGACTCGAGGTGTTCCAGCGTGCGGGGCCCGATGATCGCGCTCGTCACTCCCGGATGCGCGACGACGAAGCCGAGCGCGAGCTGGATCAGGCTCAGCCCCGCCTGGTCGGCGACCTTGGCCAGCCGTTCGACGGCCTCCAGCCGGGCCCGGTTGACCTGCCGCGTCAGGTCGAAACGCTGCGGCAGCACGGCCGAACGGTTCGTGCTGATCTCGCGGCCTTCCCGGACCGCGCCCGAAAGCCAGCCGGACGCCAGCGGGCTCCACGCCAGCACGCCCATCCCGTATTCCTCGGTCACCGGCAGCACATGCGTTTCGATGCCGCGCTGCAGGATCGAATAGCCGGGCTGCTCGGTGACGTACCGGCTCAGCCGGTGCTCGCGAGCGGCCCACTGGGCCTGCACGATGCGATACGCGGGGAACGTCGACGAACCGAAGTAGCGGATCTTCCCCGCGCGCTGAAGATCCGTGAGCGCGGAAAGGGTTTCCTCGTCGCTGGTCTTCGGGTCCCAGCGATGGATCTGGTAGAGGTCGACGTGGTCGACCCCGAGGCGGCGCAGACTGTTGTCCAGCTCGGTGACCAGCCAGCGACGAGAAGCGCCCTGGTGATTGCGCTCTTCGCCCATCGGCATGCTCGCCTTCGTGGCCAGCACGATGTCTTCGCGGCGGCCGGCGATGGCCTTCCCGACCATCGTCTCCGACTCGCCGGCGCTGTACATGTCGGCGGTGTCGATGAGATTGACGCCGCCGGCCAGCGCGGCGTCGACGATGGCCGTGGCCTCGTCCTGGGTGGTGCGCCCGATCGCGCCGAAGTTCATCGCGCCCAGCGCGAGCGTGCTGACCTGCACACCGGTCCTGCCCAAGGTGCGGTACTGCATGACGAGGTCCTCCATGGCAAGATGAGCAAGCGGAACGTTGCTCCGCTAACGATACGGAGCACTGTTCCGTTTGGCAAGCTCGTGGAGGAGTGCGTGATGAGTGACGAGGGCACCAAGGCCAAACGCGCCGACGCCCGGCGCAACGAGAAGACCCTGCTCGACGCCGCCGCGGCCGTCTTCGTCACGTCAGGCGTCGAGGCGCCCGTTCGCGACATCGCGGCCAAGGCGGGCGTCGGGATGGGCACGATCTACCGCCATTTCCCGACCAGGGCCGACCTCATCATCGCCGTCTACCGGCATCAGGTCGACGCGTGCGCCGAAGCCGGACCGGAACTGCTGGCGTCGAGCGATTCCCCGTACGAGGCGTTGCGGCGCTGGATCGACCTCTTCGTCGATTTCCTGGTCACCAAACACGGTCTGGCGGCGGTACTGCAATCGGACAACGCCGGGTTCGAGACGCTGCACGCCTACTTCCTCGACACCCTCCTGCCGGTGTGCGCCCGCTTGCTCGACGCGGCGGCGGAGGCGGGCGAGATCCGCTCCGATCTGCAGGCGCTCGAAGTCATGCGCGGCGTCGGGAACCTCTGTATCGGCGCCGAAAACGATCCGCGCTACAACGCGCGCAAGATGGTCGAGGTCCTCATCGCGGGCCTCAGGACCTAGGTCCCCTTCTCACCCGAATCCATGGCGACGGCCCATTCCTCGCGCTACAACTCGGTTATGGGACGTACACGGTGTTGTGTGGTGGGGGGCGGTCCGGCGGGGATGGTGCTCGGACTCCTGTTGGCGCGGGCCGGGGTCGAGGTCACCGTTCTCGAAAAGCACAAGGACTTCTTCCGTGATTTCCGCGGTGACACGGTGCATCCGCCGACGTTGATGTTGCTCGACGAACTCGGGCTCGGCGAACGCTTCGCGGAACTGCCGTCGCGGCGGCTGGAGAAGATGCGGATGCTGATCGGCGACGCGACCATCGTCGCCGCCGATTTCAGCCGGATCCCCGGGCCGCACAAGTACATTTCGATGGTCCCGCAATGGGATTTCCTGAATCTGCTCGCCGAAGCCGCGGCCGAGGAGCCCACGTTCACCCTGGAGATGGGCGCCGAGGTACTCGGTCTGCGCGAGGGCGGCGGCGTGCGCTATCGCGATGCCGACGGTGAGGAGCGGGAACTGGCGGCGTCGCTCGTGGTCGGCTGCGACGGCCGCGATTCGCTGATCCGCGCTGAGGCGGGGCTCGTGCCGAAGGAGTACGAGGTGCCGATGGACGTCTGGTGGGTCCGGGTGCCGAAACTCGAGGACACCGGTAAGGAGGCGCAGGTGTTCGGCCGCTTCGAAGGCGGCCTCGCCGGCGTGACCATGGATCGCGGCGACTACTTCCAGACCTCGTACCTGATCCGGAAGGGGCAGGACGCCGCGCAGCGGGCCGAAGGCATCGAGAAGTTCCGGGAGCGGATCGGCGGCCTGTTCGGCTGGAACGACGAGCAGCTGAGCGAGATCCGCGGCTGGGACGACGTCAAACTGCTGAACGTGCGGATGTCCAAGCTGCCGCACTGGTACTCGGACCGCGTGCTCTGCATCGGCGACGCCGCGCACGCGATGTCACCGGTCGGCGGGATGGGCGTCAACATCGCGGTGCAGGACGCCGTGGCGGCCGCGCGGATCCTCGCCGCCCCGCTGCTGCGCGGGACGCTGACCGCCCGGGACCTCGCCCGCGTGCAGCGTCGGCGGGCCGTGGCCGTCACACTCGCCCAAAAGCAGCAACTGGAGGAGCACAAGATGCTCATCGAACCCGCGCTGGACGGGACCTTGACCGAGCGGACGGTGCCGCTTCCGCTCCGCATCTCGGACCGGTTTCCGCAGCTCACCGCCCTGGCGGCGGTCATGGGCGGCATCGGCCCCCTCCGCGAGAAGACCCCGGCCTTCGCCCGCCGCTGACCTCGCGTTTCGTCCTCTGGATGCGGTACTTGCACGCGCAAGTACCGCATCCAGAGGACGAAACGCGCGCACAATGGAGGCGTGAGCGATCCACTGGCCGGCTTCGTCGGCTTCGCGGAGACATTGCGCGAAGCCGGTTTGCCGTGCGACGCGCACCGAACCCAGGCGTATCTCGAAGCCGTCAGCGCGATCGACCTCGCCGATCCCGAACAGCTGTACTGGGCCGGACGGCTGACGCTGTGCGCGGAT
The DNA here is from genome assembly GCF_003947475.1 of Amycolatopsis sp. WAC 04197. Classification (NCBI taxonomy): domain Bacteria; kingdom Bacillati; phylum Actinomycetota; class Actinomycetes; order Pseudonocardiales; family Pseudonocardiaceae; genus Amycolatopsis; species Amycolatopsis sp. WAC 04197. Next base: position 164,885 of record NZ_QHJK01000010.1, on the reverse strand, counting down.
CCCGACGACATCCCGCGCTACGACGCCGCGTTCGACGGCTGGTTCACCGAAAAGGAAGCCGCACCACGACGCCGAAGCCGGGAAGCGGCGCCGAAGCGCGCCAGGATCGCGACGCTCGCGCACGCGGGCCAGGGCGAATCCGGCGCGGAACCCGACGAACTCCGCGTGGCGGCGAGCGACGAAGAACTCCTGCGCCACCGTGACCTCGCCGAGTTGAGTGTCGCCGAACGCGCTCACCTGCGGGAACTGCTCGCGAAACTGCGTCCGGCGCTCCCGCCGCGATCCTCACCGCGCCGTCGCGCCGCCCGGCGGGGTGCTCTCGACCCGTCACGCACGCTCCGGGCGATGCTGGCAGGCGGCGGCGAGCCCGTCCGCCTGGCGTATCGGCGACGGAGCACCAAACCGCGCCGCCTCGTCCTCCTGATCGATGTTTCCGGCTCGATGGGGCCGTACGCCGACGCGCTGTTGCGGTTCGCGCACGTCGTCGCCCGGCGCGCTCCCGGCCGGGTCGAGGTGTTCACGCTGGGCACCCGGCTCACCAGGGTCTCGCGCCAGCTCCGGCTGCGCGATCCCGAGCACGCGATGCTCGCCGCGGCCGCCGCGGTCCCCGATTTCGCGGGCGGGACCCGGCTCGGCGAGACCCTGCGGACGTTCCTCGACCGGTGGGGACAACGCGGCGTGGCCAGGCGATCCGTGGTCACCGTGTTCTCCGACGGCTGGGAACGGGGCGACACCGCCCTGCTCGGCGAACAGCTCGCCAGGCTGCGGCGGCTCGCGCACGTCGTATTCTGGGTGAATCCGCACGCGGGGCGGGCGGGTTACGCTCCCGTGCAATCCGGCATCGTGGCCGCGCTCCCGTACCTCGATCGGCTGCTCGCCGGGCACAGCATGGCCACCTTGGAACGACTTCTCGTGGAGATCGCCGATGCGTGACGTACTGGACGAACTGCACCGCCGCTGGGCGGCAGGCGAGACGGTGGGGGTCGGGACGGTGGTGGCGACGTTCTCGTCGGCGCCACGGAGCCCCGGCGCGGCGATGCTCGTCGCCCCGGACGACACGGTCACCGGCAGCGTCTCCGGCGGCTGCGTCGAGGGCGCCGTCTACGAACTCGCGCAGCAGGTGGTCGCCGAACGCTCGCCCGTGTTGCAGCGCTACGGCGTTTCCGACGACGACGCGTTCGCCGTCGGGCTGACCTGCGGCGGGATCATCGACATCTACGTCCAGCACATCGACCGCGATTCGATGCCCGAGCTCGGCGACGTCGTCGAATCGGTCCACAGTGGACAGCCGGTCGCCGTGGTCACGGTGATCGAGCACGAACGCGAGGGCATGGTCGGGGAGCACCTGATCGTCTGGCCGGATCGCGTCGCCGGTTCGCTCGGCTCGTCGCGGATGGACGACGCGGTCGTCGACGACGCGCGTGGCATGCTCGCCGGCGGCCGCACCGGCACCCTGCACTACGGGCCGGACGGGCAGCGGCGCGGCGAGGGCATGACGGTCTTCGTCAACTCCTTCGAGCCGCCCGCGCGCCTGCTGGTCTTCGGCGCGATCGACTTCGCGGCCGCGATGGCGAAAATGGGCGCGTACCTCGGCTACCAGGTCACGGTCTGCGACGCGCGTCCCGTCTTCGCGACGAAGACCCGCTTCCCGGACGCGCACGAGGTCGTCGTCGACTGGCCGCATCGCTATCTCGAGGCGGAAGCCGAAGCGGGCCGGGTCGACGGCCGCACCGCGATCGCCGTGCTCACCCACGACCCGAAGTTCGATGTGCCGCTGCTGGAGGTCGCGTTGCGTCTCGACGTCGGCTACGTCGGCGCGATGGGTTCACGCAAGACCCACGACGACCGGTTCGCGCGGCTTCGCGAAGCTGGAGTCACCGAAGCGGAACTCGAACGGCTGTCTTCGCCGATCGGGCTCGACCTCGGCGCGCGGACCCCGGAGGAGACCGCGGTGTCGATCGCGGCGGAGATCATCGCGCTGCGCTGGAGCGGTTCGGGATCGCGGCTCGCCGAACTCAGCGGCCGGATCCACGGCTGACGCCGGGCAGCGGGACCGCCTGGCTCGACTTGACCACCTCGAAGGCGGGCAGGGTTTCGAACCGTTTGACGCGCTCGTCGAACAGTTTTCTCGACAGGTACCGGCTCGCCTTGAGATCCGGCGTGAGCAGCACGACGACGTAGTCCCACTGCCCGACGATGCTGTAGCAGTGCTGCACGCGGGGCTCGGCCAGCATGCGCTCGCGGAAGGCCGCGTGGCTTTTCTCGTCGTCGTCGGTCAGCGCGACCAGGATGACCGACGTCATCCCCGCGCCGAGCGCCTCCGGGTCGAGTACGGCGACCTCGGCCCGGATCACGCCCTCGGCGCGCAGCCTCGTCAGCCGTCGCTGGACCGCGCTGGGGGAGAGGCCGACGGCGTCGCCCAAGTCGTGGAGGGGACGGGCCGCGTCGGCCTGGACGAGGTCGAGCAGGAGGTGGTCGAGTTCGTCGAGAGGCACGCAAGAATCTTGCACGTGGGCGGGAAAATTTACAATCGGCGTGCTCGTCCTCCCGCCTAACTTGAGTGACATGGACCTGAAGCTGGACAACGTCGCCGAGGCGGCGAAGGTGATCGACCCCCTCTTCCTCGACTCCCCGCAGTACAGCGACGAACAGCTGAACGGACGGCTCGGCCGGCCCGTGCTGGTGAAGATCGAAACGCTGAACCCGTTGCGCAGCTTCAAAGGCCGCGGCGCGGACTACTTCGCCGCCGGGCTGGAACCGGGGGCCACGATGGTGTGCGGGACCAGCGGCAACTTCGGGCAGGCCGTCGCGTTCGCCGCCCGGAAGCACGGTCTGCGGGCCGAGGTGTTCGTCCCCGCCGACATCTCCCCGGTCAAACTGCGGCGGATGAAGACGCTGGGCGCGCGGGTGCGCCGGGTCGAGGGCGAGGCGAAGGTCGCCGCGGCCGCCTTCGCCGCCGAAGCCCCCGATCGTGTCTTCGTGGTCGACGGCCGAGAGCCCGCGATCTCCGAAGGCGCGGGCACGATCGGGCTGGAACTCGCGCGGGAGGACGGGATCGACACGGTCGTGCTCCCGGTCGGCGACGGCGCGCTGATCGCCGGGGTCGCGCTGTGGCTCAAGGCGCATACGCCGGACATCCGGATCGTCGGCGTCGGGACCACGTCGGCGCCCGCGATGGCGAAGAGCTGGCTGGCGGGCGAGCCGATCACCGTCGACCGGGCCGACTCGTTCGCCGGCGGTATCTCGATCCGTACGCCGGAACCCGAATCCATCCGGCGGCTGCGGTCGCTCGTGGACGATTTCGTGCTGGTCGGGAACGACGATCTGCGGGCGGCCATGCGGCTGGGCGCGGAAACCCTCGGCGTCCTCCCGGAACCCGCGGGCGCCGCGGGCCTGGCCGCGCTGGCCGTGCACGACATCCCGGGGGACCGGGTCGCCACCGTGATCACCGGTGCGAACGCCCCCTGGCCTCGTGAGTGGTAAGTGCCGTTCTAACGGCACTTACCACTCACGACCACCTGTACCGAATGGACACTCGCGCTTTCTCCGCATCTGCGCCCTTTCGCCCGCCCCAGCAACGCACCTGCGGACCCGTTCGCGAGTCACCCCCTGGTGGGGGTTGCCCTGGCAGGAGCGACGTAGCACGCTCGACTGTGAGTCCGATCACGGTCGTTCCGGGGTCGGTCCGTGACAACCGAATGACCGGCCGCTCCCGAACGACCCCGGACCAGCGCGGGGTTTCTCTTGCTTTTGGAGGCCTGATGCGCATCACCGTCACCGTCGACGGCACCAGCTACACAGACGACGTCGAGCCCCGCACCCTCCTCGTGCATCATCTGCGCGAACGGCTCGGGAAGGTAGGCACCGTGGTCGGTTGCGACACCAGCAACTGCGGCGCCTGCACCGTCCACCTCGACGGGCACAGCGTGAAATCCTGTTCGGTGCTCGCGGTCCAGGCCGACGGCTGCGAGGTCACCACGATCGAGGGGCTCGCCCGCGACGGCGAACTCCACCCGGTGCAGAAGGCCTTCCACGAGAACCACGCGCTCCAGTGCGGTTTCTGCACGCCCGGCATGATCATGCAGTCGATCGACCTGCTCGCCGACAATCCCGACCCGGACGAGCAGGCCGTCCGCGAAGGACTCGAAGGCAACCTGTGCCGGTGCACGGGCTACCAGAACATCGTCCGCGCGGTCCGCGACGCCGCTCACGAGATGCGGCCCGGCGCCGGTCCCGAAGCCGAGCGGCTCGCCTCGGACACCGCCTCCCGTGTCGGCGCGGGTGGTGAGTGATGACCTCCACGATCGAACCGGAGGTCGGCAAGTCCCGCCGCCGCAAGGAGGACGAGCGCCTCATCACCGGCCGGACCCGCTGGACCGACAACCTGACCCTGCCCGGCATGCTGCACCTCGCCGTGCTCCGCAGCCCGTTCGCGCACGCCAAGATCGTCTCGATCGACGTGACCGAGGCGAAATCCGCGCCCGGCGTGGTCGCGGTCTTCACCGGGAAGGACCTCGACCCCGAGGGCGCCATCGGCATGCCGTGCGCGTGGCCGATCACGCCGGACATGAAATCGCCCAGGCGGCCCATCCTCGCCTCGGACACGGTGAACTTCGCCGGTGAGGGTGTCGCGGTGGTCGTCGCCCGCACGTCGGCCGAAGCGCACGACGCGCTCGAAGCGATCGACGTCGACTACGACGAGCTGCCGGTCGTCCTCGGCCTGGAGAACGCGCTCGCCGAGGGCGCGCCGCTGGTGCACGAGGAGCTCGGCACCAACCAGAACGCGGTGTGGGTCTTCGATTCCGCCGACGCGGGAACGGGTTCCAGCGTCGAAGACGCGATCTCGAGCTCCGAGGTCGTGCTCAAACGGCGGTTCCGTCAGCAGCGCCTGGTGCCGGCGTTCATGGAACCGCGGGCGTGCGTCGTGGACCCGACGGGCAACCAGCTGGTCATGTGGTCGGCCACGCAGGTCCCGCACATCCTCAAGACGATGACCGCGGCCACGCTCGGCCTGCCCGAGCACAAGGTGCGGGTGATCGCGCCGGACGTCGGCGGCGGGTTCGGCGGCAAGATCGCCGTGCTGCCCGAAGAGATGATGGCGACGCTCATCGCGCAGCGGCTCGGCAAACCGGTGAAGTGGAACGAGTCCCGTTCGGAGACCATGGTCGCCGCGCACCACGGCCGCGACCAGATCCAGGACCTCACCATCACCGCGAACCGCGACGGCACGGTGACCGGCCTCAAGGTCGAGCTGCTCGCCGACATGGGCGCGTATCTCGGGCTGGTCGGACCCGGCGTGCCGATCCTCGGCGCGTTCATGTTCAACGCGATCTACAAGTTCCCGGCGTACCACTTCGCCTGCACCAACGTGTTCACCAACACCACGCTCACCGACGCCTATCGCGGCGCCGGGCGGCCGGAGGCCACGTTCGGGATCGAGCGGATGATGGACGAACTCGCCGTCGAGCTGGGCATGGACCCGATGGAGATCCGCGAGAAGAACTGGATCAAGCACGAGGAGTTCCCGTTCACCACGGTGGCCGGGCTGACCTACGACTCGGGCAACTACGAGGCCGCCACCGAGAAGGCCAAGCAGCTCTTCGACTACGACGGCCTCCGCCGCGAGCAGAAGGAACGGCGGGAATCGGGCGACCCGGTCCAGCTCGGTATCGGTATCTCGACGTTCACCGAGATGTGCGGTCTCGCGCCGTCGCGGGTGCTCGGCTCGCTGGACTACGCGGCGGGCGGCTGGGAGCACGCGGAGATCCGGGTGCTGCCCACCGGCAAGATCGAGGTCATCACCGGTGCCTCCGCGCACGGACAGGGCCACGAGACGGCGTGGAGCCAGATCGTCGCCGACAAACTCGGCGTCCCGTTCGAGGACATCGAGGTCATCCACGGCGACACCCAGTCCTCGCACAAGGGCATGGACACCTACGGCTCCCGGTCGCTGGTGGTCGGCGGGATCGCGGTGGTCAAGGCGGCGGACAAGGTGCTCGCCAAGGCCAAGCCGATCGCGGCGCATCTGATGGAATGCGCCGAGGACGATCTCGAATTCTCGGCGGGCAAGTTCTCGGTCAAGGGCACGGATTCCTCGACGTCCATCCAGGACATCGCGTGGGCCGTGTTCTCGGCGCACAACCTGCCGGACGGCGTCGAGCCTTCGCTGGACTCGTCGGACACGTTCGATCCGGAGAACTTCTCCTTCCCGCACGGCACGCATCTCTGCGCGGCCGAGGTCGACACGGAGACCGGGCGCGTGCGGTTGCGCTCCTACGTCTGCGTCGACGACGTCGGTGTCGCGGTCAATCCGCTGATCGTCGAAGGCCAGGTGCACGGCGGGCTCGCGCAGGGCATCGCGCAGGCGCTGTTCGAGGAGGCCGTCCACGACGAAGGCGGCACGCTGACCACCGGGACTTTCGCCGACTACCTGCTCCCGTCGGCGGCGGATCTGCCCAGCTTCACCACCGACCGCACCGAAACCCCGTCGACGACGAACCCGTTGGGCGCCAAGGGAGTCGGGGAGGCGGGCACGATCGCCTCGACCCCGGCGGTGGTCAACGCCGTGGTCGACGCCGTCCGGCACTTCGGGGTGAACGACATCGAAATGCCGTTGACCCCGATGCGGGTCTGGCACGCCATCCAGCACGGGTCGGCCGCCGCGGGCGGGCTGGGCTCGGAAGCCGGTGGCGGTCTCGGTTCGATCGACGCCACCGGAGGTGCCCAGTGATCCCGGCCCCGTTCGACTACGTCGCTCCGTCCACAGTGGACGAGGCGATCGCCGCGCTCGCCGAAGCCGGTGAGGACGCCAAGGTGCTGGCGGGCGGGCAAAGCCTGCTGCCGGTGCTGCGGATGCGGCTCGCCACGCCGACCACGCTGGTCGACCTCGGGAAGGTCGCCGAACTGCGCGGTGTCCGTGAGGACGGCGACGCGCTGGTGATCGGCTCGATGACCACGCATTACGACGTCCAGCGGGACGCGTTGGTCGCCGAGCACGCCGCGCTGCTCAAGGCCGCCACCGACACGGTGGCCGATCCGCAGATCCGCCATCGCGGCACGTTCGGCGGCGCCATCGCACACGCCGATCCCGCCGGTGACCTGCTGGCGCCGGTGCTGGCGCTCGGCTGCGAACTCGTCGTCGCCGGGCCGGGCGGGCGGCGGACGGTGGCCGCGGCGGACTTCTTCCAGGACATGTTCACCACCGCGCTCGCCGCGGACGAACTCCTGGTCGAGGTCCGGGTGCCGAAGCACACCGGCTGGCACGCCCACTACGAGAAGTTCAACCGGGTCGCGCAGGCGTGGTCGATGGTCGCCGTCGCGGCCTGCGTCCGCACCGAGGCGGGCACCATCGAGGAGGCGCGGGTCGCGCTCACCAACATGGGCTCGACGCCGGTACGGGCGGCCGGGGTCGAGGAGGCGCTGGTCGGCTGCGCGGCCACCGCCGAGGCGATCCGCGGCGCGGCCGAACGCGCGGCCGAGGGCACGAACCCCACGGCCGACGGAAACTCCGACGTCGAGTACCGGCAGCACCTCGCGCGGGTGCTGACCGGCCGGGCGGTCCTCGCGGCCGCGGGTAGCTAAGACACAGAAGGGAGGTCGGCCCGTGCGGCTCGACCACGAATTCACCGTTCCCGCCCCGGTCGGCGAGGTCTGGAAGGCCGTCGTCGACCCGGAACGGGTGGCGCCGTGCATGCCGGGCGCCACCGTCACCGAGGTCGACGGGGACGCCTTCAAAGGCACGGTGAAGGTCAAGCTCGGGCCGATCTCCCTGCTCTACAAGGGAACCGGCCATTTCGTCGAGAAGGACGCCGACGCGAAGAAAGTGGTGATCAAGGCCGCGGGCAAAGACGCCCGAGGGGCGGGCACGGCGTCGGCGACCGTGACGCTCACCCTGACCGAGAAGGACGGCGTCACGCACGGCGCCGTCGCCACGGAGCTGGCCGTCACCGGGAAGCCGGCGCAGTTCGGGCGAGGGATGATCTCCGAGGTCGGGGGGAAGATCCTCGACTCGTTCGCGGAGTGCCTGTCCGGCAAACTCGCCACCACGCCCGAGCCCGAGAAGACCGAGGAACGCCCGCCGTTGAAAGCGGTGAAGCCGGTGTCGGAGGGCGAAGCCATCGATCTGATGGAGTACGCGGGCGAATCCGTGGTCAAACGGGTGGCTCCGGTGCTGGTGGCCGTCGCCGGGGTGCTGCTGATCGTCGCCATCGTCAGGGCTGTGACGCAGCGGACGAAATAGTCGGGGGCCGCCACCGTTGAACCCGGTATGAAGGCGGATCACGAAGTCGACGTGGCGGTGATCGGGGCGGGCCAGGCCGGTCTGTCGGCGGCGTATCACCTGCGCCGCGCGGGATTCGCCAACGAGGCGGGTTTCGTCGTGCTCGACCACGGCAAACGGCCCGGTGGCGCGTGGCAGTACCGGTGGCCTTCGCTGATCGTCGAGAAGGTCCACGGCATCTACGACCTCCCCGGGATGGCCTTCGGCACCCCGGATCCGAAGCTGCCCGCCGCCGACGTCGTCTCCGAGTACTTCGGCCGCTTCGAGCGCACGTACGACCTCCCTGTCCATCGTCCGGTCGATGTCCTGTCGGTGAGCGCGGGGGAAGATCGGCTGATGGTGGCGAGCGCGACGGAAACGTGGGCCGCGCGGGCGGTGGTCAGCGCGACCGGCACCTGGGACCGGCCGTTCTGGCCGCACTATCCCGGACAGGAGACCTTCCGGGGCCGCCAGCTGCACACCGCCGACTACACCGGCGTCGAGGCTTTCCGCGGGAAGCGGGTCGTCGTGGTCGGTGGCGGTTCGTCGGCCGTCCAGCTGCTGCTGGAGATCGCGCCGTTCGCGCGTTCGACGCGCTGGGTGACCCGGCGCCCGCCGGTGTGGCGCGAAGAGCCGTTCAGCGAGGACTGGGGCCGTGAGGCCGTCGCGAAGGTCGACCGTCGCGTCCGCGAGGGCCTCCCGCCGGAAAGCGTCGTCAGCGTGACCGATCTGGCCGTGACCCCCGAAGTACGCGCGGGGCTGGACGCGGGCGTCCTCGATCGTCGCCCGATGTTCCACCGGATCACGCCGGACGGTGTGGAGTGGTCGGACGGCACCTTCGAGCCCGCCGACGTCATCCTGTGGGCCACCGGGTTCCGTGCCGCGATCGACCATCTGGCGCCGCTGCACCTGCGCGCCGCCGGGGGCGGGATCCGGATGGACGGCACCCGCGTCGTCGCCGAACCGCGGCTGCACCTGGTCGGCTACGGCCCGTCCGCCAGCACCGTCGGCGCGAACCGGGCGGGCCGCGCGGCCGTCACCGAGATCCGGCGCCTGCTCGGACGCTGAGCCGGTCGAGGATCGCGGCCAGTTCGGCGGGCCGCCGGAAGAACCCGGCGTGGCTGCTCGCGAGGTCGTGGACGTCGAACGGGTTGTCCGGAGTGAGCGCGTCGCCCTCGGCGATGTAGCGGTCCTGCACGGCGAGCGGCATCGACCGGTCGTCGATCAGTCGTACGAACGTATGCGGGATCCGGCCCCAGGAATCCTTGTCGGCGCGGTGGTCCCACTCCTGACCGGTCAGCCAGGACACCTCGTCCGGCTGGCTCGTGACGACGACCTGGAGGAACTGCTCCTCGGTGAGTTCGGCGGCGATGGCCATCCGCAGCGCCTCGCGTTGTGCTTGGTCGGCGCCACGCCAGTTGATCCGGACGAATCCCTGGCGCGCCGGATCACCGACGAAAAGGGGCGCCATCGCGGAGAAGAAGTCGCCGGAAGCCCATTCGGGCGACATCGCGTACTCGCCGGGATGGCGGTCCACCGGGCACTGCGCGGCGACGTAGACGACGCGGTCGATCAGCTCGGGGATCGCGTTGGCGGCGGCGGTCACCGGGAGCCCGCCGAAACTGTGCGCGACGAGGACGACGGGGCCGTGGTGGCGCACCTGCTGGACCGCCTCGACGACCGGCCGGACGAAGTCGGCCGCGGTCACGTCGCTCATCACCGACGGCTCGGCCGCGAAAGTTTCGAGGTCCTGTTCGTGATAGGCCCTGGTGAATCCCGCGCCCCTGCCGGGGAGGTCGATCGCGAGCGTCCGATGCCCGCGCAGCGCCATTTCCCGCTGAGTGGCCGTCCAGGCGTGTGCCGAACTTCCCGAACCGTGCACGAAGACGAAAGTGGGAATCATGCGTTCGATTGTGGCGGAATCGAACGCTCGAAACCGGCGGTCGCCCCAAAGGGTGGCAAAGAAGGGACGGCCGGGCGTTCTCGTTTATCGGCCGGTATCTCGCGAAGACCGCATCACTCCTTTGGCAGTGGAAACGAAAACCACGGAATTCGCACTGGGGGATGACCATGCCACCGATCGACCACCTCGCACCGCCGCATCGCGTCCGTTCCGGAACCTGCCTCACGGATCTGCTCGGGCAGTGGTCCCGGACGCGGCCGGAGGCGGTCGCCGTCGTCGACGGCGACCGGGAACTCACCTTCCGCGGACTCGAAGAAGCGAGCACGGGACTCGCCGCATATCTCGCCGAGCTGGGAATCGGGGTGGACGACACCGTCGGCCTGCACGTCGAGCCCTCCGCGGACCTGATGATCGGCGCGTGGGGAATTCTCGCCTCCGGCGCGGCTTATCTGCCGTTGTCCCCGGAATATCCGGAAGACCGGCTGCGGTACATGCTCGAAGACAGCGCGACCGGCGTCGTCGTCACGCAGCCGCATCTCGCCGGGCGCCTGGCCGGGCTGGTGCCCGCCGGGACGCGGCTCGTCTCGGTGACCGACTCCGGAACGACCGCCGTACCGCGCGGTCCCCGCCCGGAGTCGCTCGCGTACGTCATCTACACCTCCGGCAGCACCGGCAAACCGAAGGGCGTGATGATCGAGCACCGCAGTGTCGTGTCGCAGCTGCGCTGGCTGCGGGCCTGCGGTCACCTGGACACGGACGTCACGGTGCTGCAGAAGACGCCGATGAGCTTCGACGCCGCGCAATGGGAGATCCTCGCGCCCGCCGCCGGCGCCCGCGTGGTGATGAGCGCGCCGGGGAGTTTCCGGGATCCCGAAGCCCTGATCGACACGGTGGTGAAGCACGGCGTCACGACCTTGCAGTGTGTTCCGACGCTGCTGCAGGCGTTGCTCGACACCGAACGTCTCGCGACCTGCACCACGCTGCGAAAACTGTTCTCCGGAGGCGAGGCGCTTTCGCGGCGGCTGGCCAAGGACCTCGCCGGTGAGCTGCCGTCGGCCCGGCTGATCAACCTCTACGGGCCGACCGAATGCACGATCAACGCGACCGCCCACGTCGTCGACCCGGACACGATCGACGAGAGCGCCGGAACGGTCCCGATCGGCGTGCCGGTCGACGACACCGAGTGCTTCGTGCTCGACGACGCCCTCTCCCCGGTCGACATCGGGGAGACGGGCGAGCTGTACATCGGCGGCGTGCAGCTCGCGCGGGGCTACCTGAACCGGCCGGAGCAGACGGCCGAGAAGTTCGTGCCGAATCCGTTCGTGCCGACCGGACGGCTGTACCGCACGGGTGACCTCGTCCAGTGGAACCCCGACGGCACCCTCCAGTTCGTCGGCCGTGCCGACAACCAGGTCAAACTGCGCGGCTACCGCGTCGAGCTGGACGAGATCGCGGTGGCGATCGAGGAGCACACCTGGGTGCGCCGGGCCGCGGCGGTGGTGACCGACGACGCGCGGACCGGCTCGAAGGCGCTCGTCGCCTGCGTGGAGCTGAATCCGCGCGAAGCCGCGGTGATGGATCAGGGCAACCACGGCGGGCACCACCAGTCGAAGGCCAGTAAGCTGCAGGTCAAGGCGCAGCTGTCGAATCCCGGTGTTCGCGACCTCACGGACCGCCCCGCCGTCACGTTGCCGGGCAAGCGGGAGACCGGTCTTCAGCGGCGGGAAGTCTTCGCCCGCAAGACGTATCGCTTTTACGAGGGCGGCGCGGTCACCCGCGACGACCTCGCCGCGCTCCTGGCACCGGAGCCGGTCCGCACGCATTCGCGCGAACCCGGCGAGCTCGCGTTCACCGAACTGGGTGAGCTGTTGCGGTGGTTCGGCCGGTTCCACAGCGACGAGCGGCTGCTGCCGAAGTACGCGTACGCCTCACCGGGCGCGCTGTACGCGACGCAGCTGTATCTGGAGACCAGCGGTCTCGACGGTCTCGGCGCCGGGCTGTACTACTACCACCCCATCGACCACACCTTGGTCCGGATCGGCGGGAGCACGGGCACCGGGCACTCGGTGCACTTCATCGGGCGTACCGGCGCCATCGAACCGGTCTACAAGAACAACATCCGCGAGGTCCTCGAGTTCGAGACCGGACACATGGCCGGGGTGTTCGAGGAGATCCTGCCCGGATACGGCCTCGCGATCAGTCCGGCGGCGTCCGATCCCACGGTCTCCGCGCGGGCCGGTGCCGCCGCCGAAGACCACTACCTCGGCACGTTCTCCTTGCACGCCAACGATGGCGAGCGTCGGCGGGACGACGTCGAGCTGTTCGTCCAAACGCATCCGGGCCGCGTCGACGGGCTGCCCGCCGGCACCTACCGCTGGCGCGGCGGTGACTTCGAACGGATCTCCGGCAAGCTCATCGAGGCCAAGCACGTGATCGCGATCAACCAGCAGGTGTACGGACGCGCGGCCTTCGGGATCACCGCGGTGAGCCGCACCGCCGACGAGCGGCTGGCGTACATCGGTCTCGGCGCGAAGCTGCATCACCTGCAGCGCAACGGTTCGGGTTTCGGTTTCATGTCATCGGGCTACAGCTCGAAGAGCGGCAACCCGTTGCCCGCCGCCCGGCGGATCGACGACATCCTCGCCGGGCAGGGGATCGCTCCGGGGCCGTCGTACTTCTTCGTCGGCGGCAAGGTGAGCCCGGAGCAGGCGCTCAGCGAGGGAATGCGCGAAGACGCCGTGCACATGAAGGGCCCGGCGGAGATCATCCGCGACGAACTCGCGACCACCCTGCCCGACTACATGATCCCGAACCGGGTGCTGGTGCTGGACGCGTTGCCGTTGACCGCCAACGGAAAGGTCGACGCGCACGCGCTGGCGGAGACCGACGCCGTCCGCTCGGCGAGTACGGGCGCGCCCTATGTCGCGCCTGCGACGAGCCACGAACGGTGGCTGGCCGGGGTATGGGGCAAGGCGCTGAACTACGACGACGTCTCGGCGCGCGACGACTTCTTCGCCGCGGGAGGCAACTCGCTGACCGCGGTCTCCTTGGTGAACCGGATCAATCGCGAGTACGGCACCCGGTTGCCGCTGCAGGTGGTCTTCGAATGCCCGAAGCTGGCCGACCTGGCCGCCCGCATCGGCGAGGACTCCGCCGGGCCGTCGTCAAGGTTGGTCCCGCTGGCGACCGGCGAAGGTCACTCGGTGTTCTGCTGGCCCGGCCTAGGCGGCTACCCGATGAACCTGCGTTCGCTGGCTACGGAAAGCGGCCTGGGGCGGCCGTTCTACGGCGTGCAGGCCCACGGGATCAACGCGGGCGAGACGCCGTACGCCACGGTAGAGGAGATGGCGAAGGCCGACGTCGCCGAGATCCGGCGCGTCCAGCCGGAGGGGCCGTACACGCTGTGGGGCTACTCGTTCGGCGCGCGGGTGGCCTTCGAAACGGCGTGGCAGCTGGAACAGCAGGGGCAGCGGGTGGCGGATCTGCTGCTGATCTGCCCGGGCAATCCCGAGGTCGGCGGCGAGCGGGTGGCGAGCTACGCGAACCCGGCGTACCTGACGATCCTGCTGTCGGTCTTCCTCGGCTCGATCTCCGGGCCCGAAACGGTGGCCTGCCGGGAAACGGTCCGCGACGAAGACGGCTTCGTGGCCTTCGTGGCGAAGCTGCTTCCCGCGCTTGGCGAGCAGCTGATCCGGCGGATCGTCCGGATCGTGGAGGAGACCTACGAGTTCGACTACACCTTCCGTGAACTCGCGCGGCGGCGGATCGCGGCCCGGGTGACGCTGTTCAAGGCCGACGGCGACGACTACTCGTTCGTCGAGAACAGCTCCGGGTACTCGGCCACGCCACCGGAAGTGGTGACGCTCGAAGGCGATCACTACAGCGTCCTCAAGGAGAACGGGGTCGCCGAACTGGTTTCGGCGATCCGTGCCCGGCTGAGCTAAGGAGAAGCGCCAGTGCCCGACTCCCTCGGTCCCCGCCTCAAGGTCGGCGTCGTCGTCCCGTCCACCAACACCTCGGCGCAGCCGGAACTGGACGCGCTGCGCCCTGACGGCGTCACCAACCACACCGGCCGGATGGTGATCGCCGACGACCCGATGGTCGACGAACCCGGGTTCGACCACGTCATGCACGGGATCCGGCGGTCGACGGGGCAGGCGATCCGCGGTGTCGTCGGCTGCGACCCCGACTGCGTGATCATCGGGGTCTCCCCGGAAAGCCATTGGGAGGGGCCGGAGGCGCACGGCCGCGTCCTCGGCGTGATGCGGGAGGCCGCGGGCGGGCGTCCGGTGACGATGAGCCCGGACGCGATCGACGCCGCGCTCGCCACGTACGGTGCCCGCCGGATCGCGGTCATCACGCCGTACCTGCCGGTCGGCGACGATCCGGTGCGGCGCTTCTTCGGAGACAACGGCTACGACCTGCTGCGCGTCCACGGTCTCGGCATGCCCAGCCCGGCCAAGATCGCGCACATTTCCGAGACCGCGCTCCGCGACGCGGTCAAGGAGGTCGACCACGCCGACGTCGAGGCCATCGTGCAGGTCGGCACGAACGTCGCCATGGCGCGGCTCGCGGCGACCGCCGAGTTCTGGCTCGGCAAACCGGTGCTCTCGAACAACGTCGTCCTGTACTGGCACACCCTCCGGCAGAACGGCGTCGCCGATCGCGTGCGCGGCTTCGGCTCCCTGCTGGCGGAGCAATGACCGGTATTTGACTGATCGTTACAGAACGTGGGATGCTGGGCGGTATGCCCCGCCCCAAGGGTTTCGATCCCACCGAGGTGCTCGACGCCGCGGTCGGCACGTTCTGGCGTAAGGGATACGCCGCCACGTCGGCCCAGGACCTGGTCGACGGCACCGGGCTCGGGCGGGGCA
This sequence comes from Amycolatopsis sp. WAC 04197, assembly GCF_003947475.1. Classification (NCBI taxonomy): domain Bacteria; kingdom Bacillati; phylum Actinomycetota; class Actinomycetes; order Pseudonocardiales; family Pseudonocardiaceae; genus Amycolatopsis; species Amycolatopsis sp. WAC 04197. Next base: position 149,851 of record NZ_QHJK01000010.1, on the reverse strand, counting down.
GCCTGTACAACACGTTTTCCGGCAAGCAACAGCTGTTCAGTCAGGCGCTTCGGCGCTACGAGGAGACGTCCGCGACCAGGGTCGAGGAGATGCTGGCCGCGCCGGGGACCATCCGGGCGCGGATCAGACGTGTCCTGATGGACGTCGTCGACGACGAACTGGACCCGTCCGACGCGCATCGCGGCTGCCTGGCGGTCAACGCCGCCCTCGAACTCGGCGGCATCGACGACGAGGTCACCGCCCGCGTCCGCCACAACTTCGAGCGGGTGGAGAACGCGTTCCATGCCGAGTTCGCCGCCGCGCGGGAGCAGGGTGAGATCGCCGGCGATCCGCGGGCAATGGCGCGGTTCACCCTCGCCGCGATGTACGGACTGCGGGTTCTCGGCAAGACCGCGGACCGGCAGGCCCTCACCCAAGTAGTCGAAACCACCATCCAGGCGTTGTGATGTTCCAGGTTTCGTGACAGAACCCCGCCCTCACACGGATTTCTTGTGTTCGAGTTCTTTAACGAGCATTCCACTATCGGCAAGGAGCAGACAGACTCATGACGGAGACCGTCGCGGTGCTCGGCACCGGAATCATCGGCGCCCCGGTCGCGCGCAACCTGAGCAAGGCCGGGTTCGCGGTCCGCGCCTGGAACCGCACCGCGGCTAAGGCCGAATCCCTCGCCGAGCATGGTGTCGAGGTCGCTGGGAGCGCCGCGGAAGCCGTCGAAGGCGCGCGTGTCGTGATCACGGTCCTCACGGACGGCCAGGCGGTGCTGGAGTCGATCCGTGCGGCCGCCCCCGCCGCGGGCACGATCTGGGTGCAGCTCAGCACCGTCGGCGACGCGGTCGAGGAACTGGTCGAGTACGCCGACGAGCAGGGTCTCGTCTTCGTCGACGCGCCGGTGCAGGGCACCCGCCAGCCCGCCGAACAGGGCCAGTTGATCGTGCTGGCGGCGGGCGCGGCCGAGGTTCGCGAGACCGTCCAGCCGCTGTTCGACGCGATCGGCAAGCGCACGCTGTGGGTCGGCGAAGACGGCCGCACCGGCGCGGCGAGCAGGCTCAAGCTCGTGCTGAACACCTGGGTGATCGCGCTGACCCACGGCGTCGGCGAGGCGCTCGCGCTGGCCGAAGGGCTCGGTGTCGACCCGCGGCACTTCGTCGACGTCGTCACCGGCGGCCCGATGGACAACGGCTACTTCCAGGCCAAATCCGCCGCGATCCTCAACGACGACTACACCACCGCCTTCTCGGTCGACAACGCCGAGAAGGACGCCCGGCTGGTGCTGGCCGCCGCGGCCCGCGCGGGGGTCCGGATGGACGCCGTCGAAGCCGGGCGAGCCCGTTTCGCCCGCGCGTCCGAGGCCGGACACGGCGACGAGGACATGGCGGCCGGCTACTTCGCCAGCTTCACCGACCGCGTTTAGTCCTCTAAATGCGGTCGGACAGGTACCGGACCTGGGCGGCCTTCCCGCGCTCGATTCCCTCCCTTCCCGAGAGGTGTTCCGGAACGCCGACCTCCCACCAGGCGCCGGCCTCGGTCCATGAGTCCGGCCGGGTCCGCACCACGACCACCGACGGTCGCTTGTCGGCCACCGCGGCTTCCCGCGCCTTCGCGTAGGCCGCGCGCACGTCGTCCACAGTGGACGCCGGGAACACCGCGCACCCCAGCGACTCCGCGTGCCGCGCGAAGTCGACCCGAGGGGGAGTGGTGTGCGCGCTCCGGCAGTCGCCGAGGAGGTTGTTGAACGGTTTGCCGCCCTGCCCCTCCTGCAGCCGCGCGATGACCGCGTAACCGTCGTTGTCGCAGACCACCGCCACGAAAGGATGCCCGGCGAAGGCGGCCGAGAACAGTTCCGAGTTCAGCATCAGGTACGAACCATCGCCGAGCATCGTGGTGACCAGGCCGTCGGTGTGCGCCATCGCCGCACCCCAGGCGCCCGCGAGCTCGTAACCCATACAGGAGAACCCGTACTCGACGTCCATGCTGATCGAGCCCGATCCGCGCCAGCCGCCGATGAGCTCGCCCGGCATCCCGCCGGAAGCGGTCATCACGTAGTCGTGCGGCTCGGAGAGATCGTTGACCGCGCCGACGACCTGGGCATACGTCGGCACTTCGCCGGAAACGGCGCGCAGATTGTCGATATGCGTGTCCCAGCGGCCTCGCTCCGCGGCGGCCCGCTCTGTCCACGGTGGATCGACGCGCCAGTTTTCGAGCTGGGCCGACAGATCCACGAGACCCGCGTCGGCGTCGCCCACGACGGCCAGCGCGCCGTGTTTGACCGCGTCGAACCGGGCGGCGTTCAAGGTGATCAGCCGGACATCCGGGGAGAACACCGTCCAGGACGCCGTGGTGAAGTCCTGCAACCGTGTGCCGACGGCCAGCACGACGTCGGCCTCCGCGGCCAGCACGTTCGCCGAGGTCGAGCCCGTGACGCCGAGCGGACCGGCGTGCAGGGGATGGCCGTGCGGGACGAGCGTGCGTCCCGCCGTGGTTTCGGTGACCGGGATACCGTGCCGCCCGGCGAAGGCCAGCGCACGCTCACCCGCGCCGGAGTACCGGACACCGCCGCCGAGTACCAGCAACGGTTTCCGCGCGGCCCGCAGCACGCCCGCCGCTTCGGTGAGCGCCCGGCGATCCGGCCGCGGCCGCTGCGGGCGATGGGTCACCGGCGCGAACAACGCTTCCGGGAAGTCGTAGGTCTCGGCCTGGACGTCCTGGGGGAGTGCCAGCGTCACCGGCCCCGCGTCCGCCGGATCGGTCAGCACCCTGGCGACCTGTGGCAACGTCGAGAGCAGCTGCTCCGGCCGGGTGATCCGGTCGAAGTACCGGCTCACCGCGCGGAAGGCGTCGTTGACCGTGGCCGTCGGATCGCCGAAATGTTCCACCTGCTGGAGCACGGGATCCGGGGCGCGGCTGGTGAAGGTGTCGCCGGGGAGCAGCAGGACCGGCAGCCGGTTCGCGTGCGCGACCCCGGCCGCGGTGACCATGTTCAGCGCGCCGGGCCCGATCGACGACGTCACCACGCCCACCTGGCGCCGATGCGTCGCCTTGGCGTAGCCGACCGCCGCGAGCGCCATGCCCTGCTCGGTCTGCCCGCGCCATACGGGGAGCTCGTCACGGTGCTCTTCCAGCGCGGTGCCGAGACCGAGGACGTTGCCGTGCCCGAAGATCGCGAACACGCCGGGGAACAACGGGACTTCCCGCCCGTCCAGGGTTTCCGACCGCTGCGCGAGCAGCCAGCGCACCAGGGCCTGTGCCGTGGTCAGCTTCATGAGACCCGCCCTTCGTGGCTCGTGACCGGGCAGCGCGGGTCGAGCTCCTGGTCGTTCCAGGTGTCGCGGACCCAGCCGTGCGCGGGGTCGTCACAGAACGCCATCGACCGCTCGTCGGCGGGCCCGGCCAGGACGTTCAGGTAGTACATCGGGTAGCCCGGCGCGGCGACGCAAGGACCGTGATAGCCGCGCGGGATCAGGAAGACGTCCCCGTCCCGGACCGCGACGTCCTCGTCCAGCTCACCGTCGGCGGTGTACGTCCGGTGCAGGCCGAACCCTTCGCGGGAAGGGGTCACCCCGTCGCGGCCGGCGATGCGGAAGTAGTAGATCTCCTCGTTGACGACCTCGCATTCGGACACCTCGTCGTGCTTGTGCGGCGGGTACGACGACCAGTTTCCGCCCGGCGTGATCAGCTCGCACGCGTTCAGCTTGTCCGCGTGGTCCCAGACACCCGGCACACCGAAGTTGGTGACCTGCCTGGTCGCCTGGCCCGCTCCGCGTACCTCCACCGGTACGTTTTCGGCCGGTCCGTAGCGCGCTTCGAGACGGCGGCCGCAGCGGGCCATCGGCAGCGCGACCTCGATCCCCGCCGCTGTCGACAACTCGACTTCGGCGTCGCGCGGAACATAGGCGAAATCCGTGACGCGGGTGAACACCGAATCCCGCCCCGCCAGCTCGAAGACCTGCCCGTCGACCCGGACCGTGCACGCTCCCGCCAGCGGCAGGACGAACGCTTCGTATTCGCCGGTGCGCACCAGCCGGGTCTCGCCGGCGGCCAGCGAGAGCACCCGCAGCCCGCTGTAGGTCCAGCCCGCCGAGTCCGGGGTGAGCCGGACCGGATCCCGCTCGTCCGAAAGCGTCCCGAGTGGACGGTGCAGCTTGCTCACAGCAACTCCTCGATCTCGTCGGCGGTGGGCATGGCGTCGGCGCAGGCGAGCCGGGAGGCGACGAGCGCGCCCGCCGCGTTGGCGTAGGTGGCGATGCGCACCGGATCCCAGCCGGAGAGCAGACCGTGGATCAGCGCGCCGCCGAAACCGTCCCCGGCGCCGAGCCCGCAGACGACCTCGACCCGCTGGGGCGGCACGGTCCAGCGGCCTTCGGCGGTCGCCACCAGCACGCCCTCCGCGCCCTTCTTGATCACCGCCAGTTCGACGCCCCTGGCCAGCATCCGGGACGCGGCCTCGTCGGGATCCGCCGTGCCGACGGCGACCTCCGCCTCGGCGCGGTTGCCGACCGCGACCGTGACGTGGTCGAGCATCCAGCCGATCTCCGCGCGTGCCGTCCCGGTGTCCGGCCAGAACATCGGCCGGAAGTCGAGGTCCAGCACGGTATGCGACCGGCGTCCGCGCCGCTCGAGCATCCGGCGCTGGGTGGAGCGCGCCGGTTCGACCGAGACACCGGTCCCGGTGACCCACAGCAGGGGAACGGATTCCACGACGTCCCAGGGCACATCGTGTTCGCCGATGGTCAGATCCGGGGCGATCGGCGACCGGTAGAACAGCAACGGCGGATCCGCCGGTGGGTCCAGCGAGCAGAACACCACCGGCGTCTGCAACCCGTCCGACGTCCCGACGTGCTCGGGGGAGACGCCGAACTCCCGCAGCGCCTGCCGCACGTACTCGCCGAAGCCGTCCGGGCCGACCTTCGTCAGCACCGACGTCGAGCGGCCGAGCCGCGCGGCGGCGACCGCGACGTTGGTCGCGGTGCCGCCGAGCGATTTGGCGAAGGTGCTGACCCCGGCCAACGGCACGCCGCTCTGCTCGGGGTAGAGGTCCACCCCGACCCGGCCGACGGTCAGTGCTTCGAGAACGGTCATGAAGAGGACTCCGCGGCTCGCAATTCGTGTTCGAGGGCTTCCAGTTCCGCGCCGCCCGCCATCTGCCTGGTCAGTTCGGCCAGGTCGATCTCGGACTTCTCGTAGGCGCCGAGTGACGCGCCTCGTTTGAGCAGCAGGAAACGATCGGCCACCGGATACGCGTGATGCGGGTTGTGCGTGATCAGCACGACGCCGAGCCCGCGGTCACGGGCCTGCGCGACGTACTTGAGCACGACCCCCGCCTGTTTGACGCCCAGCGCGGCCGTCGGCTCGTCGAGGATCAGCACCTTCGCGCCGAAGTACACGGCCCGCGCGATGGCGACGCACTGCCGCTCGCCACCGGAGAGCGTGCCGACCGGCTGCTCGACGTCGCGCAGGTCGATGCCCATGTCGGACAACGCCTTCTTGGTCGTCTCGCGGCCCTTCTTCCGGTCCAGCGCGCGGAACGGGCCGAAACCCACCGTCGGCTCCGAGCCGAGGAAGAAGTTCCGCCACACGCTCATCAGCGGGACGACCGCGAGATCCTGGTACACCGTCGCGATCCCGCGATCGAGCGCTTCACGCGGCGAGGCGAACTTGACCGGCTCGCCCTCGACCAGGAACTCGCCCCGGTCGTGCTGATGGACTCCGGCCAGGATCTTGATCAACGTGGACTTCCCGGCGCCGTTGTCGCCGAGCACGCAGGTGACCTCGCCCGCGTTGACCACGGTGGAGACGTCGCGCAGCGCGATCACGCTGCCGTAGGTCTTGCCGACGTCCTTCACCTCGAGGAGACGACTCATCGCCGGACCCTTTCCGCTCGCCGCCGGAAGGCGTTGTTGACCAGGACCGCGGACAGCAGCATCACCCCGAGGAACAGCATGAACCAGTCGCTGTCCCAGCGGGCGAACACGATTCCCTGCCGCGCCATACCGAAGATCAGCGCGCCGATCGCGGCGCCGATCGCCGAACCGAACCCGCCGGTCAGCAGGCAGCCGCCGATCACGGCCGCGATGATGTACTGGAACTCCAGCCCGATGCCCTGGTTCGCCTGGACACTCGCGAACCGCAGGATGTTGATCGAGCCGACCAGCCACGCGGCGAGCGCGGTGGTCATGAACAGCAGGATCTTGGTGCGCACCACTGGCACCCCGACCGCGCGCGAACTCTGCGCGGAGCCGCCGACGGCGAAGATCCAGTTGCCGAAGCGGGTCCTCACCAGCAGCCAGGCCGCCAGCACGGCGAACCCGATCCACCAGAGGATCGAGATCTGGAACGCCGTACCGCCGATGTCCACAGTGGACGCGAAGACGAAGCCGGCGGACTCGTAGCCGTCGGTGGAGCGCATCCCGGACACCTGGACGGTGCCGGTGACCAGCCGGGTGACGCCGAGGTTGAGACCTTGCAGGGCCAGGAAGGTGCCCAGGGTGACGATGAAGCTGGGCAACCCGGTACGCATCACCAGCCAGCCGTTGAACGCGCCGACCGCGAGGGCGAAGACCAGCGACGCGAACAGCGCGAGCCAGACGTTCCAGCCGGCCTGCGTCGCCAGTGTCGCGGTGACGAGCGCGGTGGACGCCGTCATGACCCCGGCGGAGAGGTCGAACTCGCCGCCGATCATCAGCAGGGACACCGCGACCGCCATGATGCCGAGCGTCGAGGCGTCGTCCAGCCAGGTCGCCACGCCGCTGCCGCTGAAGAACTGGTCGGTGACGACGGTGAAGAACAGGAAGACGACCACGGCGCCGAGCAGCGCGCCGATCTCGGGCCGGACGACCAGCCGGTCCATCAGCCGCGGTTTCGCGATCCGTTCGTCGAGGGTGGTGGTTGTCATCGCGTGCCCCTTTGCACGTACTGGCCGACGGTGTCCACAGTGGATTTGTCGACCAGGTCGGGCCCGGTGAGCACCGGCTTCCCGCCGCCGACGACGTTCGCGTTGTCCCGGTAGAGCTTGAGGAACTGCACCGGCAGATAGCCCTGCTCGTACTGCTGCTGATCGACCGCGAAGACCACGTCGCCCGCCTTGATCGCGCCGACCACGTCGGTGTTGAGGTCGAACGTACCGACCTGGGCCTTCGAACCGACCGCCTTGATCGCGCTCACCGCACGGGCGGCGACCTGCGAGTTCAGCGTCAGGACGGCGTCGAGGGAGGAGTCGGTCTGCACCGCGCCCCTGATCCGGGACTCGGCGTCGGTGGGGTTGCTGATGTCGACCTGCAGGGTCTGCACGTCGCCCGCGAAGCCGGTCTTGGCGCCGTCGCAGCGTTGCGCCTGCCCGACGTTGCCCGCTTCGTGGACCACGCAGAGCAGCTTCTTCTTGCCGAGCTCCCGGAACTTCTTCCCCGCCTCTTCACCCGCGATGGTCTCGTTCTGCCCGACATGGGTGAGCGCGCCGTACGCCGCGCTCTTGTCCTCACCGGAGTTGATGGTGATGACCGGGATCCCGGCGCGGACCGCGTTCTCGATCGAGGTTTTGAGCGCCTCCGGGTTCGCCATCGACACCACGAGCCCGCCGACCCGCTGGGCGACCGCGTTGTCGATCAGCTTGGCCTGGTTGCCGGGGTCTCCGTCCGAGTTGTACTCGACCTGGACGTCGAGCTGCCTGCCCGCCTCTTCGGCGCCGTTCTTGACCACGTTCCAGAACGCGTCACCGGCCGTGCCGTGCGAGATGACCGCCACCCGCAGCGGCCCGCTGGGCTGGGTCGTCGCCGGGCCCGCGCCGGCGGCGGGTTTCTCCTCGGCCTTCGGCCCGGTGCACGCGGACAGGAGCAGCAGCCCCGCCACGACCACCAAAACCTTCTTCAGTGTCGTCTTGGGAACCCGCGACCGGAATCGAGTCGCCAGGGCGCTCCTTGGCATCGCTCCTCGCCGTGCGAGGGATGGCGCCCTGCCGCCACGATTTCGGGGCCTGGCGGCCATGGCGGGTTCCCGCTTGGGGTTCGTTCCGCAAGCACCGCTGCTCCGCCATTTCCTCAAGCGATGGGACATCGTCGTCTCTCCTCGCTTCTTCCGTTACCTGGCAGCCGTGAGCCGGCTGACGATTCCGTCGAGATGCGCCAGGCTCCTGGCGACGTCCCGCTTCGGCAGATCCTCCGGGCTCCCCTCGCTCAGCGCGGTGTCCTGTTCGAGCACGTACCACCCGTCGTAGCCCACCTCGTGGACGGACCTGACCATCGTTTCGATGTCGACGTCCCCGTCGCCCAGGGGGACATACAGACCTTTGCCCACCGCTTCGGCGTAGGGAAGCCTTCCGGCGCGGACCTCTTCGGCGAGTTCGCCGCGCACGTCCTTGAGGTGCAGGTGCCCGACCCGTCCGGGATGGCGTTTCGCCAGCGCGACCGGATCGGTCCCGCCGATCAGGAGGTGCCCGGTGTCCAGGCACAGCGGGAGATCGGAATCGGCGAGGAAACGCTCGACCTCCCGCTCTGTCTCCACATGCGTCCCCACATGCGGGTGCAGCACGGTGCGGAGGCCGTGCCGCGCGGCGATTTCCTTGATCTCGCCGGAGGTTTCGACGAGGGTCGCCCATTCGGCGTCGCTCAGCTCCGGCCGATCGTCGTAACCGTCGAGGCCGGTCGCGGCGGCGAGGACGAGCATGCCGCCACCGCAGGCGGCGAACAACGCGGCGGATTCTTCGGCCTCCGCCAGCGCGGCTTCGGGATTCTCGTGCAGGACGACGGCGAGGAAGCCGCCGACCAGTTCGAGCCGGTGACCGTTCAGTCGTTCGCGCAGCTCGGCCGGGTCTCGCGGCAGGTATCCGGGCGGGCCGAGTTCGGTGGCGCGCACTCCCAGCTCCGCCATTTCGCCCAGTACGGTCCCCGCGTCGAGCACGCGGCCCCAGCCGGGGACTTCGCAGACGCCCCAAGAGATCGGGGCGGCGGCGACGCGGATCCGGGGTGTCGTGACGGTCATCGGCGGCCTCCGGGGGATCGGGGTTAGAGCGCTCTATTGATTAGAGCGCTCTAATCATGTAGCGTCCGTCACAGTAAAGTCAAGGGCACGGAGAGGGTGGAAATGGCGCGACCGACGATGGAGGACGTCGCCGCGAAAGCGGGGGTTTCCCGTGCGCTCGTGTCGCTGGTGATGCGGAACGCGCCGAACGTCTCGGACGAGCGGCGCACGCGCGTGCTCTGCGCGGCGCACGAACTGGGTTATGAGCCGCACGCGATGGCCAGGTCGCTGGCGAGCCGGACGTCGACCGTCCTCGGCGTGATGGTCTCCGATCTCCGCAACGCGTTCTTCGCCGACGTCGTCGAGGGGCTCGACGCGGCGGCCGAAGCGGCCGGGTTCCATTTGATCCTCAACACCGGCGGCCGGAGTCCCGCGCGGGAGCGTGCCGCGCTGAAGAGCCTGCTGTCCTTCCGGCCCGCCGGGGTGATCCTGCTGTCGCCGGTGGTCCCCGCGTCGGCGATCGAGGAAGCGGCCGCGCAAAGTCCGGTCGTCCTGGTGTCACGGACATCGCGGGCGGCGGGTGTGGACACGGTGAACGACGACGGAGAGGCCGGTTCCGCCCTAGCCGTTGATCACTTGGTTTCCTTGGGGCATAAAAGGATCGCCCATCTGGACGGTGGGCTCGCCGCCGGTGCGGCTGCCCGGCGCCGGGGATATCTGCAGGCCATGCGCCGGCATCGGCTGCATCCGGTCATCGTGCGCAGCGAGCACACCGACACCGCGGGCGAGAAGGCCGTGCACGAACTGCTCGGCGATCCACCGGAAGGCGGAATGCCGACCGCGCTGGTGGCGGGCAACGACTTCAACGCCGTGGGTGCGATATCCGCGTTGGAAGAGGCGGGCTTGCGCGTGCCGGAAGACGTCTCCGTGGTCGGCTACGACAACACCTCGCTCGCCGCGCTGCGCCATCTGTCACTGACCACTGTGGACCAGCCGCGTACGGAGATGGGCAGGCTGGCCGTCGAAGCACTGCTCGAACGGATCCGGGGTGAACGCGCCGAACCGGTCCGCCATCTGCTGCACCCGTCGCTGGTGGTCCGATCGACCACCGCCGCTCCAGAAAGGTAACCACATGAGGTTGGGACTCGCCGGCACCGGCCGGATCGGCACTTCGCACGCCGAGACCTTGAAGAGCTTCGACGAGGTTTCGTCCGTGGTCGTCGCCGACGTCGACGCCGCCCGCGCCCAGGCCGCCGCGGCGAAACTCGGCGTCGAAGCGGCGGCGGACATCCCTTCGCTGTTCGCGTCCTCTTTGGACGGTCTGGTGATCGCCGCGGCGACGGACGCGCATCCGGAGCTGATCCTCAAGGCCGTGGACGCGGGGATCCCCGTGTTCTGCGAGAAACCGGTCGCCGCCGACATCCCGGGAACACTCGCGGTGATCGACAAGATCTCCGGTGCCGACGTCCCGGTGCAGATCGGTTTCCAGCGCCGGTTCGACGCGGGCTACGCGGCCGCACGCGCGGCGGTCGCTTCGGGTGACCTCGGCTGGCTGCACACCTTGCGCGCGACCACGCTCGACCCGGCACCCCCGCCCGCCGAGTACGTCGCGCACTCCGGTGGCCTGTTCCGCGACTGCGGCGTGCACGACTTCGACGTCGTCCGGTTCGTGAGCGGCCGCGAGGTCGTCGAGGTCTACGCCGTGGGAACGAACAAGGGCGAGCGCTTCTTCGTCGACGCCGGCGACGTCGACACCGCGGCCGCGACCCTGACGCTGGACGACGGAACGCTCGCGGTGGTCTCGCTGACGCGCTACAACGGCGCGGGCTACGACGTCCGGTTGGAAGTGCTCGGCTCGGCGGGCAACGTCGTCGTGGGCCTGGACGACCGAGCGCCGCTGACCTCGGTGGAACCCGGTGTCCAGCCGTTGCCCGGCCCGGCGTATCCCGGGTTCATGGAACGCTTCCGCCCCGCGTACGTCAGCGAGTTGAAGACGTTCCTCGACGTCGCCGCCGGTCGCGCGCCGAGCCCGTGCGGCGCCGCGGACGCGCTGGAGGCGTTCTACATCGCCGAAGCGTGCGAGGTCTCGCGCCACGAACGCCGCCCGGTGCGGGTTGAGGAGGTCCGCGTCTGAGGCACGCTCGCCGCCGCGAGTCGTCCGCCCAGACACGCGTGTCGTCCATCCAGTCACGCGAAACCGCCGGTTGCGCAGGTCCCTTCAACGGCCCGGAATCTTCACCAGGGTTTGGGCCGGTGCCTCTTGGAGTACAAAGGCCCCCTTCGTGGCGCCTAGCGCCAGGGTCCCGGCAAAGTCGCATAAGCGCTGGTCAAGCGGCGACCAGGGGGCTCGTCACGCTGATCCTTCCGCATCGCTCGACCGTCCACAGGGGACACCGCCAAGGTAGCCTTGTCCGGTTTGGGCGTTTTTCGGGGTGGTCGTGAGTGTTTTTGGTCGTTCTAACGACAATCGCCACTCACGACCCCACTCGGAAACCGTACAAATGAGAATTAAACGGACTTTTACTCGACCGTCGTCGTCCTTTGTGGACGGAAACAGGGTGAACGTCCTGTCATCCGAACCCGCGACAGCTTCCTGCCACCGGCCACCACCAAAGCGTCCCGATCGCTAGGGTGGTCGCGAACGACAGGGACGAACGCGCGGAGAGCGAGAGCGGATGCAGCCGAATCCACCGGGGCCCGGCTTTCCTCAGTACGGTCAGCCGCCGATGCCCAAACCGCGGGCCAACGCCCCGGCCGCGGTGATCGCCGGTGTCCTGGCGCTGCTCGCCGCCGCCATGCTCGTCTGGTTCGCGCTCTACAACATCTTCGTCGCCACGGAGGCGAACGGCGGCTTGTCGGGTGTCACGGTGCAGAACATGGTCAGCGGCGTCATCTCCGCGGTCTTCCTGGTGATCGCGGCGGTGTTCACGTTCGCCCGGCGGATTCCCGGCGCGTGGACCCTGTTCGGGCTCTGCGTGTTCTACGTGGTGGCCGTGTTCGTGGGGATGCCGCTCGTCTGGGGCACGCCCTTGAGCAGCCAGGTCAAGTGGCTCTTCAGCTTCGACGACGGCGACAGCACCGCGATGGCGCTGATGATCGTCTTCAGTGTCCTCGCGGCGGTCGCGGCGGCGATCGCCGGAAGCGTGAAGTCATCCGGGGCGAAAAGCTAAAGCTCGTCCAGGATCAGCTTCGCGCGTTCTTCGACGAGCCGGTAGCCGGAGCGCGCGGCGAGTTCGAGGGCCAGCTCACCGTGTGTCCGGGCTTCCGTGAGCTTTCCCAGTTCCAGCAGGGTTTCCGCGAGCCCGGTCCGTGCGGCGGCCTCACACCAGAAGAAACTGGTCGTCCGCGCGATGGACAACGCGAGCCGGTAGTGCTCGGCTGCTTCCTCGGGCAGGCCGAGCCGTAGGCAGACCTCACCGAGCCCGACCAGCGTCCAGGCCTCGGTGCCCCGGTCGCCGATCTTGCGGGTGAGTTCGACGGCTTCGAGCGCGTCCGTGCGGTTCTGCTCGCTCGGGTCGCGCCTGCTTTCGAGGACGGCCCTGCCGGACAGCGCGGTCGCCTCGCCGTAGGTGTAGCCCAGTTCGCGGTTGGCCGCGAGCGCGCGGGTGTAGAAGTCATAGGCGTCGTCGGGAAGGCCGAGGTCACGGTGCACGTTGCCGAGGTCGACCAGCAGCACCGCGACGCTGAACCGCGCGCCGTCCCGTTCGGAGACCGCCAGCGCGCGGGTGAAGTTGGCGAGCGCCTCGTCGAGCTGACCCGTCTGCCAATACGGGAAACCGAGGTTCGCCAGCGCCATCGAGACGGCGGGCATGTTCAGTTCTTCGCACAGCCGCAGGGATTCCAGTCCGCAGCGGATGGCCTCCTGCGGGTCGCCGAGCCGCTGGTGCACGGCGCTCAGGTTGTTGAGCACGGCCGCGCGGCCGGCGTCCCAGCCGTCGAGGAGGTCGCCGCGCAGAGCGCTGGTGAGGTGCTCGCGCGCTTCGTCGTAGCGGCCGCTGTTGACGCAGGCGAGCGCGATGCTCAGGTGCATCGCCGCTTGTGCCTGCCCGGCTTCGCTGCGGCGGGCGGCTTTGAGCGCCGTCGAGGCCGTGTCGATCCATTCCGCGTGATGACCGCGCTGATGGAAGAAAGCGCGGAGCGCGTCGGCGAGATGCCACGAGAACTCGGGCGGGCCGTGTTCGGCGCTGTGCTCGACGGCGGCGGCGAGGTTCGGCCACTCGGCGTCGAGCCACGCCAGCGCCTCTTCGGTGTCGGCGAAGGGTGCGTCCGCCGGTTCTTCACGCGGCAGCCGCAGGAAATGTGGGATGAGGGCGCGGCCCGCGGCGTCGGCCGTGGTCAGGTAGCTCTCGAAGAGCCGCCTTTCCGCGGCCTCCCGTTCGGCCTTCGTGTCCTCCGACAGGGTGCGGCCCGCCGCGAAACTGCGGAGAAGATCGTGGAACCGGTAGCGCCCCGGCGTGTAGCGCTCGACCAGGTGCGCCGCCGCGAGCGCCTTGAGCTGCTGGTTCGCCTTCGAATGCGGGACGCCGGTCAGCGCCTGGGCGGCGGGGGCGGTGAACGTCTGTCCGGGGACGAGCGCGAGACGGCGGAACAGCTCGCGATGCTCTTCGGGAAGCGCCCGGTAGGAAACGCCGAACGCCGTGGTCACGGCACTTTCCTCGGCGCCGTCGACGGTCAGTTCCGCCAGCGGGTCGCCGCCGGCCAGCTCACGGGCGAGTTCGGCGATCTCGGGTTCGCCGCTCGCGCCGAGGTTCGCCGCCGCGATCCGGAGGGCGAGTGGGAGATGCCCGCACAGCCGGGCCAGTTCCGCGGCCGCGCCCTCCTCGGCGGCGACGGTCTCGCTGCCGAGCACGGCCTCCAGCAGGTGCCGCGCGTCCTCGGCGGGCAGCACGGACAGCGGGAGCGCGCGGGCGCCGGTGCGGGCGATGAGGTCGCCGAGCCGTTGGCGGCTGGTGACCAGGACGGTGCCCGACGGCGGAAGCAGCGGCAGCACCTGCCCGCTGTCGCGCACGTTGTCCAGCACGAGGAGCACCCGCCGGTCGGCGAGGAGGGAACGGAGCAACGCGGCCCGCGTGTCGACGTCCGGCGGGATCGCCTTGGGCGAGGTGCCGAGCGCCTGCAGGAGCTGGGTGAGCGCGACGGCCGGGGTGAGCGGTTCGTGGTCGGGATCGAAACCGCGCAGGTCGAGATAGAGCTGGCCGTCGGGGAAAGCGTCGCGGACGTGGTGGGCCCACCGGACCGCGAGCGCGGTCTTGCCGACCCCGGCGGTCCCGCTGATGACCCAGATGTCGGTGCCCTCGCCCGCGTGCCGGGTCGCCTCGTCGAGCCGCTCCAGTTCGGCCGCGCGCCCGGCGAACCCGCGGACGTCGTGCGGCAGCTGGGCGGGGCGGACCGGCTCGGGCCTGGTCGCCGGTTCCAGCGCGGGATCGGCGCCGAGGATGGCGGTTTCCAGTCGCCGCAGCTCCGGGGACGGGTCGAGACCCAGCTCGGAGCCGAGCCGGTCCCGCAAGGCGCGGAAGGCTTCGAGGGCGTCGTCGGTGCGGCCTTCGCGGTGCAGGGCGAGCATGAGCTGCCCGACGAACCGCTGCCGCAGGGGATGCGCGGCGACCAGTTCGGTCAGCTCCGCGAGGACCTGCCTGCCGCGTCCGAGCCGCAGCTGCGCTTCGGCCCGGTCCTCCAGCGCCGTCCAGCGTGCCTCGTGCAGGCCGCCGCGGAGTCGTTGCGCGACCTCGCCGCTCACCACGTCGGACAACGCGTCGCCGCGCCACAGCCCGAGGGCCTCGTCCAGGAGTTCCACGGCCGTCTCGTCGTCGGCGTCGCGGGCTTGCGCCGTCAGCTCGGTGAAGCGGTGCAGGTCGACCTGGCGCGCGTCGACCTTGAGCAGGTATCGGGTCCCCTCGGAGACGATCTCCGGCCCGCCCGCGCCGCGGAACACCGCCCGCAGCCTGGATACCAGCGCTTGCACGGTGTTCCGCGCACTGGCGGGCGGTTCTTCGGGCCAGAGCAGGTCGATGATCCGGTCGCGCGGCACCGGCTTGCCCGCTTCCAGCAGCAGGACCGCCAGCACGAGCCGTTGTTTGGGCGAGCCGAGATCGACCGGAACGCCACCGGCCCACGCCTCGACGGCGCCGAGGACGCGGAACTCCACCCGGCCACCTCCGCTCACCCTCGTCAGAGCCTGCAAGCGTAGTGCAAGCGCCCTGCATCCGGACGGCGTGATCCTTGCCAGGTGTCCACCGAGGACCCGTCGCCGGAACCGTGCCCAACCAACCAGACGGGCAGGACCCCCCATTCGGTTCCGGTACGACGGTGGGCACCTTCAACTTGCACAGGCACCGCCATCTGACGGCGGTGGGGGTTGGGGGTAGTGCCAGCTCGACGTCTTCCCCCGTGTCGTCGAACTGGCGCTTCTTCTTGACTGGGGCTGGGGTTTTCCGTGAAGGCCCCCTTGAGGGATCCAGAGTCCCTCAAGGGGGCCTTCACGTCTTTTCCAGGTGATCACTTGACAGGCGCCGACTTCTACCTGCACCCTTTCACTACTTAATTAGTGAAAGGGTGTTGCCAGTGGTCACCTTCCACCTGGACAAGGGCTCGGGCGTCGCGACGTACGTCCAGCTCGTCCAGCAGGTCAAGAACGCCCTGCGGCTGGGGTTGCTGGAGCCGGGGGACCGGCTGCCGACGGCGAAGGAGGTGGTCGCCGAGCTGGCGATCAACCCCAACACCGTCCTCAAGGCCTATCGCGAACTGGAGCGCGAAGGGCTTGTCGAAGGGAAGCCGGGCCTCGGCACCTTCGTTCAGAAGACGCTCGGAGGTGCTTCGTTCGCGGAGCGCACGCGGTTGCGGAAAAGCCTGGGGGCTTGGGTCCGCGACGCGCGGGAATCGGGACTGGATCAGGAAGACGTCGAGGCACTGTTCACCTCCGTGGTGGTCGACGGCTTTCGAGGGGAGCGGACCGCGTGACTGAGAAACCCGTCCTCGAGGCGACCGGCCTCGCCAAGCGCTATCGCCGCAAGTGGGCTTTGCGCGACTGCTCCCTCTCCGTCCCGAAAGGACGGGTCGTCGCACTGGTCGGGCCCAACGGCGCCGGCAAGACGACCTTCCTCCACCTGGCCGTCGGGCTGCTCGACGCGACCCTCGGCTCGGTCTCGATCCAGGGAACCGCCGCCTTCCTCGCGCAGGACAAGCCGTTGTACCCGGGCTTCAGCATCGCGGAGATGCTCAAGTTCGGCAGGCGCCTCAACCCCGGCTGGGACGACGAGTTCGCGCTCAAGCGCATCGATTCGCTCGGACTCGCCTTGAATCACAAGGTCGGCAAGCTGTCCGGCGGGCAGCGCGCGCAGGTCGCGCTCACCCTCGCGCTCGCGAAACGCCCGGACCTGCTGGTACTCGACGAGCCGCTCGCGAACCTCGATCCGCTGGCCCGTCACGAGGTCATGCGCGGGCTGATGGAGGCGGTCGCCGAAACCGGCATGACCGTGCTGCTGTCGTCCCACGTCGTCTCCGACCTGGAGAACACGTGTGACTGGCTGATCGTCCTCAACGGCGGCCGCGTCCAGGTCAGCGGCGACATCGACGAACTCGTCGCCGGGCACCGCACGCTCACCGGACCGGTGGAGGAGGCCGACGCGCTGGCCAAGCGGGTCACGGTGGTCGACGAAGCCCGCGCGGGGAGGCAGGCGACCGTGTTCGCCCGCACCGAACCGGTTCCGCTCGGTCCACAGTGGAGCGAGCGGCCGGCGAACCTCGAAGAACTGGTGCTCGCGTACCTGCGGCGACCCGAATCCGCGAGCCTGCCTCGCCCGACACTGGCTTCGGCGTAAGGGGGAACGATGTTCTGGCTCACCTACCGCCAGCACCGGATGCAGCTGCTGATCACGGCGGGGCTGCTCGTCGCCGTCGGGATCCTGTTGCTGGTCAACGGGAACGCCGCCGCGGACAGCCCGGATCCGGCGAAGCTGTTCAAGGATCTGTACACCTATCTCTCCTGGCTCCAGGTAGTCCCGGTGGCGATCGGTGTCTTCTGGGGTGCCCCGCTGGTCGCGGCCGAATACGAACGCGGTACGACGAAACTCGCCTGGACCCAGTCGATCTCGCGGTTCCGCTGGCTCGGCGTGAAGCTGGGGTTCCTCGCCGTCCTCGCCACCCTCGGCGGGCTCGCGTTCGGCGCGATGATGCAGCGCTGGGTGGAGGCCTTCCCCACCGATCGCGGCGACATCGCCTTCACCAGCCGCTTCGACAACCCGGTCCTGTTCACGATGACCGGCGTCGCGCCAGGCGCGTGGTGGCTCTTCGGGTTCGTGCTCGGCACCGCCGCGGGCGCGCTCATCCGCAAGACCCTGCCCGCCATCGCCGTCACCATCGCGGTGGCCGTCGGCCTGATGATCGGGCTGAGCAACGTCCGTGACGGCTACGCGGAACCCGAACTCGTCCCGCTCGGCAAGGAGCCCGTCGGCCGGGTCGTGGAGATGATCAGGGACGCCGCCGGGGAGATCACCGCGCTCAAGGTCCTGCCGCAGGACTGGTACTGGCGTTTCCAGTGGACCGAAGCCGCGATCCTGACGGGGTTCTCGCTGCTGCTCGCCGTCGCCGCGACCTTCGCCGTCCGTCGCCGCTCCTAGAAAGGCACCTCTCGTTGCTTTGGCTCACCTGGCGGCAGCACCGCACCCAGCTGTTCGTCACCCTCGGGTTCCTCGCCGTGATCGGCGGGATCCTGCTCCTGTCCGGACAAGCCGCGCTCGGTTCGGCGAGCGGCAAGATCGCCTCGTACTGCTACGGCGGCGGAGTGCCCTGCCGCGAGTACGACGCGGGGCTGGAAGACCTCTACCAGAAGATCTACCCGCTGATCGTGATCCTGCCGTTCGTCCCGTTGCTGGCGGGTGTCTTCTGGGGCGCGCCATTGCTCGCCAAGGAATACGAACGTGGCACGTATCAGCTCGTCTGGACGCAGTCGGTGAGCCGCGGGCGCTGGCTGGCCGCCAAGTTCGGCGTCCTCGCGGTGGCCGCGGCGCTCGCCGGGCTGGCTTCGGGACAGATGTTCGGCCGGTGGCTGGAGATCTTCCCCGGTAAGGCGGAGACGTTGAACGAGACGTCGTACTTCGGTGCCGTCGGCGTCGCGCCCGCTGCGTGGTGGTTGTTCGCGTTCGTCCTCGGTGCCGCGGCCGGGGTGCTGGTGCGCAAGACCGTACCCGCCATCGCGATCACGGCCGCGGTGTTCGTCGCGGCCTCGATCACCCTGATGCTCCTGCGGCCGCACTACGCCGAGCCGGTCCGGACGGTCGGCGTCGATCCCTCCACAAAGGACGGATTGATCGTGCGGGCGGGCCGGGTCGCGCCGGACGGCAGGGAGCTGCGCCTGCTCGACGAGGTGCCCGAATGCCCGCGCGGCAAGGGAATGAACGCCTGTGTCGAGGCGGCGGGCTACCGGGACTTCACCGTCTACCAGCCCGCCGGCCGGTTCTGGCGGTTCCAGTGGACCGAGGCGGGCATCCTGCTCGCCGCGACCGCGGTGCTCGGGGGTGTCGCGGTAGGGGGCACGGTCCGCCGCCGTCGCTGAGACGGCGGCGGACCGAGACCTCAGTCCAGCTGCAGTTCGGGCCGGTACAGGTCGAACCAGTGGTAGAGGTCCAGCGCCCGATCGATGCCGGAGCGCTGGGCCGAGGACATCGTCACCGGGGCCACTTCGGACACCCGGTGCAGCCAGTCGCGGTCGACCAGCTCGAACACCGGGTTGTCCCGTTCGGTCAGGGCCTCCTTGGCCTGCTGCTGCAACGCGGCCGCGTAGCCGGGGTCCTGAGTGGACGGATACGGGCTCTTGACCCGGTCCCGCACCGAGGCGGGGAGCACGTGTTCGGTCGCGTGCCGCAGCAGGCTCTTCTCCCTGCCGTCGAACGTCTTCAGCGACCAAGGCGTGTTGTAGACGTACTCGACGAGACGGTGGTCGCAGAACGGCACGCGCACTTCGAGCCCGACCGCCATCGACGCCCGGTCCTTGCGGTCCAGCAGCATCCGCACGAACCGGCTCAGGTGCAGGTTGCAGACCGTGCGCATCTTGCGGTCCTGCTCGCTTTCGCCGTCGAGGTGCTCGACCTGGGCGACGGCGGTGGCGTACTGGTCGGCGATGTAGCCGGGCAGGTCCAGCTTCTTCTGGACCTCGCCGCGCAGGAGGGCGCCCCGCTCGCTGGTGAGCCCCATCCGGAAGGCGAGCCAGGGGAACGTCCCCGAGTTCACCGCGGCCTCGTCGTGGAACCAGCGGTACCCGCCGAAGACCTCGTCGGCGGATTCGCCGGACAGCGCCACGGTCGACTCCGCGCGGATCGCCTTGAACAGCAGGTACAGCGACGTGTCCATGTCGCCGAGCCCGGCCGGGATGTCCCGCGCGGTCAGCACCTTGCGGCGGACCTCCGGGTCGCTGAGCTCGGCCGGGTTCAGCACGACGTCCTTGTGGTCGGAGCCGACCAGCTGCGCGACGTCGCGGATGAAGGGCGAGTCCGGGGTGTCGCGCACCTCGTCCGGTTTGAAGTTCTCCTCCTGGCCCTGGAAATCGACGGAGAACGTGCGCAGCCGCTCGCCCTGTTCGGCCAGCCGCGCCGCGGCGAGACCGGTGACGGCGCTGGAGTCGAGCCCGCCCGAGAGCAGGACGCAGCGGGGCACGTCGGCGATCAGCTGACGGTGCACGATGTCCGTCATCAGCTCGCGGACCCGCTCGACCGTGGTCTCCTGGTCGTCCGTGTGCTGCTTCGCGTCGAGCTTCCAGTACGTCCGCGTGCGGATCCCGGAGCGGTCGACGGTGACGATCGTGCCCGGGCCGACCTCGTGCATGCCCTTCCACAGCGACCAGCCCGGGGTTTTGGTCATGGCCATCAGCTCGCGCAGGCCGTCGGTGTCGACCACCTTGCGCGCCAAGGGATTCGCGAGGATCGCCTTCGGCTCGGAACCGAAGAGGACGCCGTCGCGGGTCGGGTAGTAGTAGAACGGCTTGATGCCCATGCGATCGCGGATCATCACGAGCTTCTCGTCGCGCTCGTCCCAGATCGCGAAGGCGTACATGCCGTTGAGGTGGTCGACGACCTCGTCGCCCCACTCCAGATAGCCGTGGAGCACGACCTCGGTGTCGCTGTCGGTCTCGAACTTGTGGCCCCGCTTGAGAAGTTCCTCGCGCAGCTCGGTGAAGTTGTACGCCTCACCGCTGTAGACCATCGCGGCCAGCCCGGCCTCGGCCATCGGCTGCCTGCCGCCCGGCAGGTCGATGATCGCCAGCCGCCGGTGGCCCAGTGCGACGTTCGGCCGGACCCAGGTGCCCGAGTCGTCCGGTCCGCGGCACACCATCGTCTCGGTCATCGCGTCGACGACCTCGCGACGTCGTGTCAGATCCGTGTCATAGGAGACCCACCCTGCGATTCCGCACATCGCTACCTCCTGGTGATTAGTTAGCGCATACAACTATCCGTAACACTGGTGTAACACGGTTCGCGCGGCTTGTCTGCCCGAATTGCACGCTCCGTCCGCAGTGCGTCACGGTCTGTGGGGCACGTCACCGGGCATCAAGAAGTCGTAAAGGCACCCGATCGGGGCATCAAGAGGCCGTCAGTCCGTCGCCGGAAGCGCCGTGACCTGGCGCAGTGTTGCGAGGTCCTGGTCGCCGATGGGGTGACCTGTCCTGAGAGGTGCCTAGTGGCCGACTTGCTCTACGCCGTGCTCCTGATCGGCGTATTCGTGGTTCTCGCCCTGACCCTTCGCGGTCTGGAAAAGCTGTGACCGGCACGGGGACCGTGGCCAACGTCGTCGGCGGACTGCTGGCGCTGGGGCTGATCGTCTATTTGTTCATCGCACTGGTCAGGCCGGAGAAATTCTGATGTCAGACACGATGGCCGGCCTCCTGCAGGCCGGCCTCCTCCTCGTCGCGCTCGCCGTGGTCTACCGGCCACTGGGCGATTACATGGCGCGCGTCTTCTCGACGGAGAAGCACACCAAGGCCGAACGCGGCCTATACCGCTTGTTCCGGGTGAACCCCGGATCGGAACAGCACTGGAAGACCTACGCGTCCGCCGTGATCGGCTTCTCGTTCGTCTCCGTCGTCTTCCTGTACCTGCTTCAACGGCTCCAAGCGATCCTGCCGTGGAGCCTCGGCAAGGAACCGGTCTCGCCGGCGGTCGCCTTCAACACCGCCGTCAGCTTCGTGACCAACACGAACTGGCAGTCCTACAGTCCCGAAGCGACCATGGGTCACTTCGTGCAGATGGCCGGCCTGACCGTGCAGAACTTCCTGTCCGCCGCCGTCGGCCTTTCGGTCGCCATCGCGGTCGTCCGCGGTTTCGTCCGCTCGAAGACCGACCGCCTCGGCAACTTCTGGGTGGACCTGACGCGCGGCACGATCCGGATCCTGCTCCCGATCGCGTTCGTGGCGGCGATCGCGCTGATCGCGCTCGGCGTCGTGCAGAGCCTCAAGAGCGGCGTCGACGTCCTGAACCCGGACGGCAGCACGAGCAAGATCGCGCTCGCGCCCGCCGCGAGCCAGGAGGCGATCAAGGAACTCGGCACCAACGGCGGCGGCATCTTCAACGCCAACTCCGCGCACCCGTTCGAGAACCCGAACGCCTGGACCAACCTGATCGAGATCTTCCTGATCCTGGTCATCCCGGTCTCGCTGACCCGCACCTTCGGCAAACTCGTCGGCAACACGCGGCAGGGTTACGTCCTGCTTTCGGTGATGGCCGGGCTGTTCACCGCGATGCTCGCGGTCACCTGGCTGTCCGAGGCCAACGCGAGCGGGCCCGCCTCGCTGGCCGCCGGGGCGAACCTGGAGGGCAAGGAACAGCGGTTCGGCATCGGCCTGAGTTCGCTGTTCGCCAACGCCACCACCGGCACGTCGACCGGCGCGGTCAACGGCGCGCACGACAGCTACAGCGGGCTCGGCGGCGGAGGCGCGCTGCTCAACATGCTGCTGGGCGAGATCTCGCCGGGCGGGGTGGGCACCGGTCTGTACGGCATCCTCGTGATGGCGGTGATCGCGATGTTCCTCGCCGGGCTGATGGTCGGCCGGACGCCGGAGTACCTGGGGAAGAAGCTCGGCAAACGCGAGGTCACCTGCGCGGCCGTCTCCATGCTGGCGATGCCGACCGTGGTCCTGCTCGGCTCCGGTGTCGCGCTGATGCTGGCCGACACCCCGGCCGCCATGACGAACTCGGGCGCGCACGGCCTTTCCGAAGTCCTGTACGCCTACGCCTCGGCGGGCAACAACAACGGCAGCGCGTTCGGCGGACTCACCGTGACGAACGACTGGTTCCAGTCCTCGCTGTCGGTGGCGATGCTGCTCGGCCGGTTCGTCCCGATCCTCGCCGTGCTGTGTCTCGCCGGATCCCTCGCCTCCCAGCGGAAGGTTCCGGAGACCGCCGGCACGCTGCCCACCACCGGGCCGCTCTTCGGCACGATGCTCGCGGGCACGATCGTGCTCGTCGCGGCCCTCACCTTCATCCCGGCGCTCGCGCTCGGGCCCATCGCAGAGGCACTCGCATGACCATGACTCAAGAACGCACCCCGGAGGAGATCTCCCAGCACCACGTGGAGAACACCGGCCGGGTCGGCGCGGGGATCTTCAGCCCGCGTCAGCTGCTGACCTCGCTCCCGGAGGCGCTGCGCAAGCTCAACCCCAAGCACCAGCTCGGCAACCCGGTCATGTTCGTGGTGTGGATCGGCTCGGCGCTGACCACGGTCTTCGCGATCACCGACCCGAGTGTGTTCACCATCCTCATCACGATCTGGCTGTGGTTCACCGTCCTGTTCGCGAACCTCGCCGAGGCCGTCGCTGAGGGCCGTGGCAAGGCGCAGGCGGAAACCCTGCGGCGCAGCAAGAAGGAGACCGTCGCGCGCCGCCTGACCGAGGACGGCGACGAGGAGACCGTGCCGGGCGCCGACCTGCGCGTCGGTGACCTGGTGGTCGTCGAGGCCGGACAGGTCATCCCGGGTGACGGCGACGTCGTCGAGGGCATCGCGACCGTCGACGAATCGGCCATCACCGGCGAGTCGGCCCCGGTCATCCGCGAATCGGGCGGCGACCGGTGCGCGGTCACCGGCGGCACCACGGTGCTTTCCGACCGCGTCGTCGTGAAGATCACCACCAAACCCGGCGAGTCCTTTGTGGACCGCATGATCGCCTTGGTGGAGGGCGCTTCCCGGCAGAAGACGCCGAACGAGATCGCGCTGACGATCCTGCTCTCGACGCTCACGATCATCTTCCTGCTCGCCGTCGTGGCGCTGCAGCCGATGGCGGGCTACTCGGGCAGTCAGCAGTCGGTGATCGTGCTGACCGCGTTGCTGGTCTGCCTGATCCCGACGACGATCGGCGCGCTGCTGTCCGCGATCGGCATCGCGGGCATGGACCGGCTGGTGCAGCGCAACGTCCTCGCCACGAGCGGTCGCGCGGTGGAGGCCGCGGGCGACGTCTCGACGCTGCTGCTGGACAAGACCGGCACGATCACCTTCGGCAACCGCAAGGCCACCGAGCTGATCCCGGTCGGCGAGTCCACTGTGGACGAAATCGCCAAGGCGGCGCGCCTCTCCAGCCTCGCCGACGGCACGCCGGAGGGCCGCAGCATCGTCGAGCTCGTCGCGAGGGAGCACGGGCTCGCGGAGACCGCGTCCGCCGACGAGAAGCTCGCGGACTTCGTCGAGTTCACCGCGCAGACCCGGATGAGCGGTATCGACATCGGCGGACGGCAGGTCCGCAAGGGTGCCACCGCGGCCGTCCGGGAATGGGTCCGCGAACGCGGCGGCGACATGCCGGACGAGACCGAAAGCGTCGTCGACGAGATCAGCCAGCAGGGCGGGACCCCGCTGGTGGTCGCGGAGTACGACGGCGCGAAAGCGTTCGTGCGCGGCGTGATCCGGCTGTCCGATGTGGTCAAACCCGGGATGAAGGAGCGGTTCGTCCAGCTCCGCTCGATGGGGATCAAGACCGTCATGATCACCGGGGACAACCCGCTCACCGCCAAGGCCATCGCGCGGGACGCGGGCGTCGACGACTACCTCGCCGAGGCCAAACCCGAAGACAAGATGGCGCTGATCAAGAAGGAGCAGGAGGGCGGGCGGCTGGTCGCGATGACCGGCGACGGCACCAACGACGCCCCCGCGCTCGCGCAGTCCGACGTCGGCGTCGCGATGAACACCGGGACCTCCGCCGCCAAGGAGGCGGGGAACATGGTGGACCTCGACTCCGATCCGACGAAACTGATCGAGATCGTGGAGATCGGCAAGCAGTTGCTGATCACCCGCGGCGCGCTGACCACTTTCAGCGTCGCCAACGACCTCGCGAAGTACTTCGCGATCCTGCCCGCGATGTTCACCGGCATCTTCGCCCAGCTCGGCGCGCTCAACGTCATGCAGCTCGCGACGCCGAAGTCGGCGATCCTGTCGGCGGTCATCTTCAACGCCCTGATCATCGTCGGGCTGATCCCGCTCGCCCTGCGCGGCGTCCGGTACAAACCGTCCTCGGCCTCGGCGCTGCTGCGCCGGAACCTGCTGGTCTACGGCCTTGGCGGCATCGTCAGCCCGTTCCTCGGGATCTGGCTGATCGATCTGCTCGTCCGTCTCATCCCTGGAATCGGGTGACCTAGTGAAACCGTTGTTCAAACAGACCCTCGCCGGGCTGCGGGTCCTGCTCGTCTTCACCGTCCTCCTGGGTGTCGTCTACCCGCTCGGCGTGTGGGCGGTCTCCCGCATCCCCGGTCTCGAAGGCAACGCCGAGGGCTCGGTCATCAGCCAGGACGGGCAGGCCGTCGGCTCGTCGCTGATCGGCGTCGACCCGGTCGCGGCGGACCCCGCCAAGGACCCGTGGTTCCACAACCGCCCGTCCGCGGGCTCGAAGGACGTCCTCGGCCCCGGCGACCCGTCGTCGTCCGGTCCGTCGAACAAGGGCCCGTACAACGAGGACCTGGTCGCCGCGATCGGCGAACGCAAGAAGCTCATCGCCGCCCGCGAAGGTGTCCAGGAGTCGCAGGTGCCGCCCGACGCGGTGACGGCGTCGGGATCGGGGATGGACCCGGCGATCAGCGTCGCCTACGCCGACCTCCAGATCCCGCGAGTGGCCAGGAACACGGGCCTGTCCGAGGAGAAGGTCCGGCAGCTCGTCGCGGAGAACACGAGCGGCGCCGGGATCGGTGTGCCGGGCGTCAATGTGCTGAAGGTCAACTTGGCCGTGCGCGACGCGGCCGGAGGAGCACACTGACAGACGTGGACGAGAACACGACCAAGCCGCGCCGGGGTGAGCTGAGGATCTACCTCGGCGCGGCCCCGGGCGTCGGCAAGACCTACGCGATGCTCGGCGAGGCGCGACGCCGCCTCGACCGGGGCACCGACGTGGTCATCGGCCTGGTCGAGACGCACGGCCGGAAGAAGACCGCGGAGCTCGTCGAAGGACTGGAGATCGTGCCACGCCGCCGGTCCGCGCACCGGGACCGCGAGTTCGAGGAGATGGATCTCGACGCGCTGCTCGCCCGCGCCCCCGAGGTCGCGGTGGTCGACGAACTCGCGCACACCAACGTGCCCGGTTCGCGCAACGAGAAGCGCTGGCAGGACATCGACGAACTGCTCGCCGCCGGGATCGACGTCCTCTCCACGGTCAACGTGCAGCATCTGCAGAGCCTCAACGACGTCGTCGAGCGGATCACCGGCGTCACCCAGCAGGAGACGGTGCCCGACGAGGTCGTGCGGCGGGCCGAGCAGCTGGAGCTGGTCGACATCACGCCCGAGGCGTTGCGGCGGCGCCTGGCGCACGGCAACGTGTACCCGGCCGAGCGGATCGACGCGGCGCTGGGCAACTACTTCCGGCCCGGCAACCTCACCGCGCTGCGTGAGCTCGCGCTGCTGTGGGTCGCCGACCAGGTCGACGTCGCGCTGCAGCGGTACCGGGCCGAGCAGAAGATCACCGACACGTGGGAAGCACGCGAACGGGTGGTCGTGTCCATCACCGGCGGCCCGGAGAGCGAGACGCTGATCCGCCGCGCGAGCCGTATCGCGAACCGCGCGGGCGCCGAACTGCAGGTGCTGCACATCCTGCGCGGCGACGGGCTCGCCGGGATGGGGCCGACGGCGGTCGGCAAGTACCGGAAACTGGCCGAAGAGGTCGGTGCGACCTTCCACACCGTCGTCGGCGACGACGTGCCGACCGCGCTGCTCGACTTCGCGCAGGGCGTGAACGCGACCCAGCTGGTCGTCGGGACCTCACGCCGGTCACGCGTGGCGCGGCTGTTCGACGAAGGCATCGGCGCCGCCGTGGTCCAGCGGTCCGGCCCGATCGACGTCCACATGGTCACGCACGCCCAAGCGGGCGGACGGCTGCGCGCCCGGTTCAACCGCAGCCCGCTCACCCCTTCGCGGCGGCTGACCGGCTGGGTGCTATCGCTGGTGCTGCCCGCGTTGGCGACGCTGGTCGGTGTCCTGCTGCGGGATCACCTCGACTTCTCCACCGACGTGGTCGACTACGTCCTCGCGACGGTGCTGGTCGCGCTCGCGGGCGGGCTCGGGCCCGCGCTGCTCGCGGCGGTGGTCTCGGCCGGGCTGCTGAACTTCTTCTTCACCCCGCCGCTGTACACCCTGACCGTCCACGAACCGCGCAACGTGATCACGCTGGTCGCGATGGTGCTGGTGGCGATCCTCGTCGCGGCGGTCGTCGACACCGCCGCCCGGCGCGCGACGCAGGCCGCGCGGGCGCGGACCGAGGCGGCGCTGCTGGCGTCGTACGCGCGGACCGTGCTCACGCACACCAACCCGATCGAGCGGCTGCTGGAGAAGGTCCGCGAGAACTTCGGGATGACTTCGGTGACCCTGCTGGAAAAACGGGACGGGAAGTGGAAGCGCGTGGCGAACGCCGGCACGGATCCCTGCGCCGACCCGGATCAGGCCGACGCCGACATCGCCGTCACCGCCGACGTCCACCTGACGCTGCGGGGCCGCGCGCTGCCCGCGTCGGACCGGGGAGTGCTGGAAGCCGTGGCAGGCCAGGCGTTGCTGGCGTTGCGGCAGCAGCGGACGGCGAAGGCGGCCATCCGGGCCGAACGCAAGGCCGAGGCGACCGAACTCCGCACGGCGTTGCTGTCGGCCGTGGGACACGATCTCCGCACCCCGCTGACGTCCATCAAGGCGTCCATCGGCAGCCTGCGCGCGACCGACATCTCACTGTCCGAAGAGGACACCGACGAGCTGCTCGAAGCGATCGAGGAATCGGCGGACCGGCTCGCCGGGCTGATCGACAACCTGCTCGACTCCTCGCGGCTGGCCACCGGTGCCGTACGCCCGCACCTGCGCCCCGTGGGCTACGACGAGGTCGTCTCGCACGCTTTGTCCAATGTGGACAACTCGGATTCGGTCGTGGTCGCGATCGACTCGCGGCTGCCGTCGGTGTGCGCCGACCCCGGCCTGCTGGAACGGGTGGTGGCGAACGTGATCGACAACGCCCTGCGCCACGGCGCGTCCGGCGAACCGGTCTCGGCGCGGGCCAGCACGCATTCCGAACACGTCGAACTGCGTATCGTCGACCACGGGCGCGGGCTCAAGAAGGGCACCGCGGATTCGGCTTTCGCGCCGTTCCAACGGCTCGGGGGAGACCGGGACAGCGTGCCCGGCGTGGGACTGGGGCTGTCGGTCGCCAAGGGGTTCACCGAGGCGATGGGCGGGCGGATCCGGGCGGAGGACACGCCCGGCGGCGGGCTCACCGTCGTCATCTCGCTGCCCGCATATGTTGGTCAGGATCCGGAAAAGAGCCTCCTCGCTTTCGACGACGAGGGCCTCGAGAACGAAGAGGAGGAGCGAGTGCGATGAGCGCAGACAACGCGTCGGCGACCGTGCTGGTCGTCGACGACGAACCGCAGATCGTGCGAGCCCTGCGGATCAACCTGTCCGCCCGCGGCTACAAGGTGATCACCGCGCACGACGGGACGGCCGCGCTGAAGGCCGTCGCCGAGACCAAACCCGACGTCGTCGTGCTCGACCTCGGCCTGCCCGATCTCGACGGCACCGAGGTCATCGCCGGGCTCCGCGGCTGGACGACGGTGCCGATCATCGTGCTGTCCGCCCGCGGCGACTCGGCCGACAAGGTGCAGGCCCTCGACGCCGGCGCCGACGACTACGTCACCAAACCCTTCGGCATGGACGAACTGCTCGCGCGGCTCCGCGCCGCCGTCCGTCGGTCGGCCACGTCCAGTGTGGACGGTGCGGACGCGGTGGTGGACACGGGATCCTTCCGCATCGACCTCGCGGCAAAGAAGGTGCGCCGGGACGGCAAGGAAGTGCATCTCACCAAAACCGAATGGGGTGTGCTGGAGCTGCTGGTGCGCAACCGCGGCCGTCTGGTGGCGCAGAAGCAGCTGCTGCACGAGGTGTGGGGGCCGACGTACGAGACGGAGTCGCACTACCTGCGGGTGTATCTGGCGCAGTTGCGGCGAAAACTGGAGCCGGAACCCTCGCGGCCGCGGCACCTGCTGACGGAACCGGGGATGGGGTACCGCTTCGAAATGTGATCCCTCGGGGTCCCGGATGTCATGAAAGGGCCGTTCAGGACGTTTTTCGTCCTGAACGGCCCTTTCATGACACGCGGACGGCACCCCCGAACGCTATGAACGGGACGTTCCTTGCAAATTTGGCAAGGAACGTCCCGTTCATGGCACGCGGGAGGCTTACTGGGCGCTGCTCGTCGAGGTGTCGGTGCCGGAGGTGCTGGACCGCCCCGGAGTCGACTCGCTGGGGGCGCCACTGGAGCTGGAGCCGCCACCTGTGGTGGTGGTCGTCGGGCTCCCTGTCGAGGTTTCCGGCGGAGTGCTCGGCGGAGTAGTCGTCGGCTTCGACGAGCTCGGCTTGGTCGGCGTCGTCGGCGGCAGCACCGTACGCGTCGGCTCACCTCCGCCCGGGGTCGTCGCAGGCGGCGGGGGCGGGGCGACGACGCTCGTCGTCTCCTTGCCGTCCGGGCCGACCGACGTCACCGTGGTCGGCGGCGCCGTCGAGCTGGACGGCGCGCCGGGGGTCGGCGAGCCGCTGACGGTCATCGGGCCGCCGGGGACGGCGTTGCCCGGCACCAGCTGGACGCCGGCGGGGGCGACGCCCTGCCCGCCGCCGGGGATTCCGGTGCCGCCCGCGGTGGCGGACACGCCGGGACCGGCGAGTTCGGCGATCGCGGCGAAGGCCGTCGCCACCACGAGGCCGCTGACGCCGAGTACGGCGTAGCCTGCGCGGTTGAGCTTGCCGGTGGCGCCGTGCGGGGGCGCCACGGACACGCGTGCGCTCGAATCAGACCCGTCGGGACGGGGCATGTGCTGGCTCCTCGGATGGGGGGCTTCGGGGAGTTCGGCTACCCGGGCGAGGTAGCCCGAAGTGGGGACCCGGCGCGGAGATTATCACCGCCGCTTCACCGTCTGCGAACTACAGCGAGCGTCGTGTTCACCCTCCGCGTTCATCCACATGGTGCACGATAGGGGTCGTGAGTGAAGAAGTAACACACATCAGGTTGACCGCGTGGGTGCACGGACGGGTGCAGGGTGTCGGTTTCCGCTGGTGGACCCGCAGCAGGGCGCTTGAGCTGGGGTTGGTCGGCAGCGCGGGCAATCTGGCCGACGGGCGTGTCGAGGTGGTGGCGGAGGGTGATCGTGAACACTGTGAGCGGCTTTTGGCGGCTTTGCGCTCCGGGGAATCACCCGGAAGTGTGGACCACGTCGTCGAACGCTGGTCGCCCGCGAAGGGCGGGCTCCGCGGGTTCGTGGAGCGCTGAGGCCCCGCGTCCCACGATCACCGTGAGCACACAGGTAGCCTGGGCCGATTGAACGACCGGTTCCCGCAGCCAGAGGGGTCAGCACGACGTGCACCTGAAGAGCCTGACGCTCAAGGGCTTCAAGTCCTTCGCCTCGGCGACGACGTTGCGTTTCGAGCCGGGCATCACCTGCGTGGTCGGACCGAACGGGTCCGGCAAGTCCAACGTCCTCGACGCGCTTCGCTGGGTCATGGGCACCCAGGGTGCGAAGGACCTTCGCGGCGGCAAGATGGAAGACGTCATCTTCGCCGGGACCGCCGGCCGTGCCCCGCTCGGGCGCGCCGAGGTCACCCTGACGATCGACAACGCCGACGGCGCGCTGCCGATCGAGTACTCCGAGGTCTCCATCACCCGCCGGATGTTCCGTGACGGCGCGAGCGAATACGAGATCAACGGCGACCGCTGCCGCCTGATGGACGTGCAGGAACTGCTGTCGGACTCCGGTATCGGCCGCGAGATGCACGTCATCGTCGGCCAGGGGCAGCTTTCGGCGATCCTCGAATCCAAGCCCGAGGAGCGCCGCGCCTTCATCGAAGAGGCCGCCGGTGTCCTCAAACACCGCAAGCGCAAGGAACAGACCCTGCGCAAGCTCGCGAACATGCAGGGCAACCTCGACCGGCTCGGCGACCTCACCACCGAGCTGCGCCGCCAGCTCAAACCGCTGGGCAAGCAGGCCGAGATCGCCCGCAAGGCGCAGTGGGTGCAGTCCGAACTGCGTGACGCCCGGCTGCGGCTGTTCGCCCACGACCTCGTCACCCAGCGTGCGGGCATCGCCAAGGAAGAGGCCGACGAACGCGTCGCCCGTCAGCGCCGCGCCGAGGTCGAGCAGGCGCTGGAGATCGTCGCCGCCGAGGAGGCCGAGCTCGAAGCGTCGCTCGCCGAGGACGCGCCGAAGCTGGCCGCGGCCCAGGAGACTTGGTACAAGCTGTCCGCGCTGACGGAGCGGCTGCGCGGCACGGTTCGCCTCGCGCTGGAGCGCCAGCGACACCTGTCGTCCGACGTGCAGCAGGCGAGCACCGGCCGCGACCCCGACGAGCTGCTGGCCGAGGCCGAGCAGGTCGCCGAGCGGGAGCAGGAGCTCAACGAAGCCGTCGCCGAGGCACGCCTGGTGCTTTCGGAGACCGTCCAGCGGCGTGAGCAGCTTGAACACCTCGTCCAGGCCGCCGAGCGCGCGCATATGGCCGCCGTCCGCGCGATCGCCGACCGCCGCGAAGGGCTCGCGAAGCTCACCGGGCAGGTCGAGGCGCTGCGCAGCAAGAACGGCGCGACCTCCGACGAGATCGACCGGCTCACCGTGTCGCTCGAAGAGGCCGCCGAGCGCGCGGAGATCGCCGTCGAGGAACTCGAAGAGGCCAAGGCCGAAGGCGGTGTCGAGGAGTCCGACGACCTCGACCTGCAGGCCCACCACGATCGCGCCGTGGAAGCCAACAACGCCGCCAAGGCCCGCGTCGAAGAGCTGGTCAAGGCCGAGCGGGCCGCCGAACGCGAGATCGCGTCGGAGAAGGCGCGCGTCGAGGCGCTGTCGATGGGCTTGCGGCGCAAGGACGGCGCCGGCGCACTGCTCGGCGCGCAGCACGAACTGCCGGGCCTGCTCGGCTCGGTCGCGGCGCTGCTCACCGTCGAAGCCGGACACGAGGTCGCGCTGGCCGCCGCGCTCGGCCCGGTCGCCGACGCGGTCGCGGTCAACGGCGGCGCCGACGCGCTCGCCGCGCTGAAGTTCTTGAAGGACAACGATTCCGGCCGGGCGGGCATTCTGCTCGGCGGCCCGGAATCCACTGTGGACACCAGTACCTGGCCGTCGCTGCCCGAGGGCGCGCGCTGGGCGCGTGAAGTGGTCACGGCGCCGCCCGCGTTGCGTTCCGCCGTCGAGCACGCGCTCGACCGGGTGGCCATTGTGGACGGTCTGGAATCCGCGCGCCGTCTCGTCGAGGTGTACCCCGAGGTCAGCACGGTCACGCCCGAGGGCGATGTCTTCGGCGCGCGCTGGGCGGTCGGCGGTTCGGCTCGCAGCGAGAGTGTCATCGAGGTGCAGGCCGCGGTCGACGAGGCGGGCGACCGGCTGAACGCCGCCGAGCGCGCGCTGGAACGCACCGCCGCGGAGCTCGAAGGCGCCCGCGCAGGGCAGGCCGCCCGGCGCGAAGAGGTCGGCAGGGCCAAGGAAGCGCTCGGCGACGCGAAGGTCCGCAAGGCCCGCTCTTCCGAGCGGCTGAACCGGCTGCAGCAGGCCGCGCGTGCCGCACAGGCCGAAATGGACCGGCTGAGCAACCAGCGTGCCAAGGTCGAGCAGAGCCGCGAGCAGGCGCTGCAACAACTCGCCGAACTCGAAGAGCGGCTGGCCGCCGTCGCCGAACAGGAAGTCGACGAGGATCCGGACACCGCCGAGCGCGACCAGGCCGCCGAAGACCTCGGCACGGTCCGCCAGGAGGAGATGGAGTCCCGGCTCGCGCTGCGCACCGCCGAGGAGCGCGCGCGGAGCATCCAGGGCAAGGCCGAATCGCTCCGCCGGGCCGCGCACGCCGAGCGGCAGGCCCGCGAACGGGCCGAAAAGTCCAGGGCCGCGCGGAAACGCGGCGCCGAGATCGCCAACGCTGTGGTCAATGGCGGCGAGATCGCGTTGGAGCGCATCGAGGTCTCCGTGCAGCGCGCCGCCCACGAACGGGACGAGGCGCAGGCGCAGCGGCAGTCGCGGGAGACCGCGCTGACCCAGGTCCGCAGCAAGGTCCGCGAGCTGACCGGCGAGTTGGAGAAGCTCACCGACGCCGTCCACCGCGACGAGGTGCTGCGCGCCGAGCAGCGGCTGCGGCTCGAACAGCTCGAAACCAAGATCGCCGAAGATTTCGGCATCGGCCTCGAGGACCTCGTCTCCGAGTACGGTCCGGACGTCCCCGTGCCGCCGAGCGCGGGGGAGATGGCCGAGTACGAGGCCGCCAAGGAACGCGGCGAGGACGTCACCCCGCCGCCGCCCATGCCGTTCGACCGCGACACCCAGGCCCGCCGGGCGAAGCGCGCGGAGAAGGACCTGAGCCTCCTGGGCAAGGTCAACCCGCTGGCGCTGGAGGAATTCGCGGCGCTGGAGGAGCGCTACAAGTTCCTCTCGACCCAGCTCGAAGACCTCAAGGACACCCGCAAGGACCTCGAAGCCGTCATCAAGCAGGTCGACGAAAAGATCCTCGAGGTGTTCGCGTCGGCGTACGAGGACGTCGCGCGCGAGTTCGAGACCGTGTTCGGCGTGCTGTTCCCGGGTGGCGAGGGGCGCATGGTGCTCACGCAGCCCAACGACCTGCTCTCCACCGGTGTCGACGTCGAAGCGCGCCCGCCGGGCAAGAAGGTCAAGCGGCTCTCGCTGCTCTCCGGTGGCGAGAAGTCGCTCGTCGCCGTCGGCATGCTGGTGGCGATCTTCCGCGCCCGGCCTTCGCCCTTCTACGTCATGGACGAGGTCGAGGCCGCGCTCGACGACACCAACATGCGACGGCTGATCGGGCTGCTGGAACAGCTGCGGGACTCTTCGCAGCTGATCATCATCACCCACCAGAAGCCGACCATGGAGATCGCTGACGCCCTGTACGGCGTTTCGATGCAGGGCGACGGCATCACCAAGGTGATCTCGCAGCGGCTACGAACGTCCGAAGAGGACCCGGTTCCCGCCTAGCGGTTACTTCGCGACCCAGAAGGCGTAGTCGGCCGAGTACCGGACGGCCGTCTGTGCGCCACTCGCGCATGTGCCCGCCGGAGCCAGCCCGCCGTGGGTGCGGAGCCGCTGGACGTAGGTGACCTTGCCGAAGATCCCGTCACCGCTGTTCAGGTTCGCCTTGAGCAGCAGTTCCGGCACCGCGTTCGGTCTCGGGTTGGACGCGCCGGGAACGGCCGCGGCCCCGACCGTGCTTCCGTCCACAGTGGACGTCCACACCGGACCCTTGCTGTGCAGTGCGATCGTCCGCCCGCGGTGGCTCAGCGTCGCGGCGGGCTGGATCAGCGCCCAGGTCCCGTTGGCGCAGCCGTAGATCTGGACGCCTTCGCCCCGGTAGGTGGCGATGCGCTTGTTCCCCTCCGGCACTTTGATCGCGTCCGGCACGCCGGTGCTCGTCGCGGCGTACGCGGTCGTGCCACCGCCGATCAGCAATGCGCCGACGGCGATGGCCAAGGTTGCTCGTTTCATCGTCTCTCCCTCTCCTCGCCCGCCGTCTTCGGGCGGGTCCCGAAGCCGACACGGAGGAAAGGGAGAGACGGTTCAGAACTGTGACTTAGGTCACACTTGCGAGGGTTCCTTCACGTCCGGTTCGGCCAGCGGGTCCACGCTCCCGTGCCGCAGCGAAAGCAGCCCGCCCACGACGAGCGTGATCACCACACCGCACAGCGTGTACCAGGGCCACGCCAGCGCCACCGTGTTCCCCGACGCCTTGCCGAAGTCGACGCCGATCAGGCTGCCGTCCGGTTTGTTGAACTTGACGCCCAGGATGATGAACGCCATCACGATCACCGTCGACACGAACGCCACGATCGCGTCCGCCTGCCTCGCCCGCTTGAACAGCAGGCCCAGCAGGAACGCGCCGAGCAGTGCGCCGTAGGTGTATCCGGTGATGCCGAGCGCCTGCACCACGATCGGATCGGCCGAGGTCTTGTTGGAGGAGGCGAAGAAACCCGCGCACAGGATCAGCGCGCCCGCCCAGACGATCGTCCAGATCCGGCCGTGCTTCAGTCGTTCGGCTTCCGGGAGTTCCCGGCCGATCACCCGTTCGTAGACGTCGGTCACCGTCGACGACGCCAGCGCGCCGAGCGACGAACTCAGTGCGGCGGCGAGGATCCCGGCGATCACGAACCCGGACAGGCCGCTCGGCAGGTCGTTCACGATGAAGTTCGCGAACAGCTCGTCCTTGTTGGCCAGCCCGAGGCCTTCCGGCTTCGGCTTGGTCGGGGCGAGGCCGTTGTAGAGCGCCCACAGCAGCACGCCGATGAACAGGAACAGCGCGAATTGCAGGAACACCACGAAACCGCTGGCCACCAACGCCTTCCGGGCGGCACGCAGATCGTTGGTGGACTGCAGGCGTTGCACGATCAGCTGATCGGAGCCGTGCGAGGCCATCGAAAGCACCGCGCCGCCGATCAGCGCGGTGAAGAACGCGTACTGCCCGGTGAGCATGTTCGAGGAGAAGTCGAAGATCTGGAACTTGTTCGCGTCGACGGCCTTGCCGAACCAGCCGTCCGGCAGCCTGCCGGAGATCGCCCAGATCACCACAACCGCGCCGAGGATGTACCAGAGCATCTGGATCGCGTCGACCCAGACGACCGCGCGGACCCCGCCGAAGAAGCTGTAGAGCACCATCGCGATGCCGAGCCCGACCACGATGGTCCAGTACGAGACGTTCAGGCCGTAGGCCGCCATCACCACCTTGATCGGGATCGCGGTGGCGAACAGCCGGATGCCGTCGGCCAGCGTGCGGGTGAGCAGGAAGGTCACCGACGCGGTGCCCTGCAGCCCGCTGCCGAAACGCTTGCCGAGGAAGGCGTACGCGGTGACCAGGTTGCCCGCCACGTAACGCGGCAACAGCACCATCGACACCACGATCCGGCCCGCGATGTACCCGATGGCCAGTGCGAGGTAGGTCATCCCGCCGTCGCCGGGGGTGGCGATGTAGGCCACCGTCGGCACGGAAAGCACGGTGAGGGTGGACGTCTCCGCGGAGACCACCGAAAGGCAGGCCACCCACCAGGAGATCTTGCCTTCACCGACGAAGTAGTCGGAGCCGGATTTCTGTTTGCCGCCGATCCAGACGCCCAGCAGGGGCATGCCGACCAGGAAAAGCCCGATGATCGCGAGGTCAAGTGCGCGCATCCATATCTCCTATCGCTCGCCGGTCTTCGCCGCTACCCGTAGCCGGGTCACGGTTGAGGTGTGCGGGGCGGGGAGCCGCAGGGGGCCCGCGCCCGGGGTGATGCTGCCGAGCAACCGGTGGCCGCGGGCGCCGGTCGCCGACGGGAGGTTCCCCGGGACGCCCGACCACGTCAGCCAGCCGAGCAGAATGGTCAGGTATGCCTCTTTGCCCGCGCGCGGCAGCCCGTGGTCGTCGCTGGTCTTCAGCGCCGTACCCGGCAGGTTCCTGGTGAGCGCGGCCATCAGCGCCGGGTTGTCGGCGCCGCCGCCGGAGACGATCAGCGTGGCGATGTCGTGGCGACGGCATTCCGCGGCGATCGTCACCGCGGTCAGTTCGGTCAGCGTCGCCAGGAGGTCTTCCGCGCCGACCGGCGGGAGTCCGTCCAGCGCCGCGTCGAGGTACGCGCCGTGGAACAGTTCCTTGCCGGTGGATTTCGGTGGCGCCGCCGCGTAGTACGGGTCGAGCAGGAGCTTCGCCAGCAGATCGGGCCGCACGGTGCCGCGCAGGGCGAGCGCGCCGTCGATGTCGGCACGACGGCCGGTGGCGCGGTGCGCGGCGATGTCCATGAGGGCGTTGCCGGGGCCGGTGTCGTAGGCCAGAACGGCACCGTCGGCGGGGACCACGGTGATGTTCGCGATCCCGCCGATGTTCAGCGCCGCGACCGGGCCGAGCGCGGCCATTTCCCGGAGCCACAACGCGTCCATCGTGCTGGCGAGCGGTGCGCCGTGCCCGCCGGCGGCGACGTCACGCACGCGGAGGTCGGCCACCACCGGCAGTCCGGTGCGTTCGGCGATCCACGCCGGATTCCCCAGTTGCAGGGTGCCGCGCGCGGTGCCGTCCTCGACCCAGTGGAACACCGTCTGGCCCAGGGAGGCGACGACGTCCGCTTCGCCGCCTGCCAGTTCCTCGACGCCGCGCGCGGCCGCCTCGGCGAAGGCCTGGCCCACGAGGGTGTCGAGTTTCGTGAGCTGCTCGGCGTCGCAGGGATTCGGCGGGAGCGCGGCGAGCAGGGCATCGCGGAGCGTTTCGGGATAAGGGACTTCGAGCTGGCCGAGCGGCGAGAGCACCACCGTGTCCCCGTCGGCGCGCAGTTCGGCGGCCGCCACGTCGATCCCGTCGATCGAGGTGCCGGAGATGAGCCCGATGACCCGGACCCCAGTGCCGGAGTGAACCGTCATTCGGAGTGGTTTATCCGTCGTGGCGGAGAGCGCGCAAGCGGGGTCGTTTCTTCTTGTCCGAAATGAGTCCTATCCAGTGGGTGCTTGACAAGATCGGCTTCCTTCCCGTGGGGCGTCTGAGCGCGACGCGATGCGGATGCGAGGATGGCGCCGTGTCGAGTACCCCCTGGTTCTGGATCGTTGTCGTTGCCGTCGTGGTCCTGGTCGCCGTCCTGGTGGCCGGGCTGCTCATCGCGCGCCGCCGCCGGATCAGCCTGGACGAGTCCAAGGCTGCCGACGTCGTCGAGAAGCCGAAGGGCGGCGGTTATACCGCCACCGGCGGGATCGCGCTCGCCCCTGGTGGAGAGACGACCGACGAACCCGAACACCCGGTCGAGGACCGTCCCGAGACCGAGGGCCAGCCCGCCGTCGGGGACGACGCGTCGGTGCCGAGGGATTCCGCGCAGCGCACGGTGCGCGACGTCGAACTCCCCGAACCGGCCGAGGAAGTGGCCCCCGAGCCCGCTCCCGTCGAAGAGATCGCTCCGGCCACCGGACGCCTGGAGCGGCTGCGCGGCAGGCTGGGCAAATCCCGTTCGGTGTTCGGGCAGAGCCTGCTCGGCCTGCTGGGCGCCGGCGACCTGGACGAGGACTCGTGGCAGGACGTCGAGGACACGCTGCTCATGGCGGACCTGGGCGCCGCGACGACCACCGAGATCGTCGAGCGTCTTCGTGACGAGCTGAAGCGCCGCGCCGTGCGGACCTCGGAGGAGGCGCGCGCGGTCTTGCAGGAGGTGCTGACCGCCGCCCTGTCGACCGACGCGGTACGGGCCGTCCGCGCGCTGCCGCACACCGTCGACGGGAAGAAGCAGCCCGCCGTCGTGCTGGTCGCCGGGGTCAACGGCACCGGCAAGACCACCACCACCGGCAAACTCGCCCGCGTGCTCGTCGCGCAGGGGAGCACCGTGGTGCTCGGCGCGGCCGACACCTTCCGCGCCGCCGCGGCGGACCAGCTCCAGACGTGGGCCGAACGCGTGGGCGCCGAGGTCGTGCGCGGCAAGGAAGGCGCGGACCCGGCGGCGGTCGCCTTCGACGCCGTCAAACGCGGCACCGAGGCGGGCGTGGACGCGGTCCTGGTCGACACCGCCGGCCGCCTGCACACCAAGACCGGCCTGATGGACGAGCTGGGCAAGGTCAAGCGAGTCGTCGAGAAGCAGGCGAAGGTCGACGAGGTGCTGCTGGTGCTCGACGCCACCACCGGGCAGAACGGGCTGATGCAGGCCCGCGTGTTCTCGGAGGTCATCGACGTCACCGGCATCGTGCTGACCAAACTGGACGGCACCGCGAAGGGCGGCATCGTCTTCCAGGTGCAGCGTGAACTCGGGGTGCCGGTGAAGCTGGTCGGCCTCGGTGAGGGGCCGGACGATCTGGCGCCGTTCGAGCCGGGCGCGTTCGTCGAGGCCCTGCTCAGCAGCTAGCGGATGTCATGAAAGGGGCGTTCAGGACATCTTTCGTCCTGAACGCCCCTTTCATGACACTGGTCAGACGGAGACCGGAGCGTCGGCCGGAACCGGCGCGGTCTTCTTGTCCCGCATCACCAGGAACGCGACCACCGCCGCCGCCAGCACGCCGACCGTGCTCACCAGGAACGTCGTCGACATCGCCGAGGTGAACGACTCACGGGCCGCGGCGATGAGGCCGTCGTCACCGGTCGCGAAGGCGTCGCCGATCGAAAGCCGCGCCTGCGCCGGGGCGTTGGCGGGCATGTGCGAGGTGAACAGGCTCGACACGATGCTGCCCAGGATCGCGATGCCGAGCGCGGCGCCCAGCTGCTGGATGGTGTCGTTGAGCGCGGAACCGACGCCTGCCTGCTCCTCCGGGACCTCGCCCATCAGCGCCGCGATCGCCGACGGCATCGCCACCCCGCCGCCCGCGCCGAGCAGGAATAGTGCGGCCGCGGGCAACAGGAAGCCCTCGTTCGCCGACATCGTCGCGAGCAGGCCGAAGCCGCCCGCCATCACGATCATCCCGGCCGTGGTCAGCGCCCGGTTGCCGATCTTCTGGCCCAGCGTGGCGCCGAGGGTGTTGAACAGCAGTGACGCGAGGGCCATCGGGATGAACGCGAGACCCGCCTCGGTCGGGGTGTAGCCGAGCACGAACTGCAGGTACTGGGTCAGGAGCAGCAGCAGACCGCCGTTGCCGATCTGCACCAGCGTGAGCGACAGGCTGCCACCGCTGAAGTTGCGCTTGCGGAACAGCTTCAGCGGGACCATCGGCGACGGCGTGTGCCGCTCCCAGAACACGAAGCCGGTCAAGCACACGATCGCGACCGCCAGCGGGATCAGGGTTCCGGCTTCGGCGAGGCCGTGCTTGGGCAGCTCGATGATCGTCCAGACCAGCGAGACCATGCCCGCCGCGGAAAGGACGGCGCCGAGCGGATCCGGCTTCTGCCACGGGCCCTTGGATTCGGGCATCAGCGTGAGCGCGGCGATCACCGCGATGACGACGATCGGCACGTTGATCAGGAACACCGCGCCCCACCAGAACCACGCGATCAGCACGCCACCCAGCACCGGGCCGCCGATCAGGCCGATCATCGCGACCGCGCTCCACGCCGCCATCGCCTTGCGGCGCTCCTCGTCGTCGAAGACGGTGATCAGGATCGACAGGGTGCTCGGCATGATCAGCGCGCCGCCGACCCCCATCACCGCGCGGGAGGCGATCAGTTCGAGCGGGTTCGTGGCGAACGCCGCGACGAGTGAGGCCACCCCGAACAGGAGGAGGCCGATGAGCATCACCTTCCGGCGCCCGAACCGGTCGCCGAGGCTTCCCGACGTGAGCAGCAGACCGGCGAACACCAGGATGTAGGAGTCCAGGATCCACTGCGTGTCCTGGGCGCTCGCGCCGAGATCTTCGGCCAGCGGCGGCACGGCGACGGTCAGCACCATGTTGTCGACGACCAGCACGAGCGTGCTCAGGCAAAGGACGATCAGGATCCACCAGCGGCGTGGATCGCGGATGGGCACGTTCATCGGGAAACCCCCAGAGAAGTGTTTGCGTACGTTGTTCGACTGATGCGCACACTGTACGCAGAACGAAACGGCGTACGCAAGGGGGTACTCCGTGCGCTAAAGTGGGCGGTATGTCAGTCGATGAACAGCCGATCCAGTCGGTGTGGACCCGCCCTCGCCGGAAGCGGGATCAGCCCGCGTTGAGTCAGGCGCAGATCGTGGCCGAGGCCGTCCGGCTCCTGGACGTCGAAGGTGTCGACGCGCTGAGCATGCGCAGGCTGGGCACCGCGCTGAACGCGGGCGCGACCTCGCTGTACCGGCACGTGGCCAACCGCGACGAGCTGATCGAACTGGTCGTCGACGAGGTCTACGGCGAGATCACCGTGCCGGACGGCGACGATCCGGCGCGGTGGCGGGAAGCGGCCGTCGTGGGGGCGGAAAGCGTCCGCGCGATGATCCTGCGGCACCCGTGGGTGGCTTCACTGCTCGGTTCGGTCGGCCTGTCGTACCTCGGGCCGAACGTCATGCGGCTCAACGAGCGGTTGCTGGGTGTCTTCGTGGGCGCGGGTTTCCCCGGCGACGAGGCGAATCAGGCGATCAGCGCGGTCATCTCCTACGTCATCGGCATGGGGACGACTGAGGCGGCGTGGCTCACCACCGTCGCCAAGAGTGGTCAGAGCGAGCGCGAGTGGGCGGAACGTCTGCGTCCCGCCGTCGAGGAGGCCGCGCGCGAACACCCGCACCAGCGGGAAATGCTGGCCAGGGGAGAGGACGAAGCCGATCCTGTCCGGCTTCGCGACGAGAAGTTCCGCTACGGGCTGGACAGGATGCTCGACGGTTTGGAGACCAGGCTCAAACGGTGACGCCGTCCTTCGAAAGGGTCGAGCCGAGCGAGGTCGCGATCCGCTGGACGACCGGTGCGATCCGCTCGACGGCCTCCATCGTGAGCCGCCCCGAAGGCCCGGACACCGAGACCGCCGCCGGCACCGGCGCGCCCGGGACCGCGACGGCCACGCAACGGACGCCCAGTTCCTGCTCCGCTTCGTCGAGCGCGTAACCCTGTTGGGCGATCTTCGCCAGTTCCAGCAGGAGCGCGTCCTGGTCGGTGAAGGTGTGCTCGGTGTAGGAGGGCATCCCCGTCCGGGCGAGCAGCGCCGTGACGTCTTCGGGCGGCAGATGCGCGAGCATCGCCTTGCCCACGCCGGTGCCGTGCGGCAGGAGCCGCCGCCCTACCTCGGTGAACATCCGCATCGAGTGCTTCGACGGCACCTGGGCGACGTATACGACCTCGTCGCGCTCCAGGACGGCGAGGTTCGCGGTCTCGCCCACCTCGTCGACCAGCTCCGCGAGCAGAGGGCGCGCCCACGAGCCGAACTGCATGCTGGCGTTCTCGCCCAGCCGGATGAGCCGGGCGCCCAGCGCGTACCGGCGGTTGGTGTTCTGCCGGACGTAGCCCAGATCCACCAAGGTTCTGATCAGCCGGTGGATGGTCGGCATCGGCAGCCCGGACAGGGTCGCCAGTTCCGAAAGACTGGCCTCCCCGCCCGTGTCCGCGAGATGCTCGAGGAGCTCGAAGGCCCGCTGAAGTGACTGGACGCCGCCATCGCGCCCGTTCTTCTCCGCTGCCACCGTGGTACTCCTTACGTCGGCGTTGATGTTCCGCTATGCAGAAACTATAGTCCGTCATGTAAAACCGTAGGGACGTTATTTATCCGAACTCGGGGTGTTACTCATGTCTGAAGCTCAGGTGCTCGGCGATCCGGTCGAGCGCGGGGACGAAATCCTCACGCCGGAGGCGCTCGCCTTCCTCGCCGGCCTGCACGAGGCCTTCGCCGCCCGCCGCGACGAGCTGCTGCAGGCCAGGAGCAAGCGCCGCGAGGAGGCCAGGACCACCGGCAAACTGGACTTCCTGCCCGAGACCAAGGAGATCCGCGAGGGTGACTGGAAGGTGGCCGAGGCCCCGCCCGCCCTGCGCGACCGCCGCGTCGAGATCACCGGTCCGACCGACCGCAAGATGACCATCAACGCGCTGAACTCCGGCGCCAAGGTCTGGCTCGCCGACCTCGAAGACGCCAACACGCCGCACTGGGCGAACGTCGTCTCCGGCCAGGTCAACCTGTACGACGCGGTCCGCGAGACCATCACGCTGGAGAGCGGCGGCAAGAGCTACGCGCTGAAGGACGACGTCGAGCACGCGACCATCGTCGTCCGTCCGCGCGGCTGGCACCTCGACGAGCGCGGCCTTTCCTTCGGCGGACGCCAGGCGGTCGGCGCGCTGGTCGACTTCGGCCTGCACTTCTTCCACAACGCGCAGGAGCTGCTCAACCGCGGCAAGGGCCCGTACTTCTACCTGCCGAAGATGGAGAGCCACCTCGAAGCCCGGCTCTGGAACGACGTCTTCACCCACGCGGAGAAGACGCTCGGTATCGAGCACGGCACCGTCCGCGCGACCGTGCTGATCGAGACCATCCCGGCCGCGTTCGAGATGGAAGAGATCCTCTACGAACTGCGCGAGCACGCCTCCGGCCTCAACGCCGGCCGCTGGGACTACCTGTTCAGCGTCATCAAGTACTTCCGTGACGCGGGCGAGAAGTTCGTGCTGCCGGACCGCAACTCGGTCACCATGACCGCGCCGTTCATGCGCGCGTACACCGAACTGCTGGTGCGCACCTGCCACAAGCGCGGCGCGTTCGCGATCGGCGGCATGGCCGCGTTCATCCCGAACCGCAAGGACCCGGAAGTCACCGCCGCGGCGCTCGACAAGGTCCGCGCCGACAAGAGCCGTGAGGCGGGCGACGGCTTCGACGGTTCGTGGGTCGCGCACCCCGGCATGGTGGACATCTGCCGCGAGGAGTTCGACAAGGTCCTCGGCGACAAGCCGAACCAGCTCGACCGCACCCGCGACGAGGTGTCCGTCACCGCCGACCAGCTGCTCGACGCGGCTTCGACGCCGGGTGGCGCGACCGCGGCCGGTCTGCGTGCCGCCGTCGACGTCGGCATCCGCTACATCGCCTCCTGGCTGAGCGGGAACGGCGCGGCGGCCATCCACAACCTGATGGAGGACGCGGCGACCGCGGAGATCTCGCGTTCGCAGGTGTGGCAGTGGGTGCGCAACGGCACGCAGCTCGACACCGGCGACAAGGTCACCGCCGAACTGGTGCGCGGCGTGCTGGCCGAGGTCCGCGGCGAACTCGCGGCGGAGATCAAGCCGGAACTGCTGGAGCCCGCCGTCGAGCTGTTCGAGCAGGTCGCGCTCGCCGACGAGTTCCCGGACTTCCTGACCCTGCCCGCCTACGAACGGATCAAGTAGACAAATGGGGAACGGGCGGCTCATCGAGGACGTCTACACCGCCGCTGACGCGCGCCTCGCCGAGGCCGACGCGCGCGTCACGGCCAAGTACCCCGGCGAGCCGCCCGGCCGCCAGCCCGTGCACACCGTGTACGTGCCCGCGTCGCAGTACAAGACGCGGCTCGTGGCGGATTGGGGCAAGCAGGCCCTGCGGGTCTTCGGCGAACACGCGGACCGGCTGGGCCTGGACGCCGACATCGCCGACCGGGTCCGGACCAAACTGCTGACCGAGCCGATCGAAGACCTGCGGATCGACTTCGAGGACGGCCTCGGCAGGCCCGGCGACGAGGAAGAGGACGCCATCGCGCTCGCCGCGGGGCGGACCCTCGCCGTCACGGGCGGCACGCCGTTCGTCGGCATCCGGTTCAAGAGCTTCGAAGCCGCGACCCGCCGTCGCGGCATCCGCACGCTCGATCTCTTCCTGGCCGGATTGCTGGAAAGCGGACCGCTGCCGGACGGTTTCGTCGTCACGCTGCCGAAGGTGACCGCCGTCGAACAGGTCGAGGTGGCGGCGGACGTCATGGAGCGTCTCGAATCCGCGTACGGCCTGGCAGAGGGCGCCTTGCGATTCGAGGTCCAGATCGAAACCGCGCAGTCCATTGTGGACATCGATGGAACGGTGGCGGTCCCGCGGATCATCGAAGCCGCGCGCGGCCGCTGTTCCGGTCTGCACTACGGCACCTACGACTACAGTGCCGGGCTCGGGATCAGCGCCGAGTACCAGAGCATGGAACACCCGGCCGCCGATTTCGCCAAGCAGCTCATGCAGGTTTCCGCCGCGGGCACCGGCGTCCGGCTTTCGGACGGCTCGACGAACAAACTGCCCGTCGGCGACGCGATCCTCCCGGCCTGGCGCGAACATCTGCGCTTGGTGCGGCGCTCGCTGGAGCGGGGCTTCTATCAGGGCTGGGATCTGCATCCGCATCAGCTGCCGACCCGGTTCGCCGCCACGTACGCGTTCTTCCGCGAAGGTTTCCCGGCGGCGCTGGGCCGGCTGCGGGATTATGCGGACCAGACCGGCCGCGGCGTGCTGGACGAACCGGCGACGGCGCAGGCTCTGGCCAGCTTCTTGTTGCGGGGGCTGGATTGCGGGGCCGTGGATGCGGGGGAGCTTTCGTTCTCCCGGGCGGAGCTGGACGGCTACGCGCGAAGGACCGCGTGATACTCGGCGAGAATCTCGTCCAGTGAGCCGCGGGCGCGGATCCGGCCTTCCTCCATCCAGAGGGCGGTGGTGCACAGTGCGCGCAGCAGCTCGTCGGAGTGCGAGGCGAACACCAGCACGCCCGAGCGGCGGGCGAGGTCGACCAGCCGTTCGCGTGCCTTGGTGAGGAATGCCGCGTCGATCGCGCCGAGACCCTCGTCGAGAATGAGGATCTCGGGATCGATGGTGGTGACCACGCCGAGCGCGAGCCGCACCCGCATGCCGGCGGAGTAGGTGCGTAAGGGCAGGTGCAAGTAGTCGCCCAGCTCGGTGAACTCGGCGATGTCGTCGACCCGTTTCTCCATCTTCTTGCGGCTCATGCCGAGGAACAGGCCGCGGATCAG
The DNA here is from genome assembly GCF_003947475.1 of Amycolatopsis sp. WAC 04197. Taxonomy (NCBI): domain Bacteria; kingdom Bacillati; phylum Actinomycetota; class Actinomycetes; order Pseudonocardiales; family Pseudonocardiaceae; genus Amycolatopsis; species Amycolatopsis sp. WAC 04197. The sequence continues at coordinate 105,188 of NZ_QHJK01000010.1, read as the reverse complement.
GATGTTCTCGTGGCCCGAGACCTCGGGATCCAGCCCCACCCCGAGGTCGAACACCGGCGCGATCCGCCCGACGACCCGCGCGCTGCCCCTCGTCGGTTCGTAGATGCCGGACAGCAGGCGCAGGAGAGTGGACTTCCCGGCGCCGTTGTGCCCGACCAGGCCGACGCGATCGCCCTCGCCCAGTGACAGGGAGATGTCCCGCAAGGCCTCGATGATCGGGACTTTCGCGCCGGTGCCGATCTTGCCGCCGACCTTGCCGAGCACCCGTTTCTTGAGCGACCGGGTCTTGGCGTCGAAGATCGGGAAATCGACGAAGGCGTCCTGTACTTCGATGCTCACCACGGGCAGTCCTCCTTGCGACGGCAGATGCGAACGGAAGTTATTATTCGCGTTTGTGATAACGTCCGGCCGGTGAGTCAGTCATCCGCCGATCAGGGCTTCCGGCCGCCGCAGCAAGCCCGCAGCCGGGAGTCCTTGCAGAAGGTGCTGGCCGCCGCCGAGCACGTTCTAGCGAGCCAGGGCTTCGAGGAGTTCACCGTCGCGGCGGTCGCCGAGCAGGCGGGAATGTCGGTGGGGGCGATCTATCGCCGGTTCTCCGGCAAGAACCAACTGCTGTACGCCGTGAAAGACCAGCTGCTCGGACAGCTGGAATCCGGTGTCGGCGAAGCGCTCGGCTCCGCTGAGCCCGGGCTGCGCGGGGTCGTCGGCGCGTTCACCCGTGCTTTGGCAGGGACATTCGCCCGCCACGACCGGATCTTCTCCGAGTTGCTCGACAGCCAGCGAGCCGAGGGGCGGGATCGTGGCCTCCAGGCGCTGGCTGCGATCCAGCGCGATTTCGTGGAGGCGGCTCAGCCTTGCCTTGAGGAGATCCGCCGGGCGGATCAGGAAGAGGCGATCCGGATGACGAGCCGGACCATCATCGGATCCTGTGTGCACCGTGCCGCCAGTGGCCGATTCTGGTCGGATGGGCTGAGCTGGGACGTTTGGGCGCGTGAGACGACCGAGATGGCTCTGGCTTATCTGGAGTCGGCTTGAGTCTTGTGCTTGCGGTTCGTCGCGGAGGACGAGTCGTGAGGATCTCTAGTCGGTCGTGACTGGTCCGGTGGTGATGGACTGTGTGGATTTTGGGACGTCAGAAGTCCTGAAATCCACACGGTTACCGACTGCGGGCATGCCGAAGGGCCCGTCGCCGGCGTGGCCGACGGGCTCTTCGGGTTCAGACGTGGTGCAGGGTGTTGCGCCTAGGTTTTCGAAGCGGATCTCGATACTGGGGTGGGATGAACTCCGGTAACCCATCGGCCGCCATCCGTACTTCCCAATCACCGTGGTGAATCAGCCGATGATGGAACCCGCAGAGCAACACGAGGTTCCGGAGGTCGGTGGGGCCGCCGTCTGCCCAGTGGTGAATGTGGTGGGCGTGGCAGTTCTTGGGTTTACGGTGGCAGCCGGGGAAGGCGCAGCCGCCGTCGCGGATGTTGAGTGCGCGTCGTTGGCCTGGGGTGACGAACCGTCTCAGGCGTCCCATATCCAAGGGTTCACCTGAGGCACCCATGACCACTGGCAACATGAGGCAGTCGCAAGCGGCGAGCCGGGCTTCGCGGGCGGTCATGGTTCCGACGAAGTCGAGGCATGCGGTGCCGAGGCCGGATTTGAGTTCTTCGAGTCCGATGGTGACGTGGACGAGGGTGCGGTAGCCGCTGGTGCCGGGCTGGTCCGGGCAGGCGATCGCCAGATCGAGCAACTCGGCCCAGGCGTCTCCCATGCGCTCGCATTTCATCCGCAGATCCGCTTGGCCGAACTCGTCGACCGGCCGTGGCTGGGCGTGCGCTTCCAGCGCTGCGGCGGTGCGGGCCCCGGTCTCGTCATCGAGGAGGCCGGTCAGCTTCCAGAAGCCGTCCTTCCGGCGTTCCAGGGTGATCTCGCGGCGTGGCTCTTTGGGTTCGGGGTCTTTGGGTTCGTTGCCGTCGGGGTTGAGCCAGTCCTGCAGTTTCGCTTCGGCGCCGGCGAGTTGGCGGGGCCCGGCGTTCGGAGCAAGCTCGGCGAGGATCTTCTCCGCACTCTCCCGATCCTCGGCAGAAGTATCGGCGGGGAGCCGTTTCAAGATCTCCAGGATCTGATCGATCCGCTCATCCCCGACCAGCCCCTGAGCCGCCACCGCGGCAGTCGCCGGTGCAACAGGCGGAACCTCCGCGCCACCCAAAGCCCGGGTCGGGTTCAGGGCGAGCGCCCGCTTCACCACCGCACCCGCTTCGCCACGCGACAGCCCCGCCATCTCCGCGAACCAGCTGGCCGTACTGCCATGCCCGTACAAGTCTTTGACGCCACGAGACTCGATCTCCGCCAGGAACTGCCCCAGACAAGCGGTCGCGATCCGGATCACCTGTAAAGCGTGCTGCACGCCATGGGCAAGCTCCAGCTTGCCAGCGCGCCACAGCTCCTGCGGCAGTTCGGGGAGAAAGGTCTCGGACACCCCTCAATAATAGCGCAATCTATCGAACACGTGTTCGTAATTTTAAGCAACAAGCCAACTCGCGTCGACAACACTGAAGGGTGAAACAGTCGCCAACGCTGAATCACCCTGGGCAACCACGCATTCAGTCGACTAAATGGCGAAGTCGTGCCCCGCATAGAGCCACTGCGGGAAGGTAACCCTCGCAGTTAGTCGACTAAATGCGAAGAACCCCTCGCAGTTAGTCGACTAAATGCGGAACTCAAGCGACAGGCTTCGCGTAGCGGAGGCGGGGAACCGAAACCACTCCATCGGGGCCGAAGACCCGATTGTCGAATTCGCCCTCGTCGACCCATCCGCACCGTTCGTAAAACCGCCGAGCCCGCGCATTCCCAGGCACCACCGCAAGCCAGGCACGGGAATGCCCGCCCGCGCGCACCAGCCGTTCGGCTTCGGCGAGCAGAGCCCCCGCGACTCCACTCCCACGATGGTCCGAGGAAACGTAGACCTGTTCGACCTCGTCCCCGACGACCATCACGAAACCCGCCACCGCGTCGCCCAGTACGGCGACGGTCGTGTCGCCGACGCGGTCCGCGGCCCGGGTCCAGAACGAATCGCGGGTCCGGAGCCGGACGAGCGCGTCCGGCACGTTGCCGAGATGGCCGTCCTGCCAGCCGTGGTACCAGATCTTCGCGACGGCGTCGGCGTCCGCGGCGGTGGCCGGTCGAATCGTCAAAGGCATGCCCGGAGTTTAGGAAACCAGCGCGCCGATCCGCCGTTCCACTTCGTCCGCGCTCGCGTTCCCGGCGACGAGGGTCACGACCTGGTCCCCGATGGAGGCCAGCAGGGTCGGATAGCCCGTGACGCCCAGTTCCCGCGCCCGCCGGAAGTCGTCCGCCGCGGAAACCCGGTCCAGCGCGGCCTCGACGGCGTCGCCGTCCAGGCCCGCTCGCTGCGCGACCACGCGATAGGTCGAGACCTCGGAGAGGCTCAAGCCGTCGAGGTAGAAGGCCTCCTGCAGCAGCGCCGCGAGCCGCACCGCGCGGTCCGGCGCGACCTCGCGCAACGCCGCCATCCCGCAGGCGGCGGCCTCGGAGTCCATGACGAACTCGCCGTCCGCGATCAGCCGTTCGTAGCTTTCCCCGAACGGCGCGCCGGTGCGGCGGGTGATCTCGGCGTTGGCTCCCTGGACGTAGCCGAACTGCCGGATCGGCACCCGGCGTCCGCCGAGGAACAGGCCGCCGGAAACCACTTCGACCGGCAGATCCGGATGCCGGTGCGCGACGTCGGCCATGGTGCGGGCGAACCCGTACGACCAGCCGCAGTACGCGTCGAAGACATAGATGAGCTTCATGTCGGGACTCAACAATGTCTGACTCGTCAGGTATTCCTAACGGAGCTTGGGGAGTGCGTCACGTGCCGAGTGGCTCAGCGTCCGCAGGTCCTGGGCGAACCGGTCGCGGTGGTCGGCGGGCAGCGGGTCGAGGAAGAGCCGCTGGATGTTCTCGACGTGCACCCGCGCGGCCCGCACCGTCGTCTCCTCACCTTGCGCGGTCAGCCGGACGAGTTGCACGCGGCGGTCCTGGGGATCCGAGGAACGCACGACCAGGCCGAGCGTGGTCATCCGGTCGACCAGCCGCGTCGCACCGCCGGTGGTCAGCACCTGCTCCTGCGCGATCGCGCGCATGCTCATCCCGGCCGCGCCCGACCTGCCGACGATCAGGAGGACTTCGAACATCAGGTGCGAGATCCCGCATTCGGCCTCCAGCGCGCGGCCGAGCAGGTATTCGAGCCGGTTCGCCGCGCCCATCATCCGGCCGAAGGCGAGCACGCGCGGGTCGTAGGCGGCTTCTTTCGCCGTGGTGATGCCCATTTCAGCTCCCTGCCGACAAGGCCAAATAGACGTCGAGCTGTTCGGTGAACTCGGTCAGGTCCGTGCCGAGCAGTTCGCTCGCGCGCCCGATCCGGTACCGCAACGTGTTGACGTGGACGTGCAGCGCCCGCGCGGCCCGCGTCGGCGAGCCGGAGCATTCGAGGAAGACGAGCAGGGTGTGCACCAGATCGGTGCCCTGTTCGGCGTCGTAGCTCAGCAACGGGCCCAGCACCCGGCGCCGCAACGCCGCCCGCAGGTCGTCGGGGGTCCCCGCCAGCAGCAGCCGGTGCATGCCGATCTCGCCGCCGGGGACGATCTCGATCGTGCCGGGCCGTTCCGCCGCCACGGCCAGCGCGTGGCGCGCGACCTCCTTCGCGCCCCGCAGCACGGAGACCGGGGAACGGTCGCTGATCCCGATCAGCACCCGGCGACAGGGCAGCAACGACTCCACTGTGGACAGTGTGGCGGTCACCGTGGCGGGCCATTCGTCCGGCCACTCGCCGTCGTCCTCGGCCACCGCCCATGTGGTTTCGCCGGCGGGGCCGACCAGTGCGCCCGATGGCAGGAGTTCCGTCAGGATGCCGCGTGCCGCCTCGGATCCTTCGGTGCGCGCGACGACGAATCGTAGATCGCCGCGCAGTCCGGTCGCGGTCAGCGCCGCGTGCGGATCACTTCCTTCGTCGAGCGCGGCGAGCAACGGTTCGAGCACCCTGTCGGTGACGGCGCGCACCTCGTCCGCCCGCGTGCGCGCGAGCCCGATCAGCCCGGCGAGCTCCTCGGCGATCTCCGCCTGGGCGGCGGTCAGCGCGCCGCCGATCGCGAGCAGCCACGGCAGCGCGTGCCTGCCTCCGACCGGCCGGACCGAGACGTCGTCCGCCTCCAGGGAACGGCCGCCCGCGGCGACGAACCGCCGCACCAGATCCGACCCCGTGCCGACGGGTTCCACCCAGCAGGGGAGACCGATCTCGGCGCGCGCCCGCTCCAGCAGTGTCTCCACCGACGCGTCTTCCGTCGCCGCTGAAAGCAAACGTTTGCGAGCGCCTTCCGCGGCCGAGGCGAGCGCCAGGACGACCCGTTCGGTGACGACCGAGAATGACAGGTCCGCCGGCACTTCCAGCAACGGGATCCCGTGTCGCGTACAGGCTTCGACGAGATCGTCGGGAATGCCGTCGGAATCCGCACCGGACGCCGCGAGCGCCGCCGCCCCGGCCTTCGCCAGCGCGGCGACGAAGGCTTCCGAATCACCGGGCCCGCGCCACCACAGCAACCCGCTCAGGACGAGTTCGCCCGCCGACACGTACCGCCCGGGATCGGGTAGTTCCGTGACGTAGATCCGGGACACCGGACGGTCGAGCAGAGCCGTCCCGGCGCGCACGCGCAAGCGCAAGCCGGGCAGTGCCAGGAGAGTTTTCACGGTCGTCATCAGGTTTGTAGGAAAGCACAAAACGACCGGCGTGTGCAGGGGACATTTCATGCTTCGGCACCGTTGCCGCCATACGGGCGCAGGGCGTCTACTGAGTCAGCCGTCACACATCGCCGCCGAACCGAGGAGCCCGAGAGTGGATTTCCTGCGCCCCAGCTCGCTGACCGAGGCGCTCGCCGTCAAGGCCGAGCGACCCGACGCGGTGCCCATCGCGGGCGGTACGGACGTCATGGTGGAGCTCAACTTCGACCACCGCCGCCCCGGCGCGCTGCTCGACCTCAACCGTGTCACCGAACTCGCCGAGTGGACCGAGACCGACGGCAAGATCCGCCTCGGCGCCTCGGTGCCCTACGTCCGGGTGATCGCTGAGCTGGGTGAAGTTCTGCCCGCGCTGGCGATGGCTTCCCGCACCGTCGGCTCGCCCCAGATCCGCAACCGCGGCACCGTCGGCGGCAACCTCGGCGCCGCCTCGCCCGCCGGAGACACGCATCCCGTACTGCTCGTGCTCGGCGCCGAGGTCGAGGCCGCGTCGGTACGTGGAACCCGGCTGATCCCGGCCGAGGAGTTCTACCTCGGCGTCAAGCGCAACGCCCTCGAACCCGACGAGCTGATCACCGCGGTGCACCTGCCCGCCGAGGTCGGGCCGCAGCAGTTCGCGAAGGTCGGCACGCGTAACGCGATGGTCATCGCGGTCTGCTCGTTCGCGCTGGCCTTGCACCTCGACACGCGCGAGATCCGGGCGGCGGTCGGCTCGGCGGCGCCGACCCCACGTCGCGCGACCGCGGCGGAGGAGTACCTCGGCGCCGAACTTCCCTGGTCCACCAAGGCGTCGCTCACGGGTTCGGTCAAACGCCGGTTCGGCGAGCTGGTGGCGGAGGCGGCGTCACCGATCGACGACGTCCGCGGCAGCGCCGACTACCGCAAACACGCGTTGTCCGTCCTGGCGCGGCGGACGCTGACCTGGGCGTGGAACGACTTCCAGAAGGGTGAACGCGAGTGCGCGTGAACGTGACGATCAACGGCGAGTCCCGCCAGGCCGACGACGTCTGGGAGGGCGAAAGCCTGCTGTACGTGCTCCGCGAGCGGCTCGGCCTCCCGGGCTCCAAGAACGCCTGTGAACAGGGCGAATGCGGTTCCTGCACGGTGTACCTCGACGACGTCCCGGTGTGTTCGTGCCTGGTCGCGGCCGGTCAGGTCGAGGGCCGCGAGGTCCGCACGGTCGAGGGGCTCGCCGAGAGCGACAAGCTGGACCGGGTGCAGCAGTCCTTTGTGGACGCGGGCGCCGTCCAATGTGGCTTCTGCACCCCCGGCCTCGTGGTGGCCGCGCACGATCTGCTCAACCGGGTCGAAAACCCCGCTGACGAGGAGATTCGCGAGGCGCTGGCGGGGAACCTCTGCCGGTGTACCGGATACGAGAAGATCCTCGACGCCGTCCGGTTGGCCGCGACCAGGGGAGAGACCGCGTGAAGACCGTCATCGAGAACGCCGCGATCGCCACCGTCGACGGCGCGGGCACCGAGTACGACTCGGGCCACGTCGTCATCGAGAACGACCGCATCGCGGCGGTCGGTGCGGGCAAGGCGCCCGACGGCGAGTACGACGAACGCGTCGACGGCTCCGGCTGCCTGGTCACGCCCGGTCTGATCAACACCCACCACCATCTCTACCAGTGGGCCACGCGCGGTCTCGCCGCCGACCACACACTCTTCGAATGGCTGGTCGCGCTCTACCCGGTGTGGGGCAGGCTCGACGCCGAGATCACGCACGCGGCGGCCACGGCCGGGCTCACCCGGCTCGCGACCACCGGCTGCACCACGGTCGCCGACCACCACTACGTCTTCCCGCGTGACGGCGGCGACCAGGTCGAAGCCCTCGCCGCCGCCAGGATCCGCGTCGGCGTGCGGTTGCACGTCGTGCGCGGCTCGATGGACCGGGGCGAGTCCCAGGGCGGGCTCCCGCCGGACAACCTCGTCGAAGAGACCGAGGCCGCGCTGCTCGGCACCGAAGCCGCGATCGACCGCTTCCACGACGACTCCGTCGGCGCGCATCTGCAGATCGCGGCCGGTCCCTGTTCACCGTTCTCGGTGAGCGAGCGGCTGATGACCGGCGCGGCGGAATTGGCGCGCCGCAAGGGGGTCCGGCTCCATACGCACCTCGCCGAGACGGTCGACGAGGAGAAGCAGTGCCTCGCCGAAGTCGGCTGCACCCCGGCGGAATACGCCGACAAACTCGGCTGGCTCGCGGACGACGTCTGGCTCGCGCACTCGATCCACCTCGCCCCGGAGGCGATCCGGCGGATGGGCGCCACCGGCACCGGTGCGGCGCATTGCCCGACGTCCAACGGGCGGATCGGCGCCGGGATCGCCCCGGTGCGGCAGCTGCTCGACGCCGGGGTGCCGGTCGGGCTCGGCGCCGACGGCGCGGCGTCCAACGAATCCGGTGGCCTCGGCGAGGAACTGCACCAGGCGCTTCTGCAGGCTCGGCAGCGCGGTGGACCGCGCGGGCTGACCACGCGCGAGGCGCTGTGGATGGGCACGATGGGCGGCGCGCGCTGCCTCGGCAGGCAGCAGGACCTGGGCTCGATCGAGGTCGGCAAGCTCGCCGACCTCGCGGTCTGGAATCTGAACGGCCTGAACTACGCCGGGATCACCGACCCGGTCGCCGCCTTGGTGCTCGGCACCACCCCGCCGGTCGAGCGGCTGTACGTCGGCGGCGCCACCGTCGTCGACGGCGGAACCCTGCGCGAGGAATCCGAAGACGAGATCGCCTGTGAGCTGGCCGTGGCCAGTGCCCGGCTGAGGGAGACGGTATGACCACCACTGAAGTCTCCAAGCAGACTGAGAACGGCGTCGGGTCGAGCCCGCGCCGGCCCGACGGCACGGTCAAGGTGCGTGGCGAGTTCGCCTACTCCTCGGACCTCTGGCACGAGGACATGCTGTGGGGCGCGACGCTGCGCAGCCCGCATCCGTACGCGCGGATCACCGGCATCGACATCACCGAAGCCCTTGCCGTGCAAGGGGTGTACGCGGTGTTGACGCACGAAGACGTGCCCGGCGTGAACAAGTACGGCCTGGAGCACGCGGATCAGCCGGTGCTCGCCGTCGACGTCGTGCGCTACCAGGGCGAGCCCGTCGCGCTCGTCGCCGCGGACCACCCCGAGACCGCACGCCGCGCGATGAAACGGATCAAGGTCTCCTACGAGGTCCTCGAACCGGTGACGGATTCCGAGAAGGCCGCCGCCGGTGAGGGCGCCGAGCTGCACCCCGGCGGAAACGTCGTGCGGTACGCCAAGATCCGCCACGGCGACCAGTCGGTGAAGGCCGACATCGTGGTGTCCGGCGTCTACGAGGTCGGCATGCAGGACCAGGCCTTCCTCGGGCCGGAATCGGGAATGGCGATCCCGGACACCGAAGGCGGTGTCGATCTGTACGTCGCCACGCAATGGCTCCACGTCGACCAGCAGCAGATCGTCGCCGCGCTGGGTCTGCCCAAGGACAAGGTCCGGCTGACACTCGGCGGGGTCGGCGGCGCGTTCGGCGGCCGTGAGGACCTCTCGATCCAGGTCCACGCGTGTTTGCTGGCGCTGCACACCGGCAAGCCGGTCAAGATGGTCTACAACCGCGAGGAATCGTTCTACGGTCACGTGCACCGCCACCCGGCCAAGATGTACTACGAGCACGGCGCGGACAAGGACGGCCGGCTCGTCTACGTGAAGGCGAAGCTGTACCTGGACGGTGGCGCATACGCGTCGTCGACCGGCGCGGTGGTGGCGAACGCGGCCACCCTCGGTGTCGGTCCGTACAATGTGGACAGTGCGTCGGTCGATTGCTGGGGCGTGTACACCAACAATCCGCCGTGTGGTGCGATGCGTGGTTTCGGTGCGGTGCAGGCGGGTTTCGCGTACGAGTCCCAAATGGACAAGCTCGCCGAGGCGTGCGGCCTCGACCCGGTCGACATCCGGATCCGCAACGCGATGGCCGAAGGCAGTGTCATGCCCACCGGCCAGATCGTCGACTCGGCCGCCCCGGTCGCCGAACTGCTGGAACGCCTGCGCGCCAAGCCGTTGCCGGTCGCGCATGAGGAACTGGACCTGCGCAGGATGCCCGGCGGCGTTTCCAACACCACGCACGGCGAAGGTGTCGTCCGCGGTGTCGGCTACGCGGTCGGCATCAAGAACATCTGCTTCTCCGAGGGTTTCGACGACTACTCGACGGCCCGCGTACGGCTGCAGCTCGTCGGCGGCGAACCCGCGGCGACCGTGCACACCGCGGCCTGCGAGGTCGGCCAGGGCCTGGTGACGATCATGCAGCAGATCGTGCGGACCGAACTCGGCATCGAGCAGGTGACGATCCTGCCGATGGACACCAACATCGGCAACGGCGGTTCGACGTCGGCCTCCCGGCAGAGCTACGTCACCGGCGGCGCCGTGCAGGCCGCGTGCGTCGCGGTGCGTTCCGGGCTGCACAAGCACTTGGCCGGCAAACTCGACGCGGACGGGAAGCTGAACGTCGTCGCGAACAAGGTCGTCTCGGCCGACGGCAGTGTGCTCGCGGATCTCGCCGACGTCCTCGGCGACGAGGTGTTCGACGAGACCGTCGAATGGCGGCACCGTCCGACCGTGCCCATCGACCCCGAGACAGGACAAGGGAACGCGCACGTCCAGTACGGTTTCGCGGCACACCGCGCGGTCGTGGACGTCGACACCGAACTCGGCCTGATCAAGGTCGTCGCGCTCGACTGCGCGCAGGACGTCGGCAAGGCGCTGAACCCGCAGGCGGTACTCGGCCAGATCCAGGGCGGTTCCGCGCAGGGGCTCGGGCTCGCGGTCATGGAGGAGATCCAGACCGACGGCGGGAAGATCCGCAACCCGTCGTTCACCGACTACCTGATCCCGACCGTGCTGGACATGCCGCCGATGGACATCGACGTCCTCGAACGGCCAGACCCCAACGCCCCGTATGGTCTGCGCGGGGTCGGCGAACCGCCGACGATCTCGTCCACCCCGGCGATCGTCGCGGCCATCCGCGCGGCCACCGGGCTCGCGCTGCCCCGTGTCCCGGTGCGTCCCGAACACCTCACCGGCACCTGACAATCCGTACTTTTTCGAGCTAGGAGCACATCCGTGGGTACCCGTCTGTCCATTTCGGAGTCCGACGAGCAGAAATGGCTCGCCGAAGCCGTCCAGCTGGCCACCGCGAACGTCGAGAACGGCGGCGGCCCGTTCGGCGCGATGATCGTCCGCGACGGTTCGGTGCTGGCCACCGGGACCAACCAGGTGACCCCGACGCTGGACCCGACGGCGCACGCCGAGGTGGTCGCGATCCGCGCGGCCTGCCAGGCGATCGGCGACTACAAACTCGACGGCTGCGTCCTCGTGACCTCCTGCGAGCCTTGCCCGCTCTGCCTTTCCGCCGCGCTCTGGGCGCGTGTCGGCAAGGTCGTCTACGCCGCGGACCGCCACGACGCGGCCGAGGCGGGCTTCGACGACCGCGAGTTCTACGACCTCTTTTCCCGCCCGCGCGAGACCTGGTCACTACCCGTCGGCCAACTGTCCCTTCCGGACTCCTTCGCGCCTTTCCAGGCCTGGCTGTCGAAACCCGACAAGAAGGCTTACTAGTCTCTTCCCGCCCCACAACGTTGTGGAGTAGGCATGACCCAATTAGGTACTGAGCGTCCCCACCTGCCCTCGTCCGAGCCGAGGCGGCTGTCCGGGCTCGACCGCTGGTTCAAGATCTCCCATCGCGGCAGCACGATCGGCCGCGAGGTGCGCGGCGGGATCACCACGTTCGTCGCGATGTGTTACATCGTGTTGCTCAACCCGCTCATCCTCGGCGCGTCGGCCGACATCACCGGCGCGAAGCTGACCACCGAGGCGATCACCACCGCGACCGCGCTGGCGGCCGGCGTCACCACGATCCTGATGGGACTGGTCGGCAACGCGCCGCTGGCGCTCGCGGCGGGCCTCGGCGTGAACGGTGTCGTCGCCTTCCAGATGGCTCCGGCCATGACGTGGGCGCAGGCCTTCGGGCTCGTTGTCCTCGAAGGCTTCTGCATCGTGCTGATGGCCGTTTCCGGGGTACGGGAACGGATCATCAACGCGATCCCGATGGCGCTCAAGGTCGCGATCACCGTCGGGATCGGGCTCTACATCGCGCTGGTCGGCCTGGTCAGCGCCGGATTCGTGACCAGGACACCGGATTCCGCGCAGTCGACGGTGCCGGTGCGGATGGGGATCGCAGGCCACCTCGAAGGCTGGCCGATCGCGATCTTCTGCCTCGGGCTGCTCCTGATGATCGTGCTGGTGAGCCGCGGGGTGCCGGGCGCGGTGCTGATCAGCATCGCGGTCGCGACCGGGCTCGCCGTGCTGGTCAACAGCGTCTTCCACGTCGAAGGCTGGGGCCTGGTCGAACCCAAGGTGCCCGACCAGGTCGTGGCGCATCCCGATTTCAGCCTGCTGGGCGACATCGATCTCTTCGGCGGATTCGGCTCGGCGGGCGCGGTGACCGCGGCGGTCTTCCTGTTCACGCTGGTGCTTTCCGGGTTCTTCGACGCGATGGGCACGATCACGTCGGTCTCGGAGGAGGCGGGCCTGGTCAAGAACGGCAAGGTCGAGGGGATGGGCCGGATCCTGCTGGTCGACGGTGCGGGCGCGCTGGCGGGCGGCGTCACCGGATCGGCGCCGAACACCGTGTTCCTCGAATCGGCGGCAGGCGTCGGCGAAGGCGCGCGGACCGGGCTGGCGAGCATCGTCACCGGCGGGTTGTTCACCGCGACCCTGTTCCTGACGCCGATCGCGGCCATCGTCCCGGCGCAGGCCGCGGCGCCCGCGCTGGTGGTCATCGGCGGGATGATGATGGCGCAATGCGCGCGGATCCCTTGGCGGGACCTGGATTTCGCGATCCCGGTGTTCCTGACCATCGCGCTGATCCCGTTCACCTACTCGATCACCAACGGGATCGGCGCCGGGCTGGTCGCCTACGTGCTGATCAAGATCTGCAAGGGCAAGATCCGCGAGATCGGCTGGATCCTCGGGATCCTGGCCGCGGTGTTCGGGGTGTACTTCGGGATCGAAGGGATCATGTCGTGGTTCTGATGTTCCTCAACGGCGGCGGGATGCGTGGCGGACCGCTGCACGAACAGTTGCAGGGCGCGCCGTTGTGCTGCGTGGCCCGCTCGGCGCCCAAGTATCACTATTTCTCCGTGGGCGACCGGTTCCCGGCGATGCACGAGGGCGGTTCCGCGTCGGTCGTGGGCGAGGTCTACGACCTGCCGCTCACGGTGCTGCGGGATCACCTGGTCCCGGCCGAACCGCCGGAACTGGAGCTGGGCGTCGTCGAACTGGAGGATGGCGCGGCCTGTCTCGCCACCGTCCTGCGTTCGTCCTATGTGGACTCGTCCGAACTGACGGACATCTCCGCGGTGGGGGACTGGCGGGCGTATCTCGCGTCCCGCTAGTGGTCCGTGAAGGCCTCCTTGAGGGACCCTGGGTCCCTCAAGGAGGCCTTCACGGAACGTCAGAGCACGAAGACGAGATCGCTCGCCGCCGCGTGGAACATCTCGGGCGAGCCCGCGTAGAAGGCCCGCCAGACGCCGGGTTTGCGGTGCTCGGCCGAAGCCGCGAAGGCCCAGGTCGTGCCGTTCCAGGTGGCGTCGACCGTCGCCGCCGTGGTCCAACGGTAGGTGCTGAACGAGAAGTACTGGAGCTCGACCGGGATCGGGTTCGCGGTGTACCGGCCGGGGAACTCGATCGTGCCGGACCCGGTCACGGCCTTGGCCGCGTCCCGGCCCGCCGCGAACGACGTGATCTTCGCCGGGTGGAGCACGACGATCTTTTCGGTGTCGGCGCCCGAGTTCGCGACCGACGGATCGGTGGAGAAGAAGTCGGCGCGGTAGTTGCCGGTGCGGATCGGGGTCAGCGTGGCGCTGTAGGCACCGGCGGCGTCGGTGACCGGCTTGGCCTGCGCCTCACCGCAGAAGCCGTTGAAACAGAACGAGATGCCCACCTCGGCGCCCGCGATCGGGGTGGCGTCGGCCTTGGTGAGCTTTCCCGAGATCGTGACGGTCTTCCCGGCGTCGATCTTGGTGGCGCTGGTGGTCGCGGTCAGGGTGGACGGCTGCGCCTCGGCGGCGGCCGCGGGCATCGCGCCCGCGGTGAGCAGTGCGGCCACGGCGATGGTGCCGAGTACGAGCTTCCTGATGATCATGGGCTCCCCAAACGGATTCCGGTGTTGGCGACGGCTAGGTCGGCCGGAAGCCGTTGTCCGTTGCGGGGAAATCCCTGTGTTCAGAAGCCCGCCGTCGGTGCTTCACGCATCAGGGAGCAGCGTGCGCGCGAAGGCCACGGATGACGCCCCCGCGACCTCCAGCGCTTCGGTGTTACGCAGTGATCGGCTCAGTACGAACGCCCCTTCGAGGCTGTTCACCAAAGCGATCGTGAGCCGCCGAGCGGACTCCGGCCCGAGGCCGTACTTGCCGAACTTCTTGGCCCCGGTCTCGATCCACGCGGTGAACACGTCGGCGGTCGCGATCCGGAGTTTCTCGTTGGTGCTCGCGACCTCGAGCGCGACAGTGGCGATGGGGCACGCGTCGGCGTAATCGGTCGCCTTCAGCGTCTCGGCGGCGCTGGCGAAGCAGGCCTCGATACCGTGGATCAGATCCGGCTCGTCGGCGAAGAAGATCTCGAACAGCGCGAGGTACATCATCCCCGAGGTGCGGATGACCTCCTCGCCGAGCTGTTCCTTGCCGCCGGGGAAGAAGTGGTACAGCGAGCCGAAGGGCGCGTTCGCCGCCTCGACGATCTGCTTCACCCCGGTGCCGGTGTACCCGTTCCGCCGGAGCAGCTCGGCGCCGGCGTTCACGATGCGTTCCCGCGTTCCAGTCACGCCCTCCATGATAGAGCGTTCTATCAAGTTCCGGTGGTCCCTTCGACCTTGGTTCACCTCCCGGCGCTACCTGCGGTCGATGTTCGCGTGGTGTGCCCGGCCCTAGCGTCTGGAGCCGTTGGGAATCCAAGGAAGAAGGGGGAAGAACATGAAACGGCTCTTGGCCGTCGGGTTGCTCCCGGTGATCGTGAGCGGGTTGCTCGCCGGGGCCGGCACGGCTTCGGCGGGCGTCCCGGCGCACTACACCGGCCAGAAACTGGATTGGCATCCCTGCGCGGCGGAGGAACTGGTCACGTTGCCGCCGGGCACCGATATCGGCGGGCTCGAATGCGCGACGTTCCGCACGCCTCGCGACTGGGATCGCGCGGACGAGCGGCAGGACCTGACCATCGCGGTCAGCAGGCTGAAGTCCACCGGGACTTCGACGGCCTCGCTGCTCACCAATCCGGGCGGGCCGGGCGGTCCCGGGCGCTGGTTCCCGGTGACCTTCCGCGGGCAGGAGAAACTGCGCGAACACCAGGACATCATCGGGATCGACGTGCGCGGGACCGGCAAGAGCACCAACGTCACCTGCCGGGGCGCGGCCGACCTCATCCGGCAGCTGGATCCGCGCGACCGTGACCCGCGCAATCTGAACCAGATCCTGGCCAACGCCGAACACGTGGCCAGGTCCTGCCAGAGCGCAGGCGGCGAACTCGGCCCGCTGATCACCACCCATCAGACGATCAGGGATTTCGATCTGCTCCGGACGCTGCTCGGCCGCGAGAAGATCAACTGGGTCGGCTACTCGGGCGGCACCTGGCTGGGCGCGCATTACGCCCAGCAGTTCCCGCAGCGGACCGGGCGGTTCGTGCTGGACTCTTCGACGGAGTTCACCACGGACTGGCAGAAGACGTTCGACCGGCAGCCGGTCGGTTTCGAACGGCGCTGGCGGCAGGACTTCCTGCCGTGGATGGCGCGGTACGACGCGAAGTACCACTTCGGCACCAACGGCGAAGAGGTCCGGCAGGCCTATGAGCGGGTCCGCTACGCCCTGTCCCGCAACCCGATGGACGGGAAGGGGCCGATGGAGTTCGACACCGCCATCGTCTACATGCTCTACAAGAAGGCGACGTTCCCGGCGCTGGCCGAACTGCTGGTCAAGGTCCGGGACGCGATGGAGAACCCGGGGGCGAAGGCCGAGGCCAAGGCCGCCGTCGAGGCCGCGGGTGACCAGCCCGACGCGCAGGACGCCACCTTCTGGAACACCCTTTGTGGTGAGGGACGGTTCATCGGCACCCGCGAGTCGCTGATCCGCGCTTCGCAGCGGAACCTGGATCGTGGTCTGCTCCTGGCGGGCGGTGGCACGCTGAGCGCCTCGGTCTGCCTGTTCTGGGACAAGGAACCGCGTCCGCTGCCGAAGCTGGACGGCAAGGGCGTCCCGCCGGTGCTGATCGTGCACTCCGAGCACGACCCGGCCACGGCGATCGAGGGCGCCCGGAAGGCGCACGCGGGGTTCGCGAACTCGCGCATGCTGACCGTGGCCGGTGAGGGCGACCACGGGCTCTACGCGGACGGGAACCCCAAGGTGGACGAGATCGTGGACGCCTACCTGGTCGACGGGGTGGTCCCCGCCGACCAGAGCGTCCCCGGTATGCCGCTGCCGGTGCCCTAGAAGGCGGCGAGGGTGTGCCAGGCCAGACCGGCGTCCTCGGCGTCGTCGCGGAGGACGACCCCCTCGATCAGGCCGTACGGGCGGTCGGCGGCGTAGAAGACCTCGTTGTCGTTCTTCAGCCCGAAGGGTGACAGGTCCACCAGGAAGTGGTGCTTGTTCGGCAGTGAGAGCCGGACTTCGGCGACCTCTTCGCGTTCCTTGAGCACAGCCTCTCCCATGGCGTACAGCGTCTGCTGCAGGGAGAGGCTGTGTTTGTCCGCGAAGGTCTCCAGCAGGATCCGCCGGACCTCCGCGTGGCTCGTGGCCCAGTCGATGCCGTCGCCCTGGTAGCGCCAGCGCGCGGTCACGGCGGTGGCGAGGATGCGGTCGTTCGTCTCGGCCAGCGTCGTGTACTCGTCGCGCGGGAAGCCGTGGAACTCCGAACCGGTCGACTTGAGCACCACGAGATCGTCCAAACCGGACACCACCGAGGCCTGGTCACCCTGGACGGTCACGGCGGTCGTCCGCTTTTCGCTGCCCGCCTGGGAGAACGCGTGATCGTGGCCCGAGATGCGGTTCCAGCCGTGTTCGTCGATCAGGATCCGGGCGCCGGTGATGTGCTCGAACGAGCCGACGAAATGGCGTCCGAGCCGCAGCGCGAAGTCCTCGATCTCGCCGACCGGGGCTTCCTTGGCGAAGGCGTAGACGGTGTTCTTCTGGGTGTCGGTCGCGACGACGTCGGCGTTGTCACCGGTGAGGTGTGTCGCCGCGAGGTCGCCGCGAAGCGACGTCGAAACGGTGAGGTCTTTGAGGTGGTGGACGGTGCCTTCGCGCTGAACGGTGACGAGCCGGACTTCGGCCTTGCCGTACTGGTTGGGGCCCAGGGTGATGGCCACGGGCGATCAGCTCCCTCGATAGGTGGAATAGGCGAACGGGCTCAGCAGCAACGGCACGTGGTGGTGCTCGGTCCCGTCAGCGATGCGGAAGGTCAAGGTGACTTCGGGGAAGAAGGAGTCCGGGCCGAGGTAGGCGCCGGTGTCGAAGACCAGCCGGTACACCCCGGGGTCGAGGGTGTCCGGGCCGAGGTCGCGGATCCGGCCGTCGGCGTCGGTCCGGCCTTCGGCGACGGGATCGCCCGCGCCGGTTTCGAGCCGTACGCCGACGTCCGCGGCGGGCCGTCCCGCGGCGGTGTCGAGGATGTGCGTGGTCACGAGGCTCATGCCGTCACCGCCTTCTCCAGCCGCAGCGCGGCGATCTTGGCCAGCTCTTGACCGGCCACTTCGAGTTCCTTGCCGGGGTCGTTCGAAAGCCTCGAACGCAGGTTTTCCAGCAGTTCGGCGCCACTCCGGCCGCTCGCGCAGACCAGGAAGACGTGTCCGAACGTCGCTTCGTATTCGGCGTTGGCCGCGGCGAACTCGCGCGCCGCGTCACCGTCCACACCGGACTGTTCGGAGCGCGACCAGCCCGCTTCGGTGCTCTGGCCGCCGGCTTTCTCCCCGATCCGGGGATGGGCCGCCATGGCGCGCCGGACCTCTTCGGGGCGCAACGGGGTGAGCGCCTCGGACGCGGCGAGCAGCGCGGCGAGGTCGGCGTACGGGCGCCTGGCCAGCAGGGTTTCCACCCAGCGCGGAACGTCGAGGCAGGCGGTCAGCGCCGGCCGGACGTCCTGTGCGGGAGCCTCGTTGAACTCTCGAATGGTGAGCGGCACGGGAACTGACGGTACGGCGACGATTCCGCCGCCGTCAACATTTTGTTGAAACAGCCCTTCAGTCTTGGTCGCGGTTGAGGTAGTTGTAGACCGTGAACCTCGTGACCCCCAGTGCCTCCGCGACGGTCGACACCGACTTGCGGAGGCCGAACGCGCCGCGTTCCTTGAGCAGCCGCACCGCGCGCTGCTTGGCGGCGCGGTCGAGGGTGTCGAGTTTCCCGCCGAGCTCGCGTTCGACGTCGCCGATGAGGCGGGCGAGGGCGCTGTGCAGTTCGACCGCGGGCTCGGTCGTGTCGTCGCCGACCTGCCGGAGCTGGAGGGTGACGCGCGTGGCGCCACCGTCCAAAGCCGCCCTGGCGATGGCGGGAAGCGCGTCAAGGAGGGCGTCGGCGTCGCCGCGGACGAGGGTGCCGAGCGGGCCGAAGTCGGCGGACAGGCCCGCGTTCTCCGCGGTGTCGCGGGCTTTGACGGCGTGTTCGGGTGGCGGACCCTCGCCGTGGAACGGTTCGCTGGTGAACTCGGCTTCTAACTGCACGAAGCGAAGGTAGCGCCGCTTGGGCTCGTTGACGAGCAGGGTGGCCGGAGTTAATGTCGGAGTGCGAAACCTCGATTCCACTCAGTGGAAGTTGGAGGCTTTTAGATGGACTTGGTGATCAAGGCCGCCCGAGCCGTGACGGCCGCCGGGGAGGTACCCGCGACCATCGGTGTCGACGGTGGCCGCATCGTCGCGGTGGAGCCCGCCGGAGCCGATCTGGACGGCGATCGGGTACTCGAACTCGATGATGACGTCGTGCTGCTGCCGGGTCTGGTCGATACCCACGTGCACGTCAACGACCCGGGCCGCACCGAATGGGAGGGGTTCGCTTCGGCGACCCGCGCGGCCGCGGCGGGCGGGGTCACCACGATCGTGGACATGCCGTTGAACAGCCTGCCGCCGACGGTCGACGTCGCGTCGCTGGAGGTGAAGCGCAAGACCGCCGAGGGCAAGGTGCACGTCGACGTCGGGTTCTGGGGCGGCGCGATCCCCGGCAATCTCGCGGAGCTGCGCGGCCTGCACGAGGCGGGCGTCTTCGGGTTCAAGTCCTTCCTGCTGCATTCCGGCGTCGACGAGTTCCCGCCGCTGGACGCGCGCGGGCTCGAAGAGGCGATGACCGAACTGCGGACCTTCGACGGCATGATCATCGTGCACGCGGAGGACTCCGACGCGATCGATCACGCGCCGGACCCGCACGGCGAGAAATACGAAGACTTCCTGCATTCGCGGCCGCGTGGCGCGGAGAACGTGGCGATCGCGCAGGTGATCGAGCTGGCGAGGAAGACCGGCGTCCGCGCGCACATCCTGCACCTGTCGTCCTCGGACGCGCTGCCGATGGTCGAGAGCGCGCGGCGCGACGGCGTCCGGCTGACCGCCGAGACCTGCCCGCACTACCTGAGTTTCACCGCGGAGGAGATCGGCGACGGCGCCACGCAGTTCAAATGCTGCCCGCCGATCCGCGAGGCCGGGAACCGCGAACTGCTGTGGAAGGGGCTCGCGGACGGCGTCATCGACTGCGTGGTGACCGACCATTCGCCGTGCACGCCGGAGCTGAAACGCTTCGACAGCGGCGATTTCGGGCTCGCCTGGGGCGGGATCGCCGGCTTGCAGCTCGGCCTGCCCGCCGTCTGGACCCAGGCGCGGCAACGCGGGTTCGCCCTCACCGACGTCGTCCGCTGGATGGCCGAACATCCGGCCGCGCAGGCGGGGATGCGCCGCAAGGGGCATCTCGCGCCGGGCTACGACGCCGACTTCAGCGTGTTCGCACCCGACGAGGCTTTCGTCGTCGACGTCGCGAAATTGAAGCACCGCAACCCGGTCAGCGCCTACCACGGACGGCCGCTGGCCGGTGTCGTCCGGAGCACGTGGTTGCGGGGCGAGGAGATCACCGGTGAAGACCCGGCAGGCGTTCTGCTGACCCGGGGTGATTGCTGAGATGGAGGATGCCGTGAACGACCGTCCTGAGTGGACAGCCCTGCCCGACCTGGCCTCGCGCAAGTTCGGCGGGACCGTGATGTGGGCGACGGACGAGTTGTTCGCCGAGAAGGAGAACCTGGTCAATCCCTGGGTGCCCGCGCACCAGACGGAGACCTTCGGCCCCAAGGGCCAGGTCTACGACGGCTGGGAGACCCGGCGGCACCGCGAACCCGGCGACGACCAGGCGGTGATCCGGCTCGGCCTGGCGGGCGCGATCACCGGCGTCATCGTGGACACCGCGTTCTTCAAGGGCAACTACCCGCCGTTCGTCTCGGTCGAGGCGTGCGCCGTCGACGGCTATCCCAGCGCGGCCGAAGTGGCCGAAGCGGACTGGGACGTGCTGGTGAAACGTGGCGCGGCGGCTGGGCACACGGAGAACTTCTTCGAGATCGGCGGGAGCAAGCGCTACACGCACGTCCGGCTGACCATGCATCCGGACGGCGGCGTGGCCAGGCTGCGCGTGCACGGCACGCCGATCCCGGACCCGCGCCTGCTCGACCTCGGCGCGCTCGACCTCGCCGCGCTGGAGAACGGCGCGGTGGTCACCGGGTGCAGCAACATGTTCTATTCCTCGCCCAACAACCTCTTCTCGCCGGGGCTCGCCGCGCATCAGGCCGAGGGCTGGGAGACCGCCCGACGCCGGGACGACGGGAACGACTGGGTCACGGTGCGTCTCGCCGGCGCGGGCGTCATCCGGTTCGCCGAGTTCGACAACAGCAATCTGAAGGGCAACGCGCCGGGCTGGGCCGCGCTGAGCGGCCGGGACGGCGACGGTGAGTGGGTCGAGCTGCTGCCCAAAACGCGGTTGCAGCCGGACACGCGACACCGGTTCGCCCTCGCCGCGGGACCTGAGGTGACCGAAGTCCGGCTCGACATCTATCCAGACGGCGGGATGGCGCGCCTACGTCTCTTCGGCGCGCTCTCGGAGCGTGGCCGCGCTGAGGTCACTTCGCGTTTCGAGGCCGCCCGCTCCTGACGCATTTCGTCCTCTGAATGCGGTAGTTGGCATCGAGAACTACCGCGTTTAGAGGACGAAATGCGGGGTCAGGGACGGGCGCCGGGCCGGTTCAGGTACGCGGAGAACAGCGAAAGGACGATGCCGACCGAGAAGATCGCGGTGAGCCACCAAGCGCCGCCGATGGACAGGTTCCACACCAGGGCACCCGCCATGAGCAGTGCCATGACGATGTTCCTGAGCTGCAGCGGCGTCGGTTTGGCCATGCCGCCACCCTCTCACGGGCCGGGCAGGCCCTGGTCAGGGGGCGGACTGGCGACGTGAGCTGATCACGCCGGTGTTGAACCCGGCGAGGTGGAGCCCGCCGGCGAACCGGGCGTGTTCGATCTTCACGCAGCGGTTCATCACCACGTCCAGCCCCGCCTGTTTGGCGAGGTCGGCGACGGGCTCGTGCCACAGGCCCAGCTGAAGCCAGAGCGTGCGCGCTCCGGCCTCGACGACCTCCTCGGCCACGCCGGGGAGGTCGTCGTGCTTGCGGAACACGCTGACCAGGTCGGCCTCACCGGGCACGTCGGCCAGCGACGGGTACACCGGCCGTCCGAGGAGTTCGTCCAGCCGCGGGTTCACGAAGTTGACCTCGTACTTGCTGGAGGAAAGCAGGTACGTCGCGACGAAGTAGCTCGGCCGCGCGGGATTGTTCGAAGCACCGACGATGGTCACCGACCTCGTCCGCGAGAGGATGCGGCGCCGCTCGACCGCGCCGACGTCGTAGGTCATCCCGCCACCGCCTTGCCGAGCGCCTGATCGAGATCCCACAGGATGTCGTCGACGTCCTCCAGCCCGACCGACAGGCGGATCAGGTCCGGGCCCACCCCGGCCGAACGCAACTGGTCCTCGGAGAGCTGCTGATGGGTGGTGGACGCCGGATGGATGACCAGCGTCCGCGCGTCCCCGACGTTCGCCAGATGCGACAGCAGCTCGACCGAGTTCACGAACGTCTCCCCGGCCGCGCGGCCGCCGTCGACGCCGAAGGAGAACACGGCACCCGGCCCGGCGGGCAGGTACTTCTTCGCGCGGTCGTGGTGCGGGTGATCCGGCAGGCCGGCGTAGTTCACCCAAGCCACCCGGCTGTCGTTCGCGAGGTACTCCGCGACGGCTCGCGCGTTGGCGACGTGGGCGTCCATCCGCTGCGGCAGCGTCTCGACGCCTTGCAGCAGGAGGAAGGCCGAGTGCGGCGAGAGGACTGCACCGATGTCGCGCAACTGCTCGGCGCGGAGCCGGGTGCAGAAGGCGTACTCGCCGAAGTTCTCCCAGTACTTCAGGCCGCCGTAGCTCTCGACGGTCTCGGTCATCCTCGGGAACTTCCCGTTGCCCCAGTCGAACTTCCCGGACTCGACGACCACCCCGCCCAGGGTGGTCCCGTGCCCGCCGAGGAACTTCGTCGCCGAATGCAGCACGATGTCCGCGCCGTGCTCGATCGGTCGGCACAGGTACGGCGTCGCCAAGGT
Source organism: Amycolatopsis sp. WAC 04197 (assembly GCF_003947475.1). Lineage (NCBI taxonomy): Bacteria > Bacillati > Actinomycetota > Actinomycetes > Pseudonocardiales > Pseudonocardiaceae > Amycolatopsis > Amycolatopsis sp. WAC 04197. The sequence goes on along the minus strand of NZ_QHJK01000010.1, from coordinate 82,746 downwards.
CGCGTCGACGACCAGCGGGATGTCGTGCGCGTGCGCGAGCTCCGCCAGCCCGGTGATGTCGGCGATCCCGCCGCCCGGATTGCCGATGACCTCGGTGAAGATCAGCTTCGTCCGATCGGTGATGGCGGCCGCGTAGTCCTCGATGCGGTCTCCGCTGACGAAGGTGGTCTCGACCCCGAAGCGGCGCAGCGTCCCGGTGAGTTGCGTGACCGTGCCGCCGTAGAGCCCGCCCGCCGAGACGATGTGGTCGCCTGCCTCGGTGAGGGCGGAGAACGTCAGGAACTCCGCCGCCTGACCACTGCTGGTCGCGACGCCGCCGATCGCGCCTTCGAGGCTGGCCAAGCGTTCCTCGAAGGCCGCGACCGTCGGGTTGCCGATGCGGCTGTAGATGTTGCCGTACTTCTGCAGCGCGAACAGGTTCGCCGCGTCGGCCGCGTCCTCGAAGACGAAGCTCGTGGTCTGGTAGATGGGCACGGCGCGGGCGCCGGTCGCCGGGTCGGGCGTCCCGCCCGCGTGCAGGGCGCGGGTGCGGAAGCCCCAGGTGCGTTCACTCATCGCGCCCGACGCTACCTCGCGTCCCACTCCGTGACCATCGATCCCAGCACGTGGCTACTTGCGGTCCAGGGTGATCACGGTGCCGGGACGGTGTCCGTTCCGGCGCGGGGTGACTGGACGCGGTTCACGCGACACCGCGACCCCGGCCGGCCGGTGCCGATCCACCGGTAGTACCTCTCGCGAGTTGGTCCGGTCGGCCAGCCGCAGGGACTGGGCCGAGGTCAACCACTCCTCGGCGGGCTCCGCGATTTCGAGCAGCAGCGCCTCGAATTCCGACCGGGTGGTCTCGAGGATGTGCGGCGCCGCGAGCCACCGCAGCACCTGACGTCCGGTGACCGCCATCCGCTGCCGTGGCGAGGACACCAGCCGCTGGTCGAAGTAGCGGATCAGCACCTCGTCCACGGTGTCCCACGCGTTGGCCGCGCCGAACAGGTCCAGCACGTCCTCCGAACCGAGGATCTTGAACGCCTCGGTCAGCAGTTGCATGACTTCGACCCGCAGGACGTTCAGGTGACCGTACGAGGTGAACTTCAGGTTGTTCCGCAGGTCGAGACCGCTGCGCCGGACGACCGCCACACTGCCGAAACTCGGGTCGTACGCGCGTTCGCGGACGACGTCGGAGATCCGCTTGTCCCGCCAGAACAGGGCGACCTGGTTGCTGAACTGGGTGAACAGCTGGTGGAAATCGGTGTTCGGCCGCGAGTTCGCCGAGCCGAGCCCCTTGCCGTAGCCGAGGACGCGCCGGTACGCGCTGACGCGGTCCCGCCTGGTGTAGCGCAGGACGTCACGCCGGTCGAACCGGTACAGCCCGAACGCGCCGGGGCCGTCCGAAAGCCGGATGGCGCCGCCCTGGAACAGCTCCTGCAGCTTCTGCACCACGCGGAACACGCCGATCCGTTCGTGCTGGTACAGGTAGTACAGATCGCCGACCGCGATGACCCGTTCCGAGGCGACGGTCTCGTCGTAGGCGTCGACACCCGGCGGCATCGCCGTCGCGCCGAGGTCCGCGGCCGAACCGTCGCCGAGCCCGACGAGCTGCGCGATCCCGCCGTCCGCCGGCCCCGGCTTGCCCCGCTGTTCCGCCTCGACGGCGGTGAGCATGTCGTCCAGTTGTTTGAGGACCGCGTCGCCGAGTTTCGGATCGCTGCCCAGTTCGTTCGCGAGCTTCCCGGCGACCTGGCCGCGCAAGGCCGCGACCCGGTCGAAGAGTTCCCGGTATTCCTTTTCCGTGCCCATCGTCTTCCTCCCGTACGGGTCCGGCTACTGCCCGGGCCGCTTGCGCGTGGTCCGGGGTTTCGGCGGTTCCTCCGCCTCGGGTGGTGTCTGGCCTTCTCCGGCGCCGTGCCCCTCACGGAGCTCGGCGACCGAAGGCACCGTCGGCGTCCGGCCGGGCGGCGGCGTGAGCTGCGGGGTGGGCGGTGCGGGCGGATTCGGATCGGACGACGACGGCGAGCCGTCCCGCCCGATCGGCTCGGCGATCCGGACGACCTCCTGGAGATGGTCGTCGAGTTCGTCGATGGCCCGCTGCACACGGGAGCTGAAGAATCCCGGGGGAAGCGAGGCGCGGAAGTTGCCCGGCACGTCGCCGTTGGGACCGCCGGTGCTCTGCCGGGGAAGGTTCGCCACGATCCGCTGCAGCCGTTTCGCGATCTGCAGGAACGACGTGCCGACACCTTCCTTGCCCGCCGACTCGATCAGCTTGCCGCCCTCGAAGGTGGCGAACTCGCGGATCCAGCGAAGCAGCCCGCCGAGCGACATCGTCCCGCCCTGCGGATCGGGGACGCGGAGCACTTCGAGGTCCTCCTGCTGGACGAACACCGACCGCAGCATCGCGACGACCTCGTCGACCTGCGACGCGGTCGCGGACAGCAGCCGGGAGAGCGCGACCACGGCGGGACCGAAGAACGGCTGGCCGCCGGCCGGCTGCGAGAACGGGTCGATCTTGTCGCGTGCGTCCTGCCAGCCCCTGAACAACGAGACCACCCAATCCGTCAGCGTGATGAAGGAGGTCTGGATCCGTTCCTCCTCGATCGTGTTGACCTTGCCCGAGACCAGGCCGAGCTCGTCCCGCAGCTGGCCGAGATGTCCTTGCGTACGGTCTCCGGCCCCGACCGCGAGCCCGCCGTTGCCGAGCAGCAGCAGGAAGAGCTGATCGACCCGCGCCACGCGGATCAACGGGCTCTCCAGCTCCTGCCGGATCTGTTCGAGGTCGTGCCGGACGAGCGCGCGGAAACCCTCCGCGTTCTCGGGGTCCGAGTCCGTCCTCAGTGGACGGAGCGAATCGAGCAGTGCCAGCGAGTCCTTGACCGCGCTCCTGGCCCTCGCCGCGAGCGAGGCCTGACCGCCGGTGACGGCGCCGAGATCGGCCTGGATCGCGTATCCGCGCGGAGTCCATTTCGCCTCGGTGCGGCCTTGGACCTCGTTCAGTTCGAAACTGCCGGTCAGCGCGGCCACGAATCCTTTGGTGTCGCCTTCGCGCCACTTCCAGCCGAGCATGTCGCTGATCGTCTGTTCGGCGAGTTTGCCGGGGGCCGCCGCCTGCGGTGGGTACTGCCCGGTCGACAGCGGATACGCGCTGTCGATGTCCTGTGCGCGCGGCAACGTCGCGCCGCGGTCGTCGTTGATCGTCATCGGGTCGCCCCACATCCCTTGAATTCGGCCAGTTCCACTGCTTCACGCCAGCACCGCACCATCACGTCCTCCGCCGAGGACAAGGCGGTGGAGCATTGGTCCACCCCGGCATGGAAGCTCTTCGCCCAGCCCCGCCATTCCTGTTCCCGTCCGTGTACCGCGCGCAGCAGCCCGGAGACCGCGTGGTGCGAACGGCAGTGCCCGTCCACCCGCCGCCGCAGGTTCAGCAGCGACGACGCCGTGGTGTGCAACGACTCCGCGCTCACCGGGCCCTGTGTCGCGCGTGTGGCAGCCTCGACCTCTCCGGTGCCGTCGAGGACGACCTCGGCGAGATGATCCGCCGCGGCCAGCCCGACGCCGGCGGGCCGGTCTTCGGCGACGCTGATCTCCAAGGCCCGCCAGCACGCGGCCACCTGGTTCACTTCCTTGCCCAGCCGGGAGAATTCGGTGTCGAGCGTCATCTCGCCCTCCTGCCGAGCTCTTCCATGAAGAAGCCGAAAAGCCGTTTCGGCGGGGCCATCCGTTCGTCGAGCGCGAACCGGACCGCGCCGATCAGGAACCGTTCCGGCACGACGCCGGGGGAGACCCCGTCGGCCAGCCTGCCGGCGGCTTCTTCGATCATCGCCTGTTCCTTGGCTTCGAACCGCAGCACCTTCGCCAGGGGACGGTGCCCCAGCGAGGGGAACGACGTGAAGCACATCGCGTCCACCACCACGGGGATCGCCTTGTCCGCCGTCCTCAGCAGCGCCGGTGGCGCGTTCACCAGCTTCGCCCGCGGGTACAACTTGTGCCACATCTCCGCATACGCCTCCGCGTGCCGGGTGAAACCCATGCGGCGCAACAGCTCCACCGAGATCTTCGCGCGGAGGTACGGCACCGGGTGCACCGCGCGCGGGGTGAATCCCGTCGTTTCGAGTTCGGTGCGCCCGATGACGTCGAACAGCGAACCGACGACCGCCGGGCCACCCAGCAGCAGCGCGGACAGATCGGCGAACGTCTCCCGGTTCCACCTGACCCAGATGCCGGTCACCTCCCGCGGCACCCCCGCTTCGACGAGCCTCGCCGCCACCTGCAGCGGGATCGCCCTGGCGATGCCGAGGTCGTTCTGCAGGTTGTGACTCACCTCGTGCAGGACCGCGCCGAGCGTCCACGGGTTCACCAGCCGGTGGTACGGAAGCTGGATCAGCGGAAAGGGATTGAGCCGGTTCCCCAGCCGCCGCAAGGGAATCCCGCGGCGCGAGGTGGCCGGGCCGGATCCGGTGCGCAGGTAGCAGAACGGTGGCGGGGTCGGGATCGACCGCCAGCGCCCGATCCCGAGGTAGGCGTACTGGTAGCAGTCGAGTGCCACCCGGTCGCACGCCACCAGCCACGGGGCGAACGCGCCTTGCCGCTGGTTGAACAGATCGAGGTAGAAGTCCCAGACCCCTTCGGTGGTCTTGACCCAGCGTTGTGCCCGGGATTTCGCCCGCAGCAGCCGGGCGAGTTCGGCGCGTTCCGGCCGTTCCACCGCCTCGTCCGCGGCACGGCGAACCGCACGGGTCGCGGAGTACAACGGCTTCCGCAAGGTCGCCATCGTCCGGTTGACCGCCGCGAGATGCGCCCGGCTCGGGCCGGTGGCCGGGTCACCGAACTCCGACCAGCGGAAGGGCCGCAGCGCCTCCAGATGCCGTTCCACGTTGGTGGCCTGGGACAGCACCCAAGCCGTCAGTTCGTCGTCCCCGGACGGCCTCGCCCGCCGGAACCCGGTGGACGAGGCCGATTCACCGGATGCCGCGGGTAGCGCCTCAGCGGCGGCGCGCACGGCCGCGCGCCTTGCCACGACGGGCGGCGCCCGCCCGGCCCCGGGACTGCGTCCGGCGCCCGCCACGGGCGGCGGGACGGCGACGGCGCTGCTGGGGACGGCCGCGGCGCCGCTGCTGGCTCCGGCGGTTCGCGGGCGCGTTCTGCGCGCTGTTCACGGTGTGGCCGACCAGCCTGCGCGTGATGTACCGGGCGTTGATCGGGCGGCCGTCGGCGTACCGGCGCCCGACGTCGCGTGCGGTGCGGCCGATGATCTTCGGGATGTGCCGGACGGCACGGCGGGTCGCCGGGTTCCGCCACAGCTTGCGCCCGAGGTTGACCGCGCCGCGGATCAGCTGCGGACCGTGTTTGATGATCTTCGGCGCCGCCCATTTCGCCGCCTGGAACGCCAGCGGCGCGAGCGCGCCGAGGAAGGCCTCCGCCTCGTCCTCGGTCTCGGCGTTCTCGGCCTGGAAGGCCAGTTGCGCCATCATCTCGGCGTCGGGATAGACCCGCCGCGCCGGATGCGTGAAGTCCTCGTCCTCGGATTCCAGTTCGAACTCGTCCTCGAGTTCGCGGACGACGGCTTCGAACTCGGACTCGAATTCGTCTTCGTCCTCGTACTCGTACTCGCCGTAGACCTCGTCCTCCAGCTCGTCTTCGAGCTCCCGGGCCAGGCCGCCGAGCTCGTCTTCGAACTCGTCCTCGTCCTCGAATTCGCCTTCCAGTTCGTCCTCGAGTTCGTTTTCGAACTCGGCCTCGAGTTCACGGCTCAGCTCGTCTTCCAGCTCGCCGTCCACTGCCGCATAGCCACGGCTCATAACCGTTCTCCTCTGCTCCGGTGAAAATCCGCGATCGCCGGCGCGGTGCGTCGGTGAGCACTCACCCGACACTGCCCGCGCACCCGGGGGCACCGGTAGTCACACGTTCTTGCGTGACATGAATCGACTAGTTCGTACTTGTCACACAAACCGACGATGCGCTTTTCCTGTCGGAGGGGTTTGCTGGAGAAGGAGGGAGACCTAGAGGGGGGAGGCCGGTCTATGTCCACGAGCCCGGTGATGGGATTTCCTGCGTCGTCGCTACACGATCTCGCGCGGCAGCGGGCGACGGTCGTCACGGAGGACGAAACCGTACGAAAGCTGGCGAGATCACTCGTCAGACGTGTCATGGAACTGAACGACGGGGGCGCCGTGCAGCGGAAACCGCTGCTCGACGTCACCGAACACGGCGTCAGATGCCTGCTCGTTCCGGTGGCGCCGGAACCGCACGACCTGCTCAGCCCGCGCGAGCACGAGGTGGCGCGCATGGTCGGCCGCGGCTATACGAACAAGCAGATCGCCGGCGTACTGGAAATCAGCCTGAACACGGTTTCCGCGCATATGCGCCGGATCTTCACCAAACTGGGGGTCGGCAGCCGGGCGGCGATGGTGGCCGCGTTGACCGGTGAGAATCTCGCCGCCGGATGAGGCGGGATTCCCACCTGTACCGATCGGCCGCACTCGCGTGATCGAGGGCGGAACTCACGTGATCGAAGGCGTAACTCGCGTGATCAGCGGCGGAACACTCCGAGTGCGGCTCCAATCACGCGAGTCACGTCCCTGATCACGCGAGTCACGTCTTTGCTCACGGACATTCGCCTTGTCCCGTAAAGAAACCGCGCACTAACCGAGAGCGGCGCGAAGCCGCCGGTCCCGTTCTTCCGGGGTCTGCCGGGGGCAACTGGTGCACTTCGGATTGCCGGCTTCGTAGATCAGGCAACAGGAAGCACGGCGCACCACGGTGTTCCGTCCGACCCGGGAGAACCGAGGCTCCGGCATCCCGAGCCCGATCGCGGCCACAAGCGGTGCCGCCAGCGCGATCGCCCGTTCGGTGTCGCCGGTCCACAGCAGGCGGTTGCCGATGGAATCCGTCGCGATCGCGCCCAGCGCGCGCGGATTCGCTTTGGTGACAGCCGAAATCGTGCCGATCGCGGTGCTCAGCGTTCCGGCGAACGCGGCACCGAGTTCGGCAAGACCGCCGTCGAGGGTCCGGGAAGACCGGGCGCCGGTGAAACGGCCGTCCGGCACGAGGTCGATCGTGACGGCGTCGAGTGACGGGTCCAAGGGTTCGCCGCGGACGAGGGATTCCACCGAAGGAGCGACGAGGACGGAGGAGAGCGAGTACCACCAGATCGTGCCGAGGACTTCGGGCCGTGAGCAGCCGTAGAGCTTCGCGGCGCCGCCGATGCGGGCGCTGACCCAGGCGGCGTCGGCGAGCAGTGTCGCGGGTGCCTCCATCAGGACACCGGCCGGTACAGCGTGACACTGAACGAAGTGGTGACGTCCACCGATCCGGTGATCGCGTCGAGGCGTTCACGCCGACCGTCGCGGTGGAGGTGATGCGCGCTCGGGCCCATCTCCACCACCTGACGGATCTGGCCGGGCGTCAACGTCACCTGCTGGGTGACCTCGTGCCGGTCCACCCGGGTGAAGCGTTCGCCGAGGGTGTCCTCCAGCCGCGCGTCCTTGCTGCCGTCGACGGAGATCACCAGGTCGCCCAGCTCCCGGAGGTGGCCGGGGTTCGGCGTCGCGACGACCAGCAGCCCGTCCTTCGTCAGGACGCGGTGGAACTGCGGGGCGTTGCGCGGTGCGAAGACGTTGAGGATCAGCGACGCGCTCGAATCCGCCACCGGCCAGGGCTCCCAGAGATTCCACACGGCCGCGCCCGCGCGCGTGTGCGCGCGAGCGGCCCGGCGCAGGGCGACGGCGGAGACGTCGAGCGCCAGTCCGTACGCGGCGGGAACGGCGTCGAGCACGTGCGCGAGGTAGTAGCCCGTGCCCGCGCCGGCGTCGATGACCATCCCGTTCTCGATGTGTTCCGAAGCCACCTTCGCGAGGGCGTCGGCGAGGGGCCGGTAGACACCCGACGAGAGGAGGTCGACCCGGGCCGCGACCATCGGCGCCGTGTCCGCGGTACCCGCCGGGATGCGGGCATGCAGAAGGTTGACGTAACCCTGCTTCGCCACGTCGAACGAGTGGCCCCGATCGCAACGCACCGTGCGCTCGGTTACCCCGACCGGGTCACCGCAGACCGAACACCGCAACGACCGGACGATCGCCGGTGGCAGAGGGTCATGGCCGGATACACGCGCGTTCATGGCCCTATTCGACCACGAGGTTTCGCAACCGGACAGAACGCACCAGGTCAGCGGAAACCTGGCCGTAACAACGCCGCACCGACAGTTCACGCGGGTGAAACCTGAATCGCCGCCCGAGGAAACACCCCGGTCCAAAGATTCCTGCGCAGTACACCCCAGGCACGGGAGGAAGATTGTGCTGAACGCAGGAGACACCGCATGGGTGTTGATCAGCGCCGCGCTGGTCATGCTCATGACACCGGGATTGGCGTTCTTCTACGGCGGCATGGTCCGCGCGAAGAGCGTTCTGAACATGTTGATGATGAACTTCATCGCGCTCGCCGTAGTCGGTGTCCTCTGGACGCTGTACGGCTTCACGATGGCGTTCGGCAACGACGTGGGCGGCGGGTTGCTCGGGAACTTCGACTTCGCGGGTCTCTCGACCATCTCCGGCAAACTCGCCGGATTCGCGACCGCCGCGACCAGCACCACGCCCGAGGTCGCCTGGCCCGGCGCGGACGCGCTGCCGCTGTTCGCCTTCGTGATGTTCCAGCTGATGTTCGCGATCATCACGCCCGCGCTGATCTCCGGTGCCATCGCCGACCGCGCCAAGTTCTGGGGCTGGACGCTGTTCGTCGCGGTGTGGGTGACCATCGTGTACTTCCCGGTCGCGCACTGGGTGTTCTCGTTCAACGGCTTCATCAGCGCCGATTCCGTCGGCGGCTGGATCGCCAACCAGCTCAAGGCGCTCGACTTCGCCGGCGGTACCGCGGTCCACATCAACGCCGGTGCGGCGGGTCTCGCGCTCGCGATCGTGCTCGGCAAGCGCAAGGGCTGGCCGAAGGGCACCGGACGCCCGCACAACGTGCCGTTCGTGCTCCTGGGTGCCGCGCTGCTGTGGTTCGGCTGGTACGGCTTCAACGCCGGCTCGTCGCTGGCCGCCAACGACCTCGCCGCCGTCGCCTTCACCAACACCACCGTCGCGACCGCGGCCGCCGTGCTCGGCTGGCTGATCATCGAGCAGATCAAGGTCGGCAAGCCGACCACCCTCGGCGCCGCTTCCGGTGCCGTCGCGGGTCTCGTCGCGATCACCCCGGCGGCGGGTTTCGTCAGCCCGCTGGGCGCCATCGCCATCGGTCTCATCGCCGGTGCCCTGTGCGCCCTGGCGATCAGCCTCAAGTTCCGCTTCGGTTTCGACGACTCCCTCGACGTCGTCGGCGTCCACCTCGTGGGTGGTCTCGTCGGCACGCTGCTCATCGGCTTCTTCGGCACCACCAGCGTCAACTCGCTCGGCGTCGACGGCCTCTTCTACGGCGGCGGCCTCGGCCAGCTGGGCAAGCAGGCGCTCGCGGCGGCCGTGGTCCTCGGCTACTCGTTCGTGCTGACCTTCGTCATCGGCTGGGTGATCAAGAAGCTCGGCGGATTCCGCGTCAGCGCGGAGGACGAGGTCAGTGGTATCGATGAGGCCCAGCACGCGGAGAGCGCGTACGACTTCACCGGTTCGGGCGGCGGCCTCGGCCAGCCGAGCTCCATCCCGGTCAGGACGTCCACCGGAACCGCGGCCACGAAACTCGAGGAGAGCAAGGCATGAAGCTGATCACCGCGATCGTCAAGCCGTTCACGCTCGACGACGTCCGCTCCTCGCTGGAGCAGCTGGGCGTGCTCGGCATGACGGTCAGTGAGGTACAGGGCTACGGCAGGCAGAAGGGCCACACCGAGGTCTACCGGGGTGCCGAGTACTCCGTGGACTTCGTGGCGAAGCTGCGGGTCGAGGTCGTCACCGACGACTCCAACGTCGAGAAGGTCCTCGACGCGATCACCACGGCGGCCCACACCGGCAAGATCGGTGACGGGAAGATCTGGGTGACACCGGTGGAGACGGTCATCCGGGTACGCACCGGCGAGCGCGGCTCGGACGCCCTATAGGCGCCCACGATGGCCGACGGGGGTGAACTGGTCAAGGCCACCGAGCGTTTGCTCGAAGGCAGGCACGGGAGGTTGGGCGCGGCCGCGTTGCGCGCGGCATGCGTCGACCTCTACGAATTCTGGTTGGGCAAGGGCGCTTCGGCGGCCGGCGTCGACACCGCTGAACCCGGTGTCGCGCTGGCCGCCGTCGGCGGCCTGGGGCGCAGCGAACTGGTGCCCTTCTCCGATCTCGATCTGTTGTTGCTGCACAACGGGAACTCGCGGGTCGGCGAGATCGCGGACGCGATCTGGTACCCGTTGTGGGACGCCAAGATCGGCCTCGATCACTCGGTCCGCACACCGGGTGAGGCGCTGAAGGTGGCGTCGGAGGATCTGCGGACCGCGATGGGGCTGCTCGACATCCGCCACATCTCCGGAGACGCGGAGATCACCGCCAGGCTGGCCGCCGCGGCACGGGACCAGTGGCGGCGGACCGCCCGGAAACGGATGGACGAACTGTCGGACGCGGTCCGTCAGCGCTGGGCCCGCAGCGGTGAGATCGCACAGTCCGCCGAGCCGGATCTCAAGCACGGCCGAGGCGGGCTTCGCGACTTCGCCGTCCTCGAAGCGCTGGCGGCGGCACAGCTGACGGCGAGGCCCGGCGAGGAACTGTTGGCGGCCAAGAGCCTGCTGCTCGACGTCCGGACGGAACTGCGTCGCGAACTGCGCCGGGAGCGGGACATCCTCAGCGCGCCGGAAGCCGAGACGGTCGCGGGCGAACTCGGCTTCGGCGATCGGTTCACGTTGGCGCGCAAGCTTTCCGGCGCCGGGCGGACGATCGCGTACGCGGTCGACGTCGCGCTCCGGTCCACTGTGGAGCCACCGAAGGCACGGTTCGGCCGCCGTCCGGTGCGGACGCCGCTCGACGAGGGTGTCGTCCTGCACGGCAACGAGGTCGCGCTGGCGCGGGACGCCTTGCCCGCCAAGGATCCGGCCCTGCTGCTGCGGGTCGCCGCGGCGTCGGCCCGGATCCGCAAGCCCATCGCGCACGGCACCTTGCGAGCGCTCGCCGACACCGCGCCCGAACTGCGTGCGCCGTGGCCCGCCGACGCCCTCAAGGCGCTGGTGGAACTGCTCGGCGCGGGCGAGGGACTCGTCGACGCCGTGGAGGCGCTGGACCGTACGGGCCTTTGGGCGCGGCTGTTCCCCGAATGGGGCGCGGTGCGGGATCTCCCGCCGAGGTCGCCGGTGCATTCGTGGACCGTCGACCGGCATCTCGTGCGGGCCGCGGTCGAGGCGTCGAAACTGACGACCACCGTCTCGCGGCCGGATCTGCTGTTGATCGGCGCGTTGCTGCACGACATCGGCAAGGGCCGCGACGCGGACCATTCCGAACTCGGCGCGAAGATCAGCGCGCAGGTGGCGGCCCGGCTCGGGTTGTCGACGGCCGATTCGGCGCTGGTGTCGGCGATGGTGCGGCATCACCTGTTGCTGCCGCATACCGCGACGCGGCGCGACATCAGCGATCCCGCCACGATCCAGCGGGTCACGAAGACCCTCGACGAGAACCTCGTGCTGCTGGAACTGCTGCACGCCCTGACGACGGCCGATTCGCTGGCCACCGGGCCGGGCGTGTGGACGGACTGGAAGGCGCGCCTGCTCGCCGAACTGGTTTCCGGTTGCGAAGAAGCGTTGCACGGCAAGGGGTTCGTGCCGCCGGAGCCGATGGGCGCCGAACAACGGGAGCTCGTCGCCGAAGCCGTCGCGTCCGGCCGCGGCGAGGTGCGCATCACCGCCGCCGGCAAGGTGGTGACGGTGGTGCTGGCGGTCCCCGCTCGCGCGGAACTGCTGGCTCCCGCGGCCGGGGTGCTCGCGCTGAACTCGCTCGAAGTCCACGCGGCGGTGCTGCGCGGGCACGACGGAGGACGGGCGGGAGTCTTCACGGCGTCACCGAAGTTCGGCTCGCTGCCCGACGTCACACTGCTGCGGGAGCAGTTCGCGCGGGCGGTGGCGGGGACGCTGCCGCTCACGCAGCGGCTCGCGGCGAAGGAACGGGACTACGGCGGAGGGGAGACGCCGCCGGCCGGGGCGAAGGTGATCTGGTTCGACGACGAGACCAGCGGGCGCGACACGGTCGTCGTCGAACTGCGGGCCGCGAACCGGATCGGGCTGCTGTACCGGGTCGCGGGCGCGTTGCGCCGGTGCGAGGCCGAGGTGCGGTGGGCGAAGGTGGCCACGCTCGGCGGTGCCGTCGTCGACTCGTTCGCCGTCGCGCCGCGTAGTGGCCGGGTCGACCAGGCGTGGCGGTCGAAGGTCGAAGCGGCGCTGCTGGCGGCGGCTTCCTGACGTTCGGGGTGTCGTGCGGGTCACGGAAGGTGGCGGTGGCAGGATGTGCGCGGTCGAGACCTGAAGGAGCCGGAGGGGGTGAGCGCGTGCCCGGTCCGCAACGTGTCACGCTGCCGCCGACCGTCGTCGCCTCCCATCTCCGCGCGTGCGCGGACGACCTCGCCGTCTCCCTCACCGCGTCCGGTCCCGCCGCGACCGTGCCCGAGCTTCTCAGTGTGGTCCGGCACCTCGTCGCGGGCCAGCAGGCGCTGGCCATCGCGCTCGAAGGTATGGCGGGCCGGGTCGAAGGGGGCGGCGAAGGCGCGCTGGCCACCGCCCCGACGGTCGACGTCGAGGTGGTCGCCGAAGTGCTCCGTGCGGCGGCCACCGCTGTCGACTGTTCGGCCGAGGCACTCGCCGAATCGCGTCCGTCATTCGAATGTGTGAGCGATTCGGTAGCCCCTGACACCCGTTTGTAGCTGTCCCGCCGCTTCGGCGCGTGGATACGCTGACCAGGCGGAGGTGGGCCATGCGCGCGGTGTGGAAAGGCACGATCGGATTCGGGACCTACGCCATTCCGGTGAAGGCGTACAGCGCGACCGAGGAGCACAACATCCCCCTCCACCAGGTGCACGAGCCGGACGGCGGCCGGGTGCGGGTGAAGTGGGTCTGCGAGGTCGACGGCGCCGAGGTGCCCGCGGCCGAGATCGCGAAGGGGTACCCCGTCCCCAACGGCGACGTCGTCCTGCTGACCGCCGGCGATTTCGCGTCGCTGCTCGCGCCGACCACCCAGTCGATGGACGTCGTCGGCTTCACCCCGGCCGACCAGGTCGACCCGATGTACTTCGCGCGCAGCTACTACCTGGAACCGGAGCCGGCGGGCACCAAGCCGTACGTGCTGTTGAGCGAGGCGCTGCAGCAGTCCGGGCGGATCGCGATCGTCAAGGTGACCTTGCGGCAACGCGAGACGCTGGGCGCGCTGCGCGTGCGGGACCAGGTGATCCTGCTCGAGACGATGCTGTGGCCCGACGAGATCCGACGGCCCGACTTCCCGTTCCTGCACGAGGACGTCGATCTGCGGCGCGGAGAACTGCGGAACGCGGTCTCGCTGATCGAAGACCTCACGCGGGATTTCGAGCCCGGCCGGTACACCGATCGCTACCGTGAGGCGCTCGAAGCGCTCATCCAAGCCAAACTGGACGGCGACGACGTCCTCCAGCCGACCGCGGCCGAACAGGCCGAAGGTGTGACGCGGCTGCTGGCCGCCTTGCAGCAGGGCCCGGTCGAGAAGGCCAACGAAGCGGCGGAGAAGGCACGCCAGGCGCGGACGCGGGCGAAGCGGGCTTCGTCGTCGGCCAAGACCAGTTGAGTAGATCTACTCAGGGGGAGTTGGGGGTCTTCACGCTGCCGTGACCCCAGGGTGACCGGGCAAGGTTATGCCATCGCGCGGAGAGAGCGCGGGCAGCGAATCGCCTGGTACTGGGGGTCCGGCGATACCGAGTCCCGCGAAGCTCGCCAAGTGTGCTTACGGTCGGCTCGCGGGGAGGCGAGCCTTCCGTAGGGGCTCCGGTACCGGTCTGCGAGGGGCGATCGGTCCCGGAGCCCTGTTTGCGTGCTAGAGCCGCTTCGCCGCACGGAACGCCTTCGCGTAGGTGCCTTCGCCGTCGATCAGCGACGTGCCGCCGGCGTCGCCGAAGGTCGGGCCGTTCGCGACCTTCCGGCTCGACAGGACCCGCCGCCTGCCGTCACTGTCGAGACCGAGATAGATGCCCGTATGCGACACCCGGGGCCCGAGCGCCGGCTCCAGGTTGAAGAACAGCAGATCGCCGGGCTGGAGGGCCGAATAGTCCACGGCCTGCGTCTTGGCGTCCTCGATCAACGGGGTGCCCGGCCCGAGCTCCGACATCGCCCAGGCACGCCGCGGCAACCCCGGCCCTTTCGTGTTGCCGCCGAGCAGCGGGTAACCCGCGCGGTAGCCGTAGACCATGCGCACGAAGCCGGAGCAGTCGAGCGAGCCGAACCGCGCCCGCTCCGCCTTCTCGTGCTTGTCGGGGAAATCCCAGTCGATGCCGAGGTAGTCGTAGAAGTCCGACTTTTCGAGGCGGCCTTCCGCGCTGTCGGGACCGAAGGCCGCGTCGCCCGCTATACGGAGCTTCTTGGATGTCTGGGGAGCGAAACCGTCGGTGTATTGCAGGGCTATCGCCAGCAGGTCCGGCGACGTGTCTCCGAGGGCCTTGGGCAGCCAGTCGCGGAACCACGCTTCGTTCTCCGCGCCCGCTTTCCACGGCTCGGGAGCGAACCGGATCCAGGCGGACGAGGTGACGGTGGCCGTGGTGAACTTCGGTTCGGCGAACGTCCGGCTCTTACCGGTCAGCATGGCCGAGCGGGATCCGTCGGTGAGGGCCGCCAGTTGAGTGCCGAGAGAATCCCGGACGACGGTCCTGGCGGGGTTTTCGAGCCGTTCGTAGGTGTATCCGCCGATCGCGGCGTCGCGATCCGGGACCGCCGAAGCCGACACCGCGGTGATGTCCTGCTTCTCCTGCTTCGCGACGTACACCGCCGCGGTGCCCGACACCCCGATCACCGCGGCCAGCACACCGATCCGGATCGCTTTGCGCATCGACGTCCTCACAACGTGGGAACCAGCCCGACCAGCACCCCGCTGATCAGGATCGCGTAACTGGCGAGGCTCACGCCCCCGGTGGCGAGGACGGTCGCGGCCGGCGGTTGCCGGACCAGCTGGTAGGCCACCAGCCCGGGGACCACGAAGCCCAGCGTCTGGTGCACGAACAGCAGCGGGAAGTCGGCCTGCAGGACCAGCAGCAGGGTGGTCTGCAGGACGACCCCCAGCAGGACCACCGCGGCGAACAGGCGTTTGCCGTAGAGGATCACCACCCGCTGCAGGATCTTGGTGCCCGCATAGGTCAGTGCGGTCATGAGCACGATGATCGCCGCGCGCCGGAAGTCCTCGACGATGGTCAGCGCGATCCAGCCGGGCGTGATCATGCCGCCGGGGGACAGATTCGTGGTCAGGTAGCAGACCAGGGAAAGCAGCAGTCCGATGGCGAGCCCGATGGTGGCGACCTCGGGGGAGAGCGAAGTGGTGAGCATCAGGAGGCGGCCGTTTCCAGTTTCGCGAGTTCGTCGATGAGCAGTTCGCCCTGACCGTGGATGTTGCCGATGGCGATCAGCGAAGCGTGCCGGTCGATACCTCCGATGATCTTGCGCAGCAGCTCTTCGGACGGCCGTGAGCCGCCGAGGTCGACGACGCGGTCCTGCCACTCGTCGGGGATCGCGATCCGGGCGCTGCGCGTCGGCTCACCGATCAGCACCACCCGTTCCGGTGCGACCCGCGGGATCAGCGCGCCCATCTGGCCGTTGCGTTCGACCCGGTCGGGGCGGCAGTTGATGATCACGTGCAGCGGATCGGCGATCGCCCCCTGCGCACGGAGCTGGTCGATGTTCATCAGGGTCGATTCGGGATCGTTGGCGGCGAAGACGTTCGCGAAGCGCACGAGCCGCCGTCCCGCGCGGTAGCGGTGGACCTGGAGCACCCCGGGGTCGGGCGGTGCGTCCCACATCCCTTCCAGCGCCAGGCGCCGGTTGACCTTGAGCAGGTCGGCGACGGCCAGCGCGATCGCCACGTTCTCCTTGAACGTGATCCAGCCGAATCCGCGCATCTCCTCGTCGGTGACGCTCTCCGGATCGACGGCGATCAGGCGGCAGTTCCGTTTGTCCGCCTCCTCCTGGAGGATCGCGAGCCGGTCCTTCTCCGCGGTGAGACAGATCCCGCCGACCGGCATCGAACGGCTCAGCGAGCGTGCCACGTCGTCCAGCGTCGGGCCCATCTCCGCGAGATGGTCCTCCCGGACGTTGCACAGCACGCCGATGGTGGAGCGGATCAGCTTGCTCTGGTTGATCTCCTGGAGATCCGGCATCACCGCCATGCACTCGATCACCAGCGCGTCGGGCCGGTACGCGGCGGCACGGCGGACGATGCCGATCTGCTCGACGACGTTGGCGATGCCGAACTTGCGGTAGACCGGCTCCTCACTGCCGTCGGGGTGGATGAACCGGGCCGCCGTGCCGGTCGTCTTCGCGGTCGTCACGAGGCCGCCGCCCCGCAGCGCGCCCGCGCAGAGGCGCGTGATCGACGATTTCCCGCGGATGCCGTTGACCAGTACCCGGGTCGGGATGCTGTGCAGATTGCGATAGTGGCGACGCTGTTCGGCGACGCCCGCCGCGAGCATCGCGACCGAGGCCGTGAGGAGCACGAAATAGAGGAACGTCATCGCCGGCTCCGGCCTCGTTCCGCCAATTCGGGCTCACGGTGCCGCCGTGCCTGCGGCTCGGCCGGCCGCGGCGCGCGGGGTTTCCCCGGCTGTGGTTCGCGCCTCCGGGCCTGCCGTGGCCGCTCACGATCGGGCTCGATCCGCTGGAGCAGTTTGGTCTCGTCGGTCGCCGCGCCGACCGGACGGCGGACCTCGCCGAGGCGGGCCTTGCCGTCGGTCAGCGCTTGACGGCAGATCTCGACACAGGAAGCGATGGTGCCGATCTCGTCCTGGCGCTGGGGGTAGACCACCGCGCCCATGCCGACGCCCTTGGCGATCGGCACGGCGCTTTCGGCCACCCGCCGCAACGGCAGGACGACGACCAGCAGGTGCCAGGCGAACGACATCAGGGCGACGACGGCCGTGAGGAGCGCGGCGACCCTGGCACCCGAGCGCACGGTGTTGTCGGCGACGCCCAGGTCGCCGATCGGCTGGTCGGCGACCACGACCCAGTTCAGCTCGGCGACACTGCCCTCGTCGGCGAGGCGGCTCGCGACGACCAGGGACGAATCGGTGCTCTCACGGGCCTCCTTGCCGGATTGTGCGGTGACGACGTTCTTCACCAGCACGGAGTCGGTGAGTTCGGAGAAGGCGAGGTAACCCTGGGTGTCGGCGATGGTCCGCTTGCCCTCGTCGACCACCCGGACGCGGCCACCGGCCGAGCCGAGCACCGACGCCATCCTCGGTATGTCGTACTCGGCGACCAAGACGTTCTTCGAGTCCGGCAACTGCGCGAAGGCGTACACCACGGGCACCCGGCCGCTGGTGTTGTGCTGGCGGATACCCGAACCCTCGGGCAGCTTCCCCGTATCGCGAAGCGACTCGCGCCCCTCGCTGTGCAGCACCTTGCCTTCCACGTCGGCGACGTAGACGCTGCGGAACCGGCTTTCGTTCTCGGCGAGCTCCCCGAGCATGCCGTCGAGCCGGTCAGGCCGCACCGTGGACCCGAGCCGGGCGACGGAGCGCAGATCGCCGAGACCCTGGGCGAGGCTGCGACGCAGGGTTTCCGCCGAATGCGTGACGCGGCCGCCGTACTCGCTGAGCACGGCGGGGGAGACCGCGGCGTGCTGGCGGCCGAGGGTCGCGGCGACGGCGACCGACCAGCCGAGCAGCGCGAGCGTGACCATCGCGACGGCGAGCTGCGCGGAGAGGATCGGCTTCACCTTGGCACCGGGCCGTCGCCTGGCGAGTTTCGACCGGTAGCGCTCCACCGCGCGGGTCAGCCGGTTCACCTCGCGGATCCTGGATTGCCGCACCGGCTTGCCGAGCTCGCCCGCCGCGACCGCGAGCGCGTCGGCACGAAGGCGGAGGACCGGTCGCACGACGGTGCGCCGCAGCAGCACGAACCCGGCGATGGCGAGTACCAGCAGGACGGCGGCCGGAATCAGGCCCGGCCAGCGGACCGGCACCGGCTCGACCGGGAACCGGCTGAGGGTGACGGCCGACATTCCGAGACTTCCCGTGGTGCCGTCCGACACGATCGGGGCATAGGACACGACCGGTGCGATCCGCTCGCCCGGTTTGGCCGGATCCGTCGCGGCGTCGCCGGTGAGCACACCTGATTCCCCCGTTGCGGCGGCCGCCGCCGCGCGGGTGAGCAGGCTCTGGGCGACGCTGTCGGTTTCGGGTACGTCGGCGCCGGACGACGAGAGCAACGCGCCGTCCGGGGTGACCAGCCGGATCTGCCGCACGGTGCCGTTGTCGAGCTCGGCCGAGACACCGCGCAGCGGGGTCGACACGACGAGGAGCCTGCCGGCGCGGGCGCCGGTGAGCGGCAGCGCGGTGAGGACGAGCGGACTGTCGCCGGGCCGGGCGATCGGACGGACGACGAGGTTCGTGACGTCGACGTCACGGAGGTTCTCGACCGCCACCGGCTCACCATGGGTGGCCACGACCCTCTTCGCGGCGGGGTCGAAGACGGCGATTCCGCGCCAGTCGGGGTACGTCTCGCCGAGGCGGGCGAGAACCGCGTTGTCGGAGGTCTCGTCGAACACGCCGGAGTCGAGGGCGACGCGCAGGTCACCCGCCGCCGAGGTGGCCGAGGTGGCCAGCGTCTGGGCGAGCGCGGTGGTCGCTCGCTGCCTGCCCGCGGTGACCTCGTCCGGGACCTGCCCGTCCGTGTCCGCGCGGAGCAGCGAGAGCGGCCCGGCCGTCGACAGGTAGAGGGCGGTGAAGGCGGTGATCACCAGGAGCAGGACGAAGGTCGTCACGGAGGCGACCCCGACACCGCGGGGGAAGCCCGCTTCCGGGATCTGGTCGCGCAGGCGCGCCGCGGGGTCGGGCTGGTCCTTCTGCCGCTTCACTGGCCTTTGGCCCTTCGATTCAATCGGCTGACTCGCGGCTCACGTCGGCCTATAGCGGAACGTGTTCCCGATCGGGTTACAGCGAGGTATCAAAAGTGTCGGCGAGGACGTTACAGTCCGCTTCAATGTCGGCAAAGCGCGGATCAGACTACCCGTTCGGGTTAATCAGTAGAGTCGGGTGGTGATCAGCCGAACTCGAATGTTGCTCAGTGTGACCGGCGTAGCCGTCGCGCTGGCCTTGGTGCTGACCCTCGTGCTGGTCCTCGGTGACGACGAGTCACCGCGACCCCCTCTCGACCTGGAGGCCGACCTGAGTTCGCTGGTCGCGGGATTCACGTCGTCGCTTTCCGCTGAGCAGGACTACCGGTCGCCCGAGGCGGGAGAACGTCGCACGGCCGCCGCCGGATTCGCCGCGGTGCTGGACGCCGCGCCCGCCGGTGCGGCGGACCTCGGAAAGCTCGGTTTCGCGGTGCGCGACGGGGTGGACCGCAAGAACGGGCGGCCCTACACGCTGGTGATGAACGAATCCGGTACCGAGCGCTCCTGGGGGATGTACTTGATCGACAGGTCGGCTCCGCCGTCGCTGGTGGTCGAGGTCCCGCACCCCGCGTCCGATCTCCGCACGGAGTCGTTCGGCCTCGACTACTTCCGCCGGGTGCCGGGTGCGGTGCTGCTGATCGCGGGCGCGCACCGGAAGGCCGACGATGGCCGCGCCGACGTCGCGCACGAGGTGGACTCCGTCTTCCACGTGGTGGCCACCACCCTGGCCGGACGAGGTCTGCCGCAGGTCCAGCTGCACGGCTTCGACGACCAGAACATGCCCGACGACGACATCGTGCTCTCGTCCGGCGCGACGGTGGCCGGCCCATCCGCCCGGCGCGCCGCCGATCGGCTCGCCAGCGCTGGGCTCGCCGTCTGCCGGGCTTGGGAATCGTCCTGCGGAGCGCTGGAGGGGATGAAGAACGTTCAAGGCAAGGCGGCGGCGAAGGGCGGCATGGTCTTCCTGCACGTCGAGATGAGCCGTACGGTCCGCGAATCCAGTGCCGCCCCCGCGAACGTGATCCAGGCTCTGGCCGAAGCCGACCTCCGCGAACCCTGAGCCCGCGCGATCGGGTCTTCTCGACCGTGTCAACGCCCGCCCCGAACACCGACTACCCTGGGAAGCCGCCGGTTCGTACCGGCGAGCCACAACGACCCCGCTGGAGCGTGCACACCCGTGTTCGACACCCTCTCCGATCGGCTCACGTCCGCCCTGCAGACCCTGTCTCGCAAGGGCAGGCTCTCCGACGCCGACATCGACGCCACCGCGCGCGAGATCCGGATCGCGCTGCTCGAGGCGGATGTCGCGCTGTCTGTGGTCAAGGACTTCATCGCCCGGATCAAGGAGCGCGCCAAGGGCGCCGAGGTGCACGGCGCGCTGAACCCGGCGCAGCAGGTCATCAAGATCGTCAACGAGGAACTCGTCACCATCCTCGGCGGCGAGACCAGGCGGCTCACGTTCGCGAAGAACCCGCCGACGGTCATCATGCTCGCGGGTCTGCAGGGTGCCGGTAAGACGACGCTCGCGGGCAAGCTCGCGATGTGGCTGAAGAAGCAGGGCCACGCGCCGATGCTGGTCGCGTGTGACCTCCAGCGCCCCAACGCGGTCACGCAGCTGCAGGTCGTCGGCGAGCGGGCCGGGGTCGCGGTCTTCGCGCCCGAGCCCGGGAACGGCGTCGGCGACCCGGTCGACGTCGCCCGCCGCGCCATCGACGAGGCCAAGCGCGCCCAGCACGACATCGTCCTCGTCGACACCGCCGGCCGTCTCGGCGTCGACGAAGAGCTGATGAAGCAGGCCGCGGACATCCGCGACGCCGTTTCGCCGGACGAGACGCTGTTCGTCGTCGACGCGATGATCGGTCAGGACGCGGTCACCACGGCCGAGGCGTTCCGCGACGGCGTCGGCTTCACCGGTGTCGTGCTCACCAAGCTCGACGGTGACGCCCGCGGTGGTGCCGCGCTTTCGGTCCGCCAGGTCACCGGCCAGCCGATCCTGTTCGCCTCCAACGGCGAGAAGCTCGAAGACTTCGACCTCTTCCACCCGGACCGGATGGCCAGCCGGATCCTCGGCATGGGTGACGTGCTCAGCCTCATCGAGCAGGCCGAGCAGCACTTCGACCAGGAGAAGGCCGAGCAGACCGCGGCCAAACTCGGCAGCGGCCAGCTCACCCTCGAAGACTTCCTCGAGCAGATGCTCGCGGTCCGCAAGATGGGCCCGATCGGCAACCTGCTCGGCATGCTGCCCGGCGCCGGTCAGATGAAGGACCAGCTCGCGCAGGTCGACGACAAGCAGCTCGACAAGCTGCAGGCGATCATCCGCGGGATGACCCCCGCCGAGCGGGCCGACCCGAAGATCATCAACGCCTCGCGTCGCGTGCGGATCTCGAAGGGGTCCGGTGTCGCCGTCCGCGACGTCAACGACCTGGTCAACCGGTTCTTCGAAGCGCGCAAGATGATGGCGCAGATGGCGGGCCGCTTCGGCTTCGGCGGCGGAGGCGGCGGCAGCAAGAACCGCAAGGGCAAGAAGGGGAAGAAGGGCAAGGGGCGCGGCCCGACGCAGCCCAAGGTCCGCGGTGGTTTCCCCGGCGGCATGCCGATGCTGCCCCCTGGCGGCGGGATGCCCGGTGGGATGCCCGACCTTTCGCAGCTCGGCGGCATGAACGACGTACCCGGGTTCGACCCGAAGAAGTTCAAGCTGCCGAAGGACAAGTAGCCCGTGGAGGCGCTGCACCTGGCGGGTGTCGTCCTGCCGGACGGCGAGCACCGTGAGCTGTGGGTCACCGGCGGCCGGATCACGACCGAACCGGTGGCCGGGGCGGAAACCGTTGTCCGGGAAGGCTTTCTCGTTCCCGGACTGGTCGACGCGCATTGCCATCCCGGTATCGGGGTCGGTGGCGCGACCACCCTCGAAGAGGCCGCCGAGCAGGCGATCACCGATCGCGACGCCGGGACGCTGCTGATCCGCGACTGCGGGCTGCCGATCGACGTCCGGCCGCTGCAGGAGCGGGCCGACCTGCCGCGGATCATCCGCGCCGGACGGCATCTCGCCCTGCGCAAGCGCTACATCCCCGGCCTGGGTATCGAACTCGAGGACCCTTCGGAGCTGCCGAAGGCGGTCGCCGAACAGGCCCGTGACGGCGACGGCTGGGTCAAGCTCGTCGGCGACTGGATCGACCGGGGGATCGGCGATCTCGCGCCGCTCTGGCCCGACGACGTCCTCGCCGAGGCCATCGCCGCCGCGCACGCCGAGGGCGCCAAGGTGACGGCGCACGTGTTCGGCCAAGCCGCGTTGCCCGGTCTCATCGACGCGGGGATCGACTGCCTCGAACACGGCACGGAGCTCTCGTCCGACCAGTTGGGCGTCCTCGCCGAGCGCGGTATCGCGCTCGTGCCGACCCTGATCAACATCGAGAACTTCCCCGGCATCGCGGACAAGGCGGGCAAGTACCCGGTGTACGCGGACCACATGCGGGCGCTGCACGCCGGCGTGGGGGAGATGGTGTCGACGGCGATCGAGGCGGGTGTCCGGGTGTACGCGGGAAGCGACGCGGGCGGCATGGTCGAGCACGGCAGGCTCGTCGACGAGATCGAGGCATTGCACAAGGCGGGCATGTCCGCGGAGCAGGCGCTGGCTTCGGCTTCATGGGCGGCTCGCGACTGGCTCGGCGTGCCGGGAATCGTCGACGGCGCCTCGGCCGACCTGCTCGTTTACCCGTCCGATCCGCGTGAGGATCTCGCGGTGCTCCGCCATCCGAGCCACATCGTGCTGCGTGGCAAGATCTACGCCTGACCCGACTCCACGTGTGACCGGAGCGGTACCTAGCGTGGAGGCGTGGTGGACGACGGGCAGGCTCGCGAGCGTCTGGTGCTCGGAGCGCACTGGGGTTTCGTAGCGTTCTTCGCGGGCATCGCCGGATACCACCTCGTCACGCTCGTCATGAGCTTCCTGATGTCGGGCCGCTTCGGCGGCTACGACCCGCTCGAACTCCGTGACGTCGGCCCGCTGCTGATCCTCGCGTTCCTGCCGACCCTCGTGCTCGGACTCGGCCCTGTGGTCGGTTCACACGTCTGGGGGCAGGGGCTTCGCACGGACTTCGGGCTCAAACCCACGTGGCGCGACGTCCGGATCGGGCTCGCCTGCGGAGCCGCCGCGCTCGCCGCCGGCTACCTCCTCAACCTGCTCCTGCTGGCCGTCTACGGGACCGACAGCGACGACAGGACCTTCTCCGACGTCTCGCCCGGACCGATCACCGAACTGTCGGGAACCACCGAAGGCGACACGATCTGGCTGGTGCTGGCCGCGGTCATCGTCGTCCTCGCCGCTCCGGTCACCGAAGAACTGCTCTTCCGCGGCACGCTGTGGAACGCCATGGGCTTCCATCGCCTGCCTTCCTGGGTGATCCTGCTGGTCACCGCGCTGGTGTTCGCCCAGTTGCACGGGGAGGCCGCGCGCACGATCGCGTTGTTCGGCCAGGGGATCGCCATCGGCCTGGCCCGTTATCTGTCGGGCCGGGTGAGCGCGTCCGTGATCGCGCACGCGGCCAACAACCTCCCACCGGCTGTATTGCTCTTCGCGGCGAGGTGATCGCCGGTCCAGGCGGTTAGAGTCTTTGAGTAACCGAACGATCACCGGAGGATCGGCGTGACCGTATCTCAGCCCAGGGAGCCGATCCCCGAGGCGGCGCCGCCGGACGAACTCCCAGAAGAAGTCATTGCCGGAGGTGAGGTGGCCGCGCCCGACACGCCACCGCCGCATCGCTGGGGATTCGGGGCCTTCCTTCTGGTGGAGGCCGTCCTGCTGGCGTCGGCGGCGTTCATCAGCGTCCTGCTCGGCGACGTCCAGCCCGGTCAGCCCCTGCCGATGCGCATGGTGCTGCTGGGCACCATGCTGCCGACGATGATCGCGGCGGGCGTGGCGCTGCTGATCACCCGGCTGCGGGGCAACGGCCCGTTCATCGACCTGCGGATCGGCTGGAGCTGGGCCGACGTCAAGGTCGGCCTCAAACTCGGGGTGCTCGGGCTCGGGTTCACTTCCCTCGCCGCTTGGGCCTGGACGCAGGTCGTGGGCAACGAGAACGCGACCTCGGCGATCAGCGCGCTCGTCGAGGACCGGCGGATGTCGGTCTCGGCCGCCGTCGTCATGTTCATCTACCTGTGGCTGGTCGGGCCGATCTGCGAGGAGATCATCTACCGCGGCCTGCTCTGGGGTGCGGTGGAGCGGCTGACCTGGCGCACCGAACGCTGGGGGAGGATCGCGGCGTTCCTGGTCTCCACGGCGGTTTTCGCGGCGAGCCACCTCGAACCGCTGCGCACGACGTTGCTGCTGGTGATCGCGATCCCGATTGGGCTGGCCAGGGTGTTCACCGGGCGGCTGCTCGGCAGCGTGGTCGCCCACCAGGTGAACAATTTCCTCCCGGCCGTGACGATCCTGCTCGCCTCGCTCGGGATAGCCGCGTTCTGACAGCCAGTTAGCGCCGGAAAAAGCGTGTCTGGCAGAATGTACGCTTGCCTGCTTTGGCCGGACCCTCTCACCGCGCCCGAGCTCACCCTTCGGGTGTGCGCAGCCGTGTCCCCACTCGGCTGGCGTGCGCCTTCCACATGCATCAGAGAGAACTGAGGAGTACCCACACCCGTGGCCGTCAAGATCAAGCTGCAGCGTCTCGGCAAGATCCGTGCGCCGTACTACCGCATCATCGTCGCCGACGCGCGCACCCGCCGTGATGGCAAGGCCATCGAGACGATCGGCAAGTACCACCCCAAGGAAGAGCCGAGCTTCATCGAGGTCGACACCGAGCGGGCCCAGCACTGGCTGTCCGTCGGCGCCCAGCCGACCGAGCCGGTCCAGCGCATCCTCGAGATCACCGGTGACTGGCAGAAGTTCAAGGGCCTGCCGGGCGCCGAGGGCACCCTGAAGGTCGCCGAGCCGAAGCCGTCGAAGCAGGACCTGTTCAACGCCGCGCTCGCGGCCGCCGGTGACTCGGCCTCCGCCGAAGCCACCACGCCGAAGAAGAAGTCCGCCCCGAAGAAGGCCGAGGCCGAGAAGGCCGAAGCCGCCGAGGGTGACAAGGCCGAGGCGTGAGCTTCCTCGCTGACTCCCTCGAGCACCTGGTGCGCGGGATCGTCGACAACCCGGACGAGGTCCGGGTCGAGCTGCTGACCACTCGCCGTGGCCGCACGCTCGAGGTGCACGTGCACCCCGACGATCTCGGCAAGGTGATCGGCCGGGGCGGTCGTACCGCGACCGCCCTGCGCACCGTCATGGGCGGTATCGGTGGCCGCGGCGTCCGCGTGGACGTCGTCGACACCGATCGCTGACCAAGGACTGAACGGGATGGACGTCGTAGTCGGCCGGATCGCCAAGGCGCACGGAATCCGCGGGGAACTCGCGGTGGACGTGCGCACGGACTCGCCGGAACAGCGGTTCGCGGTCGGTTCGGCCGTCACGACGAAGCTGCGTGACGGCAGCAGCAGAGACCTCACCATCGCAGCCGCCCGCGAACACAGCGGGCGGCTGCTGGTGCGTTTCGAAGAGGTGCTGACCAGGGACGTCGCGGAAACCCTCCGCGGCGCGCTGCTGATCGCCGACACCTCGACGCTGCCGCCGACCGAAGACCCCGACGAGTTCTACGACCACGAACTCGAAGGCCTGCGGGCCGAACTGGCCGACGGCACCGTCGTCGGCAAGGTGCTCGAAATCGTGCATTCGCCCGCCGGCGAACTGCTGTCGATCGAGCACGACGGACGCGAGGTGCTGGTGCCGTTCGTGAAGGCGATCGTCCCGGCCGTCGACGTCGCGGGCGGCCGCGTGGTCCTCGACCCGCCGGAAGGCCTGCTGGACGCCTGATGCGCCTCGACGTCGTCACGATCTTCCCCGAATACCTCGACCCGCTCCGCGCCGCGTTGCTCGGGCGCGCGATCGACCGCGGCCTCATCGAGGTCGGCGTCCACGACCTGCGGAACTGGACGCACGACGTCCACCGCGCCGTCGACGACGCCCCGTACGGCGGCGGGCCCGGCATGGTGATGAAACCGCAGGTCTGGGGTCCCGCCCTGGACGAGGTCTGCGGCGAGAACACCCGCCTCGTGGTCCCGACCCCCGCCGGACGGCCCTTCACCCAGGCCATGGCCCACCAGTACGCCGCCGAGGAACACCTGGTGTTCGCCTGCGGCCGCTACGAGGGCATCGACCAGCGGGTGATCGACGACGCCGCGCGGCGGATGCCCGTCGACGAGGTCTCCATCGGCGACTACGTGCTGGTCGGCGGCGAGGCGGCGGTGCTGGTGATGGTCGAGGCCGTCGTCCGGCTGCTGCCCGGGGTGCTCGGCAACTCCCGCTCCGCCGAGGAGGACTCGTTCTCCGACGGGCTGCTCGAAGGCCCCAGCTACACCCGGCCGGAGGTCTGGCGCGACCTGGCCGTACCCGACGTACTGCGTTCGGGAAACCACGCGCTGATCGACCGCTGGCGCCGCGACCAGGCGCTGGAACGCACCGTCCGGCGCAGGCCCGAACTGATCGGCCTGCTGCCGGAAGGTAGTCTCGACAAGCACGATCTCAAGGTCCTCGACCGGTTGGACGAGGGCAGCGACCAGGCCGGGTCAACCACCTGAGTCCTGGTCTGCAATACTTGACAGGTTGGCGTGAGTGGACGCGCGGCTTCGCAGCCGGCGCCGTACACCGGAACGCCATCAGCCCCCGGGTAGGTCGCAGTGCCCGACACTGCGCGCCCAAGCTGCACGTAAGCCATACGAAGACGAGGACGGACCACCGATGAACACCCTGGACGCGCTGGACGCGCAGTCACTGCGTTCCGACATCCCGGACTTCCGACCGGGCGACACGCTCAAGGTTCACGTCCGCGTCATCGAGGGCAACCGCGAGCGCAACCAGATCTTCCAGGGCGTCGTGCTGCGTCGCCAGGGCGGCGGCATCCGCGAGACCTTCACGGTCCGCAAGGTGTCGTTCGGCATCGGCGTGGAGCGCACCTTCCCGGTGCACTCGCCGAACATCGCCGAGGTCGAGGTCTTCAAGCGCGGTGACGTCCGCCGGGCGAAGCTGTACTACCTCCGCGAGCTGCGCGGCAAGGCCGCCAAGATCAAGGAACGCCGCGAAAACCGCGAGACGACCTCCGCCAAGTAGGTAGCCACTCGGTTACAGGTAACCTGGCGTCGTGGTCGAACCCGTGTCCCAGAACACCTCCGAAGACGAGCCCGATCGCCCCGAAGAGGAGCGCCCCACGCGGGCCTCCCGCCGGGGCCGATCCGGTTCCAAGAAATTCGGCAAGGTCAACAAGAAGCGGTCGTTCTGGAAGGAACTGCCGATCCTGATCGTCGTCGCGCTCGTGCTGACGATCTTGATCCAGCAGTTCCTCGCCAAGGTCTACATGATCCCCTCGGGGTCGATGGAGACCACTTTGCACGGCTGCTCGGGATGCACGGGCGACCGGATCCTGGTCGACCGGATCACGTACGACTTCACCGATCCCGCCCCGGGCGACGTGGTGGTCTTCAAGGGCCCGCCCGCCTGGGTCGGCGAGATCGACACGCCGGAGTCCAGCAACATCTTCGTCACCGGATTCCGCACGCTGGGTTCCCTGATCGGGTTCGCGCCGCCGGACGAGCGCGACTTCGTCAAGCGGATCATCGCGGTCGGCGGCCAGACGGTCCAGTGCTGCGACAACAACCGCGTCGTCGTCGACGGCAAGGCACTCGACGAGCCGTACGTCCACTGGGAAGAGGGCATGGCCCCCACCGAGCGGACGTTCGAGCCGGTCAAGGTGCCCGCCGGCTACGTCTGGGTGATGGGCGACAACCGCAACAACTCCAGCGACTCCCGTATCCAGGGTGGCGGTGGGGTCAACGGTGCCGTCCCGGTGGACAACATCATCGGCAAGGCACGGGTCATCGTGCTCCCGCCCGGCCGCTGGGGTGGCGTTTCGGACCACAACCCGCAGGCGAACGCTCAGCCGCTGGCGCTCGGCGCCCCGGCTTGGCAGCAAGGGCTCCCGTTGGGAGTCGGTATCGCCGCGGCGTGGCCCGTGCTCTTCCTCGGCAGGCGGATGTCGGCCGGAGTGCGCAAGGCGGTCGACCGGAGGCGGTAAGGCCTTGAGAGTTCCTGTACCGCTCACACCGGCCGAGCCGCTTCGGCCGCCGCGGGCAGTGGTGCGTGGCGACCTTTTCTGGGGTTTGCAGGGTGCGCTGGACCGGCGGGGCCTCGGGCCT
Source organism: Amycolatopsis sp. WAC 04197 (assembly GCF_003947475.1). Classification (NCBI taxonomy): domain Bacteria; kingdom Bacillati; phylum Actinomycetota; class Actinomycetes; order Pseudonocardiales; family Pseudonocardiaceae; genus Amycolatopsis; species Amycolatopsis sp. WAC 04197. Next base: position 54,541 of record NZ_QHJK01000010.1, on the reverse strand, counting down.
GTCGCCGGAGTCGACGAGGCAGGGCGCGGTGCTTGCGCCGGCCCGCTCGTCGTGGCCGCCTGCGTCCTGCGTCCCGGAGACGCCGCCCGCCTGTCCGAGCTCACCGACTCGAAGGTGCTCACGGCGAAGGCTCGCGACCGGGTGTACGACCGGGTCGTCCAGCGTGCGGTCGACTACTCGGTCATCGTGATCCCGGCGGCCGAGGTCGATCTGTTCGGCATCCACGTCATGAACCTCGAAGGCATGCGGCGAGCCGTTTCGGCGCTGCGGAACACGCCCGGCTACGTCCTGACCGACGGATTCCGCGTGTCCGGGCTGCCCGCCCCGAGCGTTCCGGTGATCAAAGGGGACAAGGCCGTCGCGTGCGTGGCGGCGGCTTCCGTGCTGGCGAAGGTCACCAGGGACCGGATCATGGGCGACCTGCACGACGTCCATCCGCACTACGGTTTCGACGTGCACAAGGGGTACAGCACCACCGACCACAGCGCCGCGCTGAACACTCACGGTCCGAGTCCGGTCCATCGCTGGTCGTACGCCAACGTGGCCACCGCGGCCGCCGCGCACCGGGTGCGGCCGCCTCACCCGGTCGTGCTGACCGTCGCGGCACTGGAAAACCCGAGCGTGCCGATACGTGCCCTCGGCCCGTACGTGGGTAACAATGAACGCTCCGCCGCTGGAACAGCAGCAAAATCGCGAGGAGGGGCGCGGATTTCATGAGCGCAGAGGATCTCGAGAAGTACGAGACCGAGATGGAGCTCTCGCTTTACCGCGAGTATCGCGACATAGTCGGCCAGTTCTCGTACGTGGTGGAGACCGAGCGGCGGTTCTATCTTGCCAACGCGGTCGACGTGCAGGTGCGCGACGGCGGCGGCGAGGTGTACTTCGAGGTCCGCATGTCGGACGCCTGGGTCTGGGACATGTACCGGCCCGCCCGGTTCGTCAAGCACGTCCGGGTCATCACGTTCAAGGACGTGAACGTCGAGGAGCTCGACAAACCGGATCTCCGGCTGCCGGAAGACGGACCGTTCTCCGGCTGATCCCCTGAGTACGTGAAGGCCCCCTTCACGGCGCTGACCGCCGTGAAGGGGGCCTTCACGTATCCACCCGGGGGCACCTAGCACAGCCCACCGACGATTCCGCCCGCCAAGCCCCCATGACGGCCGAACCATCCACAACACCCCGGTTGTCCACAGGTGCCGAAATCGGGTCTGTCCCCAACCCCCTCACCCTGGCAGCGTCGATCGCACACGCACTGTGACGATCGCTGAGGGGGATCGAGATGACGAGCATCGCCGAACAGCCGCCCGCCGGGGCACCACGGATCGAACTGGGCCGCTGGGGTGAGGACCTCGCGGTCCGGCATCTGGAGAAGAGGGGCTATGTCGTCCTGAGCCGCAACTGGCGTTGTCGTGACGGCGAACTGGACCTCATCGCGACCGACAGGAAGCGCCTCGTCTTCTGCGAGGTGAAGACGAGGACGGGGCTGGGTTTCGGCACCCCGGCCGAGGCGGTGACCCCGGACAAGGCGGATCGCATCCGCCGTCTCGCTTACCAATGGCAGCGCAAGTTCATGCTCCGCTGGGCCCCGGTCCGCTACGACATCATCGCGATCGTCGCCTCGCCCGACGCCCCGCCCCGGGTGCGGCATATCAAGGCGGCGTTCTGAATGGCGCTGGCGAAGACCTGGTCGGTCGCGCTTCTCGGCGTCGAGGGCCGGATGATCGAGATCGAGGCCGATATCGGCGGCGGATCGCCGAAGGTGACGATGGTCGGCCTGCCCGATACGGGGCTGAAAGAGGCCAAGGACAGAGTCCGTTCCGCCGTGCGCAATTCCGGGCGGACCTGGCCGGACGAGAGGGTGATCCTCGGCCTGTCGCCGGCGAATCTCCCGAAGGTGGGGTCCGGCTACGACCTGGGGATCGCGGCGGCGGTCATGGCCGCCACCGGCGCGGTCCCCGCCACGAAGCTGCTGAACACCGTGCTGCTCGGTGAGCTCGCCCTCGACGGCCGGGTACGGGCGGTCCGCGGGGTCCTGCCGGGGCTGTTGGCGGCGCGCGATGCCGGGTACAGCCGGGCCGTCGTCCCCGCCGAGTCGCTGTTCGAAGCCGCTCTCGTGGACGGACTGGAGGTCGGCGGAGTGGCGCGGCTGAGCGACTTCGTGGACTGGCTCAAGGGCGAAGGGGAGCTCACCCTCCCCGAACCGTCCGTCCTCCAGGCGCCGCCACAGGTACCCGACCTCGCCGACGTCGTGGGGCAGCCGGAAGCGCGATGGGCGCTGGAGGTGGCCGCGGCCGGTGGGCATCACCTGCTCATGACCGGCCCGCCCGGGGTGGGCAAGACGATGCTCGCGAAACGCCTGCCCGGTCTGCTTCCCCGATTGACCGCCGAAGAGTCGCTGCAGGTGACAGCGGTGCATTCGATCGACGGTTCGCTCTCCCGCGCCGAACCGCTGGTCACCGTGCCGCCGTTCGTCGCGCCACATCATTCGATCAGCGTGCCCGCGCTGATCGGCGGCGGAAGCGGCCTGGCCGTACCCGGCGCGATCAGCCGCGCGCACCGGGGAATCCTGTTCCTCGACGAGGTGTGTGAATTCGGCCCGGAGCGGCTGGAGTCGCTGCGCACGGTGCTCGAAGAGGGCGAAGTGCGGATCGCGAGGGTCAAGGGCGCCGTGCGGTACCCGGCGCGCTTCCAGCTGGTGCTGGCGACCAACCCCTGCCCTTGCGCCCCGGCGAAGGACGCCGACTGCACGTGCTCGGCGACCGTGCGGAGGCGCTACTTGGGCCGCCTGTCCGGGCCATTACTCGATCGGGTGGATCTGCGGGTTCGGCTGCGCCCGCTGTCCGCGCTCAGCGCGCATCTGAGCGAGCCGCCCGAGGCGTCGGCGGCCGTCCGGGAGCGGGTGCTGGAGGCACGTGAGCGCGCCGGGAAACGGTGGGCGGAGCAAGGCTGGCTCACGAACGCGGAAGTGCCCGGTCCCGCGCTGCGCCGGGAGTTCGCCCTGCCGTCGCAGGTCACGGCGCTGCTGGACCGCGCCTTGGAGCGGGGCGCGATCACCGCGCGCGGCGCCGACCGCTGCCTTCGCATCGCTTGGACGCTCGCCGATTTGAAGGGGGCCGACAAACCGGAGCCGGACGAGGTCGCGGCAGCGCTGAACTTCCGGGAGAGGTCATCCGGATGAGTGAACTCGAAGCCGAACGCCTCGCCCGGTCGTACCTCCTGCGTGTGGCCGAGCCCCCGGCACCCGCTTTGGCCGGTTTCGTGGGCGAATTCGGCCCTGTCGTCGCCGCGGAACGGGTGCGTCGCGCCGACTGCCCGCCGAAGGTGCGTGACGAAACGGCCGCCCGGCGAGCGCACGACTACGCCGAGCGGGATCTGGAGCGCGCCGCGGCCGACGAGACCAGGCTCGTCATCCCCGAAGACGACGAATGGCCTGCGTGGCCGTTGCTTTCGCTGGCCGTGGCGCAGGGCAGGGGCGTTTCCGGCATGGCGCCTCCGCTGGCGTTGTGGGTCCGCGGCCCGGTCAGGCTCGGCGAAGCGGTCGACCAGGCGATCGCGATCGTCGGCGCCCGCGCGGCGACCGGATACGGCGAGCACAACGCGGCCGAAGTGGGCTATCACCTCGCGAGCCGGGGGATCCCGGTGTTCTCGGGAGCGGCGTACGGCATCGACGGCGCGGCCCACCGGGGCGCGTTGAGCGCGGACGGGACGACGGTCGCCGTGCTCGGCTGTGGAGCCGACGTCGGGTACCCGGCGCAGCACGCGACGTTGTTGCGCAACATCGGAAAGGTCGGCGCGTTGGTCAGCGAGTACCCGCCGGGTACGACGCCCGCGAGGCATCGGTTCCTCGTCCGGAACAGGCTCATCGCGGCGCTCACCGAAGGGACCGTCGTGGTCGAGGCGGGCAGGCGCAGCGGCGCGCGGAACACCGCGACCACGGCCGGGGCCCTGGGCAAGGTCGTGATGGCCATGCCGGGGCCGGTCTCGTCCGGGATGTCCGCCGGCTGCCACGCGCTGATCCGCGAAGGCGAGGCAACGCTGGTGACCTCGGTCGACGAGATCCTCGAGACCGCTGGACGGTTCGGGGCGGAGGGAGCGGATCCGGCGAAACCTCGCCGCCGCACCGATCGGCTCGGTCCGGAGGCGCTGCGCGTGCACGACGCGCTGTCCACCCGGTCGGCCAGACCCGAGGAAAGGCTCGCGGCCGAGTCGGGCATCCCGGTCGAGCGCGTCCGCTCGCTGCTTCCCGAACTGGAGCTCGACGGCTTCGCGGAAAGGAGTGACACAGGGTGGCGAAAACGGACCGCCAAGACCTGACTGGCCTACACCTGAGACGCCATCCCGGCACGATCCGACCACGGACACCGCAACAGGGTGCGGCGATACTTGACCATCCGCCGTACATCGCGCAGCGTGATCGGCATGCCGTCGACCGAAGGTCCCCACGGCACGGGGAAACGCGCCCGCAGACCCGATCTGCGCGCCGCCCGTGCCGCGCTGCCGGAGCCTGTCCGGAAGCTGATCGACGACTACGAGCGGCACCTTTCCCTGGAACGCGGGCTGTCCGCGCACACCGTGCGTGCCTACCTCGGCGACATCGTGTCGCTGATGGGATTCGTGGACGGGAACGGCCGCCGGTTCGAGGATCTCGACATCGGGACACTGCGCGGCTGGCTCGCCCGGCAACGCGAGGAAGGGGCAAGCCGGACGACGCTGGCGAGGCGTGCGGCGGCGGCCCGCACCTTCACCGCCTGGGCCCACCGAGGTGGAGCGCTCGCGTCGGATCCAGGCGGACGGCTGGTGGCGCCACGCGCGCATCGCAAGCTTCCCGGGGTCCTCCGCGCGGAGCAGGCGAGTGACGTCATGCGCTTCTCAGCCGCCGGTGCCGAACAGCGCGACCCGGTGGCTTTGAGGGACAGTGCCATTGTGGAACTGCTCTACGCGACCGGCGTACGGGTCTCGGAACTGTGCGGGCTGGATGTGGGCGACGTCGACTTCTCCCGCCGGGTCGTGCTCGTGCTGGGCAAGGGCGGCAAGGAACGTGTCGTGCCGTTCGGCGTCCCCGCCGAAACGGCCTTGCGGGCATGGCTGGACGAGGGCAGGGGAAAGCTCGCCGTCGAAACGAAGGAGCCGGGGAAAGCGGCGCTCTTCCTGGGGGCTCGGGGCGGCAGGCTCGACCCGCGGACGGCCCGGCGGATCGTCCACGACGCCGTCGGTTCGGTGCCGGGCGCGAACGACATGGGGCCGCACGGCCTGAGGCATTCCGCGGCCACCCATCTGCTCGAAGGCGGCGCTGATCTTCGAAGCGTTCAGGAACTGCTTGGTCACGCTACGCTGGCTACAACGCAGCTCTACACTCATGTGACCGTCGATCGGCTGAAGGCGATCCACGACCGCGCGCACCCCCGGGCCCGATGATGCCGGGGAGAACTCGGCAGGTGACCCCGCGGCCCGGACCGGCGGCGCACGCGCATCCGCACGAGCACGGAGACCACGCTGAGTCGCATGCTGAGAACGGCGATCCGATGACCGCCGACCCACATGTCACCGAAGCCGCCGGGAAACATCGTCCCGGCGGGGACGGTCCTGCCGTCGCACCCGAAGCACGGTCCGGCTACGAAGTGGACGCCGGGATCCAGGCGCTGTGGCGGCAGTTCACCGAGTCGCCGGACCAGGTCGTGCGCGACCGGCTCGTGCTGCACTACGCCCCGCTCGTCAAGTACGTCGCCGGCCGGGTGGGCACCGGGCTGCCGACCCACGTCGACGTCGGTGACCTGATCCAGTCCGGGATCTTCGGCCTGGTCGACGCGATCGAGAAGTTCGAACCCGCCAGGGGCCTGCGGTTCGAGACCTACGCCATGCAGCGCATCCGCGGCGCGATCCTCGACGATCTCCGTTCCCAGGACTGGGTCCCCAGGGCGGTCCGCAGCAAGGCTCGCGAGGCCGAGCGCGCCTTGGAACGCCTCGGCGCCCGGCTGAACCGCACACCGACCGACGCCGAACTCGCGGCCGAGCTCGAAATCAGCGTCGACGATCTGCGCGAGTTCTACGGGCAGTTGCAGCTGACCAGCGTCATCGCACTGGAAGACCTCGTCGCCGCGGGCAAGGACAGCGGCTCGCTGGTCGACACCCTGCCCGACGACGGCGCCGTCGACCCGGTGGCCGTCCTGGTCGACCAGGACAACCGCCGCCAGCTGGCGCAGGCGATCGCACAGCTCACCGAACGCGACCGGATCGTGGTCGGGCTCTACTACTTCGAGAGCCTGACGCTCGCCGAGATCGGCAAGGTCCTCGGCGTCACCGAGTCACGGGTCAGCCAGCTGCACACCCGCGCCGTCATGCGACTGCGCGCCAAACTGGTCGAGCAGGCCTAGCCCCAGTCGTCACGGCGAGTTCCGCCTCCAATCACGCGTGTTCGCTCCCCAATCACGTGTGTTCCGCCTCCAATCACGTGTGTGCGCCGTCCGATCACGCGTGTCCTCCGCCAACACACGCCGATCACAGCACCTTGCGTTGCGGAGAAGGAGCACGTGGAGACACCGAGGCTCGGCTGCCCGAGCCCGTTCCGTAACGGTCACTCAATCTCCTTCCCACGGTTTGAGCCGGATCTCGGACGGCTCGCCGATCAACGCGAGCGGATCGACGTACTCCTCACCCCGCCGGACGCCGAAATGCAGGCACGCCGCCTCCGGACAGCCGGGATGTCCGGCCGCGAGCGTCCCGAGCACCTGCCCGCGGTAGACCTGATCACCCGCGGTGACCGTCGGGGCGAGCGGTTGGTAGGTGGTGCGAAGCCCTCCGTCGTGGTCGATCGACACCACGCCGCGGCCCGCCACCTGCCCGGCGAACATCACCACTCCCTCGGCGGCCGCGAGCACATTCGTGCCCGGTGCCGCGGCGAGGTCGACGCCTCGATGGCCGGGCCCGTATGGCGTCGAGGGCGGCTCGAAGTACCTGGTGACGCTCGGTACCGGTGAGAGCGGCCAGGAGAGCCGCCCTTGCGGGGAGGGCGCGCCTCTGGCCGTTCCCGGCATCGCCGCCGACGCGAAGATCGCGAGCACTGTCGCGAGGATCGCGAGGCGCGGAAGCCGCCGAGGGCGCCCAGGGCGGCGGTGCCTCCCGCCGGTGCGGTCGAGAGCGAAGGAGTGCCTGGTGACAGGGCGGGAACAGGTCGTCATGGTCATGTGTTCCAGGCTGGGGGACCGGCGTGGCGGGCGGGGCGCGCCGAGGGAATCTGTGGATAACCGAGGCGGTTGTGGACAACCCCTCTCATCAGGGGCTGCCGGTGCGGTACCCGGTGGCGACAGGGAGTAGACTCTTTTGCGCGGTCCGCGGCAGCGGACTGACTTCGCGTGCACGTGCGCGCTCCCGATGGCCGATCTCCTCACGGAGGGTCAGGACAGACGGGGGCACACGGCCCGGCGGTCCTTGAGGTCACTTCGCCACAGGGTCCGGGCCCGAGCATCGGCACCAGGGCGATCGGCCACCCGGCCGAGAGCGACGAACCGAGCAAGCGCGTTCCGGCGGAGCCGGGCGCGCACGACACAGAAGAGGTTGATTCCGGCAATGGCCGTCGTCACCATGAAGCAGCTGCTCGACAGCGGCGTGCACTTCGGGCACCAGACCCGTCGGTGGAACCCGAAGATGAAGCGCTACATCTTCACCGAGCGCAACGGCATCTACATCATCGACCTGCAGCAGACGCTGACGTACATCGACCGTGCGTACGAGTTCATCAAGGAAACCGTCGCGCACGGCGGCACCATCATGTTCGTCGGCACGAAGAAGCAGGCTCAGGAAGCCATCGCCTCCGAGGCCTCGCGCGTGGGCATGCCCTACGTGAACCAGCGCTGGCTCGGCGGCATGCTGACCAACTTCCAGACGGTGCACAAGCGTCTCCTCCGCCTGAAGGAGCTCGAGTCGCAGGAGCAGACCGGTGGTTTCGCCGGCCTGACCAAGCGCGAAATCCTCACGCTCACCCGTGAGAAGGACAAGCTCGAGAAGACCCTCGGCGGTATCCGCGACATGGCCAAGGTGCCGAGCATCGTGTGGATCGTCGACACGAAGAAGGAGCACATCGCCGTCGGCGAGGCTCGCAAGCTGAACATCCCGGTCGTCGCGATCCTGGACACCAACTGCGACCCGGACGAGGTCGACTACCCGATCCCGGGTAACGACGACGCGATCCGTTCGGCCGCGCTGCTGACCAAGGTCGTGGCCGAGGCCGCCGCCGCCGGTCTGATGGCCCGCTCCAGCCGCAACGGTTCCTCCGCCGACGCCAAGCCCGAGGCGGGCGTCGCCACGGACGAGCCGCTGGCCGAGTGGGAGAAGGAGCTGCTCGCCGGCTCCGAGACCGCCGCCGCGGACGCCAAGGAAGCCGCCGCCGCGACCGACGCGCCGACCGAGGCCCCGGCCGAGCAGGCCACCGCCTCCTCCTGATCCACCCGCTCGTGGGGCCGCCTCCGGGCGGCCCCACGAGTGAATTCCCCAAAAGACTTTCTCGTACCTGAAAAAGGACGGACACACCCACGATGGCGAACTACACCGCCGCAGACGTGAAGCGTCTCCGGGAGCTGACCGGCTCCGGCATGATGAACTGCAAGAAGGCGCTGGAGGAGAACGACGGCGACTTCGACAAGGCCGTCGAGTTCCTGCGCATCAAGGGCGCCAAGGACGTCGGCAAGCGCGCCGAGCGCGCCACCGCCGAGGGCCTCGTCGCCGGTGACGGCGGCGTGCTGATCGAGCTCGACTCCGAGACCGACTTCGTCGCGAAGAACGAGGACTTCCAGGCCCTCGCCGCGAAGATCGTCGAGGTCGCGAAGGCCGAGAAGACCAGCGACGTCGAGAAGCTGAAGGCCGCCTCGCTCGACGGCAAGACCGTCGAGGAGCAGGTCCAGGAGCTGGCCGCCCGCATCGGCGAGAAGCTCGAGCTGCGCCGTGTCGCCGCTTACGAGGGCACCACCACCACGTACCTGCACCGTCGCGGTGCCGACCTCCCGCCCGCCGTCGGCGTGCTCATCGAGTACACCGGTGAGGGCGAGGAGGCCGCCGAGGCTGCTCGTGGCGCCGCCATGCAGGTCGCCGCGCTCAAGGCGAAGTACCTCACCCGCGAAGAGGTCCCGGCCGAGGTCGTCGAGAACGAGCGTCGCGTCGCCGAGGCGACCGCCCGCGAAGAGGGCAAGCCGGAGCAGGCCATGCCCAAGATCATCGAGGGCAAGGTCAACGCCTACTACAAGGACAACGTCCTGCTCGAGCAGCCGTCGGTCAAGGACAACAAGAAGACCGTCAAGGCCCTGCTCGACGAGGCCGGCGTGACCGTGAGCCGGTTCGCCCGGTTCGAGGTCGGCCAGGCCTGATCCAGGCGCGGAACACAAGAACCACCACTGTGCCCCGTCTCCGTCCATCGGGGACGGGGCACAGTCGGGTTTCAGAGCATTAGGGAGGGCGACATGGGTGTCCGGGTCGAAGGCGGATACCGGCGGGTGCTGCTGAAACTGGGCGGCGAGATGTTCGGCGGCGGTTCCATCGGGGTTGATCCGGATGTGGTGCACTCGGTCGCCCAGCAGATCGCCGACGTGGCGCGGACGGGCGTGCAGATCGCCGTCGTGATCGGCGGTGGCAACTACTTCCGCGGCGCGGAACTGTCGCAGCGCGGCATGGACCGCGACCGCGCGGACTACATGGCGATGCTCGGCACCGTCATGAACTGCCTGGCGTTGCAGGACTTCCTGGAGAAGGAGGGCCTGCCCACCCGGGTGCAGACCGCCATCACCATGGGGCAGGTCGCCGAGCCGTACATCCCGCGCCGCGCCGAGCGTCACCTGGAGAAGGGCCGCGTCGTCATCTTCGGCGCCGGAGTCGGCATGCCGTACTTCTCGACGGACACCGCCGCCGCGCAGCGCGCGCTCGAACTCGGCTGCGAAGCCGTCTTGATGGCGAAGGCCGTCGACGGCGTCTACACCGCGGACCCGAAGAGCGACCCGACCGCCGAGATGTTCCACGAGATCAGCCACCGCGAGGTGCTGGAACGGGACCTCAAGGTCGCCGACGCCACCGCGTTCAGCCTGTGCATGGACAACAACATGCCGATCATCGTGTTCAATCTCCTCACCGAGGGGAACATCGCCCGCGCGGTCAGCGGTGAAAGGATCGGCACCCTGGTCGACACCCCCGCCGACGGGGTGCCCGCGTAGTCCTGCTCTGATCTCCGTAATCGGTACGCATACACAACAACGGGAGTTGCCGTGATCGACGAGACCCTCCTCGACGCCGAGGAGAAGATGGAAAAAGCGGTGTCCGTCGCCAAGGAGGACCTGTCGTCGGTACGCACCGGCCGGGCCCACCCGGGGATGTTCTCGCGCGTTGTCGTCGACTACTACGGCGCGCCGACCCCGCTGAACCAGCTGGCGGGCGTCAACATCCCCGAAGCCCGGATGGCGTTGATCAAGCCTTACGACCAGAGCTCGCTCAACGCCATCGAGAAGGCGATCCGCGAGTCGGACCTCGGCGTCAACCCGAGCAACGACGGCAACGTGATCCGCATCGTCATCCCGCAGCTCACCGAAGAGCGCCGCAAGGAGATGGTGAAGGTCGCCAAGTCCAAGGGCGAGGACGCCCGCGTCTCGATCCGCAGCGTCCGCCGCAAGGCCAAGGAAGAACTCGACCGGATCAAGAAGGACGGCGAGGCGGGCGAGGACGAGGTCGTCCACGCCGAGAAGGAACTCCAGAACCTCACCGACACCTACACCCACAAGGTGGACGAGCTGGTGAAACACAAGGAAGCCGAGCTACTCGAGGTCTGATGAGCCAGGTGAGCGAGGAACGCGAGGATCGGGTGGAGAACCCGGAACCGGTTCCGGCGGAGAAGCCGGAACCGGCGCAAAAGGTTTCCCGCGCCGGCCGTAACCTGCCCGCCGCGATCGGGGTGGGGCTGCTGCTGGGCGCGGCGATCGTCACGTCCCTGCTCACCGTGCGCTTTCTGTTCATCGGCATCATCGCGATCGCCATCGCGGTCGGCACGATCGAGCTGGCCGGGGCACTGAAGCGCGCGGCGGGCATCCGGATCGCGCTGGTCCCGGTGCTCGTCGGCGGTCAGGCGATGATCTGGCTGGCCTGGCCGTATGGCCGCGAAGGCGCGTTGACGGCGTTCGTGCTGACGGTGCTCGTCTGCCTGCTGTGGCGGTTGCCCGGCGGCGCGGACGGGTATCTGCGCGACATCAGCGCGTCGGTCTTCGCCGCCGCGTACATCCCGCTTTTCGGCGCCTTCGCCGCCATGCTCGTCCCGCCGGAGGACGGCGTCGGCCGGGTGCTGGCGTTCATGATCGGCGTCGTCGCCTCGGACACCGGTGGCTACATCGCCGGTGTGCTGGGCGGTAAACACCCGATGGCGCCCACGATCAGCCCGAAGAAGACCTGGGAAGGTTTCGCCGGTTCCCTCGTGGCCGGTGTCGTCGCCGGCGCGCTGACCCTGAGCCTCCTGCTCGACGGCCACGCCTGGCAGGGTGTGCTGTTCGGCGCGGCGATCGTCTGCACGGCGACACTGGGCGATCTCGTCGAGTCGCTGATCAAACGCGACCTCGGCGTCAAGGACATGGGGAACATGCTGCCGGGACACGGCGGCTTGATGGACCGGCTCGACTCCTTGCTTCCTTCGGCCGTCGTCTCCTGGTTGCTGCTCTCGGCGTTCGTCCCCGTTTAGCCTCGGCCCGCTCAGTCGTCGTAGGGATCGTCGACTTCGGCGGTGCCCCAGCCTTCGACGGCCCGGGAGTGGTCGATCACGGCGAAGACCGAACCGTCCGGGTCGGCGAGGATCGCCATCCGGCCGTACGGGGTGTCGTAGGGCTGGACCACGACGGCACCGCCGAGCATCAACGCCTGTCCGGCCGCGGCGTCCGCGCCGCGAGCCGGATCCAGGGCGAGGTAGACCATCCAGTGCGGGGGAGTGTCCGGCCGGTATTCCGAGCCCATGACGTACCGGTACAGCACCGGTTCGTGCTCGATGAGCCATTCGGCGTAGTCGAGCGAGGCGCCGTCGCCGATCTGGTGGCTCGTGTAGTTGAAGAGGCGGCAGTAGAAGTGGTCCGCCGCCGCGCCGTCGTGGGTGTTGAGATCCGCGCCGCTGAAGGTGTTCGGCACCCCGGTCGCGAACTCCCAGGTGGCGGGCGGCTCCCAGAAGACGACGTGCGCGCCGCACGCGTCGATGGCGTGGACGATGCTGCCGCGATGGGGGATCGCCATCGGTCCGAGCGTGACCCGGCCACCGAGACTGTCCACCCATTCGGCGGCGGCGGCCGCCTGGGGCACCGAGATGTGGACGCTCCAGCCGGACGGTCCCTCCGCGCCCGCGCGGTACAGACCACCGGCCGGGACGCCGTTCAGCGTCGCGATCGAGTACCGGCCGGTCGGCGTCGCGGGATCACGCTGAACGGTGAACTCCCAGTCGAAAAGCCCGCTGTAGAAGGCTTGTGCGGCCGCTTCGTCTCTGCACGCGAGCTCGATCCAGCAGGGGATTCCCGAAGGTATGACGGAAGTGTGGGCGGCCGAGCCAAGCGACATGCGGTTCTCCCTTACCGGTGGGAGTAAAGTCTAGTCGCTGACCGCATTGTTTCCGTCAAAGATTTCGGCCCGGATACCCCGGAACCCGGCCCGGCGTCCCTTCGTTGGAGCTTCCGTGCGCTGGTTTCCCCGAGCCCTCTCCTCCCGCCGCGGCGGCGAGGAGGTGCTGCCGAGTCCGAACATCTGGTACTACCAAAAGGCCTACGAGGTCGAAAACCGCGCGCAGGACGTCGACGACGAGATCTGGCGGGTGCTCGCCGGGGCCCGCGATTGGTCCGGGGCGGACGTTCTGGACATCGGCTGTGGTGACGGTTTCCACCTGCCGCGCTTCGCCGCGACGGCGCGTTCGGTGGTCGGCGTCGAACCCCATGAGCCGCTCGTGCGTGACGCGCGGAACCGGGTGGAGCGGCTGGCGAACGTCGAGGTGCGGCAGGGGCGTGCGCAGCGGCTTCCCTTGCCGGACGCGGCTTTCGACGTCGTCCACGCCCGCACCGCGTACTTCTTCGGCCCCGGTTGCGAACCCGGTCTTCGCGAAGCGGAGCGGGTGCTGCGCCCGGGTGGGCTGATGATGATCGTGGATCTCGATGTGACGAGTGAGCCCTACGGCCGCTGGATGCGGCTGGATCTGCCGCACTACGACCCGCCCGGGGTCGAGAAGTTCTTCGCCCGTCAGGGATTCGACTGCCGCAAGGTGATGACGCGGTGGCTGTTCGAAGACGCCGCCGCGATGGAAGCGGTGCTGAAGATCGAGTTCAGCGCACCGGTCGCGGCGAAGGCGATCGCGGAGGTCCGGCGGCTCAACGAGGTTTCGTCAGGTGCCGGGGAGAAGCAGGTGACGCTGCCGGTGGGCTATCGCGTGCATACGCGTGCCAAGCCCACCGGCCTCGTCGTGCCGGATCACTCCGTGCCCTCGTCCGGGGTGGTGTCCTCGGCCTCGCCGAGGATGCCGTAGATCGTCCGGCGTGCCTCGTTGAGGACGTCGACGGTGCGGGCCTGCTGGCTTTCGCTGCCGGCGTGCATGACCTGCGCGACCGCCGCGGCCAGAGTCGCGCCCGCCTTGCGCAGGTTCACCTCGACCGGGTCGACGTCGTGGGCGATCTGCTCCCACGGCGGGACGGCGTCCTGCTGCTCGGCCGCGGTACGGCCGGATTCGGTGAGCTCGAACAGCTTCTTGCCGTTCTCGTCCTTGCTGATCACCAGGCCTTCGTCGGCCAGCATCTGCAGGGTCGGGTAGACCGAGCCGGGGCTCGGCTTCCAGAAGCCGCCGCTGCGTTCGCCGATCTCGCGGATGATCTCGTAGCCGTGCCTCGGCTGCTCGGAAAGCAGCGCGAGGATCGCGGCGCGGACGTCACCGCGTTTGCCGCGCCGTCCACCGGGGCCGCCGCGACGGCCGTGCCGATGCCGGTGGCCCGGTCCGCCGGGGCCCGGCGGGAAGTCGCCGAAGCCGCCGCGAGCCCAGGGCCCGAAGGCGGGGCGGCCGTGTTCTGGAGGGAAAGGTCGTCGTCGCATGATGTGAATCCTCTCTTCGTAATGTTCCGACTCGTTCACGATATATCGGAAACAGTCGTACGACAACCCCGGTCGTGTGAGCTGAGTCTCAGCGGCTTGTGACGCCGTGATCTGGGAGACAGTGATCCAGGGTGGGCCGGAGGCGCGAAAGGTGGACATGGGACACTGGGTGAGCTATGACTGCCCTCCCTCTCGTCTTCGACGCGCCCAAGCGCGGCCTCCCGCCGCGCCACCTCGCCGATCTCACCGCCGCCGAGCGGGCCGCGGCCGTCGCCGAGCTGGGTGAGAAGCCGTTCCGCGCGAAACAGCTTTCGAACCACTACTTCTCGCGGCTCACGGTGAACCCGGAGGAGATGACCGACATCCCGGCGGCGTCGCGGGAGAAGCTCGTCGGCGATCTGATGCCGACGCTGCTCACCGAGATCAAGGCGCTCGCCTGTGACGACGGGACCACCCGCAAGACCTTGTGGCGCGCGCACGACGGGACGCTGCTGGAGAGCGTGCTGATGCGCTACCCGGACCGCGCGACCCTGTGCATTTCGAGCCAGGCGGGCTGCGGCATGGCGTGCCCCTTCTGCGCGACCGGACAGGGCGGTCTCGACCGGAACCTGTCGACCGCGGAGATCGTCGACCAGGTCCGCTCCGCCGCCGCCGTGATGCGGGACGGGCTGATGCCCGGCGGTCCCGGCCGTCTGTCGAACATCGTCTTCATGGGGATGGGCGAGCCGCTCGCGAACTACAAGCGGGTGGTGGCGGCGGTCCGGCGGATCACCGATCCCTCGCCGGAGGGCCTCGGGATCGGTCAGCGTTCGGTGACCGTGTCGACGGTGGGTCTCGCGCCGGCGATCCGGAAGCTGGCGGACGAGAAGATGCAGGTGCGCCTGGCGGTTTCGCTGCACACGCCGGACGACGAACTGCGGGACACGCTGGTGCCGGTGAACGAGCGCTGGTCGGTGGACGAGGTCCTGTCCGCGGCCCGGTACTACGCGGACACTTCCGGCCGTCGCGTGTCGATCGAGTACGCGCTGATCCGGGACGTCAACGACCAGCCTTGGCGTGCCGAGCTGCTGGCGAAGCGGCTTCGTCAGCACCTGGGCCAGTTGGTGCACGTGAACGTGATCCCGCTGAACCCGACGCCGGGAAGCAAGTGGGACGCCTCGCCGAAGCCGGTGGAGCGGGAGTTCGTCCGGCTGGTGAACGCGGGCGGTGTGGCGTGCACGGTACGTGACACGCGTGGTCAGGAGATCGCGGCGGCGTGCGGTCAGCTCGCCGCCGAGAACTGAGTTCTTCCTTTCAGTGATGGAGATTTTGTCGTGATGTATGCCCCCAGCCTGTTGGATCCGGCTGCGGAGGAGCTGAAGCTCGCGGACGTGCTCGGCCATGGCGCGACCGGTGTCGCGCGCGAGGCCAGGACGTTGCTCGGTGAGCGATTCAGCTCGGTGACCTTCATGTACGTCCTGATGCGGGCGTTCGAGGTGGAGTACACGGCGGCGCGGGACGCTTCGCGCTGGCACGAGTTCCACGGCGGACCGTACGCGCTGTCGGACGCCGACCTCGAAGCCCTGCTGGCGCCCTGGCTCACCCGCTGACTCGCGCTAATCGGCTTGAGGCTGCTGTTCGTTGAGAACACGAAGTGAATGCTGAAGATCGCGCTCGTAGGTCGCGGGTTGGTGGTCGACCAGACCGCGCCAGATCTCGATTGCTTCGGTGATCGCCGTCGATCCTTCCTCCCGGCGTCCTGACGCGGCAAGGCTCACCGAAAGATTGTTCAATCCGGTCGCGAGGTTGCGAAGGTACATACGCGGCTGTCGCTCGGCGAGTTGACGCCATAAGGCAACCGCTTCGACGGTGAGGTCCAGCGCTTCATCGAGGCATCCCAGCTCGCCGAACCGGGTACCGAGGTTGCTCAAGCTCGACGCAAGGTCTGGTAGGTGGGCGTCGGGGTGTTGCTTTGTCAGCTGACGCAAGATGTCGACAGACTCCATGCTCGCGTCCAAAGCTTCTTCGTAGCAGTCCAGTTCTCTGAGCCGCACGGAGAAGCTGTTAAGGCTCGACGCGAGATCCGACAAGTAAGCTTCGGGTAGCTGCTTGGCCAGTTGACGACGAAGATCAACTGCTTCGGTGATCGCGGACAAAGCCTTTTCCGCTTGCCCGCACGCGCCCAGCACAATTGAGAGATTGTGCAAACAGACGGCGAGGCCTGGAGCGTCATTGTCCGGGTGCTCACGGGCCAGTTCTCGGTAGATCTCGACCCCTTCGGTGATCACGGCCAGTCCTTCCACCGCTCTTCCCGCGTGGTGCAATTGGGTGCCCATGCTGCTCAGGACAATGGCCAGGTGACGGAGACGGGGACCGGATTGCTCCAGGGTTGATCTGCGGCAAAGATCGGCTGCCTCCGAGATCGACTCCAGTGCTTCTTCCGAATACCCCAAGTCGTTCAGTCTGGCCGACTGGTTGTGCAAACTGGTGGCAAGATCGGAAAGGTGAGCTTCCGGTTGTCCTTCTGCCAGCCGCCTGATGATCTCGACCGCTTCGTTGGCATCCAGCAACCCTTCTGTGCCGTGCCCCAGGTCGCCCAGCCTGCCCGAACGGTTGTGCAAACTGGCGGAAAGCCCGCGAAGGTGGCTATCCGGCTGCTTGAGCACCAGCTGCCGGTAGAGGTCGACAGCCTCCGTGGCGATGGTTAGTGCCTCATCCAGATGCCCCATTTCTGCCAGCCGGGTGGACAAGCCGTTCAAGCTTTCCGCGAGGCCGGGCAGGTACATGTCAGGTTGTTCTTCCGCCTGATGACGCCGGATCTCGACCGCTTCGCGCGCCAGATCCAGTGCTTCCTCTATGTAGTGCATCGCACCTAGCTGCTGGGCGAAGCTGTGCAGACTGAAAGCGAGGTGGGTGAGATAGGGCTCGGAGTGATCACCAGCTGCTCGGCGGTGGAATTCGACCGCTTCCCGGGCAACGGCCAACGCCTCCTCGAGACGCCCCAAATCATGCAAACTAGCCGAATAGACGGTCAGGGCCATGGCCAGTTCGGGGAACTGTTTGTCGGGTTGTCGCTCGACCAAGTGGTGGAAATGTCCGATCGACTCCTCGGCGGCGGACAAGGCGTCGGCGAAGCGTCCGACTCTGCCCAGCTGGGTCGAAAGATTGGTCAAACTGCCGGCGAGTGTGTGCAGGTGTGCTTCAGGCCGAAGGTCGGCCAGAACTCGCCGGATCGCGACGGCTTGGACAATGGAGTCAAGGCTTTCCTCTTGGCGCCCGAGATGGGCGAGCCGAATCGACAGGTCGTTCAAAGCCACAGCCAGGCCATCGAGGTCGAGATAGAAATCGCTGCCCAGGCGGATGCTTCGATGTCGTTCCACCAGAGCACGAAGGACCGTGATGGCGAGGTCTCCGAGCACCAGGCTCTGTGTGGGAAAGCGCGCCGACAGCAGCCAGAGGAAGACGCGATCCGTATCGGGATTGGCGACAACTTCATCGAGGGCACGAAAGAGTGGTGCCGGGTCCTCGACCTGGTGGGCGATATCGACTGCCGCCAGCTGCATCACAGGGTGCTTGACGCACAGTGTGGTGACCGCACCACCGACTTGTGTCCCGAAGACAGCGTGCGCGGCCGCTCGAACAGCGTATGTGAGGATGCGCCGCATTTGCTCTTCGTCGGCCGCTGCGGCGAGAGAGTCGAGTACGCAGGGTCTGGTCACATCCATGAGTAGCCGGCCGATATGCCTCTCCGCAAGGCGATCGGGTGCCAGTCCTTCGAAACCGCCGTCGCTCGTCATGGGATACAGGTGCAGCAACCAGACGCGAAGAGAGTCGCGGCGGTCGCGGTCGAGATCGGCGACCGAAGGAATGTGTGCTAGTGCTTCATCGAGCTCTTCGACATTCCGCGGGGCGAGCAGCGTCGCAGCGGCGACGGCGTCGTCGAGCATTCCTGATGACGCATTGCTGACCAGATCGTGGGTGCCGGCTGTCCTTCGCCAGTATCCGCGTTCGTGGTCCAACAGTCGATCTTCGGGGCCGCGCGCTCCGTCGGCGGGCTTCCGTGCCGGTGTCGTGGCATCGAGAAGATCGGCGAGGGCTGTCATTTGGACGGCAAGGACCGTGTGACCGTGAATGTTCGGTGTCGGCTGAGTTGCCAGGATGACCGCGGCGGTCTTCCATTCGGCGGAGTCGAAGCGGGGGATCTGCGGGATCGCGGCCGAGAACGCGGTAAGCGCCGACCGGTAGCTGTCCCGGCGTGCGTCGTCAGTGTCATCCAAGACCGGCAGCTCTGCCACGTAGGCGGCCTCCACGAGGTCACGAAGTGCATCACGTTCGGCAGGCAAGTGATCCCACCATGCGCCCGCGGTCCGTGCGAGCAGCAGGACCTTTACCGGAGCGGGGGTGACACCCTGCGTCAGCACATCGGCCAGCGAAGCCAGTTGCGACGCCCGGGCTTCGGCGTAGTCGATCACTACCAGGGTCGGAGTTCGGACAGCGGTCAGCACTTGGAGCTGCTGCGTCGCGATACCGGAGGCCAGCCAGACCGTGGACCACCCATCACGAGCGAGGTCTTCGCCGAGTTGGTGGGCAAGACGGGTCTTTCCCTGTCCGCCGGGACCGTGTAGTAGCCAGATCCCTGTTCCCGGTTCGCTTGCCCACGCTTTCAGCCCGGTCAGGATCTCCTCACGGCCGTGGAAGGGAACGATGGCCCGCCGCGCCGGCAACAGCCCCGCGGGTGATGTCACCAGCCCTCCGTTCAAGGACCGGGCCGGGGAGTCGGTCAGCGATCGCAGTTCGATCCCGTGACACGCGACGAAGGCCACGTCGTCGTGTGTCGTGACGATCTTGGCGAACGTCGCATCCCGTAGCAGGATGGACGCGGGCACCGCTTCGAGCACCGTGTGTGCCCTGCCTCGCGGGTCGGTCGCGACAACCCCTGTCAGCAAGCCGCCGCAGAACAGCGCCGCTCCTGACAGCCCGCCCCACGGCGAGGCGCCTTCCGGCGGGTGACCCTGCAACCTCATCACATACCGGTCACCGACGATCCGATCTCCTGGATTGAGAGTCCCCGTCAGCTGCTCTACTTCAACCGGGAGACCTTGGCCTTGCACCAGGTTCGGCACGCCCCAGCACTCGCAGCTGATTCCCGGATGGTGCGTCACAGTTCGTCCCCACGAGACCCGGCCCGGTTCGAGCGCCGGCCAATCAGGGTCGAGCACCTCGAGCAACGCTGCGTCGTCCCGGCCTCCCGCAGTTCCGCGCCACACGACCTTGGCGGCGAACGTACCCTCACGGCCGGGCCGGAACACCGACGCGGACGAATCGACCTCTGCCACCACGTGGGCCGAGGTCAGCACCAGCCGCGGCGTGATGACGTACCCGGAACCGGGCCGGTCGTCCGGCCCGGTCACCGCAGCAACACGCTCCCATTCCACGTGCGACGCCCTTCCTGCGCTCAGCGGCCGATACGGCCCGACACGTCACCGGGGCCTTCCGGCCGGGTTCGGTCACCCGCGACCAAGAGGTCCGCGCCATCAGCGGCTCGCGGTGTCATCGTGACCTTCACCTTCTGAGTGCGCCCGTGGGCCAGACCACCTTCGGCGGCTCCCGAGACGACCCACGCCTTGAAACCGCTCTTCATTTTGGCGTCGCGTCGCAACTCCACCGAGAACTCCAGCTCGACGGACCCCACGACGAACTCCAAATCGGCCTCGGTGCGCCGGGCGGCAGCGTCCAGAAGCTCGTCGCGTACCGACGCCACGGCATCGGCGAGTTCGATTTCCACTGCGTCAGAATCGCATATACCCGCGACGCGGTATTCGGCGCACCATTCGATTGATGGTGAGCTGAAGTATTCATGGTATTTGCTGGCGAAAAGTGCTTGAGTCGCGAATTGATCTATAGGAGACTGCGGAATTCGAAGTGCTCGTCCGTGCGGTGTCCCTCTTATTTGGATGGCTACCTCTGGTGATGCCGAGTGGGCCGATAGACGAGCTCCTGGATACGGCCGTCGAACGTCCGGCTCTCGAGCAGTTCCAGGTCGAAGTCGGCCGCACCCTGGAAGATCGAGGCCGCCCCGGTTTTCCCGGTGATCACCGGGAAAACCGTCACCTGCACGCGATCCACCAGACCGGCGGCCATCAGCGCCCGGTTCATCGACAGGCTGCCGTGCGAGCGCAGCGGCACTTCGGACTCCTCCTTGAGCCGGGCGACGACGTCGACCGCGTCCCCGCTCACGACGGTCGCGTCCGGCCAGTCGAGCGGCTCCCGTAGCGTGGTCGAGACGACCGTCGCCGGCAGGTGCTTGAGCCGGGAGACCCAGGGATCCAGCGCCTCGAAGTCCGGGACGTCCGCGTTGAGCATCTCCATGTTCGCCCGGAACGTGGTGGCGCCGAAGACCATCCGCTGCTCCTCGGAGTACAGGGCGAGGCGGTGTTCGAGGAATTCGGGGCCCTGCTTGCCCCAGTAACCGCCCCAATCGCCGGTGTGGGCGCCGTAGCCGTCGAGGCTGGAAAAGACGTCGAACGTGTAGGTCGCGGTCATGATGCTCCTTCGGTGAGTTCGTCTCTCACCCTGGCTACGAACGCGGCCGGCGCGGATAGACATCGTCGGGGAAAATCTTCGCGAGAGGGTGGCAAGACCATCCTCGGCTCGCTGTACGTCGACGAAGGCGAACCCGACCCGGCCGACGGCTGTCCGCTTAGTCTCCTTCGCGCTGGGCCGGACGGACCAGTCGCACGGCGGTCTTCATCCTCGGCGGCGACACTCGTTGGAGACTCAGAGGAGGTGGACCGGATGTCCACGACCAAGGCGAGACAGGTGCGCCACAACAAGGCCGTCCAGGTGCTCGGACGGATCGGCATGGGCTGCTACGGACTGGTGTATCTGCTCATCGGGTACCTGGCGGTGCGCGTCGCCATCGGCGGTGGCGGCCAGGAGGCCGACGGACGCGGCGCGATCACCGAAGTCGGCTCGACCCCGGCGGGCGGGGTGCTGTTGTGGGTACTGGCGGTGGGACTGGTGGCCTACGGCCTGTGGCAGGGATTGCTGGCCGCCGTCGGCTACACGTGGATCGACAAGCAGCGCACTCGCACCGTAAAGCGGGTGACGTCCGGAGTGCGCTGCCTGGTGGGGATTTCGCTGGGCGTGTACGCGGCCAAGGTCGCCTTGGGGGCGGGGGAACAGGGCAGTGGCGACCAGAAGCAGCAGGAGTTCACCGCGTGGCTGCTCGGATTGCCCGCCGGTCCGTTCCTGGTGACCGTGGTGGCCGTCATCGTGTTCGGCGTCGCGGTGGGTTCGGTGGTGAAGGGGATACGCCGGACCTTCGAACAGGACCTCGACCTCGCGAAGCTTCCGTCGGGGACCCGGCGATGGGTGGAGCGGCTGGGCAGGATCGGTTACGTGGCAAGGGGTGTCGTGTTCGGCGTGGTCGCCGTGCTGGTCGGGTACGCGGCGCTGACGCATGATCCGTCCCGTTCCGGCGGGCTCGACGCCGCCCTGCGGACCTTGGCCGCCCAGCCGTTCGGCACCGTGCTGCTCATCGTGGTGGCGATCGGGGTCGCGGCCTTCGGTGTGTACTGCGTCGGTGCGGCGCGGGCGCAGCGTGGATGAGCGCCGTCAGGCGAATGGGGTTCCGCCGTCGATCGTCACCGACCAGACACCGCGTTCAAAGCGCGGACGCGGCGCGGTAATCCCTCGGCGAGGTGCCGAGAAGCCGGGTGAACATCGTCGAGAACGCGGCGGGGCTCTCGTAGCCGAGCGAGGCGGCGATCGCGGCGATGGGCAGGCCGTCCGACAGCAGTGACAGGGAATGCAGGACGCAGGCCCGCTGCCGCCAGCGGGCGAAACCCATCCCGGTCTCCGCGGTGAAGAGCCGGTTCAGCGTCCGTTCGCTCACGTGCAGCCGGTCCGCCCATTCGCTCGCGGGATCGTGGATGTCCGGAGCGTCCAAAAAGGACTCACACTGGGCTCGCAGCCGTTCGTGTTTCGGCAGCGGGAGGTCGAGCCGGACCGGGGCGGACCGGCGGATCTCGTGCAGGGTGAGGCCGATGACCGCGGCGTCCCGGCCGCGGGCGGTGTACAGCTCCGGCACGCCGACGGCCTCGTTCAGGAGTTGCCGGAGCAGCGCGGACACCTCGACGACCTGGCAGCGACGCGGGAACCACGGCACCGCCTTCGGCTCGATGTACAGGCTCCGGGTGCTCACGGTCGTCGTGAACACCTGATGGACGGTCTCCGGCGGGACGAGCACCGCGCGCCGGGTCGGGATGGTCCACGTGCCGTCGGCCGTTTCGACCCGCATCGCCCCGGTCGCGCTGTAGAGGAACTGCGCCCGCCGGTGCCGATGCGGGAGGATCCGGTGCCCCGGTGGGTAATCGGTGCGGATCGCCACCACCGGGCGGTCGAGATGGTCGACCTCGTCGATGGGGATGTCACGCACCTCACCAAGGCTACGCCGGGTGTCCGATCCACGAAAGAAACTGGCGCTCTTTCGAATGCCCGCCGTGCCGGGGAGGCCTACCGTCGAGGGGGTGCTGATCGAGATCTCGGTGCTCCTCGGGTTCGGTTGCCTGAGCGGCGTCACCACCGTCCTTTTCGGATTCGGCGGCGGGTTCATCACCGTGCCCGTCGTCTACGCCTTCGCGCTCGCGGATCCGGAGCACGCACAGGACGCGATGCACGTGGCGGTGGCCACGTCGACCGCGGTGATGGTGGTCAACGCCGGGAGCGCGACCCTCGCCCAGCTGCGGACGGGCCGGCTTCGCCGCGACTACCTGTGGCCGCTCGTCGCCTTCATCGGTTTGGGTGCCGTCCTCGGCTCCTTCGCCGCCACCGTGGCCGACGAAAGTGTCCTGCGCTGGCTCTTCGTCGCCTACCTCGCGCTGACCATCGCCGACAGCGTCGCCCGGAAGGGTTTCGTGAGCAGGCGTGAGGACGACGGGCCACGTGCGCTCGGCGGCGTCACCACCATCGCGGGCGGGGCCGGGATCGGTGCCGTGGCGAGCTTTCTCGGCGTCGGGGGCAGTGTCCTCACCGTGCCGCTCATGCGGCGCAAGGGACTGCCGATGGCCGACGCGGCCGCGCTCGCGAACCCGCTGAGCCTGCCCGTGGCGGTGATCGGCACGGCCGTCTACGCCTTCGCGGCGACGGGCACGTCCTCGGGCGGCGCTCACGTCGGTTATGTCGACCTGGTGGCCGCGGGCGCGCTGCTGTGCGGATCGCTCCCGACCATCGCCGTGACGCGCCGGGTGGTCGGCAGGATCCCGGACCGCGCGCACGCGATCGCGTACCTCGCCCTGCTCGGCGCCGCGCTGATCGCGGTAGTGATCGGATGAGTCCATGCCTTGTCAAGTCCTTGACAAGGCATGAGAGGCATGAGAAGGGGTTATCGCCAGGCAAAGATCCGACGAATCCTCTATCTCTTTTTCGGATCTTGCGCCAAGATCTCCCGCATGAAACTGAGATCGATCACCAAACGCATGTTCGTTCTCGGGCTGCTGACGGTTCTCGGCACCACCGGGGCGACGTCGGTGGCCACCGCCGAACCCCAGGCACCGCCCTCGGACGTCAACGCGACCGGGAAGCCGCGCGGCGGCTGGGAACCGGTCGGCCCGAACAGCGTCGGCGGCATACTCGCCGTTTCGCCCGCCGGCCTCGCGATGATGCAGCCGAGCCCGCCCGCGCTGTGGCTCTCCGGCGATCGCGGCGCCTCCTGGAGTGTGCGCCGCGGTCTGCCGCAGGACACCTCCATCCAGGGATTCTTCGTCGATCCGGCGAACCCGGACCGGATGCTCGCGGTGGGCAACAAACCGGCGGGTTTCCTCGGCGAATGGCGCGGCATGCTGGTGCGGACCACCGACCGCGGTCAGACCTGGGAAACCCTGCGCGAGTGGTACCCCGACGGCGCGTTCGGCATGGCCACGGACCCGACCGGCCGGGTCGTCGTGGTGCAGAACATGGATTCGCTGAGCGTCAGCACCGACGGTGGCGAGCACTGGAACGACGTGCCGAGGACCTGGCCGCGTGAGGGCAACGCCTCGCCGGTCGGCGCGCTCAAGCTCACGATGGTCGGCGACGACGCCTACCTCACGACCGTCTACCCGGAGTACGCCCTCTGGGTGGTCCGCGGGGTCAGCGGCAAGGAGCCGCAGGCCGAACTCGTCTACCGGACCAACGGCGAGATCAACCAGGTCGCCTCGGACGGCAAGCGATTCGTGGTCACGGTCGGCCCCGAACTGCACGGCTCGACCGACGGCGGCAAGACGTGGACGGTGCTGCGCCGCGATCCCGGCGAGCAGACCCTGCGCGAACCGCGTTTCCTCGGCGGACGGCTGTACGTGTCGACGTATAACGACATAGACGTCAGCGCGGATTTCGGCCGCACCTGGTCCCGCAAACCGGTGCCCGCGCCGGGCGAAGGCGTCAGCGACATGATCGACCTCCCCGCCGGACCGGGTAAACCCGCCACCACGCTGATCTCCTCGCTCTATCGAGGCGTGTACGCGGACGAGGGCAAGCGGGGCTACCAGCAGATCGGCGTCCCCGGTGAATCCATCCGCGACCTCGTGACCACCGGGAACCTGGTGCGCGAGAGCGTCGTCGCGGCGGGCGTGCAGGAGATCTACAACACGCCGCTCCCGCGCGGCAAGGTGGCCGCGGCGGACCGGGTCTGGCAGTCGCACCCGGCCGACCGGCTGCACGAGGACGCGCGGCTGTCCGTGTCGCCGAGCCGTCCGGACGTCGTCTGGCAGGTCACCCGGAACGGGTTCTCGCTCGACGTGCTCCGCAGTGGCGACGGTGGACGGACCTGGGAATTCGCGGCGAAGGCGAAGGAAGGCCTCCCCAGGACGATCTTCGCCCACCCGGCGGACCCGAACCGGGTGCTCGTCTCGGCCTTCGCGCCCAGCGGCTACGTCCTGTACCGCAGCAACGATGCCGGGAAGACCTGGGAGAAGCTCGCGACCGACAACGGCTTCATCGCGTTCGCCGGTGATCCGTGGAACCCGGACCGGGTCTGGGGCGGTGACGCCGACGGCCTGTCCCGGTCGGACGACGGCGGCAAGACCTGGACCCACGTGACCAGCCAGCCGGTCAGTTCGATCTCGATCAGCCGATGGGGTGGTGGCCGCGTGCTCATCGGCGGCGCGGGCATCCACCTGAGTGAGGACGGCGGCAAGACGTTCCGCCGGGTCTACGACGGCGAGGATCCCCGTGAGATCAGCCGGATCCTGCCGCATCCGTTCGACTTCCGGGTGTGGTTCGCGAGCAACACGGCCGGCGGCGGCGTGCTGCGCAGCACGGACTTCGGCCGCACCTGGTCGCCCGTGCCCGGCGCGCTGCCCGATTCCAGGGTGCTTTCCCTGGCGGTCAGCGCGGACGGCCGGTATCTGTTCGCCGGCACCGCGCAGTCCGGCGCGTACCGGTTGACGTTGTACTGAGTCCGAGACGCTTCGTGGCCGGAGGAAGTTCCGGCCACGAAGCGTTTACGCGTGCCTCACCGGATGTCAGAGTCGGGGACATGGCCATCGATGTCGCCGCCCTCCGGCTCCACTTCCCTTCCCTCGCCGACGGAACCGCCTTCTTCGACGGACCTGCGGGTACTCAGACACCCCAGCCCGTCGCCGACGCCATCGCCGGGACGCTGACCGGTCCGTTGTCGAACCGGGGCAAGGTCAGCCCGTCCGAACTCAACGCGGAGAACGCCGTCGCGGGCTTCCGTGACGCCTACGCGGATTTCCTCGGCGTGCCCGCCGAAGGCGTCGTCCACGGCCGCAGCGCCACCCAGCTGACGTACGACTTTTCCCGGCACCTGGCCAAAAGCTGGCGCGAGGGCGACGAGATCGTCGTCAGCCGTCTCGATCACGACGCCAACGTCCGGCCGTGGGTACAGGCCGCCGAACGCGCCGGGATGACCGTCCGCCGGCTCGACATCGACCCCGAAACCACGGAACTCGACCTCGATTCCCTCGTCCTCACCGAACGGACGAGGCTGGTCGCGGTCACGGCGGCCTCGAACGTCCTCGGCACCAAGCCGCCGATCCGCCGGATCGCCGATCTCGCCCACGACGTCGGGGCGCTGGTGTTCGTCGACGGAGTGCACTACGCCGCCCACGAACTCGTGGACGTGCCCGCGCTCGGAGCGGATTTCTTCGTCTGCTCGCCGTACAAGTTCCTCGGCCCGCACTGCGGTGTGCTCGGCGCGTCACCCGCCCTGCTCGAATCCGTCGAGCCGGACAAGCTCGTGCCGTCGCCCGACACCGTGCCCGAGCGGTTCGAGTTCGGCACGCTGCCCTACGAGATGCTCGCGGGCGCCACGGCGGCGGTGGACTTCCTCGCCGCGCTGGACCCCGGAGTGGGTGGATCACGGCGAGAACGGCTCGCGAACTCGATGAACTCGTTGCACGAGCACGAAAACACGTTGCGCGCCAGGCTGGAGGAAGGGTTGGGCGACGCCGTCACCGTCCACTGCAAGGCGGCGGACCGGACCCCGACCGTGCTGATGAGCCTCGGTGGCCGCGAGCGCGAGGCGCAACTGCATCTCGCCGAAAGGAACGTCGTCGCGCCGGCGGGATCCTTCTACGCCTACGAAGTCTTCGCGGCCTTGAAGCTGGAGGATCCGGCGCTCCGGGTCGGGCTGGCGCCGTACACGAGCATCGACGACGTCGACAGGTTGCTGGACGGGCTTTCGACGTTCGGGTGAAGAAGGTCGTGAGTGACCGAGCTGTCTGTGGCTGACCCTGGCTTTGGGGTCGATCACAAGCCTCGTCCGCACGACCTTGTGATCGACCCCATGGACGTACGGTGACCGGACCGACACCCTGGGAAGGAACGCCGTGGGCATCGGGGCCCTGGCGAAACGGGACGGGTGGCCACCATGGGCAGACTTCGCGCACGGACACTGATCGCCGGGATGGTCGCGCTCGCCACCGTCGGCCTCGCACCCGCAGCGACGGCCGCGACCGGCATCGACACGCGATGGAGCGAGCCAGGCCCCTACGCGGTGACCGTCGAAGCCCTCGACAGCGCGCACACCGTGTACCGGCCTTCGCGGCTGGAGAGGCATCCGGTCATCCTGTGGGGCAACGGGACCGGTGCGAACCCGAAGACCTATGACGGCCTGTTGCGGCATCTGGCCTCCCACGGTTTCGTCGTCGCGGCGGCCGACACCCCGAACGCGGGTTCGGGGCAGGAGATGCTGGCCGGTGCCACGACCTTGATCGCCGAGAATTCCCGTCCCGGCAGCCGCTATGAGGGGAAGATCGACACCGCGCACATCGGCGCCACCGGCCATTCGCAAGGCGGCGGCGGAGCGATCGCCGCCGGCGCCGACGCGCGCGTCACCACGACGATCCCGATCGAGCCTGGACCGCAGGGTTCCGCCACGGCACTCAAAGGCCCTTCGTTCTTCCTCGGCGGCCAGTTCGACACCATCGTCATCCCCGGGCTGCTGGTCATCCCGCGCTACCGCCTCGCGGACCAGGTCCCCGCGATCTACGGCGAACTCCGCGGCGCGACCCATTTCACGCCCGTCGGCGACGGAGGCGGGTTCCGCGGCGCCATCACGGCGTGGTTCCGGTTCTGGCTTTCCGGCGACGAGCGGGCCCGCGCGGAGTTCTTCGGCCCGTCCTGCGGGTTGTGCCGGGACGGCGCGTGGTCCGATGTCCAGCGCAACACGAAGGCGCTGGCCGTTCCGGGAGCTTGATCGCCGTTCCTGTCGGTGGTCCGGGTTAGGGTCTGCCCCAGCAGCCTGACCTGGAGGGATACCTGACATGACCACTCTCGACAACCGGCCGAACACCGCGCTCCTCGTCGTCGACGTCCAGAACGCCGTCGTCGACGAGGGTTACGAGCGCGACGCCGTGGTCGCGAAGATCGGCGGTCTCGTCGGCAGGGCACGGCGGGAAGGCGTCCCGGTCGTGTGGGTGCAGCACTCCGACGACGGGCTCGTGCGGGGAAGCGAGGAATGGCGCATCGTCGGCGAACTGGACCAGGAGGAAACCGAGCCGGTCGTCGAAAAGTCCTATGGAGACTCGTTCGAGGACACCGACCTGGAGAAGGTGCTGGCCGAACGCGGTGTCGGACGGCTGGTGGTGGTCGGGGCCGAGACCGACGCCTGCATCCGTTCGACGCTGCACGGCGCCATCGTCCGCGGGTACGACGCGACGCTGGTCGGCGACGCGCACACGACCGTGGACAAGACCGAGTGGGGCGGGATCGCGCCGGAACTGGTCATCGCGCACACGAACCTGTACTGGCGGTATCAGGCCGCACCGGGCCGAAAGGGAGGGACGGTGATGAGCGAAGACGTCGATTTCAGCGCCTGAGCGGCTTCACGGCGTTCCCGGCCAGTGAGCGAGTAGCAGGCCGGCGTCAGCGGCGAAAGCGTTGTGGCAGTGGGACTTCGCCGCCTGCAGCACGCGTCGGGCGATCTCGGGCGGTACGTATCCGGCATTGGCGTCCAGGCTTCCGGCGAGTGAGAACGGTGCGCCGTCGGCGGAACGCGCCTCCGAGAGGCCTTCGGTGTGCAGGACGAGGAGATCTCCAGGCTGGAGACGGGCGGTCGAGATCCGGCCTGGCGTCCCGGCGCCGAACGGTGATCGCGGCGCACTGTCCACTGTGGCCGGTCCGTGTCCGCTGCCGAGCACGAGCGGTGCTTCCCCACCCGCTTCGAGGTGGCGCAGATCCCCGTGGGCGAGGTCCACTTCGGCCAGGGTCCCGCGAACCGACGCTCCGGTGCCGAACTGTGTCGAAAGCGCTTTGTCGACAGCGCTCTCCTGGCCGTGCAGTCCTTGACCCTCGCGGCGGGCGGACCGGTAGGCCGCGAGTGCCGCCGACACCGCCAGCGCCGAGGACTCGGCCTCGCGGCCCGCGTCGAAGATGGCCAGCCATGCCGTCGTTTCGGAAAGGGCGTAGTCGAAAGTGACGCCGCGAACGTCGTAGGCGGGCTCGACTCCGCCTGCCACCACGACCTCGCGCGTCGCCGCCGTCAACGGGGGCAGGTGCTGCCAGAGCAGTTCGGCCATGGGGCCGCGGCGTCGTCGGCGGCGTGTCATGTCGAGGCCGTCGCCGTAGCGCATCGCCGCGGCGATGAGGTGGCCGGACAGCGACGCGAGCCAATGGCACTGGGTGCGCAGAGAGGGGTCGTTGAGGTCGGTGTTCGGGCCGGCTTCGACCTCGAGCACGCCTACGCGCTCGTCGCCGTCCAGCAGCGTGGTCCACAAGCGCGGTCCGGAGGAGTCTTCGGCCAGCATGGTGCCCGCCTGCCGATACGCCTGACCGGCGGTGCTGGTGTCGATCGCCAGCGGTACCCGGCCGGGTGACCGCTCGGGAAACGGGATGAGCCGGTGCTGGTCGTAGTCGGCGAGGTAGACGGCTATCCGGAGGTTCAGCGCGCGCCCCGCCGCCGCGATGACGTCGGGCAGCCGCTCCGGGGCGACCCGGTGGGCGCCGTCGAGAAGTCCCACCAGCGCGGCCAGCGGGCCGCGGGGGCGGGTGTCCTCACTGGGTTCGCGGCTGTACGGCGCCCGTCTCGCGCCGGAGATCTCGTCGAGGCGCTCGTTGACCGCGTGGGCCACCATGTCCCGTTGGATCCGGGGCAGGGGGAGCAGTCCCTGCAGGAACGCCTCCAGTTCGACCTCGCTGACGTCACCGCCGAGCGCGAAGTACCTCAGCCACAGCTGCTCCATCGTGAGCCCGGTGCGCGCGAAGCAGGCAGCGACGACCCGTCGCTGCTCCTCGGCCTGGAGCGAGGACAGAGTGACCACCCCCGGGGATCTCGGCGATACGGCGCCTGGGTACCAACCACGGCGCCGGCTGAAACATGGCGGAGAGGACGTCGCGTTACGCCAGGTGGCCGAGCGGTTCGTCGACCGCGTGCCCGGAAGAGACGATCCGGGACGGGCCGAACGTGGGTCGCGGTAGGCGGGGTGATCGCATTCGGCTAAGGTCGGCTTCCGAAAGCGGTTCTGAGCGTTGAGAAGTTAGCGCCGATCCGCCGGTAACCGGGTTGGTTGCGGCGGTTGATGGTGCGCGCTCGGCGCCGGTTCCCGCCGGTGGCTCCCGTGGTGCATCACGCCGATGTGCAGAAGTGGGAGAGGCGGGCTTTGGACGATGAAATCGACTGGCAGCGGGACAAGAACCGATTCGTCGAGGATGTCGGCGACGGCGAACTGCCGGTGACCTCTGAAAACGGCGCCCGGCTCCTCGCCGGGCCACTGGTCAACCAGTTCGTCTCCCTGACCAGGGCGTTGCTGGATTCCGGTTCGATCGCGGCGGTACTCGAACGGGTGGTCTTCGCGACGCGTGATCTGGTGCCGGGCGCGGATCTGGTCAGCGTCACCCTCCTCGATCCCGACGGCGGGTTCCACACGCCGATGGGGACCGACGAGATCGCCGGCGAACTGGACCAGTTGCAGTATCAGTACGGCGAAGGTGCCTGTGTCGAAGCGGCGCGGGTTTCGGGACCGGCGGCGGCCTTCAGCGACAACCTCGCGGAAGACGCCCGATGGCCGCGTTTCGGCCCGGCCGCCGCGGCGCTCGGGTTCCACTCGCTGGTGTCGACGGCCTTGTTGCCGGAAGCGTCGAGTTCGCAGGTGTCCGGTGCGTTGAACGTCTACTCGCGCCGTCCGCACGGCATCGCCAGGGCCGACCGCGACGTGCTGCTGCTTCTGGCGACGCACGCGTCGCTGGCTTTGGCGACGACGCACGCCGTCACGCGCGGGCAGCTCCAGGAGGAGCAGCTCCAGCAGGCGCTGGACAGCAGGGACGCGATCGGGCAGGCCAAGGGCATCCTCATGGCACGGCGCGGGATCGATGCCGCGGAGGCGTTCGAGGTGCTGCGGCACACGTCGCAGAACATGAACGTCAAACTCCGGGAACTGGCGGAGATGCTGTCCAAACGGCATACGGAACTGCAATTGCCCGACTGAGCGGACGGCCGCCACTACGATCGCGATCATGGGTTTCGGCGAGCTGGAGTTGTCGCGGACGTTCGAGTGGCGTGGCCGTTCGGTGGCGTGGGAGCGTCTCGGCGAAGGCGCCCCAGTGGTGCTGTGCCACGGAACACCGTGGTCGGCGCAACTGTGGGCGCCTTTCGCGCGAGCGCTCAGCGAGGAGTTCGCCGTCCACGTGTGGGACATGCCCGGATACGGTCGTTCGTCGAAGGATCCCGGCCACGCCGTCGATCTCGGCACGCAGGGCGAGCTTTTCGCCGACCTGCTCACGTATTGGGGGCTGACCGCCCCGCACGTGATCGCCCACGACTACGGCGGAGCCGTTTCGCTGCGCGCGAAGCTGCTGCACGGCGCGGAGTACGCCTCGCTCGCGCTGGTGGACGTCGTCGCGCTGCGGCCATGGGGTTCGGAGTTCTTCCGGCTCGTCGCCGAGAACGCCGAGGTCTTCCAGGCGCAGCCCCCGACGGTGCACAGGGGTGCGCTCGAGTCCTACATCGGGACGGCCTCCCATCGTGGTCTCACCGGCGCGCAACTGGCCACGCTGACCGGACCTTGGCTGGACGAGGAGGGGCAACGCGCCTTCTACCGGCAGATCGCCGAGGCGGACGTCCGGTTCACCGACGAGATCCAGGACCGCTACCCGGAACTCGAGCTGCCGGTGAAGGTGATCTGGGGCGCGGACGACACGTGGATCCCGGTCGACCGCGCGGAACAGCTCGCCGACGCGATTCCCGGTGCCCTCCTGCACGTCATTCCCGATGCCGGGCATCTGATCCAGTACGACGCGCCGGTCGAACTGGCCTTTTCCCTGCATCGGTGGCTCACCGCGGAGGTGGGCCGGTGGGGACCAGCCGGGAGCGGACGCTGAAAGGCGCCGCCAAGATCAACATCGTCGCATTCGGATATCAGAAGTCGTCTACGTGATATCCGGCGACGTAGGCGCTCGAAAGCAGGGCGCCGTGACATTCCGCGGTCGACGGGCCGAAACCGATCGGCACCCAATGGCCGACGGTGTACCAAAAGGAGGATCCGGACGCGCAGTGGGCGACCACCCGGTACGTTTCCGAGTGTCTCGGCAGCGAGAAGCAGGTCATCGAAATACCCTCGCCGAAGAGGATTCCGTAGCGATTGCTGTCGCATCCGTAGGGCGGGAACTGGCCTTCGGTCGCCGCGGCGGCCGGCGAGGCGGCCAGGAATCCGGCCACCGAAAAGGCGGCCATGACTAAAGCGGCGATTTTCTTCTTCATTGTTTCTCCCGCGTCTTGTTCCCAGTGGAAAGGCCAGATTAGCCGCACGGAAGAATTGTCGTGAATTCATCGGGCAGGTGAAACGAGAACGCGTGCGGTGAACCGCGCTGCTCCGAAAGGGCGTCGCCGCCCCTCTTCTGAGTTCCCGGCTCCCCTTTTGGCCTAGTGCCGCCGGTACTGTGCCGGAGACGTGCTGGTGGACCGGTCCTCATAGGACCCGGCCTTGCCGCGATCGACGTGGAACGTCGTCAGCGTGCTCACCGGGGAACGCGGGTCGCGCCGGTCGCCGATCACCCGCATGTGCGTGCTCCAGCGGCGCGGGGTGACCTCGTAGACGTCGTAGCCGTACCGGTCGCCTTCGAAGTACTTGAGGTGCGGGTTCGCCGCGCCCATCTTCGGTCCGTTCGTGGCGTTCCACTCGGGGGAGTAGGCGCCGGAGGTGACCGAATGCGCGGTGAACTCCGTGCCGATGACCGGGTTGGCAGGGTCCGCGAAGTCCGGGCGGATGTCGTCGACGAACGCGGAATGCCAGTCGCCGGTGATCACCACGAGGTCTTCGAGGCCGCTCTGTGCCACGTGGGTCAGCACCTCCTTGCGTTCGGCGAGGAAGCCGTCCCACTGGTCCGTGAACATGTAGCCGCCGCCGGGTTTCGCCAGCTGGCTCAGCATGATCGAGTTCACCCAGCAGTGCCAGGCCTCGCCCGCCCCGGTCACCTGGTCCTTGAGCCACGCCTTCTGGTCCGCGCCGAGGATCGTGCCGTCGGGCAGGTTCTGCGCCGAGCGGTACTGCCGCAGGTCCAAAATGGACAGATCGAGGAGATCGCCCCAGCGGCGCTGCCGGTGGATCCTCGGCGTCGAGGGGTGGTCCGGGCGCACCGGCATATGCTCGAACCAGGCCTGATACGCCGCCGAGCGTCGAGCCCGCAACGACGGGGTGGTGCCGCTGTAGTCGTTGACGACCTCGTGATCGTCCCAGGTGATGAACCAGGGGTGGGCCGCGTGGGCGTCCCGCAACGAGGGGTCGGATTTGTAGAGCGCGTGCCGCCGCCGGTACGCCGGCAGGGTCAGCACCTCGGGACCTTCGTGGTCGCGCAGCGGGTTGCCGCCGACCTGACCGTGCTCGTAGACGTAGTCGCCGAGGTGGACGACGAAGTCCAGCTCCTCCCGCGCGATCCCGGCGTGCGCCGCGTAGAACCCGTCGTGGAACGCCTGGCAGTTCGCCGAGGCGAACCGCACCCGCCGGACCGGCCCGACCGGCGCGGTGCGGGTGCGGCCGATCCGGCTGACCTTGCCGAGCGCGGTGAAGCGGTAGTAGTACTGCGAGCCCGGCTCCAGCCCGGACACCGGCACGTGCACGCTGTGCCCGAGCCCGGCGGTGGCGGCCGCCGTCCCGCGCGCCACACGGCGGCGGAACCCGCGGTCGGTGGCCACCTCCCAGCCGACCTCGACGGTGTCGTCGAGCGGCTGCTCGAACTCCATCGGTTTCGGCGCGAGCCTGGTCCAGAGCGCGACGCCGTACGGGACCGGGTCGCCGGACGCGACGCCGAGCGTGAACGGCGCCTCGTCCCAGGTCGCGCCCAGCGCCACGGCGGCCTCCTCGGCCTGCGCGACCGTCATCCGCGAACTCAACGGCCAGGCCAGCCCCAGCGCACCGGCGGTGGCGGCGCCTCGCAACAGGTCCCGGCGGTTGACGGACATCGGTGGTCTCCTCGGCGCTCGGCGGATCGCTCTCCGACACCGAACACCGTCGAGATGACCGGAGACCGACGCGGGGGAGAACATCAGATGGTGATGACGACCTTGCCGCTCGTATGCCCTTCGCGCACGTAGCGGACGGCTTCCGGCGCCTCGGCCAGCGAATAGGCACGGTCGATCACCGGCGTCACCTTCCCCGCCTCGATGAGCGCGCGCAGAGTCTGCAGATCGTCCTGGTTCTCCTTGGACATCAGGGCGCGGAGCTTCTGCTTCACGAACGGCCCGAGCACCAGCCCCCGCAGAGTGCGGCCCACCGCGCCGATCCATTTCCCTTCGGTCTCCCCGCCGACGAGGACGAGAGTGCCTCGCGGAGTCAGGGATTTCCTCAGCGAGGTCAGCGACCGGTTGCCGGCGGTGTCGACGATGAGGTCGTAGCCGCCGCCGAAGTCCTCGCGGGTGTAGTCGAAGACCCGGGCCGTGCCGAGCGAGCGCACCAGATCGACCTTGCCCGTGCCGCATACGCCGTCCACCTCGGCGCCGAACGCCTTGGCGATCTGTACCGCGAAGGTGCCCACGCCGCCGCCCGCGCCGATGATCAGGACCTTCTGGCGGGGCGCGACCCGGCCCCGGTCCCGGAGGGCTTGGAGCGCGGTGAAAGCCGAGATGGGGACGGCGGCCGCTTCGCCGAAGCCGAGCCGCTCCGGTTTCCGAGCGATTCTGTCCACTGTGGTCAGTGCGTACTCGGCGAAGGATCCCTGACAGGTACCGAAAACCTCGTCGCCGGGACGGAATCGTGTCACTTCACCGCCGACGGCGTGCACGACACCGGCGAAGTCCATCCCGCGAACGCGGGCCTTCGGTCTCCGTACCCCGAAACCCATCAGCCGCACCAGATACGGCGAGCCTTCCATGAGGTGCCAGACGCCGGGATCGACCCCCGCCGCCCGGACTCGCACGACCACACCGTCCGGTCCCGTTTCGGGTTCGGGCAGATCGGCGGGCTTCAGGACGTCGGCGGTGCCGTACTCGTTCTGGACGATCGCCTTCACGGCGGCCTCATTTCCTAGTCTGGGTACTGGAAAACATCGTCGAGCCCGACGCCGAACGCCCGGGCTATCTGGAACGCCATCTCGAGCGACGGCGAGTAGCGGCCTTGCTCGATCGCGATGACCGTCTGGCGCGTCACGCCGATCCGGTTCGCGAGTTCGGCCTGGGTCATCTCGCCCTTGGCGAACCGCAGGGCGCGGATGGAGTTCGTGACCTTGGTCGGTTTCACCACGTCTGGAATCCCTCGCGGTACGCGGCGATCTTCGCGAGCGAGCCGAGCAGGGACGAGCACACGAAGGCGAGGTAGACGGTGTTGGCGATCCAGAAGTGGTCCAGTTCCGCCATCGCCATGACGAGCGCCGCGACGCCGCCGATCACGACGAACGACTGTCCTATGTGGTCACTGAACCGGCCGATCTCACGGTCTCGCTGGTCTTTGCGGTCGTCGTCACGCGGCGCGGCGATCGTCACGGCGATGTTCAGCACGATCGTGGCCGCGATGGCCGCCCCGATCGTCCACAGCAGCGTCGCCACGTAGGGGACGTCGACGAGCGGACCGGAGCCCGCTCGGCTGAGGACGACGATCAGATACGCCACGTAAGCGCACATCGTGACCACCGCGGTGATCCACGCGCGTTTCTCTTCCAGTGCCACGAAAACCAAAGTAAAGAGTTCTAGACATCATGTCAAACATTCTTGACTTCGACACCGAGAACTAGTTCGTGATACAAATAGTGCGTACTACGAACTTAAGGAGTGATGATGGCACTGTTCGGATTCGGCCTCGAGACCGGCGTCGGCGAGGTGGACGACCTTCTGCGGCACGCCGAACAGGCCGACCGCGCGGGACTCGACCTGGTCAGCTTGTCCGATCACCCGTATTTCGCCGACCGGCTGGACGCCTACGCGGCGCTGGGCGTGATCCTCGGCAGGACCTCGCGTGTGATGGCCGCCGTCAACGTCACCAACCTGCCGAGTCGTCCCGCGCCGATGCTGGCGAGGACGATCACGTCGCTTTCGGCGCTCTCGGGCGGTCGCGTCGCGCTCGGGATCGGCGCGGGTGGGCTCTGGCGGGAGATCGCCAAGCTCGGGGTGGAGCACCGGACGCCCGCCGAGGCGGTCCGGGCGATGGGCGAGGCGATCACTCTGGTCAAGGCGCTTTCCGGAGGCGGGGCGCCGGTGACGTTCGAGGGGGAGTTCTACTCCGTCGACGGCTTGGTGCCTGCCGCCGCGGCCGCGCCGCCGGTCTGGACGGGCGCGGTCGGGCCCAAATCCCTCGCGGTCACCGGAAAACTGGCCGACGGCTGGATCCCGGGACATGCCGCGGACTGGCTCAGTCCTCGGTTCGCCGAATCCCGTCCGGTGATCGACCAGGCGGCCGTCGACGCGGGCCGGGACCCCGGTGAGATCGCGACCATCTACAACTTCCCCGGCCGCATAACGGAAAACCCGGTGGCGTCCCCGCGTGACGACGACGGGCGATGGATCGGTGGGTCGCCGGAACAGTGGGTCGGGGAACTGGTCTCGGCGGTGCGTGACCACGGCGCGGCGGGGTTCATCTACTTCCCGGTCGAGGATGGGACCTCCACCGACAGTGCGCTCGGCCGCTGGGGGAACGAAGTCGTCCCCGCGGTTCGCGAGGGGCTGGCGCGGGGCTGACTTCGTGAGTGGCAAAGTACGTGAAGGCCCCCTTCACTGCGCTAGGCGCAATGAAGGGGGCCTTCACGTACTTCAGGGGCAAGCAAAGGAGCGGTGGCCTGGAGGCGTCAGGCGTTGATGGTGAGGGTCTCTTCGAGGGTCGCCCGGTGCGTCGGCTTCGCCTCTTCGTAGCGGCGACGGCCCTCGTCGGTCACGACGACGAAGATCCCGCGCCGGTCCGACTCGCAGAGCGCACGCTGGACGAGGCCCTCGCGCTCGAGACGGGCGACGAGCCGCGAGGTGGCGCTCTGGCTTAGGTGCACGACCTCGGTCAGGTCGGCCGCGCGGCACTTGCCGACCACGCAGGTGACCAGGCGTTCGAGGGCTTCGAACTCGGTGACCCCGAGCCCGTGGCGCTCCTGCAGCCGGCACTCGAGCCGACCGAAGACCGCCGCATGCCGGGCGGACAGGTCGTGCCACTCCCGCAGCAGGTCTTCTTCGGCGACGTCGCTCACGCGGCCCAAGATAGCATGCACGTGAATTTTATGCAAAGTCATTAAATGCACTTGCATTAGATGCGTGTGCATGTACTGTACGGATCATGAGTTCTTCCGTGCAGCTGTCCACCAGCTCGACAAGGTGGGACGCGCGCCTCTGGGGTGTCCTGCTCACTGTGTCCGTTGTCGTCGGCCTCGACGCGCTCGACGTGTCGATGGTCGCCGTCGCCCTCCCGTCCATCCAGGCCGACATCGGCCTCTCCACCGGCGCCTTGCAGTGGATCATCAGCGCCTACGTGCTCGGCTACGGTGGCCTGCTGCTCCTCGGCGGCCGCACCGCCGACCTGCTCGGCAGGCGCCGGGTCTTCCTCGTCGCCGTCGCGGTCTTCGCGCTCGCTTCCCTGCTCGGCGGTCTCGTCGACGACGGCGCGCTGCTGATCGCCACCCGCTTCATCAAGGGGCTGGCCGCCGCGTTCACCGCACCGGCCGCGTTGTCCATCATCACCACGACCTTCCACGAAGGCCCCGCCCGCAACCGGGCGATCAGCATCTTCGCCGTCTTCGGTGCCAGCGGTTACTCCGCGGGCCTCGTCTTCTCCGGTCTGCTCACCGAGGTGGGCTGGCGCTGGACGTTCCTGCTGCCGGTGCCGATCGCGCTCGCCGCGCTGGTCGCCGCGATCAAGCTGATCCCGTCCTACGAGCCGCAGACGGGCGGCGGCTACGACTTCCCCGGCGCGATCACCGGTGCCGCCGGTTCGCTCCTGCTGGTCTTCGCCGTGGTCGAAGCGCCGGAGATCGGCTGGGCCGCGCCGCGGACGCTGATCTCGTTCGCCCTCGCGCTCGCCCTGCTCGCCACCTTCGTGTTCATCGAGAAGCGCAGCAAGCACCCGCTGCTCCGGCTCGGCATCCTGCGCTCGGGTCCGCTGGCCCGCGCCAACCTCGGCGGCGCGACGTTCTTCGGCGCCTACATCGGTTTCCAGTTCGTGGTGATGCTCTACCTGCAGAACGTGCTGCACTGGTCCGCGCTGCAGACCGCGCTCGGATTCCTGCCCGCCGCGCTGATCGTGGCCTTCGGTTCGCCCCGGATCGAGCCGCTGATCGACCGGCTCGGCACCCCGCGCACGATCCTCGCCGGTGTCGTCGCCCATGTCATCGGGTACGCGCTGTTCCTGCGGATCGACGAAAGCTCCAGCTACGCCGGCTCGGTGCTGCCGAGCATGATCCTGCTGGGCATCGGCTTCATGCTGGCGTTCTCGTCGCTGAACATCCAGGCGACCAACGGCATCTCCGACGACGAGCAGGGGCTCGCCGGTGGATTGCTGAACACGTCGATCCAGGTCGGCGGCGCGATCGGGCTCGCCGTGGTGACCGCGGTCCTGACCGGCAACTCCGGCGGGGCCACCGGCCCGGCGGCGCTGCTGAACGGTCTGGCGCCCGCGCTGACCGTCGTCACCGGTATCGCCGTGATCAGTGTCCTGGTGGCGTTGTCCGGAGTCGTCGGCCTGCGCAAGGCCGAAGCCCGCTCCGCCATCGCCGAGCCGGAGTACGCCGCGGCCGAATGATCAGGGGGTGAGGTGCCCCTTCCCGCGCTCGGGGGCGGGAAGGGGCCCTC
The DNA here is from genome assembly GCF_003947475.1 of Amycolatopsis sp. WAC 04197. Classification (NCBI taxonomy): domain Bacteria; kingdom Bacillati; phylum Actinomycetota; class Actinomycetes; order Pseudonocardiales; family Pseudonocardiaceae; genus Amycolatopsis; species Amycolatopsis sp. WAC 04197. Next base: position 15,813 of record NZ_QHJK01000010.1, on the reverse strand, counting down.
CGCTACCACCGGATCGGCAAGGATTTCAGCCCGTTCTGGAAGTTCGACCGCAACCGCACCGGTTCACCGGCGAGTTCGGCCTCGCCGAGCAGATCGAGGACCGCTTCGAACATCGCGCGCAGCTGCACCCGCGCCAGCTGGGCGCCGAGGCAGAAATGCGGACCGTGCCCGAAGGTCAGGTGATCGTTGGGCGTGCGGCCGATGTCGAAGCGGTCCGGATCTTCGAAGACGGTCTCGTCGCGATTCGCGGCGGAGAACCAGACGACCACCTTCTCGCCCGCGCGGATGTCCACATCGGACAGAACGACGTCCTCGGTCGCGGTCCGGCGGAAATGCATGACCGGCGTCCAGAAGCGCAACATCTCTTCCACCGCACCGGGAAGCAGCGAACGATCGGCCAGCAGCCGCCGGTACTGATCCGGATGCGACAGCAACGACAGCATCCCGCCGGGGATGCCGTTGCGCAGTGTTTCGTTGCCCGCCACGGAAAACAGCCAGAACAGGTTCTCGAACTCCGCGATGGAAACCCGGCCGCCGTCTTCCACGTGCCCCATCAGGTTGCTCATCACGTCTTCGCCGGGATGCCGGCGTTTGTACTCGCCGAGCGCGGTGGCGTACGCGTAGAGATCCGGCATCCCGGCCCGCGTGCGCGGATCGGGCATCGCGCCGTCCGGTCCCGGAACCGGACGCACCGCCAGCGCCGCCCGTGCGAGATCGGTGACGTCGCTCGCGTCGACCGTCGCGCTCACCGCGTAATCGGCGTCCTGGTAGCCGATCACGCGATTGCTCCAGTCGTACATCAGCCGCCGGTCCTGTTCGGGGATCCCGAAGACCTCGGCGAGCGTCAGCAACGGGAGGTCGGCCGCGAGGGCGGCGAAGTCGCACTCACCGTCGTCCCGGACCCCGGCGATCAGCTCCCTGGCCCAGCCCTGGATCCGCTCGGTCAGCCTGCCGACGGCGCGCGGCGTGAACGCCTTCGTGAGCAGGCCGCGTAACCGGGCGTGCTCGGGCGGGTCCATGTTGAGCATCATCCGACGGACGTAACCGAGATCCTGCTCGGTCGCCGGATCCCGGATCTGTGTCCCACCGAGGTGCGACGAGAACTGCTTCGGGTTCTTCAGCACGTGCTTGACGTCCGAATGCCGCAGCACGGCCCAGAAATCGTCCACGCGCACGACCGGCGACTCCCGGCGCAGCGCCGCGAGATGCTCGTACGGCACGCCCCGCGTGTAGACGTCCGGATCGGTGATCACGGCCCCGAGACTAGCCCGCGCACCGGGGACTGAGGAAAGATCCGTCCGGTGGACAAGCTGAAGATGCGCACCGCCGGAACCGAAGGCCCCGCCGTGCTCCTGCTGCACGGCCTCGGCGCGACGGGCGCGGTCTGGGATGGCCTGATGCTGCAACCCGGCTACCGCTGGTTGGCGCCCGACCTCCCGGGGCACGGGGCTTCACCGCACTCGACGCATTACTCCTTCGGCGGTCTGGCGGGGGCGGTCGCCGACGCGCTCCCGGAACGCGGTCCGCTGCTGGTGATCGGCCACTCACTGGGCGGCGTGGTCGGGCTCGCGCTGGCCAGCGGGTGGTTCGGGCTCCGGATCGACGGATTGCTCGCGGTGGGTGTCAAGGTCGACTGGAGCGAGTCCGACCTCGCGAAGGCCGCCGACATGGCGGCGAAACCGCCCAGGGTGTTCCCGGCCCGCGAGGACGCCGAACGAGCGTTCCTCAAGATCGCCGGCTTGACCGGTCTCACCGAAGCGGATCCCGACGGCATCGTCGAAACCGAAGGCGGATGGCGGCTGGCCCTGGACCCCCGAGCGTTCGCCGTCGGTGCTCCTGACATGCCCGGACTGCTCGGCGCGGCGCGCTGCCCGGTCGCCCTCGCCGCCGGCGAGCACGATCCCATGAGCCGCCCCGAACAGCTTCGGGCGCTCAACGAGGCTTCCGTCGAACTTCCCGGGCTGGGCCACAACGCCCACGTCGAAGACCCGGCCGTGCTCCTGGCCTTCCTCGGGCAATTCGTCCTCTGAATGCGGTAGTTCGCCGTCGAACCACCGCATTCAGAGGACGAAACGCGGGGGGGTGGCTAGCGCCCGATCTTGCCCAGGACGGCGATGCCCTCGGCGATGTCGCTCGCCGGGCTCGCCCCGTAACCGAGGACGAGGCCGGGTTTCATCGGCCGCTGACAGTGCCACGACAGCGGCTGCACCTTCACCCCTTGCTCCAGCGCGGCGGCGGCGAAGTCGAGATCGGAGAACTCGCCGTCGAAGGTGATCGTCAGATGTAGCCCGGCGGCGGCGCCGTGCACCACGGCGTCCGGGAGATGCGTCCGGAGCGCGTTGATCATCGCGTCCCGGCGCCGTCGATGCCGCTTGCGCACGAACCGCAGCTGCCGTTCCATCTCGCCGGATTCCATGAGATGCGCCAGCACCAGCTGCGGGAGGACGGCGTTGCCGAGGTCGGCGAACCGTTTGGCCGCGACCACCTCGTCCCGGTATCGCGGCGGCACCAGCATCCAGCCGACCCGGAGCGCGGGCGCGAGCCACTTCGACACACTGCCCGCGTAACAGACCTGCTCGGCGAGCATCGAGCGCAGCGCGGGGACCGGCGGGCGGTCGTAGCGGTGCTCGGCGTCGTAGTCGTCCTCGATGATCAGCCCGCCGTCCGCGGCCCAGCGCATGAGTTCGCGACGGCGTTCCCCGCCGAGCACGACACCGGTCGGGAACTGGTGCGCGGGCGTGAGCAGTACGGCGGGCGCGCCACTCCGGACGAGTTCGTCGACGTCGATCCCGTCTTCGTCGACCCGGATCGGCGGTGTCGCCAGCCGCCGGTCGTGCAGATGCTGCCGCGCGCCCAGTGAACTCGGATCCTCGATGGCGATCTCGGACATCCCGTTGTCGCGCAGCACCTGCGCCAGCAAACCGAGCCCCTGCGCGACACCGGCGACGATCAGCACGTCGTCGGCGTCGGCGGTGATGCCCCGGGTGCGGGCGATCCAGTGCGCGATGGCCAGCCGCAACGCGGGCGCGCCCCGCGGGTCGCCGTAGCCGAACGCCGCCGCCGAGAGGTCGTTGAGCACGGTGCGTTCCGCGCGTAACCAGGCGGTCCGCGGGAACGCCGTCAGATCCGGCACACCGGGGGACAGGTCGATCCGCGCCGGGGTCGACCGCAGCGAGTCGAAAACGCCGATCCCGGGTGCGGGCTGGAAGATCGTGCCCGCCGCCGGGGGACCGGGTGCCGCGTGTTCCTTCGTCCGCGCGGGCGCCGCGACGACCACCGTGCCCGCGCGGCCGCGACCGGCGACGTGACCGTCTTCGACCAGCCGCTGGTAGGCCTCGGTGACCACACCGCGCGAGACCCGCAGGTCCGCGGCCAGCGCCCTGGTCGCGGGTAGCCTGCTGCCGACCGGCAGGCGGCCGTCGGAGATGGCGTGCCGCAACCGCGACGCCAGCCAGTCCGACCGGCGCCCCGGCGGTGCGTCCCCGATGTCCAGCTGCAGGAAGTCCGAGCCCTCGGCAGTCACGCGGTCATTGTGTCATTCGGGATCGTAGGCGAGGTTCGGGCGGAGCCACTGTTCCACAGTGGACAGTTCGAGGCCGCGACGGACCGCGTAGTCCTCGATCTGGTCCTTGCCCAGCCGTCCGACGGTGAAGTACCGCGAAGCGGGGTGGGCGAAGATCAGCCCGCTGACGCTCGCCGCCGGTGTCATCGCGAACGACTCGGTCAAGGCCATGCCGAAACTGCCCGCGTCGAGCAGGTCGAACAGCTCCTGCTTCTCGCTGTGATCCGGGCTCGCCGGGTAACCCAGCGCCGGGCGGATGCCGCGGAACTTCTCGGCGTGCAGGTCTTCCAGCTTCGGATCGGCGTCCGGTTCGAACCAGTCCCGTCGCGCCTGGAGGTGCAGGTGCTCGGCGAACGCTTCGGCGAGCCGGTCCGCGAGCGCCTTCACCATGATGGCGCGATAGTCGTCCTGCTTCGCCTCGAACTCGGCCGCGAACTCCTCGGCACCGAGGATGGTGACCGCGAACCCGCCGAGGTGATCGCCCGCGCCCGCCGGGGCGATGTAGTCGGACAGACAGCGGTTCGGCCGCTCCAGCGGCTTCTTGGTCTGCTGGCGCAGCATCGGGAACTTGACGCCCGACTCGAGGATGATGTCGTCACCCTCGGAGTGCGCGGGCCAGAACGCGTACGCGCCCTTGGCCTGGAACCGTTCCTCGGCGATGATCTGGTCCAGCAGGGTGTTCGCGTCGTCGAACAGCTCGCGCGCCACCGGGTTGTCCAGGATCGCCGGGTACTTGCCCTTCAGCTCCCAGGCCAGGAACAGGAAGGTCCAGTCGATCATCTCGCGCAGCTCGGTGAGCGACGGCGAGACGTACCGGACGCCGGTGAAGGCGGGTGTCGGGATGTCGTCGAAGGAGACCTTCTCCGGGTTGGCCCTCGCCTGCTCGACCGTCAGCAACGGCGTTCGCTGCTTGTTCGCGTGCTGCACGCGCAGCTCTTCCTGGTCCTCGCGGTTCTTCTTGTCGAGGATTTCGGCGCGGTCCGCGTCGAGAAGGTCGCCGACGACGCCGACGACGCGGGAGGCGTCCAGGACGTGCACTGTCGTGTGTTCGTACGCCGGGGCGATACGGACCGCGGTGTGCTGACGTGAGGTGGTCGCACCGCCGATCAGCAACGGCAGCTTCAGCCCGCGCCGCTCCATTTCGGCGGCGACGTTGACCATTTCGTCCAGCGACGGCGTGATCAGGCCGGAAAGGCCGATGGCGTCGGCACCCTCGGAGACGGCCGTGTCGAGGATGACCGAAGCGGGGACCATCACACCGAGGTCGATCACCTCGTAGTTGTTGCAGCCGAGGACGACGCCGACGATGTTCTTGCCGATGTCGTGCACGTCGCCCTTGACCGTCGCCAGGACGACCTTTCCGTTGCCCTGACGGGTTTCGACGCGGCCTTCGAGGCGCGCCTTCTCCTTCTCGGCCTCCATGAACGGCTCGAGGTAGGCCACCGACCGCTTCATCACGCGCGCGCTCTTGACCACCTGCGGCAGGAACATCTTCCCGGACCCGAACAGGTCGCCGACGATCTTCATGCCGTCCATCAGGGGGCCTTCGATGACCTCGAGCGGCCTCGGCAGCTTCTGCCGTGCTTCCTCGGTGTCCTCTTCGATGTAGTCGACGATGCCGTGCACCAGCGCGTGGCTGAGGCGTGCCTCGACCGGGTTCTCGCGCCAGGAGAGGTCGACCGTGCGCTTGGTTCCCTTGCCGCTGACCGTTTCCGCGAACGTGACCAGCCTGTCGGTGGCGTCCTCGCGGCGGTCGAAGAGCACGTCCTCGACCAGTTCCAGCAGATCCTTGGGGATGTCCTCGTAGACCGCGAGCTGTCCGGCGTTGACGATGCCCATGTCCAGCCCCGCGCGCACGGCGTGCAGCAGGAAGGCCGAGTGCATCGCCTCGCGCACGACGTTGTTGCCGCGGAAGGAGAACGAGAGGTTCGAGATACCGCCGCTGATGTGCACGCCGGGGCAGCGTTCCTTGATCCGCGGCAGTGCGTCGATGAACGCCTTGGCGTACCCGTTGTGCTCGGAGATACCGGTGGCGACGGCGAGCACGTTCGGGTCGAAGATGATGTCCTCGGCGGCGAAACCGGCCTGCTGGGTGAGCAGGTCGTAGGCGCGGGCGCAGATCTCGACCTTGCGGTCGGCGGTGTCGGCCTGGCCTTCCTCGTCGAAGGCCATCACGACCACGCCGGCGCCGTAATCGCGGATGCGGCGGGCCTGCTGGAGGAACTGCTCCTCGCCTTCCTTGAGGCTGATGGAGTTGACGACTCCCTTGCCCTGCACGCATTTCAGCCCGGCTTCGAGGACCGTCCAGCGCGAACTGTCGATCATGATCGGCAGCCGGGCGACCTCGGGTTCGGTGGCGATGAGGTTCAGGAACGTGGTCATCGCCTTTTCGCTGTCGAGCAGGTCGGCGTCCATGTTGACGTCCAGCAGGTTCGCCCCGCCGCGGACCTGCTCCAGCGCGACGTCGACGGCGGCCTGGTGGTCGTCGGCCTCGATCAGCTTGCGGAACTTGGCGGAACCGGTGACGTTGGTCCGCTCGCCGATCATGACGAACCCGGTGTCCTTGCCGATCTCGAACGGCTCGAGCCCGCTGAACCGGGTGTGCGCCTTCGGATCCGGGACGGTGCGCGGCGCCATCCCCCGGACGGCGTCGGCGATCTCCTTGATATGCGCGGGGGTCGTGCCGCAGCAACCGCCGACGACGTTGACCATGCCGGCCGTGGCGAAGTCGCCGAGCAGCCCGCCGGTCTCCTCGGGCGTCTGGTCGTACCCGCCGAACGCGTTCGGCAGGCCGGCGTTGGGGTGACAGGCCGTGTACGTGCCCGCGAGGCGGGACAGCTCGGCGATGTGCGGGCGCATCTCTTCGGCGCCCAGCGAACAGTTGACGCCGACGAGCAGCGGATCCGCGTGCTCGATGGAGCTCCAGAAGGCCTCGACCGTCTGCCCGGACAGCGTCCGGCCGCTCAGGTCGACGATCGTCACCGAGATCCACAGCGGCAGATGCGGCGCGACGTCACGGGCCGCGGCGATCGCGGCCTTGCAGTTGAGGGTGTCGAAGATCGTCTCGATGAGCAGCAGGTCGACGCCACCTTCGGCGAGCGCCTTGATCTGGTCGGCGTACGCGGCGTACACCTCGTCGAAGGTCACCGCGCGGAACGCCGGGTCCTCGACCTTGGGGGACAGCGACAACGTGACGTTCAGCGGCCCGACCGACCCGGCGACGAACTTCCCGCCCGCCGCGTCCGCCGCCTCGCGCGCGATCTGGGCGCCGCGGAGGTTCATCTCGTACGCGAGATGCTCGAGCCCGTAATCCGCCTGGCCGATGGTGGTGGCGGTGAACGTGTTCGTCGTCGTGATGTCCGCGCCGGCGTCCAGATACTGGCGGTGGATGTCGAGGACGACATCCGGCCGGGTGATGTTCAGCAGGTCGGGGTCGCCGGTGATGTCACGGGGATGATCCTGGAACCGCTCGGTGCGGTAGTCCTCTGGCTTGAGGCCGGCGTTCTGGAGCATCGACCCCCACGCGCCGTCGAGCACCACGATGCGCTCATCCAGCAGCTTTCGCAGGGCGGTCGTTTCCATCCAGCGCTCCTCCCATGTCGTGGGAGGCGCCCTTGCGGTGAGGTCCGGGGCCGAGCGTGGCGGACCCCGCGGTCCGTTGCAGCGCCTCTCGACCTTGGCGACCAGAGTACCGGACCCGCACAAGGGTGATCCGCCCGAATCGCTCAGCCGCTGGCCAGAGCGGGTTCGGCTTCCCGGATCGTGGGACGGGGCGGTACGGGCCTGCGCCGGGCGACCAGTTTGCGGCCGACCTCGATCATCGGCACCTCGACCCAGCGGTAGAGGACGTCGGAGATGACGAGGGCGACGACGGTCACGGCGATCGCGGTCAGGGTCCGGTGCGTGCCCAGCTGGGGAATCGACAGCGCGACCACCGTCGCTGCCACCCCTTGCAGGAGGTAGACGGAGTACGACCGCTCGCCGATGAACCGCATCGGAGGGGTGGAGAAGAGCCAGGCGATCGGGCCGCGCGGGATCAGCGACGTGATGAATAGCGCGACCAGCACCGCGTACGTGGTGCCGCCGATCGTGCCGCCGTCTTGGAAGAAGGCCTCGATGTCGGTGATGTGGATCTGGAGGACGACGAGGATCGCGAGCAGGACGAAGCAGGCGATGGGGTGCGTGAAGACGCGGAGGACCGCGAAGCCCTTGCGGTAGTGGAGGCCGATGGCGAGCGCGCAACCGATGATGATCGGCGAGTAGGCGCCGGCGTACGGCATCACCGGGATCAGGGCGATCATGAGCGCGATCAGGCCGACCGCCAGGCCCAGCCGCTTCGGGAAGCTCAGCGCCGCGATGCCGAAGGCCAGGAACGGCCAGACGAGGTAGAACTTCTGCTCGACTCCCAGCGTCCACGACTGACCGAAGGGTGCGTTGTGGGCGAATTCGTTGGTGAACGTCAGGAAGTACGGCATCGCTCCGGCGAGCCCGCTGGACGTGTACTGCCCACGCAGATAGGTGAACACCACGATGATGCCCAGGACCGCGAAATACACGGGAAGAATGCGGAACGCACGACGGATATAGAAGTTCGCGAGCGAGATCCTGCCGTTTCGGTCTTCTTCACGCAGTGCCAGCGTGGTGATCAGGAAGCCGGAAAGAACGAAGAAGAGGTGGACGCCGATCCACCCGTTGGCCATGGCCCACGACGGTCCTCCGTAGTGGAACACCACCACGAGGAGCGCGGCGATCGCGCGCAGCCCGTCGAGGGCCGGGAATCTCTTCGTGGACAGGTACTGCTCGTGCGTCATCATGGTTGAACCCCCAGGAACGTCACCGGTAGTCGGGCCGATGCGGATGCGTCACTCTAAAGGGTGAAATGCTGGTTCCTGTGAGGGGGCTGTGTGTTTCCGCGTGCGCCAATCTTTCATGGCGTGCACAGTGTTGGAGATTTACCGACTGGCGTGCGTCTTGCTGCTCTTGAATGCCGGAAAGCGAAATAGCTGATTGTTCTCGACTGCGAAGCGTGGTGTATCGATGAACCGCGGATGGCGGGCGAAACCGAGGGGATAAGGAGCCTCTCTCGTGAACAGGTGCTCGATGAACTTCTGTCGCTGGTGGTCGTCATGGCAGCCAGGTGGTCGACGAAAGCGGCAGGCTCGGGCAAGGTCTGGGCGAACGGGAGCTCGCGAGACAGGGTCGAAAGTGTGAAGTCATGAAGGGCCGACAAGTGGAGGTGAACGGTCATGGAGTTCGATGAGTTCGATGCCCTGGTGCTGCGGACGAAGGAGGGGTTACGAGCTCAGGAATACCTCGAAGACTACTTTCCTTTCGATTCATGGCGTTCGTCCGAGGAGGAGATCGAGCGAGTCGAGCACGAGCTCGATGTTCGCCTTCCTGGACAGTACAAGGAATTCATGGTGCGACATGGCGGCGGCGCGTTCCTCTTCGTCGATCTGCTGCCGGTCGTCGCGCCCGGCCCGAGAGAAGAGGACCTGGTCTCGGTCAACCGCGATTCCCTGCGGGAGACGGGATTTCTCGCGGTGGCCCCGGTTGGTACCGGGGATTGGTGGGGCTTCACCTTGACTGGAACCGAGTGCGGCGAAGCGGTCGAATTCCGCTTCCACGACGATGGCCTGCGCGAACGTGCGGCGCCCGGTTTTCTCGATTTCCTGGTTCGGCACGGGCTTCGTCGGGACTCGTGAAATTCGATGGGCGCTGGCCGGATCTGCGCTCCTGGGCCACGCGGATGTCCTCCCTGAGCGCCAAGTTCGAGCGAGGATTCGAGGCGGGGTACGGGTACCCGCCAGGTGGGAACCAAGTGGTCCTGGCGGATGAGGATCTGGGCGAGAGTCGACTCCTCGCGGACGTCGGTTGTGCGGCGGAACTGGTGGACCTTCATGCCGTCACGTGAGAGGTGTCGTTGCCGGATCTCGGTAACGGGGTCTTCGTGCATTCGGCGCGGGACGTACTCGCGGGGTTGCGAGGAGCGATGCCCACCCTGTTCCGAGGTGTCGTGGAGGACTCAATCATCGTTTCGGGTCGGACGGGGGAGGTGCACTGTTCGCACTCAGTACGAGCGGGAGTGGCGTGTACCGGCTTCGCGGAGGCGCCTTCGTGCCCGACACCTATGCTGCGGACAAGACGGGAGCGATTGGATCCCGGGCGATTGCTGGACACTGTCCTGGTTGAAACGGAAGGTCAGGTCATCGAATGAGCGTCGAAGCGAGCGAGCGGCTCATCGAACTGATCCGTGCGAACGACGGCATCTCGAACCATGCCGATGGTTTGGACGAGGCATCGATCAGCGCCGCGGAGCGAACTCTTGGTATCGCGCTCCCTCCCTCGTATCGCCGCCTGCTCCAGGAATTCGGCACCTGGGACATCGCGGGAGAGGAGTTCATCGGGCCCGTCACCGAGACCTTGGACATGCGCCGGGACCACAGGATGCCCGAGGAACTGATCCTGGTGGCGTTCGACGGGATGGGCGGAGTGGTGGTCCTCGATTCCTCGCAGCCGGATGACGCCGGCGAGTACCCGGTCCTGGCATGGGTTCATCACAACGAGCCTTCGGAGAGGCTGGGGGACGATTTCGGATCTTTCGCTCTCGCGTTGTGTGCCCGATCTCTGTACCGAGGAAAGGTGAACCTTCCCGTCGGCTCTGCGGGCAGCATCGCGCAGGACCTCCTCGGACTACCCGGATCACGTCGGAAGCCCCCGGCCGTCGACGAGGTCGTGGCAGCCGTCCGTTGTTTCGAAGCCATCGGGTTCGCCGTACCCGATGGCGTTGATACCGACGGTTTCCTCTTTCAGTACGGCGAAGTGAACTGGGGCTCCGAGCCGATGTTCGCGGTGGGGTTCGTGCGGCAGATGGAGATCGTCGACGCCGAAGGTGAACACGCAGAGTACTCACAGGTCGGCTTCGAGTTCCGCTGTCGTGTGGACGCGGACCTGCGGTCACTCGGGAGCAGTGCGGTGTGGTGGTTTCGCGGCGACGGTGTCGATTTCGCGGATTGGCTCGCGTCGGTGACGGGGGATCCTGTTTGGAGGATGCTCCGGAAGAAGGAGATCGCCGAGTTCGTCCTTTCGCAGGAATCTGTCTGAGCTCGGCCGAGCAGTGGTCTGGAGAGGAAGACGGTGATCGAACCGTTCGCAGGTGAAGACATGTTCACCGGCCCGGCTGTCGACGACGCGTTGATCACCAAGGCCGAGGAACGACTCGGGTATCGTCTCCCGTCGTCCTACTTGGACATCTTGCGTCGGATGAACGGCGGGCTCCTCCGCCGCAGACGGTGTCCGACGTCGTTCCCTACCTCGTGGGCGGACGATCATTTCGAGGTGCGATCGCTGCTCGGAATCGGCGGTGACCATGGAATCGACTCAAGCGGTGGTCGTGGTAGCCGGGACTTGATTTCGGAGTGGGGGTACCCGGATATCGGAATAGTGCTCTTCGATATGCCTTCCGGCGGGCATGACGCGGTCATGCTCGACTATCGCGACTGTGGAGGCGGCGATGAGCCTGCTGTCGTTTACATCGACGAAGATCGAGTCCCTCGCCGAATCGCCCGTGATTTCGACGAGTTCCTCGGGCTCCTTGACGACCAGGAGTGACGTGGAGTCAAGTGAGCGCGAACAGGTCGTAGATCTGAAGTTCGCTGCGGCGCAAGGGAAGGCGCCCTTCTCCTTGAGAGATGGTGAGGCAGTCTTCCTCCCATACCGGCGACTACGCGATCATTGACTCAAAGGGGCCTCAGAAACCGACGGTCGCCTTCTGGATCTTCACCGGCTTCGCGGGCAGCCCGTCGGCAGGCCCGTTCGGATCCGTCGGGATGATCCCGTTCGCCACGATCCGGTCCAGCACCTCCATACCCCGCACGACCTTGCCCATCACCGAGTAGTTCTTCGGGATGTTCGCGAACGAGTGCACGATGAAGAACTCGCTGCCGTTCGTGCCGGGGCCCTGGTTGCCCATGGCGATGGTGCCGCGTTCGTAGGTCTCGGTGCCGTCGACCTCGTCCGGGAACTTGTAGCCCGGCCCGCCCTTTTCGGCTTCGTAGATGTCGCCGCACTGCAGGACGCCGAGGCGCGAGGAGTTCGTCAGGCGCCAGCACTGGCTGTGGTCGTAGAAGCGCTGCAGGGCCAGGCTCGCCAGGTTGTGGACGGCGCACGGGGCGGCGCCGGCGCGGTTCAGGCGCACGGTCACCGGGCCGTAGTTGAAGCGGAACGTGACGTCGACGGTGCCGCGGGTCAGAGCGAAGGGGAGCGGCCGCAGGACCGGGCGGGCCGCGGGGTTTTCCGGCGTCGGCGTGAACTCGCAGCGCACGATCGGCAGGGACGCCGTGGCGGGCGCGGCGGTGGCGACGCCGGGCAGGAACACGGCGGCGAGAGCGGAAACGACAGCGGTGACACCCCAGCGCAGCTTCATGAGGGGGAACCTAACCCAAAAGGATGGTCGTCGGGTAGCCGTTCACGCGGGGGTGCCGTCCGGGTGGTCGTGAGTGGCGATTCGGGTTAGAACACGAATCGCCACTCACGACCACCTGCACCGAACGGTCACCGCACATGCTGAGCTCACTCACCGCCGCGTACCTCGCCCTCGCCGCCATCGTGCTCCCGCCCACCGAGATCCGGCCCGACCAGGTCGAACACGTCGCCCTGCCGTGCGTCCAAGCGGGCGTGTCCGCCGACGACACCGACTCCGCCCAGAGCCTCAACCAGCAGCTCGCCACCAAGATGCGCGGCTACATGAACCCGTACAACACCTCGTGCGCCAGAGTGATCGTCGAGACGGTGCAGAGATCGGGGCTCAACGATCGCGCCGCGGCCATCGCGATCGCCACGGTGATCGTCGAGTCGAGTATCGCCAACCTCGACGGCGGCCTCGGTGACTCGGTCGGGCTCTTCCAGCAGCGCGCGAGCTGGGGATCCTTCGAACAGCGGACCGACCCGGTGTGGGCGACCGGCCGGTTCCTCGCCGTGATGCGGCAGTTCTTCCCGAACGACTCGTGGAACAACGTCGCCATCGGGGACGTCGCCGCGGCGATCCAGCGGCCGGCGGCGAAGTACCGGCACCGCTACGGGGTCGAGGCGGGTGACGCGATCAAGATCGTCAACGAGCTGTGGGCCCAGAACGGCGAATGGCCCCTGCCCACCAAGGTGGACAAGGGCCATTAAGCCGTGAAGGAGCTACTTGCGCCAGGCCGTGCGCTGCTTGCGGATGTCGAGCACCAGCCCGAACATCATCAGCAGCGACAGGCCGATCAGCCACAGGTTCTCGGTCCAGCCGTGGTGGTTGCCGTACAGCATCACCAGCAGGATGATCGCGCTCAGCCAGCCCGCGATCCGCGTCGCCTTCGGGAACGAACCGTGCCAGCCCCACTCGGCCGACGGCTCGTCGCGCGGGTCGACGGTGTCGACGCCCACCCGGCCGCGCTTTTCGACCGCTTTGCTCGCCACGATCAACTCCTCAAAACCCGATGGTCCGCTTGCCCGCGAATGATCCCACACCTGGCTGCACGCGTCCGACGGGCCCCAAGCGACAATGAGCCCCGATGACTACCTCGCGAAGTGTGCTCGTGCTCGGTTCGACCGGATCGGTCGGCGCCCAGGCCCTCGACGTCGCGGCCCGCAACCCGGAGCTGTTCCGGGTCGCCGGGATCGCCGCGGGCGGCTCCGACCCCGCCGCGCTGGCCGCCCAGGCCCTGGCGCACCAGGTCGACGCCGTCGCCATCAGCAGGCCGACGGCCGTGGAAGACCTGCAGCTCGCGCTGTACGCCGAGGCGCAGAAGCGCGGTTACTCCCGCGGCGACTTCAAGCTCCCGCGCATCTTCGCCGGGGCCGACGCGGTCGTCGAGATGATCGACGCCACCCCTGTCGACGTCGTGCTCAACGCGCTCCCCGGGTCCCAGGGCCTCCCGCCGACCCTGCGCGCGCTCGCCACCGGCGCCACGCTCGCGCTGGCCAACAAGGAGTCGCTGATCGCGGGCGGTCCGCTCGTGCTGGCCGCGGCCAAGCCCGGCCAGCTCGTCCCGGTCGATTCCGAGCACTCCGCGATCGCGCAGGCCCTGCGCGCCGGACGCGAGTCCGAGGTCGCCCGGCTGGTGCTCACCGCCTCGGGCGGTCCGTTCCGCGGACGCAAGCGTGAGGAACTGGCCGACGTCACGGTCGAGCAGGCGATGGCGCATCCGACCTGGTCGATGGGCCCGCTCATCACGATCAACTCGTCCACGCTGGTCAACAAGGGGCTGGAGTTGATCGAGGCGAAGCTCCTGTTCGACATCGAGACCGACCGCATCGACGTGGTCGTCCACCCGCAGTCGATCATCCACTCGATGGTGACCTTCGTGGACGGTTCGACGATCGCCCAGGCCAGCCCGCCCGACATGCGGTTGCCGATCGCGCTGGCGCTGCACTGGCCGGACCGCGTGCCCGGCGCCGCGGCCGCGTGCGTCTGGGACAAGCCCGCGAGCTGGACCTTCGAGCCGCTGGACAACGAGGCGTTCCCGGCCGTCGAGCTCGCGAGGCACGCCGGGACCGTGGGCGGCTGCGTCCCGGCGGTCTACAACGCGGCGAACGAGGAGTTGGTCGCGGCCTTCCTGGCACAGAACACCGGCTTCACCTCGATTGTGGACACTATTGCCCAGGTGGTGGAAGCCGCCGACGAATGGCGTCGTGAACCTCGCGACGTGGATGACGTACTAGCTGCCGAGCGCTGGGCTCGCGCGCGTGCCGGTGCGCTGATCGGTAAGGGGAAGTAGCGCGTGCTCTGGTTCATTCTCGGGATCGTGCTGTTCGCGCTGGGTATCTGCCTGTCCGTCGCCCTGCACGAAGCCGGTCACATGTGGGCGGCCAAGGCCTTCGGCATGAAGGTCCGGCGCTACTTCATCGGCTTCGGGCCGACGATCTTCTCCTTCCGCCGCGGTGAGACCGAGTACGGCGTGAAGTGGATCCCGCTCGGCGGGTTCTGCGACATCGCGGGCATGACCGCGCTCGACGAGGTCACCCCGGAGGAGTCGAAGCGCGCGATGTGGCGCTTCAAGACCTGGAAGCGCACCGTCGTCATGTCGGCGGGTTCGGCGATGCACTTCATCCTCGGTTTCGTCATCCTCTACCTGATGGCCGTCACCATGGGCCTGCCGAACCCGGCCGCGCAGGCCGCTCCCACCGAAGCCGTGATCAGCGCCACGTCCTGCGCCCGCGCGGCCACCACGGTGGAGCAGCTGAACGACACCACCTGCCCGCCGAACGCCCCGACCCCCGCGAAGACCGCCGGTCTCCAGGCGGGCGACAAGGTCGTCTCCGTGGCTGGCAAGCCGATCAAGACCTGGCGCGAGATGCTCGCGGCCGTCCAGGTCGCCAGCGGCCCGACGCCGTTCGTGGTCGAGCGGAACGGGCAGCGGCTGAACCTGACCGTCGACGTGCCGCGCGTGCAGCGGCTGGTCGCCGACGGTTCCAACAACACCACGGTCAAGGACGTCGGCATGATCGGCGCTTCGCCGATCCAGAACACCGCACCGCCGCTGCTCACCTACGGCCCGGTCGACGCCATCGGTGGGACGCTCAGCTTCACCGGCACGATGTTCTCCGAGACCGCCAAGCGGCTGATCGAGTTCCCGTCGCGGATCCCCGCGGTGGTGGATTCCATCTTCGGCGGCGAGCGCGACCCGAACACCCCGGTCAGCGTCGTCGGCGCCAGCCGGATCGGTGGCGAGGCGGCCGAGCGTGGCCTGTGGGAGATCTTCGTGCTCCTGCTGGCGAGCCTGAACTTCTTCATCGGCGTGTTCAACCTGCTGCCGTTGCTCCCGCTCGACGGCGGGCATATCGCGGTCGTCTGGTACGAGCGGGTCCGTGACTGGATCCGGAAGCTGCGCGGCAAGGCGGCGGGCGGACCGGTCGACTACACGAAGCTGTCCGCGGTCACGATGGTGCTCGTCTTCATCGGCGGCGCGGTGACTCTGCTCACCGTCACCGCCGACATCGTGAACCCGGTCAAGCTGTTCCAGTGACGCGAGAGGACGGCGACGGAGCGCGCTGTCAGCATGATTGGGCTGCCCAGGTAATGCTGCTCACCGTGACGGCTGACGTCGTGGATGTCCGCCGATCGGGGTAGGTACGCTTGACGGCGTGACTGTCGCTCTTGGTATGCCAGCGCTTCCTCCTCCCGTCCTCTCCGAGCGTCGCAAGACCCGACAGCTGCAGGTCGGGCCGGTGGGCGTCGGCAGCGAGCACCCGATTTCGGTGCAGTCGATGAC